>URZI01000023.1 GCA_900552385.1 uncultured Collinsella sp. | reverse complement strand
GAGCACAACCTTGCCAAGGTTGGGGTCGCGGGTTCGAGCCCCGTTGTCCGCTCCAAGCATAACAGCCCGACTACTACGGTAGCCGGGCTTTTTCGTACCCGTCGCCTGGGCTCGAACCCGAGAGGGAGCGAGCGTTAAGCAAACGCGGAGCGTTTGTAGCGAGCTGGCGAGGTCGCCGGCAGGCGGCCGAAGCCGGTGCGGATCCGCGAAGCGGATACGCAGACGCCCCGTTGTCCGCTTCAAGCACAACAGCCCGACTACTACGGTAGCCGGGCTTTTTCGTATCCATCGCCTGGGCTCGAACCCGAGAGGGAGCGAGCGTTTTGGGACGTGGCTGTTGCGTTGTTTGCCGCGGATGTCAGCTTTGGGCGTATCATCGTGGGCATCTCGCAAAACCTCGTTGCAAGGGAGACACACCCCATGGCCACAGAAAAGTCCTCTTCGCGCTCATGGATGTCCGATGCCGCGATCTATCAGATCTATCCGCGTTCGTTTAAGGATTCGACTGGTTCGGGTCTGGGCGATATCGCGGGCATTACCCAGCAGATGGACTATCTTGAGCGGCTGGGTATCGAGGCCATCTGGCTGAGCCCGTTTTACCCATCGCCTCTTGTCGATGGCGGCTATGATGTGGCGGACTACTGCGATGTCGACCCACGTCTCGGCTCACTTGACGACTTCGATGACATGATCGCTGCGGCTCACGCGCGCGGCATCAAGGTCATCGTCGACATCGTGCCCAACCATTCATCCAACCAGCACCCCTGGTTCGAAGCCGCTCTTGCCGCCGGCCCCGGATCGCCCGAGCGCGCCCGTTATATCTTCCGCGATGGTCGCGGCGAGCATGGCGAGCTGCCTCCCACCAATTGGAATGCCAACTTTGGCGGCCCCGCATGGACGCGTGTTGCGGACGGTCAGTGGTATCTGCACATGTTTACGCCCGAGCAGCCGGACTTTGACTGGTCATGCCCTGAGGTTCACGCGCTATTTTGCGATGTCCTGGCGTTTTGGAGCGATCGAGGCGTCGACGGTTTTCGCATTGATGTGGCGCAGGGTCTCGCCAAGGATCTCGACCGCGATGACCTCGACCGGTGGCATCTCGCCGAGGGCGATGACATGGTTGACGACGGCACCCATCCGCTGTGGGACCGCAATGAGGTCCACGAGATCTATCGCGAGTGGCGCCGCGTGTTCGACCGCTATAATCCGCCGCGCAGTGCCGTTGCCGAGGCGTGGGTGTTGCCCGAGCGCCAGTATCTCTACGCGCGTCCCAGCGAGCTTGGCCAGACATTCAACTTTGAGTTTGCCAAGGCCACTTGGACCTATGATGACATGCGCGCTGCAATCGAGAAGGGCTTGAAGGCAGCCGTCGAATCCGATTCCGCCTCGACCTGGGTACTCTCCAACCACGACGTGCCGCGCGTGGCGACACGTTATGCCCTGCCGCAAATCAAGGCGACGCGCTACCATCAGATTGCGCTCGACTGGCTCTTACGTGACGGGTCGTCTTATGACGAGGACCGTGAACTCGGCGAGCGCCGCGCGCGGGCAGCCCTTTTGCTTGAGCTGGCGCTTCCGGGCTCGGCATACGTGTACCAGGGTGAGGAGCTCGGCCTTTTTGAGGTGGCTGACATCCCGTGGGCTGCACTCGAAGATCCTACTGCGACCAATACGCACGGACCGAAGAGCGAGAAGGGGCGCGACGGCTGTCGCGTGCCCCTGCCGTGGGTGGCGGCGGACGATCCCGCGCAAGGCGGATCGTTTGGGTTTTCACCGGCGGACGCCGATGCGGCGCCCCATCTGCCGCAGCCTGCATGGTTTTCCGATTACGCTGCCGATAGGGAAGAAGCGGACCCGACATCGATGCTTGCGCTCTATCGTGACGCCCTCTGGCTGCGGCGCAAGCTGCGCGGGTGCGCCAACGATCTTGCGTGGCTCGATCTTGACGGGCGCACCGGTCTTGCGGATGGCGCCGACGGCGCCGAGGGCGGCGTCATCGCCTATCGCCGCGACAACGGCTGGGCGTGTGTGACGAACTTCGGCGCAGCACCCGTGGAGCTGCCGGCGGGCAGGGTCCTGCTCACCTCATCACCGCTTGCAGACGACAGGCTCGCGCAGGACAGCTCTGCCTGGATCATGCTCGGTGAGGTGTAGGGGGCCTCTTGCGGCGAGTTTGCGTTTGCCTACACCTTCCGTGGTGGCTGATGTCTTCGCGAGGTTCGCGAGGGCGTCGCAAAACTTTTCAAAAAAAGTTCTTGCATAGGATGCGGGCATCACGTATGATTAATCCCCGTAAGCGGACATGGCTCAGTTGGTAGAGCACAACCTTGCCAAGGTTGGGGTCGCGGG
>URZI01000022.1 GCA_900552385.1 uncultured Collinsella sp. | reverse complement strand
GCAGCACGATACCGTCGGTGCGCGGGTTCACGAGCTTGTTGGACTGCCAGCCGGTGGCCAGCGGGCCGGTCTCGGCCTCGCCATCGCCGACGATGCAGGGAACGAACAGGCTCGGGTTGTCCATGATCGCGCCATAGGCGTGGGACAGGGCGTAACCCAGCTCGCCACCCTCGTGGATGGAGCCCGGGGTTTCCGGAGCGAAGTGGGAGGGGATGCCGCCCGGGTAGGAGAACTGGCGGAAGAACTTCTGCAGGCCAGCCTCATCCTTGGTAATGTTGGGGTACGTCTCGGTGTAGGTGCCGTCCAGGTAGGACTGGGAGGTACCGGCGGGGCCACCGTGGCCCGGGCCCATGATGAACACGGTGTTCTGGCCGTGGTCAGCGATGAAGCGGTTGATGTGGCCGATGAGGAAGTTCAGGCCAGGGGTGGTGCCCCAGTGCCCCACCAGACGGTGCTTCACGTCTTCACGGGTGAAGGGTTCCTTCATCAGCGGGTTGCTCCGCAGATAGATCTGGCCGATGGAAAGGTAGTTGGCAACGCGCCAGTACTTGTCCACGCCTTCAAGAGCTTCCTCGGAAACCGGAGCGTTCAGCTTCTTCCAAGGGGTGCCAATAACAGGACTCGTCATGTGTACTCCTGTACTCCTGCACAGTGATGTGCAATTGATCATTATCGTTCGGTCATGGGCTCTCGCGAAGCCTTGCGATTTCGCGGTTGCCCAATCCCAATCGTTCATCATGGTACGTTGAGAGCAAGACTTTTGGCAGCTTTTTTGCATGTGTGTTCGAAAATGTTAGATTAATTGTATGAATTATGAGTGAATAACCGGCGCCCTCACAGGTTATATTACGGCTCCATCCAATGAGAAACTCTTATTTTCCAACGATTTCAGCGATCTACCGGCACGCCGCGTGTTCATGCAGGCAACAGAACATGCGGCGTGTTGTTCATATTAACAGCGTTAATTGTTCGGTTTTGTGAAACGGTGCGTCGCTCCCGGACGACACCCGCCCATCACACACGCCAATGTCGGCTCGAATCGCCACAATTGATGTGACATACTGTAAGAAGTCCACACAATACCAATGGCCGCAATCAACGATATCGCCCATACCTATGTATCCGCTATCGCGCGCGGCCGCATGAAGGGAGTCCCATGGCTAACGGCCCGGTGCTTGTCGTCGATTTCGGCGCCCAATACGCGCAGCTCATCGCCCGTCGCGTGCGCGAGGCGAACGTGTATTCGGAGCTTGTCCCCCATTCCATGCCGGTAGACGAGATGCTCGCCAAGGACCCGCAGGCCATCATCCTGTCCGGCGGCCCCGCATCCGTATTCGAGCCCGGCGCCCCGCGCGTCGACCCCAAGCTGTTCGACGCCGGCGTGCCCGTGCTCGGCATCTGCTACGGCTTCCAGGCCATGGCGTACGCGCTCGGCGCCGACGTCGACAAGGCCGCGCTCGGCGAATACGGCAAGACCGACACGACCATCGACAAGACGGACGGGCTGCTCGCCGGCTCCCCGGCCGAGCAGGACACGTGGATGAGCCACGGCGTCGCCGTCAAGACCGCGCCCGCCGGCTTCGAAGTGCTCGCCCACACCGAGGGCGCGCCCGTCGCCGCCATGCAGGACGAGTCCCGCAAGCTCTACGGCGTGCAGTGGCACCCCGAGGTCAAGCACACCCCCCTCGGCCAGAAGCTCATCGAGACGTTCCTCCACCAGTGCGCCGGCCTGCCCGACAACTGGGACGCCTCCTCCATCATCGAGGACCAGGTCGCCAAGATCCGCGAGAAGGTCGGCGACGCCGAAGTGATCTGCGGCCTGTCCGGCGGTGTCGACTCCGCAGTCGCCGCCGCCCTCGTCCACAAGGCCATCGGCGACCAGCTCACCTGCGTGTTCGTCGACCACGGCCTGCTGCGCAAAGGCGAGGTCGAGCAGGTCAAGCACGACTTCGTCGCCGCCACCGGCATCCGACTGATCACCGTCGACGCCGCCGACGACTTCCTCGAAGCGCTCAAGGGCGTCTCCGAGCCCGAGCGCAAGCGCAAGATCATCGGCGAGAAGTTCATCCGCACCTTCGAGAAAGCCCAGCGTCAGGTCCTCGAAGAGGCCGGCGCCCGCGGCAAGGAAGTCAAGTTCCTCGTGCAGGGCACCCTCTACCCCGACGTCGTCGAATCCGGCGGCGGCGACGGCGCGGCCAACATCAAGTCCCACCACAACGTCGGCGGGCTCCCCAAGGACATCAAGTTCCAGCTCATCGAACCGCTGCGCACCCTCTTCAAGGACGAGGTGCGCGCCATCGGCACCGAGCTCGGCCTGCCCGACGAGATCGTCTGGCGCCAGCCCTTCCCCGGCCCGGGCCTGGGCATCCGCATCATCGGCGAAATCACCAGGGAACGCCTCGACCTGCTGCGCGAGGCCGACGCCATCGCCCGCGAAGAGCTCTCCCGAGCCGGCCTCGACCGCGACATCTGGCAGTGCCCGGTCGTACTGCTCGCCGACGTTCACTCGGTGGGCGTCCAAGGCGACGAGCGCACCTACGGCTCCCCCATCGTCCTGCGACCGGTCAGCTCGGAGGACGCCATGACCGCCGACTGGTCGCGCGTGCCCTACGACGTGCTCGCCACGATCTCCACCCGCATCACCAACGAGTGCCGCCAGATCAACCGCGTGGTACTGGATTGCACTAGCAAACCCCCAGCAACCATCGAGTGGGAATAGTAGATAGCCCTTTGCGAGGGAGGTCGGAAACAGCCTCCCTCTTTTTTTATTTACATGCCATGGGTGTCTGCGGACTGTGGTGTATATGGTATATACAAGCCAGCTACGCAATCTCTCAAGCTGTTTAGCTGGGATAATTGTTTACTGGTACGTTTTAAAGTGCTTTCAATTACCGAAGCAACGCCATCAATTCATTTCAAATTAATGCTGACCGGCAGATTGCTTTTGCTCGCAAGGGATCGCTCAGGTTGGTACTCAAATTGTACTCACGACGTTTTGAGTATCGATTGGCTGGTGTTCATAGACGTCGGAAATGAGTACTGACTTCGGGGGTTTCGTTATCGCATATTGCATTTAACCCAAATAGAGGCGCTCTTCATTAGGCATAATGCAAATGAGGAGCGCCTCTGGGTTATTGCTTGCTGTTGGTGCAACGCCGTCCAATGCGTGTCTTGGGTGGATGCCCGCCAAGCAAGCTAGGCTCGTCGTAAGCGGAGGCGACGTGGGCGCGGGTTCGTGGCCGTGCACGAGCTGTTGGTTTTACGGGTTCTTGGCGCTTGCGCCGGTGGATGGCATGAGCGCGTTGTGGCGCACGGCGCGAATGTAACACGCGTTCAACTCGCGTTCGGCGCTGAAGGAGGCCACAGCCGTCACTTCGCGGGAGTTGTCGTTGAGCGGTGTTATCGCTTCGGGCACGTTCCGTAGCCTCAAGGTACTTATGAGCGGAAATGGGGCCAAATGAAGCTCGGGCATCAGCTTCGCGACGACGGGGATGGACGCCGTGGGGACGTCGGGGCATCTGAAGACAAGACAGTTGGTTGGATATGCCGAAAAGACGAACGAGCTGAATGGGAGAGTGCTACAATAGCCTAAACGGGAGTCATTAGTGAAAGTGTGGATACCATGAGACACGTATTCAAGGGCAAAAAGCTCGGCTGGGGCGATGATAAGACCGAGGGCGTTTGGTTCGATGCTGACCACTACACCAAAGAAGAGGCTGAGGCGGAGTTCAAGCCTTATCAAGGGGTTACTCAGAGAGGTTATGACTACACTGGGTACGAGTATGATGGGGAACGCTATCACCATTACACCTACCTTGGCGAATTCGAGGATGATGATATGCCTACCAGTGATGCCGACCTTTGGAATCGAAAATAGGCATTTTCCTTCCATATAGCCATCGGTGGCCCCGGCGCTTTGCTGTTGATTGCTTTTCGTTCTCCCCTATTAAAGAACAGTGTGGAGCAACGAGAAGCGCACTTCCTTTGTGTTGTGGCTTGATGGCCTTGTGGCAGTTCCAGCATGTTTGAGGCATATTGGTGAGCCGGTACATGGCGTCGCGGCTGATGCGCAGCATCGCGCACGCCTCGTCGGCGCCGAATATCGCGTTGGTCGATGCGATGAGCCTCATCTGGCTCCTGCTAATGCTCTTGGTCATGGTCGTCCTCGAGCTTCTCTCGTCTCGAGGCTCCCTCGCGTGCCCGGCCGCGGGCGGCTCCCGAGGCGGTCGCCGTCGTCATTTCCTGCCGCCCCTCGACTCGATGTAGGCGTCCACCGACGCCCTCGAAACCAGGAGCTTCCTTCCGAGCCTGTACGAGTCGATCTCTCCCGGCCAGATGAGGTCGTATGCCTTACTCCGGCTCGCCCCCATGTACTCCTGCATCTCGATCACCGTCATCCACTCGTCGCGGCCCCGGTTGCCCTCGGGCGCGGCGCATTTCGTAGCGTGCGCCATGGTTGCCTCCAATCTTTCCGCGCGATACGTCTGCGCGGTCCTGTGTGCGTTTACGTCTGCGCGACGATTGAACCGCCTGACGGCGATTGACACGCCCGACAGGAGCGGAGATGGGTCGAGCTGGTCGGGCCTTCACGAAACGGCCATGAGCCGTACGCCTTAGCTGGCAGCTAAGTCCCCGAAAAGCAAAAGGCGCCCGTGCGGGCGCCTGCCTAGGATCGAAGTTCGTTCAGTTGTGTTCGGAATGCTCGTCTTCCGCGGTGCTGTCGTCCGGGGTCCGGCATCTGTCGTTCGTCTCTTCTTTCGTGTTTGATGTTGCGTGTTCTGCGAGCGACCTTTCGAGGGCCTGCCGGCCCGTTGCCCCAGATGCACCCGGGTAAATGGTATCCATCCGTTGGACACGGCCTGCTGCGGTTGTAATTTCGGACGAGCGAAAGCAGACGAACGGCGCGAGAGGTTAGCGCGGCCTGCGGCTGGCCATGCGGTTTGGGCCGCGGAAAGGCTCTTCTCGCCATACCCGGAGCATCAATGGGAACAGGCGCATCGGGCGTTCAATCTACCTGTATAATGGCGGCATGTTGTTCGGGAAGGAGTTCTTCTTATGGAGCAGGCACTATCTGCCCTGGGCGGTGCTGTCCAGGGCGTTCACCCCTTCGTTATCTATCTTGCGGGCATTAATGCCCTCACGTTCATTCTCTTCGCGATCGACTACGCGATAGCCCGTTACAACCAGGACGAGGATACCGGCCTCATGGACGGCAGGATCTTGACCCTGTTCGCCGTAGCGGGCGGCGCCCTGGGGATGCTCCTTGCCCTTATGATCTTCACCAGGAACCACATGAACAAGCACAACATCGCCTGGTGGTTCAGCGCCATAGTCTTCTTGATTGTGTGGGTGCTTGTCGTGCTCGTTTGGGCCGGAGTCATCGTCGTCGATCTGGAACCGGGCGCTTCGTTCAACGCGCCCGTCATCGTCGCTCTCGGTGCATACCTTCTCGCCATCAACGTCATCACGTTCGCCGTTTTTTGCCTGGACAAGAAGAGGGCGATTGACCGCGGCAGCAGGTTCCCCGAAGCCACCTTGCTTGGTCTCTCGCTCGCGGGAGGGGCCCTTGGAGGCATCGCCGGGATGCGCGTCGCCCACCATAAGACGTCCAAGTGGTATTTCGCGGTGGGGCTGCCTGCCTTCATCATCCTCCACGTCGCGCTGTTTCTTCTTGCCCACGGCGCTGGGCTTGTTTAGGGGGACCTTGAACGGAATCTTTGGTCAACATCCTGACGACCCTATTTCCCGCTTTTGCTTTTCTCGGCATCATACTGTTCGCATGCGATAGGCAGGATAAGCGGAAGATCGAGCTCGAGAAGGTCAAGGCAAAAGCCGAGTGGGACCGTGCGAGCGAGTGTTTCAGGGACGATGTGACCCAGGAGGGGTTCGAGGAGATCGTCGAGGCTACGGGGTGATCCGTCAAAAGGCTCGAGTCCCTTTCCGTGAACGGGCACAAGGTTTACGGGACCGTCGCTTCGCTCAGCGGCATCAGTTCGTGGAAGTTCGTGATCGACTTCGACTACAAGGGCCACCTCACGAGCGACTACACCGTAGCGAGCTCTAACGACGGCTCGGGCATAGCCGAACGCGTGGCAGACCGACCGCCAAGAGGATTAGGTCTTGGACGCCGACGGACCGCATAGTGCGCGCGGCTTTCTGCCCCTATTGCGGTGTCAAGGCGTCCGGTGAAGCAGCGTTCTGCTCTTCCTGCGGGGCTAAGCTGCTGCACGTGCCGAAAAGGCCGTAGCTGGGTTTGCCCGGGGCATCTGACGGCAGGGCGAGCTAGCGTCTCCGAAGAAGCGCTCCCATTTGGGGACGCTTCTCGGATTCTTGGGTTTCTTCCTTTGGGGCCATTTCTTCTTCGCACTTTCCGATGATCGCTGTAGCCTCTTCGGCGGTTATCTCCTCGAGCTCCCGGTACTTACCCACAGCGATGCCGTCAAGGGCCCCTCCCGCGCAGCGAGCCCCCTGTGGGAAACCGTTCCCCGATGGCGAGCCGTCTTTCTAGAGAAACTTCTTGCGTGTCTCCTTAAATATGCCCTTCTTGAAATCGGACCATTTGCCGAAGAACTTCTCGTCCGTCGCGGTGGCTGTATGCTCCGCGTATTTGATCGCCGTGAGTTCCATGGTGCAGATGTAGTCCGCCGCCTGCGAAAGCCGGTACTCGG
>URZI01000021.1 GCA_900552385.1 uncultured Collinsella sp. | reverse complement strand
TGCCTAGTCTCGTGGGCTCGGAGATGTGTATAAGAGACAGCTTACGCCCCGCCCCTCCAATAAACGCGTTATCATCTTGACCCATGAAGAAACGTTAGGAGCAATCATGCCAAACGAGAACAGCTACGAAGTCGCGCTGCAAAAGAGCAACGCCATTCGCGAAGGCCTGACCAAAACGCCCGAGAAGTTCACCATGCTCACCGGTGATCGCCCCACTGGCCGTCTGCACCTGGGCCACTACTTTGGCACCCTCAAGGGCCGCGTTGAGCTGCAGAACATGGGCGCCAAGACCAACGTGCTCATCGCCGACTACCAGGTCATCACCGACCGCGACACCACCGAGCATATCCAGGACAACGTGTACAACATGGTCATGGACTACCTTGCCTGCGGTATCGACCCCGACAAGACCATGATCTACGCGCACTCCGCCGTACCCGCAGCCAACCAGCTCATGCTGCCGTTCCTGTCGCTGGTCTCCGAGGCCGAGCTGGCGCGCAACCCCACGGTCAAGGCCGAGATGGAGGCCTCGGGCCACGAGCTCACCGGCCTTCTGCTCACCTACCCGGTGCATCAGGCCTGCGACATCCTGTTCTGCAAGGGCAACGTGGTACCCGTCGGTCGCGACCAGCTGCCGCACATCGAGCTCACCCGCACCATCGCCCGCCGCTTTAACAACCGCTACGGCAAGGTATTTCCCGAGGTCGAAGCGCTGCTGTCCGAGACCCCGCTGCTGCCCGGCCTTGACGGTCGCAAGATGAGCAAGAGCTACGGCAACGCCATCAATATTTCGATGACCGCCGAGGAAACGGCCAAGCGCATCAAGAAGAGCCAGACCGACTCCGAGCGCATGATCACGTTCGACCCCGAGAACCGCCCCGGTGTGTCCGGCCTGCTTTCGACGGCTGCAATCTGCACCGGTCGCTCCGAGGTCGAGATTGCCGAGGAGATTGGCATGGGCGGCTCCGGCCAGCTCAAGAAGTACGTGACCGAGGCCGTCAACGAGTACTTCGCACCTATCCGCGAGCGTCGCCAGCGCTACGAGAACGATCTGGACTATGTGAAGGACGTCCTGCATGAGGGCAACCGTCGCGCCAACGAGATCGCCGAGCAGACCCTGGCCGAGGTTCAGGACGCCATGGGTATGGTGTACTAGGCCGATCTGCTGACTTGAGCTTTCGATTGCTATAGGGCGGGCGCTACGGCGTCCGCCTTTTTCGGAGCCGGACTGCTTCGGCTCCGCCCATTGCACTCCTCCGATAAACAGGAACGGGCCCGCCGGCAGTCAGTTGCCGGCGGGCCCGTTCCCGAAGTACACCGTTGAATCGCACAGAGGGGAGGAATGCGAATCAAACTCAACAGGGCAGGCTTTTTCATCGCCTATTGCCTGCTCCGTTGCTGAAACCAATATAGTTCACCGTGGTTTACTTTGCAGCATCAATATCCGCCGCCATAGCTTCTCCATAAGTTAGCCCAAGTAAACTAAACCACCACAAAGGGGGCAGGCACCTTTGTGGTGGTTTTGGCCACGGCAGAGCGCTAGAGCCCTGCTGGCCAGCGACAGGCAGGCAAGTCGACGTGCATGTCGTCCTTAAACGCCACACCCTCCCCTAGCAAAAGCTCACGTTGAGCATCGGGACCGCCAAAAGCAAAACCCTCGCATATGCGCCCGTCGGCAAACACCACGCGGTGACAGGGAATCTCGCCGGGGCGCGGATTGCTATGCAGGGCATACCCCACATACCGCGCACTTCGTGGTCGACCGGCAAGCAGCGCCACCTGACCATACGTGGCGACCATCCCCTCGGGGATCTGCTCGACCACCTCGTACACCCGTTCAAAAAAGCCCTCAGACGCCATTGCTCGCTCCCTTCCACCCTGAAAAGCATAAACCACCGCAAAGGGGACAGGCACCTTTGTGGTGGTTTATGGCAGGTCGGTTAGTTGGCGGGCTGGAAGAAGGCTACGGCTACGGCGCCAGGGCCTACGTGGGTACCGATGGTGGCGCCGATGGTGTGAACGGGTAACTCGCCCTCGGTATGGCCAGCCCAAAGTGCCGCGCTGTCCTCGATATACTTCTTGAGCACCGCATCCGAAAGACCCGTATAGCCGAGCGCCAGCGGCATGGAAAAGTCGATGCCGCCCGCCTTTTCGACCTTTTGGTTCAGCAGGTTGCGGCCGTTCTTGGAACCGCGCGCCTTGCCCAGCTGCACGATCAGACCGTCCTCGACAGCCACCACAGGCTTTACGTTGAGCAGTGTGCCCACGGCGCCGGCCGCAGCAGACAGACGACCGCCGCGCACCAGGTACTCCAGCGTCTCGAGCAGGCCGATGACGACCACGCGGTCACGGACGGCCTCGACGGCCGCCGCGATCTGGGCCGCACTACGGCCCTCGTTCACCAGGCGCAGGGCATACTCGACCAGGACACGCTCGCCCAGAGTGACGTTATTGCTATCCACCACGTATACGTCGCCGCCCGGCGCCTCGGCAAGTGCGGTACGGGCACTCTGATTTGTACCCGAAAGCTTAGCGCCCACGGTAATAATCACGGCCTCGTCGCCGGCCTCACGCGCCTCGGCGATGGCCTGCGAAAACGCGTACGGGTTGACCTGGCCGGTCTTGGGCAGCTCATCGCGCTCCACGAGCATCTCGTAAAAGCGCTGGTGATCGATGTCGATGCCATCCATGTACACATCGGTGCCAAAGGTGACGGACAGCGGCAAAACGGCCAGTACTGGGTGCTCGGCCGGCGACATATCGCTTGCGGAATCGGTAATAATGCGGACGGACATAGCGAATCCTTTCTTGCGCAGGTCTCGCGCGGGGAATTTTGACAGCAAAGCCCCGGCACGGTATACGCGCTCAAACGGGACTATGCAGTTGTTAATGGGAAGCAAATACCTTGGCGGCCTTAGATCTCGCGCAAGGTATTGAGAATCGTGCGCAGCGACGCGTACATCTGCTCGCGCTGCTCCACGCCCATGGCCTTACCGGTGGTGTCGAGCACTTCGCGAATGATGCGATCGGCCTCGCTCATGCTCTCGCCGCCCAGGGCAGTCAGGCGCACCGGGGCACGGTACTTGACGGCCGCATCACCCGAGTCATCGACCTCGACGTAGCCGCCCTCCTCCAGATGCGCGAGCGTACGCGAGACGGCAGCGCGGGTCACGCCTGCCATGCGAGCCAGGTCAGCGCCAGTCAGGCCGTCCTTGCTGCGCTCAAGATAGTAAAGGCACATAACGTCGGAGCCCTTGAGGCCCAGCCTTGCGCCCTCGGATGTCTTAATGCGCTGAATCTCCTTGTAGAGCCCGCTGATCAGTCCGACAAAGTCCTCGAAACGTGTCTCGTCGTTCTGCTGCATGGGAGACGACCGCCTTTCGCTTGCATAATGCTAACGGGTAAACATCTTAACCGTACCCAGCGGCCGCCAGCCCTGCACGCCTCATTTGTTAACTCATCAACATAAAAACCACCACAAAGGGGACAGGCACCATTGTGGTGGTTTTGACCGTCGAGTTTGATCCGCAGACTTCGCTACAGCTCCACGCAAGGATTGTCGCGGGTAACAAGCGTCTTAACGACAACCGTCGCTCCCAGATAGCGCTCAAGCAGCTCGGCTAAGCGATCGATCGCAGCCTGGCAATCCCCCATCCGCTCGGACTCCACGCACTCAATCGCCAGGAACGCATCGGCCGAATCATCGGACAGCGCCGTGCGAACGCCATCGCGCCAGTTCCAGCAACGGCACACGGCGCCCGCATCATCGATATAAGCAAGCTCACCGGGCAGCGTCGGATCATCCGCCTCCTCGCCAAGTGGCAAGAACGCGTCGCCGCCGTCGGTCACCTTCAAGCGAAGGTCTCCCTCAATCGCATGCAGATCCTCGCCTCCCACGGGCAGCGCATAGGTCAACGACACCGTGTTGTAAATATCCACCGCCGGTGTGATATGACCGACCGGCTTGCCCTTGAGCACGCGCTTGAGCAAGTTCTCGATCGAGCAGCGGGCGCCCTTTTTAGTCTTGAACAGCCGGTACGCGTCACGCCAAGCCTTCACCGGCGCGTTCTCGCTGATGGTATCGCTCGTCAGGCGACGCTCCGCTTCGATATTGGCGCGGTCGAGCAACGCGGCAATGGCATCCACGTCCTCCTGGGGAATCTGAGCCGCGGGCTTCATGCCCTTTACGACCACGACGCCGACCGCCGCCTGTGGAAACAGCTCCCAAAACGAATTCTCGGCAACAAAGCCCTTCATACGCTCTCCCTTCATTGTGCGCGCCCGAGTGAGGGCGCCTAAACAAAAAGCGCCCTCACAGCGGCCACCTTCAAAGTCCTACGGTGCCGCCACAAGAGCGCTTGCGCTGCCCCCATCCGGAGAAGGGGGCGATATGTCAGGCGTATTGTAACCTGAGTCATCCGCCCAAGCAAAACCACCACAAAGGTAACTGTCCCCTTTGTGGTGGTTATGGACTTGCGGCGACGCTAGTGGCGGAGTCCCAGCAAGCCGCGGCCGCGATGACGGGCCTCGGCGGACACCTGGGCGTGCGGGCCGGCGGCCTTGACGGACTCGGGAAGGTGCGAGTACTTCTTCTCGAAGTTCTCCTCGAACATCACCGCCAGGTTGTGCGCTGCCTCGTCGTAGCGCGCGGTGCTCTGCCAGTACTGGCGCGGCACCAGGATGCCATCGGGCACGCCGTGGCACGTCGTGGGAATGTCGACGTTAAAGATGTCGTCGTGCAAGAACTCGCTGTCCTCGATGGTACCGTCGAGGGCGCGGGCCACCAGGGCGCGCGTGTAGGCAAGCTCGATGCGATGGCCCACACCATAACCGCCGCCAATCCAGCCGGTGTTGACCAGGTACACGCGCGTACGACCGTCGGCGATACGCTCGCCGAGCATCTTGGCATAGACCATGGGGTCGAGCGGCATAAACGGCTCGCCAAACAGCGAGGAGAACGTGGGCGTGGGCTCGGTGACGCCGACCTCGGTGCCGGGAATCTTAGCCGTAAAGCCCGTCACAAAGTGGTACATGGCGGCATCGGCCGTCAGACGTGAGATGGGTGGCAGCACGCCAAAAGCGTCGCAAGTCAGGAACAGCACGACACTCGGAGTGGTGCCCATGCCCTTAGTCCACGCGTTAGGAATGTGCTCCACGGGATAGGCCACGCGCGTGTTGTGCGTGATCGAGATGTCGTCGTAGTTGGGCTTGCGGTTCTCGTCGAGCACCACGTTTTCGCAAATGGCGCCAAAACGGACGGCGTTGAAGATCTCGGGCTCGTGGAAGGCGTCCAGGCCCTCGCATTTTGCGTAGCAGCCACCCTCGATGTTGAAGATACCCATGTCGGACCAACCGTGCTCGTCGTCGCCGATCAGCAGGCGCGTGCGATTGGCCGAAAGCGTGGTCTTGCCGGTGCCGGACAGGCCAAAGAACACGGCGGTCTCGTGCGTGACGGGATCCATGCTGGCCGAGCAGTGCATGGGCAGCACGTCGTCCTCGACGGGCAGCAGATAGTTCATGACGCTAAAGATCGACTTTTTAATCTCGCCAGAGTAGCCGGTGCCGGCGACCAGAATCACGCGTTCCTGGAAGTTGATGACCACCGCGGCGCTGGAGTTGAGGCCCTTGATGGCGGGGTCGCACTGGTAACCGGGCGCTGCGAGCACGCAGAAGTCGGGCTCGCCGGTGCGCGCGATTTCGCGAGCGAGCGGGCGGGCGAGCATCTGCTTAATAAAAAGTGCCTGGCTGGCACGCTCGCAGGCAACGAGCAGTCGACGCGTGTGGTTGCGGTCGACACCTGCCATGCCGCGGGTGACGAACACGTCGCGCTCGTTGAGATAGTCGACGATGCCGGCCTTGATGGCCTCATAGCTCTCGACGGACAGCGGGCGGTTGACCGCGCCCCAGGCAATCTTGTCGTGAACATCGGGGGTGTCAACGATAAAGCGGTCATTGGGGGAACGGCCGGTACGCTCCCCCGTCTCGATCACCAGCGCGCCGTTGGATGCCATGCGGCCTTCTTCGCGGCGGATAGCGTGCTCGACGAGCTCCGCGGCGGGCAGATCGACCAGCAGACGGGGTTGATTCTCGGCGGGATCTTCGACCAGCGTAATACCAAAATTGGACAGAACTTCTGCAGGGGTAACACCAGGCATGGGGCCTCCTTTAAAAACGCGGCACGTGGACGCGGCGCGCACTTTACTCACGTAAAGCCCGTTGTACCCGATATGCAAAAACGTTTTTGCGGCAAGGGCGGCAAGCCCGCCCAACGGTCAAAAATCGCAGGCAAGCGGCCCAGTCATTGGGGACGTTCTTAAACGACTAGTCATTGGGGACACTCTTGAACAGGCAACATTCAAGGAGTGTCCCCGGATGCCGGCACTTAGGGACGTTCCCAAAGTGCCTGCACATAAGGAACGTCCCTAAGTGCCGACTACTGAATGGCGCCGCCGAAATAATTGAACAACCTGTTCAAAAACACGAATGGATACCACCGCGACTATACTAGAGCGCAGCAATAGAAAGGACCCCGCTTTGAGCATCACGCCCCTCGATAGCATTCGCCGCGCCATCGCCCGCCGCAATGGCGTCGCCGACTCCGCCGTAGCGGGCAGCGGCACCGCAAGGGCCCAGGGCGGCCGCATCGAGAACGGCCTCTTCCCCGCCTCCCACACGGCCGAAGAGCTCGCACGCATCCAGGAGCTGAGTCAGCGCAACGCCAGCGGACCCGATAGCAGCCAAGCCACACGTCGCCGGCGCGAACGCGATCGGGAGCCCGGCCCCGTCCGCCGCATGGTCAACGCTTGGTGGAACCGTCTGCTCGGCGCCGTCTACGGCGGCGGCTTCTCCATGCAGGAAGCGGAATACGAGGAGCACGCCACCAGCCGCGACTATCTTTGGAACACCCTCGGCACCGCCGTGTGGGGCCTGGCGTTTCCGTTGCTCACCATCGTGTCTACGCAGCTCGTGGGCGCCGAAGAAGCAGGCAAATTCTCCATCGCCTTTGTCACCGGCACGCTCATCATGATCGCGTGCAACTACGGCGTGCGCAATTTCCAGGTCTCAGACATCGACGAAAAGACGTCCTTTGCCTCCTACCAGCTCAACCGCTGGCTTTGTGGAGCGCTCGCCCTAGGCTGTGGCCTCATGTACAGCAGCTGTCTCTTATACACATCTGACGCTGCCGACGATATGCAGTG
>URZI01000020.1 GCA_900552385.1 uncultured Collinsella sp. | reverse complement strand
TCACGAGCGGGGGCTCCTATCTTTTTAGTGCCCTCGGATTGGGTCATAGTGTCTGGCGCTTATTTGCGCTTGTTTGCTGACGCCGCGACCATCAGAAGCCCCTAGGACTCTTGCGGCAAACGCTTCTTGCCTTTGCGGGCGCGGTTTCTAAAGTTCTCGACGGCCTCTTCCATGCCCAGAGGTACATAGGTGAGCTCATCGAGGTTATCGGGCAGGTAGCAGGCAAGGCTCTGCTCCTGCACGCGGCCCGCTGTGAGCTGTTCGTCGGTTGGCTTTGCGCCGGGTGTGGCGCAAATGCCATAGACGGCGGCACCCATCTCGCGCGTGCGGCATTCATATTCGGTCTCGGGGTGCTCGGGATGGTCGCGGCGTACGTCGTCACTTACCCAAAGCGTGTCGTAGCCTGCCGCGGCAAACTGCCCCAGGGCGTAGTCGCGCAATGGCTTGCTGTCGGTGCGCAGCGTGACGGTGGCGTTGACTGCAAAGAGCGGGCGGTAGAGCATCAAATGGTCGACATGGACGAGTCGTTTTTTGGCGTACTTGGCCTTGGGCTGCGGCGTGGGAAAGTTAATGGTGATGGCATCGAGCTCGCCTGCTGCAAACAGCTGCGGCAGCGATGCGGCGCCTCGGGGCAGGACGAGTGCGTTGATCAGTTCCTGCTCGTAGATTTTCTGCGCAGCATAGGCGATACAGATGGGCTCCTGGTCCATACCGATAAAGAGGGTGTCGGGCTCACGACGAGCGCGCTCGACCAGATAGGTGCCCTTGCCACAGCCAAGATCCAGGTGAAGGTGCTCGAAGGGCTTGCTGCCTGCGGGCGCACAGGCCTTGCGCCAATCTCCGGCATAAGCCTCGGGGTTTGTCTCAATCGCATCGGCGTAGCGTTCCAGGCGCTCCTCGAGCACAAAGTTCTTAGGCGTGCGAACGTGGACGGCTCCCATGAGGCTCCTTGGTCATAAGTATGGAACGCATAGCTGCACGTTCCGTCAATGGATTGAAAAAGGGCGGGCATAGTTTGCCCGGAAGATGCGGTGCGGCTCGGCGGCGAGTCGTCGATGCCTACAGGCGCTTGAGAATCACATAGCGGTTGAGCTCGCCGCTACGACCGTCGGCATGGAAGCGCTCAAGCTCACGCACGGGGACCTCGCCGCTCTTGTAGAACGTACGGACGCCGCGCACCAGGTCGGTGATCTGCTGATCGTCAAAGTGATGGCAATAGCGGTAGGCGTGGCGGTCGTTTTGCCAGCCAATGAGGTGGTCGCCGGCTTCAAACTGGGCGGAATCGTAACCCTCAAACGGCGGGGTGAGCTCGGCGCGGGCTTCGGCGCGAACAGCCTTGCGCGCCATGCGCTCGTCGTTCATAAACTCCCAAAAGCTGATGGCGATGATGCCGCCCGGGCGCGTCTGGCGCACCAGAGCGTCGAGCACGCGTACACGGTACTCGCACGACGGCACATGGTGCATAAAGCCAAAGCAGACCGAGATGTCGGCGAGCGGGGCGTCGAAAAGCACGTCGGGCGTCTCGGCGGGGTTGAGCTTCATAAGGGCGTCGAGCACGTCGAGTTCCTGGAAGTGCAGGTTGGGAATGCGCAGCGCGTGGCCATGTGCATCGATGGCCAGGTCTTGGCACGAGTCGACACCATAGAACTCAAACGGGCAGCTGGCATCTGCCGAGGGGTTTGCGCCATCGACGCCCTTGGCGGCAAGTGCGCCGCCGGCGGCAAAGTTCTCGAATCGCATATTGCCACAGGCAAGATCGAAGACGCGGACGGGATGCTCGATCGTGGCGACGTCGAGCTGTTCGAGCGCGATATCCATGGTGCGTACCCAGCCGGGCCACGGGGCCTGGCGCGTATCGGAAAAGGAAGCGGAGTGCTCGCGATAGAACGTGTTGTTGAGCTGGATGAGCGATGAGGCGAAATCGCGGTTCACGGCGCGGAACTCCCTCCGTTGGCGGTGCGGAATAAACAGTACGACCATACTACCGTTAACGCCGCAACGGGGACAACCAAGCTACGGGTCATTGCTTTGTTTGGACACATTTCCGCAGCTCATATGCGCCCGCAACCGCCGGTTGTCAAAAATCTCACTAGAATAGGTGGCATGCTTTTGGCGGTGGCGGATAGATTTTTAACTGTGCAAGGCGCCTTAAGAACAAAAGCGGTCCGGCGGTACGGCTGGCATCACATAGGAGGAACCATGAATGTAGAAACTGCGCAGCGGCTCGCCGACCTTCGCCGCAGCAAAGGCTTTAGTCAAGAAGGGCTGGCACGAAAGCTGGGACTGTCGCGCCAGGCGGTCAGTAAATGGGAGCGCGCGGAGAGCTCGCCCGATACCGAGAACCTGATCTCGCTCGCCAAACTCTATGGTGTGAGCCTGGACGAGCTGCTCAATCCGAGCGACGAGATCGAGGACGATATCGAGTTTGAGAACGAGGACCGCGCTCGTCAGCGCGAGGCCGAGGCGGCAGAGCGCGCACGCACCCATGAGGCGGCGGCACGAGCTACCGAGGCGGCAACGCAGGCAAGTGACGCGGCAGCCAAGGCGGCGCAGGCGGCAAGCTGGAGTGCGCAGGCTGCCAATGCGGCGACGGCTCAGGTGACGGGTACCGGTGCGGCTGGTCCGACTCCGGTGAAGGGTCCGTTCCAGTCATTCCCGTATTGGGCCGTGTGCTGGCTGCTGTTCTTTTTACTGATGTTCCTGTTTGGTGCCGGCCCCTTTGCTGCGCTGATCTTCTTCACGATTCCCATCTATCACTGGGTGGCGCGTGCACTCGATGGCGATTGGGCGCGCGGGGATATTCAGGTTGGTCCGGCACCGGTGGCGGTCAGGGCCCAGGGGAAGGATACTTCTGCGGAACCTGATGCTGACGTGGCTACCGCGGCCACCGCTGAGCCATGTGCCAAAGAAGGTGACGAATGATGAAGCTTTCGCATGAATCCAAGATACGCTTGGGTGTTGGCATCGGAGCGTTTGTGCTCATCATCGGGCTTGTCTTTGGCACTTCGCGGCTATTGGCTCATTCCGATATGGTGCGTACGACCGGTATTCTATCTGGCCATTTGTCTGATTTTGACGATATGTTTGACGATGACGATCTCTTGGACGACGGCAGCTATTCCGCTCGGCCTCAGCAACTTTCGAGCATGACTTTTGATGCCGATGAGTTCCGCTACCTCGATTTCGATATCAATGCGGCTTCGGTGGACGTCAAGGTTGTTGATGGCAACAAGGCTCGCGTTATCGAGCGGGGACGCGTTGCCAATGGTATGGATGCCTCCAAGGCCGCGACGCAGAACATCGCATCCGTCGAGGACTCGACGCTCAAGGTTTCCCAGTTTGGAAGTGATGACGGTAAGGCAATCGATCGCTCAGTTACGGTCGAGCTGCCGCGCCGTGTTGCCGAACATCTGAAGGGAGTCAACGCGCACGTGGGCTCGGGTGATCTGCAGATTGCCGGTGTCACCTGTGATGGTTTCGACCTTTTCCTGGGTGCGGGAGATGTAGAGTTTACGGGCAGCGTGACTGATGCGCTCAGTGCTGAGGTCGGTTCGGGCGATGTGACGTTCGAGCTCTACCAGGCCCCCGCGAAGTCGATGGACGTGAGTGTGGGCTCGGGCGATGTGGAGATGATGGTTCCGAACTCGACGGGCTTTAAGGCGAGCCTCACCTTGGGTAGCGGTGACTTCGAGAGCGATTTCCTTCCGCTTGGCTACGATGGCGAGACCATTTTGAATCTTGAATTCGATAACGGCGATAAGTCTGCTACGTATCGTTTTGAGGTCGGTTCGGGCGACATGTCGTTTGATTCGGAGTAGTGAGGCAGACAAAAGCCTAGGCGAAGATATAGACGCGCTCTTTGATGAAGGCGCCGAAGCCGAGATCGGCTCCGGCGCCTTTGCCTTTACAATGGGGACATGGAACAGATTATCTTGAACATACTCGAGGCCCTGCGTCGCGGCGAGACCGTGGACGACAAAGCGCTCGTCAAACTGATACATGCCGAGGCGCGCCGTGAGGGTGCCGACAAACGCGATTTGGCCAAGCGCCGTCTGCTGCCGTTCTACCAGCGGGTTAAACGTGAGGAGCCGGTTCGGTGGGCTGCGTGGAATGTCGATTCCGATCTGGAGCGTCAACTGCTGCAGGTCCTGCGTATGAAGCCGCGCCGAACGGCCTCGGGCGTGGCGACCATTACCGTCATTACCAAGCCCTGGCCATGCTCGGGCGATTGCCTGTTTTGCCCCAACGATCTGCGCATGCCCAAGAGCTATCTGCACGCCGAGCCGGCATGCGTCCGTGCGGAGCAAAATTGCTTTGACCCGTATCTGCAGGTGAGCGCCCGTTTGACGGCGCTTTCGCAGATGGGGCATGCGACCGATAAGATCGAGCTCATTGTGCTTGGCGGTACCTGGAGCGACTATCCGGAAGGCTATCAGACATGGTTTATGTCGGAGCTCTTCCGCGCGCTCAATGACGATGCCGTCGCCGGCGTGGCGGCCAACCCCATGTTGGCACGTCCGGGCATCAGCCGTGCCGAGGCGGGGCGTCTGCTCGATGACGCTCCCGCCGATGCCCTGCCGCCTGTGGTAGCAGAGCGCCGTGAGCGCTATCGGGCCGCCGGCATTGCGACAGACGAGGTCGAGCTTGCTGCCGGCGTTGCCGACGAGCAGGGGCGTGTGGATGCTGCCGTGGGCGGCTATAACCGTGCGGTGCGTCGTCTGTACGGTCCCGGTACGCCGTGGGGCGAGGTCACTGAGTGGCAGACGGCAACGATGGAGGAGCTCGAGCGTCAGCAGCGCATCAACGAGACGGCGAAGCATCGCGTGGTGGGACTCGTTATCGAGACGCGCCCCGATGCCGTAACGCCGCAGGCGCTTACGCTCATCCGCCGCCTGGGCTGCACCAAGATCCAGATGGGTATCCAGAGCCTCGACCAGCACCTGCTCGATATCAACGAGCGTCGCATTTCGGTGGCGCAGATTGAACGGGCGTTTTCGCTTGCGCGCCTGTTTGGCTTTAAGATCCACGCGCATTTTATGCTTAACTTGCTGGGCGCCGCGCCCGAGGGGGACAAGCTCGACTACGAACACTTTATGACCGAGGGCGCCTTTATGCCCGACGAGGTCAAGGTCTATCCGTGTGCGCTCATCGAGGGCTCGCGTCTGGTGGGCTGCTATGAGCGCGGCGAGTGGCGTCCCTATACCGAGGAAGAGCTGCTCGATGTGCTGGCCGACGACATCGTGGTGACGCCGGCGTTCTGCCGTATCAGTCGCATGATCCGCGACTTTAGTTCCGACGACATTATGGTGGGCAACAAGAAACCCAACCTGCGTCAGCTCGTTGAGAACCGCCTAGCTGCTCGGGGTGACGGTGCGACGGTGCGCGAGATTCGCTATCGCGAGATCAGCACGGCGGGCGCCGACTTGGATGAGCTGACCCTTGACGAGGAGGTGGCGTACGAGACGCCGGTGACGCACGAGCGCTTTTTGCAGTGGGTGACGCCGCAGGGCAAGATCGCGGGCTTTTTGCGGTTGTCGCTGCCCGACCATTCGTTTGTTGCCGCGCATGCGGACGAGTTGCCGACGACGCCGGACGAGGCGATGATTCGCGAGGTGCACGTGTATGGCATGGCGGCACGCGTTGGTGATCAGGGCCAGGCGGCCCAGCACCATGGACTGGGTCGGTCGCTGGTGGAGCGTGCATGCCATATTGCTCGGGACGCGGGCTATACGCACATCAACGTGATCAGCGCAATTGGTACGCGCGAGTACTATCGTCACCTGGGTTTTTGCGACCATGGTCTCTATCTGCAAAAGGAGCTCTAGATGAACAAGCCAAGTGTTTCTGCCGGCGTCGTTGCCGGCGTTGCCCTGGGAGCCGCGGCGCTTGGTGCGGCCGCCGTTGCTGTTCGTGCTGCCTGTCTGCAGGTTGCGCGAACCCGCAATGGGTTGGCGCGTGTAAAGCGCGTGCACGATGAACGCGGCGATGAGATTCGCGTGTTGGTGCAAGGCGGCGTCTACCAAAGCGCAAGCTACGTTGGCGAGCGTTGGGCAGAGCCCATCTTTGCGTACTATCGTGCGTTTGACGATGTGTTTGAGGCCGAGGGCGCGATGCGTGACGCTTATGGTCACGGTATCGACCGCATGCTTATGATGGGCGGTGGTGGGTTTGCCTATCCCAAGTTCGCGCTGATGTCGCACGAGGGCTTGCGCATGGACGTCATCGAGTATGACGGAGAGATTACGCGCCTGGCGCGCCGCTGGTTCTACCTAGACGAGCTGGAGCGCGCGGCGGGCGATCGCCTGCGGGTGATAACCGCTGAGGCTCGCTCGTATCTGGGTGTGACGAGCGTGGGCCATCGTCGCTACGACGTGGTCGTGAGCGATTGCTTTGGCGGTGCCGAGCCCGTGCGCGAGCTGGCGACCGTTGAGGCGTTGCGTCTAGTGCGGGGCGGCCTGAACCCCGGGGGTATCTACGTGGCCAATATCGTGAGCGCAAACGAGGGGAGCGATGTGACGTTCCTGCGCGATTGCGTTGCCACGGCACTCGAGGTGTTCGCTCGCGCCTGGGTGGTGCCTTGTGGCGATACGGAGTTCGGCGGCGAGGAGAATTATCTACTCATCGCCAGCGACGGCGACTACGCCTTTGCCGAAGCTGTGCCCTTCGACACCGACTTCCTCGGCACCGTCCTTCACGACAAGTAAGTCTCCCCGTCCCAAAAAGACTGGTCTTAGGCGTGGTCGCGCCAGCTGCGGACACGCTGCTTCATGCCTTCGATGTCGAGCACACCTTCGGCGAAGCCTTTGCGCACGAGCTCTTCGGGAACAAACTCGTCGTACCGATCAAAGTAAGGTACCTCGCCGGGATAGACGAGCTCGATGGGGTCGAAGTCCTTTTCGGCCTCGGCTGCGAGCACCTCAAAGAACGTCTCCTTGTCGGCCTTCATCTTGAACTGCATAAAGTATGGACGCGACGGATCGAGCCCGCGAAGGCCCAGCTTTGCGGCGCATTTAATCTTAAGCAAGCGCTCGAGCGCCAAAAAGGCGTAGCTGCCCAGCCAGGGGAAGAGCACCCAGGTGTCGCCGCCCAGGTTAATGAGCGGCTTGGCCCCCGCGCCCGAAATCTCGGCCGTATGGCGAGCCTGTGCAAGACGTGCCCGTGCGTTGCCCATGAGATACGGATATGCCGCATGCTCGTTGAGCGCTTTGCGCATGCGCTCGAGTACATGCGTATTGATGTCTCCGGGGCAGTCGCCAAAGTAGGCCGGCACCCGGCCCTTGACCTGCGTGGCAAAGACAGTGTGGCGCTTCCAGTCCACTTCCTCGACAATCCAGCAGTGTCCGGCGATGGCGATGCGCTCACCGGGCGGGGGCGGATTGACGATCGTGCCCAGCTCGGCCGACTCGCTGCGAACGGTGAACTCCTCGTTTTCCTGGAACACGGCGTAGAACTTAAAGTTGTTGATGATGCGCTCGCCCGCGAGACCCACGATCAGCCCGCCGCCCTCGGTGACCTGGATGTGGTCGATCTTGATGAGGTGGCGCAGCAGTACGCGATAGTCATCGGCTGAGACGCGGTGGAAATAACTGAGCGTGAGCACGCGTTGGGCAAGTTCGGCCGGCGTGAGCTCGCCGGTGCTGGCGAGGGTCGACATAGTCTGGTGATAGAGCAGGCTGTAGGGGAGTCGATCGAGCTCGGGCGGCTCGACCCACTTTTCCTCGCGATAGAGTTGTACGAGCGCGATACCCTGCAGGAGCTTCCAGGGAATGGTTTCGGGCATCATCGTGCGCGGCTCGGGTTCTTCCTCGCGCATGACAAACCACATCTCGGGCGGAAGGTCGCGGCGTCCCGTGCGCCCCATGCGCTGCAAAAAGGAGCTGACGGTAAACGGCGCGTCAATCTGGAAGGCGCGCTCCAGGCGGCCGATATCGATACCGAGCTCCAGCGTAGAGGTGGTGACGGTTGTCTGCGTCTGCTCCTCGTCGCGCATGAGCTCCTCGGCCGTCTCGCGCAGCGATGCCGAAAGGTTGCCGTGATGGATTAGAAAGCGGTCGGGCTCGTGTCGACTTTCGCAGTAGCTGCGCAGCATGGAGCACACGGCCTCTGCCTCCTCGCGCGAGTTGGCAAAGACCAGGCACTTGCGGCCGCGCGTATGCTCAAAGATATAGCCCATACCGGGGTCGGCGTTGTCGGGCGCCGTGTCGGTGGGGTTGAGAAGCGCCTGCTCGGTCGCTCGTGGGATGTCGACTTCGCCCTCGGGGGCCGAGGAAGTGCGACGGTCTTTGGGAGCGGCCTTGCCCCGTGCCCGCTCACGACGTTGACGGCGCTCCTCTTGTGTGAGCTGCCCGCTGTGACGCATGTCTTGGGCGCCGGCGGGCAGTGCCGTGGGCGCCACCGCCTCGATGCGCTCGCATGCGAGCACTTCGGCTTCCTGCGGACCTGTACTCGCGAATCCTCGCTGCTGCGCCTGGGGACCCGAGTTGTAGAAGTGCTCCATGGAGATGCGCCACACGCGGCGCGGCTCCTCAAAACGTGGGATGACGCAGTTGCGTCCCGTCCCCTGCGACAGGAAGGTGCCCGTGCGCTCGGGGTCGCCGATGGTTGCCGACAGACCGATGCGGCGGGGCTGCACGCCTGCCATGCGCGAGAGCCGCTCGATAAGGCAGAGCGTCTGCCCGCCGCGGTCGCCGCGCATGAGCGAATGGACTTCGTCGATAACCACATAGCGCAGGTCGCAGAACATACGAGGGATCGCCATGTGCTTATGGATCAGGAGCGCCTCGAGTGACTCGGGCGTAATCTGCAAGATGCCGCTCGGTTTTTTGATGAGCTTAGCCTTGTGCGACTGCGAGACATCGCCATGCCAGTGCCAGACAGGGATATCGGCTTCTTCGCACAGATCGTTGAGGCGGACGAATTGGTCATTGATGAGCGCCTTGAGGGGGCCAATGTAGAGGGCGCCCACGCTTGCGGGCGGGTTCTCCCAAAACTCGGTCAGGATGGGAAAGAAGGCTGCCTCGGTTTTGCCAGATGCCGTGGAGGCCGTCAGGAGCACATTGTCTTGCGTGTTGAAGATGGCATCTGCCGCCGCAACCTGGATGGAGCGCAGGCTCTCCCAATCGTGGGAGTAGATGAAGTCTTGGATAAACGGGGCGTAGCGGTCAAAGGCGTTCACGAGGCCTCCTTTCAAAAGCGAATCTCTCAACGCGGCGGGCAGTGGCTTGCTGCATTACCGCTTCAACGTTTGCCCAGATAAAACCTGCCAAAATAAACCTATCCCTTTTTGGTAGGTTAGATGGTGAATTCGGCGAAGTTACGGTCGCCGCCTGCGGTGCCGGTGTCGCCTGTTGCTGCTGCCGGCGCCAGCGCGTCGCCGCCGACGCTTTGCAGCAGCTCGGCTACGTTGGCGTCGGGGTTCTGGCATAGGATGTCGAGCAGCTCGATAAAGTCGCGAATGACTTCACGCGGCGTCAGATGTGTGTCGGCTCCCACACGACCGAACTCGATCTTGAGGAAGTCCACCAAGTCGTTCTCGGTAAGCGTGGGCGTCCAGCCAAAGTAGCCGGCGTGAATTTGCATGAGTTTTTCGATCAGCACCAGCAGCTCCTCGTAGGTGAGTGGCTGCAGACGGATGATGGGCGCGAGCATGTCCTTAAGGTCCTCGCGTGCAAAGCGGCCTTGAGCGAGTCGGCTGCGCAGGGCCTCGTAGGAGAACACGCCGCGGCGGCGGTCTTCGATGGAGGTTGGCGTGCCGCCCATGATCATGCCCAGGTACTGCGCCTTGCCCTGGAGCGTGTCGTTGTACATGGTCAGGATCTTCTCGTAGTTGTACTGGCGCGTGATGGCGTTGGGAATCTTATACAGATTCACGAGCTCGTCGATGAGCACCAACATACCCTTGTAGCCGCTGCAGACCAAAAAGCGTGCAATGAGCTTAACGTAGTCGTACCAGTCGTCATCGCTGATGATGGTCGAGGAGCCCAGCTCAGCGCGTGCCTCACTCTTGGTGCGGTATTCGCCGCGAATCCATTTGGTCACGCGGCTCATAGCTTCTTCGTCGCCCTCGGATACGGCCGCGCGGTAGCGGTGGAGCATGCGGGTGAAGTCGAAGCCGTGGACCATTTCCTCGAGCGGGGCCAGTTGGGCATTGACGGCAGATTCGTCGGCGTCGGCACAGGAGGCGACCCAGCGATCGAGGATTAGGTTGAGCGCACCGCCCTCGGGGCGCGTTTTAGTCGATATGTTACGGATGAGCTCACGGTAGGTGGCAAGGCCCTGTCCCTGGCCGCCCTGCAGGCGGCGCTCAGGGGATAGGTCGGCATCGGCGACGACGAATCCCTCGCCCATGGCGTGCGTGCGGATGGTCTGGAGCAAAAAGCTCTTGCCGGCTCCGTAGCGACCGACCAGAAAGCGGAAGCTTGCGCCACCGTCGGCAATGAGACTCAGATCGGTGAGCAGGGCGCGGATCTCGACCTCGCGCCCTACGGTGATGTAAGGAAGGCCGATGCGCGGGACCACGCCGCCCTTGAGCGAGTTGAGAATGACGGCAGCGACGCGCTTGGGCACGCGGGGTGCTGCGGATGCGGTATCACTCATGGTCTAGGTATCCTCTCACGTCTGCTTCGTAGTCCTCAATAATCTGCGGCCCTGCCGCGCTAAATTCAATTACGGTGTCGCCCACCAGGTCAAAGAGCGCCTCGTTGATGGTATCGACGAGCATGTCCTCGCTCTGCCCCGATTGCACTACCGCCGATTCCGCCTGTACTGCGTTGTGCTCGAGCAGTGCGCTGAGATAGGCGTTTGCGGCAGGCGCGAGTTCGTTTGTGGCGTCAGCGGGCGCAGCAGCTGCGAACGCGGGCGTCGGCGCAAGAAGCGGTGCCACGACACCAAACTGTTCGGTGGATATGGTCGGCTCGTCGGTCAAGTCCTGCCGAATGGGTGCCACGACCGGTTCGACAATCGCGTCGGTTACGGGCTCGGCTTCCGGTTGCCCTGAGTCCGCTGCCTCGGCTTCTGCGGACGCGCCGTCCTCGCGTTCCTCGTCGATCAAAAGCGCTTCGCGCGTTTGCGCAGCGGCGCTCCGAATGTGCCCCAGCTGACTCAGATCGATATCGATCTTGACGGGCTGGTGTGCGGCGTCCCACGAAAGCCATGCCACAATCTCGTCATCGATGATCTTGGCCAGATATTTGGGGACCTTCTCCTCCTTCAGGGCTGTCTCTTATACACATCTCCGAGCCCACGAGACTAGGCAT
>URZI01000019.1 GCA_900552385.1 uncultured Collinsella sp. | reverse complement strand
ACGAGATCATGCCTAGTCTCGTGGGCTCGGAGATGTGTATAAGAGACAGAGTTAGCTCAGTTTGGTTAGAGCGCCGGCCTGTCACGTCGGAGGTCGCGGGTTCGAGCCCCGTACTTCCCGCCAACGCAATTAAAGCCACGTCCTCGGACGTGGCTTTTTGCGTTTGATGCACTTTGTTTCGATAGAACGATCGCCCTGGTGCATCTTCGCCCAGAATCCCCGCGCCTTCGGGAACGCAAGTAAAATCTAATAAGTATATCTGTCTGAACAACAGCTTTGTTGCGCAACACCTGTTCAACGAGACAGGGGGTTAGGTTATACTAAATTGCACTGTGCGCCGCATTTGATGCATTTCGCTCCAAGCGCGGCACTCAGTGGATATCCGATTTACCATTTGGATGTCCTGGCGGTCATTTAGCGTCTCGACACAAGCTCGGCCCCGGAGCTCGTTCGAGCTGTTCGTATTCCTTGAAAGGGGAAAAATGGACATATCGAGGAAGACTGATTACGCCCTTCGTATGCTGGCGATGCTTGCCGAGGATCCGGAGCGTTTGCTTTCTGTTCGCACCGCTGCCGAAGAGGTCAATGTCCCGTATTCGTTTGCCCGCTCGATTCAGCACGGTTTGGTCCAGGCCGGTATTGTGGAGAGCCTGCGTGGCGTCCACGGTGGCATGCGTCTCAAGGTCAGTCCGGACGATGTTACTATCCGCCAGGTCGTCGAGGCCGTTCAGGGCCCTATGGTTATGAACGATTGCACCGCGCCCGATGGTGACTGTGCGCGCATGGGCACGTGCTGCTATCATCCCCTGTGGGCCGGAGCCCAGGCGTTGATGCGCGACTACCTCGATTCCGTTTCGCTCGGCGCCATCGTCGCTCACCGCCAGTTCCCGGCCGTCGATCCCAAGTTCGCCGACCGCGAAGCGTTTCCCGAGTACGCCGCCTGCGCGTGCGCTTACCGGGAGGAATAGCGCCGCATAAGGAGCATAGCCATGATTCAGGACCCCTTTCGTTCGATGATTCGTTCGGAAGGGGTCCTGCGTTATCGCGACCTTCCGTGGCGCCGTACGCGTGACCCGTACATCATTTGGCTTTCTGAGGTCATGCTGCAGCAAACGCAGGTGCCGCGTGTGGAGGCGCGCATGCCGGTGTGGCTCGATCGTTTTCCGACTGTGCAGGCGCTTGCCCAGGCCGTGCCTTCCGATGTTTTGGACGCTTGGCAGGGCATGGGCTACAACCGACGCGCTCTGGCGCTTCATGGGGCCGCTCAGCGCGTTGTAGAGGACTGGGACGGGGAGTTTCCGCGTGAGACGCGTGACTTGGTCGCTCTGCCTGGTATTGGCCCGGCAACGGCGCAGGGTATCCGGTCGTTTGCGTTTGATCTTCCGGGCGTGTATCTGGAGACCAATGTGCGCACAGTCTTTCTGCATCACTTCTTTCCCGATGTACCGGCTGTTCCCGATCGCGAGTTGGTGCCGCTGATCCAAGCCGCCTGTCCGGCGGCTCCCGGTGCAGCGACCGACGAGATTGCTCCCTTTGCCGTGCCGCTCGATGATGCCGACACGCCGCGCGCGTGGTATTACGCGTTGCTAGATTACGGCGCATATCTAAAAAAGACGTTGCCCAATCCGTCCAGGCGCTCGGCGGGCTATAGCCGTCAATCAAAGTTTGAGGGCTCGCGTCGCCAAAAGCGCGCGCATATCGTGCGTATGTTGCTGGCAGCGCGCGATGGCCAGCCGGCGGGGATTACGCTTGCTGATGCCGTGGCGGGCGTTAACGAGATGGAAGCGGCGGCTGGGCGTGGGCCGGTCGAGCGCGACTTGATCGCGGGCATTCTAGCCGACCTGGAGCGTGAGGGCTTTTGCCGAGCTGAGGGCGATCGCTGGCTGAGCATCTAGCCTGTGCAAATCTGAAGAACAGGATTGTAAGGTTTAGATTTTCGGCATGAGGGCATCCTAAAGACGAGGCCGCTCGAAGCCTACGGGCGGCATGCGTTGAAGGGAAGTACACCTATGGATTTTGAGAATTCCCAAACCAAGAAGAACCTCGAGACCGCTTTTGCCGGTGAGTCCCAGGCACACACCAAGTATCGCTACTATGCGTCCAAGGCCAAAAAGGACGGCTACGTTCAGATCTCGAATATTTTTGCCGAGACGGCGGGCAACGAGTCCGAGCACGCCAAGCTGTGGTTTAAGTATCTGCACGACGGCGCCGTTCCGGGCACTCTGGACAACCTGCGCGACGCCGCCGCGGGCGAGAACTACGAGTGGACCACGATGTACGACGAGTTCGCCAAGACCGCCGAGGAGGAGGGCTTTGCCGAGATCGCCGAGAAGTTCCGTGGTGTCGCCGCCGTCGAGAAGGCCCACGAGGAGCGCTACAACAAACTCGTCGAGCGCATCGAGTCGGGCGAGGTGTTTGAGCGTGAGGGCGTGAAGGTATGGAAGTGCCTGAACTGCGGGCACCTGCACGTTGGTGCCGAGGCGCCTGAGGTGTGCCCGGTGTGTAACCACCCGAAGGCGTACTTTGAGGAGCAGGTGGTGAACTACTAGCGCGTGGCGCTGACTGCTGCGGAGCGCAGGGCGGGGAAATACCTTTCCCTCTCGCTCACGGCTCCGCAGGGTCGCGCGAGGCAAAGGTATTTCCCCGCCCTGCGCTCCGGCTTCGGGTCGTCGCGTGCTCGCTACTGAAAAACTTATAAGAAGTTAGCGTGCCGCCCCTTTTGGGGCGGCACGTTTTTGTATGGGGTCCCGGTCTCCACAATTTTCGTCAAGCTTTTGGTTAGATTTTGGTTAGTTGGCGGGTTGGCGGAAGGGCGAAAGATCATTCGATAAAAAAGCTCAAAGAAAGTGCTGGTAGGGGAGTTGTTGAGGTTTTCGACAGCTTTTGTCAACAAGAAACTTTGCAGCTATTGCTACGGATTGCGTTGCCGTGGCATTGGCGGTGCGGGATGCTGGGCGTAAGCGTCGAATGCTCCGATTTTGGAGGCCAGCATGGATCTGTTTCTTGAGACTCCGCAGCAACAAGCCGAGCGCATGTTGCGCCAACAGCAACGGCTTATGGAGATGCAAATGCAAGGGGTAGCCGCCCAGCCCCCTGCGCAAAATGCCACGCCTGCGGTTTCGCCTGCGGGCGGATCGGCGCCAGAGAACTATTCCGTACAACAAGATTCATATGCGCAGGAGCTTGCGTTCGACAAACGCCGCACGCGTCGTCGCAGCGTGGGCCAGCGCCTGCGCACATTGGCGATGATCGTGCTCATTCCGCTAGGACTTGCGGCGATTTTCTTGGTCTCGTATGCGCTCACCTGCATCCTCAACGGTGCTTCGCTCGGCGAAGTGCTCCAACATCTGTCAGCCCTGGGCCAGCGCCTAGGCGACGTCATGACAACCATTCGCACCGGCTGGGAGAGCTAGCGTTTTAGCGTCCGCGGCTCTAAGAGAAATTTGTCTGCAAGGCAGTGGGTGATCCGTGCGTGTGGCGGGGTAAGATTGATCGCGGTTTTGATTGATGACCGATTGAGTTTGTTGGGCGGAGTCTATGTCTGCTATTGATATCGTGCTTGTTGTGATCGCCTTGGTGGCGGTGGGGGTTGCTGTGGCTTGCGCCCTCCAGCTCAAGAGCCTGCGTGCCGAGTTGCGGGAGCGTGGCGACAGTAGCGCGGAAACGCTGGCAGCACTCGAGCAGGCCAACAACGCGCTCGATGCCCTGAACGTCGCGCTGGCCGAAACTCGCCGCACGGCCAACGCCATCGCGCAGCAGCAGACGACAGATGCGGCCGTGGGGCAGCAACGTTACCTGACCATTGCACGTGAGTTTTCGCAAGCTGGTGACCGGATGGATGACCTTCGCCGCGAGACGGCCCAACAGCTCGGTGCCAACCGCGAGGGCATCGAGCACCGCCTGGACAAGGTGCGCGAGACGGTCGATGCCCAGCTGGGTGCTATCCGCAAAGACAACAACGTGCAACTCGATCAGATGCGCGCGACGGTGGACGAGAAACTCTCCCGCACGCTCAACGATCGCCTGTCGGCATCGTTTAAGCAGGTGAGCGACCAGCTCGAGGCCGTGTACAAGGGCCTGGGCGACATGCAGTCCATCGCCACCGGCGTGGGCGACCTTAAGCGCGTGCTGGGCAACGTGAAGGCGCGTGGTATTTTGGGCGAGGTGCAGCTGGGTGCAATTCTGGCGGACATTCTTACACCCGACCAGTATCTGGAAAACGTCGCCACCAAGCCCGGCGCCTCGGAGCGCGTTGAGTTTGCCGTCAAGCTGCCGGTGGACGAGGGCGATCCCGTGCTGCTGCCGATTGACTCCAAGTTTCCGGGCGACGCGTACGAGCATTTGCTCGACGCGCAGGAGTCGGGCGATGCGGAGACCGTGGCGGCTGCGCGCAAGACGCTCGACACCATGGTCAAGCGCGAGGCCAAGGATATCTGCGAAAAGTACCTGAGTGTGCCGGCAACGACCAACTTTGGCATCATGTTCGTGCCGTTTGAAGGACTGTACGCCGAGGTCGTCAGCCGCCCCGGGCTTATCGAGACCCTGGGCCGCGACTATCACGTCAACGTTGCCGGCCCCAGCACCATGGCGGCCATTCTCAACAGCCTGCAGATGAGTTACCAAACGTTTAAGCTGCAAAAACGCACCGACGATGTACTGCGCGTGCTCTCCGCTGTCAAGGCCGAGCTGCCGCGCTATCAAAAGGCGCTGCGCCGCGCCCAGCAGCAGATCGAGACCGCGGGCAAAACGGTCGAGGGCATCATCACCACGCGCACCAACGTCATGGAGCGCAAGCTCAAGGACATCGACGCCCTGGAAGATGCCGAGGAGGCCGACGAGATCTTGGGGCTTACGTCTGCGAGCCTGCTCGCAGACCAAAAAGACGAGGACTAGCTGCATCTGACGGCGGGGCGCTTGCGCAAGCACGGCGCGGGCGCTTTTCGCATCGTGCTTGCCTGGAGTGCGCTTTAGTGTGCAACAATGGCGTTTCGCCCTATCAGACGCGAAAGGAAGCCCATGTCTCAGAGAAACACCAGTCCGCTCAAACGCTCCACCGTGCGCCGCACGCTGCAGCGTTTTTGGGACGTCACGCGCACGCAGCCTCTGATCGTCTTTCTCTCGGTGTTCTCGTCGGCGGGCTACATCTTTTTGCTCACGTTTGCCAACACCTACGTGATGGCCCTTATCGTCGACCGCGTCCAGGCCGGCCCCGTGGCGGGCGACCAGGTGTTTGAGGTCTTTGGCCCTTACATTCTGGCGCTGGTGCTCGTTAACCTAGTGGGCCAAATCCTCTCCAAGCTGCAGGACTACACCGTCTACAAGCTCGAGATTGCGGGCAACTATCACCTGGCGCGCCTGTGCTTTGACACGCTCTCCAATCAATCCATGACATTCCACACCAGCCGTTTTGGCGGATCGCTTGTGAGCCAGACGAGCCGTTTTATGAGCGGCTATACGGGGCTGGTGGACGTGACGGTGTATTCGCTCATTCCCACTATCACCTCGGTTGTCTGCACGGTGGCGGCGCTCGCTCCGGTGGTGCCGACGTTTACCGTGATCCTGGTGGGCATCATGGTCGTCTACATCGCGTTTGTCTGGCTTATGTATAAGCGCATCATGCCGCTTTCGGCCGCGACGTCCGCCGCGCAGAACAAGCTGTCGGGTGTGCTGTCCGACGCGGTCACGAACATCCTGGCCGTCAAGACCTGTGGGCGCGAGGACTTTGAGCGCGACCTGTTCGATGCCGCCGACCGCGCCGCGCGCGACGCCGAGACGGTTTCGATGCACGCCATGATGCAGCGCAACTTTACGACCTCGGGCCTTATCGTCATCACCATGGCCGTGGTGAGTGTGTTCGTCGCGGGAGGCAACGCGTGGTTTGACATCTCTGCCGGCGCGCTCGTCATGATTTTTACCTATACGTACAACCTCACCATGCGTCTGAACTACGTAAGCTCCATGATGCAGCGCATCAACCGCGCGCTCGGTGATGCGGCCGAGATGACGCGCGTGCTGGAGGAGCCGCGTCTGGTGGCAGACGACGAGAACGCTCCCGAGCTTAAAGTGACCGAAGGTGCGATTGATTTTGAGCACCTGAGCTTTGCATACCGTGACGCCGCGGCGGGCGAGAACGTGTTCGACGACCTGACGCTTCACGTGGCGGCGGGCCAGCGCGTGGGCCTGGTGGGTAAATCGGGCTCGGGCAAGACGACGCTCACCAAACTGTTGCTGCGCCTGGACGACGTACAGGGCGGCCGCGTGCTCGTGGACGGCCAAGACGTCTCGCGCTGCACGCAGCAGAGCCTGCGCCGCCAGGTTGCCTACGTGCCGCAGGAGGCGCTGCTGTTCCATCGCTCCATTCGCGAGAATATCGCCTACGGCCGCCCCGACGCCACCGACGAGCAGATCCGAGAGGCCGCGCGCCTGGCAAATGCCCTGGAGTTTATCGACCGCCTGCCCAACGGCTTTGACACCATGGTGGGCGAGCGCGGCGTCAAGCTCTCGGGCGGCCAACGCCAGCGCGTGGCCATCGCCCGCGCTATCCTGACCGACGCGCCGATTTTGGTGCTCGACGAGGCGACGTCTGCCCTGGATAGCGAGTCCGAGGCGCTGGTGCAGGAGGCGCTCGAGAACCTTATGCGCGGCCGCACCTCCATTGTGGTGGCACATCGCCTGTCCACCGTGGCGGCGCTCGACCGCATCGTGGTGCTGGCGGACGGCGAGATTGTCGAGGACGGTACGCATGCGCAGCTTGTCGAGGCGGGCGGCGAGTACGCAAGCCTGTGGGGCCGCCAGACCGGCGCATTTTTGGAGGCGTAAAGACCCCATACGTGGGACAATCGTGCCCATAGGTTTGTTATGCCGCCGAGCCGAGGAGTCGTTATGCCACGCGAGACCAATGCCGCTAAACGCGAGCGCGCCGTTGAGGTGTGCGAGCGCCTTAACCGTCGCTATGGCCCGGTCGAGTGCTTTTTGGACCATGAGAATCCCTTTAGGCTGCTCATCGCGGTGCTACTCTCGGCGCAGACGACCGACGCGCAGGTCAACAAAGTGACGCCGAAGCTGTTTTCCCAGTGGCCCACGCCCGAGGCCATGGCGGGGGCGAGCGTGGCCGATGTGGCCGATACCATTAAGTCGCTTGGCTTTTATAAGAGTAAGGCCAAACACGCCGTGGAGGCCGCGCAGATGATCGTCGCCGATTACGGTGGCGAGGTGCCGGCCGACATGAAGGAGCTCGTCAAACTGCCGGGTGTGGGGCGTAAAACGGCGAACATCGTGCTCAACGTGGGGTTTGGCATTGTCGAGGGCATCGCGGTCGATACACACGTCAACCGCATCGCGCACCGCCTGATGCTGAGCCCCAAGACGCATGCCAAGGAGCCGCTCAAGACCGAGCAAGATCTGCTCAAGATTTTGCCGCACGAGTATTGGGAGTCGGTCAACCACCAGTGGATCACCTTTGGCCGCGAGATCTGCGACGCCCGCAAGCCTAAGTGCGACGAGTGTCCGCTGGCGGATTTGTGTCCCAGCGTGCGCGTGGCGGGGTAGGGCGGAACGCATTTTCGTCTGGCGTTTTTTGCGGGGCTGGATTTGCCCTTGAACCGGAGTCCTCTCCATGCGTTACCATGACAGACAATGTATTTGACGTACGACCCGCCGAGCTTGCCCCGGCGGGCTTTTGGCGTTGCAATGCCGGAGGAACAGCATGCTCATTCACCGTATAGCCGCGCAGCTCTACACTGCCGAGGCCTTGCAGACCGTCGAGGCCGGGCTCGATGCCGGCGAGGACGTGACGCTGGCTGTGTCGCAGTCGGGCCGCACGCTTATGGCGGCCGCCCAGTTTGCGCGCCGTCCGCGCCCGACGGTCTATATCGTGAGCGGCGAGGATGCGGCCGATCGCGCCGCGCGTAGCCTTGCCGCCTACGTGGGCCTAGCGCACGTGTGCCGTTTTCCCGAGCGCAAGGACTATCCGTGGCGCGAACAGGCGCCCGACGACGCCGTGGTGGCGCAGCGCTGCGAGGCTCTGGGGCGCATCGTGCGCGGGGACAACTGCATCATGGTTGCCTCGGCCCGTGCGTTGCTGCGCTGTGTGCCGCCGGTCGAGAGCCGCTACTGGGAGTCCACCACTTTTGCGGTGGGCGAGGAGATTCCTTTTGACGAGGTGCCGCAGCGCCTGGTGGGCATGGGTTACACCAATGCCGGCGCCGCCGACGCGCCGGGCCTGTTCCGCGTGCACGGCGACACCGTCGAGGTGTTCCCCGCGCAGGAAAAAGCGCCCGTGCGCATCGAGTTCTTCGGCGACGAGATCGATCGCATCCGTCGCATGGTGAGCTCAACGGGGCAGACCATCGGCAACGAGGACAGCATCGAGATCTTCCCCTGCCGTGAGCTGGCGCTTACCGACGAGGCCGTCCACAACATGCATGTGGCGCTTTATCGCGCCAGCCAGGACGACAGCAAACTGGCCGCATTGCTCGAGATGGTGGATGCACGCATCGTCACGCCCGAGCTCGACCGCTTTTTGCCGGTGATGTACGGCCAGACCGTGAGCCCGCTGGCGCACGTGAGCGGCAAGGCGCTCGTGGTGCTGTCCGAGCCGCGCTCGCTGTTCGACGATTGCCTGCGTGCCTACGAGGATATCGAGGCCCGTGCCGGCGAGGCGGGGGTCGACCGACTGGATGGCCTGTATGTACGTGCCCAGCAGCTCGATTTTGGTGCTCAGCAGCGCCTGAACTACGTAAGCCTCATCCGTGCCGGCGGTGCGGTTACGGCCGAGCTCAAGATTGAGCAGCCGGCCATCGCGGGTTCGGACAATCGCTTTATGACGCGCATTCAGGAAGTCGTGGGCAAGCGTTACGCCTGCGTGTTTGCCATTCCCGACCGCGGTGCGCGCGAGTCGATGGAGCTCACCTTTGGCGACGAGGGCATTACCTTTGAGGAATCGCTGACCGCGGCGCCCGAAAACGCCGGCGTCATTGGCGAGCGCGTGCGCGTGGCGGCGGCAGATTCTGCCGACCGTGCTGCCCGTCAGGATGCCCATGCTGCAATTCGCGAGCGCAAGGCCGACGCGCTCAACGCCCGCTCGCTCGAGGCAGGTGCCGCCCAGGCAGCCGCCGGCGCCGCCGTGCCTACTATCTCGCGCGGACGCGTGACCTTTGTGGATGCCGCCCTGCCGCAGGGCGTGGTGGTGCCCGATGCCAACCTGGCCGTGTTCTCGATCGCCGACCTCAACGCCCGCATGGACGCCAACCGCGCGCGCAGCCGCCGCAAGGTGGACATTACGCAGATCACGTTCCCGTTTAAGCCGGGCGACTACGTGGTGCACGCCACTCACGGCATCGCGCTCTTTAGCGAGATCGCGCGCCAAGAAGTGGGCGGCAAGGAGCGCGACTACTTTTTGCTGGAATATGCCGACGGCGACAAGCTCTACGTGCCGTTGGAACAGATCGACCGTATCACGCGCTATGTTGGCCCTGACGGCGACAAGCCGCGTCTGACCAGACTCAACACCGCCGACTGGACGCGTGCCACCAACAAGGCGCGCAAGAACGCCAAAAAGCTGGCGTTTGACCTGGTCGATCTGTATACGCGCCGCTCGTCGATTACCGGTATCGCCTGCCCGCCCGACACGCCCGAGCAGATCGAGATGGAGCAGAGCTTCCCTTACGACGAGACGCGCGACCAGCTGGAGGCCATCGCCGACATTAAGGCCGACATGGAGGCGCCCAAACCCATGGATCGTCTGCTGTGCGGCGACGTGGGCTTTGGCAAGACCGAGGTCGCTCTGCGCGCGGCGTTTAAGTGCGTTGACTCCGGCCGCCAGGTCATGGTGCTCTGTCCCACGACCATTCTGGCCCAGCAGCACTACGAGACGTTCTTTGAGCGCTTTGCTCCGTTTGGCCTTGAGGTCGAGGTGCTCAGCCGCTTTCGCACGCCGGCGCAGCAAAAGCGCGCACTCAAGGCGTTCGCCGAGGGCACGATTGACGTGCTTATCGGCACGCACCGCCTGCTTTCGGCCGATGTGAACCCCAAAAACCTGGGCCTGGTGATCATTGACGAGGAACAACGCTTTGGCGTGCAGCACAAGGAGCAGCTCAAGAACCTGCGCGAGCAGATTGACGTGCTCACGCTTTCGGCCACGCCTATCCCGCGTACCATGCAGATGGCCACGAGCGGCGTGCGCGACATGAGCCTGATCACCACGCCGCCGACCGGGCGTCGTCCCGTGATCGTGCACGTGGGGGAGTACGACCCCGATGTGGTGAGCGCGGCGATTCGCCTGGAGGTGGGCCGCGGCGGCCAGGTGTACTACGTGTCCAACCGCGTCAAGACCATCGACGACGCCGTGGCGCGCGTGCACGAGGCCGCGCCCGAGGCGCGCGTGGGCGTGGCGCACGGCAAGATGAGCCCGCGCGAGGTCGAGGACGTGATGATCGAGTTCGCGACCAAAAAGATCGACGTGCTCATCGCCACGACCATCGTGGAGAGCGGTATCGACAACGCGACCGCCAACACACTGATCATCGAGGACTCGCAGCGCCTGGGTCTGGCGCAGCTCTACCAGCTCAAGGGCCGTGTGGGTCGCTCTGCCACGCAGGCCTATGCGTACTTTATGTTCCCGGGCGAGCTGCCGCTTACCGAGGAGGCCACGGCACGCCTGACCGCACTTTCCGAGTTCCAGGACCTGGGCAGCGGCATGCGCATCGCCATGCGCGACCTGGAGATTCGCGGCGCTGGCTCGCTTATGGGCGCCGAGCAGCACGGCAATCTGTCGAGCGTGGGCTTTGACCTGTTTACGCAGATGCTGGGCCAGGCCGTGGCCGAGGCGCGCGGCGATGACGACGCCGGCGTGGAGGCGGCGAGCGTGGGCATTAACCTGCCGGCCGACTATTTCTTGTCCGAGGAGTACCTGCCGGCGGTGGACCAGCGCGTGCTCGTATACCGCAAGCTCGCGGCTGCAGAGGACCTGGAGAGTATCGACGAGGTACAGGAAGAGACCGAGGCCGCGCATGGTGAGCTGCCGTTGGCGGGGCTTAACCTGTTCAATCGCGCGCGCATCCGCATCCGCGGCGAGCGCCTGGGGCTCGAGAGTGTCACGCTCAGCGGCGGACGCATCACGTTTTTGGGCGTCGACGTGCCTAAGAAGGTGGCCTATGAGCTTAAGACTCGCTATGGCGCGGTGAACTTCCCCAAGAGCCGCAAGCTGTCGGTACCCTACAAGGCGGGCGCCGGTGCGGGCAGCGGCCTGGGTCGCGGCCTCGACGCCAACGACGGCACCGGCCCGGTGGCCGCGGCGCTCATGCTGCTGCAGCAATTAGGCGCGAGTGACGATGACTGACAAGTAAGGGGCGTAGCGGGGCGGAGTCAACTTTGCCCCGCCACGTTGCAGGTTGATTCCAGCCACATCGAAAGGAAAGCATGTTCGGATACATCTATAAGAAAGATGTCGCCATGATCGCGGTTGTCCTGTGCCTTTGTCTGGGCGTAGGCAGTTTCTTCGATTATCAGATCTCGAGCGCGCTGTTCAACATCGGCAGCATGTACGGCCGCTTTATCGAGGCCGCCGGCGAGTTGCCGTTCGAGCTGACGGCGAGCGTCGCGGGCGTCATGCTCGTGCGTGCGGTGTGTCTCGACTCCAGGGGGAGCAAATGGCTCGCCGTGCTCGGCATCCTTGTCAACGTTGGCCTGGCCGGCTACGAGATCGTTTCGTCCCTGCGGGTTGGCGGCAAACTCATCGCGGTTCAGCTGGTGCTGACGTTTGTGCTGGTCATCGCTGCCAACCTTATCGTCTATCGCCTCACGCGCACGACCGAGCCCGACGAGCTTACGCGCTGGGCGTTGATGGTACTTGCCGTGTGGGTCGCTCAGGCCATTATCCTCAACGTGGTCGTCAAGCCGCTGTGGTCGCGCCCGCGCATGCGCGTGATCGAGGTGACGCAGGGGCTCGATTTTCAGCCGTGGTGGGTGATTGGCAACCCCGACAAGTGGGCCTTTATCGCCGCCGGCGTGATCAAGGACGGCTTCAAGTCGTTTGCGAGCGGACACACGGCGCATGCGGCGATCGGCCTTATGCTCGCCGGGCTTCCCGCGGCAGCCTTTACGGAAAAGCCTTCGCGTCGCCGTGTGATCTTTTGGGCGGCGGCTGTGGTCGCGGCGCTCGTCGCGTTTGGCCGCATCGTGATCGGAGCGCACTTTTTGAGTGACGTGAGCTGCGGTTTTGCTCTGGTACTGGCACTTGAGTGCCTTGCCGCGCGCATTGCCTATCCCAGCGGCGTACAATAGCTCCGTTTGAATCATCTGACCGATACCCGGTAAGAGAGGATTGCCATGCTCGCGTTTAACAACGATTATTCCCACGGCGCACATCCGGCAGTGCTGCAGGCACTCGTCGATACCAACATGGAGCCGCAGCCCGGCTACGGTACCGATGCGCACACCGAGCGTGCCAAGCAGCTTATCCGCGAGGCTTGTCAGGCCCCCGATGCTGACGTGTTTTTTCTGGTGGGCGGCACGCAGGCCAACGCGACGGTGATCGACATGCTGCTTGCGCCCTACGAGGGTGTCGTTGCTGCCGAGACTGGTCACGTCGCCTGTCACGAGGCGGGCGCCATCGAGTTTGGCGGCCACAAGGTGCTCACCATCCCCGGCTACGAGGGCAAGATGCACGCCGAAGATCTCGAAAACTATATCCAGGTGTTCTACGAAAACGAGAGCTACGAGCACACGGTGTTCCCGGGCGCCGTGTACGTGAGCCTGTCGACCGAGTACGGCACGCTGTACTCCAAGGTCGAGCTCGCGGCGATTCACGCGGTGTGCCAGAAGCATGAGATTCCGCTGTTTGTGGACGGTGCTCGCCTGGCCTATGCGCTGGCGGCCGATGAGTGCGACATTACCCTGCCCGAGCTGGCGCAGCTGTGTGACGTGTTCTACATCGGCGGCACCAAGTGCGGCGCGCTCTGCGGCGAAGCTGTGGTGTTCTGCGGCATGCACGCCCCGGCGCATCCCATTCCTCGCATTAAGCAACATGGCGCGCTGCTTGCCAAAGGCCGCCTGACGGGCGTGCAGTTTGAGGCGCTCTTTACCGATGGCCTGTATTTTGAGATTGGTCGACAGGCGATCGAAACCGCGCAGGCGCTTCGTCGCGTGCTGCACGAGCACGGCTACCGGTTCTTCTTGGAGACGCCGACTAACCAACAGTTTGTGATTCTGCCCAACGAAGATATGGCCCGCATTCGCGAGCATGCCTCGATCGAGTACTGGGAAAAGTACGACGAGACCCACACGGTGGTGCGTTTTTGTACCAGCTGGGCTACGACGCAGGAGGACATCGACGCGCTGGCGGCTGTCCTGTAGTCTGATGTAATGACGAGGGGCCGCCTTGCGCTGGGTTTGGCGCAGGGCGGCCTTTGCTTTTGAGGGGGAGGGGCTGTATGCCCGAGATGTCCGAGCCGACGATTCGTCTGGCGACGCCCGAAGACGCGCCGGCGTTGCTTGCCATCTATGAGCCGTATGTGCGCCAGACGGCGATTACCTGCGAATACGAGGTGCCGAGCGTTGAGGAGTTCGCCGGGCGCATCGAGCGTACGCTCAAGCGCTATCCGTATCTGGTGATGGAGCTGGACGGGCATCCGGTAGGCTATGCCTATGTGAGTCCGCTTAACAGCCGCGAGGCATACGACTGGTCGGTCGAGACGTCGATCTACCTGGCGCGCGACGTGCGCCACGGCGGGTTGGGCCGCAAACTGCACGATGCGCTCAAGCAGTGTCTGATCGCGATGGGCATCACCAACATGTGCGCGCTCATCGCCGTGCCGCACGACAAGGACGACGAGTATCTGACGCACAACAGTCAGGATTTCCATGCCCATATGGGGTATCGCCTGGTGGGCGCCTTCGACCGCTGTGCCCAAAAGTTCGGCCGCTGGTACGACATGTGCTGGATGGAGTTGGTCCTAGCCGAGCGCACACCCAACAAACCCAAGCCAATCTGGTTCCCCGACCTCCCCAAACCTACCATTTAGGGACAGGTCTATTTTGGCAGGTTAGCCGATGGGCTCGGTGTATTTGGCGCGGTCGGTGCGCTGGATGCGCTTGGAGACATGGAGCGGGCGGCCGTCGGTGTCGTAGACGTAGTCGGTGATCAGGATCAGCGCCTGCCCGCGCTCAACGTTGAGCAAAAACGCCTCGTTTTGCGAGGCATAGCACACCTCAAAGGTCTTGTGCCCCTGTGCCGGCGCGCGATGGAATTCTTGACGCAGCGTGGCGTAGAGCGAACCGTTGATATCGCGATCGATGAGCGCCTCAAAGCTCGGTGGTAGATAGGTGGTCTCCAGGCACAGCGGCGCATCGTCCAGATAACGCAGGCGGACAAGTTTGACGAGCTTGCTGCCCACGGCGACATCAAAAAACCTGGCCACATTGCCCGCGGCCTTGGCAAAGCCCGAGTCCACCGTGCGCGTGGTGGGCTTCATGCCCTGACCCTGGACCTGTGCCGTATAGCTCGAAAACACCAGGTTGTTCTCGTGGAGCGCCGGCGTGTCGGCCACAAAGGCGCCACGCCCGCGCTCGGTGCGCACCAGACCCTCATCGACGAGCACCTTAAGGGCATGGCGCACGGTGCTGCGCGACAGCCCCGATTCGTCCATGAGTTCCATCTCGGACGGCAGCTTGTCTCCGCGTGCGTAGGTGCCGGAGGCAATGCGGTCGCGCACCATGCCCGCCAAGCGCTCGTATTGGGCCAGTTTCTTTTTAGACGAAGCGTTCATGCGATCAACCTGTATCTAACCTGTATGCGAATCTAATTGAGCATGTATCCAATACAATAACAAAACCGCTGGTAGCTAGTCATCGAAAACCGCATCAGCAAAATTTCTAAGACAAATATAGCATACAACTAGTCGACATAACCAAAACATGTATGTAACTTGTATGCCTGTGATGAGCATCAAACGAGAAGAAAGGCTGATGCACGATGACTACTCAGGAACAGGTTAAGGATGTCGTCTCCCAGGTTTTGGCTGACAAGGCTGACAAGGGCGGCATCAAGCGCGTCGTGTGGATTGGCGCCGGCGGATCCAACGGCGGTAACTATCCTGCCCAGTACTTTATGGAGCACGAGGCCACGCAGGTCGTGAGCTCCAGCTACACCAGCAACGAGTTCGTGCACGCCACCCCGGCCTACGTCAACGAGAACACCCTGGCCGTCGTCGTGTCCATGCGCGGCACCAAGGAGACCATCGTCGCCGCCCAGGTCGCCAAGGACCACGGCGCCAGCACCATCGCCATCTATGTTGACGAGTCCGGCCTCACCGAGGTCTGCGATTACAAGATCCAGTACGACAGCCTGGCCGTCGACGAGTCCTGCATGGGCCGCACCAACTCTGCCGTCGTGACCATGATCGCCATGGAGCTTACGCAGCAGACCGAGGGCTATGCCGAGTACGAGACCGCTATGGCCGCGTTCGACTTGGTCGACCCCATCTATCGCAAGGCCGTCGAGTACACCCGTCCGCTTGCTGCCAAGTGGGCCGAGCAGAACGCCGACAAGCCCTGCATCAACGTCATGGCTCAGGGTCCGCTCTTTGGTGCCGCCTACGTCTTTAGCATCTGCAACGTGCAGGAGATGCTGCAGATCGACTCCTGCACCATCAACACCTGCGACTTCTTCCACGGCCCCTTCGAGATCCTGGACAAGCGCACCTCGCTGTTCCAGCTCATCAGCGTCGGCCGCAGCCGCTGCAACGACGAGCGCGGCATCCGCTTCGTCAACCAGTACGGTGGCGAGCGCGTCTATCAGCTCGACGCCAAGGAGCTTGGCCTCAACGACATCAAGGACAGCGTGAGCGAGTACTTCAACCACCTGATCTTTGCCCCGATCCTCAACAATGTGTACATGCGCGCGCTCTCTGCCGTCACCCACAAGGACTACATGACGCGCCGCTACATGTGGAAGCTGGACTACTAGGGGATATTGGTTCCGCCGTTCTACCGAACGGCGGACCGGCCGACGCTGCGCACCCGGCATTTGGCCAATCTGCCGTTCAATTTCAAAGGCGCGACCAGAAGGTCAGCGCCCTTTCGTTTCACACCACCTTGCCTCAAATGCGACCCGCTCGCTGACTTATGCTCAACCAGCGGCGCCTTAGTCGTTGGGGACGTACTTAAATGACTAGTCATTCAGGAGCATCCCCAACGACTAGTCATTTAAGTACGTCCCCAATGAGTATGTGGGGAAACAGATTTTTCCGTTCGGCGATTTGTGTCTTGAAAAATGTATATAACGACTATAACGTAGTATGAAACATATTGGAAACAATACCGAGGAGGCTGCGTTGAAGAAAAGCAATCTGGGCTATGTGCTGGTGCTGATCGCCGCGCTTATGTGGGGCAGCATCGGAATCTTTGTAAACGGCATTGCGGCCATGGGCGTTTCGTCTCAGAGCATGGCGGCCTTTCGCTTGTTGGTCGGAGCGCTTATCTTGGCGCCGGTACTGATGTTTATGGGCTGCCGTCCGGGTGAGGGGTCTACCGTGGCTCAGGGTCCCCTGGCGCTATTCAAGGCAAGCCCCAAAGAGCTCGTCCCCTGCGCGCTTGTCGGTATCGTCGGTTTGGCCGCCGCCAACACCTGCTATTACGAGTGCATGGGCGAGGTGGGTATGTCTACGGCCTCGGTGCTGCTCTACACCTCGCCGGTGTTTGGCGTCATGCTCGGCCGCGTGCTTTATCGCGAGGACGTGACCCCCAACAAGCTCGTTGCCATTGTCTTTAACATCGTTGGCTGCGTGCTTGCGGTGACCAATGGCGACCTTTCCGGTTTTCATTTTTCGGTTTGGGGCGTCACGTCGGGCGTGATTGCAGGCCTTTGTGGTGCATCGCTCGCGGTGTTTAGCCGGATAGCAACCAAGACGGTCCACCCGCTGGCTGTCACGTTTTGGGGCTTTGTTTTTGGCGGTGCGGTTATGGCGGCTATCGCGGCTCCGTGGCCGGATGTCGCCGCGGCAATGTCGCCACAGCTGCTGCTGCTGTTCCTTGGCTTTGGACTCATCCCCACAGCCGTGGCTTACATCTTATATATGCAGGGTCTGTCCATGGGGCTCGAGACATCGAAAGTTCCCGTCGTAATGTCTTTCGAGACGGTCGTCACCGTACTGGTGGGCATTGGTGTCTATGCCGAGCCCGCCGGCGTGATCAAAGTCCTGGGCATCGTGCTGGTGCTCGCGTCCATCCTGATTATGAACACCGACTTCTCCAAGCTGCGCAACAGTGTGTTTGTCGGTCATGTTGTTGAGAGCATGACCTTTAAGCCCAACGCGTGGTGGACCGAAAAATCTCAGGACATGGATCTGTTTAAGGAGCGCACGGGCATTGCGCTGGAGCTCACCGTGCAGGAAAGCCCCTGGTACTTCGTGCGATAGGGGATTGGCAAGGCGTCTGATCTGGGGTTATCCAGCCAGCGCCGGCCTACCCAGCCCCAACGTTTCAAGTACGTTAAACCCGTCAACGGTCGATTTTCACCCGCGAACGGTCTTTATACTAATTAGCAATATCCGCAACGTATAAGACGTTATAATGACCATAACGAAAAGGAGGAGGCAAGATGAATCAGATCATTCTCGCATCTCATGGCGGCCTGGCCGCAGGCGCCAAAGACACGCTCGAGATGGTTCTCGGCGACGTGTCGAACGTCCACGTCGTGTCGCTTGCTCGTGACGACAAGGAGCCCATCACCAATAAGGTGGACGCCATGATCGCCACGTTCAACACGGACGACACCGTCTATGTGCTGACCGATATGCTCGGCAGCTCGGTCAACAACAACATGGTCGAGCTTTCCAAGAACGGCACGAAGTTCACGGTTGTCAGCGGTTTCAACATTCCGCTGGCACTGACGCTCGCTATGAGCCCCGTCCCCGTCAAGGGCGCCGAGCTCGCGGCCCTCATCAACGAGGCCCGCACCGGCCTGACCAACCCCAACGCACCGGTCGAGGCTGCCGCGGCTCCCGCCAAGAAGGCCAAGGCGCCCCGTCACAGCTCCGGTCCCGCCAAGATCGTCCTCGCACGTCTTGACTACCGTCTGCTGCACGGCCAGGTCGTCTTTACCTGGACCACCAAGGTTCAGGCCGAGCGCATCATCGTCGTCGACAACGCTGCCGCCAACGATGACATCAAGAAGGGCGCTCTTAAGCTGGCCAAGCCCCAGGGCGTTCGCCTGAACGTCTTCACCATCGAGCGTGCCCTCGCCAAGATGGACAAGCTCAACACCCTCGGCGAGCGCGTCATGTTCGTCTTTGGCAACACTGCCGAGATGCTGCAGTTCTGCCAGGGCTACAAGCTCGACGCCATCAACCTGGGCGCCACCGCCAACCACGACGGTGCTGATCAGGTCGGCGGCAAGGACAGCTCCGTCTTCCTCGACGCCACCCAGAAGGCAGACGTCAACCAGCTGCTCGACATGGGCATTAAGCTCTACGTCCAGCAGACCCCTACGTATCAGAGCGTCGACATCGACGCCAAGCTGTAATCAACCAGGCTTTTGCCTGACTGAAAGGAGAAGGGTATGAATACGTTCATCAGTGCGGTGCTCGTCGGCCTCGTCGGCGTGTTCTGCATGTGGGACTCCCGCCTGCTCGGTCGTCTTAACTTCGAGCAGCCCCTCGTTGGCGCTACGCTCGTCGGTCTGCTGCTGGGCGATGTGCCCACCGGCCTTGCCGTCGGTGCCGCCGTCGAGCTCGTGTCCATGGGCCTGGTGCAGGTCGGCGCCGCCGTTCCGCCCGATATGGTCCTGGGCGGCATCGTGGCCGCTGCCTTTGCGTGCCTGACCGATGCTTCCGCCGAGACCGCCATGACGATCGCCATCCCGGTCGCCGTCCTGGGTCAGCTCCTCGGCATCGTGTTCCGTTCCATCATCGCCGCCCTCACCCATGTGGCAGATAGCGCGATCGATAACGGAAAGTTCAAGACCGCCTACCGTATGCACATCTGCGCCGGCTCCGGTCTGTACGCCGTCATGTACTTCCTGCCGATCTTCCTCGCCGTCTTTGTTGGCACCGACCTGGTTCAGGCCATCGTCAACATGGTTCCCGAGTGGCTGTCCACTGGTCTTAACGTTTCGACCAAGATCATGACCGCCTACGGCTTGGCCCTGCTGCTCACCATGATGATCAAGAAGGGTATGACTCCGTTCCTGTTCATCGGTTTCCTGCTCGCCGCTTACCTCAACCTGTCCGTCATCGCGGTCGCTCTGATCGGTGTGTGCCTGGCTGTCGTCTTCATGGGCTTCAAGTTCAACGGTTCCCATGCAGCCGCCGGTGTCGATTCCGACTACGATCCGCTCGAAGACGACGAAGACTAAGGAGGAACACACTATGGCAACCGCAACCAAGGACGTGTCCCTGAACAAGAAGGTCAGCCAGTTCTTCTGGCGCTCCTGGGCCATCCAGGCCTCTTGGAACTACGAGCGTCAGATGAACATGGGCTTCCTCTACGGCATGGTTCCCACGCTCGATCGCCTCTATCCGGATGAGTCCGACCCCAAGCAGCTCGCTGCTAAGAAAGAGGCTTACCACCGTCACATGGCGTTCTACAACTGCACCCCGCAGACGAGCGCTTTCATCCTGGGCCTCGCCGCCTCCATGGAGGAGGAGTACGCCAAGGATCCCGAGAACTTCGATCCCGATTCGATCAACGCGGTCAAGACCTCCCTCATGGGTCCGCTTTCCGGCATCGGTGACTCCTTCTTCCAGGGCACCATCCGCGTTATCGCCTTTGGCCTGGGCGTTCAGCTGGCTCAGCAGGGCTCCATCATGGGCCCGATCCTGGCCATGCTCATCTCCATCGTCCCCTCTGTGCTGATCACTTGGTTCGCAGCCAAGATGGGCTATCAGGGCGGCCACGAGTACCTGAGCAAGCTTCAGGGCGGCGACCTCATGGAGAAGCTCATGTATGTCTGCGGCATCGTGGGTCTTATGTCCGTGGGCGGCATGATCGCTACGCTGATCGGCGCCACCACCCCGCTGCAGTTCGCTGACGGCACCGTCGTGATCCAGGACATCCTGGACGGCATGATGCCCCAGATGATCTCCCTCGGCCTCACCGGCCTTATGTACTGGCTCATCAAGAAGAACGTCAACACCGGTTGGCTTCTCGTGATCGCCATTGTGGGCGGCATCGCCCTCTCCGCGGTCGGCATCCTGGCCTAGTCGCGACTAAGCGCCTAACCGCTTTCCCCCGGGGGCCTGCCTGGCATCCCATACCCCAGGCAGGCTTCCATCCCCAAAATGCGACAATGGGACAGTCCCTTTGTCGCATCCTCAATGGGCCGGCGACTCGGTCCAAACCACGGTAACCCTGCGAGCGCCCGGCAATGTGGCGCCGCAAAAAATGAAAGGAATGTGTCAGATGTACGAGATCGACCTTAACCTCCCTAAGCAGATCGTCGCTGACGTCCTGTCCAACCACGAGATCCACAGCGTCGCCTTCGTCGGCTGCGGTGCCTCCATGTCCGACCTTTACCCCGCCAAGTACTTCCTGGCCAACAACACGGACAAGCTGAACGTTCAGATCTTCACCGCTAACGAGTTCAACTACGACACGCCTTCCTGGGTCAACGAGCACACCTTCGTGATCACCTGCTCCCTCGGTGGCTCCACGCCCGAGACCGTCGAGGCCAACAAGACCGCCAAGAAGCACAACTGCCCGGTCGTCTCCCTCACCAACAAGGCTGGCTCCGCTCTGACCGTCGACGCCGACCATGTCATCGTTCACGGCTTCCACGCCAACTACGCTGCCAAGTGCGAGAAGCCCGGCTACGCCATCGCTCTTGCTGTCGAGATCCTTCAGCAGACCGAGGGCTATGACCACTACGAGGACATGATCACCGGCCTCACCAACGTCTTCGATCTCTGCGAGAACGCCGCTCAGCACTGCAAGAAGCTCGCCAAGAAGTTCGCCGAGGACTTCAAGGACGACAAGATGATCTACTTCATGGCTTCCGGTGCCTCCGAGAAGATGGCTTATTCTCACGCCGCCTTCCTGTTCACCGAGATGCAGTGGATCGACGCCGCCGCCTACAACACCGGCGAGTACTTCCACGGCCCGTTCGAGGTTTCCACCGAGGGTAAGCCCTACGTCTTCTTCATGTCCGATGGCGCCACCCGTCCGATGGACGCCCGCGCCCTCACCTTCCTTGAGCGCATGGGCGCCAAGGTCGCTCTGATCGACTCCAAGGACTACGGCCTGGCCGACGCCGTGCCCGCGAGCGTCGTCACCTACTTCAACCCGCTGCTGCACCTCGCCGTTATGCGCGAGTACGGCAACCAGATCGCCGAGGCCCGTCAGCACCCGCTGACCATGCGTCGCTACATGTGGAAGCTTTCCTACTAATCACAAGTAAGTAGACCTTACGGGTTGATTGAGAGGGGATGGGGTTTGCGCCCCGTCCCCTTTTTGCTTTGGGGGCGTGTCTGTCGCGTCATAAAACCCCAGATAAAACCTACCAAAATAAACCTGTCCCTTTTTGGCGGGTGGGAGGAGATGCGTATGATTAAGGCAGTGCTGTTTGACATGGACGGCGTGCTGGTCGATACCGAGTGGTTCTACAACCGCCGCCGCGTGGCGTTTATGGAAGAGAAGGGGTTCCACTTTGACGAGATTCCCGATCTTTCGGGGTCTAACGAGCCGGCCATTTGGGAGGCGCTGGTGCCCGACGATGTTGAGTTGCGCGAGCGCCTACGCGTGGAGTACAAGCAGGTCTACAGCCCGGACCACCCCGTTCCGTATGCCGAGCTGCTCAACGAGCAGACGGAGCCGGTGATGCGTGAGCTGCATGAGCGTGGCGTGAAGTGTGCCATCGCGAGTTCGTCCTATCGCGAGTTGATCGACGAGCTGGTGGAGATTGCCGGTATCGCCGACGTGCTGGACTACACCATCAGCGGTCACGAGTGCAGTGCGTTTAAGCCCGACCCCGAGATCTACCTGCGTGCCATGGAGGCGCTGGGGGTGGAGCCTGCCGAGTGCCTGGTTATCGAGGACTCGCCTTTGGGCATCGAGGCTGGCAAGCGCTCCGGCGCCCGCGTCCTGGCGCTGCGTCCGCACGAGGGTGTCAACCTCGATCAATCGCGAGCCGATGCCGTTATCGATAATCTGACCGACATTTTGGCCGCTTTGTAGTGTCAATCCGCCGCGAGAAGCACTGATTCACGCGTCTTTTGCTGCGGATTGGCTTAATTTGTCATCTATTTGGATCCGTTTGGCTTCGATTCGGACTAAGTGAGTAGACTTTTTGGTGCAAGACGAGCACAAAGCGCATCTGCTCTAGTAAAACCGCAGGTCACAGGGGTGGCGGTTTTGGGTGTGCTCTGCAGGTCGCGTAAAGTCTACTCACTTGTTATTTGGGCCTTTGGTCGTGGGGTTGCTGGTCCCGCTTTGGTTGTCGAGGGAGGGTGAATTGAAGCGCCCCCGCATGCTCCGTGCTACAATCGCCGACATGCCTCACAACCAGATTTGCCTTCGAAAGGAGCCCGCGTGGCGAACGCCATCGATCAGCTCACGGACCGCGTGCTCGTGCTCGGCCGCCTTACCATCGTCCGCCGCGCCATTACTGCCGTGGCGGTCACGATTTCCGCCGTTCTCCAGACATTCCTGATCCAGGCGTTCATTCAGCCCGCCGACCTGCTTCCGAGCGGTCTTACCGGCGTTGCGGTCCTGCTCGATCGCGTTACCTCGCTGGGCGGCGTTCACATCGATATTTCGCTCGGTATGCTCGCGCTCAACATCCCCGTGGCGCTCCTATGCTGGAGCGGCATCAGCAAGCGCTTCGTCATCTTCTCGATGATGCAGGTCGTGCTCTCGTCGCTGTTCCTCAACGTCTTTCACTTCGCTCCATTTTTGGGCGACAAGATCATGCTCATCATTTTTGGCGGCGTGGTCTCGGGTCTGGGCGCTGCCATCGCACTTAAATCCGGCGCATCCACCGGCGGCACCGACTTTATCGCGCTGTGGGTTTCCAACCACACGGGCAAGACCATCTGGGGCGTCATCTTTGGTTTCAACTGCTTTATCCTGGCGATTTTTGGCTTTATGTTTGGCTGGGACAAGGCGGCGTATTCCATCGTGTTCCAGTTTATTTCGACCAAGACCATCGACAGTTTCTATCGTCGTTACGATCGCGTGACGCTGCAGATCACGACGCGTAAGGCAGACGAGGTCATGACTGCCTACGTAAACCATTTTCAGCACGGCATTAGCTGCGCCGAGGTCGTCGGCGGATATAGCCGCGAAAAGATGTACCTGCTGAACACCGTTGTCTCGACCTACGAGAGTCAGGACATTATCAAGCTGGTGTGCGACGTTGATTCCGGCGCCGTGATCAATGTGTTCCACACGCTCAACTTTGTGGGCGGCTGGTGGGGTGGTCATGTCGACGAGCCCATGCCCACGGCCGTTCCCGATCCCGACAAGCCCGCACGCATGGCCAGCAGGCAGGCGCGCCTCAGCGAACAGGACAGCCTGCAGCAGGACGACGGCAAGTAGGGTATTGGCATTTTGCCGGTCCTGCGCAACCCATCCGAACGAGCCTCTCGAAAGCCCCGTTGCTTTCGAGAGGCTCTCGTTTGCCCAGATAAAACCTACCAAAATGAAGCTGTCGCTTTTTGGTAGGGAGGGTGTATCGTTTTATCATTATGAGGTAATATGAAACTAGACGTTATATACGTATTAGTTATTTCGATATTTCGATAAGAGTGATTAGATATGCCTGCGCCCAAAAATGCACCGCTTTACCAGCAGATTTACGACGAAATCAAGGATGCGATCGAGAAAGGTGTTTATGCACCCAAGGAACGTATTCCGTCCGAGCTTGAGCTAGCCGAGCAGTACGACGTGAGCCGCATTACGGTGCGCCGCGCTGTCGAGGAGCTGTGCTCCGATGGCTACCTGGTTAAGCAGCAGGGCCGTGGCACCTTTGTCTCCACGCCGCACATCAACCGTCAGTTTCACGCCTCGACGCTGCAGACGTTTACCGCGCTGTGTGCCGGCAACGGCATGAAGGCCGGTGCGCACGTGATCGATCGCCAGATCGTTCCGGCGCGCCAAAACGAGATGGAGTTCTTTGGCCTGCAGAAGGATGCGCTGCTGCTGCATATCAAGCGCGTGCGTACGGCCGACGGCGAGCCCATCTTTGAGGAGAACATCTTTGTGCCGTTTGATGCCTACCGCGAGCTGTTGACGGCCGATCTTGAGGACAAGTCGATTTTTGCCGAGGTCGAGCGTGTTGGCGGAACGCCGATTGTCTCGGTTGGCTACCGCACGGTCGAGGCCGTTCGTGCCAATACCGAGCAGGCGGCCGAGCTGGGCATTGCTCCGCACAATCCGCTGCTCAACCTGCGTGCCGGCTTCACGGGCCCCAATGGCGAGCCGGTCCTGATGGGTAAGCAGTACTACGTGGGATCGCGCTACGTTATGGTGATGTAGGGTTGGTTCCGCCGTTCTGACGAACGGCGGACCGGCCGACGCTGCAAGCCCGCCAGAGCGGCAATCTGCCTTTCAACTTCGGCGGCATGACC
>URZI01000018.1 GCA_900552385.1 uncultured Collinsella sp. | reverse complement strand
TGCTCGGACAGTCCTGCTCGCACGGAGAGCACTTAATGTGCTCTCCGTGCGAGCAGGACTGTCCGAGCAGGCGATCAAAGCCCCCGGCGCGCCCGGTCAACCTCGCAGTTAGGCATTCAGCTTGACGATCGGAGCGAATCCCTTCATAAGCTTTTTGGTCTGGCCGGTCTTTTCGAATTGGACCTCGATCATGTCTCCGACGACCGAGAACACGGTACCCGTGCCAAAAGTCTTGTGGCTCACGGTATCGCCCGCGGCAAAGTCCTGCGATGCGCTGGCACGATCGACCTTGCGCTCCACCGTCGGGGACACCTTGGACGACGGCTTTTTGGCTCGCGGCGCACCCGAACCAAAGGTCGAGGCAACACGGCCGGCATCGGGCGAAACCCCACGATGGCGCTCGGTCCCGTAGCTGCTGCCGCCAAAGAAATCGTCAAAGCTCGATCCGCCACGCGAACCGGAACCGCCGGTCGAGCGCGTATGCGAACCAAACACCTTGCCGCCATACATGTCCGAGCCCATACCCGATCCAAAGGTGCCGTGTCGGTCGCCGCGTTTCTCCCAGCCCGTGCCCTCAAAACCGGCAGAACCGATGCCGCTAAACTCGATATCCTCAAACGGAATCTCGTTGAGGAAGCGCGAGCGCGGGTTGGCAGAGGTCGAGCCGTAGGTGCGACGCGTGGCCGCATAGGTCAGGAACAGGCGCTTGCGAGCACGCGTGATGGCGACGTAGGCCAAGCGACGCTCCTCCTCGAGCTTGCCCGGATCGTCACTACCGCCAAAGTCGTGCATGTGCGGGAAGATACCCTCCTCCATGCCGGCCACGAACACCGCCGGGAACTCCAGGCCCTTGGCGGAGTGGATGGTCATCATGGTAATGGCATGCGTCTCGCCGGCCAGGGAATCCAAGTCGGAGCGCAGGGCCAGCCACTCCATGAGCGCCGGCAGCGCCTTACAGGTGAGCGGACCGTAGGTGCGCTCGATCTCGTCGGCATGCACGGCACCCGCCGGCATCTCCGTCGGCGCGGCATACGCGTTGCCCGCGATGGCGGCGGCCAGGGCATCCTGCGGAGACAGCGCCGGAGCGGCCAAGCTATCGAGCGGATTGGAGCCCGCGGCGTCACGCGCGCCAACGAGCGCCTCAAACGAGGATACCGGGGCAGATGGCCCCGGTTCGGGCGCAGGCGCGCTCACCACGACAGGCTCGGGCTCGGCGCTAGCAGGCACATCGGCAACACCGGCAGCGCGCAGCTCTTCCAAGCTCTCGAGCGTACCTTCGATATCCTCGTGCGTCTCCTCAAATTCGGCGGCGACGCCCAGGAATTCCTGGATGTTCTCGGCGCGGCTCTCGGACTCCATGGTGCCCTCGGCGCGGAAAGCCTGCAGCAGGCCCGTCTTATCGACGATCATCTCGACGACGTCCTTGAGCTCGCCGTCCATGCGGCGACCCTCGCGCACCAGCGCCACAAAGCTCGACAGGCCGTTGCGCACCTTGGCGCTAAACATGCCCGTCTCGGCTGTTGCGATCTCGCAGGCTTGGAAGAACGAGCAGCGGTTGTCGCGTGCCAGCTGCTCAATCTTTTGAATCGAGGTGGAGCCGATGCCGCGGCGCGGCGTGTTGATGACGCGCTTGACGCTCATCTCGTCGGCCGGGTTCACAATCATCTTAAGATAGGCCATGACGTCGCGGATCTCGGCACGGTCGAAGAATCGCGTGCCACCCACGATCTTGTAGGGCACGCCTGCGCGCAGGAACATATCTTCGAGAATACGCGACTGAGCGTTGGTGCGGTAGAACACGGCGATGTCGTCGTAACTCGTGCCCTTGGAGTGCAGCTTCTCGATCTCGCCGGCAATCCAGCGGCCCTCGTCGCGCTCATCGCTTGCCTGGAAGGCCTGGATCTTCTCGCCATCGCCCTCGGCCGTAAACAGGCGCTTGTCCTTGCGCTGCGAGTTGTGGCGCACCACGGCGTTGGCGGCGCTCAGGATATGGCCCGTGGAGCGGTAGTTCTGCTCCAGCTTAACGGTCTTGCAGTTTTTAAAGTCCTGCTCAAAGTCCAGGATGTTGGTGATGTCGGCGCCACGCCAGCTATAAATGGACTGGTCATCGTCGCCCACGACCATGAGGTTTTGGTACTTGGCGGCCAGCAGGTTGGCGATCTCGTACTGGACGTGATTGGTGTCCTGATACTCGTCGACGCTAATGTAGCGGAAGCGCTCTTGGTACTTGTCGAGCACCTCGGGGCGGGTGCGCAGCAGCTCGAGCGTGCGCACGAGCAGGTCGTCGAAGTCCATCGCGTTGGCGGCGCGCAGGCGGCGTTCCAGCTCCAAGTAGACCTGCGCGGCCTTTTTGTCGTTGGGGCTGTCGGCGGATTTGAGCATGTCCTCGGGGCCGATCATGGCGTTTTTGGCCGAACTGATCTTGCTGCGGATCATATTGATGGGGAATTGCTTTTGCTCGATACCGAGCGCCTGCATAATATCGCGCACCATGCGCTTGGAATCGTCGTCATCGTAGATGGTGAACTGACCGGTGTAGCCCAGCAGGTCAGCGTCCTCGCGCAGCATGCGCACGCACATAGCATGGAAGGTGCACACCCACATGCCGCGGGTACCGCTGGGGATGAGTGCCGCCAGACGCTCGCGCATCTCGGCCGCGGCCTTGTTGGTAAACGTGATGGCAAGGATCTGCCAGGGCTTAACGCCCAGGTCGCCGAGCATATGTGCGATGCGAAAGGTCAAGACGCGGGTCTTGCCCGAGCCGGCGCCGGCAAGGACCAGCAACGGACCCTCGGTGGTCAGGACCGCCTCGCGCTGGGCGGGATTAAGGCTGTCGAGGTCGACGAGCGGCTTGGCGGGCTTGGGCGCCGGCGCGGGAGCGTCGTAGATGTCGAGCGGAACGAGCTCGGGCTCCGGCGCAGCGGGGGCGGTGTATGCATCGAGCGGCACGGGTTCCGGCGTGGGCGGCACGGGTACCGCGGCGTTCTTTTCCCAGGGCAAGGGCTGGGTCATGGGCGACTCCTCATCTGACGGACGGCGCGCCTGCGGGCGGCGCCATAGTTTGAGCCGTACCAGTATACCGAGCCGCGCGGACACCGACGCAAATCACACCACGACTCCGTCCGCCACAATCGGGCCCGCCCAGCGGATTTGGCGCAATGGGGTCAGGTTACTTTGCACCAATCTATTGGCAATCACGAAACCGCCGATGTCATGGCAGCAGCAGCGAGCGGCGGCCGGGGCGAACAAATTGGCATGAAAAGGGGGCGGCATAGACCTTTTGGTCATGCCGCCCCCTTTGAATGACAAGTTGTCGTTCTGGCCGCCGCGCAGCGTCAACCAAGTTACAGGCCGAGCATAGGCTCCAGAACGAAGAAGTACGCGAGCACTACGATGCCCAGGATGATGCGGTAAACACCGAAGCACTTAAAGTCGTGACGGCGGACGAAGCCCATGAGCCACTTGATGGCGATGAGCGAAACCACAAAGGCCACAACGCAGCCCACGCCCAAGATAGCGACCTCGTTGGCACCGAACGTGCCGCCCTTGATGAAATACTTGACCAGCTTGAGCGCACTCGCGCCAAACATGACAGGGATGGCCAGGAAGAACGTAAACTTGGACGCCACCGAACGCGTGCAGCCCAAAAGCAGGCCGCCGATGATGGTAGAACCGGAGCGAGACGTACCAGGCACCAGCGAAAGCACCTGGAAGCAGCCGATACCCAGCGCAGTCTTCCAGCTCAGGTCCTCGAGCGTGGCGATGGAGCCAAAGTCCAGATTCTCGTCATCGTCCTCATCCTCAGCGGTAGCCGCGGCGGGCGCCGCAAAGTGCGCACCGGCGGGACGTCCACCCGACACCACAGCACGCGAACCAAACGAACCGGCAACGGCCATTTCCTCGCGCTTGCTCGCGCGCCAGTTCTCGATCACGATAAACAGCACGCCGTACACAATGAGCGCCAGCGCCACGACGGGAGCATTGTAGAAATGCTCCTCCATCCAGTCGTTAAGCGGCAGACCGATCGCCGCGGCGGGAATGCAGCCGAGCACAATCTTGCCCCACAGCACCCAGGTGTCGCGACGGCCCTCCTTGCCCTTGCTGGGCGAGAACGGATTGAGCTCATGGAAGAACAGCACACAGACGGCCAGAATGGCGCCGAGCTGAATCACGACCAGGAACATATTCCAGAACGTCTCGCTCACGTTCATCTTGACGAACTCGTCCACCAAGATCATGTGACCGGTCGACGAAACAGGCAGCCATTCGGTGATGCCCTCGACCAGGCCCATGAAGGCAGATTTTAGAAGCTCGATAATATCCAAAGGGACCCCCTCGTTAGACACCCGCCGATATTGTTCTGCGGACGGTGCGGGCGATGTCCCATTATCAACCGTTCGGGCGCGTCTACGCCTACCCTTACCAAAAAACTCGCCCGTTCACAGAATTGCGAGCGGTCAAACCCAAATCCTTGGGTATAACTGCAACAAGATAAAGTGTCCGGCGGCCAACGCGCCCGCGCCCGCCCGATGCACGAGCCCCGCGCCCGTGCGATAGACCAAGGAGGAAACCATGAACGAGGGCTACACCAAGGTATTTGTTTCACTCGACGGTACTGAGCAGCAGGATTTTGTGCTCGCACGCGCCATCAAGGTCGCCGCGAACAACGGCGCCAAGCTAATCATCGGCCACGTTATCGATTCCACGGCGCTCGAGAGCGCCGGTTCCTATCCGGTCGATCTGGTCAACGGCCTAGAGGAGGCATTTAAGAACTCCATCGCCAAGCAGCTCGAAGAGGCCAAGGCCAATCCCGATATTCCCGAGGTCGAGGTCATGATTCGCGCCGGCCGTATTCGCGAGACGCTCAAGGACGAGATGCTCGACGTGGTTAAGCCCGACCTGGTGCTCTGCGGCGCCCGCGGCCTGTCCTCGATCAAGTATGCGCTGCTGGGTTCGATTTCGACGTTCCTGCTGCGCAACACGGACTGCGACATCTTGGTCGTGAAGTAGCGTTGCTCCCACCGGCCGCGGGGCCTGCGGGGTTTCCACGGGCACGTCCTCGCCGCGTTGCGGCTGCGGGATGTGCCCTTAGGAAACCCCTCCCGGCCCCGCGGCCTTCGCAGCCTTGCTTCAACGAGTTGTCTGATGGAAAAATGGCGTGCCGCCCCGTTTGGGGCGGCACGTTTTGTTTGGGGCGACACGTTTTTGTTATGGGGGATTCATTTGAGCCCCCATAGTTGTGTTCACGTTCGGGAACATAGCGCCAATTGCCTTAGCTATGTTCACGTTCGGGAACATTGCCGTCCGCACCGCAAGACGGCCCGACTACTCGAAATATTGGAACTTGTTGGTTGAGAAAGCGAACGTTACGACGAAGCCTTCGCCCGGCTCCGATGCCGCGGTGACGTCGATGCCCATCTTGGAGCACAGGCGCGCCACCAGGTAGAGGCCGATGCCCGTTGCGCGCTTGGTGGTGCGGCCGTTGTCGCCGGTAAAGCCCTTCTCGAACACGCGCGGCAGGTCTGCCGCACACACGCCGCAGCCGTTGTCCGCGACGGTAAGCTCGATGCGCTCGCTTGCCAGACCCTCGTCCAGCAACGCACCCGAAAACACAATCTTTGCGCCGTCCTCACGCGCATATTTAATGCTGTTCTGAATGAGCTGACCCAGAATAAACTCGAGCCACTTCTCGTCGGTAAAGACCTCAAAGTCGAGGTTCTCGCACACCGGAGCCACGTGCGCCGCGATGAGCTCACGCGCGTTGGCCTTAATGGCACCCGTCACCAAGGTCTTGAGGCTCCAACGACGGATCAGGTAATCGCGCTCCACAACCTCCGAGCGCGCATAGTAGAGCGCCTGGTCGATATAGCGCTCCACGCGGGCAAGTTCGCGTGCCAGGTCGTCCACGCGCGACAGGTCGTCTTCGCCGCTGTCTAGGTTTTCCAAAATCAGGTGAGCCGCCGCCAGGGGCAGCTTGGCCTCGTGGACCCAGCTCTCGATATAGTCGCGATAGTCATCGGTCTGACGCCGGCCTTCCGCCACTTCATCGCAAGCGGCTTTGCCCACCCGGCGCAAGACCTCGTACTCGAGCTCGCCCTCGGCATAGGTCGGGCATTGCACCATCTCCTGCACCCATGCGGGACTCTCGAGCTCCTCGGCCGCACGCTCCAGCTGGCGCAGAAAACGACGACGGCGCGCGTACTCGATCACGATGCCGAGCATACCGAAGATAAAGGACACGCCAACCGCCACGACCACGATAGAAACGGGTGCGCCGGCGACCGTCAGCACAAAGCAGCTCAGCAGCACGCCGCACGTCCACACGGCGACGGGAAGCAGCGCATCTTTAAAGAACTTGCCAAACGACATAGCCGGCCCCTAGACCGAATAGCCTTGGCCGCGATGCGTGGTCAAATACCCCTTGATGCCGATTTTTTCGAGCGTGGTGCGCAGGCGGTTGATGTTGACGGTGAGCGTATTGTCGTCCACAAAGGCGTCGGAGTCCCACAGGTCCTGCATGATGGCCGAGCGCGAAACGATCTTGCCCGCGCGGCTCAGAAGCAGCGAGAGGATACGCAGCTCGTTTTTGGTGAGCTCGGTGCTGGTGCCCGTTTGCATGTTGGTGACCATGGAGCGTGCGAGGTCGAGCTCCAGTCCCTTGTGGACGAGCGTGCTGCGCTCACCCGCCGCCGCGGTGCGACGCAGCAAGGCATTGATGCGCGCCACGAGCACACGGGCGCTGTAGGGCTTGGGAACAAAGTCGTCCGCGCCGAGCGTCATGGCCATAACCTCGTCGATCTCGGTCGTGCGAGACGTGAGGACGATGATGGGAACCTCGGATTCGCGGCGAACCTCGTGGCAGATATGCTGGCCGTCCTTGACGGGAAGCGTCAGGTCGAGCAGCACCAGGTCGGGCGCAGCGGCGAGAATATCGCGCGAGACATGTTCGAACGATTCGCAGGCCTCGACTTCAAACCCGGCGCGGGCAAGGATGTCGACAAGCTCACGACGAATGGGCTCGTCGTCCTCAACGATATAGATCAGCGGCATGGGTTCCGCTCCCCTCTTGGTTGTCTTGCCACCATTATGGCTGCGAAACTGCAGGTGTGCACCGCGCGCGGCGCCAAGGTGACAGAACTGTTCGCGAACGAAAGCGTTTGGTTCGCCCCTCGCTCGCAACGAGAGCGAGGATCAAATGATTATTAAATCCCCGTCCCAGAAAAATCATTTAGCGGCGGGCACGAAGCTTTTCGTAGCCGTCGGCAAAGAAGGCGACCGTGGCGGCATCGGAGTCGGCAGCGTCACCGTCGGTGGCAGGGACCACGCCGTGCTCGTCACTCACCAGAAACAGCGCGCCCTTAAGCTGCGCGGGAATGTCTACGCGCGTGACCGGGATGCCCTTGGTCTGGGCCAGCTGCTCGATGAGCGTCGCCGTGCCGCACAGGCACTCGTCCGCCGGCGCCACAAAGGCGAGCTCGCCGTCGTTGACGGCAGCGAGCAGCTCGGGCGCCACGCCGGTCTCGTCGGCCTCGGAGCGGGCCTCGGCGGAACGGGCACGCAGCGCCTTGGCCGACGTATCGGCGAGCGGCTCGTACTCCCCCACCGTCATGGCGGCGTTGCCGTTGATGTCGATCACCAGCATGAGCACGCCGTCGCGTGCGGTGTAATCGCCCTCGGCAAGCGACCACTCAACGTGCTGCTTGGCCCAGCTGAGCATGTTATGGGTAAGCGGCTCGCCCTGCACCAAGCGCTCGGACAGTGCGCGAATGTGGCGGTTGAGCATGGGCACCTTTTTATTGGACATGCGCCAACGGCAGACAAGCGCGGGCTTGTCGAGCGTAAACTTCTCGACCGCCTCCTGATTGGCGCAAAAGTCCTCGTACGCACGCTGATCCTCGGCATTGCCAAACAGCTCGGCTTCATCAATCTGGGGCATGGTTGTACCTTTCGTGTTAGTCATTCCGTCCTCTTATACCAAAAAGACGGCCCTCCAAACGGAGCGACCGTCTTTTGCGGAGATTATTTTGACGATATGGTCAGGCGACCGATCAGCTTAATGGGATAGAACAACATCCCATTAAGGGTTTTCCAAGTGCCCGAGATTGCCCCGAAAGAGGAGCGCCGCGTACTAAATGTACGCAAGCGACGGTTTGAGGGGCAAGGTCGGGTGCTTGGGAAAGCCCCTAGTGCCTAAAATGCCTGGCACCCGTAAAGACCATCGCGATGCCATGCTCATTGCAGGCCTGGATGCTCTCATCGTCGCGCTTGGAGCCACCGGGCTGGATGATGCAGGTCACACCGTGCGCGGCGAGCACGTCAACATTGTCGCGGAACGGGAAGAACGCGTCGCTCGCGCAAGCAAAGCCGCCCTTCTCCACGCCCTCGCGCTCGCAGAAGTCCTCGGCACGCTCGCAGGCAAGCAGCGCAGAGTCAACGCGGTTAGGCTGACCCGGGCCCATGCCAATGCCGGCCTTGCCCTTGGAAACCAAGATGGCGTTGGACTTAACGCCCTTGCAGACCTTCCAGGCAAACTCGAGCTCGGCCATCTCGGCGTCGGTGGGCTTGCGGTCGGTGGGGAACGTAAAGGTCGCGGGATCCTCGGTCACGTGGTCGACTTCCTGCACCAGCATGCCGCCGTCGATGGAGCGCAGCTCCACCTGGGCGCCGTGGTCCACGCCGCCGGTGGCCAGCACGCGCAGGTTGGGGCGCTTGGCCATGCGCTCGAGCGCCTCGGCAGTGTAGCTCGGGGCGATGATGACCTCGACGAACTGCTTGTTCTGATCGGCAAAGTGCTCGACCAGCTCATAGGGAACCTCGCGGTTGCAGGCGATGATGCCGCCAAAGGCGCTCTTGGGATCGCAGGCGAATGCGCGGTCGTAGGCAGCCGTGATGTCCTCGGCAACGGCAGAACCGCAAGGGTTCTGGTGCTTGAGGATCACGCAGGCCGGCTCGTCGAACTCGCGGACCAGGTTCCAAGCGGCATCGGCATCCAGATAGTTGTTGTAGCTGAGCGGCTTGCCCTGGATCTGCTCGGAGCCCACGAGCGGGAACTGCGAGCTCGCGGTGTTCTCGCAGCCCTCGGCAAAGCGGTAGACCGTAGCCTTCTGCTGAGGATTCTCGCCATAGCGCAGGTCGTCGACCTTCTCCAGCGAGATCTCGAGCTTGGCAGAGGTGTCCGCCACGTCGCTTGCCTGGGCGGCAAGCCAACGGGAGATAGCCGTGTCGTAGGCGGCGGTGGTCTGGTAGACCTTCACCTGCAGGCGACGACGGGTGGAAAGCGTGGTGCAGCCACCGGTCTCGTGCATCTCGGCCAGGACGGCATCATAGTCGGCCGGGTCGGAAATGACGGTAACGCTCGTGGCGTTCTTGGCAGCAGAGCGCAGCATGGAGGGACCGCCGATGTCGATGTGCTCGATGGCGTCCGCGAAGGTGACCTCGGGATTGGCAACGGTCTTCTCGAACTCGTACAGGTTGACGACGACCAGGTCGATCAGCTTAATGCCGTGCTGAGCGGCCTCCTGCATGTGCTGCTCGGAATCGCGGCGGGCCAGCAGCGCGCCGTGAACCTTGGGGTGCAGGGTCTTAACGCGGCCGTCCATCATCTCGGGATAGCCCGTGAACTCCTCGATGGGGGTTACGGGAACGCCCGCGTCCTCGATGGCACGAGCCGTGCCGCCCGTAGAGATGATCTCGACGCCAAAGTCATCGACCAGCGTCCGTGCGAAATCGACGACACCCGTTTTATCGGTAACCGAGATCAACGCGCGTGCGATCTTCACATCAGATCCCATGCAGTCCTCCTGTCTGGTACGCCGCCGTGCTCTGTGAGTCGGTGATACGTCGATCTGCAGCGCTCGCGCAGCGGCATTGAAAATACTGATTCAATGTAGCGCATCGAGCGCATCGATGCACCCCGCAACGGGCGCATGTGCAGAAAAAGTTTGCGAGCAGAGGGGATGGGCACGGTGAGTTCATGGAACACAGGGGCACCATAATTTGATGCCAATGGCATGGTAGAACTGTGCTCGATATGCATCCGCAAAAGAAAGAGGCACCATGGTCTCGCGGGTTCTCTACCGACCGTTTGATACCGAAGACTTCGACGCCATCGCGCTGATTCTGCAGCAACTTTGGCATAACAATTCGGATAACGATGAGTACAACCGCCTTGAAGCCGCATGCGACCTCGCCTATTGCCTTTCGTCATCGACGTTTTCGCAGGTAGCGGTGATTGACGGCGAGGCGCGCGGCATTGCACTTGCACGCGCAGGACAGAACTCCGGCGTCACTATCAACGAGCATTGGATGGATACCGAACGCGCGCTGCTATCGCAGATGCATGAGCTGGAGCCTAATGCCTGCGCCGAGTATCTCTCGTTTGTGCGCGCAACCATCCGAACCAACAACCGCCTGCTCGAAAGCAGCCCGTTGCCGCACGACAACGAGGTCACGCTGCTTGCCGTGGATCGCGATGTCCATGGCCTGGGCGTTGGCACGGTTCTGCTCGACGCCGCGGTCTCGCACCTGTCCTCGCTTGGAGCGACGAGGGCGCACCTGTACACCGACTCCAACTGCTCGTGGAAGTTCTACGAGCTGCACGGCTTTAAGCGCACGGCCACGCACCGCGCCAACCGCGAAGAGCGCCGTCACGACATGCCGCGCGAAAGCTTCCTCTACGAACTCGACCTAACAGCCTAAACCCGGCAGCCATACCTAGTCATTTAGGAACGTTCCCAGTGACTAGTCGTTGGGGACAGTCTTCGTAGGTAGCGCATAAAAATGGGATGGATCCGTCGGCAGTCGCCGGAGAAGATCCATCCCAAAAATCAGAACTCGCTAGAACGTTCCGCCGCCGCCTCCGCCGACGCCGCCTCCGCCGCCGCCCGAGAAGCCGCCACCGCCGCCGCCGCTCGAGCTATCGGAACTCGACGCCAGCTCACGGATGGTCTCGTGATACACGTCATCGAATGAATCGAGCGGGGACTCGGTACCGTAATGATGGTAGTACCACCAGTAGCAGGGATAATTGTCATAGAAGCCGTCGGCCTCGCGCACCTCGGGCGGCACGGCCTCGGCAAGCTGACGCAGCACTTCCTTGGAAACGCCCAGCGCCACGCCCATCACCAGCAGCTTGTTCCACAGCACCAGATCGCCGGGGACGGCTTCCTTTAGACGCGTGAAGTCCTCGAGCCAATGCTTAAGTGCCTTGCAGCGAGCCGCCACCTCGGCGCCCTCCGGCGTAAAGCGGCGGAACGTAAGGCCCACGCCGATACCCACCAGCACAATCGGCACCGAGATAACCGCGGCGGTAATGTTCGCCTGTGCGCCATCGGTAAAGAAAATGGATCCAATAGGAATAAAGGCAATTAGAATGCCCAGGACCAAGCCAAACACCATTGCGACAATGCCGTCCGAGGCAACGTACTCGCTATCGGCCAGCTTGCCCTTAACGGTGTTCTGATAGTCCTCGAGCTTATCACCCACGGGTGTAGCGTGCTGCTTGACGTAGTGCTGCAGCTCGTCGAACGTGCGCGAACGGTCACCGTTCTCGTCAGGCTTAGCACCGGCAAAGAAGACCTTGAGCACCATGTGGTCAATGCCCTTGGCCGACTTCCAGCCCGCATCACTCACCGTCACGCGATACGTCTGCTCTTCTTTTTCACGCCCCAACAGACCCTTCTTGGCCTTGGTCACGGTCGCCTGCTCCAGCTTGATCACACGGTCGTCGGTGAGCTTCATAAGCGTGGCGATATATGCCTGATCGGGCACCTCGTTCCAGCTCATGAGGGCCGAAAGCACGGCGGGATGGTCGGCCGAAGGCACATCGCGGAAATATTCGTCCTGGAAAAACGGCTTGGGCTTGCGCTTGCGCAGCTTGAGCATAACGATTGTGCCGGTAAAGGCCACCGCCGCAACAACACTTAGCACGGCAAGTGCATTGGCAATCATGCGAGCGTGAGCGCGGCGGGCGTTAGCTTCGTCGGCCCATTCCTTCTCTTCGCTCAGGATCGTTGACATGCGCTCTTCGCCCGAGGCGGCAAGCTGCGGCACCCAGTCGTTGGGGAAGGCGATGCGTGCCTCGGCGAATTCGCCCTGATGCACGCAGGGAATAGTATAGGTGACCATGGGCTCGTCCTCATCGAGCGACACGTCGCCCGTCAGCGGACCGTGGCCCCATGCGCGGAAGTTATCGCCCTTGACGGCCGCCGTCCCGGCAGCGGCATTTGCGAAGCGCACTTCCATCTCGACATCGTCGGAATCCGCAGACCAGCCGTCGCCCACGAACTTCCAGTAGAGCTCGGCGGTATCTGCCCAGTTCATGACCGCACCGGTCATGGTGTAGCTCACGTAATAGATCGCGCTGTCGCCGCTCTCGTGAGGGCTGAACACCTTAATCCTTACGCCGTCACCGGTCTGCTCGACCGTATAGACGCCAGAGTCGCCCTTGTTCGCGCTGTCGACTTTGTTAAACGCGGTGTCCTCTTCCTCGACACTCAGCACATCGATGCCCGCCGTGCCGCCCTGCTGGTTGGTACCCGTATTGATCTCCCAAAACACGCCGTTGATGTCGTCGTCGAAATCAAACTGGCGTCCCTCGACAACGGTCAGCGATCCATCGGCCTCGACCGTGGCACTGATATAAGTTTGGGTCATGGAGTAGCCGTCGGCGTGCGCGGCGACAGGCAGCAGCAACAACACAAGTGTGACGAGCACGCAGACGGAAGCGAATCGCGCAAACAGGTGGCGCTGCCGGCTGACTTTGGCGGCGAGGGTGTTCATAGGCACATCCTTTGTCTGTAAAACCAACAGCGCCATTGTCCCACGTTTGCGGGTACGCATGACGAACATCTAGGCGACCGGAGCGCCAAACGGGATGAAAGTCACACCCGCGGCCGGCACCTAGGAACGTTCCTTATCTGCCGGCAATCTGGGACACTCCTTGGCATAGCCCGCTTCGGCCATAGATACCACTTCATAGCTCCGTCACAGGTGTAGCGGCTTTGTGTTGCCGCGACGCCCACTGATTGAGTCCGCGAGCAAGGGGCATAAAGCAGTTGAGCGAAAACGGTTTGCCCCTTTGCCGTTCGCTCGAGGATCATGTCCCCCTTTTCCGCGGAAACCCCGGCAGTTGCGAAGAGCTGCCGGGGTTTCTGTCGTCTAAGGTGCCAAGTTGATGGACGGGAATCAAAGCACCGAGTCTGCAGCCCGTCACACGCAATGTGGGGCCCCGACAACTTACGGACCACGGCGACACCTCCCCATCGCGTCCCGCGCTATACTCGTCCGCATGGATATCGAAGCTCGCAACATAGCAACGCCCGCCGCGGACGCGCCAGCGACGCCACCCGCCCCCGTCCCCGCGCCCGTCGTGGGCCGTTTCGCCCCGTCGCCCTCGGGCCGCATGCACCTGGGCAACGTGTTCAGCTGCCTGTGCTCGTGGCTTTCGGCCCGCAGCCAGGGCGGCAGCATCGTGCTGCGCATCGAGGACCTGGACGATCGCTGCAAGCGCCCGGAACTTGCCGCTCAACTGATTGACGATCTGACCTGGCTGGGGCTCGAGTGGGACGAAGGCCCCTACTACCAGCACGATCGCCTGGATCTGTACGAGGACGCCCTGCGCCAGCTGCAAGACGCCGGCCTCACCTATCCCTGTTTTTGCACGCGTGCCGAACTCCACGCCGCGAGCGCGCCGCACGCCAGCGACGGCACGCCCATCTACCGCGGCACCTGCAGAGGTCTTTCTGCTGATGAAATCACCCGCCGCAGTGCCCTGCGTGCTCCGGCCACGCGCCTGCGCGTGCCCACCGTCGACGACCTCGCCAGCGACGTGATCGAATTCGTGGACCGCACGTACGGAGCCCAATGCGAAGCACTCGCCACCGAGTGCGGTGACTTTTTGGTGCGCCGCAGCGACGGCGTTTTTGCCTACCAGCTAGCCGTGGTGGTCGACGACGCTGCCATGGACGTCACCGAGGTCGTGCGCGGATGCGATCTGCTGGGCTCCACGCCCCGCCAAATCTACCTGCAGCATCTGCTGGGACTTCCCACACCACACTACGCGCACATTCCGCTGCTCATGTCGCCGGACGGCCGCCGCCTTTCCAAGCGCGACCGCGACCTGGACCTGGGCGAGCTCCGCGCCCGCTTTGGCGCGCCCGAGGCACTGCTGGGCTGGCTCGCCGGGCAAACAGGCATCGCGCCGGACGCCACACCGCGCTCTGCCGAGCAGCTGGTTGAGCACTTTAGCTGGGATGTTATCCGTACGCATCGGGAAAACATCACTGTAACGGTCGAGTAGCCAGCCACCCCGCCCCTACGCGACATCCCAGGGCTGGAGTTCGTCGCCCAGGCGAACGATACAGTCGTAGAGCACGGTGTGACGCTCGGCCGGGTTGGTATCCCGATGAAAATGCCCGTAGTACCAGCGCTTGTAGTCCAAGCGGTCTTCCAGCTCATCGAAAAATGCCGTAAGCCGATCAACGGAGGGGCAATTCCAGCCGGACGCTGGATAAAGCGTGGACAAAAGCATGCGCGTAGAGCAGGTGTGAGTGATCACGTAGTCGACCGTCCAGCCCACGCTGTCGAGCTTTGCCCGCGCCTCCTCAAAGTTGCGCTCGTCCGGAAGCTCTTGCGGCCACCAGCTGGAATACGGAATGCGGTATTCCTTGTCCACGCTCGTGGCGCCGCCCATGGTAAAGACCGTTGAGCCGTCGAGCTCAAAAACCTCGCCGCGCGTCAGGCGCCGTATGGGAGAGGTGTCCGACAGGCGCTGCGTCAGCCCACCGTGCCACAACTCCATGGGGCGTTCCGCCCAGTGATCGAAACGCTCGTGGTTGCCGTCGACAAACAGCACGGTGTAGGGGCGCGACTCCAGCCAAGCAATATCGGCACATTCCTCGGTAGAAAAGTCCCAGGGAAAGCCAAAGTCGCCCGCAATGATGAGATAGTCGTCGCTCGCCAGGCTATCCCCAAGCTCCCAATCGCGGAGCTTTTGCATGTCGACGCCGCCGTGAATATCGCCCGTCACATAGACCGTCATCGGATCACCACTTCCCTGTAAGTCGCTAGCCCACATTCTGCACGATCACTAAGTCAACCGTTCCAGCCCTTCCATCCTTTGGGACCTACCCCTCGCTCTTCCATCCAAACGGGTCAAACACCCAAAAAACCAGATCGAGCACGCCGCCGGTCATCATGGCGCCGGCAAGGGCCATGCAAACGTGCAGGGAACTGGCACTTCGGAGCACGTCGAATGGCCCCAGAACAGCCAGCAGCGCGACCGCTGCGCCGGCAAGGCACAGCGCGAGGCATGGCCCCGCGTTCTTGACGCACTTCTTTGCGAGATGCTTGGTGCTATCACTCATCGATATCGAACTCCTTAGAGGGTCGTTGCTTGAATTCGCGCCGCCGCGGCAGAGCAGGACGGCAGGTTAAGTGTCACATGCCGTGCGGACATCAATGGAGAAACCGCCTGCTCGATCAACCTTTGACGCCGTTTTGCACCGGCACCACATCCCCCGCTATCGAGGTCTAATACTTTTCCCGAGAAGTGAATGGCTGTTTTTGAACCCCTGAAACACCCGCTTTTTTCGGCGGCAAAATCGCAGGAAGCGGCACCTTTAAAGTGCCGATGCTTCGGGGGTCCGTTTTAGCTCGTTCACTTCTCGGGAAAGTATTAGACCTCGCTGCTAGCTATCCAAAAAGACACCTCTCCCTTCCCCACCGCCACCCAAAAACTCATCCAACGTTAATCTTGGCTCAAGAATCGCTTAATCTATAACCTGCACTATAGAGTTCGACCAAGGGCGGGGCGGCGCCGCGCAACGCAGACCGCCGAACGCAACGCTCGCGCCCGGGCAAATCGCCCGGCGTCGCGCCCATCGAACGAAAGGACAGGTCATGGACGACCTCGAAAAAGTTGAAACCATCCGCACCAAGTGCAACGTGAGCTACACCGATGCCAAGGCCGCGCTCGACGCCGCCGACGGCAACGTTTTGGACGCCATCATTTGGCTCGAGTCGCAGGGCAAGACGCAGACCACGTCGGCGCACGCCGCCACCGAGTCCGCGCCAGTCGATGAGCCCTCAGCCGAGATGGTCGCCGCGCAGGCCGCCTACGAGAAGTCGAGCGAAAAGACCGACTTCTCCAAGAAGATGGACAGCGTATGGGAGTACCTCAAAAAGCTCTTCCGCCTGAGCCTGGACACCAAGTTTATCGCCACGCGCCGCGATGCGATCATCCTCAACATCCCCATCCTGATCCCCATCATCGCCCTGTTTGCCTGGGGCGCTACGATTTGGCTGATGCTGATTGGCCTGTTCTTTGGCATGCGCTACCGCATCGACAGCGACGGCGACGTGCCCGGCAGCATCAACAACCTTATGAATCACGCCGCCGATGCCGCGGACGACATCAAGCAAAATCTGAACGACGACAAGTAATCGCAGACGGGGGCACGCATGGCACGGATCCTGATCGTAGAGGACGAGGAGAAAATCGCCCGCTTTGTGACGCTCGAGCTGGAGCACGAGGGCTACCAGGTGGAACACGCCGCCGATGGCCGCACCGCCGTGGACCTGGCGCTGGAGCGCAACTACGATCTTATTCTGCTCGATGTGTTGTTGCCGCAGCTCAACGGCATGGAGGTCCTGCGGCGCGTCCGCAAGCACAAGGATGTGCCGGTGATAATGGTCACCGCGCGCGATGCCGTGATGGACAAGGTGGCCGGGCTCGATGCCGGCGCCGACGATTACCTGACCAAGCCGTTTGCGATTGAGGAGCTGTTCGCACGGATCCGCGTGGCGTTGAAGCGCTCGGAGGCCGTGCGGGCGGCTTCGGGCGTTGGCGGCATCGGGACGGGCGCGGCAGGCGGCACGGGTGTCGGCGCCACCGCGATACCCCCGGTCAGTGACTCGACCCAGGTTTCCGCCTCGCTCTCCCCCGCCACGCTCGCCGTGGGCTCGGTTGCGCTCGACCCCGACCGCCGCGAAGTCACGGTCGGCGGCTCGCCCATTGCGCTCACGGCCCGCGAGTTCGATGTCCTCGCCCTGCTTATGGCGCATGCCGAGACCGTGCTCACGCGCGAACGCATCGCGCACGAAGCGCTGGGCTACGAATACATGGGCGACACCAACAACGTCGACGTGCACATCGCGCATCTACGCGCCAAGATCGAGGACGCCGGCGGCGTCCGCATCATCCAGACCGTGCGCGGGGTGGGCTATGTCTGCCGCGCGTAACGCCGAGGCCAAGCGCGTCACCTCCATCGCCCGCGCCATCAACTGGAGCTATATGTGGCGCCGCCTGATGAGCTACGTTTGGCTCGACCTGCTGCTAGTAGTGATTGTGGCGGCGATCCTCGTCTATGGATACAACCAGACACTGCCCGACAGCGCGTTTACCGCAGGATGGATCCCCGGCGCCACCGTTCGCGGCATGTCGCTGAAGCCCGCGCGCGGCTGGGACCTGACAACGCTCACCTATACCGTCGAGCTTGCGCGTACCACCAAGACCTTCCCCCTCGCGCAGGACCTCATCGCACTTTGGCCCCTCTATATCGTTGTTGTAGGTTGGCAGGTCATCAGCATGCTCGATATGCTCGGCGGCGCCCGCCGCGTGCGCCGCACCATGGCGCCGCTCAACGATCTGGCCCTGTGCGTGGACGAACTCGGCCGCATGCAACTCGCCGGCGGCAAAATGGAAACACTGGAGCAGGCCATCGAGCGCGCAAGCGTCGACTCGCCGAGCGTCACCACCGGCGACGCCGACCTGGCAAGCATCGAGGTCGCACTCAACCGCCTGCTGCGCCAGATGCAAGAGGCCAAGCTGCAGCAGATGCGCTTTGTCAACGACGCGAGCCACGAGCTGCGCACGCCCATCGCGGTGATTCAGGGCTACGTGAACATGCTCGACCGCTGGGGTAAGGACGACCCGGACGTGCTGGCGGAGTCCATCGCGTCCCTTAAAGCCGAAAGCGAGCACATGCAAGAGCTTGTGGAGCAGCTGCTGTTTTTGGCGCGCGGCGATGCCGGGCGCACGGTCCTGCGGCGCGCGCATACCAACTTGGCTGCACTGGTCAGCGAGGTATGCGAAGAATCGCAGATGATCGATACCGAGCACACGTATCGGCTGGCTTCTGACGCTGCGCTTGCCAGCGACCCGCGCTGCGACGCGCCCGTCGACGTGGCGCTCGTGAAGCAGGCTCTGCGCGTGATCGTGCAAAACGCCGCCAAGTACTCGGATGCGGGAACGACCGTCACATTTGGCATAACGCCGGATGCGGGCGCGGGCACGATCGACATAAGTGTTGAGGACGAGGGCATCGGCATGAACCAGGAATCCGCAGCTCACGCGTTCGAGCGGTTCTACCGTGCCGACAACGCGCGCGATGCCGGCGCACAGGGTTCGGGTCTGGGGCTTGCGATCGCCAAGTGGATCGTCGACAGCCACGGCGGCGTCATCGGTGTGACCTCGGTCGAAGGGGTCGGCAGCCGCTTTACGATTCGCCTGCCGCGGCAGGAAGCCCCTCGGCATAAATAAAGGGATAGGGCCACGCGGCCCTATCCCTTTTTGCCAGCTATGGCAGCTTGTGCGCTACTCGCGGCACAGGTGCACGGCGAAACCGGCGAACTCGCGCTTAAAGTACACGAGCTTGGTACCACCGTCGGGCAGCAGCGCGCGCGACTCTTCGTTGACCTCGAGCCCGCGCTCGGCAAACCACTTCTCAGCTGCATCGATGTCGTTAACGGCAAAGCCGATGTGGCCCTTGGTGCCACGACCGTTCTGCTTCATGATCTCGACCAGCGAATCGTTGAAGTACGAAACCGGGGTCTCGATGACGGGCAGGCCCATCATCGTCGAGAACAGCTCCGCGATCTCCAGGGCGTCTGCCGGGTCGGTGGCGTTAATGCCCACATGGGCAACGCGCATACCAAAGAGCTCTACCGGGTTGGCGTTCTGCTCACTCATGCAGTCAGCGCCTACTGAGCCATGACGTCGAGGACGGCCTTCTCGGCAGCGACGCGGTTCATGCCGGTCATGAAAGGCACGCCGCTCACGTACGGGCAGGTGAGGCCCTCGGGGGCAACGGTGGTGGCGATCAGCAGGTCAGCGCCCTCGTCGCAGTAATCCTTGGCCTCGGAGATGGCGCACTGCACGATCTCGTACTTGTCGGCGTAACCGTTGGCGTCGAGCAGGGTAGCGACCTTCTGGGCAACGAGCGTGGAAGTAGCAGCGCCAGCACCGCAAGCCAAAACGATCTTCTTCATAGGTAATGTCTCCCTTCATGGTTTACTTTAGGTAAGTGTACCGCAGCGAGCGATGGCACTCAGCCTCGATGAGCTTTTATGCCAGTTTGCTTGCGCGCTGCGTATAATACATCTAGTACGTGTTGTCATACCGCTCGCTTTATGAGCGACTAAGGACCCTAATATGCCCGATTCCCGCACACTCTGGACCGCCGTCGTTATCATCTGCATCGCCGTGTCGGTGTTCTTTAGCGTCAAAAAACGCACCACGTTTAAACGCCTGCAGCAATTGATGGCCGCCAAGCAGTGGGACGAGTTCGATCGTTTGCTCGACGGCAAACTCACCAGCATGCTGTACCCGCGCTACAACCGCGACTACCTGCGCCTGAACTCCTATCTGCTGCGCGAGGACCATAAGCGCGCCGACGAGATGTTCGACCTGCTACTGGGACTCAACCTGCCCAAGATGCAGCGCGTCGACCTGGTAATCAAAGCTTTTAACTACTACGTTGGCCAGGAGGACCACAAAAAGGCCAAGGAGTTGCTGCACGAGATCAAGGGCTTTGAGGGCGGTCAGGCCGAGGCAGTCGCACACGAATGCCAGCTGATGTACGACACGATGATCCTCAAGCGCCACAACGACATTCCCGAGCTGGAGCGCATGCTCGAGGATGTCGGCGACGACCCGGTCAAGCGCTGCCGACTGGAGTACCTGCTGGCCCTGCAGTATCAAAACAAGGGCGACGAGGCAAAGTTCCAAGAGTTCCTGGAGAAGTCGGGCCAACACTCGATGGCCGTCAACGCGTAACGGACGGCTTGTGCTAGACTTCTAGTCTCACGGGGGCGTGGCGGAATTGGCATACGCAGGAGACTTAAAATCTCTCGCCGCAAGGATTGTGGGTTCGAGTCCCACCGCCCCTACCATGTGATTGCTTGCGAGCCCGTGTTCCCCAGGGATGCGGGCTCGCTTCTTTTAGATGCCGGTGAGACTCGAACCCGCGAGGGGGCGAGCGTTAAGCGGACGCGCAGCGTCCGTAGCGAGCCGGCGAGGGCGCCGACAGGCGGCCGAAGCCGGTGCGTATTTGCGCAGCAAATGCGCGGACGTCCCACCGCCCCTACCATATGGAGCTTTCGAGCCCGTGTCCCCAAGGGATGCGGGCTCGTTTCTTTTGGATGCCGGCGGGGCTCTAAGTTGCGGTGGAATAGTTCTTGTTTTGGTAGTTTACCAGCCCATTTAGGAACTATTCCACCGCAACTTAGGTTGGTGTTCCCACATTTTTCGATGGGAAAACGTGGTTGTCTCCCACATTTTCAGATAGAAAAACGTGGTTGTCTCCCACATTTTCCGATGGAAACTCCCAAATGGCCTTATACTAGCCGTGAGGGTTGGGAGGCAATATGCAGCGACAGCTTATGAGTGAACTTATCGCTTGGAAATCAAGGGCGAATCGCAAACCTCTCTTGCTTAAGGGAGCCCGCCAGACAGGAAAGACTTGGCTTCTTAACGAATTCGCAAGCCAGCAGTATCGAAACGTCATTCGTTTTGACTTTATGCTCGAGCCGAGCACACGCTCGTTGTTCGATGGGGACCTCGACCCCAAGCGCATCATCTCCCAGATAGAACTCCTACGTGGCCAAACCGTAACGCCGGAAGACACCCTCATCATCTTCGACGAGATCCAAGAGGCGCCACGCGGGATCACCTCGCTCAAGTACTTCAACGAGCTTGCAGCCGAATACCACATCGTGGCAGCCGGTTCCTATATGGGCCTCGCGCTCCGACGCGAAAACGAGTCATTTCCCGTCGGCAAAATCGACCAGCTCACCATGCGTCCCATGGGGTTTGCCGAGTTCGTTCGTGCCGTCGACGGCAACCCGCTCGCCGACGCCATCCTTGCCGCAGACATGAACCTTCTAGCAAACGTTACCGAAAAGCTCGAGCACTTGCTCAAGGAATACCTTGTTGTCGGCGGTATGCCCGAAGTTGTCTCCACTTTCGCCGAGACACGCGACTTCATCGAAGCCCGAAGGCTTCAACAGCAAATCATCGAGGCTTACGAATCCGATTTTGGCAAACATGCACCCGCCCGCATCGTCGAGCGCATGAGGTTGGTTTGGAAATCCCTTCCCGGCCAGCTTGCAAAGGAGAACAAGAAGTTTGTCTATGGCGCCCTTCGCCCCGGAGCGCGCGCACGCGATTTCGAGGAAAGCCTCCAGTGGCTCACGGACTACGGAATCGTTCATAAGGTGCCACGTGTTTCCGCTCTAAAGGCGCCGCTCTCGAGCTACGAAGACCTCTCGGGCTTTAAACTGTTCTGCATCGACACCGGCATCCTCGGAGCGCTCTCCGGTCTCTCTCCGGCCATCGTTCTTAACGGATCCGCTGTTTTTACCGAGTTTAAAGGTTCGCTGACCGAACAATACGTCGCGCAGGAGCTTTTGCTCCAGGACAAAACTCCCGCATATTGGTCCTCTACCTCTGGCAATGCCGAAACCGACTTTGCCATCGACCATGCGGGAACCGTGCTTCCGCTTGAGGTCAAGGCGGCAGAGAACCTTAAAGCGAAGAGTCTGAAAATAGCCTGCGAAAAATTCAAGCTCGAGCGTTGCGTGAGGAGCTCACTGGCGGCATATAGAGACGAGGGCATGCTCGTCAATATTCCGCTTTGGGAGATTGGGCAAATCGACAAGCTGGCATAGGCGCTGTGGGGACGCCCCGCAAGGACTGTCCCCAGGTGCCGGCAGAAAAGGAACGTCCCCAAGTGCCGGCTGTTGAGTTGCGGTGGAATAGGGACTGTTTGGTGCCCGAAAGGGCGATTTTAGTCCGTATTTCACCGCAACTTATTTAGAGGGTGCTGAGAGTGGGGGTCCAGGCGATGGTGGGAGTCGCGCCGTCGAGAACCTCGTTGATGGTGGCGGCCATGCCAGCGAGTAGGCTGTTCTCACTTACGGTGAGCGTGTCGTAGCCGCCGGCACGCATGAGCTCGCGAATCACCACGGCGCCAGCCAAGATCACGCCCGCACGCTTGGGCTGCACGCCCGACAGCGCGGCAATGCCCGCAACATCCAGCGCGGACATGCGCTCGATAGCGGCCGAAATCTGTTCCATCGAAAGCTCGCGCAGGTGCACAAAGCTCGAGTCGTACGGCTCCAGCTCGTGAACCAGTGCCACGAGCGTGGTAACGGTGCCGCCCACCGCGACCAAGCGCTCGGCACGCTCAAAATCGACGGGCAGGCCCTCAAAATAGGCAGCGAACTGCTCGCCGGCCCAGTTGGCAGCAGCAGCAAGCTCGCCGTCCGCAGGCGGCAGCGCCGAGAAGAACCGTTCCGTCACGCGGCGACAACCGATGTCCAGCGAACGCGTGCCCTCCAGTGCAAAGACGCCGCGCTCCGGCGCATAGACGCCCGTCGCGAGCTCCGTGGATCCGCCACCCGAATCGGCAACAATGATGCGCTCGCCGGCAAAGTCGTGCGCCACGCCAAAAAACGTCAGGCGTGCCTCGACCTCGCCCGGAATCACCTGCGGTTCGAGCCCCAGATCGCGCAGGCCGTCCAGCAGCAGCGCGGCATTGGACGCATCGCGCGCGGCGCTCGTGCACGTGGTGCAGATGCACGCGGCCTCAAAGGCACGCGCCTCATCCACAAACATGCGACACGCAGCGAGCACGCGCTCGACCGCCGCCTCGCAAAAGCGACCCGTCGCGTCCACACCCTCGCCCAGATCGGTAATCTCGGTATGCTTGGACGATTCCACGATCGCCCCGGCCTCGACCTGCGCTAACACCAGTCGCGACGACACTGTTCCCAGGTCGATCGCGGCTACCTTATAGCGTTTGCAATCTGCCATTGCAGGCTCCCCTCCGGGCGCTATTTGCCGTTGGACACGACCGTCTGACCCTCGACACCGTTAAACCCAAACAGCATGTCGAGCGCCTGGATGTACCACGGCGCGTCCTTACCGACTTCTTCGATTTCCTTGGCAACTTCGCTGGCCTTCTTGGCGTTCGAGGACTTTTTGCTCGACGACGAGTCCGAATCGTCATCCAGACCCAGCACGTCAATCTTGGTCTCGCCGGGCATCACCAGGCCCAAGTCCTCGGATGCCGCGTCCTTGATACCCTCCTCCGAGAGCAGTTTGTCGACACTTTTTTGTAGCTCGTCGTTGTACTGCTGGCGAATCTCGACCTGCTTGGCCAAGATATCGCTCGAACGCTTTGCCACGTACAGATCGCGCACGGGGAAATACAGGCTCACGAGCACCAGGGCAACGACAATGCCGATGAATAGCCCTCGCTGAGGACCGTGGGTAAAGTCGTAAATTGCCTTGACCACTGCGTTGTCGTTGGCGTAGTGCATGAAGTCCGAGCCCGAAAGACGGTTCGAGGGCCTGGTCGACTTTTCGTGCGTTTGAGCCGAGGGGCGCTGAGCATGCGTCGGGCGCGCCGAACGTGGCGGACGGTCCGTCGGCGTATTCATTTGAGCACGGGAGTGTGGGGCACTTGTCGGTCGCTGCGTGGAGCGGTCGGCACCGGCGTAGGCGGACCCGCCGAGCTGCACCGTGCGCGCACGGCGAGGCGACGGCTCACGCGAACCGGCGGAATAGTACCTGTTGTCGTAAATCTGATCCATGTGCGCCTTGTGCGGTTGAGGTTTGTTTGCGCTAAGTATTCTAGTTATAGCACGAGCGCGCGCACCACCTTCGACAGCCTTTGCTCGACATAAAAAAGGCGCTGAGCCATATGGCCCAGCGCCCAATGGCGGCCATCAGAAGTGGAACGGAGCCGAGTCAACCCCGCCCCCCGAGCGCCACTTGTTTAGCGAATGTTGTAGAACGCGGCCTTGCCGGCGTAGCGCGCGCTGCCCTCGAGCTCGTCCTCGATGCGGATGAGCTGGTTGTACTTGGCGATACGGTCGCTGCGGCACGGGGCGCCCGACTTGATCTGGCCGGCGTTGACGCCCACGACCAGGTCGGCAATCGTGGAGTCCTCGGTCTCGCCGGAGCGGTGGCTCACGATGCAAGCGTAACCGGCCTCCTTGGCGGTCTCGATGGCCTCGAGCGACTCGGTGAGCGTGCCGATCTGGTTGACCTTGACCAGGATCGCGTTGGCGGCACCCAGCTCGATGCCCTTCTTGAGGCGCTCGGTGTTGGTGACGAACAGGTCGTCGCCCACCAGCTGCACCTTATTGCCAATGCGGCGGGTAAGCTCGACCCAGCCGTCCCAGTCCTCCTCGGCCATGCCGTCCTCGATGGAGATGATGGGATAGGTGTCGACGAGCTTCTCCCAGTAATCAACCATCTGGGCGCTCGTGTACTCCACGCCCTCGCCCTTGAGCTCGTACATGCCGGTCTCGGCGTTGTAGAACTCGGTCGAGGCCGGGTCCATGGCGTACATGAAGTCGACGCCGGGCTTAAAGCCGGCCTTCTCCACGGCCTTGGTGATGTACTCGAACGGCTCGGCATTGGTCTTAAGGTTGGGGGCAAAGCCACCCTCGTCGCCCACGCCGCCGCCAAGGCCGGCCTCGTGCAACACGCCCTTGAGGGTGTGGTAGACCTCGGCGCACCAGCGCAGGCCCTCGGCAAAGCTCGGAGCACCCACGGGCATGATCATGAACTCCTGGAAGTCAACGTTGTTGTCGGCATGCACGCCACCGTTGAGGATGTTCATCATGGGCGTGGGCAGCAGGTGGGCGTTGACGCCGCCCAGGTACTGGTACAGCGACAGGCCCGCCGACTCCGCCGCAGCGCGGGCGACGGCCAGCGACACGCCCAGGATGGCGTTGGCACCGAGCTTGGTCTTGTTGGGAGTACCGTCCGCAGCAATCAGCGCGGCATCTACGGCGCGCTGGTCGAAGGCGTCGAGGCCCACGACGGCGTTAGCGCACTCGTTGTTGACATGCTCGACGGCCTGCGAAACGCCCTTGCCCAGGTAGCGGCCCTTGTCGCCATCGCGCAGCTCGCAGGCTTCAAAGGCGCCGGTCGAAGCACCCGAAGGCACCATTGCGCGGCCAAAGCTGCCGTCCTCGAGCACGACCTCGACCTCGACGGTGGGATTGCCGCGGCTGTCGAGCACCTCGCGACCGTAGACGTCCAAAATATCGCTCATGTTGTCTCCCTCTCACTTGGAAACGTAGTGGATGCAAGCGACCGGCTGACCGCGCACCGTCGGTGCGCCTCCGTAAGTTAGCCATGTCGCACTTTTTGCATTATGCCCTAAGTTAGCCGAGGGATACACTTGATTTTCGAAAAATTTAGCGGGAACGATGAGGCATGTCAGCCCGTCGTTCCCGCAGTCTTACTCCTCCGCCTTTGCGGCATCCCACAGGTCGTTGAGACCGTGGGTCGAAAGCTCGGCAAGATCCACATGGGCGTCAGCCGCCATCTGCTCCATCGCGGCCCAGCGACGGCGGAACTTTGCCGTGCTGGCACGGAGGGCGCTCTCGGCGTCAATCCCCTCTTTGCGCGCAACGTTGACCAGGGCAAAGAGCAGGTCGCCAAACTCCATCTCGCGCTCGGGCGAGCCGGGAGCCTCGGCCTCAAACTCGGCACGTTCCTCGGCGACCTCGTCCCACACGTCCTGGACCGTCTCCCACTCAAAGCCCACGGCAGCTGCCTTGCGCGACACCTTCTGCGCCTGCATCAGCGCCGGCAGATGCGTGGGCACGCCGTCAAGCAGGCCCTCGGGCGCAGCCTCGCCTGCCGTCACGGCCTTGTCCTTGGCGGCCTTCTCGGCAAGCTTGACCTCGTCCCAAATCTTGAGTACCTCGTCGGAGTTGTCGGCATCCGCATCGCCAAACACGTGCGGATGACGGCGAATGAGCTTGGCGTCGATATCGTGCGCCACGTCGGCCAGCGTAAACTCGCCGGCGTCCGCCGCGATCTGCGCATGCAACACTACCTGCATGAGCACGTCGCCCAGCTCCTCGCGCAGGTGCGCCGCGTCGTCGGCCTCGATGCAGTCGAGCGCCTCGTAGGCCTCCTCGATCATGTTCTTGCCAATGCTGCGGTGCGTCTGCTCGCGGTCCCACGGGCAGCCGTCGGGCTGACGCAGACGCCAGATGGTCTGCACCAGATGCTGCAGCTCGGCCGATGCATCTACCAGCGTGGACAGGTCACGCGAACCCTCGGCATTTTGCTGAGCCATATGCTCGGCCATGGCTAGTCCTCCTCCATGATCACGTGGCGGAACGCGCCGCCCTCGTAGATGCCGTAGCTGTGCGTACCGTCCTTGGGGATGCTCACGCTGCCGGGGTTGAAGAGCCACAGACCAGGATGCTCCTCGCTCGCTTCGTTGACCTTGATGTGCGTGTGACCGTAGACGAGCGCGGAGCCCTCGGGCAGCGCGGGCGCGTGGTCGACGCTGTTGTGCATGCCGGCGCCAAAGACATGGCCGTGCGTCAGGAACAGCTCGCGGCCGGTCTCGTCAAACAGCGTGGCGTAGTCGGCCATGACGGGGAAGTCGAGGACCATCTGGTCGACCTCGGCGTCGCAGTTGCCGCGCACCGCGATGATGCGGTCGGCCAGAGCGTTGAGCAGCGGAATCACGCGCTTGGGAGCATAGTCGCGCGGCAGGTCGTTGCGCGGACCGTGATAAAGCAGGTCGCCCAGCAGGACGATGCGGTCGGGCTGCTGGGATTCGATGGCGGCGACCAGGCGCTCGGCCCAGTATGCCGAGCCGTGAATGTCAGAAGCGATGAGGTATTTCATGGGGGATCCTTTCGGGATGGGGTTAATGCGGCTGGGCACGGGATGTCGCCGGCCGCGCTATTCAAATCGCAGTGCCGCGCTCTGGGCCGCCTGCATCACGCGCTGGAGCGGCACGTCGTGCTCGCGGGCAAGGCGAGCGCAGCCCTCGTACTCGGGCGCCGCGCGCTCGCTGCCGTCGGGCAGGGTGGCCACTTTAACGGACACCTCGCCCCATGGCGTCGTTGCGCGCTCAAAGCGGCGTGGTAGGCAAACGCGCTCCATAACCTGGCGACGGATGCCGTTGGTCGTGGTTTCCAAGAAGATGATCGTCTGCAGGCGCTCGATATCCTCGTAGGTGCAGATTACCTGCAGCTGCCAGCCGGGGCGGCCTTTCTTACAATAGAGGGGCAGCCAGTGCACCTCGCGCGCACCCGCCTCGCGCAGGCGGTCGGCGGCGTAGGCGAGTACCTCAGGCGACGCGTCGTCGATGTCGCATTCCAGCTTGACGATAGTTTCGGGCGCATCGGTCTCGCGGGACAGCGGGGATGTGCTATCGCATTGCATACGGTCTGGATCCTTTCCGCGCGGGCTCGTTTTGTTCACCCAAACGCTAGCACATCGGACGTGGCACAAGCGTGACTTTCGTCCGTCGCCGCCCTCGCCCCCATCCAAACGTGTACGTCAGCCTCCAAACATGTCATTATTTGTCGGTTTTGGAGGCTGACGTACACGTTTTGAGAGCAAGCGAGGCCGCACCACGCGCCGCGCAACCTTTCCAATCGATTTCGATCCCCGGCGTGCCCGGCGTGTTGAGAGCTGCGCCATTACAATGAAGCGGATTCGCTTGACGCAAAGGAGCCGCTATGCCCATGTGCCCGCTGGTCGATTGCCATACCCACACCTCGTTTTCGGACGGGCATGCCTCGTTTGAGGACAACGTCCGTGCCGCTGCTGCGGCCGGCTGCCGCGTCATGGTCTCGACCGACCATCTCACCCTGCCCGCCAGCATGGATGCTAACTGCGAGGTGCAGGTTACTGAGGGCGACCTCCCGGCGCATCGTCTGGCTTTTGAGGACGCTCGCAATCTTGCCGCTCAGATTGCGCCAGAACTCACCTTTATCTACGGTTTCGAATGCGATTGGTACGAGGGCTGCGAGCCTTTGGTTGAGCGCTGGTCCCGGGGCGCCGTCATGCGCCTGGGCAGTGTGCACTGGATTGGCAACCCAGGCGATATCATGGCCGGTGCCGCGGGTACGGCGGGAACGGAGGACGTCGCTCGTCCCGATACGCCCGATTCGCGCTGCGGCTGGATCGACGATGACACCAACTTGCACGTTTGGGAAAACCTGGGGGTACGCGGCGTGTGGGAGCGCTATGTCGATGACTGGTGCCGCGCCTGCGAGAGCCCGCTCAACTTTGATGTGATGGCTCACCCCGACCTGGTCATGCGCTTTTCGAAGGAAGGCTTTGCGCCCGATTTTGACCCCGCACCGTTTTGGCAGCAGATGGCAGAGTGCGCGCACGATACGGGCCGCCGCGTTGAGGTCTCGACGGCCGCGCCGCGCAAGGGCTTGGGCGACTACTACCCCGCAACCGGTCTTTTGCGCTGCTTTGCCCATGCCGAAGTGCCGATCACCTTTGGCTCGGACGCGCACCGCGCCTGCGATATCTGCTGGAACATCCGCGAGGCCCAGGCGCACGCCTACGACTGCGGTTATCGAACCTTCGACATCCCCCACGCCACCGGCGAATGGGAATCCACGCCCCTCGCCTAACTGGTCGTTTAAGAACGTCCCCAATGACTAGTGGCGGCGGGCGTTGAGTTCGCCGGCAAGCTCGTCGAGGGTGATGCCGTAGCGCTCGAGCGTCACGAGCAGATGGTAGACCAGGTCGCCGGCCTCATAGCGAATGTGGTCGTGGTCGTTATCCTTGCAGGCCATGATCACCTCGCTCGCCTCCTCGGCAAGCTTCTTGAGCAGCTCATCCTCGACGTCGGTCAGCAGACGCGCGGTATAGCTCTCCTGTGGCGACGCGTCACGACGGCCATGAATCACCTCGGCCAGCCCCGTCAGCGTCTCTCCGATATTTCCATCCTGAACATTTGCGGTGCGCACACCCATGGTTCAATCCTTTCTGGCTGGCCAAGCGCTTGGTCGAGCGCCCGCCCTACGCGAGTTTCTTAAAGAAGCAGGTACGGTTGCCGGTATGGCAGGCCGGACCCGGAGAATCGACCTTGACCAGCAGCGTATCGCTATCGCAGTCGGCCCAGAGCTCCTTGACCTCCTGCATGTTGCCGCTCGTCGCGCCCTTGTTCCAGAGCTCCTGGCGGCTACGGCTCCAAAACCACGTGGTCCCGGTCTTGAGCGTCAGCCCCACCGACTCCTCGTTCATCCAAGCAACCATAAGCACCTCGCCGGTGTCATATTGCTGAACCACACAAGGAATCAGCCCACGGGCGTCATATTTAAGCTTTGAAGGATCGGTTATCTCTTCCATTTCTCTCCCCAAATTCAAACTTCGCAGGTCGGCGAGGGTTGTCCAGGTGCCCGAGATTCCGAGCGACAAGCCCGACGACGCGTACTTAAGTACGCGAGGAGGGTTGGAGCCGGAAGGTCGGGTGCCTGGGCAAGCCGCAGCATTAGAAGTCCAATCTCACAGGAATGCCCTGCGACGCCATATACTCCTTCACCTGGCGAATGCTGAACGTCCCAAAGTGAAAGACGCTCGCCGCCAGCACGGCATCGGCTTCGCCCTCGATCACGCCCTCGGCAAAATGCTCGAGCGTACCCACGCCGCCGCTCGCAATAACGGGAATCGGCACCGCGCGCGCCACGGCACGGGTGAGCGCCAGGTCAAAGCCGGCCTTGGTGCCGTCGCAATCCATACTGGTCAGCAAGATCTCGCCGGCGCCGCGACGAGCCGCTTCCTCGGCCCACGCCACCGCGTCGATACCCGTGGCGTTGCGGCCGCCCGCCGTGAAGACCTCCCACTTGTCGGCACCCGGCTCTCCGGGCAAACCGACGCGCTTGGCATCGATCGCCACGACCACGGCCTGACTGCCAAAAGCCGCGGCAGCCTGGCTAATCAGCGACGGGTCACGCACGGCCGCCGAGTTGAGCGACACCTTGTCGGCACCGGCGGCAACCATGGTCCGCATGCCCGCCAAGTCGCGAAAACCGCCGCCCACGGTATAGGGAATGGCTAGCTCCTCGGCCGCATGCGCCGCCATCTCGATGGTCGTCGCACGGTTGTCGCTCGTGGCGGTAATGTCCAAGAAGACGACCTCGTCCGCACCCTCGCGGTCGTAGGCGCGCGCCAGCTCCACCGGATCGCCCGCATCGCGCAAGCTCACAAAGTTGACGCCCTTGACCACACGGCCGTCCTTGACGTCCAGGCAGGGAATCACACGTTTGGTAAGCATGGGCTACTCCTCCCCTCGGGCGGCGGTCAGCGCCTGTACCAGCGTAAAGTTGCCCTCGTAGAGCGCGCGACCGGTAATGGCACCTTCAATCGCGCCCTCACCCACTGCGGCCAGCGCGCGGATGTCGTCGAGCGTCGAGATGCCACCCGATGCCACGACGGGAAAGCCCGCGACCTCGGCCACATGGCGATACGCCGCCACATCGATGCCCGTCTGCATGCCATCGCGCGCAATGTCGGTATACACCAGATGCTTAAAACCCAGCTCGGAAAGCTGCGCCACGGCGTCGTCGAGCGCCACGCCCGCGCCGTCACGCCAGCCATTCACCTTGACCTGGCCGTCGCGTGCGGCAATATCTGCCACCAACAGCTCGCCAAAGCCTTGGGCCGCCACCTCGGCAAAACCCGGCTCGGTCACGAGCACCGTGCCTAGTGCGATGCGGCGCGCACCGTAGCCGGCCAACTCGTCGATGCGCGCGAGCGAGCGGACGCCGCCGCCCACGTCCACGGACAGACCGTTGACGCCGCAGATGGCCTTAATCGCCGCCGAGTTGGCCGCGCATGTGTCCTCGTCCTCGCCAAAGGCAGCGGACAGGTCGACGACGTGCACCCAGCTTGCGCCCTGCTCGGCAAACGAGCGAGCAACGGCCACGGGGTCGTCGGAATATACCTTGCAGCGACTCCGGTCGCCGCGCTCCAGGCGCACGACCTTGCCGCCGATCAGATCGATTGCGGGAAACAGGATCATCGGCCGGCCTCCTCGACGATGTTGACGAAGTTCTTAAGGATGCGCTGACCCAGCGCGGAGGATTTCTCGGGATGGAACTGGCAACCCCACACGTTGCCATGGCGCACGATGCACGGGAAGCTCCGCGTATAGTGCGTGCGCGCCAGCACATCGGCGGCATCGGAATCGTCGGCCACCGCGTAGCTGTGGGTGAAGTACATGGTGGCACCCTCGGCAAAACCAGTAAGCAGCGGATCGGCCGCACCGGCGGGCGTCATGTGCACCTGGTCCCAGCCCACGTGCGGCACCTTCAGGCGGCTCGACTCCAGGCGTGTGCACGAACCGCGCATAATACCCAGGCCATCGACCCAGGGACCGCCAACCTGCTCGGAGGCGTTACCGTCGGCGACCGCGCCCTCGTCCGCGGGCACGCCCTCGTTGCCGCGCTCAAAAAATAGCTGAAGGCCCAGGCAGATGCCGAGCAACGGAGTTCCGGCGACGATGGCATCGAGTATCGCGTCCGCCTCGCCGCTCTGGCGCATAAAGGCGATCGCGTCATAGAACGCGCCCACGCCCGGAATGACCAGGCCGTCGGCGCGGCGGATCTGCTCCGGATCGTCCGACGTGCAGGCGGCGGCACCGGCGCGTGCAAGCCCGCGCACGACGCTCGACAAGTTGCCCTTGTGGTAGTCGACCACCACGATCTTCGGTTCGCCCACGCGACCCCTCCTCTTCTCATCATCCAAAACCACCACAAAGGGGACAGGCACTTTCGTGGTGGTTTTTGCCTTTGTGGCGGTTACAGCGAGCCCTTGGTGCTGGGAATGCCCTGCACGCGGGGGTCCAGCTCGCAGGCGCGGCGCATCGTGCGGCCCACGGCCTTAAAGGCGGCCTCGATAATGTGATGCGAGTTGCCGCCCACCAGCTCGCGCACGTGCAGCGTGAGCTTGGCATCGCGCGCAAAGGCGTAGAAGAACTCGACGGCCAGCTCGGTATCGAAGCTGCCCACGCGCTCAGTCGGCACGGGCAGCTCGCAGTAGGCCTGCCCGCGGCCCGAAATATCAACAGCAGCCATCACAAGCGTCTCGTCCATGGCGATCGCCGCGTCGGCAAAGCGCGTAATGCCCGCCTTGTCGCCCAGCGCCTGGCAAAACGCCTCGCCCAGCACAATGCCCGTGTCCTCGACGGTATCTGTCTCTTATACACATCTCCGAGCCCACGAGACTAGGCATGATC
>URZI01000017.1 GCA_900552385.1 uncultured Collinsella sp. | reverse complement strand
TCACGAGCGGGGGCTCCTATCTTTTTAGTGCCCTCGGATTGGGTCATAGTGTCTGCCATGGCCATGGGCATCGCCGCGATCGCCTCACTCGTGCTGGTCACCGCGCCGCTTGCCCTGCTCGAAACCGAAAAATCGCGCCGCGTGAGCCTGCGCGAAGTCGGCCACCTGTTTGTCCATTGTGCCCCACTCTTTGGCGCGCTATTCCTGTTCAATCTTATCGAGAGCATGCCCAAGTTTGTGATGGAAGGAACACTAGCCTACAAATACCAGCTGTACTTTAATGCCCTGTTCTTTCCGGCGCAGGCTATTTTGCTGAGCATTGGATTTATCTATAAACCGCAGCTCCTGCGCTTGTCGAGCATTTGGGCTAATCCTCGCAAGCGTCGTCGCTTTGACCTGATTATTGTTGCCGTTATGGCGCTGATCGTGGTCATCACCGCCGTGTGCGCCGCATTTATGGCAGGTCCCGGTATTCCCCTCATGAGCTTTATGTACGGCCTCAGCTTTGAACGCTACCGTACGCTGGCGCTGCTGATGGTCGTCGCCGGCGGCGTCACCGCGGCCATCGACTTTATCTACGCCATCATCACGGTGCTGCGCCACGCTGGAGACGTCACCAAGGTCTACCTGATTTGTTTTGCCGTGAGCGTGGTGCTCCCGGTGATCCTGATCAACCTGCTGGGCCTGCTGGGCGCCGTGGTGAGCTACCTGGCCATCATGACCCTACTGCTGGTGCTGCTGATTATCGAGTACCGCCACATCCGTCAACGCATCGAACGCGACCGCAACCCATACGGAGCCTAATTAGCTGCCCCCGGTCACCGGAATTTGCGATGGAATCGCCCCGGCTGGGGTCTCGTTGCGAACAATATGCATCACGTAAAACTAAGTGAGTAGATTTTTACCGAATCCCCGACCACACCGACAGAGCACTAGTCTGTGACCTGCGGTTTTATTGAGGCAAATATGTTGGGTGCTCGGCATTTCCAAAAAAGTCTACTCACTTAGCCAGCGGGCAGCCAAATGATTATTTAATCCCCGTCCCAGAGAAATCAATTAGCGGGCAGAAGGGCAAAAGTAGTCAAAAAAGCCCCGTCCCAAATTAGCTACCCCTTGCACCGATTATTCGCCCGGGTTGATGTTCGCGTAGAACTCCGCCCCGTCGTCCAGGCGCAGGATGCCCACTCGACCGAACTCGGAGCCGGTGGCGGCAGCGCAGTCGATGTCGATGCGATCGGGCACGCCGGCAGTGTCCTCGCCGCCCAAGCGCACGATCTGCCCTCGTCCCGATTCCTCATCGAGCCCCGCCAGACCACCGACCTCGCAATAGCGCCCAAGCGATACCGTGGGCGTGTGACCGCTCACCACGACCGGGCCCTTGCCCTCGGCAGAAAGCAGCCCGGTTGGCACATCCCAATAGCCGTGACGAATCCACAGCAGGTCATCGGACGACTGCACCGCGAGCATCTGCTGCAGCAGCTCGCGATCGGCACCCACCGCTCCAACGCCATCGGCACAATCGACGCCATGCTCAAGCAAAAACGCGCGAGCCGCCTTCATCTCGATTCCAGCATGTACCAGCAGATACGGGCGCTCCTCGGTCTCAGCCACCGCGTAGAGCGGCAGCGCGGCCATCCATCGCACGAGCTCCTCGTATGCCTCAAATTCCATGTCGTTGAGCTGCTCACGCGTCGTCCAACCACCGTTGATATCCCAGGTCTCGGCATCGAGCGGATCCTGGCCTATGATGGCATCGAGCATGATCTGCTCGTGATTACCCTTGAGCACGCGGGCGTTGGGCAGCGAGCGCACAAGCTTAATAACGCCGACCGGATCGGGCCCGCGATCGATCATGTCGCCCAGCACGTACAGCGTGTCGTCGGACGTCAACGAGATCTTAGACAGGGCCTCGTCAAGCGCACGCACGTGCCCGTGAGCATCAGATGTCACATAGATCGCCATGGTACGCCTCTCCTTGCATTGCGGCCGAAGCCCGGCGCCGCAACTAAAACTTCAAGTTGAACTTAAACGTTACCCATTGTACTCCGTTGCAATAAAGCTGGAAAGGGTTTCCGAGCAGAGGCAAAGACGGCTGCCGTCTATGACGATATCGCGCACGCCCGCAATCCAACCCCATAAACCCACCATCTTTGGGTACAAATAACCGCAGACAACTGACCGTGCCACGCCAACCACCCAGGAGCGGACACTATCCATGAACCAGATACTTCTTTTTATCGGCCTCGTCATTATTCTGTGCCTGACCATCAAACCCGTCGGCAAAAAACTCCCCTTCCCCACCCTGCTCATCTTTATCGCGCTGGGCATGCTGCTGGGCGTCAACGGTCCGGCGCACATCGACTTTAGCGACTACGCGCTCACCGAAACCGTCTGCAGCACGGCGCTGCTGTTCATCATGTTCTACGGCGGCTTTAACACCAACATCGACCGTGCCAAACCTGTCGCCGTGCCCGCGGTGCTGCTGAGCACGCTCGGCGTCGTCATCACCGCTGGCATCACCGGCGCGTTCGCGCACTTTGTACTGGGCTTCGACTGGATCGGCGGTCTGCTGCTGGGCTCGGTCGTGGCGTCGACCGATGCGGCGAGCGTCTTTAGCGTGCTGCGCGAGCATAGCCTGTCGCTGAAAGGTGGCACCGACTCGCTGCTCGAGGTCGAATCGGGCTCCAACGATCCCGTCGCCTATATGCTCACCGCCGTGCTCGCCACACTCGCGGCCGGCGGCGACATTAACATCCCCGTGCTGCTGGCCAAGCAGATCATCCTAGGCGTGGGCCTGGGCCTTGTCATCGGCTGGGCATCGGGCCGCCTGATCGAGCGCGCGCACGCAACAGCCGAGGGCGCGCAGACCATCTTCTTGTTCGCCGTGGCGATCGTCGCCTACGCGCTGCCGAGCTATCTGGGCGGAAACGGCTTTTTGGCCGTTTACCTTGCCGGCATCGTGCTGGGCGCGAGCGACATCACCGGCAAGGTCGAGATGGCGCACTTCTTTGACACCCTCACCGAGATGGCCGAGATGACCATCTTCTTTTTGCTCGGCTTGCTCGTGACGCCCGCCCGCCTGCCGCAAATGCTGCTGCCGGGCCTGGCACTTATGGCGTTTATGCTCTTCGTGAGCCGCCCCATCGCCGTCGGTGTGCTCCTGGCGCCCTTTAAGACGAACCCTCGCCAGGTCGCGCTCGTAAGCTGGGCGGGCCTGCGCGGCGCGGCTTCGGTCGTCTTTAGCCTCTTTGCCGTGGTGGCCGGTGTTCCCGGCGGTCACGACCTGTTTGACCTGGTCTTTGTGATTGCCGTATCGAGCATTGTGGCGCAAGGTTCGCTGCTACCGTCGGTGGCAAAGAAGCTCGATATGATCGACGCGGAAGGTGACGTGCGCCGTACGTTTAACGATTACCGCGACGAGGACGGCATGTCATTTGTCAAGCTCAAGGTGGGCGCGGGCCATCCGTTTGCCGGTCGCTCGCTCGCCGATATTGGCAGTGCGACGGACATGCTCGTGGTCCTGGTGCTTCATGACGGTGCGCACCCGGTGCTACCCAACGGCGATACCGTGATTGAGGAAGGCGACCTGTTGGTGATGGCTGCCCCAACGTTTGAAGAGCGTGCCGAGGTTACGCTGCGGGAGGTCACCGTGACACCCCACGGTCGCCTGGCCGGTCAGCGCCTACGCGACGTGCCGCAGGGCAAGCACCCGTTTATCGTGGTAATGCTCAAGCGCGACGGCCAAATGATCATCCCCGACGGCAACACCCTCATATACGCCGGCGACGAAGCCGTCATTGCCACGCTCGCGTCGTAGCCATCCCCACCCATAAGTTGCGGTGAAATAGGGACTGAATAGGCCTTCTAGCAGCCTAAACAGTCTCTATTTCACCGCAAGTTATTAAGGGGATGGGTTGAAAAACATTTGAATTGACACCGAAATGAAAAAAGCCGGGAAAACGTCCCCGGCACTTGGAAGCCTTCTCTTTTGAGATGACCGACTTCTTTATATCACGAACGCTAGTTAGATGCCATTCATTGAGGGCTTTATCAGGCGCGCCATCCCATCCACATGGCGCCATTTGAAAGCCGTCCGATCTCATGCTATAAAGAAATCGGTACCCTCCAAAAAGAGGGGCCTCCAAGAGCCGGGGTCTTACCCCCGGCATTTTTTGTTCGCAAAGTCACCGCAACCCCTGCCTTGTCCCTAAGAGGGGCGGGGCAGCCGTCCCGAATTGGCCACTCTTGAGCATCAATCGCCCCGGCTGGGGTCTCGTTGCGGACAATTAGCGTCTCTCAAAACTAAGTGAGTAGACTTTTGTCGAATCGCCGACCACGTCACCAAAGCACAAGTCTGTGACCTGCGGGTTTGTTGAAGCAAATTTGTCGGGTGTTCAGGATTTCCAAAAAAGTCTACTCACTTTGCCAGCGTGCAGTCAAAACAGAACCGTCGCGAGGTCATTAGGCTCCATTGCGCCGACTTATCGTGCATTTTCGCGCAGCTGCGGGTGCAGACGCCCCATCCCAAATTAGCTACCTTAGTCATCGTCGACGGCAAAGTCGCGAAGGTCGAGGCCTTCGCGTTCGGCTCGGTCTAGAAGCTCTTGAGGGGACTCATCCTCGATATCCATCATGTCGAGCATGGCAGCAGGAAAACCCACGCCCGCCGCGCTCCCCGCGCGGTCGAGCAGGCTCTCGCGCAGCTGGTCTACATCAACTTCGATCTTCATGGCGAAACCTCCTGCTGGACAATCGCGACCGAACAAACCGCACGCCCAAATGATGTGCAATAAATCCCAGATACGGCCATAATAAATCAATGAACATAAGGGAGGTTGCGAACGATGGACAAGCTCGATGCCATGACGGAACAAGTCAGGGACTTTTGTGATGCGCGCGAATGGCGCAAATATCACACGCCAAAGGAACTCGCCATCGGCATGACAACTGAGTCCTCCGAGCTCCTCCAACTCTTTCGTTTTATGAGCGACGAGCGCATTGCAGAAATGTTCGAAGACACCGAGCAACGCCAAGCCATCGAAGACGAGGTCGCCGACACGCTCCTTTTCCTTCTGCGTTTCGCAGATTTAAATGAAATCGACCTGTCAGCGGCGCTTTCGTCCAAGCTCAAGCGCAATGGTGAGCGCTACCCCGTCGACGCATCATCCAATGAATACAGAAAGGCGGAACACCGTGAGTAGCGAGTTCGCCCTTCGGCAATACACGCTTCCCCTACCCAAGCCCTTCGAGGCAAGCGAATCGCTACAAGACTTTGGCACGCCAGAGCCCGGGGCTCACCATGACGAGAGCTGGCCTGTTCTCTACATCCTGACCAACAGTAAAAAGAAGACAGCATACATTGGCCAAACAACCAACTATCAACGCCGCATGAAGCAACACGCCGCAAACGTGGACAAGGATTTCGATCGAACACTACTGATCGACAACCCAACCTTCAATCAGTCGGCGACATTTGAGTTTGAAAACAGGCTCATCGAACTGTTCTGCGCTGACGAAAAATACCAGGTAACCAATGGCAACAATGGCTATGCCCAATTCGATTACTTTGAGCGACCTCAGTACCGCCAGAAGTTCCGAACGCTATGGACAAAACTACGCGAAGAAAACTATGCAATTCACCCCATCGAAGAGCTCGAGAACACTGACCTGTTTAAATTTTCGCCTTTCAAAACGCTCACACCCGATCAATATGAAACGATTGAGACGATTTACAAGCGTCTCGAGCAGGAACAGAAAGACGTTGAGCACGGCAGCCCCAAGAAGAAACGCGTAACCGTCGTAAACGGCGCGCCCGGAACAGGCAAAACCATCCTTGCCATAAGCCTCATGTTCAAAATCAAAAACGAACCCAAGCTATCCGGCCTGCGGGTCGGTTTCGTGACACCCATGGAGTCTCTGAGCAAAACGCTCAAAAGGCTCACGCACTTCCTTCCTGGGTTAAAGCCCGGAGATATCCTGACCCCCAGTGATGTTACCAAAAAGAATCGGTATGACATCCTGCTTGTCGACGAGGCACACCGACTGGGAAACTGCTTGACCGTCGGCGCCGGCATCGGGGCTTTTTACAATACCTGCGATCGCCTCGGCCTTCCGCGCTCGAGCAACCAGGTTGACTGGATATTCACATGCTGTGACAAGGCGTACCTGTTCTACGACCCCAAACAGCAGGTTCGTGCATCCGGACTTAATCGGGACGGCCTTGAGCAGCGACTCAATCAGCTCGAAGAAGCGGGCATTGAAACTGAAGAGTTCGGCCTAAGCACACAAATGCGCGTGCGCGGTGGTGACGAATACCTCGATTTTGTCTACGACTTACTCGACAACAAGGCGTACATGCACACCGGCATGAAGTTCAAAGAACTCTTTTCATCGGAGCCTTACGATTCGCGGGCCGGGGATCCGGACAGCGATATCCCCAGATACCAGTTTGGAATCGTCAACCGATTTGAGGATTTCTGTTCTCTGCAGCAAGCCAAGGAAGAAGAAGTTGGCCTATCCCGTATGACGGCAGGCTTTGCGTGGAAGTGGCAAACGAAGAAATACAAAGACGCGTTCGATATCATCATCGAGGACATCCCTAAACGTTGGAACTCGAGCCAAAAGGATTGGGTTAACTCCGCCAACGCCGTAAACGAAGTCGGATGTATCCACACGGTGCAGGGCTACGACCTCAACTACGGCTTCGTAATTCTGGGACCAGACATTTATTACGACACCGATATAGGAGCCGTCTGCGTTAACAAAGCGAACTTTAAAGATGCCGTCGCAAAGAAAAAGGCGAGCGACGATGACCTGCGAAAGATCATCGTCAACGCCTACTACGTTCTCATGACGCGCGGTATGCTGGGAACGTATCTCTATGTGTGCGACCCCGCTCTAAAGGAGTATTTGTCACGGTATATCCCGGTGATTTAGACGCAGGACAAACGTCGCAAATCAAAGGCATTGCTCAAACGTTAAACACACGAACATATTTTCGTGTTTTATACTTGAGCTAGACAACCACAGCATGGTATAAAAGAGCTGCGTTCCGTTATGGAGGGCAGTCAAGGGCCGGGGGATCCCCCCGGCATTTTCTTTTTTGAAAGGCTGTTTCATGAACGAACCGCCCGCATTCCCCGACAAATCAAGGCGCCGCCCAGAAAAGAGCAACTCAAGCGACGAGCGGGCACGAGTCCAACAATCCATCGCCCGCGGCTACGATGACCTCGTCAACGGCCGCGTGCGTCCTTGGAAGCAAGCAAAAGCCGAGGCAGATCGGATACGAGCCATCAGATAAGGTCACCCCCCCATGTAACCATCCTGTAAATCATAGCGGTGCACTCGAGTTTTACCGTGATGCGGTCGCGCCTGGCGCTCCACTGTGCTAAAGTATCCCGAACGTTCAAACGACTACGAGGGGGAACTAGAAGATGGCACGTGTGCACAACTTCTCAGCTGGCCCGGCCGCGCTGCCCGCAAGCGTGCTCGCCGAGATCGCCGACGAGATGATGGACTACCGCGGTTGCGGCATGTCCGTGCTCGAGATGAGCCATCGATCTAGCATGTACCAGCAGATCATCGACGACGCCGAGGCAACCCTGCGCCGCCTGCTGAGCATCCCCGACAACTACCACGTCCTGTTTTTGCAGGGCGGCGCCACGCTGCAGTTTGCGGGCATCCCCATGAACCTCATGCGCCGCGGCCGCGCCGGCTACGTCGTGACCGGCAACTTTGCAAACAAGGCGTACAAAGAGGCCGCCAAGTACGGCGAGGCCGTGCTGCTCGCGAGCTCCGAGGGCACCAACTTCGACCGCATCCCCGACATGGCCGACATCAACGCGCGCATTGCCGCCGAGGCCGCGGGCGACGGGCTCGACTACGTCTACATCTGCCAGAACAACACCATCTTTGGCACCATGTTCCACGAGCTGCCCGATTGCGGCGACGTACCGCTGGTCGCCGATGTCTCGAGCTGCTTTTTGTCGCAGCCGCTCGACGTCGAGCGCTACGGACTCATCTACGCCGGCGCGCAGAAAAACGCCGGCGCCGCGGGCGTCACCGTGGTTATCGTGCGCGACGACCTGATCGCCGACGGTCCGGCCTTTGCGCAGACGCCACAGTACCTGGACCTTAAGACCCAGGCCGCCAAGGGCTCCATGCTCAACACGCCCAACACCTTTGGCATCTATGTGTGCGGCAAGGTGTTCCGTTGGGTTGAGCAGACCGGCGGACTTGCAGCCATGGCCGACCGCAACTGGGCCAAGGCCAACCTGCTCTACGACCTGCTCGAGCAAAGCGAGCTGTTCCATGGCACCGCGCAGGAGGACAGCCGCTCCATCGCCAACGTCACCTTCCGCACCGGCGACGCCGAACTCGACGCCGCCTATGTTGCAGGCGCGGCAGAGCACCAGATCCAAAACGTCAAGGGTCATCGCCTCGTCGGCGGCATGCGCGCCAGCGTGTACAACGCCGTCACTATGGAGGACGTGCAGGCGCTGGCCACGTACATGAAGGACTTCGAAGCGCAGCATAGTTTGAGTCCGCAATCTAACTAGCCCGCAACCCGCGGGCCGACCAGCCACCTCAGACCACCCTGTTTAGATCAAAACCTGCTAAGGAGTTTTTCCATGCGTAAGATTAAGACCATCGACGACATCACTAAAGACGGCAAAGTCGAGTTTGGCGAGGGCTACGAGTTTGTAAGCACCGCCGAGGAGGCCGACGCGATCCTGATGCGCTCGACCGACCTGCACGGCTACGAGCTGCCCGAGGGCATCCGCGCCATCGCCCGCTGCGGCGCCGGTGTCAACAACATCCCCGTCGAGGAGTACGCCAAGAAGGGCGTCGTCGTCTTTAACTCCCCCGGCGCCAACAGCAACGCCGTCAAGGAGCTCGTCCTGGGCATGCTGGTGCTCTCGAGCCGCGGCGTAGTGCAGTCGATGAACTGGGTGCGCGACAACGCCGACGACCCCGAGATCCAGGTCGATGCCGAGAAAGCCAAGAAGGCCTTTGTGGGCCGCGAGCTCAAGGGCAAGCGCATCGGCGTCATCGGCCTGGGCAACGTGGGTTCCAAGGTCGCCAACGCCTGCGTCGACCTGGGCATGGACGTCTACGGCTACGATCCGTTCATTTCCGTTGAGCACGCATGGGTGCTGAGCCGCGAGGTGCAGCGCGTGGGCACGCTCGAGGACCTCTGCCGCGGCTGCGACTACCTCACCGTGCACGTGCCCAGCAAGGCCGACACCATCGGCATGATCAGCACCGAGCAGATTAACCTGCTGGCACCCGACGCCGTGCTCATCAACTACGCACGCGAAACCATCATTGACGAGGACGCCGTCGACGCAGCCCTGCGCGAGGGCAAGCTCAGCTGGTTTAGCTGCGACTTTGCCACGCCCAAGACCGTCAAGATGCCCAACACGTTTATCACCACGCACTCGGGCGCCGGCACTGGCGAGGCCGAGGCCAACTGCGCCGATATGGCCATCAGCGAGCTCAAGGATTACCTGGAGAACGGCAACATCGCGCACAGCGTCAACTACCCCGCCTGCAGCATGGGCAAGGCGCGCGCCGCGAGCCGCATCGCCTGCCTGCACGCCAACGTGCCCAACATGATTGGCCAGATCACGGCCATCCTGGCCAAGGACAACGCCAACGTGCAGCGCATGACCAACGAGTCTGCCGGCGAGAACGCCTACACCATGTTCGACACCGACGAGCACCTGAACAGCAGCACCATCGAGGCGCTCAAGCAGATTCCGTCGATGTATCGCGTGCGCGTGATCAAATAGCGCCGGCACCAAGCCTGTCAGGCAGACCATGAAGCCCATTCGGCCCCCGTTTTCACGAAACGGGGGCCGATTTCGTTGCTCCGGCTGGTTTTGAAAATGCTACCCAGAACAAGTTTTTTCGGATAATCGACAGTCGTACCCAAATCACTGAGCGCACCTGCTCTGATAAACAGCTTTATCAGGGGCTTTAGTAGGTAAAGATCAATCTCTATATACCAGATCCAAGTTGACTGTCTATTTTCCGAAACAACTTGTTTTGAGTAGCATTATTAAAGCCCTTCCAAGACGAAACTGAAGCCTTTTTCGCGCCCAAAACTCTAGCTCGCGCGACCGTTTTCCACCCGCGCGGCTACATTCCCGCCCAATCGATAAAAATCTCCTCACGAAGCCGACGTTCAAGCTCCTGCTGCCGCGGCGTCTTGTCTTTCAACGGCGCATCGAGATAGGACATGATGAGCTCCATCACCACGCGGAAGGCATCGGAGTCGGCCAGCTGGCTATAGGTCATCAAAACGACGGGATATCCCATCGCTTGCAAGGCCGTCGTTCGATCGGAGTCCGAAATCTTGGATTCTATGGATCCGTGTATGGCTTTACCTTGGCATTCAACAAGGCACTCTCGGCTGCCGTCCTTATTTGCCAGCAGAATATCGGCATAGCGCCTATCAAGCCCCGAAATCAGGCGGGCGCTGCGCGTCATACGAATCTCGACGTTATTGGTAAGGCGCAGCCCTTCGCCGCCGCGCAACCTCGTAAGGCCAAACAGCATCGAAGCCTGGACCTCGAGCGGCGATGCCGCCACCCCCGTAATGCATTTCGCGGCACGCGTGAACGATTTAGCGCCGCGGAGCCCCCGGATCTTATCGACGAACTCTGCAAGCTCAGAGAGCTCAATCAAGGGCGGTCGTTTCCACAAGTCCGTTGGATTCCCCGAGACATCCTTTACGTTTTCCCAACCCAGCCGCGCGTCGCCCCACCGGCCCCCATATGCCTGCACAAGTGCCGACTTTACCTGAGGCGCAATCTTGCACACGGCAAAGGTGCCGCACATCTCATACATGCACATGATCAGACGCTCGTTTGAGACCGAGGAGGCCAGGGTCAGCAGGGTAAAGAGCGGGGACGCGACATCGAGGCCAAACTCTGTCTGCCGCACGGAGCCAAACGGTCTCTCCCCGTTCCAAACATGCCTGACAATTCGACCGCCCTTACGCCCGCAGCCACCCTGCGACAAGACGTGTAACGGGGTACCCAGGAAATGCTTGACGAGCGGATGCTCGCAAAGGCGCTCCCTGCGCTGATCGTCCGCAGAATCGGGCAGGTCCGGCATTATCGCCAAGACCTGTGGAGGTATCCGGTGATACCGAAAGGCGGATATGTCGCACAGCATGTCGTCCATAAAGGCTACGTACCCACCGCGCCGTCTGTGAACCCGCTCGGACGGCAAACGCGCTGGCTCGGCCTGCGAACGGTAAATACTGCTGCGCGCACGCCGCGGATCTCTCGGGAGGCTTACAATCGGTTTTGAAAGCAAACTGATTGTGAGGTTGCATATGGTTGACAAGGACTTTGCCTGGCGGCTTGCGCAGGAGTTTGTGCGGATCGACAGCTCGGACCCGGGCGCGTATGAGGATGAAATTGAGCGGTATATCAAAGCTCTGGTTGAGGACCGGCTGGCACGGTTGAACCACCCGACACTCGATGCCGTGCGGATCGAGGAACTCGAGGTGCTCCCCGGACGCCGCAACCTTATGGTCACCGTGCCCGGTTTGAGCGACGAGCCACGACTGGTCTATACCTGCCATATGGATACCGTCACCTTGGGCGACGGCTGGGACGCAGGCATTCCGCCGCTCGGAGCAATCGTGCGTGACGATAAACTCTATGGCCGCGGCGCCTGCGATATGAAGGGCGGCCTGGCCTGTGCCATTGCCGCACTGGTCCATACGCTCGAGCGCGTGGCGGCGGATGGCACGCTGCCCCGCCGCGGCTTTTCGCTCATTTGCTCGGTCGACGAGGAAGACTTTATGCGCGGCTCCGAGGCCGCGATTGCCGCCGGCTGGGTCGGCTCGCGCGAATGGGTGCTGGACACCGAGCCCACCGATGGACAGATTCAGGTGGCGCACAAGGGACGCACATGGTTCGAGATTGAGATGACCGGCGTCACGGCACACGCGAGCCAGCCTTGGAAGGGCGCGGATGCTGTCGCCGCCATGGCCGAGGTCGTCTGCGCGTTGCGCCGCGCGTTCATGGCGTTGCCCGTACACGATGAGTTGGGGCCATCGACCATCACGTTTGGACAGATCGAGGGCGGCTATCGCCCCTATGTTGTGCCCGACCACGCCAAGGTCTGGGTCGACATGCGCCTGACCCCGCCGACTGATACGGCCGCCGCGACGCGCATGGTAGAGCAGGGCATCGCCGGTGCCGAGGCTGCGGTCCCCGGCTGCCATGGCAGCTATACCGTGACGGGCGACCGCCCTGCCATCGAGCGCGACCCAGGCTCTCCCCTTCTAGCTGCGCTCAAGCGTGCCGCCGATGACGTGACAGACACGGACACGACCGTCGGCTTCTTTACCGGCTACACCGACACCGCCGTCATTGCCGGCAAGACAGGTAACCGAAATTGCATGAGCTACGGCCCCGGCTCGCTCGCGCTCGCGCACAAACCCAACGAGTATGTACCCCATGCCGATATCGTTCGCTGTCAGAACGTACTCATCGCGCTTGCCGACAACACGCTCTGGGACGCAAACGGCCAAGTTGGGGCATAATAAGCCGCGAACAAACCGACTCGTGCGTTAGGACCGTCCATGAAAGCACTTCCGTTTCCCTGCATCCGCCCGGCTCAGGACCGCGTGCTCGAAGCGCTGCCTGCGATGGGCGGTATCTTGAGCGGCAACGACGCCCTGCGCGGCGCCATCGCCGACGGCCTGATGCTCAAGGATCCAGGCGCGGCGTATTACGTGTACGAATGCTCGGGAGAGCCGGGTCGTGTGACGGGTGTCGTGGCGATTTGCCCGGTTAACGTGCTGACGGGCAGCGACGCGGCTGTCGCCGAGAACGTCGATGCACTCGCCGCTGCGCACGCGATTGCCGAGCTCAAGGTGCAGCCGCGCCCCGTGTCGCTCGCCTACGAAGCCTCGCCCGTCATGGATATCATCCTCGGCGCCGCCAAAGAGGGCGCTTCGCTCTATGCTGTCACCGACCCCGCCGGCATTACGCACCGTGTGTGGGAGGTCAAGCGCGAGGACGCCGTCGGGGCCATCCGCGCCATGCTCGACCAAGCACCCGAGCCGACACTGGCCGACGACCCCGCCTACGCTGCCGCGCTAGTAGGGGCATCGCAGCTGCTGGCCGATGAGGCCCGTGCCGCCGGAACGTACACCGGCAAAGAGCCGTTCAACTTTACCGTGGCCGCGTTATTCCCCGCCGCGCAGGTCGCCGGCGGCGCACCGCAGGTTCCGACGGGCTTGCTCACCCACCAGATCGCACGGTTCTAACAGAGTCTAAACGCCCAGCACAAAGACTCGATAGCTCAACAAACAAGGGGCGGGGATACATGCGCATGCATCCCCGCCCCTTTCACATCGAGCAATGATGTCGGCGATCCGCATCGCCACGTCCGCGCTACCCCCGCTGCGGGCCTGCTGCCGCCACGAGCGGCTCAAGCCCCAGCTCGCGCGCGTAGTCTTCCTGCGTAAAGATCCCAACCAGTTCAAACGTATCCGTCGCATCATCAAACGCAAAGTGCAACACCGAGCAATTGCCCGGAACGCGGTCGCGCTCGTCTGCCGCCGCACCCTTCACGTGGTCCATGAACTCCTTGATAGCCGAGCCGTGGCTTACCGCGAGCACGCACGTATGGTCCGGACGCTGCATAAGCTCGGTCAACGTCGCCACCATGCGCTCGCGCACCTGCATCTGGCCCTCGCCGCCAAACTGGCAATAGAAGTCGCGCCACGGGCGCTCGGGCATGAGCATCACGCGCTCGGCCTCAAAGTCGCCAAAGAACCACTCACGCAGGCCGTCCAGGCGCTCGTACGCCAAGCCCGGCCACAAGTTGGCGATAGTCTGCTCGGTGCGATGAAGTGTGGAGGTGTAGGCGTGGTCGGGCTCAATGCCGCGCGCACGCAAAAACATGCCAGCGCGCGCCGCCTGGTCGCATCCCAGCTGCGTAAGCGGCGAGTCACTCCAGCCCTGAATAATGCGCTTGAGGTTAAATATCGTCTGTCCATGACGGACCAGATACAGGTTTTTATTCATAGGGGGTCCTTTCGTTTGTTACCAACCCAAGAGCGAAAACGCCCCGTCGCAATAGCCAAAATGAAGCACGGCACCGTTGTCGGGCTGCTCTCCCCCGCCAGTCACGTGCTCAAGAAACTCCTGGCAGGCAGAGCCGTGGGAAACGGCCAGCACGCAGTTGTGCTGCGGTCGGGCCATGATGCGGGACAGCGCGGCGACCATACGTGCGCGAAGCTCACTTTCCGACTCGCCACCAAAGGCAACCGGATAATCGCCCCAGGGTTGCGCCGGCATCTCGCGGTTTGATGTGCCCTCCAGCGAGCCCAAATGCCACTCGCGCAGTTCATCGACCAGCTCTATGGAACGACCCTCGCCAACAATCAGCTCGGCCGTACACCGCGCCCGCCCCAACGGAGACGAATACACATGGTCAAAGGTCACGCCGCGGTCCTCGAACGCCGCACGCGTCGCCAGCGCTTGCTCGCGCCCGCGCGCCGTCAACGGCGAATCGTGCCAGCCCTGCAAAATGTTCTTCACATTGAGCTCAGTCTGCTCATGCCGTACCAAATACAGATCGGCCACACGCCCTCCCCTCGCACCACCACAAAGGGGACAGGCACCTTTGTGGTGGTTTTGCCGCCGGCTCGCGCCGCAACGACGCTCAACTACACCAGTACGTCGGCAAGCGGACGCTTGGGCACGTGATGCACCTGCACCTCATCGCGCCAGTAATTGATAGAGCCATCGGGGTTGGAGTCGATCGCGTCGATTACCTGCGTCTCGGCCGGAACGCCAAACGCCATGATCAGCTTGAGCTCATACTTGTCGTTATCGAGCCCCATGACATCGATCGCGCGGGGCGTAAAGGCCTTGAACATGCAGGCTGCCACCTCGGGCGTGGCGCTGCGAGCGGCGAGCATCATCGTCTGGGCGGCAATGCCGGTGTCGACCTCGGTGATGGGCGCGGCGGGCTTACCCGGAACAGCGCGCTCGGCAAGAATCGCGATGTAACCAGTCGGGCGCTCGCCCTCATCGGGACCCGGCCAATCCTTAAGCGCACCGGCCCAGGCGAGCTCATCAAATACGCGCGCGCAGTCCTCTCCACCGCTCACCACGTGAAAGCGCAGGCGCTGAGCGTTGGCGCCGCAAGGGGCCAGGTGCGCCAGCTCCGCCAGCTCGAGCAAAAACTCGCGCGGCACGCGCATGGACTCGTCAAATCGGCGGCACGTGCGGGCGCGGCGGACCAGCGCGTCAAACGTGTCCAGGCCAAGCTTTTCGCAACCCTGCTTTGCCATCGACTCGGCGCTTACCGGCGCCGCGGGAACTGTTTCGTTCATAGGGACCCCTCAATAAAAGCCAATTGTTCTTAAGAAAATCTAACCTAAAACGTAGGCAATAACGAACAGAGCTGTAATGTTCTACATCTGTTGAATATCCCACATCCAAACGGGAACAAAGGTGACAATTCGCGAAGGTGAGGCTCCAATTCGCCCCTTCCGCCCCACGCGACAGCGCCCTTGGGCGATACTGGTTGCAAGAGCTACGGCTTACGCCGCACGAAAGGAGACATCATGGGCATCTTTAAGAACGATGACAAGCAATCGAGCGCGTTTGGATTTGACGAGAAAAGCATGGCGGGCAAGGCCGTCAAGGCCGTGCGCTGGATTTACGCCATCACGGGCGTCTTAGCGCTCGTTGCCGGCATCGCACTGCTGTTTGCACCCGCCAAGTCCCTCGTCTTCCTAACGACCGTCTTGGGCTTCTACTTTGTGATCACGGCCGCGATCAGGCTGTTTACCGCTGTTTTCGAGCCGCTGCTGCCCACCGGCTGGCGCGTTACGAGCATCATCTCCAACCTGCTCATCATTCTGGGCGGCGTCATAATCCTGCGCAATCAGGCCTTCTCGACCGCGACGCTCACCACGCTTGTAGTGGTCGTCGCCGGCTTTGGCTGGATCGTCGAGGGCGTCATGTCGATTCTGGAGTCCGAGCTTTCGTCTAACCGCGCCCTCGCCATCCTGAGCGGCGCACTCTCCATCATCGCGGGCATGTTCGTGTTTATCTATCCGCTGTGGTCGGCCAAGATGCTCGTCATCTTTAGCGGCGCCGCGCTGCTGGTGTTTGGCGTGACGCTGATTGTTCGCGCCATTCAGTTTGGCAAACTGGTGCACTAGATGCCAAAGACGCTTTTTATTGATGCCGACGCCTGCCCGGTCACGCGCGAGTCGATCGACTGCGCGCGGCGGGCGGGCGTCGCCGTTGTTATCGCCGGCAACAGCACGCAGAACCTGGAACGCCACATTCGCCGCGACGATCCGCGCGATGCCGAGCACGCGCGTCGGGGCTTTTGGGTCACGACGCTCGATGTGAGTGTGGGAGCCGATAGTGCCGACTTTGCCATTGTCGAGCGCCTGCAGGCAGGCGATGTGGTCGTGACGCAGGACATAGGCCTGGCAAGCATGGTGCTCGGCCGCGATGCCGCCGCAATCGGTGTGCGCGGGCGCGTCTACGATAAGGCGACCATCGACATGCAACTATTTATTCGCCACGAGGAAAAGAAGGTGCGCCGCGCCGGGGGACGCACCCGCGGTCCGACAGCCTTCACCAGCGAAGACCGCGCCCGCTTTAAACGCAACCTCACCGAGTTGCTGCGCTAACCAAGGCAGATTTTTGGAATATGTCCGGAAATCTGCCTTTTTGTTTTGAGCGGCGTGAGCACTCAGAATCCATGGCTCAACAAAAAAACGGGCTTCAAAATGCCATGCGTCGCCGCACTGCGCAGGCGCCGAGCATGGCTATTTTGAAGCCCGTTTTGCTAGGCCTACTTAGAGGCCAACGGCGGAGAGAATGAGTCCCCAGCCGGCGCCGATGACGTACATCATGACCAGGAACACGGCGTTTTCGCGAGCGCTGCGGTTGGTGCGGAACAGGACTAGGTAGCCCACACCGGCGGAAATGAGCGTACCGGTGAGCATCGGCGCCAGCTGCAGCGCGCCTTCGAGGTACAACTGCGTAATAACGACGCTGGCCGAGCAATTGGGGATCAGACCGACAAGCGCCGAGCCCAGAACCGCAAGCGTCTCGTTGCCGCGCAGGAACTGCTCGATTGCGGACTCGCCAAAGGTCTCGAGGACGGCGACCAGAATCAGCGTTACCAGGAAAATGAAAACCGACACCTGCACGGTGTGCGAGATCGCGCTGCGGATGATCGACAGAATGGGCGCGCCCTCGTGGGAGTGGCCGTGGTCGTGGTGGTGCTCGTGCTTGTCCGCGTGACCATGGTCGTGGCTGTGGTCGTGCCCGTGATCGTCCTCATCCTCGTCACAGCCACAATGATCACGTTCGCACAGCTCGTGGATGTGATCGGCACTTACGCCCGCCTCGGCCACCTCGTCAATGATGTCGCCCCCGGTATGGTCGTCGTGCGCGCAGTTCACATGAGCCGGATTGGCAGCGGTCCCCAGTACGGTACGGCGAATCGCCGCATGCGCGCGGGCATTACGACGAAGGCCGCGGATAGCCGCATCCACGATAAAGCCCGTAACCAGCGCGATCAGCGCCTTCGAAGCCAAAAGCATCGCCATGGTCTGCACGGGAACCCGCTCGGCAAGCAGCAGCGGCAACATCTCGTCGGAGGTCGAGAGGAACACGGCGACTAGCGTGCCCAGCGTCACAACACGGCCGGCGAACAGCGTCGCCGCCATGGCCGAAAACCCGCACTGTGGCACCATGCCCAGCAACGAGCCAACCACGGGGCCGGCGGCGCCCGCGCGCTTGATGGCGCCGTTGACGCGGTCGCCCGCAACATGCTCGAGCGTCTCGAGCGCAAGGTACGTCACCAACAAGAACGGCACCAGCGAGAGCGTGTCTTTGCCGGCGTCGAGCAGAATATCAATCAGTAAATCCATGACGGATGGAACCTTTCGTGTCTTTCGGCAGCATTGTAAAAGTCCTAGCGGTCAACTAGGGTATTGTAGTTGTCCCGGGCGCGGTGCCAATAGTTGCCCATGGTAAACTATCATCTCGCCACAACTCAGTAACCCCGAGCCGCACAACGCGGCCCGTCCAAGGAGCAGCATATGAACGTATCACAAGCACTCGAATACGAGCGTCAGCCGTTTATTCCCATGTTTATCTACGGCGATCACGGCGCCATGGAATCCGAGCGCCAGAAGGGCGAGGAGGCCCTTAAGGTGCTCGAAACCGAGTACTTTACCGCCGAGGGCGACCCCGGTTTCGACTTTGCAACCGTGCGCGACCTGGCCGACCGCAACCGCGACCTGTGCGACCAGATCGGCGAGGCGCGCCTGCGCAACGTGACGCCTGCGACGCTTTCGCGTGGTCTGTCCGATGCCGACACCTGCGCGGCCATCGGTAAGATGCAAAAGCGTACCGCCGCATCGGTCATGCGCGAGATCCGCGGCGACCGCGACGCACTCGGCGTGGCCTACGCCCGCAAGCCCATCCAGGGCACCGTGCTGGGCATCGACATCGAGACCACCGGCCGTGCGCCCGAGCGCGGCTATATCATCAACGTGGGCTGGGAAATCATGGACCTCACGAGCGACGCCGTCCCGCACGACGCCGAGGCGCACTACTGCGGTCTGCCCGACATCTATCGCGGCGATGATGTGCCGCTGTCGAATATCCACCACATTACCTGGTCCGATATCGACGGCAAAAAGCCATTCCGCGAGGATAAGGAGCTGCAGAAGCAGCTGTTCAAGCTCATGAAGAAGTATCCGTACATGGCGCACAACGCCGCCTTTGAGGACAGCTGGTTCAAGATCCACCTGGACGGCTACGCCGAGGCGCGCCGTGCCGGCAAGATCATCGTCATCGACTCGCGCCAAATCTGCCGCAGCCTGGACGCCGACGTGCGCTCGCTCCCCCGCGAGTCCGCGCCCGCCGCGCTCGAAAACTGGGCCCGCCGACGCGGCACCCTCGCCGCCGACGCCAACGAGCAGCACTTAGGCCTGGACGACACCGACCTCATGCTCCGCACCGTCCAAGCCGAGTTCAACCTCAAGAACCTGTTCGCGAAATAACCGATCCATCTGCGGGAGCGCCTGCCAGGCACAGCGCAATCCGTCTGGGCGCACCGGCGCGTAGTAAACTAGGGCGCAGCCTTATGGCTGCACCCTAGTTTTCATCAAAACGAGCAAATACGCGTGCTTCACACAGTCGACAGGTTGCTCACCTACATTTTTCGAGTTGTTCGGCCAGCTGAACCACTAGTCAAGGCCCCTCAAACCGCAATCGAGCGCTGTAGTCGCCTTAATTTCGCAACCAAGCCCCATTAATCTACCTGAATCAATTCGAATAAGACGTTGCGATCGCACCATTCATTTAGGATAAGGCCGAATAACTCAAATTATGTTGGTGAGGCATCTGGACGGTCAGCAAAAACGCTTAGAAGCTACGAATTCGCAACTAAAGTTCACCAAAAAAGGCGCAGCTGGCAGAAACCTCCCCAGCCGAAGCTGCTCCCTCGATACGACAGCTCAAAAGCCCACCGTTTGCAGAAGATAAGCCGCGCCCCAATACCGTTACCCGAAGTTTCGGGCGAATGTGGCGTCCGCTATGCCATCATGCGCGTATGGGAATCGTTCTATCACATACCACGGCACGCGCTGTATACCAAACAGCCAACTCGCTCGCAAGCTACGCGATCGATCCCTTACCTATGGAAAAGATCAGGGTGTCTGCGCCGACCACGTCCGACCTGGAAGCGGCGCGAGCATGGCTCAACAGAAAGAATGTCGATTCTGAAAGCATCCATGTGCTGACGTTTTCCAATAATGCAAATAGGCACCGCAAGGGCTGCATCTGCCACTGCTCGCGCTATACGTTTGATGCAGAAAGCTACCTAGAACTCGAGCCGAACGTCTACATCGTCGATATCAAGCTGTGCGCGTTAGAAGCAACAGCCGACCTCAACCTTACTGAGCTCGTTGAGTATTACTTTGAAATCTGCGGCTCCTACGCGCTTGAAACGTCCGACGAAACTCAATATCGCAAGTGCCCGGCCCTAACCAGCGTTGAAGAGCTCAGAGCCTTCTTTTCAGAGGCATCGGGCTACCGTGGGTCCAATAAAGCCCTTAAGGCACTTTCTTATGTACGCGGAGGCTGTCGCTCCCCACTCGAAACGGCGTTTGTCATGATGCTGACAATGCCCAAGTCAATGGGTGGCTTAGCCATACGTGCCATCAAAACGGATTATCCGATCCCAGTCCCCAAAAGATACGCAGCCCTAACGCGACGCACGGTTTTCTACCTCGACGCGCTGCTCGAAAACTCGATGACCGATATCGAATATAACGGCTTCTACCACGACGAGCCCGAGCAGCAATCAATTGACGAGGAACGCCGAAACACGCTGCGAAACATGGGATATGCCGTTATCACAGTTAGTCGTCATTCGTTTTTCAAGCAGTCCGCTTTTAGACGGGTCATGGAAGCGATTCGCATTCGCGAGAAGATCTGGCCCGGTCGACTCCCGGATAACTTCGCCATCCTGCAAGAAACTCTTCGTCAATTTGTCTTGCGGCGCTACTTCGAATACGGTCGCCGCGTCCTGGAGGCACTCAAAGAAGAAGAGGCCACCAAGCGCGAAATTGCAAGTCAATATCCGCAAGCTGATGACCCGAGCATCAACGATGTGCCCGAACCCGACGACATGCAACACGTCGGGGCCCTTGCTGAGGAAATCAATGGGCCTTGGGAATGCGACATGTCCGCAAAAATCGATGAAAACCGCACGGAAGACGACACGATTATTGATCTAATTGAGAATTCGCTCTTTTAAAGGCGGTCTCTGCGGATGTCCACCTACATTTTTCGACTTATTCGGCCACCGATGTGCCTGATTGGCCGCAGCAATGGTCAATATAACTTTAGATAAAACTGATTCTGCAGGAACTCCCGTAGAGAAAGAACTGATTCTCACGGTATTTAACAAGATAAAGTACAAATATGAACAGCTCTAATGCTTCTCGAGACGGCTTTCTTAGCATGCTGGCCGAACATCTCGAAATATGTTGGCGAGCATTGCGTCGATGCATCCCAACCCACAGAAAATCGCAGAGGCGGCAAACAGTCATCGAAATTATCGCAAATTGTATTGACATATGAACATGCGCTCATATAATCGAAAGTAAGTTATATGAGCGCATGTTCATATGAAAGGATATTGCAATGAGCGTCCGCGATGATGAAACGAAACCCGACATCGAGGCCACCGAACCCGTGATCCCCACCACCTGCTCGCCCGAGGACCTTCCCGACGAGGAGTTGCTGTACGACTTGGCCGACCTGTTCAAGGTCTTCAGCGACACCACGCGCATCAAGATTCTCTATGCCCTCATGGGCCGCGAGCTCTGCGTGGCCGAAATCGCCGAGGCAACCGAAACCTCGCAGTCGGCAGTATCGCACCAGCTGCGCACGCTTAAGCAGTCGCACCTGGTCAAGTTCCGCCGCGAAGGCCGCAACATCCTCTACTCGCTTGCCGACGATCACGTCTACACCATGCTCAACCAGGGCATGAGCCATATCTGCGAATAGCAACCAACCACGGTACCAGCGCGGCCTGCACCCAAGCCGCAAAACAGGGAAAGGAACCCACCATGAAAAAGCAGTTTAAACTCGACGAGATCGACTGCGCCAACTGCGCACGCGAGCTTCAAGACGAGCTGGCCAAGCTCGAGGGCGTCAAATCCGTGTCCGTCAACTTTATGACCCAGAAGCTGACGCTCGAGGCCGATGACACCGAGTTCGACGAGGTGCTCAACCGCGTCGTGGAGTTTACGGCCGACGCCGAGCCGGACTGCGAGATCATTCTCTAGCCCAGGTTTACGCCAGCCTGCAAGGCCGCGCTTGCCGCGGCCTTTGCTCGCGAAATTATATGAGCGAGTGTTCATACATTCAATTGGGAGGATACGAGTCATGGCCACTGCCGACCCCAAAAAGAAAAAGAAGAAGCGCAAGAAGAAAGAGTCACTCGAGCATAAGCGCAACCGCATCCTGGTAGCGCTGGGCATTTTTGCCGTGGTGTACGCCCTCGATGAGCTCGGCACCCTCACCGCCGCATTAGGCACCCCGGGCGACATCTACGCCAGCTTTGTGCTGTTCCTCGTGCCGTTTTTGATTGCCGGCTACGACGTACTGCAAAAGGCATTCAATAACATCCGCCGCGGCAAGGCCTTCGACGAGAGCTTCCTCATGGCCGTCGCGACTATCGGCGCGTTTGCCATGGTGCTCTTCCCCGATACCGACCCGCACATGGCCGAAGGCGCCGCTGTCATGCTGTTCTACCAGGTCGGCGAGCTGTTCCAGGCATACGCCGTGGGCAAGAGCCGCAAGTCGATCAGCGCCATGATGGACATCGCGCCCGACTACGCTAACCTCGAGCAAGCCGACGGCACGCTCGAACAGGTCTTTCCCGATGACATCGCCGTCGGCACCGTGATCGTGGTCAAGCCCGGCGAGCGCGTGCCCATCGACGGCGTCATCGTCGAAGGCGAAACCCAGCTCGATACCGCCGCGCTCACGGGCGAGTCAGTCCCCCGCCCCGCCAAGTCCGGCGACGATATCATCAGCGGCTGCATCAACATGACGGGCCTCATCCACGTGCGCACCACCAAGCCCTTTGGCGAGTCCACCGTCGCGCGCGTCCTAGAGCTCGTGGAAAACGCCAGCGAAAAGAAGGCGCGCACCGAGAACTTCATCACGCGCTTTGCCCGCGTCTACACCCCCGCCGTCACCGGCGCGGCCGCGGTGCTCGCGCTCGGCGGCGGCCTGGTCACCGGTGCCTGGTCCGACTGGATTCTGCGCGGTCTGACCTTCCTGGTTGTCAGCTGCCCGTGCGCCCTCGTGATCAGTGTACCGTTGAGCTTCTTTGGCGGCATCGGCGGCGCGTCCAAGCTGGGCGTTCTCATCAAGGGTTCTAACTACCTCGAGGCGCTCGCCGACGTGGACACCGTCGTCTTTGACAAGACGGGCACCCTCACCAACGGCACGTTCTCGGTGGTCGCGGTGCACCCCGAGGCTGGCTATACCGAGCAGTCGTTGCTTGAGGTCGCAGCCCTTGCGGAGTCGTTCTCCGATCACCCCATCGCGCAGTCCGTGCGCGTCGCCTACCAGGGCGAGGTCGACCCTAAGCGGGTGAGCGACTCCGCCAACGACGCGGGCCACGGCGTGACGGCAATCATCGACGGCAAGCACGTCGTTGTTGGCAACGCAAAGATGCTCGCCGCGACCGGCGTTGAAGCACCGGATTGTGAGGTTGTCGGCACGATCCTCCACGTGCTCGTTGACGGCGTGTACGCCGGCCACATCGTGATTGCAGACACCGTAAAAGCCGATGCCGATCAGACGATCCGCGACCTGCACGCCGCCGGCGTCAAGCGCACCGTTATGCTCACGGGCGACCGCGAGGAAGTGGCTGCTGCGGTGGCCAAGCAGCTCGGTCTCGACGAGTTCCATGCGCAACTGCTGCCGGGCGATAAGGTCGAGCGTGTTGAAGCGCTGCTCGCGGCCGAAAGCGGCAAGGGCAAGCTCGCCTTTGTCGGCGACGGTATCAACGATGCGCCTGTGCTTACGCGCGCCGATGTGGGCATTGCCATGGGCGCCATGGGGTCCGACGCCGCGATTGAGGCCGCCGACGTGGTGCTGATGGATGACAAGCCGTCCAACATTTCCCGCGCGATCCGTGTGGCGCGCAAGACCATGGCGATCGTCTGGCAGAACATCATCTTTGCGCTGGGCGTTAAGCTGCTGATTTTGGTGCTTGCGGCGCTCGGCATCGCCAACATGTGGCTTGCGGTCTTTGGCGACGTAGGCGTGGCAATCATCGCCATCCTGAACGCCATGCGCGCGATGGGGGTAAAGAACCTGTAGCGTTCGTGAGCTGTCCGGCCGGGGCCGGGCTTGGTTTCGAAAACGTCCTCGCGCATGAGGCCCGTCTTTCCTGCTCCTGCGGAGCAACGGAAAGGCGGGCCTCGCGCTGCGGAATGTTTTCAAAACCAAGCCCGGTCCCGGCCTGCGGTAACATCGCGGGCGGTTCTTGGGCATCGCTTGCTGGCAGGGTTCCTTTGCTGAAATGGACTTGACCGAAAGGGCCGCTGGTCCCAGTCGCTGGTTCGCGCTTTGCGTGAACTCCGCGCTACTGTGGGACAGTTAGGCTTCTGTTGTTGGACCCGCTACATCTTCCCGGCCCAACATCGCCCGTAGCTTCTCAAAGCTCTCCTCGCTCAGGCAATGCTCCATGTGGCAGCCCTCTTGCGACGCGACCTCAGTCGAAACACCTGCATCCTCTAGCAGCCCCACGAAAAAGCAGTGGCGCTCCCACATTTGGCGCGCGACCTCCAGACCGCGCTCTGTCAGATGAACATCTCGTTTGCCCATTTCGACATAGCCGTTGCTTTCCAGCGTCGCCATGGCCTTGGAAACGCTCGCCTTGGTTACGCCGAGGTGCTCCGCAACGTCGATCGAGCGCGCGATGCCCTGACGTTCCGACAGAACGTAGATCGATTCGAGATAGTCTTCTCCGGATTCACGTAGGGCCATGGGCCGCCTTTCGCGATGATTGCTAGTTAGCCTTTGGATACTTTCCACGGCTAACTTTACCGCAAAAGTTGCCCATGTCTTACTACTTTGTCTAAAAGTTAGCCGTGTTTCACAAAACGTGCGGGACGAAAACAAAATGGGGACGCCCCGCAAGGAGTGTCCCCCAGCTGCCGGCAGAAAAGGAGCATCCCTAAGTGCCGAGCCGCAGTTATAACAGTCCAAAGTGCTTCGCGGCGTTGTAGATCCCGTCGTCGTCCACGGCAGTCGTCACGTAGGTCGCTGCGTCCTTCACGGTATCCTGCGCATTACCCATGGCCACGCTTGTGCCCACGGCGGCAAACATCGACAGGTCGTTCTCGCCGTCACCAAAGGCAATCGCCTCGCTCGCGTCGATACCAAGCCGCTCGAGCGTCGCCGCCACGCCCAGGTCCTTGCCGCCGTTAGCGGGAATAATGTCGCAGAACAGGTCGCACCAGCGCGTGGTGAGCGAATGCGACACGGCGTCGGTCACGATATGTTCGTCGGCCGGGTCCACAAAGGCGCAGAACTGGTAGACCGGTGCGTCAAAGGCGTGCTCAAACGGTTCCTCGTGGTAGACGATTCCCGCGTTGCTGCCAGCCGTCACCACGCGCTCGGACAGGCGGTTCACAAACGAGTTCTCGCCCTGCATGCACAGCGAGTCGTAGCGCCCCTGCGCCACCTGGTCCACAATCACCGCGACGTCGTCCGGATCGATCGGGCAGCTGCGGTAAACCCCCTCGGCATCAAAGCAGTGCTGGCCCGAGAGCGTAATGTACGCATCCCAGCCCAGGTCGAACAGCCAATCGGGCATCTGGTAGGTCGGACGGCCCGTGGCGATCACGCACGCGATCCCCTGCTCGTGAAAGCTGTCGAGCACCTGCTGCGCCGACGCCGGAATCCGGTGGGTCTTAAAGCTCAGTAGCGTGCCGTCGATATCGAAAAACGCGGCTTTGATCATCCTCGCCTACTCCTCGCCCTCGAGCTTTTCGCTCGCCTCGAGCCACGCCATCTCCAACTCGTCCATGGCGGCGTGAGCCTCGTCGATCTTTGCCTGCTGCTCGCCCAGCGCCGTGTAGTTGGTGGGGTCGACCTGGGCCATCGCGGCCTCGGCCTTCTCAACGCGGACACGCTGCGTCTCCATCTTGCGCTCGAGCGAGCTCACCTCACGGCGAAGCTTCTGGCGCTCGGCGTTGGACAGGCCGTTGGGCTGACCGCTCGACTTGGGCTTGTCGGCAGCAGCCGCCGCCGCACCGGTGTCGAACGTGCCGGTCTTAGCGCTCGGCGCGCCCACGGGCTCGCCCTCGGCGGTAGCGTTGCACAGGCGCAGGTACTGGTCCACGCCGCCGGGCATATGCGTCAGGTGGCCGTCGAGCAGCGCCCACTGCTGGTCGGTCACGCGCTCCATCAAAAAGCGGTCGTGCGTCACCAGAATCAACGTGCCGGGCCAGCCGTCGAGCAGGTCCTCGACAATCGCGAGCATGTCGGTATCCAGGTCGTTGCCGGGCTCGTCCAGAATGAGCACGTTGGGTTCGTCCAGGATCGTCAGCAACAGCGACAGGCGACGGCGCTGACCGCCCGAAAGATCGCCGATGCGGCTCCAGAGCTGCTGCGTCGTAAATCCCAGGCGCTCGCAGAGCTTCTCGGGCGAAGTCTCCTTGCCGTCGATGACGTAGTACTTCTTATAGTTGCTGAGCACCTCGTGGATCGTGTCGCCCATGTAGGGCTCGAGCTCCTCGAGCTGCTGCGACAGCACGCCAAAGCGCACCGTCTGGCCAATCTTCACGCGGCCGCGCGTGGGCGCAATTTTACCCTGGATCACATCGAGCAGCGTCGACTTGCCAGCGCCATTCTCGCCCAAAAGACCATAGCGGTCGCCCGCACCAATGAGCCAGGTCACATCGGAGAGCACCTGCTTGGGCGCGCCGCCGGCATCCGCATAGCCGGCATCCACGTCGATGACATCGATAACCTGCTTGCCCAGGCGGCTCACCGCCAGACGTTTGAGCTCCAGCTCGTCACGCACGGGTGGCACGTCGGCGATCAGCTCGCGAGCAGCCTCAACGCGAAACTTGGGCTTGGTGGAACGAGCCTGGGCACCGCGGCTCAGCCACGCGAGCTCCTTGCGTGCCATGTTGCGACGGCGCTCCTCGGTAACCGCGGCCATGCGGTCGCGCTCCACGCGCTGCAGGATATATGCGGAGTAACCGCCCTCGAAGGGATCGACCTGGCCGTCGTGGACCTCCCACATACTGGTACAGACCTCGTCCAAGAACCAGCGGTCGTGCGTGACCACGAGCATGGCGCCCTGACCGCGCTGCCAGCGGGCCTTTAAGTGACGCGCGAGCCAGTTGATGGTGCGCATGTCCAGGTGGTTGGTAGGCTCGTCGAGCATGAGCACGTCATAGTCGCCGATCAGCAGGCGCGCGAGGTCCACGCGACGGCGCTGACCGCCCGAAAGCTCGCCCACCGTGCCCTCCCAGGGCACATCGCTAATAAGGCCAGCCAGAATCTGACGCGTACGCGGACTCGACGCCCACTCGTATTCGGGCGTGTCACCGACGACGGCATGATGCACGGTGTCAGTATCGACCAGGTTATCCTTTTGGCCGAGCAATCCAATCGTCGTGTCGCGGCGGTGCGTCACGCGGCCGTCGTCGGGCTCCAACGTGCCGGCGAGCACGCTCAGCAGCGTCGACTTACCGTCGCCGTTTTTACCGACAATACCAATACGGTCGCCCTCGCCCACGCCGAGCGTAACGCTATCGAAAATATGCTTGGTGGGAAACTCTAGGCTGACGGAATCGCATCCCAAAAGAATCGCCATATGCCCTGCTCCTTCGTAGAAATTCAACGTTGTCCATGATAGCAGCGAGCCCCACCCCAAACCACCACGAAGGCGCCTGTCCCCTTTGTGGCGGTCGTTTCGGTCGCAGAGCAAAAAGGCGGGCCATCTCCCACAAGAGATGACCCGCCTCTCCAATCAGTCCCGCGGCAACCGTGGCCGCCGCGGGCCTCAAGCATGTCCCGGACTAGGAGAACATGCCGGTGAGGTAATCATTCAGCCGCTTATCCTTGGGCCGTTGGAAAATCTCGTCGGTCTCGTCGTACTCGACCATATCGCCCATGTAGAAGAACGCCGTGCGGTTGGACACACGCGACGCCTGCTCCATGTTGTGCGTCACGATGACGATGGCACGGTCGGCAACGGTCGATGACATCAGGTCCTCGATCGCGAGCGTCGAGATGGGGTCGAGCGCCGAGCAGGGCTCGTCGAACAAAATCACGTCGGGGTTGAGCGCCAGCGTACGCGCGATGCACAGACGCTGCTGCTGGCCGCCCGAAAGCGCATAGGCGCTCTTGTCGAGCTTGTCCTTGACCTCGTCCCACAGCGCCGCGCCGCGCAGGCTCTCCTCGACCATGCGATCGAGCTCGTCGCGGTCGGTAATGCCGTGTCGCTTGGGCGCAAACGTGATGTTGTCGCGAATAGACTTGCGAAAAGGGTTGGGCTGCTGGAACACCATGCCGATGGAGCGACGCAGCTCGTAGGTGTTCTCGGCCTTGGTGTTCACGTTGCGCCCGCGGTAGTTGATCTCGCCCTCCACGCGGCAGCCGCGAATCTCGCGATTCATAAGGTTGAGGCTGCGCAAAAAGGTCGACTTACCGCAGCCCGAAGGCCCGATGAGCGCCGTGATCTCGCCCTTATGAAAGTCGAGCGACGTGTCGTGCAGCGCGTGGTGGTCGCCATAGTACACGTTGACGTCCTTGGTGGAGAGCACGACCTCGTCGCTCACGGCCTTGCTGCTCACACGAACGCGCTTCTCGCTCTCCCCCACGCTCGACAGAAAGTCCTGGGTCTCGGACGTGGCCGCTTCGGTTGCGGGCGTTGCTTTCATCTCGCTCATTCGGCCGTCATCTTCCTTGCCAGTTGCTTGCCCACGATACGGGCGACTACATTAAACAGCAGCACGCAGATCATCAGCAGCGCCGCGGTGCCCCAGACGATCTGCTGAGCCTCGGGGCTGCCCTCGCCGTAAATCTTGTAGATGTGCACAGCGAGCGACTCACCGGGGCGGAACACGTTCCAGGCGCAGGTGGGGCTCGACAGGTTAAAGCTCAAGAAGTTCAGGCGAACCGGCGAGCTCATGCCCGAGGTAAAGAGCAGTGCCGCGGCCTCGCCAAACACACGGCCGGCCGAAAGCACGATGCCGGTCACGATGGCGGGCATGGCCTCGGGGATTAGGATATGCAGCGTGGCCTCCCAACGGGTGAGGCCCATGGCCAGGCACGCATCGCGCTGGGCCTGCGGCACGTCCTCGAGCGCCTGCTGAATCACGCGCACCAGGATGGGGATGTTGAACACGGTGAGCGCGACGGTGCCGGAGATGATGGAGTACTTCCAGCCCAGCTGCACCGAGAACACCAGAAAGCCGAACATGCCGACGACGATCGAAGGCAGCGAGGACAGCGTCTCGATGGCGGTGGAAGCGATGTCGCGGATAGGGCCGTTCGGCGCGTACTCAACCAGGAAGACCGCTCCGCCCAGGCTGATGGGTACCGAGATGACCAGAGTGATCAGCAACAGGTAGAACGAGTCGAACAGCTGGTAGAGCACGCCGCCCTGGGTTCCGTTGGCGCGCGCGGGCTGCGTGAGAAATCCCGGCTGGAACAGCGTCGAGATGCCCTCAAACAGGATATAGGCCACCATGGAGACGACGACGAGCATGACGGTGGCGACGATCGCCGTCAGCACGCCCGTGGCGATGCGGTCCTGCTTTTGGACGCGCCCGAGTCTCGCCTCGTCGATATGGATGCGCGTGCTAGCCACGAGCCTTCGCCCCCTTGCGGCCGATAAGATGGATGATCAGGATGAAGATGAGGCTCATGCCCATCAGCAGCAGACCGAGCGCCCACAGAACGTCGTCCTGGGCCGAACCCTCGGCATAGACCGCCATGGACGTGGTGAGCGTGGTGGTGATGGTGGACGCCGGCGATAGCAGCGACGTCGGCATGGCCTCGATACCGCCGATGACCATGCGCACGGCGAGCGTCTCGCCAAAGGCGCGGGTCATGCCAAGGATGACCGCGGTCATGAGCGACGGCATGGTGGACTTGAGCACCACGTGCCAGATGGTCTGCCAGCGGGTGTAGCCCAGCGCGAGCGAGCCCTGACGGTAGCTCTCGGGCACGGCGCGCAGGCCATCGACCGAAAGCGTGGTCATGGTCGGCAGAATCATGACAGCCAGTACGATGTCGCCGGGCAAGACGCCCAGGCCCGTACTCACGTGGAAAACGCTCTTCATAAGGCCAACAACCACGTGAAAGCCGATCAGGCCAAAGACGACCGAAGGAATGCCGGTCAAAAGCTCAATAAGCGGCTGAAAGACCTTGGAACCAAACTTAGGGCTAATCTCGACCGCAAAGATAGCAGAGCCGATGGCGATGGGCAGCGCGATGAGCGTGGAGAGCACCATGACCGCAAACGAGGTGACGATCAGGGGCAGGGCACCGGTATAGGGCAGGCCGTTTACGGCTGTGTTGGCCAGGTCCCACTTGGTGCCGGTAAAAAATTCGACAACCGAAACGCCGTCCTTGAAAAAAGCCGAGAGGCCCTTTTGGGCGACCATAAAGATGAGCGCGGCAACGGCAAGCGTCACGAGCGCTACGCACGCGCCCGTGACGCCCAGGCCCACGTTCTCAAGGTCGCGCTTTGGCAGCTGTTTTGCCATTGCAAACCTTTCCGAGGCGATTACTTATTTAGCGGAGACCTTGCCGCTGGCGTCCTTGACGACCTTCATGGCAGAGACGGGGATAAAGCCCTGCTCCTCGACGAGCTTGCCCTGCACGTCGTCGGAAAGCATGAACTCCAGGAAGGCCTTGGTGGCGTCGTCGGCGTCCTTTGCGCAGTACATGTGCTCGGTAGCCCAGATCTTAAAGGAGTCGTCGGTGACGTTTGCACTCTTGGGCTCCACGCCCTCGACCTTAATGGCGTTGAACTTGGAGTCATCGAAGTGCGAGAAATCGAGGTAAGAGATGGCGTTATCAGTGCTGCCCATCTGAGTCTGGACGTCGCCGGACTTGTCGAGCTCGGCGTCGCCCTTAAAGTCGACGGTCTCGTCGCCAAAGACGGCGGCCTCGAAGGTGGCGCGGGTACCGGAGCCGGCCTTGCGGTTGAGGACGACGATCTTGGCGTCGTCGCCGCCGACCTCCTTCCAGTTGGTGATCTGGCCGGAGAAGATGCCCTTGAGCTGCTCGAGAGACAGGTCGTCGACCTTCACATTCTTGGAGACGACGGGGCCCATGCCCACGACGGCGACCTCGTGGTCGACGAGGTTCTTGACCTGGTCGGCCTCGAGCTTGGTCTCGGCGAAGACGTCGGAGTTGCCGATGGTGACGGTGCCGGCGGCGACAGCGGTCAGGCCCTTGCCCGAACCGTTGCCCGAGCCGGAGACGGAGACGTCGGGGTTGGCATCCATGAACTTCTCGGCAGCGGCCTCGACGAGAGCCTGGAACGAAGAGGCACCGTCGTAGGTCACCTCGCCGGAGACGGACTCGGCAGCAGCGGCGCTGCCCTTGTCGGCGGCGTTGGAAGCGCCTGCGCCGCCGCAACCAACGAGACCGAGACCGACGATGCTGGCGAGACCACCAGCGAGGCCGAGGAACTGACGACGAGAATAAGCCTGATCGAGCATGATCTTCCTTTCATACATGCGACTCGCGGGCACCCTGCCCGCTTTGCTGTTCGGAAAGATACGACCCCGATCGGGCGACGACCGCCTTATCTGCGGTTTCTTACGGGCTATTGATAGACCCTTACCGCAAGCTCTGCCCAGCCTTTACAAACGGATAACAATCCAGCGCCGAACATGGCGCACCTTTTACACCAAAGGAACGTCCCCAATGACTACCCCACCGCAACAGAAAAAGCCCGGGCCGAAGCACCGGGCTCGTAATGCAAGTTTGTATCCAAGCAGGATATAGGGGTTTCCCAGGTGCCCGAGATTGCCCCGAAAGAGGAGCGCCGCGTACTTTGGTACGCAAGCGACGGTTTGAGGGGCAAGGTCGGGTGCCTGGGGAAGCCCTACAGTTCAAGTTCGTTGAGGCGCAGGATGGCCACGATATAAATCTTGAGCGCCTGCTTGAGCTGTTCTTCGCTGGCGCACTCGTTGGGACCGTGCATCTGGCCGCCCCATGCGGGCAGCTCCAGACCGGTCTCCTCGGGGCCAAACGACACGGCGCGGGCAAAGTTGCGCGCGTACGTACCGCCGCCCATGGCGAAGGGCTCGACATGCTCGCCCGTAAACTCGTTATAGGTATCAATAAGCGCCTTCACGGCCGGATCGTCGGCAGACACCGAGAACGGCACCTTCGCGCGACCCAGCTGGCACGTCACGCCAAAACGGCCCACGAGCGGGTCGAGCTGCTCGCGGATAGTATCGGCACTCGTGCTGTCGGGGAAGCGCACGTCGATGACCTGCTCAATATGGCCATCCGCCACGCGGATGACGCCAGCGTTGCAGGTAAGCGGGCCAAACGCCGGGCTCGTCGCGTCGATACCCAGGCCGCGGCCATAGGCGTCCGCATGCACAAAGGCCAGGAACTTGACGAACTCATGCTCGGCAGGCGTCAGCAGGCGCTCGTCGCGTGCACCAAACGCGTCCTCGGCCTCGCGCAGATACGACACGATCAGGCCGACGGCATTGATCGTTCCCTCGGGCATCGAAGCATGGCCACCGATACCGTGGGCGAAAATCTGCGCATGGCCATTATCAAGCGCCGTGATCTCCAGACGATCGGCGTTCTCGACCGGCGCCGGCAGCTCATCGGCGGCAATCGCGAGCTCGCAGATGGACTGCGACGGAATGGCATTGCTCGCCTCGGAGCCGCTCCACGACACGATGCGCCCGCCGTCGATCTTGGGGCTCACGAACGTCGCCCCAAACTGGCCCTTCTCGGCATTGCAGACCGGGAACTCGGCATCGGGCGTAAACAAAAAGTCGGGGTCTGCGTGATTCTCCAGATAATGGTGAACGTCGGACATGCCCACTTCCTCATCGCAGCCCAGCAGCGCGCGGAAGGTATAGCGCGGCACAATGCCGTGCTTGAGCAGGTAGGCACCGGCGTAGAGCGACAACACCGCCGGACCCTTGTCATCAATCACGCCACGGCCGAGCAGCCAGCCCTCGCGACGCTCCATCGCAAACGGGTCGGTGTTCCAGCCGGGGCCGGCGGGCACCACGTCCACGTGGCAGATGGTCGCGAGCTGCTTGTCGCCGCGACCCGGGATATCGGCAATGCCCACATAGCCCTCGTCGTCGCTCGTCTGGTAGCCGAGCTTTTGCGCAATGCCGAGTGCGCAATCGAGCGCATCACGAACCGGGCGGCCAAACGGCGCGCTAGGCTCCGCATCGGCAGCAACGGCTACGGACGGATAACTCACCAGCTGCTCGATATCGGCGACGACGTCCTCCCAGACCTCGTCGACATACTCGGTAACGCTCTGCTCCACCTGATTCATGGACGACCTCCTTACCAATGAGCGACGGGTACGCCCGCCCCTCACATTACGTCTATTAGATAGCGAAAAGTTTAGCAAGCTCGGCCACCGAGTGCACCACTGCATCGGCACCCGCCGCCTCGTGCTCGCCCGGCGCCGCCGCGCCCGAATAGATACCAATGCACGGTACGCCCATTGCGTGCGCGCCCTCCACATCGTTAAAGCGATCGCCGATCATCACGGCATCGTCCGCGGCCGCACCCAAGGCCGCCAACGCGTCGCGAACCGAATCGGCCTTGGTCTCGCGCCCCTGCGGTGGATTCATGCCAACCACCGCCTCAAACTGCGAAAGCCCCAGCTCGCCCACCATGTCAATGCACTTTGCCTCCATGCGTGACGTCGCCACGGCCATACGCTTGCCCTGAGCGGCCAACCCATCCAGCAGCTCGGGGATCCCATCGAACACGGGGTACTCTTCCGGTCCCAGCTCATCAAAAAAGGCACGGTACTCGTCAGCCACCACAAGCGACTCCTCGCGGGAGAAGCCATAAAAGTCGTGAAAGCTCTTCCACAGGGGCGGCCCGATCATGCGGCGCAGGTCACGCATCTGCGCCTCCGAAAACCCGCGCGCGGCAAGCGTCTTGCGCGTCGAGGTCATCACCGCCCGACCCGTATCTGCCACCGTGCCGTCAAAATCAAACAGCACAACCGGCCGCTTGCATATCTCCAGCGCTGCCATCGGCATCCCTCTTCCCCAGTTGATGATTTCCACACCGTCACTTCAAACTGTTGACTATTCAACAATTGAACCTAGCAATGTAGAGCAACTCCACTATACTTGTCGCACTTTGCTCTAAGAAGGCGGCGCGCAAGCGCCCCAACGAAAGGTGCAATTATGTCTTTTGCCATCATAACCGACTCCACGTCGGACATCTCCCCCGCCAGCGCTCAAGAGCTCGGCATTTACGTGATTCCGCTGCATGTGATTATCGAGGGCGAGGACCTGCTCGACCAGGTACAGATTACCGCCCAGGAGTACGTCGCGCGCATGGCCGGCTCCGAGCAACTGCCGCACACCTCGCAGCCGAGTGCCGGCGAGTTCAAGGCACTCTTTGACCGCGTGCGTGCTGACGGCCACGACAGCGCGATCTTTATCTCGCTGTGCAGCGAATGGTCCGCCTGCTATTCCAACGCATGCCTGGTCGCCGAGACCCACGAGCTCGACGTGCGCTGCATCGATTCGCGCACTGGCTCGGGTGCCGAGGGCCTGCTGGTGGAGTACGCGCGGGCCATGCGCGAAGATGGCCGCAGCCTGGACGAGACCGAGGCGCAGATCCGCGCGACGCTGCCCGACGCCCATCTGCTGCTGATTCCGCGCACACTCGAGAACCTGGTCAAGAACGGCCGCGCGCCCAAGCTCGCCGGCCAGCTGACGCAGATGCTCAACATTCGCCTGGCCGTTTCGCCGGAGTGGAAATCGGGCGAGATCAAGGCCATCAAGAAGGGCCGCGGCGCCAAGCGCATCGTTGCCAACACCATGGCCGATTGCCTCGCATTTTTGGCCGAGCATCCGGGCTCCAGCGTGCGCGTGCTCACGACCGGTGCTGCCGAGGAGCAGGAGCTCGTCAGCCAAGCACTCGCAGGCCAAGACTATGTAGACGCCGGCACCGGCCCCATCGGCTGCACCATCGCCACCCATGTAGGCGTCGATGCCATCGCCATCAGCTACTGCCCCCGCTACCAGCCAACTCGCTAGGGACGTCCACATCAGTTGCGGTGAAATAGGGACTGTTTTTGGCTTATCAACCGCAAATCAATCCCTATTCCACCGCAACTTCTTTTGCTGAGCCATCCATATACAAGATATGCTGACGATCGGCGCATTCCCAGCTGTTTGGGGGAGCTTCGACTAGCCCCTAGCGGTACCCGGTGGGCAAAAAATGGCAAATATGAGTACTGTCATAAATTTAGTAACAGCAAAATTTCGCTGAAATTGCCCGCTTCCACCGATTTCAAGCTCCATAAAGCCCCGAATCGTCGTGTTTAGGGGGGTGAATATACTAAAACTCAGTCAATTGGTCTTAGATACTTCTCAAATGATATGAGACTAACTGAGCACCAGTACTCATATTTTCCATTTTTTGCCCACCGGGTCTGAATGAGGTCCGCTCTTTACGCCTCCGGCTACCCATATGACCGCAAACCCTGATTATCAAGGACCGTCGCGCACCTTGGCATCGACCGAAAGCCGCTCGCAGAATAATCCCTTGCCATTAGCAAACTTGAATCGAAATTACATATCCCAAAAAGCCGTAATGCCGTACCCTCGTCTCAACAACTCCAATACAAGGACGGCATTCAAATGGGCAACGCCATGCATCAATACGCCCTCTTTGGGACCGCACAATTTAAATACGATCAGACGATCACACATATATCGGACCAACACCGACAAATCGTCATTTGCAACAACGGTTCAGACGTACGCTACGCAACGCTAGAAGAGTGGGAAGAAGCTGGCGCTTTGTTCGATGAACGAGTGCAAATCGAGGGCATCGTCACCAGCGCGAGCCCAGCACGCGATAAACTCGAGCTCTTTCGCAGTCTCTTTACCGGGCGCAAAGATGTTTACGCTCATGGATATCGCAGAAAGGACGGGGGCATTGGCTATACGCCTGCTTGTGCTAATGAGTGGGAGCCAGGAATTTGCCCCAAAGCAGCCCATCAAAGAGTTAAATGCGTAGAATGCAGCAATCGCGTCTTCCCGGAATTAAGCGATGCCGCAATCATTGCTCACTTTAAAGGCAACGATGACCGGTTCCGCGATGTCCTCGGGCAATATGTTCTCGATAGGAACTGCAACACGAAAGTTCTCGTCATCGATTTTGACAAAGCGGACTGGAAAGAGGCAACAAATGCCGTACGGCTTGTTGCAATACGACGGGGCATTAACGCCGCTGTTGAGCGCTCAAGGTCCGGCAACGGCGCCCACATCTGGTTTTTCTTCCTCGAGCCAATCAGCGCAAAGGCTGCCCGAGAGTTTGGAAGTTGCCTCATAACCGAAGCTGCGGCGCATAATAAGACAATCACGTTCGAGGCCTTTGATCGAATGCTACCCGCTCAGGCCACTATTCCCGATGGAGGCTTCGGAAACCTCATCGCACTCCCCTTTCAAGGCAAGGCGCAACGTGAAGGAAACAGTGTATTTGTAGACGAACAATTCAAGCCCTTTCCCGACCAATGGCTCTATCTATCACAAGTCCAGCTGATTCCGCGCTCGACGGTGCAAGATCTGATTGAGGCCCCTGGAAACAACCCGCACGGACCAGCAACAACTACGGTGGCAAACAAGGGCAAACGGTATGCCCAAAGACCACGAAAGCGACTACCACTCACATCGCGGGACTTTCCCTCATCGCTGCCCGTTATTCAAGCCGATATGCTGTACATCCCCGAGAAGTCTCTGAGTCCAGCAGCTCAAATGGAAATCCGCGGACTTGCGACATTTGCCAATCCGGCATTCTATCGCGCGCAGTCCATGCATCAATCAGTATTCGGCAAACCGCGACTCATAGACCTTAGCGAACTGAGAGATGGTCATGTTGCGATTCCCCGGGGCTGCAAAACTCAACTTGAGCAGCTAGTTCAAGAGACCGGCGTTACCGCCCACTATTCAGACGAGCGCAAATCGGGTAATCCGATTGTTATGGCATTTAAAGGAGTCCTTCGCCCTGAGCAGCAAATCGCCGCTGATCAGATGCTCATATACGAAGACGGAATCATGTCCGCGCCGACAGGCTTCGGTAAAACAGTCATCGGAGCTTATCTTATTGCATCCATTGGTCTTCCAACGCTCGTCATCGTTCCCAAAACCGCACTCATAACCCAATGGAAATCCCAGCTCGAGCGATTTATCGACATTACGGACAACAGGGAGCCCGTCCGAACCCCAAAAGGACGAATCAGCAAAAGGCAGCCTCCGGTCATCGGACAAATAGGAGGAGGCAAAATGGCCGTAAGCGGCCTCGTCGACATCGCTTCGTTCCAGTCGTTATCTGGCAAAGACCGCCAAACTGGAGAGCCGATAGTTAAGGGCCTTGTTCGTAATTACGGCCTCATTATCTGCGACGAATGCCACCATGCCGCCGCACCACAGCTCGAGCTTATTCTCAAGTCCGCCCCGGCCAAATACGTATACGGCCTTTCTGCGACGCCCGAACGATCCGACGGCCTTACGCGGGCGCTCTCCATGCTCTGCGGCCCGCTCCGTTATGTTATCGATCCAAAAGCGCAAGCGATTCAGCAGGGCATCCAGCGCATCGTACGGCCTCGTTTTACTGGAATTCGACTACCCGCCTACGAGCCAGGTGCAAACTTCAATCAGATTCTCGACCTGCTGTGCACGCATGCAGCTAGAAACGAATTGATTGTCAACGACGCTATTGAAGCTGCGTCAAACGGCCGGCATCCGCTCGTGCTGACTAAAAGGAAAAAGCATGCCGAGGAGCTGTTCGGGATGCTCAAAAACCAAGGACACGAACCCGTTCTCCTGACCGGGGAAATCGACGCCAAAGAAAGAAAAACGATACTGAGCAGTCTTCCCCGCTTCGAGCATGAACATCGAATCATCGTCGCCACCGAAAGCCTTTTGGGCGAGGGCTTCGATCTGTCCTACCTTGACACTCTACTCATTGCCACGCCAATATCGTGGGACGGCAGCATCACGCAGCAGGCGGGCAGGCTCCATAGAAGCCACGAGGGCAAGCGACGGGTTGAGATATTCGACTACGTTGATTTATCTATACCCATGCTCGCCCGCATGTACCAGAAGAGACTCAAGACCTACGCCAAGCTCGGGTACGAAGTCTACGTGACCGGTGGCAGCGAGCAGTCCGATCAAAACATTCTCATAGAACCGGCCAATGCCGTAGAGACTCTGGTTGAAGACATCGTTGGCGCCGCCAAGAGCATCTTCATTGCCGCGCCCTACGCATCCGCCGCCTGCCTCGCAAAGCTCGGCGATGCAATCAAAGGTGCCACCGCCCGAGGGATTGCTCTTGAGTTTTTCATTGCCTCGACTCCGCGCGAAGATGCAAGCGAGACTTTGGCAGAAATGAACGTCGAGCATGCCATTAGAGCAGAAGGACGTTTGTGTGCAGCGATAATTGACGAAGAAACAATCTGGTACGGAACGATCCCGCTACTAGCTTTCCCCAAGAAAGAAGACTGCAGCATCAGGTTCAAAAACAGCGAGATCGCAGCGGAGCTCTTAGACGAAATCAACCACAAGGGAAAGCCAGATGCCACGTCAACAGGCAGGACATCCCCACCACTTGCGGTGGAATAGGGACTGTTTTTTGGCGTATCAGCCGCCAATCAATCCCTATTCCACCGCAAGTTAAAAGCGAGTGGCTAGCTCAGTGGGCCCTGGAACAGTTCTTGATGCGAACCCATTCTGACCAGTCGAATCACCGGATTAGTTTTATGCGGCAGGTAGAGAACGACCACGTCGATCAGGCCGCCGGATAGATGGAAGTCGATGTGCCCGTTGTAGTTGCCGCCCGGGTTGGAGAGCTCGTGGGCACCGTACTCCGCCGGAAGCGAACCATGTGCCGCAAGCTCGGCAACTGCCGCCTTAAACTCGGTTTTTAGCTGCGGATGACTCTGCATCGTTCGCTTGTAGTCGGCCTTAAACTGAGCCTCGACCTTAATCTCAAACATCGCTTAGCCCTCATCGAGGAATGACATAAGCTCATCGGCGTTGTTGAATGACGGGCTATCGTCCGGCAAAATCCCCAACTCATGAGCCTCGGCGATTACCATGGCACGCCTCGTCGCCTCGTTGGGCACTTCCGCCCTTCCTACAATCTCAAAAGGAATCTTTCGCTGATTTACAAGCTGCCGAACGGCAAGATTGAGATAGGAATTGAGGCTGAGGCCGACCGAATCCAAGAACTCAGTCGCCTGCTCCTTGAGCCCCTCTTCGATGCGAACCGTCGTAGGCTTAACCGTTGCAGTAGACATACGCGACCTCCTCGCCCTCGTCTTTTGCATCAGTATACCCAATATAAATGGCAAACTGACGTTAGATAGCATCAGATTGCTATACATATTCATATCGCGGTGGGGCACGATTGCCCTACATCAACCCGCTCAGGGCAATGTCGACGGCTTCGTTGAGGTCGTCGGTGATGTGTACGAGCTCCGGATCGAGCGGGCTGATCATACCGGTGTCCATCACCGGACCGTTAAGCCAGTCGAATAGGCCCTGCCAGTACTCGGTGCCCACCAGCACAAGCGGCATGCGCTTAACCTTGTGCGTCTGCACCAGCGTGAGCACCTCGAACATCTCGTCGAGCGTGCCAAAACCACCGGGAAACACGATGGCACCCGAGCTGTATTTGACGAACATGGTCTTGCGCACAAAGAAGTAACGGAAGTCCATACCGAGGTTCACATATTTGTTGAGCCCCTGCTCGTGCGGCAGCTCAATGCCCAAACCAACTGACTTGCCGTTGACGCTCGCCGCTCCCCTGTTGGCCGCCTCCATGATGCCAGGGCCGCCACCGGTGATAACCGCCACGCCGCGCTGGGCGATTTTGCGACCGACCGTGCGCGCCGCCTTGTAGAGCGGATCGGTCTTGGGCGTGCGGGCGCTGCCGAAGATGGTCACCGCAGGGCCAAGCTCGGCAAGCGCGCCAAAGCCATCGACAAACTCTGCCTGAATGCGCAGCACACGCCACGGATCAGCATGCAGCCAGTCGGTCGACTCCTCGGGCGCCAGCAGGTTGGCATAGGTGTTGTCTTTAGGAATCATGGGGCCGCGCATGACCACGGGACCGCGGCGGTACGTCTCGTCGTAGGCAGGCTCGCCCTCAACATTCTCGTTCTTAATCATGGGTACTCCTATCGAGAAAAAGAAAACGGGCGGGGTCGACGCCATGCGCCAAACACCCGCCCGAACATCAACTATTCGGTATGGTACCCACGATGCATCAAGCACTTGCAAGGCATCGGTCAGCGGTCGCGCAGACGGTGTTAGCAAACGTGATGACCGGCCAGCGCTCGCCCCTTGCCGTTGCCCACGCTCCGCAAGCGCCCGCGCCGCTCTTAGTAGTCCACCGCCGCAGGACTGTTCATCCAGTCGCTCACGAACGCACCGTAACGGCCCTCGATAATGGCCTGGCGGGCACGCTGCATAAGGTTGAGCAGGTAGTAGATGTTGTGCATCGACAGCAGAATACCGCCGAGCATCTCCTTCTGCGTGACCATGTGACGGATGAGCGCGCGGCTGTAGCCGCCCGTGCACACCGGGCAGGTACAGGTGGGGTCGATGGGGCCGTCGTCGTGCGCAAAGCGCGCGTTGCGGAAGTTAAGGCGACCTTCACTGGAGAACGCCGTACCCATGCGGCCGGTGCGCGTCGGCAGCACGCAGTCGAACATGTCGATGCCCACGCCAACGCCGCGCACGAGCGTGGTAGGGTTGCCGACGCCCATGAGGTAGCGCGGCTTGTGCTTAGGCATGTACTCGGAAACCAGCGGCGCCAGAGTCTCGAACATGGTCTCGTGGTCCTCGCCCACCGAGTAGCCGCCGATGCCGTAGCCGGGGAAGTCGCCGCACTCCTCCAGGTGGCGCAGCGATCGAAGGCGCAGGTCCAGATGCATGCCGCCCTGGACGATGCCAAAGAGTGCCTGGTCATCGCGGGTGTGAGCCTTGTAGCAGCGCTCGGCCCACATGCTTGACAGCTCCACGGCGCGCTCGACGTAGGCGCGCGTGGCAGGATAGCCGGGGCACTGATCGAGCTGCATGCAGATGTCGGAGCCGAGCTTCATGGCGATTTCCATGTTGTCCTCGGGCGTCCAGAACACGTGGCGGCCATCGTAGTCGTTGACGATAAAGCGCACGCCCTCGTCAGTGAGCTTGACGGCGTCGTTGTGGCTGAAGACCTGGAAACCGCCCGAATCGGTGAGGATGGGGCCGTGCCAGTTCATAAACTTGTGCAGTCCGCCCAGCTCGGTGATGGTGTCCTCGCCGGGACGCATAGACAGGTGATAGGTATTGGCAAGCACGATCTGGGCGCCGAGCTGTTTGACGGTCTCGGTGGGAATGCCCTTGACGTTTGCCTTGGTGCCCACGGGCATGAAAATCGGCGTCTCGATGTCGCCGTGCGGGGTGTGCAGCACGCCGGCACGCGCGTGCGTCGTCGGATCCTCGGCGATCAGGTCGAATTTAAAAAGGCTCTGGTCCATAAACTGGAACTCCTTGGTTGCGGTTCATACGCAAACCATTATACGGGCAACCCGCAAGAAGCACCGACTCGACAGAAACTGGTGCAAAGGAAACCTGCCCCCTGCACCAATGCACCAATGCACCAATGCACCAATGCACCAATGCACCAGGATAAAAATGATCCGTTTTCCTCCGTCCCCAACGGATCATTTCCGACAGCCACAGCAACGCCGATGCTATGGCACCGACAGACACTATGACCCAATCCGAGGGCACTAAAAAGATAGGAGCCCCCGCTCGT
>URZI01000016.1 GCA_900552385.1 uncultured Collinsella sp. | reverse complement strand
CAGATGTGTATAAGAGACAGGGTCTAGGGCCAGGCGTAGGCGTTGGTCGCAGGCGCGCATCATCTCACCAAGCTTGCTGCTTTTTTGCCTGCTGCCGTGAATTCGCATGCATTCCCAAAAGCCGTTTTGGCAGCGGTAGATGTGAATGGGGTCCAGGCGATATTCGCAGTCCTCGTGGCGCTCGGGCGCAAAGAACACGGCCGAGGCAAACATGGTGTAGGGCATGGCCGTCTCCTCCCCAAACAAGCTCGCTACGATGCCGGTCTTTCGGTGCGTGTCATAGTAGCGCGCCATACGGACATACACGGCGCATGCCACGTGGCGCAGGTCGCGATGGTGGGAACGGTCGAGCCGTGAGTTATTCAGGTCGTACGTGGAGAGGGCGTTTATAGCGGTCATGAGTCGCTCCTCGCCTGCCTCGTCGGGCGGAAGGGGGAGCGTGGGCTCGGAGGTTTTGCGACGCTTGGGGACTTGGGCCGACGGCGCCGGTACAGGCGAGAGGTCTCGCGCTGCGCGGCGAAGCTCGATAAGGGCGTTATCGAACATGACGGTTTTAGAGTCGCGAAGTAGCTTGGGGTCGAGTCCGTGGAACACGGCGTAATCCTGCAGCCACACGCGCGCAAACCGGTCGATGCCGGGCTCGAAGGCACGGTAGGCATCCCAAAAGGCCTTGATCTTGCTAAAGCCATCGAGCGGGTCATCAACGCCGATGCCGCAGATCAGCTCATAGAGATACAGAAAGGCAAAGGATGTAGACGTTTCCTCGACGGTTCCGCGACGCACTTGGGCACGCCAGGTAAAGTAGCCGCGCAACTGTCGATCGCTCATGGCGTTGTAGGTGGGAAAGTACGACTTAAAGGTGCCGTTGTAGGGGCAGTCGTCCTCAAAGTCGGCCATCAGCAGGCCCTGACGGTAAAAAAGCTCGGCTTCCGAAAGCCAGCGACCCGCGCCGCCTTTGGGGTCATCCTGCCAGCGCGATATCTCGCGCATCTTGCGGTATTGGTCGGGAAGGAAGTTCTGCATCTGTCGGCCGGTCTTGAGAATCGGCTCGTCTGCATAGACTTCATGTGAGAAGCGGGCAGACTGATGGGTCCGGGCCTCGGCCATAATGCGCTCGATGAGCATCTTGATGTCCTGGTCGGCCACCGCTCCTCCTCTCGAACGCAGCCACGGTGACCTCATATCATAGCACAGCATCAAACAGGTGTTCGAGATACCGCTGCGTTGATAGATTTAGAACAGGAGGGCGTAGATGACGGCGATGACGACGGAGGGGAGCATATTGGCCGTGCGGAAGGTCTGAGGACGGATGAGGTTGACGCCGACGCAGAAGATGAGCATGGAGCCTACGAGCGAAAGGCTGTTGAGGGCTGCCGTAGTCATGATGGGGGAGAGCGCGCCGGCAAACAACGTGATCGTCCCCTGGAACACGGCGACGGGCAGGGCGGAGAAAATGCAGCCGCGGCCAAGCGACGCCGTCATGGTGCAGACGATGATGCAGTCCAATGCGCCTTTCAGGGCAAGCGTTGACCAGTCACCGAGCAGACCGTCCTGGATCGATCCCACAATGGCCATGGCGCCGATACACACGGTGAGTGAAGTCGAGACAAAAGCGTTGGTGAACTCGTTATCGCCCTCGCTGCCGGTTTTGCGCTTGAGCCATTCGCCAAGGTTCTCGATGGCGGCTTCCAAGTTGACGGTCTCGCCGATGAGCGAACCGAGCGCAAATGAGACGATGAGCATGGTGGTACCGGTGGTCGCTAGCGCCTTTCCATCGATGATGAGCATCTTTTGCATGGTGCCGCCCAGGCCGATAAACAGGACGCACAGCCCCGATGCTTTCATGAGCGTGTCTTGGATGCGCGGTGTAATGAAGCGGCCGCCCGCTAATCCTAAAAGACCGCCCGCAACTAAAAGCACAACGTTGATGATTGTTCCCAAGCCCGGCATGAGCCCTCCTGTATTGATGCCAACGTGGCAATCGTAGCAGAACGAAATGCGAGGTACATCGCGACTCATCTAATACGTTATATAAGTGGTATTAGGAATGATGCGCAGCATTTAAGCCTCAGGTGGTTGTCGGGACATAGGGATAGTATTCAAAGCGCAGTGTCATAAGCCGCTGCGGGGATTCAATAGCCGCGGCGATGATATTGGCATCGCGGGCACGATCAAACCCTTCGAGTTCGATCTGATACGAGACGTCTTGCATAATGTCCAGACGTCGCCAGGCTAGAAGTGTGTCGCCATCGAATTCCAGGGTCGTGCTTCCGTTTGCGGCAACGGCGTATAGACGCAGCTTGGCGGTGGTTGCAGGGTCGACAACTGTGACCTTTTTAATTTCGTTTCGAGTATTCTTTGCGCCCAACAAGGTGAGCAGTGTTGGGGCCACGACCTCGCCCGATGGCAAAAAGACGACTTCGATGGATTCAGGAAATGCGATGATAGCCGACTTGCGGACGGGCTGATTGGCGGCGGCAACTTCGATGTTCGCAGCGTCGATGACCTCTGTGTGGTCGAGCGCGGCAAGCACGCAGCAGTTACCTTCATCGATCTCTTGAGGATCAGCAAGCCCCAGGCTGTCCGCGAGCTCGGGATTGTTTGGATCGGCAGCGGGCTCATTCGGTGCTTCGAGAGAAGCTGGGACGCTGTTTGTCGGCGATGGCGTGTCGCCCGCACCTGCTTCTTTATCCGCGCTCTCTTCTTGTATGGTTACGTTGATGGGTTCGTCGTTTGGGGGGAGCGTCTTGGCGTCAAGCGCGGAGGGGAGAATTCCGATGGCTCCGGATCCGCTCCACTCCATTTCGAGAAGCGCCGGGTCGGCAAGAATGCGTTGCCTGCTTTGCGCGTGGGCATCGATTTCAATAGGGCCTGCCTCTATCCCTCGTGTAAGGCTGAGTGATCCGGCTGGCTTCTCGAAATGAGCGTCTGTGTCTTTGGTGCTGACGGCGTAGAACAGCAGGGACGCTTCTCCCGCCGCGATGGCATCGGTGTCGGCTTTGGTCAGCCGCAACGATGCCGTGAATGAGAGGGTGGGCTGCGTGTCGTCTGCATTCGCGGCGGCGCAGCCCAGACATATACCGCCTCCTTTCTCAAAAAACGTACCGTCGAAGGCGACCTTCGCTCCGTTCGCCGAGTCATCGATCGAAGCGATGTCGATGCGCAGCTCTAAATTGCATGGATCGCCATCTGCGTCGAGCACAACCGAGCGCCACGTGCAGACGGCGTACCCCGCCTGGGAGCCGTTTGCCCTGTTCGAACGATTGATATCCACGACTATCGAACCGTCCGTATTACGACGAAGGCATCCCGAGGTTGAGATTGCAGCCTGTGCGATCGAAAAACGCTTGCACGCAATGGCGCTCGACGGATTTGATGCGGAGCTTAGGGCTGCTGGTAAGGAGTCTGCCATGACAGGAGTCGCCCAAGCGGCGACAGGCGTTCCGGTTGCGAGCGCGCCACAGAGTGCGACGACGGGCAAAAGGTTCTTCGATGCCATGGGGTCTCCTTAGCTAATTTAGTGCGGCCTGTCCGTGTTTTGTTTCTGGCTACGTTTGATGTGCAGACCGAGGCCGGCGGTTCCCGTGCCTGCTGCTGTGGCGCCTGCTGCCAAGAGCCATCGTCTGTCGCCTGTCTGCGCCAACGGTTCTTCGCGGTCGCCGCGGTCGAGCTCCGAGAGGTCGACCGTCACTTGCGTGGCGGCCTGCGCCTGTTCTTGCTGGGCAAAGGCCATGGCTGGCCCAAACGCTAGGATGCTGACGGCGGCGGCCAGGGCGACGGCCTTATGCCGTGTGCGCACCGGGCTCGACCGTCCAGGTGATCGTTGCAACCTGATCGCCTTCGCCGGTTACGCGGAAGATGCCGCGCGTGACGCGGGCGACGTTTCCGCTTGTCTTGAGCTTAATTTTGTCCGTGCCGCCGGCAATGCCCTGGTAGCCCATGTCGAAGGCTGCGTTCTTGGAAAGATCGAGGCCTGTCTTCTGCATTGCGGCGCTGGCGTTCTGGAGTGCGCCGTCGGGGCCGACCTTAAAGTCGATGGAGTTCTGTGCGGTTCCGGCCTTGGCGTCGGCAGCAATGGTCCAGGTGTTCATGGCGTTGATCTTCATGTTGGTGACATGGATGCCGTAGGCCGAATGATTGTCGATGGTGGTCGCGTCTTCTGAGGGGCCCTGAAGCGTGCCGTCGGCCTTGGCGACGAAGGGAATAACCGTCGGAACTTTGAACTCAACGTTGTCGATCTCGGTCCTGACCATTACTTTCGTGGTTCCAACGCGCCCGGCTGCCATAGCTGGCGTCGGGGCCGCGCCCATTGCGAGCGCGAGCGCGAGCCCTGCGCCCACGACGAGCGCTCTGGCTCCGTTCATGTTCCTGGTGATGTCCATGGTTGTTCCTTTCTATTCGCCGCGGACCGTCCCCGCGATGATTGGACGAATGCTGGTGAATTACGTGCGGTGCCGCGTCGGCCGGAAAGCTAGTTCTCGGCTTGCTCAACCCGTACCTTGACACGTGTCGGATTGCCGTGGCTGTCGAGGGTCTTTGCATCGAGTGCCTGGATCTCGATGTACGCCTCGCCTTCTTTGATGTCGCCGGCGGGGCACGTTTCGATTGTCTTGCCGGTCTCGACCACACCGGATTCGTACATGGTCTCGTCGTTTTGGATGACGCGGAATCGCTGGGGAAATTTATTGTCTTGGACGTTTTGTACGTTGACGCGCAGCTTGCCGTCCTCCTGCAGCTGAGCGACCGGTGCGACCGAAATCGTCATCATGTTGTCGCGGACGATGGCGTCGAGCTCATCTTGGATTTCCTGACGCGTTTTGCCCTCGGCCGTCGTAACCGAAGCGCCCGTCTCGGGTACGGGCTGCGACTGCCAAGCGTATAGTCCTACGGCGACAAGGGCACAGACGATGGCCAAGCAGGCAACGATGAGCTTCCTGCGATGCCCCAGACCTGCAAAGTGGGGCGGCTTCTTCGCGCTCATGCGGCATCCTTGGCGGCATAGATGCGCGCAAAGGTGGACGGGTCCGCTCCAAAGAGCATGTGAAGCATCAGGCGGCGCGAGTAGACAAGCTCGTCGAAGTCGGGAGGGAGCTCGATGTCGTGGATATGCGCGATGTGGTGGGCGAGCGCCGAGAACGACTCGGGGTCGCAGATCACATCGGTGGTAACGTGGTAGACCGTCGTATCGGGGAATGCCTCTTCGTCAAAAGGCAGGAGATGGGGATCGTCGTCGACTTCGATGGCGATGCCGTACTGGGGCCAGTAATATGCCATGGGAACCTCCCTGCTTCTGGGCCAAAACTACTATCGGTTTGGCTGTCGACGCCGACGGTATCAGCCGCTACTTGACCAATTTCTGACCAAATGCTTGACGGATTGGCGTCTCCGCAGGTAAATGGCGGCAAAAAATACTCCAACTTTTTTCGAGCGACAATCGCGCGGTCGGCGACGGCGGGGCTATATGTGTCAAAAGCATCGTCTGTCGAGGAAATCCAGCCGCTCACCGAATTACACGAACGTAAAAAACGCCAATTATGGAGACGGTCTCGAACACGTCGACGAAACGATGCGGTAACATCTCCCTGCAAACACTGTAGTTAGCTAAAGGGGGAGTTCGCGTGCCTGCAACCATTAAACCCTTCACCGACGAGTTCGAAGAGTATGGTCGCGATGAGTCTCGCACATCGGGCGAGGCCTCGAGCATCTCGTTTCCGACAACGGAGGACGAGGTCCGCGCCATTTTGAAAAAGCTCCATGTCGAGCGTGTCCCGGTGACGGTTCAGGGCGCCCGGACCGGCCTTGCCGCCGGCGCCGTGCCTCATGGCGGTCACATTCTCAATACTTCCCGCATGAATCGCTACTTGGGCCTTCGCCGCGATGAACAAGGCCAATTTCTGCTGCGCGTGGAGCCGGGCGTTGTGCTCTCGGAACTGCGCAAGCAGCTGGGCAAGAAGGTGCTGCCGACCGCTGGTTGGGACCAGGCATCGCTTGAGGCCTACGAGGAGTTCCAAGAGGCCCCCGAGCAGTTTTTTCCCACCGATCCCACCGAGGCATCTGCCTGTCTGGGCGGCATGGCGGCATGTAACGCCTCCGGTGCTCGCAGCTACGCCTACGGCCCCATGCGCCCACATATCACGGGACTCCGCGTCGCGCTGGTTGATGGCGATTTGCTTGAGCTTCAGCGCGGCGAGGCTTTTGCCCAGGGTCGCCACCTGTCGCTTGTGACGGCAGAGGGCCGCGCGCTCGAGCTCGACCTTCCCGACTACACCATGCCCAAGACCAAAAATGCTTCGGGCTATTTCGTTGCTGACGATATGGATGCCATCGATCTGTTTATCGGTGCATGTGGCACAATCGGCGTCATCACCGAGCTCGAGATTGCCCTGCAGGCGGCGCCTGCGGTCGTTTGGGGCGTGAGCTGCTTCTTCGACAGCGAAGACAAGGCCGTGTCCTTCACCGATTCTGTGCGTCCCGTCCTGTCCCATGCGGCTGCCATCGAGTACTTCGATGCTGGCGCCCTGGATATTCTGCGTCGCCAGCGCGAGCAGTCGACGGCGTTTGCCTCGCTGCCGGCGCTCGACAAAGAGGCCAAGGTCTGTGTCTACGTGGAGCTCGACTGCGACGACGAAGTTCAGGCGACTGAGGAGCTGTATCACTTGGGGTGGGTACTGGAGCTTGCGGGCGGCAGTGACGATGCGACATGGGTCGCGCGCACCGAGGTCGATCGCGAGTGTCAGCGATTCTTCCGCCATGCGGTCCCCGAGAGCGTCAACATGCTCATCGACGAGCGCCGCCGCACGGATCCCACCATCACCAAACTGGGCTCGGACATGTCGGTGCCCAACGCACGCTTGGGCGATGTCATCGCCCTTTATCGCCGCACGTTGGCCGAAAGTGGGCTTGAATCTGCCGCCTGGGGGCACATCGGTAACAACCATCTGCATGTGAACATTCTGCCGCGCGATGCACAGGATTATCGCCGCGGCGGAGAACTCTTTGCCCAGTGGGCTTCCGAGGTCACGGCCATGGGCGGTGCCGTTTCTGCCGAGCACGGCGTCGGCAAGATCAAGGCGGGCTTCTTGGAGACGATGTACGGTCACGAGGCCATGGTCGAGTCGGCGCGGCTCAAGCTCCAGCTCGATCCTGCCGGGCAGCTGGGTCGCGGTAACCTGTTTTCGGAGAAGCTCTTGGATGAGCTCGTCCAGAAAGGGGGCGCGTGAAGATGAGCGATTTCCATATGGTGGTGTGCGTCAAGGCCGTGCCGGGCAGCACCGAGGTCAAGATGGACCCCAAGACCAATACCATCGTTCGCGATGGCAAGCAGGCGGTCATTAATCCCTTTGACGCGAGTGCTTTGGAATGCGCGCTGGCGCTGAAGGACGACTTTATCGGCTTTGGCATGGATGTGCGCGTGACGGTGGTGTCGATGGGCATCCCCGCGACCGAGTCACTGCTGCGCGACTGCATCGCCCGCGGTGCCGACGACGCGCTGCTGCTGACCGATCGCGCCTTTGCAGGTGCCGATACCCTGGCAACCACCTACGCCCTCAAGTGCGGCATCGAAGCGCTCGACGAGGACTTCGACCTGCTCATTTGCGGCAAGATGGCGGTGGATGGCGATACGGCCCAGATCGGTCCCGAGCTTGCCGGTGCCTTTGAGATCCCCTGCGTGACCGACGTGAGCTGCGTGCAAAGCGCGGGCTTTACGACGTGTGGCTCGCTGGCGCTCGTTCACGGATGCGATGCCGGCGAGGAGACGGTGTACCTTGAGATGCCGTGCGCGATGACGACCGCCAAGGAGATTGGCCAGTTGCGTATGCCGAGTATTGCCGGTATTCGCGCGGCAGAGGAGGCGGACGTGCGCGTGGTCAGTGCCGCCGACGTGAACGCCGATCCCTCGCGTTGTGGCCTTGCCGGATCACCGACGCAGGTCGTGCGCTCGTTTGTACCCGACCGTGATCAAACGTGCGAGGCCGTTGAGGGAACGGCGTCCGAGCAGGCGGTAAAACTTGCCAAGATTATCGAGGGGATGGCATAGATGAGCGGACTGATTATCGATAGCGAAGCCTGTATCGGCTGCGGTCGCTGCGTTCGCGCCTGCGCCTCGGGCGGCATCGTAGTGGAAGGCGAGCGGCCCAACCGTTGCGCCCGCGTAACCGACGGCTGCATCCTATGCGGCGGATGTGTCGACGTCTGCCCCGTCAACGCTATCTCGATCGAGCGTGACGAGGCCGCTGGTGCGGTGGACCTTGATGCATATCGAGACATTTGGGTCTTCGTGCAGACTGACGAGCACGACGCCGTGGCTCCCGTGGCCTACGAGCTCATGGGCAAGGGGCGCGAGCTTGCCGATGCTCGCGGCTGCCGTCTGGTGGCACTGGTCGGCATGAGCCCCGAGGGCTCGCTCGGGGACCTGGAACATCTGGTTTGCGCGGGCGCCGACGAAGTCCTGGCCTGTCGCGACGAGCGTCTGCGCCAAAACGATGCGGAGGTCTACGCCCACTTGATCTGCGATTTGGTAGCCGAACGCAAACCCGAGGCCATCTTATACGGTGCGACCGCTTTTGGTCGCGAACTGGCACCCGGCGTTGCCGTGCGTTTGCAGACGGGTCTTACGGCCGACTGCACCGTGCTTTCGATGGATGCGGAGACGGGCCTACTGCAGCAGACGCGCCCGGCGTTTGGCGGCAACTTGATGGCCACCATCATTTGCCCCAATCACCGTCCGCAGATGGCAACGGTGCGCTCCGGTATCTTTAAGGCTCCCGACTTCGACTACGGCCGCTCCGGCACGATCACCCAGATATCACTTGCGGATGATGCTAAGGCTCGTGTCGAGATCTCGATTCCCGCCGAGGAGTGGGGACAGCAGGCTTCGATCGCCGATGCCGAGCGCCTGGTCGTGGTGGGTCGCGGCATTGGTTCCAAGAAAAATCTGCCGCTGATGCGAAGGCTCGCCGAGGCTCTGGGAGCCGAGCTTGGCTGCACGCGACCTGTCGTGGAGGCCGGCTGGTTGGAGTATCGCCATCAGATTGGCCAGACGGGCGTATCGGTTTCGCCCAAGCTTCTCGTGAGTATCGGTGTTTCGGGCGCCATCCAGCATCTTGCCGGCATCGGTGGGGCGGAGTGCATTATCGCCATCAACGAGGACCCGGATGCCCCCATTTTCGGTGCTGCCCAGTACAAGGTTGTTGGGGATGCCGTCGAGGTCGTCGAGGAGCTGCTGGCCCAGCTTGAGCGCTAGGCGCGCGCCAGCCAGTCGCGCATCTCGTCCTTAAGGCGGCTCCAAGTTGCCTGCGTGGCGGGGTCGGTAAAGGGCCGCGTGATGCCAAAAGGCGCGTCGAGCAGGCGGTAGATATTGCCCTGCTCGCGCGCCAGCGCGCGGCTCGCTGGATAGACGAGCTCAAACATAAAGCAGATGAGCCCCACCAGGTAGTCCGCCGGCTCGTTGCGCTCGTCGCGCGCGACGCAGCGGTGCTCGTCAAAGGCGGCAAGTGTCGGCGACGAGAAACGGCTGCCGAGAAACGTCTTCTCGTCCACCTTGAGGATGGTGTCGACGGTGCTGTCGGCGATGGTACGCATAATGTCGATCTTGTCGCCATCGCGCACGATATCGCAGAAGCTCCGCGTGCGCTCGTCGAGCTGCGCGGGTAGACGGAAATCGCTGTGATAGGCAATGCTCGCTCGGATGAGCTCATCTTCTGCCGGGTCATCGATAAAGTCGCGGATGCTCGTTACGGCGGGTGCATCGGCGGGATTCTCGCCAAAGAGGATCTCGATGCCCAGCACCGCATGGCTCATGCTCTCGGCGTCCTTAAAGGTGTCCCAGCGTCGCAGCTGCTCAAAGCGGCCCATATCGTGCAGCAGGCCGCAAAGCCATGCCAGGTCAATATCTTCTGACGACCAGCCCTGCTCGCGCGCTACGGCATCGCATGCCTCGGCCACGTGGTACGTATGCTCGATTTTGAGCGCGATGCGTGGGTTGGTGACGTCGTAGGCATCGGTGTAGCTTTTGAAGGCCGCGCGCGCCCGGTCTCGATCGATAGCTGTCATAATGACTTCCTAAAAAGTTGTGTCTTTCGATCCGGTGGCAATTGTAGGTGAACTCGGTTGCTGTCGGATGATGATTCTGCCGTATCGCTACATGCGGCTCGGAGACCTTGTCAGGATGAGAAGCGTATGGTGCTCAAAATCGTTAGAACCGTCTGGCCGGTGATGCTTACCTATGTTGCAATAGGCGCGCCGTGCGGAATGATCATGGGGCAGACGGGAATGGAGCCCTGGATGGTCTTTGCTCTGAGCAGCACGTTTGTGACGGGCAGCGGGCAGTTTATGATCTGCAACCTGTGGCTGGCGGGTGTACCGGCACCTTCGATTATCGCGAGCGTTGCTGCCATCTCCTCGCGTTTTGCGCTTTACTCGGCATCGATCGCGCCGCATCTGAAGAATGCCTCGAAGCGTCAGACGCTGGCTGTTGCCGCGACACTTACCGAGGAGGCATATGGCATCTCGCTTGCCAAGTTGGTTGAAGGGGAGGATTGGGGCCCGCGCGAGTCCTTTGTGCTCAACGTGATCCTCATCGCAACATCGGGCGTTTCGTGTACGATGGGCGCCATCGTCGGCGCCGTTGTCGATGTTCCCACCGCCATTGCAGCCTTTGTCTGCACCTCGCTCTTTATCTGCCTGCTCTTTTCGCAGCGACTGTCGCGCGGCAACGTTGTCGCGGCGGTTTCGGGCGCGGTGTCCGTCGCCGTATGCAAGTTCTTGGGCCTCACGAATATTGCCGTGCCGGCAAGCGTCGTGGCCGGCATTGCCATTGCGTTGGCGTGCGATGCTGTATTTGACGGAAGAGGTGCCCGCGATGCCCGTTAACGAGTTCTTGGTTCTGTGGCTGTCGTCGTGGGCCGCTATCGCGTTCTTTCGCATCGCGCCGGCGTTCGCCTTACGCGGGCGGACCCTGTCGCCCCGCATTACCGAGGCCCTGGGCTATATCCCGCCCGCTGCCTTTGCCGCGCTGGTCGCCAACGACTTGGTGAGCCCCGGCGCGTTCGACGCGGGACTCTGGCCTGCCTTGGTTCCCTGGATTGCGGCCGTCGGCGTCGTGGTCGTGGCGGTCAAGACAAAATCGATGCTGTGGTGCTGCGTCTCGGGCATCGTACTCTATATTGTCTTGAGCCTTATATAGGGGTGGCGTCGCGGGCGCCGAATCTCGTTCCATCCCAACTTGTCGAATTTTTCACCGAGCTGGTCTATTTCTTCTGGTACCATGGTCAAACTTTACTGTAGCAAAGCATGACGTGGGCTTTTGTTCCGCGTCAGCGGAAATGGGGGTTTCATGGCACAGGAAGCGACCGCCAACGAGCAAAAGAAATTCAAGGTTCCGCGCATCCCGGGCGACATCATGATCTATCCGATGATCGTCGGTCTTTTGCTCAACACCTTCTGCCCGCAGGTTTTTGAGATCGGCGGCTTCTTTACGGCTGCCTGCCGCGGTGGCTCCAATACCATCGTCGCCGCGATCCTGCTGTTTGTGGGCGCCGGCATCAGCTTCAAGTCCACGCCGGGCGCCATCAAGACCGGCATCGTCGTGCTGATTCCCAAGCTGGTCGTCGCAGCGGCTCTCGGCCTGGGTGTGGCATATTTCTTTAACGATAACTTCCTGGGTCTGAGCTCCGTGTCTATCATCGGCGGCATTACGTTTTGCAACATGGCGCTCTATACGGGCATCATGGGCGAGTTCGGCGATGAGTCCGAGCAGGGCGCCGTCGGTATCCTGTTCTTTACGGCCGGCCCCGCCGTCACGATGATCATCCTTGGTGTTTCGGGTCTTGCCAACATCCCTGTCGGTACTATCATCGGCTCCATTTTGCCGCTCGTTATCGGCATGGTTCTGGGCAACCTGTTCCCGTTTATCAAGAACCTGCTAGTTCCCGGTGCCAACCCTGCGATTGCCGTCATCGGATTTCAGCTTGGCGCGTCCATGAGCCTGTCGAGCTTTATCACCGGTGGTATTTCCGGCATCTTGCTGGGCCTTGTCACGCTGTTTGTCGTCGGTCCCATCACCTTTGCGTTCGAGCGCCTGTGCGGTGGTAACGGCAAGGCTGCCGTGGCTTGTTCCACCATCGCCGGCACGGCTATGACTACGCCGGTTGCTCTCGCCGAGGTCGCGCCGCGCTACGCCGAGCTTGCGCCCACCGCGTACGCCCAGATCGCCACTGCCGTTATCATCACGGCAATCATGGCTCCGATTCTGACCGGCTGGGTCGACAAGAAGTTCTGCCAGGGCAAGGAAGACCTGTCGCCTGCCGGTGTCGAGGCCATCGAGGAGGCCGTCGCGACCGACATCGACGGCGAGTAACGGCCGTTACCGATAATTGATTCCGGCGTGCAATTCGCGCCGTCCGAGCGCCCGAACAGAAACTGTTTTGCAGTGATGTTCGGGCGCTTTGCTATGATTCCCTTTACCCCTGCGGAGTAAAGGGGTGTTTATTGCCCTGATTCGAATTGGGCGATTCTGACCATTCGGATATTGAAGGGATGGCGTCTAGTGGTTAAGGCACTCAAGATTGAGATATTCCTGCTATGCATGATTGTTCTTATCGGGCTTGCCGCGCGAAGTCGTCGCTCCTTGTTCTCGAGCACCCTGCAGCTATTGTTTAGCATGCTTGGCTACACCTCTGCCGCGTACATATTATTCGATATGATCTGGACGCTTTCGGATGGTGCGGACGGCACGTTGGGTATTGCTGCCAACTGGATTTCCAACGCGGTTTCGTTTTCGCTCTTTGCCATCGCGTGTCTCATTTGGTTTATCTATTCCGAGACGATGCAGGGCTCTCGCCTTGTGACCTCGCGCTATAGGGTGGTGCTTGTAACGTTGCCTACGGCTCTGGTGGTCGTGCTGGCTTTTACCAGTTACTGGACGCACGCCTTGTTCTATATCGATTCGCAGGGCGTGTATCGTCGCGGCTTTGCCTATATGATCCAGCCCATTGTCAGCTACTGTTACGTTATACATACGTCCCTGCATGCGTTTGTGCAATCTCGCAGGGTCGAGAGCCTGCAGACGAAGGCTATCTATCGAACCTTGGCATTTTTCGCCATTCCGGCCCTGGTGGGCGGTACCTTTCAGATCGTATACTCGGTGCCTGGCCTTTGTGTCGGCATAATGATTAGCATGTTGCTGCTCTATATCATCTGCCAGGAGCAACTGATCTCGACTGACCCGTTGACTGGACTCAACAACCGCAACCGTTTTGAGACCTATATGCTGTCGCTCTTTTCAAATGTGGATCAGGCCGAAGATGTATATCTGCTTATGATGGACGCTGACGGCTTTAAGCAGATTAACGATCGCTATGGACATGTGGAGGGCGACCATGCTCTTCAGGTTGTTGCGACGGCGCTCAAGGATGTCTGCTCGGCGTCTGGTGGCTTTATCGCGCGTTATGGCGGCGATGAGTTCGTGGTGCTCCAAAAGGCAGCGGCGGAACAGGATATCATGCATCTGTGCGCGACAATCAACGACGAGCTCGCGCATGCCGAGGTGCCGTATGCATTGCGGATGTCCATCGGTTGCGCGCGGGTCGGCGATAGTGTTGATACCTGGCAAGACTTACTTCGCGCTGCCGATGCGGAGCTCTATCGCGTCAAGGCCGAGAAAAAGAAAGCCGGCGTACAAATACGCTAGAAAAGGGGCATACGACCGCATTGATGGTCGTGCGCCCCTATTGCGTTGGCGGGATTAGTAGCGGCTGTCGAAGATACGCCTCGTCTTTTTCTTGGAACGAGGCAGTTCGCTAGGCCTTTTTGGGCTTGTTTACGATGATGATGCCGCCGCAGACCAACAGCAGGGCAACGATGACGGTAACGGGGCTCGTGCCCGCGCCTTCGCCGAGCAGCAGCGCGCTCAGCAGCACACCAAAGACGGGGTTCATAAACCCAAAGACCGAGACGCGGCTGACGGGGTTGACGGCAAGCAGGCGCGACCACAGCGAGTAGGCGACCGCGGAGATAAGCGCCATGTAGATGATGAGCGCGATGGCGGGGGCAATCGCCGTGGGGGAGAGCGCGCCACCCATCAAAAAGCCGATGGCGGTGAGGACAAGGCCGCCGACCAAGAACTGCCACCCGGCAAGCAAGACGCCGTCGTGCTCGCGCGAGAAGATGCCAATCAGGCAGGTCGAAAGGGCACCCGCGACGGTGGAGGCTAGGATAAAGCCCTCGCCATCGAGCCTGAAGCCAAAGGTGCCATCCGCGCCCGAAAGGTTGACGAGAGCGACGCCGGCAAAGCCCAGCGCACAGCCAAGCACCTTGGCCGTATTGAGCTTCTCGGTGCGAAACGCCAGGGCGGCAAAGAGGATTGCGAGGAAGTTGGCGCTGGCCTCGATGATGGAGCTCGACATGGCGCTGGCGCGCGAGAGGCCCAGATAGAAAAAGAAGTACTGCCCGATAGTCTGGAAGAGCGACAAGACAAAGATGGGCTTGATGTCGCGAGCCTGCGGAATGAGGGGGCGGCGTTGGGCCGCACTCATCCCAACGATAACCAGGGCGCCGGCAAGCGTGAAGCGCAAGCCCGCAAAGAGCAGCTGCGAGGCGCTGTCGTGCGCGGGAATACCAAAGAGGCCGTAGCCGATCTTGATGCAGGGGAAGGCGGAGCCCCAGAGCGCGCAGCAAACGAGACAGCCCAGGATGAGTCCGGGCAGGGTGGCGAGATACGGCTTGCGGCTTTCCATGATGTCCTTCCTACATGCGCGAAGCAAAAAAGAACCCGCCACCGGATGTGCCGGTGGCGGGTGTTGTTACCCGAAGGGATTGTACCCGATGGGAAAGGTTTAAGCGAAGTAGGCCACGCCGCTCTCAAAGATCGGCATGAACTTATCGCCGGGGACATGCTCGGGCACGTTGCGGTACAGGTTGTCGCCGCGACGCTCGGCATGGCCCATCTTGCCCAGGACGCGGCCGTCGGGGCTCGTGATGCCCTCGATGGCGAGTGCGGAGCCGTTGGGGTTGACGGAAAGGTCCATGCTGGGCTTGCCGTTCTCGCCCACGTACTGCGTGGCGACCTGGCCGTTGGCGATCAGCTGGGCGAGCACTTCGTCATTGGCGACAAAGCGGCCCTCGCCGTGGCTGATGGCGACGGTGTAGGGGTCGTCCAGGCTGCACTGCGACAGCCACGGGGACAAGTTGGACGAGATGCGGGTGCGCACCAGACGGCTCTGGTGGCGACCGATGGTGTTGAACGTCAACGTGGGCGCATCGGGCGTGGCGTCGACGATGTCGCCGTAGGGCACCAGGCCGAGCTTGATCAGGGCCTGGAAGCCGTTGCAGATGCCCAGCATCAGGCCATCGCGAGCCTTGAGCAGGTCGCGGACTGCCTCGGTGACCTCGGGAGCGCGGAAGAACGCCGTGATGAACTTGGCAGAGCCGTCGGGCTCGTCGCCGCCCGAGAAGCCGCCGGGGATCATAACGATCTGGCTTGCACGGATGCGGCGGGCAAGCTCGTGGGTGCTCTCGGCGACGGCCTCGGGCGTGAGATTGTTGATCACGAAGGTGTCGGCCTCGGCACCGGCGGCACGGAAGGCGCGGGCGCTGTCGTACTCGCAGTTGTTGCCGGGGAACACGGGGATGATCACGCGCGGGCGGGCGATCTTGGCGCCGCCGTACACGTGGATATCCTTGGCGCGGAAGTCGATGGTCTCGACCTCGGGGGTCTCGCCGGCGCTGCGGTAGGCGAAGACGCCCTCGATGCCGTTCTCCCAGGCCTCCTGGAGCTCGGCGAGCTCGATGACCTCGGAGCCGGTGTCGATGACATAGCCCTCGACGGTGGTGCCCAGGGGCTCGACGACAACGCCGTCGGCGACCTCGGGCAGCTCGGCGTCCTCGGCGAGCTCGACGATAAAGCTGCCGTAGAGCGGGGTGAAGAGGCTCTCCACGTCTACATCCTCGGCAAGCTCGATACCGATCTGGTTACCGACGCACATCTTAAAGAGGCTCTCGGCGCCGCAGCCGTAGCCGGGCGTGGATATGGCCAGGGCGTTGCCGGTAGCAGTGAGCGCCTCGACGGCGTCAAACGCGGCGAGCAACTGCTGGGCGTCGGGACGGTAGTCCTCGCCATAGGTGGCGGGGGCGATGCGGACGACGCGGTGCGTGAGGCCCTTGAACTCGGGCGAGACGGCGCGGGCGGCCTTGCCCACGGCGACGGCGAAGCTGATCAGGGTCGGCGGAACGTTGAGCTCGCCGGTCTCGTCCTCAAACGAACCGCTCATGGAGTCCTTGCCGCCGATGGCGCCGGCACCCAGGTCGACTTGGGCCATGAGGGCGCCCAGGACGGCTGCCGTGGGCTTGCCCCAGCGCTCGGCCTCGGTGCGCAGACGCTCGAAGTACTCCTGGAAGGAGAGATAGGCGCGCTTGTGCTCAAAGCCGGCAGCCACGAGCTTGGCGATGGACTCGACCACGGACAGGTAGGCGCCCGCAAACTGGTCGGCCTCCATCAGATAGGGGTTGAAGCCCCATGCCATGGCGCTCGCCGTGGTGGTCTCGCCGTCCACGGGGAACTTGGCGACCATGGCCGAGCTCGGGGTGAGCTGCGTCTTGCCGCCAAAGGGCATGAGCACGGTTGCGGCACCGATGGTGGAGTCGAAGCGCTCGGAAAGGCCCTTGTTGGAAGCGACGTTGAGGTCGGTGACGAGCGAGGTCATGCGCTCGGCAAGCGTGGTGCCGGCCCAGCTGGGCTGCCACACGCTACGGGCGCACACGTGGGCGACCTGGTGCTTGGGTGCGCCGTTGGAGTTGAGGAACTCGCGGGACAGGTCGACGATGGCGACGCCGTTCCAGGCCATGCGCATGCGCGGCTCGGCGGTAACCTCGGCGATAACGGTCGCCTCGAGGTTCTCCTCGGCGGCGTAGCCCATGAACTCCTCGACGTCACCGTCGGCGACGGCGCAGGCCATACGCTCCTGGGACTCGGAGATGGCGAGCTCGGTGCCGTCCAGGCCGTCGTACTTCTTGGTCACGGTGTCCAGGTCGACATACAGGCCGTCGGCAAGCTCGCCCACGGCGACCGAGACGCCGCCGGCGCCAAAGTCGTTGCAGCGCTTGATCAGGCGGCAGGCGTCGCCGCGGCGGAAGAGGCGCTGCAGCTTGCGCTCGACCGGGGCGTTGCCCTTCTGGACCTCGGCGCCCGAGGTCTCGATGGACTCGGTGTTCTGGGTCTTGGAGGAGCCGGTGGCACCGCCGATGCCGTCACGGCCGGTGCGGCCGCCCAGCAGGATGATCTTGTCGGTGGGGGCGGGGCACTCGCGGCGCACGTGGTTTGCCGGGGTAGCGCCCACGACGGCGCCGACCTCCATGCGCTTGGCCACGTAGCCGGGGTGATAGAGCTCGTTGACCTGACCGGTGGCAAGGCCGATCTGGTTGCCGTAGCTGGAGTAGCCGGCGGCGGCAGTAGTCACGAGCTTGCGCTGCGGCAGCTTGCCCTCGAGCGTCTCGGAAACCGGGACGGTGGGGTCGCCGGCGCCGGTGACGCGCATGGCCTGGTACACATAGCTGCGGCCCGAGAGCGGGTCACGGATAGCGCCGCCCACGCAGGTGGCGGCACCGCCGAAGGGCTCGATCTCGGTCGGGTGGTTGTGGGTCTCGTTCTTAAACAGGAACAGCCAGTCCTGGTCCTCGCCGTCGACATCGACCTTCACCTTGACGGTGCAGGCGTTGATCTCCTCGGACTCGTCGACATCGGTCATGACGCCGGTCTTCTTGAGGTACTTGGCGCCGATGGTGCCCATGTCCATGAGGCAGACGGGCTTGGCGTCGCGGCCGAGTTCGTGGCGCATCTCCATGTAGCGGTCGAAGGCTTGCTGCACCACGGCGTCGTCGATCGTCACGTCGTCCAGGACGGTGCCGAAGGTGGTGTGGCGGCAGTGGTCGGACCAGTAGGTGTCGATCACGCGGATCTCGGTGATGGTGGGGTCGCGGTCCTCATCGCGGAAGTACTGCTGGCAGAAGGCGATGTCTGCCTCGTCCATGGCAAGGCCGCGATCGGCGATAAAGGCGGCAAGGCCGGCCTCGTCGAGCTCGCGGAAGCCGTCGAGCACCTCGACGGGCTGGGGCTCGGGGGTCTCCGTGTACAGCGTCTCGGGCAGGTCGAGCGAGGCGATGCGTGCCTCGACGGGGTTCACCACGTAGTGCTTGATGGCATCGATGGCGGCCTCGTCCAGAGCGCCCGAGATCATATAGACCTTGGCGGAGCGCACGGCGGGGCGCTCGCCCTGGCTGATGAGCTGCACGCACTCGCTGGCGGAGTCGGCGCGCTGGTCAAACTGGCCAGGCAGGAATTCGACGGCAAAGACGGCGCCATCGCTTGCGGGGAGTTCGTCGTAGGTCACATCGACCTGGGGCTCGCTAAAGACGGTCGGCACGCAGGAGCGGAAAAGCTTCTCGTCGATGCCCTCGACGTCGTAGCGGTTGATGATCCTCAGGGCCTCGATGCCCTTGATGCCGAGAATTTCGGTCAGCTCGCCCTTGAGCTGCTGAGCCTCGACGTCGAACCCGGGTTTCTTCTCCACGTAGATACGAGAGACCATTGGTTCCTGCCTTCCTGATCGGTTGGGCGTACGGTACGGTATGCGGCAGCGGTCGGTTTACGGGACAAGCCTCGCGGTCGCCTTGAGCCACATGTTTGTAAACCTCACTATGATACGACAGCTCGCGGCGCGTTGAGGACGGCGAGGGTGCTACAGTGAAGCGCAAACAAGAGAAAGGCATCACATGGCATTCGTTTCGCTCGCCATCATCGCACTCGTGGCCTTTGCGAGTCCTTTTATCGCCTCGGCGATTCCCGGAAAACCCGTTCCCGAGACGGTCTTTTTGCTCGTGCTCGGCGCGGTGCTGGGACCCCATATGCTCGGCGTCATCCATGTAGATGCTGAGGTCTCGCTTGTGTCCGAGCTGGGCCTGGCCTTTTTGTTCCTGCTTGCCGGCTTTGAGATCGACCCCAAGAGCATCACGGGTGTGGAGGGGCGCTACGGCTTGGCGACGTGGGTCGTCACGTTTGGTATCGCCTGGCTTGCCGTGCGCTTTACCCCGTGGTTCTCGGTCAGCCATTTCGACGGTATCGCCGTGACGCTTGCCCTCACTTCGACGGCGCTCGGTACGCTCGTGCCCATCATGCGTGAGCGCTCGCTCACCGGCACGCGCGTGGGCGACTCGATTCTCGCGTATGGCACCTGGGGTGAGCTCGGCCCCGTGCTCGCCATGTCGGTGCTGCTATCTGCCCGCACCGGCATCCAAACGCTCGTAATCCTTGGCTTGTTTGCGGTGGTTTGCGTGTTGCTGGCCGTGGTCCCAAGCCGCTCCAAGCGCGTCGGCAGCCGCTTCTTTGCGTTTGTCGAGGAACGCGCCGATACCACGTCGCAGACCTTCGTGCGCCTGACGGTGCTCATCCTGGTCACACTCGTGGCGTTCTCGGCCGTCTTTGATCTCGACATCGTGTTGGGTTCTTTTGCCGCCGGCTTTGTCTTGCGCTACATCATCCCCGAGGGCAACCATACGCTCGAGACCAAGCTCGACGGCCTGGCCTACGGCTTTTTGATTCCGGTGTTCTTTACCGTATCGGGCGCAAAGATCGACCTGACGGCCGTGGCGTCGCGCCCCGGGCTGCTCGCAGGCTTTATCGTGGCGTTGTTGATTATTCGCGCCGTGCCCATTCTCATCTCTATGAGCATTTGTCCTGCGACGCGCGATGTGTCGGCGTATGGTCGCATTACCGTGGCCCTGTACTGCACCACGGCCCTGCCGATCATCGTTGCCGTGACGAGTGTTGCCGTCAACGCGGGCGCGCTGTCGCAAGATATTGCGTCGGTCATGGTTGCCGCCGGTGCCATCACAGTGTTCTTGATGCCATTGCTCGCGCAGCTCTTCTACCGCGTGGTCGACGCCGCGCCGGTCGCCGCCGTGGCAGAGGTTGCCGAGCATCCATCCGATGCGTTCGACATCCTGCGTGCCCATCACGATTTGGCGAGCCTGCTCGCACGCGAGCACGAGCTGCTGACCTCGCATGGTCACGGTCGCGTATTCGAGGGCCTGCCTACGCTCGATACGATTGCCGAGCGTCTTTCCGCCGAGGCGGCGAGCGGCCACATCGATGCCCGCATCGTGGATGCGGCACATCTTCTTGCCGATAAGACCTATGGAGACGAGGTCGACCCGTCCGAGCTGACTCCGCGCGAGCGTCGCCGCCTGGAGCGCGCCAAGCTCGCCGTGCGCGAATACCGCCGCCGCATGCTGGAGCTCTATGCACGCGATGAGGCCCAGGACGACGACGGCAAATAACGAGATGCTTCCCTAGGGGAAGGCGCGTCCTGCTTTGAAGGCTCGGAACGGGATGCGGTTTCCGAAACGGGGGCCGTTGGGAAGCTGTGTCCCGGAATGGGCGCTCAGAGTGGGATGCAGTTTCCGCAAGGAGGTCCTGGGGGAAACCGTGCCCCGTTCTGATTCGAAATAGTGGGACATAGTTTCCCTTTCAAACAGAAGAAGGCGCGCTGCCTGCGGTTGATGCAGGCAGCGCGCCTTTTGCATTGGGCTTCGTTGAGGTTCGAAATCGTGGCTTGCGACCTTTAGGAGCGGGCGGCTCTGTCGACGGGGAGCACGCGCCCGTGACATGGAAGGACATATCGCTCGCCAGGAAAACATATATGCCGTATAGCGAAGAGCGAATTAGTTGGCCATGACGCCTTCGGTCCAGGCCTCGACGTCCTCGATGCGCAGGACGTTGGCGACCTCGGCCACGCAGTCGACGCTGGCAAGCTCGGCGGCGGCAGCCTGGACGTCCTTCTCGAGCGCGCGGTGCGTCAGGAAGATGACCGAGCAGGCATCGCTGACGCCCGATTTGCCGTCCTCGACCTGGTTGATGAGCGAGATCGAGATGTTGTGCTTGGCAAAGATGTCGACCGTCTCGGACAGGGCGCCTACGCGGTCGGCGACCTTCAGGCGCACATAGTACTTGGTCTGGAGCTCGTCCATGGGCTTAAAGGCGAGGTTGTGACCATAGGGCTCAATCTCGGGCAGCGGAGCCACACCGCGGCTGATCTGCTCGGAGAGCGACAGGATATCGCCCACGACGGCGCTCGCGGTGGGGAAGGAGCCTGCGCCGGCACCGTAGAACATGGTCTCGCCCACGGCGTCGCCTACCACGTAGACAGCGTTCATAGCGCCGTTGACCTTGGCAAGCATGTGGTCGGCGGGGATCAGCGTGGGATGCACGCGGACGTCGACGCCGGCGTCGGTATTGCGGGCGATGCCGAGCAGCTTAATGGTGTAGCCGAGCTCGCGGGCCTGGGCGATGTCCTCGGCGCCGATGGTACGGATACCCTGCTGGTAAACATCGTCGGTGGTAACGCGGGTGCCAAAACCGATGGAGGCGAGGATTGCCGTCTTGCTGGCGGCATCGAAGCCGTCGACGTCGGCGGACGGGTCGGCCTCGGCATAGCCCTTTGCCTGGGCGTCGGCGAGCACGTCAGCGTAATCGGCGCCCTCGGCGTCCATGCGCGACAGGATGTAGTTGGTGGTGCCGTTGAGAATGCCAGCGATGGTCAGGATCTTGTTGCCCACCAGGTCGTGCTCGAGCGTGCTGACAATGGGGATGCCACCGCCGCAGCTGGCCTCGCACTTAATCTGCACGCCGCACGCGCGCGCCTTCTCGGCGAGCGTCTCGACATGACGGCCCAGCAGGGCCTTGTTGGCAGAGACGACGTGCTTGCCGTTCTCGAAGGCGGTGGTGAAGATTTCGGTCGCGGGGTGCTCGCCGCCGATGAGCTCGACGACGATATCGACGGCGGGGTCGGTGACGACGTCGTGCCAGTCGCTCGTAAAGGCCTCGCGCTCAATACCGGCAGCTTCGGCCTGCTCCCAGGCAAGCGCGCAGGCGCGGGTCAGCTTAAGGTCGATGCCGTAGGCGGCCAGGTACTCATCGTGGTGGCTCTTGATCAGACGGGCCACGCCGCCGCCGACGGTTCCAAGACCGATCAGACCGACGTTCACGGTGCGCAGGGGTTCGCTCATAGATAGCTCCTTCGTGCATCTTATGGATGGATTAACCGCTTAAAGGTTGAGTGCATTCTAGCGTGAACCGAGGGCGTGTGCTCGCCAGGCAACAGGAGTCGCACAAAACGGCACCCCCGAAACGCTGCGGAAACATTGGAAACATGCTCGCTACAAACGGAACTCCGTAACAAACTGTCAACGTTTGCACCATAAGGTTTGCCCTGTACCGCAAGACGGCCGCACCGCGGCCAGCGAAAAGGGGGACACCATGTTTAGCATCAACAACGTACTTAACCGCAGGAGTTTCTTGGCTGGCGCCGCGGCGCTCGGTGGCACCGCGGCGCTCGCTGGTTGCTCGTCGGGTGGCTCGGACGGCGGCTCCGCCGATGACGGCAAGACCTTCAAGATCGGCGTCATCGGCCCTCTGACCGGCGCCGCGGCAACCTATGGCGTTTCGGCCGAGAAGGGTGCCAAGCTCGCCGCCAAGGATTTCTCGACCAAGGACCTCAAACTCTCGCTTAAGTCCGAGGACGACGTCGCCGACGGCGAAAAGGCCATCAACGCCTTCAACACCTTGTACGACTGGGGCATGCAGGCGCTCGTCGGCCCCGTTACCACCGGTGCTGCCGTCGCCGTCTCGGGCGAGATCGCCGACGATATGCTCATGGTCACGCCCTCCGCCTCGTCGCTCGATGTCACCAAGGATAAGACCACGGTCTTTCAGGTCTGCTTCACCGATCCCACCATGGGCGCCAGCGCTGCGAAGTTCTTGGCCGAGAAGTACGCAGATGCCAAGATCGCCCTGTTCTACAACTCCGGCGATACGTATAGCTCGGGCGTTGCCGATGCCTTTGCCGAGCAGGCCAAGGCATCCAAACTAGATGTCGTCTCTACTGTGACGTTTAAGGACGATTCCTCTTCGAGTTTCACCACGCAGCTCACCAAGGCCAAGGAGGCCGGAGTCACGCTCGTTTTTGCGCCGATCTACTACACGCCGGCGTCCGTTCTGCTCAATAACGCCAAGGATATGGGCTACGACATGACGCTCATGGGTACCGACGGCATGGACGGCCTGCTCTCTGTGGAAGGCTTCGATACCTCTCTTGCCGAGGGCGTACTGCTCATGACCCCGTTCTCTGCCGACGATGAGAAGAATGCCGACTTCGTCAAGGCCTATAAGGACGCCTACGACGAGACGCCCAACCAGTTTGCCGCCGACGCCTATGACTGCGTCCACGCGATTGCCGAGGCTATCGATAAGGCGGGGATTGACATTACGGCCGACGGTGCCGACATCGCCGGCGACCTTGCCAAGGCCATGCGCAAGATCAAGATCGAGGGCCTGACAGGCGAGCTGACGTGGAATGACGAGGGCCAGGTCGAAAAGCCCGCTACAGCCTATGTGATCCAGGACGGCAAGTACATCGCCGCCTAAGTGCATATACAACGAGAACGGTGGGGCCGTTTTATTCAGGGTAAGGACGCCTGTAACAGAATGGAAACATTACTTTTACACAATAAAGTGGCATTACTGCATAAAATAATAGAAATACGCATAAATATGGATAAATGGACAAAGTAAAAGAAAAGTTGAAATAATCGCCACTTTTCTTAACTAAAGCGTCTACTATTTTGCGAACGCCGAACACGGCGAAGGATGGCCTGTCGGGTAACCGAAACCCGACGAGATTTGAGAGGAGAGCCGCATGTCGAGCCTCACCGGTAAGTCATTGAACCCTGTTATGAATCGCAGGAGCGTTATCGCGAGCGCAGCAGGTCTGGGGGCGATGTCCATTCTAGCTGGCTGCTCCTCCAACGGCGGCGACAGTGGTTCCGCTTCGAGCGACGCTTCGTTTAAGATCGGCACCATCGGCCCGCTGACCGGCGCCAACGCGTCCTACGGCAAGTCCGTTACCCAGGGTGTCGAGCTTGGCTGCAAGGATTTCTCGACCAAGGAGCTGCCGCTTGTCAGCAAGGCCGAGGACGACCAGGCCGATGGCGAGAAGGCCGTCAACGCCTTTAACACCCTGCTCGACTGGGGCATGCAGGCCCTCGTCGGCCCGACCACCACGGGTGCGTCGGTTGCAGTTGCCGCCGAGTGCGGTAACGACCCCAAGACGTTCATGATCACCCCGTCCGCGTCCTCCGAGGACGTCACCGACGGCAAGGATTGTGTCTTCCAGGTTTGCTTCACCGACCCCAACCAGGGTGTTAATGCTGCTAAGTTTTTGGCAGAGAAGTACGCGGACGAGAAGTTCTTTGTCTTCTATAACGCCGCCGATGCCTATAGCTCGGGTATTGCTGATGCCTTCAAGGCACAGGCTGTCGAGTCTAAGCTTGAGATTGTCGCCGAGAAGACTTTTAAGGATGACTCCGCCACGAGTTTTACCAACCAGCTGACCAAGGCCAAGGAGGCCGGCGCCACCATGATTTTCGCGCCGATCTACTACACCCCCGCAACCGTCCTGCTCAAGACCGCCAAGGATATGGGCTACGACGTCAAGATGATGGGTTGCGACGGCATGGACGGCATCCTGGGCGTTGAGGGCTTCGACACCTCTCTTGCCGAGGGCCTGCTGCTCATGACCCCGTTCTCCGCCGACGACGAGAAAAACGCCGACTTCGTCAACGCCTACAAGGATAAGTACGGCGATACCCCTGACCAGTTTGCCGCCGACGCCTACGACGGCGTGCACGCGGTGGCCGAGGCCCTCAAGGAAGCCGGCCTGGGTGCCGACGCCGACCCGACCGAGGTTGCCGAGAAGCTTCCCGAGGCTATGCGCAACATTACCGTTGACGGTCTGACCGGCAAGCTCTCCTGGAACGACAAGGGCCAGGTCCAGAAGGACCCGACGGCGTACGTCATTACCGACGGCAAGTACGTACAGGCCTAATTGGCCGCCTTACATAGAGCGGTTTTGATCCCAAGCAGGGGAGGTTTTGGCCTTCCCTGCTTGCTTGGTATCTAGGGACGATGTAACGTCCCTGTTTCATACATTAACTGGAAACCTATTCGAAAGGGGGATGTGGAACATGACGGTCTTTATCCAATACCTGGTCAACGGCCTGTCCATGGGCAGCGTCTACGCCATCATCGCGTTGGGCTACACCATGGTCTACGGTATCGCCAAGATGCTGAACTTCGCTCACGGCGATGTCATCATGGTCGGTGCCTATGTCTCGTTCTGCGCCACGTCGTATCTCGGCCTCCCGGGCTGGGCATCTGTAGTTCTCTCTTGCGTGGCCTGCACGGTTCTCGGTGTTCTCATTGAGGGTCTGGCCTATAAGCCGCTGCGCCAAGCAGGCCCGCTGGCCGTTCTGATCACGGCTATCGGCGTGTCTTACTTCCTGCAGAACGCCGCGCAGCTTCTGTGGGGCGCCACGCCCAAGAACTTCACTTCGCTCGTCACCTTCCAGGTGCCGGAGTTCTTGGCCAAGTTCAACGTAAGCGCCGTCTCGCTCGTCACCATCGTCGCCTGCCTGGTTATCATGGCCGGCCTGATGTTCTTTACAGGTAAGACCAAGATGGGCAAGGCCATGCGCGCCGTGTCCGAGGACAAGGCTGCCGCTCAGCTCATGGGCATCAACGTCAACCGCACCATTTCGATGACGTTTGCCATCGGCTCTGCCCTTGCCGCCATCGCCGGTGTGCTGCTGTGCTCCTACTCACCGGTGCTGCAGCCCACGACGGGTGCTATGCCTGGCATCAAGGCCTTCGACGCCGCCGTCTTCGGTGGCATCGGCTCCATCCCCGGCGCTTTTGTCGGTGGCATTCTTATCGGCATCATCGAGGCGATGGCACAGGCTTACATTTCCACGAGCCTTGCCAACTCCATCGTCTTTGGTGTTCTGATCATCGTCCTGCTCGTCAAGCCTGCCGGCCTCTTGGGCAAGTACGTCCCCGAGAAGGTGTAGGTGAGCGTTATGAAGTTTCTTAAAGACAAGCAGACGCGTCACGACTTTGTCACGTACGCCATGTGCCTTGTAGCGTTTGCCATCGTGTTCTTTATGCAGTCCAACCACATGATTCCGCGCATGATCGCCGGTCAGCTGGTTCCCATCACGGCCTATATCGTCATGGCCATTTCCCTTAACCTCGTCGTCGGCATCGCGGGCGACTTGTCGCTGGGCCACGCGGGCTTTATGAGTGTCGGCGCCTATACGGGAATCGTCACCGCCGTCGCGCTGGAGAGCGCCGTTCCCTCCGATCCGGTGCGCCTTATCATCAGTATCGTGGTCGGCGCCATCGCTGCCGCCATCCTGGGCTTCTTGATTGGCATCCCGGTCCTTCGTCTGAGCGGCGATTACCTGGCTATCGTGACGCTGGCCTTTGGCGAGATTATCAAGGAGATCGTCACCTGCCTCATTGTGGGCGTCGATTCCCGCGGCCTGCATGTGATCTTTAACATCACGGGTAACTCCACGATCGACGACCTGCACCTGCTCGAGGACGGCACCGCCATCATCAAGGGCGCGCAGGGCGCATCGGGTGTGTCGACGTACTCGACCTTCCTCGCCGGTGCCATCCTGGTCATGGTCGCACTCGTGATCGTGCTCAACCTGGTTCGCAGCCGTACCGGCCGTGCCATTATGGCCGTGCGCGATAACAAGATTGCAGCCGAGTCCGTAGGCATCTCCGTCACCGAGTACCGCATGATCGCCTTCGTGGTTTCCGCTGCCCTCGCCGGTGCTGCCGGAGCCCTCTTCGGCGGTAACTTCTCGCAGCTCTCCGCCACCAAGTTCGACTTCAACACGTCCATCCTCATCCTGGTGTTCGTGGTCCTGGGCGGTCTGGGCAATATGCGCGGCTCCGTCATCGCGGCGGCATTGCTCACGGTGCTTCCCGAGCTGCTCCGTCAGTTCTCGGACTACCGCATGCTCATCTACGCCATCGTGCTGATCTTGGTCATGATCTTTACCAACAACCCGCAGCTCAAGGCGTTCTTCGGTCGCGTCAAGGACCGCTTTGCTTCCAAGAAGGAGGTGGCAGCCGATGCCCAGTAAATTTGAGTTCAACAAGGGCAAGATGGTCCCGTATCCTTCTGGCGCCATCGTTCCCGACCGCGACTTGGGTCAGCGCCCGGCACTCGAGTGCATCCACCTGGGCATTGAGTTCGGTGGCCTTAAGGCAGTCGACGACTTTAGCCTGACTATCGGCAAGACCGAGATCGCCGGTCTGATCGGCCCCAACGGTGCCGGTAAGACCACGGTCTTCAACCTGCTCACCAAGGTGTATCAGCCCACGCACGGCACCATCCTGCTCGACGGCGAGGACACCTCGGGCAAGTCGGTCTATCAGGTCAACCGCATGGGTATTGCCCGTACCTTCCAGAACATTCGTCTGTTCAACACCATGACGGTGGAGGATAACGTTAAGGTCGGCCTGCACAACCAGGAGCGCTACTCCGGCTTTGAAGGCGTGCTGCGCCTGCCGACGTATTGGAAGCACGAGAAGGCTGCTCACGAGCGCGCCATGGAGCTGCTGTCCATCTTTGATATGGAGCATCTGGCAAACGAGCAGGCCGGATCGCTGCCTTACGGCGCTCAGCGTCGTTTGGAGATCGTCCGCGCGCTTGCCACCAACCCCAAGCTACTGCTGCTCGACGAGCCTGCCGCCGGCATGAACCCGTCCGAGACCGCGGAGCTCATGGAGAACATCGTCAAGATTCGCGACACCTTTGGCATTGCCATTATGCTTATCGAGCATGATATGTCGCTCGTTATGAACATCTGCGAGGGCATCTGCGTGCTTAACTTTGGTAAGGTCATCGCCAAGGGCACGGCAGAGGAAATCCAGAATAACGATGCCGTTATTGAGGCGTATCTGGGCAAGCAGGATAAGGGGGAGAACTAAATGGCAGAGCCGATGCTTTCCGTCTACAACATCAACGTCTGGTACGGTGCCATCCACGCCATCAAGGACATCTCCTTTAACGTTAACGAGGGCGAGATCGTGGCTCTGATCGGCGCGAACGGTGCCGGTAAGTCCACGACGCTCAAGACCGTCTCGGGCCTGCTACGCTCCAAGACCGGCTCCATCAAGTTTATGGGCGAGGACATTACCCATACGCCCGCTGATAAGCTGGTCGGTAAGGGCCTGGCTCAGGTTCCCGAGGGTCGTCGCGCCTTTTTGCAGATGACGGTTGAGGAGAACCTGGAGATGGGTGCCTATACGCAGCCCAAGTCCACGGTGGCTCCGGGCCTGGAGCGCGTCTACGAGCAGTTCCCGCGCCTGAAGGAACGTCGTCGCCAGGTCGCCGGCACCCTTTCAGGCGGCGAGCAGCAGATGCTCGTTATGGGCCGCGCCCTTATGAGTAACCCCAAACTGCTTATGCTCGACGAACCTTCCATGGGTCTGGCACCGATTCTGATTGAGCAGATCTTTCAGATTGTCGAGGACCTGCACAAGGCCGGCACCACGGTGCTTCTGGTTGAGCAAAACGCGCAGATGGCGCTTTCCATCGCCACGCGCGGCTACGTGCTCGAGACCGGCAAGATCACCATGACCGGCACCGGTCAAGAGCTCCTGCACGACGATAACGTCCGCAAAGCCTACCTCGGAGGCTAACCCACCTAACAAAAGGGGCGCTGACTATCTCAGTCAGCGCCCCTTTTTAAGTTGCGGTGAAATAGGGACTGAATACGGGCTCCAGAGGCCAAAAGAGTCCCTATTCCACCGCAACTTCATGGGGATGTGTGACAATGCCCGTCGGAAAACATCTGCTGTCTTTGGGGGTCTATCTATGCTGTACGAGTTTTGTGCCGAGAACTTTGAGCGGGTGCCGGCGGCTATCGATGCCGGTGCAAGGCGTATCGAGCTGTGCGACAACCTTGCCGTTGGTGGCACCACGCCTTCGGCCGGCGTTATCAGCGCTACGACCAACTATGCACACGAGCACGATGCACGGGTGATGTGCATGATTCGCCCGCGTGGCGGCGACTTTCACTACAACCAGGACGAGTTGCGTATGATGGAGATGGACCTGGGCCTTGCCGTGAGCGCCGGCGTTGACGGCTTGGTCTTTGGCTGCTGCAAGCCCTGCGCTGGCGGATGGGCACTCGACGAGCTTACGTTGGGCGCTCTCGTGATGGCCGCGGGCTGCGCGACCGAAGAATGCAAGCGTGAGCCCATCGACATCACCTTCCACATGGCGTTTGATCAGCTCTCGCCCGAGGCTCAGCTCGACGCGATTGACATACTCGCCGACTGCGGCATCACACGCATCCTGACGCATGGTGGCGCTGCCGGTACGCCGATCGAGGACAACTTCGAAAACCTGGCCCGCTTGATCGAGTATGCGGGCGACCGCTTGACCATCCTTCCCGGCGGCGGCATTTCCACGGTCAACCGCGATACCGTGGCGGCGGCACTGGGCGTCTCCGAGCTCCATGGCACCAAGATTGTGCCGCTGGAGGTATAACCCGTGACGCTGGTATTTGACGTTCGGCAGGCGAACGGTAAGCCCGACGACAACCGTCGTCCCGGCACCGCGTGCCCCTTTTGCGATACAGAAGGGCTCACCGACATCATTCGCCGTGATGGCGATTGCATTTGGCTCGAGAATAAGTTCAAGACCCTGCGCGCCACCCGTCAAACCGTGCTGATCGAGTCGGCCGATCACGATGCCGACCTGGTGACCTATGAGCCGGATGAACTCCACCATGTGATGCGGTTTGCCCTGGGTTGCTGGCAGCAGATGATCGATTCACAGCAGTATCGAAGCGTGCTCATGTACAAGAACAAGGGTCCGCTCTCGGGCGGTAGCCTCGTTCATCCGCACATGCAGATTGTGGGTTTGGAGCAGGAAGACGGCTATGCTTCGCTGGCTTCCGCCAATTTCGAAGGCATCAATGTCTGGCAACAGGGGAGGATCTCGGCCAACATCTCAACCGAACCCATCATGGGGTTCTTTGAGATCAACGTTTCAGCCCCGCAGGGAATCGCCGCCAGCGATGACACGAGAGATCAAGCCGAGCGGGTCTCTTCGCCGATGCAATCCAGGTAGCTCTGCGCTATATCCTGAACGAGCACCACGGTGGTCGCGCAGAGTCGTATAACCTGTTCTTCTATCACCTGGGCGGTCGGACCATTGCCAAGGCGCTGCCGCGTTGGGTGGTTTCGCCCTACTTTGTCGGCTATCGTTTGGCCCAGGTCAATGCTGAGACAACGCTCGATATCGATGCTGAGCGCTTGCGTGCGCATCTGGAAACGCTCGTATAGCAAGACTAACACCCGCGTAATGCGGACAGTCTAGCGTGCCATGGCGTCGCGGCCGGCTTCGACGCGCTTGCGCTGGGCGGCGCGCTCCTCGCCGGTTAGACGCTCAAAGAGATGTCCGATAAGCGAGGCGAGTACCTGCTGAAACAGCGTTCCGCACATGACGGGAAACACGACTTCGCCCGGAAAGTACTGTGTGGCGATGACGGCGCCCGAAGAGATGTTACGCATGCCGCAGGTAAAGCACATGGTGGTCGTCTCGCTATATGGCAGATGCAGCGCATGGGCGACCAGAAAACCGACGACAAAGCCACTGATGGCGAAGACCAAAATAAAGAGGGCGACTTCCAAGCGCACCGCGTTCATGTGCAGCACGTACTCGCTCATGGCGGTGGAGTTGGAGGCGATAACGCCCATCATCATGAACTTGCAGGCGGGCGAGAGCGCGGGGGAGAGTTTTTCGTGCCCCCATCCGCGCGTGAGCTCGTTGATCACGATGCCGAGCACGGCGGGGATGGCGATCATAAAGGCCATGTTCTGCATCATGCTCGGCATGTCGATCGAGACGGTGGCGCCCAGCAGGAGCTTGAGCGTAAGCGGAATCGTCACAGGGGAGATGACCGAGGACGTCAGGATGATGGTGAGCGCGAGCGGGCCGTTGCCGCCGAACATGCTGATCCACATAAAAGCGGTGACTGCCACGGGCACACTGTATTCGAGCACGATGCCGCAGACAAGGTTGGGGTTGGAACCAAAGAACAACGATCCCATGGCGTAGGCCGCGATGGGAATAAGCGCCGCCGAGACCAACAACGCCAGAATCAGGTGCAGCGGACGGTGGAACACCTCGGCTACCTGGTGAAAGGTATTGCTGAGCGCACCTTGGAACGTCATAAAGGCAAACAAGGTGGGAACGATGGGCTTGAGAACGCCGATCTGTTGAGGAAAGAGCACGCCGAGCGCCACACAAATCGGAACGATGATTTGCATGTGCCCCGCGAGAAACTTGCCCAGTCCAACCCATTGCTTCATATGCTCTTGTGACTCCCTTTGCTCGTGAATCCGTTTTGACTGGATATGCTAGACGCTCACATGTGTCCGTGCGTCAGAAACGCTCGATTATTTCGAGGCTATTACCGGCATCGTTTACCGAAACCGCGGCATGCTGCGGCGATTTGCGTCCGCGCCGCACGGTATAATAAATCCGTTCAACAGATCTGCCTGCCGAAGCGGGCATACACAGAGGACTCATCGCTATGAACCGTGAGAGGTATCGCGGCGACCTGCCCCTATCGGGGGTGGGTGCCTATGTCATCGCTTAAGACGACGCATCGCTGGGCGGTCGCTCAGCAAAACCCCGAGCTCGAAAAGGAGCTTTCGGCTGGTCTGGGCATTCCCGGGCTGGTGGCGCGCATTATGGTCGCGCACGGCATTGGCTCAATCAAAGAGGGCCAATTGTTTTTGACGCCTTCGCTCGATCGCGACTGGGCCGACCCACTCATTATCCCGGGCATGTCGGTCGTTGCCGACCGCGTCGAGCGTGCTATTCGCAACCACGAGCACATTGCAGTCTTTGGCGATTTTGACGTTGACGGTATTACGTCGACCTGCCTGTTGACCGAGGCGCTGCGCACGTTTGGCGCCGATGTCACGCCGTTTATTCCGCATCGCTTTGATGAGGGCTACGGTCTTTCGCGCGCGGCGCTCGACCGCGTTAACGAGCTCGCTCGCCCCCAGCTGATCGTGACCGTCGATAACGGCATTGCCGCCAAGGAAGAGGTTTCCTATCTGAAGAGCCTGGGGATCGATTTGGTGGTCACGGACCATCACGAGATCTCCGATCAGGTGCCGCAGGGCGTACCCCTGACCGACCCTAAGCTCGATGACGATGGTCCTTCGCGTGAGCTTGCCGGTGCCGGCGTGGCACTCAAGTTGGTGCAAGTCCTGGGCGAGCGTCTGGGCAAGCCGTCGTATTGGCGTTCGCTTATCGAGGTCGCGGCGCTGGGCACCGTGTCCGACATGATGCCGCTCACGCCCGAGAACCGCGCGCTGGTTGCCGAGGGCATCCAGCAGATGCGCGTAACCGCTCGCCCGGGCTATATCGCGCTTGCCGCGCTCGCCAAGGCGGACCTTTCGAGCATTACGGCGGATGGCCTGTCATTCTCGCTCATTCCCCGCTTAAACGCTGCCGGTCGCATGGCCGATTCCAAGCTGGCGCTCGACCTACTGCTTGCCCGCGATCCCATCGAAGCAAGCGCACTGGCGGCTGAGCTCGAGGAAATCAACCGCCAGCGCCGTGAGATCGAGGCGGAGCTCACGCGCGATGCCATGGCAAAGGTCGAGGAGACCTATGACGGTGGACGCGTGATCGTCGTGGGCGGCGAAGGCTGGCACGAGGGCGTCAAGGGCATCGTGGCAAGCCGTCTGACCAACCGCTACCACGTGCCGGCGCTGCTGTTCTCGATCGAGGACGGTATCGCGCGCGGCTCTGGTCGCTCGGTGGGCAAAGTTAACCTGTTTGACGCCATCGAGCGCTGTTCCGACCTGATGATTCGTCGCGGCGGACATGCTGGTGCGGTGGGTGTGACCATCGAGGCATCCAAACTCGATGAGTTCCGCCGTCGCCTTTCCGCCGTGTTGTCCGAGCTTCCCGCCGAGGACTTTGAGGACACCGACGAGGTTGCCGCCACGGTCGACCTTTCCGAATTGAATATCGAGACCATCGAGCAGATTTCCCGCCTTGAGCCGTTTGGCCAGGGTAATAAGGTGCCGCTGCTGGCTGCCGAGGGCGTGACGATGTGTGATCGCGCCGTGGTGGGTAAGACCGGCGAGCACATGCGCTTCGTGGCGACGGATGGCGCCGCGAGTGTGCCGGCCATCATGTTTCGTGTGCCGCAGATCGACAAGCTTATCAATTGCGACAGCGCCGTCGACTTGGTGTTCGAGGCTGTTGCCGAGCATTGGCAGGGTCGTGTGAAGCCCAAGCTCATGGTCAAGGATGTTCTGGTCCGCGATACCACGCTGCCCAGCGTCGACGATCCGGCATGCGAGCTTCGTCGTGGCGTGCAGCCGGCGGATTCCGGCCTGCGCCTGGAGTCGCGCAAGCGCGAGACGCTCGCCCAGCTTTCTTATACCGAGCTGACACGCTCGCTTATCCATAGCTTTATCGGCTCGAACCAGCCACACCGCGCGCAGGTCGAGGCGCTCGACGCCTTGGCCGATCACCAAAGTGTTCTGGCCGTTATGGGAACGGGGCGCGGCAAGTCGCTCATCTTCCATGTGCATGCCGCGCGCGAGGCGGTCCTTCGCGGGCGTGCGAGCATCTTTGTCTATCCGCTGCGTGCGCTCGTTGCCGACCAGGCCTATCACCTCTCGTCGACGATGGCAGCGCTTGGCATTGGCGTTGGCGTGCTGACCGGCGAGACCGTGGAGGCCGCACGCGATGACGTGTTCGCCAGTCTAGCTTCGGGCCGCACCGGTATCGTGCTCACGACGCCCGAGTTCCTGTCTATCCACCGTGACCGCTTCGCGCGTTCGGGCCGCATCGGCTTTGTCGTTATCGATGAGGCGCACCACGCCGGCCTTGCCAAGGGCGGCGACCGCAGCGCCTATCTTGACATGCCCGATATCCTCAAAGCCCTGGGCGACCCGGTCGTTATGGCTGCGACGGCCACCGCGACGGCTCCGGTCGTGGCCGAGCTTGCCCGCATGTTGCCGATCACTCGCACGGTGGTCGACGAGACGGTGCGCGAGAACCTGCAGCTCGAGGACGACCGCGACCTTGCGAGCCGCGAGAACCGTTTGGTGTCGATTGTGGCGACGGGGGAAAAGACCGTCATCTACGTCAATTCGCGCGACCAGTCCGTGGCGCTCGCCAAGACGTTGCGCAAGCGTGTGCCCGATTGCGCAACCCATATCGCGTTCTATAACGCGGGGCTTGCGCGTTCCGATCGCCGTCGCGTGGAGGAAGCATTCCGAGACGGAAGCCTCAGCTGCATTGTTTCGACCTCTGCCTTTGGCGAGGGCGTCAACCTTCCCGATATTCGTCATGTCGTGCTCTATCACATGCCGTTTGGCGGCATTGAGTTTAACCAGATGAGTGGCCGCGCCGGTCGCGATGGCCAGCCCGCCGTGATCCATCTGCTCTATTCGTCGCGCGATGCCCGCATTAACGAGCGCCTACTCGACTGCTATGCGCCCGAGCGCGACGAGCTCGTCACGCTCTATCGTGCGTTGCAGACCATGTGGCGCTCCAACCGCGGCAAGACCGGGGACGATTCCTTTAGCGCGAGCGATATCGACATCGCGCAGATGTGCCTTGCCATCGATGCTCGCACGCCGGTCGACGAGCGCTCGGTGGAAAGTGGCCTGGGAATCTTCGAAGAGCTTGGTTTCTGTCGCGTTTCGGGGTTTGACGACACTCGTCGCATCGCGATGGCCGAAAATCCCGGCCGCGTGCAATTGAGCAGGTCGATTCGCTATTTGGAGGGCTTGCGCTCGCGCATGGAGTTCTCGGCTTTTCGGAGCTGGGCACTCGATTCGTGCGCTTCTGATATGCTAGCCAAAGTTAACCGCCCGATCGTTCCGCGGGCCTAGGGGAAGGGGACCTCGATGGATGCCGCAGCCCGTACCGCCCATGATTCCACCCTCCAGCCTTTTTCGGAGATGGAGCACTATAAGCATGCCGATGAGCTGCCGCCCGAGATTATGGCGGACAGCTACGACAAGCTGGAGCGCTTGTGCCTCAAATATATGAATGAGGACGACTTCTCCAAGGTGGAGCAGGCCTACTGCTTTGCTGCCGAGAAGCATTGCAACCAAAAACGGCGCTCGGGCGAGATGTACATTAACCATCCCGTCGAGGTTGCCATCATTTTGGCCGATCTCAAGATGGACTGCGATGTGGTGTGCGCCGCGCTGCTGCACGATACCGTTGAGGATACCGAGACCTCGCTTGCCGATGTTTCCGGCCTGTTTGGCGATACGGTGGCCGAGCTCGTCGATGGCGTGACCAAGCTCACCAACATCGAAGTCGACAGCATGGACGAGAAGCAGGCCCTCACGCTGCGCAAGATGTTCCTCGCCATGTCCAAGGACATCCGCGTCATCATCGTTAAACTTGCCGACCGTCTGCACAACATGCGTACGCTGGCGGCCCTGCGCGAGGATCGTCGCCTGTTTAAGGCTCGCGAGACCATGGACGTGTACGCGCCCTTGGCCGACCGCCTGGGCATGAGCTCTATTAAGTGGGAGCTCGAGGACCTGTCCTTCTTCTACCTGGAGCCCGATGCCTACCAGCGCATCGCGCGCATGGTGGCGGAGTCGCGCGAGGTCCGCGAGCGCTACCTTGCCGAGACCATCAAGACGCTTACCGATGAGCTCAACCGCATTGGTCTGGAGGACTTCCAGATCAACGGCCGCTCCAAGCACTATTGGTCCATCTACCAAAAGATGAAGCGCAAGGGCAAGGAATTCTCCGAGATCTACGACCTGGTGGCACTGCGCGTCATCACGCATTCGGTGCGCGATTGCTACTCCACGCTCGGCGCGGTGCATACGCTGTGGCACCCCATGCCCGGTCGCTTTAAAGACTATATCGCCATGCCCAAGGTCAATAACTACCAGTCGCTCCACACGACGGTTATCGGCCCCACGGCCCGCCCACTCGAGATTCAGATTCGAACCTACGAGATGCATGAGCAGGCCGAGTACGGCATTGCCGCCCACTGGCTATATAAGAAGTCGGGCGGATCGTCTGCTTCCAAGACCAATGACGCTCAACGTTTGGACGACCAGATCAACTGGCTCAAGCATTCGCTCGATTGGGCGGCTTCCGACGAGATCACCGATGCCAAGGAATACCTGCACTCGCTGAAGGTCGATCTGTTCGATCAGGAGATCTTTGTCTTCACGCCCAAAGGCGAGGTCATGGCGCTTCGTGCCGGCTCCACGCCGCTCGACTTTGCCTATGCCGTTCACACCGAGGTGGGAAACCATTGCGTCGGCGCCAAAATCAACGGTGCGGTGGCTCCGCTCACGCACGAGATTAAGACGGGTGACCGTGTCGAGATCCTGACTAACAAGAGTTCCAAGCCGTCGCGTGATTGGCTCAAGATCGTTAAGACGCCTTCCGCCAAGTCAAAGATCCGCCGCTATTTTGCCGCTGCGACCAAGGATGACGACGCTGCTGCCGGCCGCGATATGCTGGCCAAGGACCTGCGGAAGCGTGGCTATGGCATTTCTACGCCGCGTTCGACGCGTGCGCTCAACGCCGTAGCGGAGCAGTTTAACTTCAAGCAGCTCGAGGACCTGTTTGCCGCCGTCGGCGCCGGCAAGGTTGCCCCGCGCGCTGTGGGCAATAAGGTCGAGCAAATCTTGGACCCCAAGCCCGAGGAACAGCTCACCAAGGCCGAGGCTATCGCCGAGGTCGTGAAACAGCCTGCTCGCGGCTCCAACCGCAAGCCGCAAAAGCGCGGCAAGAGCGCAAGTAACGGCATTATCGTCAAGGGCGAGAGCAACAGCGGCCTGCTGGTCCGTCTGGCTCATTGCTGCAACCCCGTGACGGGCGACGACATCGTCGGCTTCATCACGCGCGGTCGTGGCGTTTCGGTACATCGCGCCAACTGCCCCAACGTCAAGGGCCTCATGGAGCACCCCGAGCGCATGATTGACGTAGAGTGGGATGGTGCTGCCGATACACTTTTCCAGGTCGAGATCGTGGTCGAGTGCCTGGACCGCATGGGCCTGCTCAAGGACGTCACCATTGCCATTGGCGATGCAGGCGGCAATATCCTTTCCGCCGCCACCTCGACCAACCGAGAGGGTATTGCAACTCTGCGCTTTATGGTCGAGATCTCGGACGCGAGCGGTCTGGATCCGCTGCTGGCTTCCATCAGCAGCGTCGATTCGGTCTACGACGCTCGCCGTCTTATGCCCGGCGAGGGCGGAGCGCAACTCAAGCGCCGTGTGTAGGTGCGAGAGCCTCTCAGCATCATAGATATTGGTTACGTTCGAGGCATCGTTTGGTGCCTCGAACGTATTTTAGAAGGAGGGTATGCGCGTGGACGATATGACTTTGGACCTGACACCCCGAGGCGCGGCTTCGATTGAGGCGCTCGTCAACGGCCCGATTCAGACCAACAGCTACGCCGTGATTTCGAATGACGAGTGCTTAATCGTCGATCCGGCGTGGGAGGGCGAGCGTCTTGTGGAGCATATCCGCACCGCGCATCCCGAGGTGCGCGTACTCGGCTCTGTCTGCACGCACGGTCATGCCGACCATGTTGGCGGGGTTGCCGGGGTTCGAGCTGTCGTTGGCGACAGCGCACTATATGAGTTGTGCGCTAAGGACGTGACGGTACCTCGCGCAAATATCGAGGAGCAGCGCGCCATGTGGGGTATCGAGACGCCCGATCCGGGTGAGCCGACGCGTTTGCTTGCCGAGGGCGATACAATCGAGGTGGGCGACGTCTGCCTGCAGGTGATCGAGACGCCGGGGCATACGCCGGGCGGCATCGTCCTGTTCGCCGCGACCGAGCAGGGGAACATCGCCTTTGTGGGCGACACGCTTTTCCCGGGCAGCCACGGTCGTACCGATCTTTCCGGCGGTGACGAGGCGGCGATCATGCGCTCGCTCTCCAAACTTGCCAAGACGCTTCCGCCCGATACCGTTTGCTTGACGGGCCATGGCGATTCGACCACGATGGCGCGCGAACTTATGCAGAACCCGTTTATGCAGATGTAGGCTCGAAGCCGTCTTTCGAACCACGAAGACCGCTCAATCGTCAAGCTATTTTCCCCAGTGGGTCGATTCTGTGGGGCAAACGGTCAAAAATTGTCCAATCGTATGGTATTCGTGAACAAACGAACGTTTATGCTCGGGTATGTCGTGGTAAAATCTCAGGCGTTATCGGAGCAACCTTACAGGAGGTTTCTTTTATGCTCGTCAACGCAGCAGACATGCTCAAGAAGGCCGAAGCCGGCAAGTACGGTCTCGGTGCCTTCAACACCAACAACCTCGAGTGGACCCTGGCTATTCTCCAGGCCGCCGAGGAGGCCAAGTCTCCGCTGATCCTTCAGTGCACCGCTGGTGCCGCTAAGTGGATGGGCGGTTTCAAGGTCTGCGCCGACATGGTCAAGGCTGCCGTCGAGGCCACGGGCGTTACCGTTCCCGTCGCCCTTCACCTCGATCACGGTTCTTACGAGGACTGCTTCAAGTGCATCGAGGCCGGCTTCACGTCCATCATGTATGACGGCTCTCACGAGGAGACCTTCCAGCTTAACCTCGACCGCACCAAGGAGCTCGTTGAGCTTGCCCACTCCAAGGGCATGTCCATCGAGGCCGAGGTCGGCGGCATCGGCGGCACCGAGGACGGCGTGACCTCCAGCGGGGAGCTCGCTGATCCTGCTGAGTGCAAGCAGATTGCTGACCTGGGCGTCGACTTCCTCGCCTGCGGTATCGGCAACATCCACGGCGTGTACCCTGCCGACTGGGCTGGCCTTTCCTTCGAGCGCCTGGGCGAGATCAAGGCCCAGACCGGCGACCTGCCCCTCGTCCTGCACGGTGGCACCGGCATCCCCGAGGATCAGATCAAGAAGGCCATTTCCCTGGGCATCTCCAAGATTAACGTCAACACCGATCTGCAGCTCGTCTTCGCCAAGGGCGTCCGCGAGTACATCGAGGCTGGCAAGGATCAGCAGGGCAAGGGCTTCGACCCCCGCAAGCTCCTCAAGCCTGGTCGCGACAACATTGTTGCTCGCACCAAGGAGCTCATGGAGGAGTTTGGCTCCGTCAACAAGGCGTAAGCGTCGCTAAACTTTCCGCCGGAAGCCCCGTCTCCCTACACTGTTTCCTTTGCGCTCACCTGGCTTCGCCAGAAGTCGCGCCAAGGAAACAGTTCCGGGGGACGGGGCTTCCTTCGTTTAACGCCGCAGGGTTACTGGGCTGAATTCATTTTTTTGACTACCGTTCGGCGGTGTTGATGGCTCCCTTGTTGGGGCTTTCTTTTTATCTCGCTACAATGGGCTTCAAGCGTTCTAGTGACTTGGAGTTTTGGTATGGCTGTTATTAATGTGCTGCCTTCGGATGGGAAGGTTATTGACGAGGGTCCTGTTGGTTGCTCTGTTGATGTCTGCTGTGATGATTTTCGCCATCTCGATATCGGGCTACCGCCTGAGATTCTTCGTCTTAAGGATGCCGGGTATTTGACGCAGGCTGTTGCTGCCTGCGATCGTCTTTTGGAACAGAATCCCGATCCCTCGCTTGCTGCCTGCGTTCGTGCCGAGCGGTATCGCATGCTTGAGACGCCGCTTCATTTTTCGGTGTCGCGCGATCGAGCTATTGCGATGATTCGCGAGGAGTGGCCTGAGTTTACCGAGGAGCAGTTTGACGACCTGATTGACCGTGAGCGTATTGACTGGCGCTTTATCGATGGCGAGCTGTTCGTTCTCGACAACTTCCTCGATTCGCTTCGCGTATATCCCAAAGAGGTTCCCGGCATGCGGCCCGATCCTACGGACGGAATTGCACTGCGCAACGAGATGCTCAAGGAGATGGAGTCGCAAAATGGATTGGCTCGCGTCATTACGCTTAAAGCGTCCGTGTCTGTCCCCGGCGCTCTGGAGGGGGAGACCGTTTGCGCTTGGCTTCCCGTCGCGGCTGCCTGCCGTCAGCAGTTTCGGGTCGAGATTCTCGACATGACGCCGGAGGGTGCTGTTGCTCCCGCGAATGCTTCGGCTCGTACCGTCTCGTGGTCTTCTTCGAGCGAGCGCTCATTCTCGGTGACTTATCGTTATCACATCGATGCTGCTTATTGTGATGTCTACGGTGGCATACTTCCGTCGCATCCGTGTATGGACGCGCCGTTGCCCGAAGATATTTCTGAGGACCGTCCGCACATTGCATTCACGCCGTATCTGCAGCAGCTGACGGCCGGTGTTGTTGACGGACTCGAGGATCCGCTCGATCGCGCTCGTGCTATCTATGATTATCTGACGCAGCATATCGACTATCGCTATCAGCCGCCGTACTTGCTTTTGGGATCTATTGCCGATGACTGCGCGCATTCGCTCCGCGGCGATTGCGGAGTTATGGCGCTCACGTTTATCACCATGTGCCGTATCGCGGGCGTGCCTGCCCGTTGGCAGAGCGGCCTGTACGTTGCGCTCGATTCGGTGGGGTCGCACGACTGGGCAGAGTTCTATACGCCGCAGACCGGTTGGCTCAACGCCGACGTGTCATTTGGATCTTCTGCTCGCAGGATGGGGGAGGAGTGGCGCCGCCGTCACTACTTTGGCAATCTCGACCCGTGGCGTATGGTGGCCAACAATCGATTCCAGGCAGAGTTTGAGCCCTCTTTCGACGGCATGCGCGAGGACCCTTACGATAACCAGATGGGTGAGGCTTCGGTCGACGGTCGCGGATGCCGTCAGCGCGAGATGCTCCGCACAGTCGAACTCATCGAAATGCTCGAAGTTCCATTTTCGGACTAATCGGTAGAAAGCTGTGATAAACTAACTCACGCATTACGTGCCCGAGTGGCGGAATTGGCAGACGCAGTGGACTCAAAATCCACCGTTGGCAACAACGTGCGAGTTCGAGTCTCGCCTCGGGCACCATACATGCAAGTGAGCGTTCAAGGGGGTTGCGGCCCCCTTTTTCGTGCCGAACTCGCGTGAGCGCGCGAAGCGTTAAGCAAACAGGCCTGCGGCCTGTTTGTAGCGGCGCGTGGCGAGGGCGCCGCGCGTCCGAAGCCCGGGGCTTCGCGAAGCGAAGGCCCTTCGAGTCTCGCCTCGGGCACCATACATGCAAGTGAACGTTCAAGGGGGTTGCGGCCCCCTTTTTCGTGTACGTAATGTGATAACGCGCTGTACGTGTTATTATTCGCAAGGCGTTGTTCCCGCAATGCCCTAAAGAGGAACCCGAGGGTTCCCACCTTTTGGCGCCAATGAGCAGCTGACTGGTCATACAACTTAGATTCCCTTCCTCAAATCGAGGAACTCTATGTGTACGACCTGGTTGCTGAGAAGCGCCGGGTTATTTTTTTATGAATGGAGGTAGGGAAAATAGCTAAGTCTGATGACACCCGCATCAACGACGAGATCACTGCATCTTCGTGCCGTTTGATTGGCGTCGATGGCTCTCAGCTCGGCCTGTTCGCCATCCGCGATGCCCAGCGCGTCGCCGACGATCAGGGTCTCGACCTAGTCGAGATCGCTCCCAACGCGGAGCCGCCGGTCTGCAAGGTCATGGACTACGGTAAGTTCAAGTACCAGCAGGCCATGAAGGCCAAGGCTGCTCGTAAGAACCAGTCCAAGGTCGAGGTCAAGGAAATGAAGTTCCGACCCAAGATCGACGTTGGCGACTACGAGACCAAGAAGGGCCACGTTCTGCGTTTCCTCAAGAAGGGCGCACGCGTTAAGATCACCATCATGTTCCGCGGCCGTGAGATGGCTCACCCGGAGCAGGGCCTTAACGTTCTCGAGCGTCTCGCCGAGGATCTCAAGCCTTACGCTACGGTCGAGTCCAAGCCTAAGATGGAAGGCCGTAACATGCTTATGCTGCTCGCCCCGATTAAGGGCGCCTTCGATGAGGATAAAGCGGCAAGCGATACCAAGTAACTAGTGTTCTGTAACCGATTAAGGAGTATTTCATGCCTAAGATGAAGTCCCACAGCGGCACCAAGAAGCGTTTCCGCAAGACTGGTACCGGCAAGCTTATGCGCGCCAAGGCTTTCAAGAGCCACATCCTGAGCAAGAAGTCCACCAAGCGTAAGCGTGGCTTCCGTCAGGAGACCGAGATCGCCGCTGCCGACCGCAAGGTCATCAAGTCGCGTCTCGCCTAAGTTCGCGTTCCCGTTTTTCGTTTTACCGTCTAGGAGTTGATAGAACATGGCACGTATTAAGCGCGCTGTTGCCGCCAAGAAGAAGCGCCGTACCGTTATGCATCGTGCGAAGGGTTACTACGGTGCCGCTTCGCGTACTTACAAGCATGCTAAAGAGCAGGTCCAGCACTCCCTGCAGTATCAGTATCGTGATCGCCGCAACAAGAAGCGCGAGATCCGTTCTCTCTGGATCACCCGTATCAACGCTGCTGCTCGCCTGAACGACATCTCTTACTCTCAGTTCATGCACGGCCTGAAGGTTGCCGGCATCGAGCTCGACCGCAAGGTCCTGGCTCAGATGGCTTACGAGGACATCGAGTCCTTCAACGAGCTGGCTACCATCGCCAAGAAGGCTCTCGAGGCCTAATAGATTCTCTTGAATCGCTAGGGGAGTGTCGCGTTGTGCGCGGCGCTCCCTCTTTTTATCTGAAGCGCTGGTTCTGTCTCTTATACACATCTCCGAGCCCACGAGACTAGGCATGA
>URZI01000015.1 GCA_900552385.1 uncultured Collinsella sp. | reverse complement strand
AGAGCGCTTGACTGGCAGTCAAGAGGTCAGGGGTTCGATCCCCCTCGTCTCCACCCGAGCATTGAATGAGGCTCCAACGTAAGTTGGGGCCTTTTTTCATATAGGAACACAAGGTCAAAGGCGGCACCATGATCCTCCTGGTCGACAAGATCGAAAAAAGCTTCGGCGCGCACGTCCTCTTTAGCGGCGCGTCCTTCCAGATCAACCCCGGCGAGCGCTTCGCGCTCGTGGGACCCAACGGCGCCGGCAAAACCACCATGCTCAAAATCATCATGGGCATCGACAGCCCCGACGCCGGCCAGGTCCAGTACGCCAAGGACTGCCAGGTAGGCTATCTAGAGCAAGAAACCAACCTGGAGCAAAAGGACACCACCATCCTTGCCGAGGTCATGGCCGCCGCCAAGGAAATCCGCCGCATGGGCGAGCGCGCCAACGAGCTGCAGGCCCAAATCACCGAGCTCTCCGAGCAGGGCAAGGACGTCGACGCACTCCTCAACGAGTACGGCCAAGTCCAGGACCGCTTTGAGCATCTGGGCGGCTACGAGCTCGAGAGCAACGCCCGCAAAATCCTGTCCGGCCTGGGCTTTAAAGTCACCGACTTTGAGCGCCCGTGCTCCGAGTTCTCGGGCGGCTGGCAGATGCGTATCGCGCTCGCCAAGCTCTTCCTGCGCCACCCCGACCTGCTGCTGCTGGACGAGCCCACCAACCACTTGGACCTCGAAAGCGTCCAGTGGCTGCGCGGCTTTATCGCCAACTACGACGGCGCCGTCCTCATCGTCAGCCACGACCGCGCCTTCATGGACGCCTGCGTCGACCATGTCGCCGCACTCGAAAACCGCCGCGTGACCACCTACACCGGCAACTACAGTAGCTACCTCAAGCAGCGCGAGGACAACCTGGAGCAAATGCGCGCCAAGCGCGCCGCCCAGGAGCGTGACATCGCCCACATGCAGGTCTTCGTCGATAAGTTCCGCTACAAGCCCACCAAGGCAGCCCAGGCCCAGGAGCGCATCCGCAAAATCGAGCAGATCAAAAAGGAGCTCGTCATCCTGCCCGAGGGCCACAAGCATATCGACTTTAAGTTCCCCGACCCGCCGCGCTCGGGCGATATGGTCGTGGGCCTCGAGGGCGTCTCCAAGTCATACGGCGACAAGCACATCTACAGTGACATCGACCTCAAGCTCTACCGCGGCGAGCATGTGGCGCTCGTCGGCCCCAACGGCGCCGGCAAGTCCACCCTCATGAAGATCCTCGCCGGCCTGGAACCGCCCACCACCGGCACCCGCGACCTGGGCACCAACGTGGGTGTGGCCTACTACGCCCAGCACGCGCTCGAGGGCATGACCGAGTCCAACACCGTCCTGCAAGAGATCGACACCGTCACGCCCAAGTGGACCGTGCCGCAGCAGCGCAGCCTGCTGGGCGCCTTCCTATTTAGCGACAACGACTCCATCGAGAAGCAGGTCCGTGTCCTCTCCGGCGGCGAAAAGGCGCGTCTGGCGCTTGCCAAGATGCTCGTGGCCCCCGAGGCGCTCCTGTGCCTGGACGAGCCCACCAACCACCTGGACATCGACTCGGTAGACATGCTCGAGAACGCCCTGCAAAACTTCCCCGGCACCATCGTGCTGATCAGCCACGACGAGCACCTGGTACGCGCTGTGGCCAACCGCATCATTGACATCCGCGATGGCAAGGTCACGGTCTACGACGGCGACTACGACTACTACCTCTACAAGCGCGAGGACCTCGCAGCCCGCGCCGCGGCCGATGCGGCAGGGGAGAGCGCACCGGCCGCGACCAAGTCCGCTAAGGTCACCGCGGCCCAGTCCGACACCCCCGCCACCGCCTCCAAGCCCGCCGAGGGCAAAAAGACCAAGGAGCAAAAGCGCGCCGAGGCCCAGGCCCGCGCCGCGCTCAACAAAAAGCTCAAGGGCGTGCGCAACCAGCTCAAGAAGATCGAGGCCGAGCTCGACAAAAAGCGCGCCCGCTATGACGAGCTTATGGAATTGATGGCGAGCGAAGAGCTTTATGCCGATCAGGACAAGTTCAATGCCGCGCTGGGGGAATATAACGGCCTTAAGCAAGAACTGCCCAAGCTCGAGGACGAATGGCTGGAGCTTTCCACCCAGATCGAAGAGGAGACCGCGCGTGAATTCTCGTAAGGCCGCTGCCGTGGCGATGAGCGTCATCGCCATCGCCTGTCGCATCTGCGGCATCTTTATGAGCGCGATGACCGTGCTGCTGTGCTTTAGCGGCCTCACCGCCAAACTGCAGATTGTCGGCTTTGTCGTTGAGCTTTCTCGCGCGCTGCCGAGCGCCATCGCCGGCTACGGCGTCATCACCTCACCCTTTGGCGGCGTTTTCCGCTTGGATTACGCCATCGTGGCCGTCATCCTGTTTGTAGCTGACTACCTGCTCACGCGCGCCTCGCGCCGCGTCCGCTAGGGGAGCGCCATGTCCAGCAGCTACATCATGAACCTGCTCGCCAGCGCCGTCGCCGTCATCGTGGGCATCGTCATCCACGAAAGTGCGCACGCCGCCGCGGCCTGGGCACTCGGCGATAAGACAGCCCGTTCGCGCGGCCGCGTGTCACTCAACCCGCTCAACCATATCGACCCGTTCGGCACCATCATCCTGCCACTGCTCATGCTCGCAGCCGGTGGCCCGGTGTTCGCCTTTGCCAAGCCCGTGCCCGTCTACCTCAACAACCTCAAGCACCCCAAGCGCGACGAGGTCCTGGTGAGCTTGGCCGGCCCCGCATCGAATATCGCGCTCGCGAGCCTGGCCGCAGCCCTCATGCACCTGACCTACGGCAACCTTTACACCAGCATGTCCTTTGCCGTGGCGTCGCAGATCATGAACTTCGGCGCCACGTTTATCGTGGTCAACCTGTCGCTCGCGTTCTTTAACCTCATTCCGATTCCGCCGCTTGATGGCTCGTCGATCATCGTGCCCTTCCTCAAGGGCACGGCGGTCAACAACTATTACCGTCAGCAGCAATACGCTATGCCCATACTCATCCTGGTTCTATACCTGCTGCCTATGTGGACCGGCATCGATGTAATCGGCCGCTATTTCGACGTTACCGTGTATCCGCTTGCTGAGCAGCTGCTCAACTTCGCAATCGCCGGCATCTAAGGTAAACTTACAGGTCGTCCGTGTAAAACGGTCGCAGCATGCACCCAAACCGCGCCGCGAAGGCGCCGTCAAAGGAGGTCGAAGATGTCGTATCGCGTGTCGACGCAGGTCTACAGCGGACCTTTCGACCTGCTGCTACAGCTGGTAACCCGCCAAAAAGTTGATATCGGTGCCATCTCGATCAGCGAGGTGGCCGAACAATACCTGGCCGAGGCCGAGCGCATCGAGGCACTGGACCTGGGCGTGGCGAGCGACTTTTTGTTGGTCGCGGCAACCCTTTTGGACATCAAGGCCGCCTCGCTGGTGCCTCAGGAGGCCCCGCGCAAAGTCGATGACGACGATGACGAGTTCGACGAAGACCTCGAGGAGCTCAGCACGCTCGACGGCGACGCCTTGCGCGAGGTCCTGATCCAGCGCCTGATCGCTTACAAGCAGTTTAAGGGCGCGGCGGCAGCCCTCGGTGCCCGCATGCAGGCCGAAAGCCGCATGCACCCGCGTGTGGCCGGCCCCGATCCCGAGTTCTTAGGCCTAATGCCCGACTACCTGGCCGGTATTACCCTGCGCGGTCTCGCCGTCATCTGCGCCGACCTGGACGGCAAGCGACAGACCTTCTTGCTGGAGGCCGAGCACGTGGCGCCGCATCGCGTGCCGCTCGACCTGACCGTGGCCTCAGTCGACCGCTTTACCATGGCGCACCAAACCTGCACCTTCCGCGAGCTACTGGACGGCGATGCCACCACCGAGCAGCTCGTCGTCACCTTCCTAGCTATGCTTGAGCTCGCCAAGCGCGGCTCGCTCACGCTGAGCCAGGACGAGATCTTTGGAACCATCCGCATCAACCGCGTCGAGGGCGCCGAGGCCTATGTGCCCGGCGAGGGCCCCGAGCTCACCGAATAGGAGCCGCAACCATGTCAACCCTTTCCACGCTGGAGGCAAACAGCCTCAAAGGCGCCCTCGAGGCGCTGCTGCTGGTGTCGAGCGACCCGGTGAGTGCGCCCGCGCTGGCCGGCGCACTGGATATCGCCCCCGGCGAATGCGCATCGCTGCTCGCCGAGCTCAAGGTTGAGTACGAGGAGGCCAACCGCGGCTTTCAGCTGCGCGAGGTCGCCGGCGGCTGGCGCCTGTTTACGCACCCCGCCTACCACGACGTGGTCGAGGCCTATGTGTTGAGCTGGGACACGCAAAAGCTGTCGCAGGCGGCGCTCGAAACCCTGGCCGTCATCGCATACCACCAGCCCGTGACTCGCGAGGTGGTCAAGGGCATCCGCGGCGTCAATTCTGACGGCGTCATCGCGTCGCTCGTGGACAAGGGCCTGGTGCGCGAGCTCGGCCGCGACCCCCAGCGCGGTCAGGCCATCATTTACGGCACGACCAACGCCTTCTTGGAAAAGTTCGGTCTGCGGTCCACCCACGACCTGCCCGACTTGGAGCAGTTTGCCCCCGACGAGCAGTCGCGCCAGTTTATCCGCGAGCGTCTGAGCGGCCGCAGTATTCAGTCCACACTCGAGGAGCAGGCCGAGGACCTGGAGGAAGAGCGCGAACTGCTCGATACCGATGTTGAAGATGTTGAGGCAGTCGAGGAAGATGACACCCTGATCGTCGACGAGACCTCGGAGGATTTGCATGACGAGGACTAACGAAGCGGGGGAGACGCGCGCCAAGGACAACGCAGTACCCGCAACCGACGCCCAGCCCGTCTACCCGCACACCATGCGCCTGCAGCGCTTTTTGGCGCGCGCGGGCGTGGCGAGCCGCCGCGGCTCGGAGGACCTGATGACCGCCGGCCGCGTGACGGTTAACGGCGAGGTCGCAACCGAGCTAGGTACCAAGGTCGATGTCGACCGCGATCACATCGAGGTCGACGGCATGCCCGTCAAGCTCGACCAGGGTGCCGTGTACCTGATGCTCTACAAGCCGACCGGCTACCTTACCACCATGAGCGACCCGCAGGAGCGCCCCTGTGTGGCGGACTTGGTTCCGCGCGACCGATTTCCGGGGCTCTTCCCGGTGGGCCGCCTGGACCGCGACACCACGGGCCTTTTGCTCTTTACCACCGACGGCGACCTGTCACAGGACCTGCTGCACCCCAGCAAGCACGTCTACAAGACCTACCAGGCACTCGTGGACGGGCAACTGACCGACCGCGATCTAGACTCGCTCCGCCGTGGCATCGAGCTCGACGACGGCCTGTGCCAGCCGGCAATCTGCCGTGTCATTAACGCGCGCGGGGCCGAGGCCGTGGCTCCGCAAGGTATCAAGCCCGGCACCACCGCCGTGGAGGTCATTATCCGCGAGGGCCGCAAGAACCAGGTCAAGCGCATGCTGAGCAAGATCCACCACCCGGTGATCCGCCTGCATCGCTGTAACTTTGCCGGCCTGGAGCTCAAGGATGTGGCCAAGGGCTCTTGGCGCGAGCTCACCGACCGCGAGGTGCAGATCCTCAAGGCCGGCGGCATCCCGCCCAAGCAGGCGAGCGCCAAGCGCAACGGCGGCAAGCCCCAAGAAACACCCGCCAGCCGCACGCGCCACCACGGCAGCCACGGCTCCGCGCCCAAGCGCAACACCTACCGCGAGCGCTACACGGGCTAGGCAACCCGCCGCGCCCCGATGCCCGCGTCCCATACCAGCACGTCAACCACCGAAAGGAAGCATTGCATGATCGTCGCCATCGACGGCCCCGCCGGTTCCGGCAAGTCCACCATCGCTAAGGAGATCGCCCGCCAGTTGGGCTTTAACAAGCTCGACACGGGCGCCATGTATCGCGCCGTCACCTTCGCCGCGCTCGACCGCGGCATCGATCTGGACGACGAGGCGGCAATCGACGCCCTCGCCGAGCAGATCGAAATTCGCTTTACCAACGGCACCGGCGAGGATACGCGCCTGACCATTGACGGCCAGGACGCCTCTGCTGCCATCCGCACCCCGCAGGTCGACGCCAATGTGTCCAAGGTCTCGGCCTACCCGGGCGTGCGCGCGGCCATGCTCATCCATCAGCGCCGCGCAGCCGAGGACCGCGATATCGTGGCCGAGGGTCGCGACATCGGAACCGTCGTGTTCCCCAACGCGCAGGTCAAGGTCTTCCTGACCGCCGACCCGCGCGAGCGCGCCCGCCGCCGCGTGCTGCAGCGTCACCAAAACGACGCCCAGCCGCTCACGTCCGAGCAGCTCGAAGCCGAGGTCGACGAGACCCTCGACGCCCTCAAGCAGCGTGATAAGCTCGACAGCAGCCGCGAGGTCGCCCCGCTCGTGCCCGCCGAGGACGCCGTACACGTCGACTCCACCGCCCACACCATCGACGAGGTCGTCCGCATTATCGAAGACCTCATCAACCAAAGGAGGTAGCCCATGCGCCTGTTTAAGCAGACGCCCGAGGATTATTACAACGCTCCTTATGCAGAGTTCCCCGTGCTCATCCGCGGCACCGTCGCCGTAGTCATGGCCATCCTTTGGGCCTTCTCCAAGCTCATGTGGCGCTGGAAGGTCGAGGACGCTGGCCTGCTGTTTGAGCGCCAGGAAGGCCGCGGCAGCGTGGTCATCTGCAACCACACCTCGATGGCCGAGCTCTTGGCCGTGGAGACGGCTCTGTTCTTTGGGGGCCGCCGCATTCGACCCATCTTTAAGTCCGAGTTCGCCAAGAGCAAGATTGTGCGCTGGGCCTTTAGCCGCGTGGGCGGCATCCCCGTGGAGCGCGGCACCGCCGATATGAAGTGCCTGCGCGCCGCCCAGCATGCGCTGCAGCGCGGCGAGGACGTCCTGATCTTCCCCGAGGGCACGCGCATCCGCTCGCGCGAGATCAAGCCCGAGGTCCACGGCGGCTTTGCGCTCATCGCCCAGATGGGCAAGGCGCCCGTCAACCCGCTCGCCATCTGCGGCTGGTCCGACATCACGCCCGCGGGCAAAAAGCTCATGCGTCCCAAGAAATGCTGGATCCGTGCTGGCAAGGCCGTCTCGCTTTCCGACGCACCGGCTGGGCTTAAGCGCACGGTGCGCCTGGAATGGTTTGAGTCCGAGGCCATGAACCGCGTCTACGCCATGCGCGACGAGCTGTGCGCCGAGCATCCGGGCAGGTTCTAGCCATGAGTGAGAACGTGACGAATATTGCCGCGACTGCGTCCGACCAGGACGGCGCGCCCACCATCGAGATTGCAGCCCACGCCGGCACTTGCTACGGCGTACAGCGCGCGCTCGACATGGCGCTGGCCGCCGCGCCGCAGACAAGGGAGAGCACTCAGGTCCATACCTTGGGACCGCTCATTCATAACCCCATCGTGGTACGCGAGCTCGCTGAGGCAGGCGTTGGCTTGGCCGAGAACCTTGATAATGCCGCAACCGGCACCGTGATCATCCGCGCCCACGGTGTGGTGCCGCAGGTCATCGATGCCGCTCGCGAGCGTGGCCTTAACGTCATCGACGCAACCTGCCCTTACGTCAAGAAGGTTCACGTGGCAGCCGAGCGCCTGGTGCGCGAGGGCTACCACGTGATGGTCGTGGGTGAGCCGGGGCATCCCGAGGTCGAGGGCATTCTGGGTCACGCCGGCAATGATGCGCAGGTCGTGAGCTGTGCCGCCGATGCCAACGCTTTGCCGCTCAAGGGCAAGGTGGGCTTGGTTGTGCAGACCACCCAGACCGCGCAGAACCTCGCCGAGGTCGTGGCTGCCATCACCCCGCGCGTGCAGGAGCTGCGCGTGATCAACACCATCTGCGCCGCCACGAGCGAGCGTCAACAGGCAGCAGCCACACTTGCCAAATGCTGCGACTGCATGGTCGTGGTGGGCGGCAAGAACTCGGGCAACACCCGCCGCCTGGCGCAGATTTGCGCAGACGCCTGCGAGCGCACGTATCACATCGAGGAAGCTTCCGAGCTCCAGGCCGCGTGGTTTACCGACGCTCACCACATCGGCATCACTGCCGGAGCCTCCACCCCACAAGAACACATCGAACGCGCCGTCACGCGCATCAAGGAGCTTTGCCGCTAACCATGGACCAGACCGTACCCGCATACGCCGCCGAAGTGGCCGATTACGGGCGCAGCCGCGACCCCGAGCCGGGTGAGGGCGCGCTCGTAAAGAACGTACGTCCCGAATCGCCCGCGTGGGATGTGGGTATCGAGCCGGGCATGCGCGTGCTCACGGTCAACGGTGAGGTGCTCACCGACATGATCGTGTGGCTCTGGGAGGCAGACGACGACACCGTCGAGCTTGAGGTATTCGACCCGCGCGACAACAGCGTCACCCCCGTCGAGCTCGACCGCTTCCCGGGCGAGGATTGGGGTTTGGAGTTCGATGGCCCCATCTTTGACGGCATGCGTACCTGCGTAAACGCCTGCGTGTTCTGCTTTATGACGATGCTCCCCAAGGGCGGCCGCTCCACGCTCTATATTCGCGACGACGACTACCGTCTGAGCTTTTTGCAGGGCAACTTCGTCACGCTCACGAACCTCACCGATGAGGACGTGCAAAACGTCATCCAACGCAACATGAGCCCTATGAACGTGTCGGTCCATGCCGTGAGCCCCGACGTCCGCCGCCGTATGATGGGCCGCAACGCCCAGCGCGGCATGGACGTACTCGAGGCCATCATGGCCGCCGGCATCGAGATTCACGCGCAGATCGTGTTGTGCCCCGGCATGAACGACGGCGAGGAGCTGGAAAAGACCCTGCGCTTTTGCGAGGAGCACGAGCAAATCACAAGCCTGGGCATCGTGCCGCTCGGTTTTACCAAGCACCAAAACCGCTTTAGCTGGTCATACAGCGACAAGCCCGAACTGGCGCGCGAGACCATTGCCATGATCCGTCCCTACCAGGACCGTGCCTTCGAGCGTTTTGGCCGCCACACCTTCCAGATGAGCGACGAGTTTTACCTGGACGCCGGCATCGATCCGCCCGAGGCGGACTTTTACGACGGCTATCCGCAGTACTACGACGGTATCGGCATGATCCGCTCGTATCTGGACGAGACCGACGATGTACTTGCTGCCGACGCCGAGCGCCTGTGCCGCGTCCGCGCTGGCATCGCCGAGCGCAACCAGCACCTGCTGTGCCTCTCGGGCGCCAGCGCACGCGACACCGTGGCGCGCTTTGTGGAGTCGCCGCATGGTCTCGCCGGCACTGTCACAGCCATCAAGAACCGCTACTTTGGCGGCAACGTGGACGTGACCGGCCTCATCGTCGCGTGTGACATTCTGGAGCAGCTGCCGCAGGACCTCTCGGGGGTTATGCTCTTTGTGCCTAAGCTCATGTTCAACGCTGACGGCATGACGCTTGACGAGTATCATCGTGACGATTTACTCGCAAGCCTTGCCAGTCGCGGCGCCGAGGTTCATGTGGTGTCGACCATGCCGCATGAGCTGCTCGATACCCTGGAGCACATCCTTGGCATTGTGCCCGCGGACTCTAACATTTCCACTAACCCTACCCATTAAAGGAGTGCAGATGAAACCTATCGTCGCCGTCGTCGGACGCCCCAACGTGGGCAAGTCCACGCTCGTTAACCGCCTGGCCCAGACCTCGGACGCCATCGTCCACGAGTCCCGCGGCGTCACGCGCGACCGCTCGTACCACACGGCCGATTGGAACGGCCGCGAGTTCACCATCGTCGACACGGGCGGCATCGAGCCGCTCAAGAGCGATGACGTGTTTGCCACGTCCATTCGCGACCAGGCCCTCGCCGCCGCCGAGGAAGCCGCCGTCATCCTGTTTGTGGTCGACGGCCGCACCGGCGTCACCGAGGAGGACGAGTCGGTCGCCCGCATGCTCAAGCGCTGCGACAAGCCGGTCTTTCTGCTGGTGAACAAGCTCGACAACCCCGATCGCGAGAACGACAGCATCTGGGAGTTCTATTCGCTCGGTATCGGCGAGCCCACGCCGCTCTCGGCCCTGCACGGCCACGGCACGGGCGACCTGCTCGACGATATCGTTGCCCTGCTTCCGGAGGAAGAGGACGAAGTCGCCGACGAGTTCCCCGATGCGCTGAACGTCGCCATCATCGGCCGCCCCAACGCCGGTAAGTCCTCGCTGTTCAACCGCATCCTGGGCGCCGACCGCTCCATCGTGTCCAACATTGCCGGCACCACACGCGACGCCATCGACACGGTCGTCGAGCGTAACGGCACGCACTACCGCATGGTCGACACCGCGGGCATCCGCAAGAAGAGCACCGTGTACGAAAACATCGAGTACTACTCGATGGTCCGCGGCCTGCGCGCCATCGACCGCGCCGACGTGGCGCTGCTCGTCGTCGACGCCTCCGTGGGCGTCACCGAGCAGGACCAGAAGGTCATGGGCTTGGCCATCGAGCGCGGCTGCGCCATCGTGGTGCTGCTCAACAAGTGGGACCTGCTCGACGATGACCGCAAGCGCGAGGCCTGCATGGAGACCATCGACCGCCGTCTGGGCGTCATGGCTCCCTGGGCCCAGTACCTGCGCATCTCTGCACTCACTGGCCGCAGCGTCGAGAAGATCTGGGCGATGGTCGACGCCGCCGAAAAGACGCGCTCTCAGAAGATCAGCACCTCGCGCCTCAACACGTTCCTCACCGATCTGCGCGAGTTCGGTCATACCGTGGTGGACGGCAAGCGCCGCCTGCGCATGCACTACGTGACCCAGACGGGCGTCAACCCGCCGACGTTCACGTTCTTCGTCAACCACAGCGATCTGGTCAACGACACCTATCAGCGCTACATCGAGAACCGCATGCGCTCGACCTTCGACTTTGCCGGCACACCCATTCGACTCTTCTTTAGGAAGAAGGAGCAAAAGGATGCATAATCCGATTCTGCTGACCGCCATCTGCGCCGTGGTCTCGTTCTTTATCGGGGCGATTCCGTTTGGCCTGATCCTGGGCCGCGTGTTCAACCACACCGACATTCGCAAGGCGGGCTCCGGCAACATCGGCACCACTAACGCGCTGCGCGTGGCCGGCCCCAAGGTGGCCGCGCTCACGCTGCTGCTCGACTGCCTTAAGGGCGCCGTCTGCGTCCTTATCGCCCGTCCGCTCATCGCGAGCGTGGGCTATGGCTTTCCGCCGAACATCATGGCGCCCGGAGCCCCCGGCGACTGGATGCTCGGCGTCATTTGCCTGGCAGCCGTGTGGGGCCATATCTTCTCGCCCTATCTCAACTTCCACGGCGGCAAGGGTATCGCAGTTGGTCTGGGTGTCATCCTCGCCTGGTACTGGCCTATTGGCCTGTCGCTGCTGGGCATGTTTATCGTGGCCGTCGCCATCACCAAGTTTGTGTCTGTGGGCTCGCTTGCCGCTGCCATCGGTCTTCCCATCGCTGCCTGCACGGTCTTTCCGTACAGCAGCCTGGGACTTAAGTTTTGCATGGCGATGATCGGCATCACCGTGGTGTGGGCCCATCGTGCGAACATCAAAAAGCTCATGACCGGTAAGGAGTCCAAGCTCTCGTTTACCAAGCGCGTCACCGAGCCCGACGATAAGTAGGAGAGAGTCATGAATGTTGCGCTGATTGGCTCCGGCTCCTGGGGAACCGCCGTCGCCGGCCTCGCCGCCGCGCGAGCCGAGCGCGTGACCATGTGGGCCCACAGCGAGCAGACGGCCGCCGGCATCAATGGCGAACACCGCAACCCCCGGTATTTGGTGGGCTACGAGCTGCCCGGCAACGTCGTCGCCACGACGGATCTGACCCAGGCGATCGACGGCGCCGAGGCCATCATCTTCGCCGTTCCTTCGACGCACCTTCGCAGCGTGTGCCACCAGGCCGCGCCCTTTATCGCCACCGATACCCCGGTGCTTTGCCTCACCAAGGGTATTGAGCCCGAATCCGGCCTGCTCATGAGCGAGGTCATCGCCAGCGAGATCGGCAACGAGGCGCGCGTGGCGGCGCTCTCGGGCCCCAACCATGCCGAGGAGATCTGCCGCGGCGGGCTTTCTGCCGCCGTCATCGCCAGCGAAGACCCGCAGGTAGGGGAGACCTTTAAGGACCTGCTTCTATCCACGGCCTTCCGCATCTACCTGTCGCAGGACATGACCGGTGTCGAGGTCTGCGGCGCCATGAAAAACGTCATCGCTATTGTGTGCGGCATCTCTGCCGGTACCGGCGCGGGCGACAACACACTCGCCCTTATCATGACGCGCGGCCTGGCCGAGATCAGCCGCCTGGTGCACGCCCGCGGCGGCCAGGCCATGACTTGCATGGGACTTGCTGGCATGGGCGACCTTATCGCCACCTGCACCTCGGAGCATTCGCGCAACCGCACCTTTGGCTACGAGTTCGCTCATGGCGTTTCGCTCGACGAGTACCAGGCACGCACGCATATGGTGGTTGAGGGCGCCGTCGCGGCCCGCAGCGTCAGCGAGCTCGCCCGTTCACTGGGCGTAGACATCCCGCTCACCTTTGCCGTGGAGCAAACGCTCTACAACGGTGTTACTTTGGATAGGGCGCTCGAGATTCTCACCGACCGCGTCCCCTCTCAAGAGTTCTACGGACTCGCCGACTAGCGCAGAAAGGCTACCACCATGGGTTCCATCAAAATCGCTCCATCCGTCCTTTCGGCCGACATGGCCAACCTGAGGGGCGAGCTCGACAAGATCGCCAGAGCCGACTACGTGCACTTCGACGTCATGGACGGTCACTTTACCGGCAACCTCACCTTTGGCGTTGACATCCTCAAGGCCGTCAAGCGCTCCACCGACGTGCCGGTCGACGCGCACCTGATGGTGTCGAACCCCGACGAGACGGTCGATTGGTACGCCGACGCCGGTGCCGACATGATCACCGTGCACTACGAGGCTTCCACGCATCTGCACCGCACGCTCACCCATCTGCAGCAGCGCGGCGTCAAGGCCGGTGTGGTGCTCAACCCCGCCACCCCCGTCTGCGTGCTCGAAAGCATCATCGACGTTGTCGACATGGTGCTGCTCATGAGCGTGAACCCCGGCTTTGGTGGCCAGAGCTTTATCCCGGGCACCATTGCTAAGCTCCACGAGCTCAAAGCCATGTGCGAGCGCCACGGCGTGTCGCCCATGATCGAGGTCGACGGCGGTATCTCTTCCAAAAACATTGCCGAGGTCGTCAAGGCCGGCGCCAATGTCCTGGTGGCCGGCTCCGCCGTATTTAAGTCCGAAGATCCCGCCGCCGAGGTTGCGCTGCTGCAGAAGCTGGGCAACGAGGCCGCACAGGAGGCATAAACCCTTATGACCGCAGGTCAAAACCGCATACCCGTGAATCTTGACTATGCTGCCTCGACGCCCATGCGCGCCGAGGCGCTCCTTGCGCAGCGCGAGTACGACAACAGCGAGCTTGCCGGCGTCAACCCCAACTCGCTGCACTCGCTTGGCCGCAAGGCCGCCGCACGCCTGGAAGTCGCCCGTCGCGAGATCGCCCGTAGCTTTGGCGCACGCGTTCGCCCGTCCGAGATCATCCTTACCAACGGCGGTACCGAGGCCAACCAGCTGGCGCTGCTCGGTCTTGCCGAGGGCGCTCGTCAGCGCGATCGCAAGCGCAATCGCGTAATCGTTTCGGCCATCGAGCACGATTCGATTCTGGACAACCTGCCGCTGCTGCGTGCCGCCGGCTTTACCGTCGACTTGGTGCAGCCCTGCCGCGCGGGCTACATAGAGCCTGCCACGCTTGTCGAGCTGCTCGGCGACGACGTTGCGCTTGTAAGCATTATGGTCGCCAACAACGAGACCGGCGTGGTGCAGCCCATCCGTGAGCTGGCCGCCGCCGCACATGCTGCCGGCGCCTTGTTTCATACCGATGCCATCCAGGGCTACTTGCATATTCCGCTCGATGTCACCGAGCTGGGCGTCGATTCCATGACCGTTGCCGCGCACAAGATCGGCGGCCCTGTGGCATCCGGTGCACTCTACCTTAAGAACCGCACGCCGCTGCGTCCGCGCATCTTTGGCGGTGGACAGGAAGCCGGCCGTCGCGCCGGTACGCAGGATCTGCGCACGCAGCTGGCTTTTGCCGCTGCCGCTTCCGTGTTGCTGCCGAATGTGGGCCAGGAGCGTGCGACGCTGCAGGCCCTGTCCGATAAGCTCTACGCCACGCTTACGGCCCATCCTCGCATTCACGCCACGATGGGCGACTACGCGCAGGCCGATCGTCTGCCGGGTATGGTTTCGATCTACGTCGACGGCATGGACTCCGAGGAGCTCATCATCAAGCTCGATGCCGCCGGCTTTGAGGTTTCGGCCGGATCGGCTTGCTCGAGTGGCAGCATGGACCCGAGCCACGTGCTCAGCGCCATGGGCATTGGTCGCGAGCAGGCGCTGGGTGCGCTGCGAATCTCGTTCGATGACCGCGTGAATCCCGCTGACCTGGATGAATTTGCCCAGGCCCTGCTCTCGATCGTAGGTGCCGCATGATCGTCGCCGAGCTCGAGCGCGCCCTGCTGGCACGCTATCCCAAGACGGACGCCGAACCCTGGGACCATGTAGGCCTTTCCGTGGGCGACCCTGCCGCCGGGATTACCGGCGTGGCCTGTGCACTCGACGCAACCGAAGCCAACGTGCACCGCGCTCTCGAGGCCGGCGCCAACGTGCTGCTGACGCATCATCCCATCTACATCAAGGCGCCCGAGGTCTTTTGTCCGGCCGATTCTGCGCGTCCCCAGTGCAGCGCTGCGCTGTACGAGGCAGCTCGTTGCGGCGTGAGCATTATCTCGCTTCACACCAACCTGGACCGCTCGCACGAAGCGCGCGTTCGCCTGAGTGGGTTGCTGGGCGCTGAGCCCATGAGCTCGCTGGAGCATGTGGACGAGCCTGAGCTCACCGGTCTGGGCGCACTCGCGACCCTCCACGACGCCTGCAACCTGCGTAATCTCGCCAACCGTGTCGCCACGGCCTTTGGCAGCGACCCGCGCGTATGGGGCGATGCCGAGCACCCGTGCCGCACCGTCGCCATTCTTGGCGGCTCCCTCGGCGATTTTGGTGAGCTTGCCATCGCCGCGGGCGCAGATGTTATTGTGACTGGAGAGGCCGGCTACCACGTGGCTCAGGACCTTGCCTTGCGTGGTCTGAGCGTGATTCTGCTCGGCCACGACCGCTCCGAAGAGCCGTTCGTGGATATCTTGATGAACTCTGCAGTTGACGCCGGGGTCGACCCCCGACATACGATTAAAATACTGAACCCTTGCCAATGGTGGACTGTGACAAAAGGAGAGAACTTATGAGCGCCGGCGCTACGCTACTCAAGCTGCAACAGATCGATTTGGAGCTCGCCCGCAACAAGAGCGAACTTGCCAATATGCCGGAGCTCAAGGAGCTCGCTTCCAAGCGCAAGACCTATGTGAAGCTCAAGTCCGAGATGACCAAGCTCTACGCCCAGCGCAAGGATCTGGACATTGAGCTCGACGACCTCAACACCACCGAGATCCAGACCAACAACGCCATCGAGACTGCCAAGAAGCGCCATGTCGACGGCTCTGACTACCGCGAGGTTCAGGACCTGGAAAACGAGCTCGCCACCCTGGCCAAGCGCCTGGACAAGATCGAGCACACCCGCAAGGACGTCGTCGTCGCCCATAAGGAGGCGCTCGACCGCGAGACTCGCGCGCAGGCCATCATCGCCAAGTTCGAGGAGGGCGTGAAGGTCGACACCAAGGCCGCTCGTGCCAAGGCCGCCGACCTCCAGGCCCAGATTGACGCCGCCATCAAGGAGCGCACCGCGCTGGCTGCCACGCTGCCGACTGACGTGCTCACCGATTACGAGCGCCTGCTCAAGCAGTTCCGCGGCCTGGCCGTCGAGACCATCAAGGGCAACATTCCCACCATCTGCCACACCGCGCTGCAGGCATCGTCCATGAGCGACCTCAACCACGACGGTAGTGAGATCGCACACTGCCCGTATTGCCACCGCTTGCTGGTGCTCCCCGGCAAGGAAGCTTAAATGATGACGGCGACATCCAACAATTCAATGCAACTTGAGGGAAAAACGATCCTGCTGGGCATTACCGGCGGGATCGCCGCCTATAAGTCGTGCAATATCGTGCGCCTGCTGCAAAAGCGCGGCGCACGCGTCAAGGTCGTTATGAGCGAGCATGCCACCGAGTTTGTGGGCCCGCTCACCTTCCGTGCGCTCACCAACGAGCCGGTCGCTGTAGGCCTGTTCGACGACCCCTCCGACCCCATCCACCACATTTCGCTCGCGCAGGAGCCCGATCTGGTGGTCGTGGCACCCGCGACGGCCAATATCATCGCCAAGATGGCCAACGGCATCGCCGATGACCTCATCTCCACGACGCTGCTCGCCACGCCGCGACCCATTGTGATCGCGCCGGCCATGAACAATGGCATGTGGAAGGCGCCGGCAACCCAGGCCAATATGGCCACGCTGCGCGAGCGCGGGGTGCACGTGGTAGGACCCGGTAGTGGCTACCTTGCCTGCGGCGACGTGGACACGGGGCGCATGAGCGAGCCCGAGGACATTGTCGAAGCCATCTGTGAGGTGCTCAATCCTGTGCCGCAGGACCTTGCAGGCAAGCGCATCGTGATCACCGCCGGCCCTACGCACGAACCGATCGACCCCGTGCGCTTCATTGGCAATCGGTCGTCGGGCAAGATGGGCATCGCCCTGGCGGGGGAGGCTGCTCGCCGCGGTGCCGAGGTCACGCTTGTGCTGGGACCGACATCGCTCGATGTTCCCTGCGGCGTGGAGTGCGTGCGCGTGCAGACCGCCGCAGAGATGCTGCAGGCGGCGCTGAGCGCCTTCCAGACGGCCGATGCGGCCATTTGTGCGGCGGCTGTCGCCGACTACACACCCGCGGCCCCTGCCGACCATAAGCTCAAAAAGGCCAACGAGCGCTTGGATCGCATCGAGCTCGTCGAGACCGTTGATATTTTGGCTGAGCTCTCGCGCCAGAAGGGCGAGCGGTGCGTGATCGGCTTTGCAGCCGAGACCGATAACGTCGTGGAGTACGCGCAGCACAAACTTGCCCACAAGGGTTGCGATGCCATTATCGCCAACGATGTCTCGCGCGCCGATTCGGGCTTTGGATCTGATACCAATAAGGCTTGGATCGTAAGCACAGCGGGTACGCAGGAACTTCCTGTGCTAACAAAACCCCAGCTCGCAGATACAATTTTGGACTTGCTCAAAAATAATTAAAAAAGTTCTTGCACAAGGCCAAAGTTTCGGGTTAATATACTCCCTGTTGCGAGCGAGAGCACAGCAACAAACAAAAGCTTCGGGACGTGGCGCAGCTTGGTAGCGCACTTGACTGGGGGTCAAGGGGTCGCTGGTTCGAATCCAGTCGTCCCGACCAGAAGTTTGCAGGTCAGGCACCTAGTGCCTGGCTTTTTTATTTAATTGCTTAAAGCAACAAAGAATCAACGACTGCACCGCTCGATACGTATGCGAATCAAAACGTGTACGTCAGCCTCCAAAATCGAAAATTTTCGAAATGTTTGGAGGCTGATGTACACAAATGCATGGTCTCGCCCCGCCCACAACACCCTCCACATGTCTGGACTCTCTATGGCTTGGCTGGATAGACATCGCCGGAACGGGTATAGTATCGAAAGTTTTGTCGTTAACCAGCGGGGGAGTCCTGTGGGCATCAAAAAGAAGATCAAAAAGGAGCTTATCGGCACTTCCGATTACCCGTCGAATAAGATCTTTACGATCTCCAATTTCATCACCTTTACGCGCCTGATCCTCACCCTGGTATTTCTGTACCTATTTGTGACGGATAACAACCGCGTCATCGCCATCGTTATCTACGCCGTTGCCGCCTCCACCGACTGGATGGACGGCCAGATCGCCCGCATGACTAAGACGGTCTCATGGCTCGGCAAGGTCATGGATCCCATCTGCGACCGTGCGCTGCTGTTCACCGGCGTGCTGGGACTGGTGGTTCGCGGAGAGCTGCCAATCTGGGTCTGCGTGCTCATTATTGGCCGCGACATCTATCTGGGCATCGGCACGCTTATCGTTCGTCATTATCACCGTCGCCCCATCGATGTCGTCTTCCCCGGAAAGATTGCCACAGCGCTGCTCATGACCGGATTCTCGCTCATGCTGCTCGGTTTCCCCGTTGTTGACGGCCTGCAACTTTTACCTTCAACCCTCACGGCCTTCCCGGGCCTCAACGGAAGCTCGGTGCCCCTCGGCATCTTCTTTGTGTACGGCGGCGTGATCTTCTCCATGCTCACGGCTGTCATCTACTCCATTAAGGGCGGAGCGGCCATTAAACAGGCTCTCACGCATCCCGAGGACGAGGACATCGACTTTCTGAACCCTGAAATCGAAGACTGATTCGTTGGGGTATGATTACGTACGGTTCATTATTTGCGGCACGTCCGCGATAAGTTAGGGGTTGTCATGGACAACATGGTTAACAATATGCCTCAGAATGATAAGACTGCTGACGCTACCTGCGTATTCCGCGTGCCTTCAAGCGACGTCACCGTTCCCGACCTCATGGCCAACGTGCGCATCACCGCCCCCGTTCTGTCCATCGTCAAGGGTCCGCAGACTGGTGCCGCCTTTGAGCTCGAGGACGACGTGACCACCATCGGCCGCGATCCCGCGAACGGCATCTTCCTCAACGACATGACTGTTTCGCGCAGCCACGCGCACATTATTCGCGAGGGCCTCGGCGCTCGCATCGAGGACCTGGGCTCGCTCAATGGTACCTGGGTCGACGGTGCCATTGTCAATGCAGCCCCGCTGCACGACGGTTCTTCCGTTCAGATCGGTACGTTTACGCTCATCTACCACGAGAGCACGCCGGAGCGCATCGAAACCGGTGAGTAGGGCATGGCCGAACGCAACTATCTGAGTATCGGCCAAGTCGTCAACCTACTTCGAGGCGCATACCCCGATCTTTCGAACTCAAAAATTAGATTTCTAGAGGATGAGGGGCTCATTACCCCTCATCGTACGCCTAAGGGATACCGTCAGTACTCTAAGGAGGACGTTGATCGCCTGGAGGTCATCCTGCACTTGCAGAAGACCCGCTACATGCCGCTCAACGTGATTAAGCAGCGCTTGGAAAACGCCACGGACTTGTCAACGCTCGCCTACGAGGTGGGCTTGCTGTCCGATGTTCCGCTCAAGACGGAGCCCAAGGAGACTAAGCAAAAGCTGCATCCCATCGAGACCATTCCCGATATGCTGGGCGTCGAGATTTCGTTTATCCGTTCGCTCGCCGAGAACGACCTCATTCGCATCATCAAGAGCCCGCAAAATCGTGAGCTCGTCGATGGTCGCGATTTTCCGATCATCCGCTACTGCTCCGAGCTGTCGCGCTTCCATATCGAGCCGCGCAACCTGCGTCAGTACGTGTCTTCCGCCAACCGCGAGTCCTCGATGTTTGAGCAGGTGCTCGTGAGCATGCTCGGCATGGATACCTCCGATGACGAGCGCGACGCCAAGCTCGAGCGTGCGTTTAAGAAGCTTCACGACCTGACGGAAGGTGTGCACACCGCGCTGCTCAAGAACCGCGTTTTTGAGTCGCTCAACGCCGTGGTCGAGGACGCCGACATCGATGCACTCGATGAGGAAATCACTCGCTCCGAGTCCACCAAGGCCAAAAACGAAGAGACAGCCATGCCGGCTTCGCACGAGGATTCTCTCGTAAAGCCGCTCAAGGTCGTCGCCCCTTCGCAATCCGGCACCGCCACCGCAGGCAAATAACCTCAGCTGAAATTTCGGCAACCCATTGAAAGGTCATGCAATGTACGACTTCGAATCTCAAATCGTCGACATCCCCGACTATCCCGAGCCCGGAGTCATCTTTAAAGACATCACGCCGCTCTTTGGCAATCCCGAGGCGCTCAAAGCCATGACCGATGCCCTCGCCGAACACTTTGCCGGCATGGGAATCACCAAGGTCGTGGGTCCCGAGGCTCGCGGCTTTATGGTTGGCGTACCGGTGGCTGTAGCCCTTGGCGCCGGCTTTGTTCCCGCACGTAAACCGGGCAAGCTGCCGCGCGAGACCGTGAGCCAGAGCTACGAGCTCGAGTACGGCACCGATTCAATTGAGATCCATGCCGACGCTATCAGCTCTAAAGATACCGTGTTGATTCTGGACGACTTGGTCGCGACGGGCGGAACCGTCGAGGCAACAGGTAAACTGGTGCGAGATATGGGCGCAAAGCTTGTCGGTTACGGTTGTATCCTTGAGCTTGCGTTTCTCAACCCGCGCGAGAAGCTCACGCCGTCTAATGACGATGTGGAGCTCTTTAGTCTGGTGACGGTGGACTAGCCGTTACCCTTAGTTACTGGAAAGGAAGCCACATGCGCACAGCAAACACGCACAAAAACATGGCACGCTGCGCTGCTACGGCAACCCTCGCTTGTGTTTTGGGCTTGGGCCTCGCGGCTCCTGCCTACGCCGATACCGCATCCGACCTTGCCGCCGCTCGTACGAAGCTCGAGCAGATTGGCACCCAAACCCAGCAAATTCATGAAGAACTCTCCGCACAGACGCAGGAGCTTGATCAGACTGCAGGCGAGATCACGCAAAAGCAGCAAGAGATTGCCGAGGGTCAGGCAAAGCTTTCGAGCTACGTTGCCGGTGAGTACAAGACTGGCGGTCTGAGTCTCCTTCAGGTTCTGACGGGCGTCGACGATCTGGGCGACATGCTCAACCGTCTGTTCTACTACGGCAAGGTTTCCGACAAGCAGGCCCAGACCATTCAGGAGGTCAAGGACCTTAAGCAGCAGCTCACCGATAAGCAGACCGAGCAGGAGAAGAACGTCGCCGCGACGCAGAAGAAGGTCGACGAGCTCAATGCCCAGCAGGCTGAGGCCCAGAGTGTCGTGAACTCCCTGGATTCACAGCTGCAGGCCGAGCTTGCTGCCGAGGCCGAGGCCAACGCCGCGCTTCAGGCTGGCATCAATGCCAGCACCGCCGAAAAGGCCACGGTGAGCAACGACACTGCCGGTACGACCGAGAACACCAACAATGGTGGCGGTACGACCAACAACGGCGGCGGCAACACGCCCGCGCCCGCGCCCGCTCCTGCCCCCACGCCGCAGCCCGTGACGCCCGCTCCGACTCCGACGCCTTCCGCACCGAGCCAGTCCGTTGACGGCGGTACCGTTGTTTCGCGCGCCTACAGCAAGCTCGGATACGCTTATTCCTGGGGCGGCATTGGACCGAACAGCTTTGACTGCTCCGGTTTTGTAAGCTATTGCCTCACGGGCCGCTATTGCCGCCTGGGCACCACCGGCACCTTCATGGGTTGGACCCGCGTGTCCGATCCGCAACCCGGCGATGTTGTGGTTAACTCCTACCATACAGGCATCTATATCGGTAATGGTCAGATGATCCATGCTTCCGACTACAAAACGGGCGTCATCATCAGCTCCGTCGCTGCTGGCATGAACAACAATTACATTTTCGTGCGCTACTAATTTATTACTGCAGCGAACGAACGTGGGCCTCGCGATCTTGAGTCACGAGGCCCATTCTTTTTTCCCTTACCGTTTGGCATATGATCAGTACGGCTATCTAGTATTCAAAACTAGATAGCCGTACTGATCAATCAAAAAGATGGCTATAATTGTTGGGGAACAATTAGAAAGGACCCTCAATGAGCTGGGCACTTATCTCCGATTCGAGCTGCAATCTTCGCGATTGGCAACCAACCGCACCTCATACCACCTTTGCATTTGCACCCCTTAAGATCCGAGTGGGGGAGCGTGAATTCGTTGACGACCTCTCGCTCGATGTTCACGAGCTCAATTGCGCCGTGCAGGCGGAGTCGAGCGCTTCTTCGAGCGCCTGTCCAAGCGTAGGGGAGTGGGCCGAACTCTTCAGACTTGCCGACAAGACGATCTGCATGCCCATCTCTGAGGGCGTCTCGGGAAGCTACAATGCTGCTGCTACGGCACGCGATATGGTACTTGCCGAGGAGCCCAACCGCCAGATTCACCTGGTCAATTCGCGGGCAGCGGGCGGCAAGATGGACCTGATCTTCTTACTGTTTGATCGATATCTTGCGTGTAACCCGGATGTTTCCTTTGAGGACGCCTGCGCTTACTTTGATAGCTTGGAGCAGAACAGCAAGATCCTCTTTAGCCTGTGTAATTACGAAAACCTTGCGAAGGCCGGACGCATTCCTAAGGCAGCCGGCGTCATTGCCAACAAGCTCAATATCCGCATTTTGGGCACGGCGAGCGAAGCGGGCAAAATTGAACTCGTTGGGCACACGCGCGGCGAAAAGAAGATGCTCACCAAGATTGTCGACACCATGGAGGCCGAGGGTTTCACGGGCGGCGAGGTCATCATCGATCACGTTGAGAACGAATCTGGAGCCCAGGCGCTTACCAGCCGCATTGTGGAGCGCTGGCCAGGCTCCAAGACTATCATCATGCCCTGTAACGGGTTAGATTCATACTATGCCGAGATGCACGGCCTCATCATCGGCTACGGCATGGACGTGGCTTCGGGCCGATAATGTCCAACTAGACAAACGCACGGGCGGGATAAGGGGCCACTGGCCTCTTATCCCGCCCGTTTTATACCTCGGTTAGCTATTAAACCCATTGAACTTTAGATAGCTCATCAGGTAGGCCTTCGAAACGAAGGACGATACTGCACTGCGTACAAGCAGCGACTCGCGCGTAACCTGATGTGCGGTATCGGGCACGGGAGTCTGCTCGACGGAAAACGCCGCACGAATCGATGCCTCAAGTTGATCGACTACATAATCGAAAGCCGTCGGAGCGTCATAGCTCAAGCGCTGAATATTAAAAAGCGCCTGAACCGCAGCGATAGGCAGCACCTGCTTAAAGATACAAATGGCGATGAGACGCGCAATCTGTTCACGGCCATACTGCTTTTTAACCGGAGCAGGAACGAGGCCGACCTTCACGTAGTTATTGATCATCGATGGCGTGATAACGGGTTGCTCTACGCAAATCGAAAGCGGCTCCATCCACTGCGCAACATATTCAATAACCTGATCGCGATAGAGCGATACGTTGGGCAGCTGGTCATAGCGTGGCAGGCTCAAAGTGTTAAGTTTACCCACCATATCGGACTGAATAAATGCGTCCGGCAGTACCGTCGGTTGAATATCCTCCGGCTTAATGCCGACCGACGTATCGGACATCGGGATAACATGTTTGACGTGGTTCATCAGAGGCCTCCGTTCGTTTGCTATATTGTATTCTAGGTTATCTAGTTTTGCATACCACATAGCCGCTAAGTAAAAGTGGTTGGACTGCACATTGATGCATCGTCCAACCACTTTGTTTAAAGATAGCAACCTTACATAAGATATATTATCGTACTTATCCGCGCAGAAATGCGTATGCGCTGGTTGCTGCTATGGCTGCGTCAGAAACAGCGGTCACAACCTGACGTAAGCGCTTGGAACGGATGTCACCAGCAGCAAATAGACCTGGCGTGCGGGTAGACATGGATTCATCAGTCAGAATGCCGCCATCAGGCGCCAGATCAACTAGATGCTCAACAAGCTCGGTATGGGGTTGCGTACCGGTAAAGACAAAAATGCCAAACGAGCCAGGCTCAAATGACTCGGTATGAGTCTCGCCGGATGCATTGTCCTTAAAGGTAATCGTCGTTGGCATGGCTTCGCCCGATAGCTCCACAATACTAGTTTGGTACCTAACTGTAATATTGTCTTTTGCGAGTACTTTCTGGACAACACCATCAGGCGCACGAAACTGGTCGCGGCGCAGCACGATGGTCACACTGCTGGCGATTTCTGACAAGAACAGGGCTTCCTCGCAGGCGGCATTGCCGCCACCGATGACAAAGACCTGTTTACCGCGAAAGAACATGCCATCGCACGTCGCGCAATACGAAACACCGCGACCGCGATACGTATCCTCGCCAACAAAACCAGCAGATCGCGGCGTAGCACCCATGCAAGCGATAACACTCGAGGCCAGCGTATCGCCCATATCATGATGCACCGTAAACAGCGCTGTATCGGCATCGTAATCGATACCCGTAACCATGCTCCATGCAACCTGTGCTCCCAGGCCCTCTGCATGTTGCTGAAAACGCTCGCCGAGTTCGGCGCCACTCAAGAGCGGAATGCCCGGATAGTTCTCGACCTCATTGGTTGTGGCGATCTGCCCTCCCGACATGCCCTGTTCAATCACGGTCGTCGTTAGGTTGAAGCGCGCAGCGTAAATGGCGGCAGCATAGCCCGCGGGGCCGCCACCGATAATAGCAACATCGATCGGCTGATGGGTAGTTATGAAGAGACCTCCTGTCGAAAGATTGGCGTTCTTTGCGCTTATACCCAAATTTAGACGAACGTGACACTCATGCACTACAATGATTCCTTGCGAAACTAAGATGAAGGGGAGTTATCGATGGATCAAACGCAGACGAGCAATAGCGCTCCCCTGCCCATGCAAGCTACTCCCCAACCGGAGCAAATGACCGTTTCACCTGCACAAAAACCACTGGTAACCATTGTGCACGCATCGGTTGGATCGGGCCACAAAGCCGCCGCAAATGCGATTGCACAAGCATTTGACCTTATCCGCGGCACCAAGGGAATCCCTGAGGATATTGAGATCGAAGTCCTAGATATCCTCGATTTTGGACGCATTAAATTCGACGGCAATAAGACCGCGGCTTCTTTTACGGGAGCCACACGCCCCATTTACGACCTGACCTGGCGATATACGCTTACGGGACATCTTCTCTGGGGTGGCGGCACGGCATGGTCGCGAATTATGTTCCCCGCCTTCAACGAATATATTCGTCGTCGCAGGCCTATAGCCGTGGTCGCAACGCACATCACAGCAGCCAATGTTGCCGTGGGCGCCCGCGTAATTACGGGTATCGATTATCCGGTCATCTGCGTACCAACAGACTATGAAGTCGAAGGCTTTTGGCCCCACATGGACACCGACCTGTTCTGCGTGGCCAACGAGTTTATGGCCGAAACGCTGCGCCCGCGCAAAGTTCCCGAGTCAAAGATCCGCATAACGGGCATCCCCATCCGATCCGGTTTCGATACCGATTACAAACGCGAGGATGAGCTGAGCAAGTTCAATCTCCCCATAGACAAAACCGTCGTATTGGTGATGGCCGGCGCCAGTTTGCCCCAACCATACGTGCGTTTCCGTGCCGCGATGGACCACACGCTCCCCTTCTTACGCAGCTTTGAAGACATGCACTTTGTCTTTTTACCGGGCAAGGATAAGGAATACGCCGCCCGACTCAAGACGCTCTTCGACGCCATGAAGCTCGACAACGTGACGGTACTGGACTACGTAGATGACATGGCGGCCCTCATGCACGGCTGCGACCTGGCAATCCTCAAATCGGGCGGACTCACCGTCACCGAGTGCCTGTGTGCTCATCTGCCGATGATCCTGCTGGGCAAGTCCTATGGCCAGGAAAAGGCCAACACCACCATGCTTACCGGCATGGGCGCCAGCATGCACGTCACCACGGCACGAGAGCTCATCGTAACCCTGCGCCACCTGCACGACCATCCCGAATCACTCAAAGCCCTACTCATCAACGGCGAAGTACTACGCCGCCCCCACGCAGCCGAAGACATCGCCATCGCCACCATGGAACTCGCAGGCAAACCCCAAAAACGCAAACGAGCCTTCTGCCGCTTCTACTGGGGAGGAAAGCCCGCGCATATCCGCTAGCACCGGACTGTCCGCCGTGGCGCAGGCCGCCCACACATATCATTCCATGCTCAAACATTCTCGCTTCGCTTCGCTCGCTGCGAAACTGCGCGTGGAACGATATGTGTGGGCGGCCTGCGCCACGGCTATACGTACGCACTAGCAGCCATATCGGTTACCCTACTAAAAGCAGCGAAGGGAAACTCGAAAACAAAAAATCAAAGTAATCCGATCTGACAAAGGAGCCGTCTCTTTGTCAGATCGGATTACTTGTTAGACACAGCTTCTAGATACAGCATTAGGCTTCAGATGGGAAGCCATAACCGATTGCGAGCATGTAAACGTAGCTCGCCCCTGGGAGGCCCCTATATATCGTCCCGCGCGCAGTTTCGCAGCGCAGCGAGAATGTTTGAGCACGGGATGATATATAGGGGCCTCCCAGGGGCGAGCGGACATTACGACACTCCGTTCAACGAAGCAAAAGACTAGGCGACGCCGCTGGAGCCGAAGCCTCCGTTGCCTCGATCGGTTTCGTCTAGTTCTTCTACTTCTATGAGGTTGACCGTGGGGACTTCTTGGATGACGAGTTGGGCTATGCGGTCGCCTTTGTTGATTTTGATGTTGTTGGAGGGATCCAGGTTGATGAGGATAACCTTGAGTTCTCCTCGGTAGTGGGCGTCGATGAGGCCCGGCGTGTTGACTATAGACAGGCCCTGCTTGATGGCGAGACCGCTGCGGGGCTGGACGAAGCCGGCGTAGCCATCGGGCAGGGCGATAGCCAGCCCAGTAGAGACCAGACGACGTTCGAAGGGCTTCAGGACGCAGTCCTCGTTGGAGCGCAGATCCAAGCCGGCATCGGTGGGATGGGCGTATTTGGGAAGCTCGACGGTGGGGTCGAGACGCTTTATGTTAACGGTAATGTTGGACATGGAATCACCTTAGCTTGTCGAGCTCTTGCAGAAACTCATCGACGTCTTTGAAATCGCGGTAGACCGAGGCAAAGCGGATGTACGCCACCTTGTCGATCTTGGCCAAGCGCTTGAGCACCATGTCACCCAACTCATGGGACGTGACGGCCGTCAGCGTGCGAGAGCGCAGCTCGACCTCGATGTCATCGATAATCTCATTGAGCTTCTTAGTGTCGATATCACGCTTGATGGTGGCGCGCATCAAGCCGACGAGCAGCTTATTGCGATCGAACCGCTGCTTGGTTCCGTCCGACTTAATGACCTCAATTGGGTCTTCGCATCGCTCGAACGTTGTAAAGCGGTAGTTACACGAGCAACATTCGCGACGGCGCTTAATGGTGTTATTTGACTCCTGCATACGGGAATCAACGACGCGGGTATGTGCCTTGCCGCATTTGGGACAGCGCATGGTACCTCCTCTTAAACGATAACAAGGGTACCATGCGCAGCGCGATAATGATTACGAACGAGCAGGAACCTTAAGATGCGCACCGGCGGCGAGCGAACCATGCTCCAGATGATTGACGTTACGGATCATGTCGGAAGTCTCTTGCGTGGAAAGGCCTTCGATTGGATATTCCTCGGCAAGCGACCAAAGAGAATCACCAGGCTGAACGCGAATAGTCTCGTAGGTAACGTTGGAAACGGACTCGGCATACGCGGCGTGACGAGCGCTAAAGACCGACGTAGCGAGGACAAAAAAGAGCGTGAGCGCAACGGCGACGGCAACAATCGTCGAGACCTTCAGGGCAGCGGGAGTCGGCGCGGCAACAGCATACTGAGTGCGAGCAGACTTTACGGGCAAAGGCTGATAACCGGAACGTCCACCCTTGACAACAGTAAAAGCGGGCGCGGCAGGCGTCTCGAGCTTAAGGGCGAGGTTTCCCTGGACCATATTCGTTGCGTTCATCATGTTCTCCTCTCGCGTGTTTTGCTGAGAACAGTTTTATCAAGCCGCGCGGACAAAAATGTCTAGCGCGAGAACGAATGTTCGGTTATTATTATCTTCGAACAGTTGTTCCTGTCAAGCAAAATTCGAACATTTGTTTGACATGGGTAGAGAGGATGCCCTGATGGCTCGCAAAATTACCAAGCGTCAGCAGCAAATTTACGACTTCATCAAGGAATATCAGCAGGAGAAGGGTTATCCGCCCAGCGTGCGCGAGATGGCTTCTGCCGTGGGCCTATCCTCTCCCAGCACCGTGCACGCCCATCTCTCTGCCCTGGAGGCGCGCGGGCTACTCAAGCGCGATGCCACCAAACCGCGTGCCCTGGAACTCTTTAACGAGGACGGTTCCTCTGTCTCAATTTCTAAATCTGACGAGCCCACCGCACCTCGCGGAACGGTCTCGCTACCGCTCGTTGGTCGCGTCGCGGCTGGGATACCCATTCTGGCCGAGCAGAATATCGAAGACACTTTTACTATCCCGACCGAAATCGCCACTGATCAGGGTTCCTTTATCCTTGAGGTGCATGGGAGCTCAATGATCAATGTCGGCATCTTCAATGGCGATTACATCATCGTCCGTGAACAAAAGAGTGCCATGAACGGCGAAATTGTCGTGGCCATGATTGATGGTTCAGCGACCGTCAAGACGTTCTACAAGGAGCAGGGACGCGTACGCCTGCAGCCTGAGAATGACACCATGGAGCCTATCTATGCAACGAATCCCATCATCTTGGGCAAAGTCGTCGGCTTAATGCGCCGGTTCTCGTAATGCAAAAACGCATCACCATCTTTGATACCGTCCGCGGGTTTACGATGATTTCAATGGCAGGTTTTCACGCTTGCTACGATCTCGCCTACCTGTACGACTGGGATATGCCCTGGTTTACCCAGACCGTCTTTCAAGACATCTGGCGCGCCAGCATCAGCTGGGTATTTTTGTTTATCGCGGGTTGGATGTGCACCCTTTCGCGCAACAATATCAAACGTGCCGCCAAATACGCCTTAGCAGCACTCGTCGTCTGGCTGGCAACAACACTTGTCTCAATCGACGATTCGGTTAATTTTGGCATCATCTACTGCATGGCCGCATGTACCGGCATCGTGGCGTTGACCGATCCCGTCCTTAAGAAGATATCGGCGAGATGGGGCATGTCGCTATGCCTTGTGTTGTTCGCCCTCACCTGGAGTATCCCCAAAACGATCTACCCTGTCCCCTACCTGGCGTGGCTGGGATTTCCGAGCCTTGGGTTTGTTTCAGGTGATTACTACCCCATCATCCCGTTTATCTTTATGTATCTTGCAGGATACTTCGCCGCACATATAGCGCAGGGAATCGATAAGACCGCCCTAAGCTGGGCCTACGCCAACCCCCTGCCGGCGCTCGCCAGCCTTGGACGTCATGCACTCCCCTTTTATCTGCTGCATCAACCCATTATTCTGGGCTTTTTGGAGCTCGTCTACTCGGTGCGATAACGCTTGAGCCGCGGCGCGATACGGGCCGGCAGCTTCGCCACAATACGAACGCCGTCCTCAAGATATTCCTCGTGCAAAAGGGTTCCCTGCTCATGCACCAGCGTGATGAGGGCGCCCTCGCGATACGGGATATCAGCAGAGAGCAACACATCGGTAGCAGCCGCCTCACGAGCAATACGGTCGACGAAATCGTCGAGTCCCTCGCCCGTCTGGGCCGAGAACAGCACGGCCTCGGGATAGCGACGACGGAAGCTCAGGCGATCAACGCTATCGAGAAGATCGATTTTATTGAATACGGTCAGCGTTAAACGCTCTCCAGCGCCGATCTCATCAAGAACGCGGTCGACAGCCTCAAGCTGCCGCTCATAGTCCTCGTCAGACGCATCTACGACTTTGAGAATTAGATCGGCACCCAACACCTCGGACAGCGTCGATTTAAAGGCATCGACCAGACCATGCGGCAGCTTTTGAATAAAGCCGACGGTATCAGTAATCGTCATGCCGCGACCGCCGGGCAGGCGATACGAACGCGTCGTCGGGTCGAGCGTAGCAAACAGCTTGTCCTGCGAAAGTACCGTAGAGCCGGTCAGGCGATTGAGCAACGTCGATTTACCGGCATTGGTATAACCGGCTAACGCGACGCGAAACGCCGGTGACTCAATGCGGCTCTTGGACTGGACATCGCGACGCTGTTCAACCTGCTTGAGCTCACGACGAAGCGCGGCAATCTTATTGCGAATCAAGCGACGGTCAACCTCGAGCTGGCTTTCACCTTGGCCAAAGCGCGAACCGATGCCGCCGCGCGTCTGCTCCTTGGCAAGATGGCTCCACATGCCACGCAGACGAGGCAACAGATATTGAAGCTGCGCCAGCTGTACCTGTAGGCGTCCCTCACGCGTCTGAGCATGCAGGCCAAAGATATCCAAGATCAGTGCTGTACGATCGATAATCTTTACCGGCTCGCCCACGGCTTTCTCCAAATAGGATTGCTGCGAGGGCGTCAGGTCGTCGTCAAAAATAACGACATCGGCATCCATGCGATGCACCAGGCCGCACAGCTCTTCAACCTTACCGGAACCGATAAACGATTTTGGATACGGCTTAACCAGACGCTGTGACAAACGCGCCACGCACTGGGCGCCAGCCGTATGGGCCAGGCGCTCAAGCTCGTCAAGCGAACGATCGAGCGGCCATGCATTGTCGCGCCACTCAACACCAACTAATATGGCACGCTCGGGCTCGGGTGCCGTGGGAACAAGGGGGAAACGGGCCATTAGGCAGCCTCAATACGATGCAGGATGTCCTCAACGACCTCATCGATCGTAAACTCGTCCATATCAAACCACACGATACGGTCATCGCGCTTAAACCACGAAAGCTGACGCTTGGCATAACGACGCGAACGCATCTTAATGAGCTCGCGAGCCTCATCCATGCTCATCACGCCATTAAAAGCATCGATAATCTCTTTATAGCCAATTGCCTGCATCGACGTCAGGGCATCTCCCAGCCCCTGGTCCATCAGACCGCGAACCTCATCGACAAGACCCTGTTCAAACATCAGATCGACACGTAGGTTAATGCGCTCGTAGAGAACCTCGCGATTACGCGTCAGACCAAACCATAGAGCATGATAATGCTCGCGCGGAACACTAAACTGACTTTTTTGCTGTGCATAGGAGATACCATCATCGTGCATTTCGAGCGCACGAATCACGCGGCGAACATTATGGGGGTGGATGACCGCAGCGGACTCGGGGTCACGCTCGGCAAGCAGGGCATGCAGTTCTTCTTCACCAATACGCTCGGCAAGCTCCTGATAGCCCGCACGGCGATCGTCCTCAAGTTCGCCCAAGGGAAAGTCCATCTCATCGAGGGCGGCCTTGAGATACAGCCCCGTACCTCCGCAAAAAACCGGCAGGCAACCCGAACCAAGGAGACGTTCAACATGCGCGCGAGCGTCAGCCTGATAAAGCGCAGCAGAATATGCCACACCCGGCTCCACAATGTCGACGAGACGCAGCGGCGCCGTACACTCATCGGGCGCCATCTTTGCGGTACCGATGTCCATGCCGCGATAGATTTGCATCGCATCGCACGACAGCACTTCGGACGAAAGACGAGCGGCCAAACGGTCGGCAACATCACTCTTACCAACCGCCGTCGGACCGACGATCGCAACGGCGGAAAGACCTGCCTCGGAAGAAACCATTAGCGCGGCTCGCCCACAACGGAACCGGACAAATACCAGGTCTTGGCAACATCAACGTCAACATCAACGATCTTGCCAACAAGCTGATCGATGCTGTAACCCTCGGGGATAGGCGCATGCACGGTCTGATTCTTGGGACTCTTGCCAAGCAGGACCGTGTCGTTCTTTTTACTCGTTCCCTCAATGAGCGCCGGCACCACAGTATGAAGCTCACCCTGGTTATACTCGTGTGCCGTGGTCTCGATAACCTTAACCAGGCGGTTGAAACGCTCGAGAATAACCTCATGCGGCGTAGGATCGTCAATCTCTGCGGCCGGGGTACCGGCGCGCTTGGAATAGATGAAGGTATAGGCCTGGGCATAGCGGACCGTCTCGGCAAGCGAGAGCGTCTGCTCAAAGTCTTCTTCAGTCTCGCCTGGGAAGCCAACGATAATGTCGGTCGAGAGCGCGATATCGGGCATACGGTTGCGAATGCGATCGACCAGGCCCAAATAGTCCTCACGTGTATAACGGCGATTCATCTCTTTGAGGATCCGCGTCGAACCTGACTGGACGGCCAAGTGCAGCTGCGGCATAACGGCAGGCGTCTCGGCCATGGCGTCGATGGTCTCGGGCAACAGGTCCTTGGGATGCGAAGACGTAAAGAAGATGCGCTCCACACCCGTATCGCCCACGGCACGCAGCAGATCGGCAAAACGCGGCTTGCCAAACAGATCGCGACCATATGAGTTAACGTTTTGGCCCAGCAGCGTAATCTCACGCACGCCCTGGCGCACCAAACCGGTCACCTCGTCGACAATCTCCTCGAAGGGGCGGCTCTTTTCGCGACCGCGCACGTACGGCACGATGCAATAGGTGCAGAAATTATTGCAGCCCGTCATGATGGGCACCCAAGCGTGATACTGGGTCTCTCGATGCCACGGCATGCTCATGGCATCCGTATCCTCATGCTCATTGGTGCGGATATGACGCTTGCCGTCAAGGAACGCCTCGGCAATGAGCTCGGCCACATGTGCGATAGAATGCGTGCCAAAGATGACATTGACGTTATCGACGTTGGTGAGCAGTCCCTCGCCATCACGCTGCGCGATGCAGCCGCCCACGGCAATCACACGCTTGCCCGAAGGCGAAGGCGGCAGGCTTTTGCAGGAATTGCACTGACCGTACAGGCGAGTATCGGCGGCCTCGCGCACGCAGCATGTCATGAAGACAACGATATCGGCATGCTCGGGATCGAGCGCCATGAGGCAACCATACGAATCGAGCAGACCGCTCACGCGCTCGGAATCGTGCTGATTCATCTGGCAGCCAAAGGTGCGGATAAAGTAGGTTTTACCGGCAAGAATATCGCGTACGGAACGCTGATCCATGTGCATAAGTCCTAACGTTGGGGAGCGAAACGAGGCTAGCAGAAGCTATGCCACAGGCTTAACATCATCCATGACGACGTTATCCATAGCAGCTCGATTGATCTGGTGAACGTAGATAGAAAGGCGGATGGCCGTGCGCGACTCCCCGTTAATGAGAATGTCGGAGAACACGGGCGCGCAGGAAATATCAAAACCGGTTGGGATCAAAAAACCGCGCGCGATGGCAACGGCCTTAATGGCCTGGTTGACAGCACCGGCGCCGACACACTGGATGTTGACGGGTACACCATCCTTGACCATGCCGGCGATGGCGCCGGCAACGGACGCGGGCGATGATTTGCTTGATACCTTCAGGCAATCCATGAAGAAACTCCTGCGTTTAAAAGTACGTTTTAACTGCAATAACTGTATCGTACCGAGAGGACTCGGTAAAGGCACTATTCCTCTTTGGCAAGATCGAAGGTCACAGTGATTCGATCACGCGAAACGCGAATCTTTGGGTCGCCGCAAAGGTTGAGATAGTACCGGGCGGCAAGGTCATTAAAGTCGCGCTCCACAGCACGCGAAAACTGTGCCATGTCATCCTTGGCAATACGAAGCCCGCGACGATCCTTCGCGAGATCGACAGGAGCCGGCGCATGCGAGGAGGAATCACGCTCGCGCAGCAGACGCGCGGTCACACCGCGAACGGGCTTAATCTGCCCTGCCAAAATGCGATGTGCCGTGCGCTCGGACATCTCAAGACCCAAACCCGAGCAGATACGAATAAAGTCCTCGGCATCAGAGGCAAGGCCTAAACGATCGACAACCGGAAGCTCGCTCTCGTCATCAATAAACAGGAGACGAGACGTATCGAGCCGACTTGACGCCTGAACATAAAGGGTCGCGGCAATCTCAGACGGAGAACCAAGATAGACATCGCAACCACGCAGCTCCTCGAGCGCAAACTCACAGGCAGCGCGAATAATATTATGCGGGCCGCGAGCACAGACATAACGTCCGTCCTCATCCTTGACGGCCTGGGGCCAGCTGGACTGATCGGCACGCTCACTGAGGCGGTCGGCTGCAACGCTCACCTTAAAGGCTGAACCAAGATCGACGCCGGACGTGACCACACGGGCCTCGTCGGTGTTCTGCTTGATCGAAAACAATGCCATGCCACGACCGTGAACGCCCCAACGGTCCATCTTCATGCTCTCGAGCTTGGAGGTAACGCGGGCATCGAAGATTCGCTCTTGCATATCCTGCGGAACGCCCGAACCGTTATCCAGAAAGACAAGCGTGCGGACGCCATCTTCCTTGGTCGTGGCGAGATAGACCTTGTCGGCGCCGGCATCGCGAGCATTACGGAGCATTTCGATGACGATATCCTCGACATGCTGAATGTCGTGTTTTGCCTGGCGCCGCTCGGCCTCCGAAACGCGGAGGCGGACATACCCCTCGCCAAGGTTCTCCTCGACGCGAAGGTTGCCCTCCCCCGACATCGACGCGATAAATGAGATGAGCTCGTTCGCGTCGCTCATGTTATTTAGCGATATCGACAGCGCGGCTCTCGCGAATCACGACGACGCGCACCTGACCGGGATACTCCATCTCTTCCTCGATCTGATGGGCGATATCGTGAGCCAGGACCGTGGACTGGGCATCGGAGATCTTGTCCGGCTGAACCATGACGTGGACCTCGCGACCAGCCTGCATGGCATAGGTACGCTCGACGCCTTCATGGGAGTTGGCAATCTCCTCGAGCTTCTCAAGACGCTTGATGTAGTTCTCGGCAGACTCGCGACGGGCACCGGGGCGAGAGGCGGAGACGGCATCGGCGGCCTGTACCAGGACATCGAGCACCGTGTTGGGGTCGACATCGGCATGGTGAGCCTCGATAGCGTGAACGATAACGGGCTTCTCGCCATAACGGCGGGCAAGCTCGGCGCCGATGACGGCATGCGGGCCCTCGACGTCGTGGTCGATTGCCTTGCCCAGGTCGTGCAGCAGGCCGGCGCGCTTAGCGGTCACAACGTCCAGGCCAAGCTCGGAAGCCATCACGCCGCACAAATCGGAAACCTCGAGGGAGTGCTGAAGCACATTCTGACCAAACGAGGTACGGTAGCGCAGGGCACCAAGGGTCTTGACGATCTCGGGGTGCAGGTCGTGGATACCGGTATCAAAGGCAGCCTGCTCGCCAGCCTCGCGCACGCGCTGCTGAACCAGGTCGGCAGCCTTGTGATACATCTCCTCAATGCGGGCGGGGTGAATTCGGCCGTCGGCGATGAGGTTCTCGAGGGCAACACGGGCGGTCTCACGACGGACCGGGTCGAAGCTCGAAAGAACGACGGTCTCAGGCGTGTCGTCGATCACGAGATTGACGCCGGAAACCTGCTCGAAGGTCCGGATGTTGCGACCCTCGCGACCGATGATACGGCCCTTGAGGTCATCAGAGGGAATGTGCACGGAGGTAACGGTGACCTCGGCTGTGTGGTCGGCAGCGCAGCGCTGAATCGCCAGGGACAGAATCTCCTGGGCGGTCTTGTGGCACTCGGCGCGAACCTGCTGCTCGGACTCGCGAATGATCGTGGCAGCCTCGTGGGTGACCTCGCCGCGAACCTTATCGAGGAGCTCCTTGTGGGCGTCCTCACGGGTCAGGTCGGCGATACGCTCGAGCTCGGAGGTCTGCTTGGCGCAGAGCTCCTCAAGCTCGCGGGAGCGCTTCTCGACCTGACCGGCCTGGCTGGACAGCTGGTGCTCACGCTTGTCGAGAGCGTCGTTTCGGCGATCAAGGGACTCCTCGCGCTGCATCACACGGTTCTCGAGCGTACGAATCTCGCTCTTACGCTGCTTGTCCTCGGCCTCGGCGGCCTGCTTGTTCTTGATGATCTCCTCTTTAGCCTCGAGCAGAGCCTCTTTTTTGAGGGTCTCGGCCTGACGCTTAGCATCACCGATCAGGGACTCAGCCTGTGCGTGTGCCGACTGGATCTTTTCGTCGGCCTCGTGAAGACTACCCTGCTTGGCGGTGCGCATGTAGGCAATGGCGGCGATGGCACCCAAAACGATGCCAACGAGCGCTGCGATGATAGGCATGCTCACTCCTTTTTATGGATTCGTTACACAACAAAGCGAACCGTCCTTACGAACGGCTCGCGACATTTGAGTAATATGGGCGCAGCTTATGCGGGTCGGATACAGATAAACATATAAACAAACTCATCACAGATGAGCACATATCACAAAGCAAATGGCAGTGTTTATCGTACGTTGAACCACAACAACTGTCAAATAAATGGCCCCGGCACGGCGGCTAAAACACGGTGAACGGCAGGGCCACAAAACACATACGCCTAAACCGCACATTCCTCGCGTTCGGCATCGAGACGTGCCTTAACGGCATCGGCGGCGACGTGATACGAGAAGCCCTTGCCCATCAAAAACCGAACCAGTTTTTCGAATTCGCGCGTCTCTGGAACACGCCGCTTGGCGAGCAGGGCTGACGCACGCGCCAAATCGTCTTCGACGGCAAAATAATCCTCGGGATAACCGGGAATGTCATCGAGCACGACATGACGGCGCTTGAGCTCGGTCTCGATTTTGCGCTGTCCCCAACCGCGCCGCTTGCGCTCCTCGATAAAGTACGAGCAAAAGCGGCTCTCGTCTAAAAAACGATACTCGGTGGCGCGCTCGACGGCGAAATCGATCGCAGGCTGGTGAAAGCCGTAGCGAGCCAGCTTGTCACGGACCTCACCCGTCGCATGGTCGCGGCGCGATAACATCTCGGTCACCATGGTAAGTGCACATTTACGCTCAATGAGCTGCACCGCCTCACGGAAGTTGTCCCAATCACAGGGAAGATCGGGGCGGTTTTTGACATACAGCCGCGCGACCCGCACGGGAATCCAAATGGACCGCTCAAAACCGCCCTCAAGCTCACAATCGATATGTGCGCAAGGCTTTTTGGACGCATACCCGCTCGAGAACGAGGAGGCCGCCTTCTTATCGGGAAAGACGACCGTGGCCTCGGTCACCGTATACGACATGAGCGTAACCGCTACTCGTCGTCATCATCGAGCATGGCGGAACCATCGATGGCGTAAAGCTCGTCAAACTCCTCAGGCGCAGGCTGATCGGTCAGCTCGACCTCGGACGGAGCATCGTCATCAAACTCAAGTCCACAGGCAAGGCGGACCTTATGCTCAATCTCGTCGGCACAATCGGGGTGTTCGCGCAGGAACGCCTTGGCGGCCTCGCGACCGTTGCCGAGCTTATCCTCGCCATAGGCAAACCAGGAGCCCATCTTCTTGCAAATGCCGCACTCGACAGCCATGTCCAGAATCGAGCCCTCCTTAGAGATGCCCGTACCGTACATGATGTCGAACTCAGCAGAACGGAACGGAGCTGCCACCTTGTTCTTAACGACCTTGGCGCGCACGCGGTTACCGATAACCTCGTCCTTAAGCTTAATGCTGTCGATGCGGCGAATGTCGATACGCACCGAAGAGAAGAACTTAAGGGCGCGGCCGCCCGTCGTGGTCTCGGGGTTGCCGAACATGACGCCGATCTTCTCACGCAGCTGGTTAATGAAGATGCACGTCGTGTTGGACTTGGACAGCGAGCCGGCGAGCTTGCGGAGCGCCTGGCTCATCAGGCGAGCCTGAAGACCGACCGTAGTGTCGCCGATTTCTCCCTCGATCTCGGCACGCGGGGTCAGCGCGGCGACGGAGTCAACGACGATGGCATCGATGGCGCCGGAACGCACGAGCATGTCAACAATCTCGAGCGCCTGCTCGCCCGTATCGGGCTGGGAAATGAGCACCTCGTCGATATCCACGCCGATGCGCGCGGCATACGTGGGATCAAGCGCGTGCTCGGCATCGATAAATGCCACAACGCCACCCATTGCCTGGGCCTCGGCCAGGATCTCGAGCGAAAGCGTCGTCTTACCGGAGGACTCAGGACCGTAAATCTCGACGATACGGCCGCGCGGCACGCCGCCGATACCCAGCGCGGCATCGAGGGCCAGGGCGCCCGTGGGAATGGCCTCGACCTCGAGCTCGGGACCACCGTCGCCGTACCTCATGATGGAACCCTGGCCGAATTTCTTCTCGATCTCGGCCTTGGTGGTGGCGATCATCTCATCGCGCTCTTTACCCGTCGTGCGAGCATGAACGGTACGTACGGGACCTGAATTCTTGGCCATGAATAGCCCTCCTCTTAACAACCTGCATCGATAATAAACGAACGGCTGTTCGTGGTCAACCGTTCAGGCCAATCATATGCAGGCGGTCTTTCCAAAACCCAACCAAACGCCGACCAAACACTGACCAAATGCTTGACCACAAAGGACCAAATATGAACAAGGCAGGCAAAAATACATCTACAACCAGCACAAACGCCAAATGAGCCTAAGGTCCCTATCTCCACAATTAAGGGGCTCGGAGGCCCCTTAAAACACGTCTATTCCATAGAGTTGAGCACAAGGGCAATGCGACCCAATGCCTCCGTGACCGCATGGGCACGAACACACGAACGGTCACCCTCATAGTGGCAGCGCACAGAGTCCACGACCGGCACGCCCCCATCGGCGGAACGATGCGCCCAGCCAATATAGAAAGTGCCCGCCGGATCGTCCTCAGTGCCACCGCCGGGGCCGGCATAACCCGTTGCGCTCACTGCAATATCGCTCTGGTACAGCTCCAGCGAACCCACCGCCATCTCACGCGCGGTCTGATGCGACACCGCGGTAAAGCGGTCGAGCGTCTCCTGCTCAACACCAAGAACACGATGCTTAATCTCATCGCAATAGGTCACCGCACCGCCACGAAGCACCGCCGAGGCGCCCGGGATATCGGCAATCGTCGAGGCGATCATACCCGCCGTCAGCGACTCAGCCGTCGAAACCGTCACGCCCCGAGCGCTCGCGTGCTCGACAATATCACGCGCCAGCTCCTCGTTATGTGCGGAAATCTGCTCAAAAGAGTCCGTCATACCCACCAGGACCTAGACCGAAAAGACGATCTTGCGGCAGTTCCAGAAGTACTGGGCGCCCGAGATAACGGTCAGGACAACGGCAACGGCGTACAGGAAGCGCGACACCGAGTAGATGCCGAGCGTCAGCGCCACCGGGCCAAGGTGCAAGCCGGCCATAGCAAAAACGCACAGGTAACCGCAAATGGAGACCATCGTGGTTGCCGTCTTGTACTTGCCGAGCTTATCGGCCGCAACGACCACACCGGCCGCACTCGCAACCATGCGAAGGGCGCTCACCAGCAGCTCACGGAACAGGATAATGAACACGGACCACACGGTCACCGCGCCAAAATCCAAGAACAGCAGCAGGGCCGAAAACACGAGCAGCTTATCGGCGATGGGGTCCAAGAATTTACCGAAGTCGGTGATCTCGTTGCGCGAACGCGCCAGATAACCGTCGACCTTATCGGTGCACGACAGGATCACATACAGAATGAAGGCAGCGGCGGCGAGCGGGCCGTCGAAGGTGCTCCAATCCGTACCGGCAACACTCGTGTGAGAAAGCGCCGACACGATCATGAACACCGGGATAAAGACGATGCGAACGCACGTCACGATGTTGGCGGGCGTCCAGACACTCGTCAGTTCCTTATTGCTCTCGTTAGCCACGACGCTCTCCTACTCCACAACATGACCGATAAGCTCGTAGCAGAAGCTATCGGTAAACTCGACGGTCAGAATATCGCCCACGGACGCCTCGCTGGCGTCCAGATGCACCGCGCCATCGGAATCGGGCGCCTGGAACCAGGCATGGCCGATCAGCTCGGCGCCATCCTCGGTCTCTTCGATACCGTCGACGATTACCTGGGCGCGCTCGCCCACATGTGCGGCGGTGGCGGCAAAACCGAGCGACTCGGCCAGGTCCATGGCCTCCTGGGCGCGCTCGAGCTTGACCTCTTCGTCGACCTGGCCCTCCATCTTAGCGGCCAGGCTGCCCTCCTCCTGCGAGTAGGCAAAGACACTCGTGTAGTCAAAGCCGACGGTGTCCATAAAGTCGATAAGATCGCGGAACTCGTCGTCGGTCTCGGTCGGGAAGCCGACCATGGCCGTGGAACGAATCACGATGCCGGGGATGCGCTCGCGAAGGTCGCGGAACAGATCCTCGAGCTCCTGGCGCGAACCGGAGCGACGCATGGCCTTGAGAATGCGCGCGTCGCAGTGCTGCACGGGGATATCGATATAGGGCAGCACCTCGGGCGTATCGCGAATCGTCTCGATGAGTTCGTCAGTCATGCCCTCGGGCTGCAGATAGAGCACGCGGACCCAGACGTTGTGCGGGCGCACGGCCTCGGCGACGGCACGCAGCAGCTGCGCCAGATTGCGCGGCGAGCCATCGGCGACGTCCTCGTCGGCAAAGTCGGTACCCCAGATGCCCGTGTCCTGGCCGATCAGCACGATCTCGCGCACACCGCCGGCAACCAGGTCGCGCACCTCGGAGATGATGCTCTCGGCATTGCGCGAATGATAGCGGCCGCGGATGTAGGGAATCATGCAGAAGCTGCAGAAGCGGTTGCAGCCATCGGAAATCTTGACGTAGGCGACAGCACCCTCGACGGTACGTTTGACCTGCGGGATATAGGCTGCAATCTCACGCTCGACACCCAGCACGCCATCGATGACCGCCACGATGCCGTCTTCCTCGTCGGCCTTCACAAAGGCAGCGACCTCGGGCAGCTCGTCAGGCAGGTCATCGCCATAGCGCGACGGCACGCAGCCGCACATGACGATGGGGCAAGAACGAACGCCGTCCTGAACCTCGTTGGCGAGCTCGAGCGTGGTCTCGATGCTCTCGGACGTTGCGGAGGCGAGGAACGAGCAAGTATTGACGATGGCGATATCGGCATCCTGCGGGTCGAATGCCTCCTCGTAGCCCGCGGCGGTCAAAAGAGAACGCATGCGGTCGGTGTCAACCTCGTTCTTAGCGCACCCGAGGGTGATGTAGAGCACGGAGCCCAACGGTGTATCCATGTTGGAGAGCAGTCCTTTCGATTGATATTAGCGGTAGTTGGTGAACTGCAGCGGCTGGCCGTAGTCCTGGTCGCGCAGGAACTGGATCACGGTCTGCAACGCGTCCTTCGAAACAGAGGAAACACGCAGCTTGTCGGCCTCGATGGTCACCTTGACCTTGAGCTTTTGATCCTTGATGTCCTTGTTGATCTTCTTGGCGGTCGCCTGGTCGATACCCTCGACGATATGGCCGAGCACGCGCACGGTGCCGCACGATGCCGCCTGCGGAGCATCCCACGAGACAGCCTTGAGATCGATGCCGCGCTTGATGAGCTTGGAGCTCAGCACGTCGATAATCTGCTTGGAGACAAAGTCGGCCGGGGCGTTGATCGTAAAGAGCTTGTCGCCCTTCGAAAGCTCGATCGTGGCGCCGGAATCCTTAAGGTCATAGCGCTGGGAAATCTCGCGCGTGGTCTGCTGGAAGGCGTTGTCGACCTCTTGCATGTTGACCTCGGACACGACGTCGAAGCTGGAATCTTTAGCCATGATGTTTCCTTTCGCGTACGAGCGGCTTAGTAGCTATCGTACGAATAGTCGGTAGAATCGGTGGGCGTCTGACCGTCAGTTGCGGTATCGGCGCCATCCGTGGACTGGGCATCGGCGCCGTCGGTGGTATCGGTACCATCGGTGGAGTCGGTACCATCAGAACTTTCACCATTCTTGGAATCAGTCGTCTCCTTCTTGGGAACGGTGATCGTCACACGCGCCACGCCCGAGGTCTTGGTATCGTAACGGACCTTTTCGCCGTTCTTGGTAACGGTGACATCGGAAGGCTTGGACGTGGTGATCTCGATCGAGGACTCGGGCGTGTACTCCTGCTCAAAGGGGCCAGTCGCCTGGGCGCCATAGACCGACTTTCCGTCGACCTTGACCTCAATCCACGCGGTCTTTCCCTTGGCAACAGAGACCTTGACCTTCGTGACCTCGTTCTCTTCCTTCTTGGCCGTCGTCTTGGTGGCGTCCGAATCAGTCGACCCATCCGTCGCCTCATCGGTGTCTTCATCCTCGTCGACCGTTTCGGTCTTCTTAGAAGACTTCTTAGTCGTCGTCTTGGTGGCAGTGGGCGTCTCGGGCGTGGTCTCGGGCGCCGAAGATGCGCAGCCGCGCAGAAGCACCACGATGAGCACGATCAGCAGCAACGCCACGGCACCGATGCCGGCGTAGACGATACGCGGATCGAGCCCGTTGTTTTGAGGAGTACGTGATCCGCCGCGCCCACGACTGGAACTGCTGCGGCCGCCTCCCTGAGGCATACGACCGCGATTGCTATCGGAACGGCCGCGATAGCCGCCCTGGCTCTGAAGGCTGCGCTGACCCGAGCGGGGCGCAAGTTCACCGCGGCCTTGATAGCCACGCTGGACCGAACGCGGAGCCGAAGAGCGCTGGCCATACGGCTGTGATTGAGAGCGAAGACGCGGCGTCACCTGCGTGGTATCGGCATCCGAATAGCCACCGCGAGAGCGTCCCATAGAGGCACCACGGTAACCGCGATCGGAATAGCCGCCGTCGCCGTAGCCGGCACGAGGGTCACGCGCCACGCCGCGGGCAGCGGGAAGTGCACGGTCCTCGGGCATCGGCGTACTGCGGAACCGGTCACGCTGTGAGCGAATCTCCTCGCCCGAACCCGTCTCGGTAATATAACCGGCCTGCTGAGGACGCTGTCCATAGCGGGTCGAACGACCGCCCTGAACCATCAGGAAGCGCCCGTTATCGACAGAGGAACGCGAATTGACGTAGCCGGCGGCGTCCTGAAAACGACCGCCCTGCTGCGACGTCTCGCGTTCGTATGCCATCAGGTCGTCAAAGTAGGCATTGACGACCTCGCGCGGATTGAGGCCCAAAAAGCGAGCATAGCTCGAAATCATGCCCTGTGCATAGCCGCGCGGCGGCATCGAAGCAAAGTTACCGGTCTCGAAAAACTCGATGATCTGCGGCCTGATTTTGATGGTGTTGGCGACCTGCTGAATGGAAAGGCCCATTCGGCGACGCTGCTCGAGCAGCATGTCACCAAAGCGTGCAGCCATCAGAATCCTCCAAACTCACGATCTTCACGTGCCATCTCGGCGTCGACAGATTCCAGCGCGGCAAGACCCTCTTCGTCCAGCAGAACCTCGCGCGGCTTGGAACCGTCGGGCGGGCCGACGACACCCTTTTCTTCCAGCATGTCCATAATACGCCCGGCACGCGCATAGCCAACCTTCAGACGACGTTGCAAGCCAGATGTGGAGCCAAGCTGAGATTCCACCACAATATGGGCGGCTTCCCAAATGAGCGGATCATCGTCTTGCGGCTCGGCGACTCCGGTGCGGACAATACCGCCGCCACCCGCCATGGACATAGAAGCGGGCGCCACGGCGGACAGGATCTCCTCGTGGTAGTCGGGCTCGCTCTGCGACTTGACGAACTCGACAATCTCGTTGATTTCGTCATCCGAGACAAAGCAGCCCTGGATACGGCGAGGCTTGCCCCAGTCGACCTTGGAGAACAGCATGTCGCCCAAACCGGTGAGCTTTTCGGCACCCATCTGGTCGATGATGACGCGCGAGTCGATGCCCGTGGCGACATTAAAGGCGATGCGGTTGGTGATGTTGGCCTTGATAAGGCCCGTCACCACGTTTGAGCTGGGGCGCTGCGTGGCCACGATAAGATGAATACCGGCGGCACGGCCCAGCTGTGCAATACGCACGATCGAGGCCTCGACATCCTTACCGGCAACCATCATCAGGTCCGAGAGCTCATCAATGATGATGACCAAGTAGGGCATCTTTTGCGGCGGGTTGTCGTAATGCTCAAACTCGCCGGCGGCCTGCTTTTCGTTGTAGGTCGAGATCTTACGAACGTTAAGGCGCTCGAAGACCTTCAGGCGACGCTCCATCTCGGACACGGCCCATTGCAGAGCGCTCGCGGCCTGCTTGGGCTCGGTCACCACGGGCACATAGAGATGCGGCAGACCGTTATAGCCCGCAAGCTCGACGCGCTTGGGGTCGACCATGATCAGGCGAACATCCTCGGGAAGAGCGCGCATGAGCAGGGTCGTGATGATGGAATTGATCATCACCGACTTACCGGAACCCGTGGTACCGGCGATCAGCAGGTGGGGCATCTTGGCAAGGTCGGCGACGACCGGCGTGCCCTCGGCATCGCGCCCGATTGCGAGCTCAAGCGGACCGCCCTTCACATAGGGCAGCACGTCGCCCAGGTTGACGTTCTGGCGCTTGCGATTGGGGATCTCGATGCCCACGAGCGAGGTGCCGGGGATCGGGGCAAAGATACGCACCGACTGGGCAGCGAGCGAAAGCGCGATATCGTCCTCGAGGCTCGAGATCTTGCTCACGCGCTCGCCCTCGCCAGGTTGCAGCTTAAAGGTCGTCACCGTGGGGCCGGCGATCCAGCCGACCACGCGGGCACTGCGGCCAAACTCAAGCAACGTGGACTGAAGCGACTCGGCAGTCTGTTCCAGCTCCTTGTCAGAAGACGCGGAGGACGCCGACTGCGGGTTGGCATGCAGGATTTCGAGTGGCGGAAGCTTAAGGCCATCCTCTTCTTCGCCCACGTTATCCGCGGGGGCATTGACCACTCCCCCATCGCTAGAAGTAGGCGCCTCGGCAGCGCCCGCGACAGCCGCATCGGCAACCTTGGGATGCTTCAGGAAATCGGGGATCTGCGGAGCTGCCGAGACAGGATTCACGGCAAACGGCGGCTCGGACTCGTCGATCTTATCGGGGTCGTCTTCCATCGAAAGCTGGCCGGTTACCTGGTCGCGCTTTGCATGGCAACGCGACAGCAAAGTTGTCTTTGCGGTCTCAATCGGAGCCTCGTCGTCCCCGTCATCGCCCTCGGTGAGCTCAATCTCGCTATCGGACCAGGACGGGTCGGGCTCACTCGTATTGAGCTTAGGCGCAGCCTTGCCCTTCTTGGCATGGCGGCGCGGTAACAATGTGGTCTTGGCCCGCTCAGCTTCCACTGCCTCGGACACGTCGACAAACGGATCCTCGTCCTCGTCGTCATCGTCCAAAACCGGGTCCACATCGTTGCCCATGACTGTGGTCACGGCAGCATCGGAGCCCTTTTGACGAAGAATGCTCAGGTGCGGACGGGCAACGCCGGGCACCGACAGGGCTTCGTCGTCACCCCACGGACTCGCGTTAACATCGGCACGACGGCGCTCGGCAAAATCGGCCGCGCGGTCGCGAGCAGAGCGCAAAACGCCACCAACCGAAAAGCCGATGATGACCAAGCCCACGACGACAAGGCCCAACAGGACTACCATCGCGATAGGCTTACCCAGGGCATTCTGCAGCGCACTCGCAATAAACGCACCGATGTAGCCACCCGAGGCGGACAGATTTTGCGGCGTAAACATGAGGTCGCACGAATCGCTCGTGCCCGGCACCATCAGCGAAAGAATGGAGACGACGGCGATAAAGACCACGGCGCCGCCCGCAACAGAGCGCACGTTGAGCGGCGAGTCCTCGCCTAAAAAGAGCGTGGCGGCAAACAGCAAGATGACGATCGGCAGCACGTAGGCGCCCAGACCAAAGCCCAGGTGGTAGAAACCGGCAACCGCAGCCGTCACGGGCGCTGTTGCCGGAGAGATCACGGCAATGAAGGACGCAATCGCCAAAACGGCGATGACCACGCCGGCGATATCGCGGTTGGCCGAAGGCTCGACCAGGGGCTCGAACTCATCGAAGTCCGCCTCGTGGCCCTTATTGGCACGCAGATGGGAACCGGCACCCTTAGCAGATGCCGGTTGGTTATTGGCCTTATTGCCTTTGGCGTTTTGTGCAAATCCGCGCGCCAAACTAAACCTCCATGACGACCGGGATGATCATCGGACGGGTGCGCGTACGGCTCCAGATAAAGTTAGAGAGCGAATCGCGCACGGCCTTGCGAATGGCATCGGAACCGCTGCTCGTAAAGCTGAACTTGCCCTTCTCGATCGTCTTCATGATGGACGCGGAGGCATCCTCGGAGAACTGGTCGTCGATGGCAAACGAGACGCCGCGGCCCGAGAACTCGATGGCCTCAATCTTCTTGTGCTTGAGCGAGACGATGGCAACGGCCGTGACCATACCGTCGTTGGCGAGCTTCTGACGATCGCGCAGGACGATGGGGTCGGTATCGCCGATACGCAGGCCGTCGACGTAGACGACGCCGGACTCGACGGGCGTACCGCGCTTGACGATACCGCCGCGCATCTCGAGCGTGTCGCCGTTATCGAGGATAAAGATATGATCGTCCTTGATGCCCATCTTGCGGGCCAGCTGGGCATGGGCGCGCAGATGCACGGCCTCACCGTGAACCGGCATAAAGTACGTGGGCTTGGCCATGGCCATCAGGAGCTTGAGTTCCTCCTGGCTACCGTGACCGGAGACGTGGACGAGAGCGCGGTTCTTATCCCACACGTCGCAGCCGAGCTTGGCCAGGCTGTTGACGACCTGCTGGACGGCCTTCTCGTTACCAGGAACGGGAGTTGCCGAGAGGATGACGGTATCGCCCTCGTGGATAGAGAGCGTCTTGTGCTCGCCGTTGGCCATGCGAGACAGGGCCGACAGCGGCTCGCCCTGCGAACCGGTGCACATGACAACGATCTTGTCGTCAGGCAGGTTATCAATGTCGAAGGCATCGATAATATCGGCATCGTCGATGTTGAGGTAGCCCAGCTCGCGCGCCACGCGGGTGTTAGTGAGCATGGAGCGGCCGGTCACAACGACCTTACGGCCGCACTTGCGGGCAGCATCGCAGATCTGCTGCAAACGATGAATGTGGCTCGAGAACGACGCGACGAACACGCGACCCGGGGCGTTCTTGATGGCGTGCAGCAAGTTGGGACCGACCTCGGCCTCGGACTTGGTAAAGCCGGGAACCGTGGCGTTGGTGGAGTCGGACAGCAGCAGGTCGATGCCCTGCTTGGCAAAGCGGCTGATAGCGGCATAGTCAGGCGTGACACCATCGATGGGCGTCTGGTCGAGCTTAAAGTCGCCGGTGTGCATAACGGTGCCCTGGTTGGTACGAATGAACACGCCCAGAGCGCCGGGGATGGAGTGCGTCATAGAGAAGAAGTCGAGCGAGATGCCGCCGAGGTTGACATGGCTGCCGCCCTTGACCTCGCGGAACTTGGGTGCGCGGATGCGGAACTCGGAGAGCTTGCCCTCGATAAAGCCAAGCGTCAGCTTGCTCGAGAAGATGGGCACCTTATTGTTGAGGTCCTGCAGCAGATACGGAAGCGAACCGGTGTGGTCCTCGTGGCCGTGGGTGACGACGATACCGCGGAGCTTCTCCTCGTTCTCCAGGACATAGGTGTAGTCAGGAAGCACCAGGTCGATACCGGGCTGGGAGTCATCCGGGAACATGAGACCGGCGTCGACGAGCACCATGTCGTCGCCGCACTCGAAGACCGTCATGTTCTTGCCGATGCCGTCAAGGCCGCCGAGCGGGATGATCTTCAAGGGAGATGATTTTTTAGCTGCCATAGGTTAGTGTGGTTTCCTTTCTTCGAAACGGGTCTGAAACAACCGACGGGGCGCTTCTGGCAAACCGACCGCCGGGAACGTACAAACATGCATCACAGAGTCGATGCAATAACCACAGTATGATACCCATTTGCACAACAACAGACCACCCATGCATCAAAGCCCCATCTGAACTGGTCCATCCCGCCGGTCTGGGGCCATCGGGGGCCGGGGCGGGTTAAGTTTGCTGCTCTACAGTCCCTATCTCTTATACAC
>URZI01000014.1 GCA_900552385.1 uncultured Collinsella sp. | reverse complement strand
ACCGAGCCGTACGCTTGAACTGAGAAGGGGGAGGCCTCGCGGCCTCCCCCTTTTTTGCGTTATATACACGTTGTACTTTGGGATTTAGCTCCCCCGTATTCGCTCTTACTGTTTGGCTGTATTTTGAGTCCTTCTAGTGTATTTGAGCGATAATTACTCGCATTGGCGTTAGGGAGGGCTTGATGTTTACCGTATTTGTCTTGGGCAATATTGCTTCGGGTAAGTCGACTGCCTGCCGCTATTTCGAATCTCGTGGCGCTATGCTAATCGATCTGGATGAGCTTGCAAAATCGCTGTATGTGCCGGGCTCTGATATCGTCAATGCACTCGCGGATGAATTCGGTTGGGACATTTTGGATGAGGATGGCGGCATTCGCCGCAGCATCCTCGCTTCTCGAGCTTTTGCTTCTCCTGATTCGGTCGCACGGCTCAATGGCATTGTGCATCCCGTTCTCATTGAACAGCTTTCGCTTAGGATTCTCGATCCGGTTTGTTGTACGGTTTCGTCTCCCCGTTATCCCTTTGCGGTAGTCGAGGTTTCTGCTCCGACTGGTTTTGAGGATGCATTTGGTTTGGCTGATGAAATTCTGGTCATCAGCGCCCCTTTATCAGTTCGTCGCGAGCGCGCTATTCAACGTGGTATGGAGCCATCTGATTTCGATGCCCGTTCTGCTTGCCAGCCCGAAGAGTCTGCGCTGTGCAATCTCGCTGCAACGGTGATTGACAATGCGGCAGGCGATAACTCGCTCTTTGAACAACTGGACGCATGGCTTGCGCGCCATGGGTTCCGGGATGTAGTGGATAAGGAGGAGGCCGATGCCTAAGACACGTTTCCTTACATGGTATCGCCTTATACCGCTGACTGCCGTTTTTGCCTTCGGCCTTATCTCATTCGTTTACTCGTATGCTCCTGCCGCTTTCTTTAAGCCGCTGTATCCGATTGACTACGAGGCGTATGTAAAGCAATCCAGTATTTCGCATAATCTGGATCCGTATCTGGTGTGCGCTGTCATTAAGTCGGAATCGAATTGGGATCCCGAGGCCGAGTCGAATCAGGGTGCTCAGGGATTAATGCAGCTGATGCCCGAGACTGCCCAGGATATGATCGCCAAGGGCCTTGTCGACGGTGGCGAGTATTCGGCCGACAACCTTAACGATCCGGCTACGAATATCGAGTTTGGCTGTGCGTATCTTTCGTATCTTCTAGCGTATTTTAACGGGTCGACTGACAGTGCCATTGCCGCCTATAACGCCGGCATGGGCAATGTCGACGGATGGGCGCAGCAGAGTACGTCGCTTCATAATGCAATTACCTTTCCCGAGACGCAGGCGTATCTGATTCGTGTCAATAATGCCTGGGTTCGCTACAAGACCCTCTATCCCGATCGGTTCGTATAGGACTATGCCTGCCGCCTGCGTATACTGCAGATATATGAGTTAGGAGTATCCATGGCGGAATTTGAAGTAGAACGCGTTGGTGGTGAACTTAAGCGCTTTGGCGTTGAAGGCTCTGACGTGCCGTTTAAGGTCGTGTCTCCCTATGAGCCTGCCGGTTCCCAGCCTAAGGCCATTGAGTCGCTTGTGCAGGGCGTGAGGGACGGAGACCGCTATCAGGTTTTGCTGGGCGTGACTGGTTCGGGCAAGACCTTCACGATGGCAAAGACTATTGAGGCCCTGGGAAAGCCGACGCTGGTCATGGCTCCGAATAAAACGCTCGCTGCTCAGCTTGCGAGCGAGCTCAAAGAGTTCTTTCCCAATAATGCTGTGGTCTACTTCGTCTCGTACTACGACTACTATCAGCCCGAGGCGTATGTGCCGCAAAGCGATACATATATCGAGAAAGACTCCTCGATTAACGAAGAGGTCGAGATGCTACGCCATCAAGCGACCGCGTCACTGCTCTCTCGACGCGATGTGATCGTCGTCGCATCGGTCTCGTGTATCTATGGCATCGGCTCTCCAGAGGACTATGCGGGCCTGGCACCGAACGTCGACAAGAAGGTGCCGCTCGAGCGCGATGACTTTATCCATGCACTTATCGACATTCAATATGATCGCAATGACTATGACTTGGCACGCGGCACGTTCCGCGTGCGCGGCGATGTTGTCGACGTGTATCCGCCTTATGCCGAGCATCCGTTGCGGTTTGAGTTCTTTGGCGACGAGGTCGAGCTGATTGCCGAGATCGATGAGGTCACCGGTGAGATGCTTCGTGAGTACGAGGCTATTCCCGTATGGCCGGCATCGCACTACGTGACCGAGAAGCCGAAGGTCAAGGCGGCTCTGAAATCGATCAGCGAAGAGTGCGAGAAGCGCGTGGCGGAGCTCAAGGCGACCGACAAGTTGCTCGAGGCACAGCGTCTGCTGCAGCGCACCGATTATGATCTTGAGATGCTCGAGACGATGGGCTTTTGCAACGGCATCGAGAACTACTCGCGTCATCTGGACGGTCGTAAACCGGGTGAGCCGCCGTTTACCCTAATCGATTACTTTCCCAAGGATATGCTCTGCATCATCGATGAGAGCCATGTGACGGTGCCGCAGATTCGCGGCATGCACGAAGGTGACCGCTCGCGCAAAGTTACGCTTGTTGAGCACGGTTTTCGTCTTCCGTCAGCGCTCGACAACCGTCCGCTTCGCTTCGATGAGTTTGAGGCAAGGATACCCCAGTTTATCTATGTTTCGGCCACGCCGGGCGACTACGAGCTGCGGGTGAGCCAAAACGACGTGGAGCAGATTATTCGTCCGACCGGCCTGCTCGACCCCAAGATTGACGTGCGTCCAGTACGCGGCCAGATTGACGATCTTGAGGACGAGATTCGCGAGCGCGTTGCCCGCAAGGAGCGCGTGCTGGTGACCACGTTGACCAAGCGCATGGCCGAGGACCTGACCGACCATCTGCTTGATGCGGGCATTAAGGTCAATTACATGCACTCTGATACGGCGACAATGGACCGTGTCGAGATCCTGCGAACGCTGCGCGAGGGCAAGATCGATGTCCTCGTTGGCATCAACCTGCTTCGCGAGGGCTTGGATCTCCCCGAGGTCTCACTGGTGGCAATTCTCGATGCCGATAAGGAAGGCTTCTTGCGCAACCGCCGTTCGCTGATTCAGACGATTGGCCGCGCGGCCCGTAACGCCGATGGCGAAGTCATCATGTATGCGGACGTTGTGACCGATTCGATGAAAGAGGCCATCGAGGAGACGCAGCGCCGTCGCGAGATTCAGATGGCATATAACGAAGAGCATGGCATTGTGCCCAAGACGGTGCGCAAAGCCATCAACGACATCTCAAGTTTTATTGCCGAAGCCGAAAAAACCGTGGGTTCCAAGGGGCGCTCGAAGGGCGACTCCCTTGGCCATGGCGCATTCTATACGCCCGATGAGTCGGGCGAGGGCGGCGTGCCGGAAACGGTGGCACCCGAGCAGACACTTGCGGAGCAGTTGGAAGAACTGCCGCATGACGAGCTTGTGCGGATCGTCGAAACCATGGAAGAGGATATGCGCAACGCTTCTGCCGCCATGGACTTTGAGGAGGCGGCGCGCCTGCGCGATGCCGTCGTTCAGATTCGGGCGATGCTCGAGGGTGCGTCTGAGGACGAGACGATCGAGCGCTTACGTTCGCAGGCCCGCAAAGGTTCCACGTTCGCATCGGGCAGAAAACGCCAGGGTGCACGGTTTAAGAAATAGCGAACAGGCCCCGAGTTCCCTGTGGAGCTCGGGGCCTATGTCTTTTGCGCGCTGGAATTCGTGCGTTAGAGGTCTGCGATCAGGGCTTCAGCACAACGGATGCCGTCGGTGGCCGCGCTCATGATGCCGCCGGCATATCCAGCTCCCTCACCACAAGGGTAGAGGCCCGGGGTCGACACGGCATGGCACGTTCGGTCTCGGGTGACAGTGACCGGTGAGCTCGAACGAGTCTCCACGCCGGTAAGAACGGCATCGGGACGGTCGTAGCCTCGTAGCTTTTTTCCGAGTAGGGGAAGTCCCAGGCGGAGCGACTCGACGATATGCTGCGGCAGGGCTTCGTCAATTGCCGTCCAGGCCACACCGAGCGGATAGGTGGGCTTTACCTTTCCGGGCGCCTTGCTGGCGCGTCCTGCGAGGAAATCTCCGACGAGTTGTGCCGGTGCGTTCCAGTTGGAACCGCCCAGGCGATAGGCGGCCGCCTCGCAGGCGCGCTGGAGCTCGATGCCGGCGAGCGGGTCATCGTTGGGAAGGTCCTCAGGCGTGACGTTAACGAGCAGGGCGGCGTTTGCGTTGCGTCCGTCGCGGGCATTGAGGCTGGCGCCGTTGACGCACAGGTGGCCCTGCTCGGAAGAGGCGGCGACAACCTGCCCGCCGGGGCACATGCAAAACGAGAACACGCTGCGGCCGTTGGGAAGATGGGCGACGAGCTTGTAGGGGGCTGCTCCGAGGGCAGGATGTCCCGCCAAGGCTCCATATTGGGCTCGGTCGATGTCGCGCTGCGGATGCTCGATGCGAACGCCCATGGCAAAGGTCTTTTGTGCGAGGGTCACGTTGTGGTCCTTAAGGAGCTCAAAAATATCGCGAGCAGAATGCCCGCAGGCGAGGATGAGGTGCTTTGTCTCAATTGGCTCGTAAGCGGCGTCTTGGGACGATTGGACATCGATACCGGTGATGGCGCCAGACGCGTCGATGCGAATGTCGACGAGCTTTGTTCGATAACGGACGACACCTCCGAGCTGCTCGATGCGCTGGGATATAGCGGTGACAACCGTGGGAAGGATGTCGGAGCCAATGTGCGGCTTGGCATCCCACAGAATATCGCGGGGCGCGCCCGCCTCGACGAAGGTTTCGAGGATAAGGCGATGGGCGGGATTTTTGGTTCCCGTATTGAGCTTGCCGTCCGAGAAGGTCCCCGCGCCGCCCAGGCCAAACTGGATATTGCTCTCGGGGTCGAGAATGCGATCCTTTAGAAAGAGATCGATCGCATGCGAGCGGCGAAATGCTGGGTCGCCGCGCTCGATGAGCAAGGGCTTAAGACCCGCTTCGGCAAGGGTGAGTGCAGCGAAAAGGCCGGCGCATCCGGCACCGACAACGACAGGGCATTCTTGAGGTGCGTCGGAGACGGGGGAGGGGAATGAAGACCCATCGTCTTCTATCGCGCGTACGCGCGAGCGGTCACGCTCGGCAACGCTGTCGACCGCTTCTCGCTCGAGGTGGGGACTAGTCAGCTCAACACGAAAGCTCAGGATAAAATGGACGTCTCGTTTTTTGCGGGCGTCGATTGACTTGCGGTGGAGCTCGATGGACTTGATCTCGGAGTCCTTGCAACGTAGGACGCGCTTGGCGACTCGCTTGCCAACAATGAGGCAGGCATTTTCATCGCCGGCTTCATCGAGTGACGCGTTGACTTGGGTGATTTCGATCATCGAGGTCTCCTTAGAGGCAAGAAAGAGGCCGTCCGGTATCCCAGACGGCCCGAATGCGTTTTTGATTATAGACTGCGCGGCTACAGGCTGCTTGCAGCGCGAATGCCCGAGAGCCAGGCCCACGCAAGGTTAAAGCCTCCGCAATCGGCGTCGATGTCGAGCGCTTCGCCGCAGACGTAAAGCGGGGCGTCGACAGCGCTGCGCGCGCGTAGACTGGGTGTTGAGATGCTCTCGACAGATACGCCACCACGCGTGACCTGCGCCGAGCGCTCCTCGGCTGTTCCCTCGACGAGCAACTTAAAGTGCTTGAGGATCGAGACCAGGTGGATGACATCGTTGGAGCCTGGATGGCACTGCTCGAACGCTGTGCAGACGACGCGGGAGAGTTGCGGGGCGAGCATGCCGTCGAGCCAACGGGGATCGCGGGGCGAAAAGCCGCCGAGCAGCTCAACGCGCCGGTTGAGCATATCGAGCAGCTCGTCTTTGGAGAGGTCGGGGAAAACGTCGAGCAGGATCGTATCGCCGTGCTGGATACGACGGGAGAGGTTGAAGACAGCGACGCCCGAGATACCGAAGGTTCGAAACAGGACTTCACCGTCTTCGTGCCAGAGCTCATTATGATTGCGGGCGAGCGTCAAGCGGGCGCGGACGCGCAGGCCATCCAACGTCTTGAGTGCCGCCCGATCGCCGACGACCGTTGCCGATACGGGGCAGAGGATGGGGCGCAGCGAAGTGAGGGGGAGGCGAAACGTATCGGCGATACCGGTGGGGTTGCCACCCGTGGCGATAATTACGGCATGTGCCTGCAGGGCCTCGTTCTTGCGAGGGACATCGGCGAGCGCTTTCCGAAGCGAGCGGAGCTCCGATTTTCGGTCGTCGTGCTTTTTTGCCTTGAGTGCCCGCGCTGGACGGTCTATTTGGAGTGTCCAGCCTTCGGAAGCTTTGTGCGCCGAGGCAACGTTGGCTCCGCAGATTAAGGTGATACCTAGGCGGTCGCAAACGTTGAGAAGCGCGTCGCGCACCGACTCGGCGCGAAGGGAGCGCGGGTACAGTCGGCCTTCCTCGGAGGTTGTCATGATGCCCAGCGAGGAGAAGAAACCCATAAGCTCTTGTTCGGGCTGGGGGCCCATGACGGATTCGACGAATGCGGGGTGGTTATACCGCTGAGGATCAATCGATTCGTTGGAGAGGTTGCAGCGGCCGTTACCGGTCGCAAGGAGCTTAAGGCCGCAGGCGACATCGCGCTCAACGATGCTGACGCTTTTGCCAGCACGTGCGGCCGTAATGGCGGCGGCGAGGCCTGAAGCCCCGCCGCCGATTACCAGGACGTCATAGAAGGCGCTCGCGTTCACTTAGGCCTCGTCGGTCTCGTGCGGGGTAATAGCCTCGACGGCAGAGACTGCCTTGGGCAACATGCCATCGGGCAGCGCGGTCTCAACCTCGCCCTTATCGCAGGCCTCGGCGAGTGCCGGATTAATGGGAAGCGTGCCCAAGATGTCGAGGTTATAGCGCTCTGCGACCTCGGGGAGCTTGCTCTTGCCAAAGACCTCGATCTTCTTGCCGCAGTCGGGGCACTCAATATAGCTCATGTTCTCGACGATGCCCAGAATGGGGACGTTCATCTTCTCGGCCATGTTGACCGCCTTGGCGACGATCATCGAGACCAGATCCTGCGGGCTCGTGACGATGACGATGCCGTCGACGGGCAGTGACTGGAAGACGGTGAGCGCGACGTCGCCTGTTCCCGGAGGCATGTCGACCAGCAGGTAGTCGATGGGGCCCCACGAGGTCTCGCTCCAGAACTGCCTGATGGCGCCTGCGATGACCGGACCGCGCCAAAGGACGGGGTCGGTCTCGTTTTGGAGCAGAAGGTTGGAGCTCATGACCTTGACGCCGTGCTCGGAGATTTCGGGCAGCATGAGGTTGCCAAGGGCATGGACGTGGCGTCCGCTCATACCGAACATCTTGGGGATAGAGGGACCGGTGATGTCGGCATCGAGGACGCCGACCTTGTGGCCGTGACGAGCAAGCTCGGTGGCGATGGCACCGGTGACAAACGACTTGCCGACACCGCCCTTGCCGGAAAGCACGGCGATGACGCGTTTGACCTCGGACAGCGTGTTCTCCTCAAATTGCGACGGCGACGTTTGTCCACCGGCGGCCTGTGCGTGCTCGCAACCCATGTATGACTCCTTTGTATATGTTGGGGCCGGGGCCCCGTGATGTGACACGAGCGTCATTGTACCCTCGTTTGCGAGCGGGAGTCATTTGCGATGCATTTGGGCCGAGCGTGCTTGCAATACGATGGGTCCAAGCGAATGGGCGGGCTTACTGAACTTTGCTGGCGAACTCGAGGTATTGCATGCGCTGCAGCTTGTCGATCGTCGAGGCGTATGGGCTGTCTTCAGATTCCAAGTCGTAGCGCAGCCCGTCGGCACCAAGGTAGCCGGCGACATTGATGGTGGGCACATCTGACCTTGTTGCAAGCAGAGCCTTTTGATAGTCGGTGAGCGGGGCGCCGATCTTATTAAGGGTAATGGCTGCAATCTCGTTTGCCCCGACGGTGTCGTAGACGTTGAGCTCGGTATTGCCGGCGATTTCATAGTTAGCCCAGACGAAATAGGTCGACTGATAGATACGGAAAGCGTGGCTTGCCGTATCTTCCTGAGGGTACAGCTCGTCGTTGAGGGTCGTTGCGGCGCTCGGCTGATGGTCGCCAAAAAAGACAAGGACAACCGGTCTGCCGATATTGCGGAGCTCGTTGATAAAGTACTCGAGGTCCCGGTCGGATGCGTTGATGCAGGTAAGATAGGTGTTGAGTGCGCTATTGGCGCCCTCGCTGGCTCCCTCGACCCAATAGTTTGTCAGCTCCTCGGTGGGAACGGTGCCATAGTCGTAGCCGCCGTGATTTTGCATCGTGACGTCAAAGATGAACTGCGGGGCTTCGTCGGTTCTAAGCAGGTCGAGTATCTTGTCGTAGGTGGCGTAGTCGCATACGCCGGCATGGTAACAGGGCGCACCTTCGAAATCGCCGATTGAAAGAAAGTCTCCAAAGCCCAGCTGCTGATAGATTTTATCTCGATGGTAGTTGACGGGGTTTTGCGGGTGCATAGCGGTAGCGGTATACCCAAGCTCCTTAAGGTCCTTTGCCAGGCTGTTGACGCCATTCATCTGATATAGCTGATAGGGGATTTTGCCTAATCCGACAAAGGCCGTTGTCGCTCCGGTCAAAAATTCGAATTCGGAGTTCGCCGTTCCGCCACCGGCGACCGAAGCGAGCATGGTGCCGCGAACAAGTGTGTCGGGAAGCGAGTTGTAGAATGCGGGGCCGGTGTACCCGGCCGCCTGGAGCTGCTCAAAGCACGAAAGGTCGCTAAAACTCTCGTTCATGACGGCAACAATCGTCGGCTTGATTTCATTGAACTGGGCAACGGCCGCCGCGCGCTGCTCGTTCGAGCCATACGTGCTGTCGTAGGTGGCGGCGAGCTCCTGCTCGATGCTCTGCGCCTCATCGGGCGTATAGCCTTCGGGCTTCTCAATGGGCAACTCGTTGACCATTTCGGTGAACGAAGTGATAAAACCCTGAGACGCATACGTGGTGATGGGCTGCCAACGGTCAAATCCAAAATTCAGCGCCTGCTCCAAGTCGATGCTGGAAAAGCCCGAGAGCCCCACAACGGTCACTAGCAGAAAAGCGCAGAGGTTAGCGGCGATTGCGGGGAAGACATGGGTAGGCGTACGGAGCTTTCGCGGTCGGATAAGCGAAAGAAGCCCCAGGGAAATCTCCAGAAGGGCGAGAGAGGTTACGATTCCGGCGGTAAAGGTAAACTCGTATCCCTCGCTCACTTCCATTGCGGTGCCAAGGGCCAAGATATCGCTTGGCAGGATGGCCTCGCCTTTAAACGTTATGACGAAGTGCTCGGCAATGCCAAGGATGCAACAGACGACGGGCACGAGGGCCATGACGCCTCCATGACGCTGTCCCAGCAGATAAAGGGAGAGCAGAACCGTTGCGAGCAGCCCGACGGAAAACCCGAATGAGTTGGCGGGAATGCGATAGAACGTTTCGTTGCAGGCAATTTCAAGTGAAACGAACGAGAGCGCTGAAACAGCGGCGATGACAAGGATGTCACGGCAAATACAGGCAACTGTTCCCGTCGCAAGATCGGTTTGGTCGATAAGTCCCGAAACCAAGGGCTCGACAAGAAGTATGACGGCGGCAGCACCGAGCGCCGAATAAGAAAGGACCCATAGGGAATTGTCCTCATTTACGAGCAATTGATTCGTAATCCATGCAGCTACCATGCCGAGCGGGATGAGGAGCGTCGCGCACCAAAAGACGCGGGCAATGGGCGGCTTTTCATTGTGTTTGATTGAAAAATATACGCGCACCACGACGATGGCCACGATAAGGACGGCGATGAATATGGGCAGATTGGCCATGTCGCTCGAAGTGATTTCAAGGGGGATATCTTCGGTCATGGACGTTCCTCTGTTACGGCAAATTAAGTTCAGTATTAGATTACTGTAACCTTTCCGCGGCATTTCGAGAAACAAAGCACCCGATACGCAAAGCTAAAGGTCTGCGAATCTTGTATTACGAACATCTGTGCGCGTCGAGTGCGCTAAACTCATCGGCAGTATGATTCGATGCAATAGGAGGCAAGGAGCTTCCATGTCTGATTCTTCTATCGTTATTCGCGGCGCTCGTGAGCACAACCTCCGTGATATCGATGTTTCCATTCCGCGTGACCAACTCGTGGTCATTACCGGTCTTTCTGGCTCGGGCAAGAGCTCGCTGGCATTTGACACTATCTATGCCGAGGGCCAGCGTCGATACGTCGAGAGCCTTTCGAGCTATGCGCGCCAGTTCTTGGGCCAGATGGATAAACCCGACTTGGATTCAATCGACGGCCTTTCGCCGGCGGTGTCGATCGACCAAAAGACGACGTCTAAAAACCCTCGCTCGACGGTTGGCACCGTAACCGAGATTTATGACTATCTGCGCCTGCTGTTCGCTCGTGTGGGCACCCCGCACTGTCCCGAATGCGGCCGCGTCATTGAGCGCCAGACGACCGACCAGGTTGCCGACAAGGTCTTGGCGGCGGGGGAGGGCCGCCGCGCGTTTGTGCTGGCACCGGTGGTGCGCGGGCGAAAAGGCGAGTACACCAAACTGTTTGAGGACCTTCGCGCCGAGGGCTTTAGCCGCGTGCGCGTTGACGGCGAAGTGCGCTCGCTCGACGACCCGATCGATCTGGACAAAAAGTTCAAGCACGATATCGAGGTCGTAGTCGACCGCATCGTGATTCGCGAGAACTCGCTGGGCCGTATTGCCGAGTCCGTTGAACAGGCGACTGCGCTGGCGCACGGCAATGTGAACGTATACTTGCTGCCCGACCGCGACGCTCTCGAGGGGACCGAAGGCGAGTTGCTGGAGTATTCGCTGGCGTTAGCGTGCCCGGAGCATGGACACTCCATCGATGACCTGCAGCCGCGTGATTTCTCGTTCAACGCGCCCTATGGCGCGTGCCCCGAGTGCGACGGCCTGGGCTTTAAGAAAATCGTTGATGCCGAGGCGCTGATCGAGGACCCCTCGAAGTCCATTGCCGACGGAGTCTTTGGTAGCCTGTTTGGCAATTCGAACTACTATCCGCAGATTTTTGCTGCGGTCTGCAAACACTTTAAGGTGAGCACCGATACGCCGTGGGAGGACTTGCCCCCTCGCGTGCGTCGTGCATTCTTGGATGGCCTGGGCGATACGAAGATCTCGGTCGACTACCAAAAGCTCGACGGACGTCGCAGCCAGTGGGATACCAAGTTTTCGGGCGTTCGCAACATCCTGTACGAACGCTATACCGAGACGACGAACGAGAACACCAAGGCGCGCTTGGAGAAGTACATTCGCGAGGAACCGTGCTCGAGCTGCCACGGCGCTCGTTTGCGCCCTGAGATGCTCGCCGTCACCGTGGGCGGCAAGTCCATTTACGAGGTCTGCTGCCTGTCGTGCCGTGAGTCGCTCGAGTTTTTTGAGGGCCTGGAGCTCACCGAGCGCCAACAGTTTATCGGCGGGCGCATCGTCAAGGAAATCCTGGAGCGCTTGCGTTTTCTGGTCGATGTTGGACTCGACTATCTGACGCTCGATCGTGCCTCGGCGACGCTTTCTGGTGGCGAGGCGCAGCGTATTCGCCTGGCAACGCAGATCGGCGCGGGTCTCATGGGCGTGCTCTATATTCTGGACGAGCCCTCGATCGGTCTTCATCAGCGTGACAACGAGCGCCTGATCAAGACGCTCGAGCGCCTGCGCGATATCGGCAATACCGTTATCGTTGTCGAACACGACGAGGATACAATCCGTGCCGCCGACTACGTGATCGACATGGGGCCCGGCGCCGGCGTCAACGGCGGACACGTAGTCGCGGCGGGAACGCCTGCCGATATCATGGCTTGTCCTGAGTCGATGACGGGCGCTTATCTGACCGGCAAACGAATGATCCGGGTGCCTGATGAACGGCGCAAGCCCGGTCGCGGCTGCCTTAAAATTACGGGCGCTCGAGCCAACAACCTCAAAAACGTTACCGCCAAGATCGAGTTTGGTACGCTTACGGTTGTTACCGGCGTGTCGGGATCGGGCAAGAGCTCCCTGGTTACCGATACCATTGCGCCTGCCCTTACGAATGCCATTCACCGTTCGACGCGCCCTGTGGGTCCGTATAAGAAAATCGAGGGCATCGAGTGTATCGATAAGGTTATCGATATCGACCAGTCGCCGATTGGCCGCACGCCGCGTTCCAACCCTGCTACCTATATCGGCCTGTGGGATGATCTTCGCGCGCTGTTTGCGAGTACGCCGGAGTCGAAGGCGCGCGGCTACTCGCCGGGTCGTTTCTCCTTTAATGTGAGTGGCGGGCGCTGTGAGGCGTGCAAGGGCGACGGGCAGATCAAGATCGAGATGCACTTCCTTCCCGATATCTACGTTCCCTGCGAAGTTTGCGGCGGTAAACGCTACAACCGCGAGACACTCGAGGTCACCTACCGTGGCAAGACCATCTCGGACGTGCTCGACATGAGCGTCACCGAGGCGCTGGCCTTCTTTGGGAATATCCCGCAGATTAAGCGCAAGCTCCAGACGCTGTACGATGTAGGCTTAGGCTACGTGAGCCTGGGCCAGCCCGCCACGACGCTCTCGGGCGGCGAGGCGCAGCGTGTGAAGCTCGCCAAGGAGCTTCATCGACGCCAGACGGGCAAGACGTTCTATATTTTGGACGAGCCGACGACCGGCCTTCATTTTGAGGACGTCCGCCAGCTGCTCGATGTGCTGCAGCGCTTGGTCAATGCGGGCAACACGGTGCTGGTGATTGAGCACAACCTTGATGTCATCAAGGTTGCCGACCGCCTGATCGATATGGGTCCCGAAGGCGGTAACGGCGGCGGAACCGTCGTGGTTTCGGGCACACCGGAGCAGGTTGCGGACTGTCCGCAGAGTTATACGGGCAAGTTTTTGGCGCCGTTGCTCAGGCGTGACCGGGAGCGTCAGGCTCAACTTGATGCTCAATAAATAGGCGATTCAGTTTATGGGCGCCATCGACTCCTTGTGATTCGATGGCGCTTGCTGTGCCGATGTGACGTATGCAGTCGAATTGGACATATACTTAATCCTTGCGTCCGAATGCGAGGGAAAGGATATGTCATGGCAAAGGCTGTAAAGACGCCAAAAACCAATGCGATGCGCGAGCTGGAAAGTGCCGGCATTTCCTATGTTCTACATACGTACGAAGACGATGGTGATGAGTCGGTGGGCCTGGGGGTCGCGATTTCGGAGCAGCTTGGCGAGGAGCCCGGTCAAGGATTTAAGACTTTGGTCTGCGTGACACCGTCCAACGACTATGTCGTGTGCTGCATCCCTGTTGCTGACGAGCTCGATCTAAAGTCCGCCGCGCGTGCCGCGGGGGAGAAGTCCTTGGCCATGATGCATGTGAAGGATTTGCTTGCGGCGACTGGCTACGTTCGTGGCGGCTGCAGCCCGGTCGGTATGAAAAAACGCTACCGGACGCTCATTGATGAGACATGTGTCCTTTGGGATACCATTTTTATTTCGGGAGGCAAGCGTGGTTATCAGCTCGAGCTTGCACCCGATGATTTAATTGCATTTTGCGGGGCGACGGTTGCCGCGATTACGAGAGAGGACTGAGCGATGCCGCAGGAAGAATTGAAGCGCGGAGCTCATTTTGCAAGAGAATCTGCGCCTCAGACACCCTCATCCGAAGCTTCTTCGTCGCGAGATGACACTGACGACATGGGCTCGTCGGACTACTCCACGGTTGGTCGTTCCGCCGGGCTTATGACCATCCTGACCATCGTGTCTCGCGTTACCGGTTTTATCCGCACGTGGGCAATGGCGGCCGCTATCGGCATGTCGCTACTCTCGTCCTCCTATCAGGTCGCCAACAACCTGCCCAATATGCTCTACGAACTCGTGATGGGCGGCATGCTCGTGACGGCGTTTTTGCCCGTGTACATGGGCGTGAGGCGTGAGCAGGGTCGCGAGGCCTCGAACGAGTACGTGGGCAACCTGCTCGGCATTCTGCTTTTGGTGCTGGGTGGCATTTCGTTGCTGGGGACCGTGTTCGCCCCGGGCTTTATCTGGACGCAATCGTTCCTTTCGGGTGACGGCGGCAGCATGGATACCGCTGCGTTCATGTTCCGTTTCTTTGCCATCCAGATTCTGTTCTATGGTTTGGGCTCGGTGTTTTCGGGCGTTCTCAACGCACACCGCGACTACTTCTGGTCGACGTTTGCCCCGGTCCTCAACAATGTGATCGTCATTGCGAGCTTTATGGGTTTTGCGCCCGTGTCCGCACAGTTTGGCGAACGTGCCGGCATCATCTTAATTGCGGCCGGTACGACCCTCGGTGTCTTTGTTCAGATGGCATGTCAGATCCCCGCGCTTGGCAAGCACGGCGTGCATCCCCATATCCATATCGACTTTAAGGACCCCGCGCTGCGCCAGACGATTGCGCTCGGTATCCCGACGCTGCTCGCCACGGTGTGCATGTTTGTCTCGACTTCTATCACCAACGCTGCCGCGCTGGTGGTCCAGCCCGAGACTGGTCCTTCCGTCATCGCCTATGCGCGCCTGTGGTACACGCTGCCCTACGCGCTGATTGCCGCCTCGCTTTCGACGGCGCTCTATACCGAGCTCTCTCACGACGCACAGGAGAAGGATTACGACAGCGTTCGCACGGGCATTTCGCGTGGCGTCGCCCAGATGCTGTTCTTCCTGATTCCGTTCGCGCTGTACCTGATTGTCTTCGCGCGTCCGCTCAACATGATTTACTGTGCCGGCAAGTTTGATGAGTCCGGCGTGGCGCTGGTGTCCGAGTTCCTTGTCTACCTGGCGTTCTCGCTGCCGCTCTACGGCGTGGTCGTGTTGATGCAGAAGAGCTTCTCTGCCTTGCTCGACATGAAGCCCTATAGCCGCTATTGCCTGTATTCCGCCATCGGCCAGGCCGGCTCGGTTCTGCTGTTTGGCGTTGTGCTGGGCTTCGGTATGCCGGCAATCGCGCTTTCGTATGTCGTCGACTACGTGATCTTGGTCGGATGTTCGCTATGGTGGCTGCGTCGTCGTCTGCGTGGCCTTCAGGTCAAATCTATCCTGCATGGCGGTTTCTTTGGCCTTTTGCTCGGTGGCCTGGGTGCTGCCGCAGGCGCCGGCGTCATGTGGGCGCTTGAGCACTTAGTCGGCGCACTTGGCGGCTCGATTCTGATTACTCTTGGCTACGTTTGCGTTGCCGGTGTCGTCTCGCTTGCTGTTACCTTTGGCCTTGCCGTCGTCCTTAAGATGCCCGAGGTCTCGGCGCTGCTTCGTCGCAAGTAGGTGCGTGTGGCCGGTCACGACAACATTCCAACACTCGCTGAGCAGGTTTCGCGCGTTCCCACGCAGCCCGGATGCTACCTTTGGAAGGATGCCAAGGGCGATGTCATCTACGTGGGCAAGGCGAAAAACCTGCGCGCCCGCATGCGTCAATACGTGACACTGCAGGATGAGCGTCAAAAGATCCCGCTGATGATGCAGCTGGTGGCGAGCTTTGACTACATCGTTGTCGAAACCGAGCATGAGGCGCTTGTACTCGAGCGCAACCTGATCGGCCAGTACCATCCGTACTTTAACGTCGACCTCAAGGATGACAAGAGCTACCCCTTTATCGCCATTACAAAGGGCGACCTGTATCCCGCGATCAAATACACGCGTGAGCGTCATAAGCCGGGAACGCGCTATTTTGGACCCTATACCGATAGCCGTGCGGCACGTGAGACGATAGATACGCTGCGCAAGGTTATCCCCATCTGCTCTGCATCCTGTGCGGAGTGGCGTCGTTGTCGTCGTATCGTCGAGTCCCACAAGGGCGAGGAAGACATCGTCAATATGATTTGCGCGCAAAACGGGCGCCCCTGCTTTGACTACCATGTCGGGCGCGGCCCGGGTGCGTGTGTCGGCGCGATTTCTCCGGCAGACTATGCCAAGAACGTCAAGCGCGTCGAGCGCTTTTTGTCGGGCCATCGCAAGGATGTCGTCGATGAGCTGACCTCCGAGATGACGGATGCCGCCGAGGCGCTCGACTTTGAGCGCGCGGCACGCGTCAAACGTCGTTTGGAGGTCATCAGGGGTCTGGACGATCGTCAGCAAGTCGTTTTTCCCTCCAGTGTCGATATCGATGTCATCGGTTTCTATCGCGAGGAGACCATCTCTGCCGCTTGCGTCTTCGTCGTTCGCGAGGGCCGAACGGTTCGCACCTGCGAGTTCATTCTCGACAAGGGTCTTGATGTTGACGAGGAAGAGCTCCAGTCGGGCTTTCTTAAGCGCTATTACGACGAGACGGCTGATATTCCAGCTGAGATAAACCTCTCTGTCGAGCTTGAGGATGCAGAGGCGCTGGGGGAGTGGCTTGCAGGCAAGCGCGAGCGTTCCTGCCATCTCCATAGGCCGCAGCGTGGCGAAAAGCACCGTTTGCTCGATATGGCATCCAAAAATGCGCGCCATGCCCTCATGCGCTACATGATGCGAACGGGGTACGCTGACGACCGCACCAATCAAGCGCTCCTGGAGCTCGAAAGCGCGCTGGCGCTGCCGGCGCCGCCGATGCGTATCGAGTGCTTCGATATCTCGACGCTGCATGGAACCTTTACCGTCGCCTCGATGGTGGTGTTTACCAACGGACGCGCCGACAAGAGCCAGTACCGTCGTTTTAAAATTCAGGCCGAATTGGACGAGGCAAACGACTTCGTGTCGATGTCCGAGGTTTTGGGACGACGCTATGCTCCCGAGCGCATGGTCGACGAGCGCTTTGGCTCGCGCCCCGATTTGCTCGTTGTCGATGGCGGTAAGCCGCAATTGACCGCTGCGATCAAGCAACTTGAGGCTCTTGGGCTCGATATACCGGTTTGTGGCTTGGCGAAGGCCGATGAGGAAGTTTTCGTGCCTTGGGACGAGACTCCCGTCGTGCTGCCGACCGGGTCTGCTTCGCTCTATCTAATTAAACAGGTTCGCGATGAATCGCACCGTTTTGCCATCACGTTCCATCGCGAGTTGCGCGATAAAGCCATGACGGTTTCGGTACTCGATGACGTTCCAGGCGTGGGACCCACCAGAAAACGTGCCCTTATGCGCCATTTTGGCTCGATGAAGCGTTTGCGCGCGGCGAGCGAGCAAGAGATCGCGGAAGTTCGCGGCATACCTGCCGATGTTGCCAAGGCGGTCCACGAGGCGCTCGTTGCATGGAATGCCGAGCGCGCCGAGGCGGCGGCTGGCCATTCCGATAGCTAAACACGAGCCAAACAACTGATATACATGATTGCGCGATTTTCAACCATTTATTTCGCCATGATTGCCTGCTGGTTTCGGGTTTTATTAACGCTAAAACGTTTGACTAACCCAAGCGAAAACCCTGCTATCCTGCGGGTTGACGAAGACTGATATCTCACCTCGCCGATACATACTGTCTGGCGAATCGTTTGTCAACGAATTCGGTGAACGGTAGTAAATACCGTTCAAGCGTATGTATGTATCGGTCGCCGAGCGCGGCACCTCAGTTGGGTTCGTCGGTAGGTAAGGTATATATCGTCCGCAAGTTGCGCGGGGGCAAGTCTAGGTGCTCCCGAGTAAGATTCTCTATTGATAGGAGAAGACATGGCCATCATCAACAAGGGTATGTCCAGGCGTTCGTTCCTCGGCCTCACCGGCAGCGTCGCTGCTGTCGCAGGGCTTGGTCTCACCGGCTGCGGTGGCAGCTCTAGCGACGAGGGTTCCGCTTCCGGTTCCACCGATTCCGCCAACCGTGGCGGCGGCGTGATCACCGCTGGTTCCGCTTACGCTCCGTCCAGCTTCGATCCCGCCAGCACCGGCTCCGCTGTGGGCCTGGGTGCTAACTGGCACGTCGTCGAGGGCCTCTACGGCATCGATTACCACGACTACAGCACTTTCAACGAGCTCGCCACCGACGATCCCAAGTCTGTGGACGACACCACTTTCGAGGTCACCATCCGTAAGGGTGCCAAGTTCTCCGATGGCACCGAGGTCACCGCTGACGATGTCGTTGCCTCCTACACCGCTTGCGCCGCTTCCGCTACCTATGCTCCGTTCTTCCAGCCCTTCGAGTCCATCGAGGCCAAGGACGCCAGCACCGTGACGGTCAAGACCAAGGTCCCCAACTTCTCCCTGCTCAAGGATCGTCTGGCCATCGTCCGCGTTACCCCGGCCACCCAGACCGAGGAGGATCGCGCCAAGCAGCCGATCGGTTCCGGCCCCTGGATGTACGACTCTATCTCCGATACCGAGATCACTCTGGTTCCCAACCCCGAGTACAACGGTGAGTATGCAGCCGAGGATAAGAAGATCCAGTACAGCATCCTGACCGACCCCACCGCTCGCGTTACCGCTCAGCAGGAGGGCTCCACGCTCGTTATGGAGCTCGTTACCGCTGACGCCGTCGACCAGCTCGAGAGCGCCGGCTGCAAGATCGATAACGTTCAGGGTTTCGGCACCCGCTTCATCATGTTCAACGTCGCCAAGGAGCCTTGGAACAACGTCAAGGTCCGTCAGGCCGTCATGTATGCGCTCGACACCGAGAAGATGGTCAGCAACACCTTCGCCGGCCTTGCCACCGCTGCCAGCTGCTACCTGCCCAAGAGCTTCACCAACTATCATGAGGCTTCCACGGTGTACAAGACCGACGCCAAGAAGGCTAAGAAGCTCATCGAGGAGTCTGGCATCACCCCGGGTGCCATCACCCTGCGCACCACCGACAACGAGCAGATTAAGGGCATGGCCGCCCAGGTCAAGAACGACCTCGACGCTCTCGGCTTCGATGTGACCATCCAGACCGATACCTCGCCGGCTACCTACGCTGCCATTGACGGCGGCGAGGCCTACGATATCCTCCTTGCCCCTGGCGATCCTTCCTGCTTCGGCGCTGATCCCGACCTGCTGCTCAACTGGTGGTACGGCGACAACGTCTGGATGCAGACCCGTTGCCCGTGGAAGGAGTCCGCTGAGTGGCAGAAGCTCCACGGTCTCATGGACGAGGCTCTTGCCGCCGAGGGCGACGAGCAGCAGAAGAAGTGGAACGAGTGCTTCGACATCATTGCTGACAACGCCGTTCTGTACCCCGTTGTCCACGTCAAGACCGTCTCCGCTTCCTGGGACGATCCGTCCACTGCGCCCAACGGCGAGGCCCTCGATGGCTTCAAGGGCATCGGCACGACGAGCATGTCCTTCAGGGGCGTTGCGACCGTCAAGGCGTAAGACTCGCTTGAGTCTGTATGCAGGATGTCGGCCGTTGGGACCGTATCCTCATAGTTGAAACAAAGACCCGGGCGGCAACGATGTCGCTCGGGTCTTGTAATGAGTATCCGTACTCATATACCAGTTGGTCCTACCGACAAAAGAAAGGGGAGAGAACGTGAACAACTTGCTACGTTTGATTGGAAGGCGTCTTGTGGCGCTGCCGATCATGGCATTGGGCGTCACCGTCCTGGTGTTCTTCCTTATGTCGTTCTCCAAGACCGACCCCGCCTACACGGCGTTGGGTGACGGCGCCTCGCCAGAGGCGGTTGCCGAGTACCATGAGAAGTATGGTCTGGACGACCCCTGGCCCGTGCGCTACGTGCGCTATATGGGCGATTTGATCCATGGCGACATGGGCACCTATGGTGCTGCTCGCAACTCTGTTGCCAAGCGCATCTCCACGGCCCTGCCCGTCACGATGCAGCTGACCTTTATCGGTCTTGCCATCGGTGCGGTCGTTTCGTTTTTGCTCGGCGTCATCGCGGCACTGTATCGCGACAAATGGCCGGACCAAGTGATCCGCGTCTTTTCCATTGCCGGCTTGGCAACCCCGTCGTTCTGGCTTGCCGTTCTGTTGATCCTTCTGTTCTCTTCCTACCTTAAGGTGCTCCCGGCATCGGGTGCTCTGCCTCACTTCACCACGAATCCGGTTGGCTATCTGGGACGTATGATCATGCCCGCCATCGCCTTGGCATTTCCGCTGACGGGCCAGATGACTCGTATCGTACGTACCGCCATGGTCGAGGAGCTCGACAAGGACTATGTCCGTATGGCCCGTGGCGCCGGCGTTCCCGAGAAGGTCGTCGTCGGCATCAACGTTCTTCGCAATGCGCTGATCACCCCGGTCACCACCCTCGGTCTTAAGATCGGTTACCTCATGGGCGGCGCTGTCGTCATCGAGGTTATCTTCAACCTCCCCGGCATGGGCACCGCGATTCTGCAGGGCGTTCAGGGCAACGAGGCGAACCTGGTTCAGGGCGTCGTTATCGTCGTTGCTCTTGCCTTCATCATCATCAACATCGTGGTTGACATGCTCTACCTGCTCATCAACCCGCGCATCAGGACGGTGTAGATTATGGTAAAGATTCGAGAGAAGCAAACCGAGCAGCTCGAGAAGGCTGCCTCCAAGGGGCTCAAGCTCGGTGGCTGGAAGAAGATGACGCTGTCTTCTAAGATTGCCGCCGTCGTGCTGGTGCTGGTCGCCCTGACTGCGATTCTGGCGCCCCTTCTTGCCCCCTATAGCCCGGTCGAGATCTTTACGGCTCGCCAGGCTCCCGGCAACGGATTTATCTTCGGTACCGACGATAAGGGTCGCGACATTCTGTCGCGTATGCTCTACGGTGGTCGTTACTCGCTGATCATCGGCTTTGGCGCCACCGCCATGGCTCTGGTCTGCGGCTCGGTCGTGGGCGCCCTTGCAGCGGTTTCGCGCAAGGCCGTCTCCGAGACGATCATGCGTATCTTGGACATCATCATGTCCATCCCGGGCATCGCCCTCGCGGCCGTCTTCGTCTCCATCCTGGGCAACTCCGTGCCGTCGATCATCTTCGCCATCGGCTTTATGTACACTCCGCAGATTGCCCGTATCGTGCGCGCCAACATCGTGTCCGAGTACGGCGAAGACTATGTCCGCGCGGTCATCGTTTCCGGCGCCAAGGCTCCGTGGATTTTGATCAAGCATGTTCTGCGTAACTGCATCGCCCCGATCATGGTCTTTACCGTTACCCTGGTCGCCGACGCCATCATCTTCGAGGCTTCGCTGACCTTCATCGGCGCTGGTATCCAGGAGCCCACCGCTACCTGGGGCAACATCCTCGCCGACGCCCGCGGCGGCGTGCTCGCTGGCCGTTGGTGGCAGGCGCTGTTCCCGGGCCTGGCCATCATGATCACCTGCCTGGCGCTCAACATCCTCTCCGAGGGCATTACCGACGCCATGGCCGCTGCTCCCTCCGCCGCCCTGGATCCGACCGATTCCTCCAAGCGTCGCGAGGCCGATCTGCTGGTCTCCGACCCCGTTCGCGCCTACAAGGAGCAGGCCCAGTCCCTCTCCGCTCGCCTTGGCGCCCTGCGCGATGTCGAGCTCAAGCGTGACGATCGCCACGTGCCCGACGAGTCCGTTGAGCCGATTCTCTCGGTCCGCGACTTCTGCATTCAGTTTGAGCATCACGGTGATATCAACGTCGTCGACCATGTCAACTTTGACGTTCGTCCTGGTCAGACCATGGGCCTGGTGGGCGAGTCCGGTTGCGGTAAGTCCATCACCACGCTGGCCATCATGGGCCTGACCGACGATGACGAGCATCTTTCCGGCGAGGTTCTCTGGGAGGGCCGTGACCTGCTCAAGATGAGCAAGAAGGAGTGGTTCGGCCTGCGCGGTACCGATATCGCCATGGTCTATCAGGACGCCCTGTCCTCGCTCAACCCCTCTATGCTCATCTCTGCCCAGATGAAGCAGCTCACCAAGCGCGGCGGAACCCGCAGCGCCGAGGAGCTCCTGGAGCTCGTCGGCCTCGATCCCAAGCGCACGCTCGAGAGCTATCCGCACGAGCTTTCCGGCGGCCAGCGTCAGCGTGTCCTGATCGCTATGGCCCTTACCCGCGACCCCAAGCTGGTCATCTGCGACGAGCCCACGACCGCTCTGGACGTTACCGTCCAGAAGCAGGTCATCAAGCTGCTCAACGATCTTCAGGCCAAGCTCGGCTTTGCCATGATCTTCGTTTCGCATGACCTGGCGCTGGTCGCCGAGGTCGCCCACAACATCACGGTTATGTACGCTGGCCAGGTTATCGAGCAGGCGCCCACCAAGGAGCTGCTCACTAACCCGATCCATGAGTACACCCGCGGTCTTCTGGGTTCCGTTCTGTCCATCGAGAGCGGTTCGGGCCGCCTGCACCAGGTGCCCGGCGCCGTTCCGAGCCCGCGCGATTTCCCCAAGGGCGATCGCTTCGCGCCCCGCTCGAGCCATCCGCGTATTGGCCTGGACACCCGTCCGGTCTTCAAGCGCGTGCCCGGCACCGAGCACTTCTATTCCGAGCTCCCCGACGAGGTGCTCAAGGCAAATGGTTTGACCCCTCACGCGGAGGTGATGTAGATGAGCGAGACCGCAGTCAACGGCGTCGAGCCGATCATCTTCCTTGATGACGTCCACGTCACCTTTAGGACCCGTACCGGCTCGATTCTGCACCCCAACCTGGTTCACGCCGTCCAGGGTGTAACGATTAAGCTCATGCCCGGTCAGACGATCGGCATCGTCGGCGAGTCCGGTTGTGGTAAGTCCACCACCGCCAACGTCATGTGCGGCCTGCAGGCCCCCACGAGCGGCAAGGTCTACTTTAAGGGCAAGGACGTTACCAAACGTACCGCCGAGGACCGTCGCCACATGGGTCGAGTCATCTCGGTCGTGTTCCAAAACCCGGCCACGGCGCTCAACCCGCGCATGGTCGTTCGCGAGCAACTGCTCGATCCCATGCGCGTCCACAATCTGGGCACCGAGGCAGAGCAGGAGAAGCGCGTCAAGGAGCTCCTGGAGCTCACCGGTCTGCCCAGCTCTGCCGCCGAGGTTCTTCCCGGCCAGCTTTCGGGTGGTCAGCGCCAGCGCGTGGCAATTGCCCGTGCCCTGTCGCTGAACCCCGACGCCATCATCGCCGACGAGCCCACCTCAGCTCTGGACGTTTCGGTCCGCGCGCAGATCCTGAACCTGCTGACCGACCTTAAGAAGGAGCTCGGCCTGGCCATGGTGTTCATTAGCCATGACATCCAGACGGTCCGCTATATCTCTGACGACATCATCGTCATGAATGGCGGCAAGATCGTCGAGCAGGGCGAGGCCAAGCAGGTCTTCCAGCATCCCCAGGACCCCTACACCAAGATGCTGCTCGGCGCTGCGCCGTCGCTGCTGCATCCCAAGCTCGGCGAGTAGCCTCGCTTTCCCTCCCGTGCGCCCGGTTCCCTTGCCGGGCGCACCTCCGTTGCGATTTCGAAAGGTTGGGTTCACGAGCCATGCCAAGTGCTCAGGAGCTACAACATCAATTTGGTGAATATCGAGGCGCCATGCCCCGTCCATCAGATTTCGATCTCTTTTGGAAGGATCGCATGGCCGAGGCCGACGCCGTTGGGCTTGACTATGCGATCGAGACGGCATCGGTCACCGATGCCGTGACCTGCCAGCTTTTCGACCTCTGGTATACCGGCATGTGTGGCGCTCGCCTGCATGCCAAGTACCTTAAACCCGTCTCGGACGAGCCCGTGCCATTGGTGCTTCAGTTCCATGGGTATCCGGGTGCAAGCCGCAGCTGGTTTGAGCAGGCGTCGTTTGCGGGCATGGGCATGGCACTCATCGCCCTCGATTGCCCCGGCCAAGGAGGTCCCTCCGAGGACATTGGCGGATTTGAGGGCACAACGGTCGCGGGCCATATCGTCGCCGGTATCGACGGCGACCCGGCCAACCTCTACTATGTCCGCTTGCACCAAGATATTCGCATCCTGTGCCGCATCGTTCGCGAGCTCGAGGGCATCGATCTTGCCCGTGTGTTTGTGAACGGCGCGTCTCAGGGCGGCGGTTTGGGCATTGCGACCTGTGCACTTAACAGCGAGCTTATCAATCGCGCCGCCATCCTCTATCCCTTTCTGTCAGATTTTCGCCTGGTCTGGGATTTGGATGCCGATGACATTGCCTACGAGGGCCTGCGCTATTGGTCTCGCTGGTTTGACGAGGACTCGACTCGTATTGACGAAGCCTATGCCAAGCTGGCGTACTTCGATTCCAAGAACTTTGCCCCTATGGTCAAATGCTCCGTGCTGTTTGGCACCGGCACAGCCGATATCGTCTGTCCGCCAGCGACGCAGTTTGCGGTCTATAACAACCTGACCTGCGAAAAGCGTCATGAGTTCTTTGAAGGCTTTGGCCACGAGGAGATTCAGGATTTTGACGATTTGATCATTCCGTTTTTCTGCAAGGGAGGGGAGGCTCATGTCTAAGTGCGAGAGCAATGTTGACGAGCTGATTGTCCCCGGGCTTGTGGGAATTCCTGGAACGGTTTCGTCAAGGCTCGCAGAATATCGGGACTGGCGCGGTGATGTCCAAGCAGATGTTTCTGATTTAGAGACATGCGCTTCGAATCTTGAGATTCAAGGCCTGGCCATTACGGCGATTGACTTTGTTAACCCCTGCGCCCGTTACTCGGAGGTCTCCTTTGAGCTCGGTGACGATGCGATTCACGCTCGTTTGATCGAGCCTGTCGGTCGTGCCCGAGTATCTGAGCGCGTGCCGCTGTGCCTGATGTTCCACGACATCGATCGGCCTGTGCGCGGCTGGCATCACATGACGAGATTTGCCGCCATGGGGTATGCCGTTCTCGCGCTGGATGACGATGTTGCTGGTGCGGACGACCTGCAGCGGGGGATTTCTTCGCCCGCTTTTGTCGAGCGCGTCCGTTGGGGTTGCGCGCTGGCGAAGGTGGCGCGCAATCTTGATGGCATGGACCCCGACCGCATCTTTGCATGGGGCGAGGGTCTTGGCGGCGGAGTCGCGCTGGCGGTTTCTGCTCTGGACGAGCGGGGCCTCGCCTGCACGGCGGTTGCCAATCCGCTTCCCAGCGGCCTCGAGGCGCTGTCGTCTCGGGTGCGCGGATCGGTGCTCATGGGCACATCGCTTATGGATACCGTGAGCGATCCCAAGGATCAGTTTGCTGTATTCAACGGTCTTGAGTGTGACCGGAGGCATATCATCTATGCCAAATACGCTCACGAGCGCATCAATGCGTTCGAAAACGAAGTCGTCGACTTTTTTAACCAAACGTTCTATCCGTGTTCTTTGGCCTAGGCGGCCTGGACACTGCCAACAAGAGTGGGTGGCACAGGGCCGCCCGCCAGACAACTAAGGAGATTCTTGTGGCAACTCAGAAATTCACCGGCGTTATCCCTCCCGTCGTTGTTCCCGATACCGAAGATCACCAGCTCGATGTTGTCTCCTTTGAGCGCAGCATCAACCGCATGATCGACGCCGGCGTCGATGGACTGTTCTTCCTGGGATCTTCGGGCGAGGTCGTCTTCTCCACCGACGAGCGCCGTCGCCAGATTATCGCCGAGGCCGTCCGTATCGTCGACCACCGCGTGCCTGTTCTGGTCGGCATCATCGATACCGAGACCGAGCGCATGATCGAGCACGGCAAGGTCGCTCAGGAGCTGGGCGCCGATGCCCTCGTCGCCACCTGCCCGTTCTATGCCCTGCAGGGCATGACCGAGGTCGAGGAGCATTTCCGCATCCTGCACGAGGAACTCGACCTGCCCATCTTTGCCTATGACATTCCCGTCTGCGTTCACACCAAACTCCCCTGGAAGCTCCTTGCCAAGCTCGGCGCCGAGGGCGTCCTTGCTGGCGTCAAGGATTCCTCCGGTGATGACATCTCGTTCCGCTACCTCGTTCAGGAGAACGAGAAGAACGGCCATCCGATGAGCATCCTCACCGGTCACGAGGTTGTTGTCGACGGCGCCTACCTCGGTGGCGCCGACGGTTCCGTCCCGGGTCTCGCCAACGTTGAGCCCGAGGGCTACGTGCGTCAGTGGAAGGCCGCTCAGGCTGGTGACTGGGCTACCGTCAAGGCCGAGCAGGATCGTCTCAATGAGATTTCGCACATTTGGGATGTCACCTCGGGCGTCCAGGGCTATGCCGGTGGCGTCGGCGCCTTCAAGACCGCTATGAACCTCATGGGCATCTTCGACAGCCCGACCATGCCGCGCCCGGTGAAGGCCATGACCGGCGAGAACGTCGAGGCGATTCGCAAGGTCCTCCAGGACAACGGTCTCCTTTAAAGCTTTCCCAGGCACCCGACCTCGCCGTTCAACCGTGCGGCCATGACCCATTAGGTCAATGGCCGCACGGTTTCTCGGCGATCTCGGGCACCTGGAAAACCTTTACCGCGCTGTGACGGCTAGCCTGACGGCGCATTTCCTGTAGTTGTTTTTGTCTCCGAAGGAGAACGACATGGAGAACAAGTACGTCTGCTCTGTCGATATCGGCGGAACTAAGATCGCGACTGCCATCATGGAGTACCCGGCTGACGGCGGTGTGCCCCATTCCGTTTTTGAGGCTGAGGTTCCCACCGAGGCCCAGGAGGGTGGCGAAGCAGTCTTCCAGCGCATCGAGGCGTCTATCAAGGCAGCTCTTGAGGCAAATCCCGATGTCGAGGTCCTCGGAGTTGGCATCGGCGCTGCCGGTGTCGTTGACCCCAAGACGGGCGCCATCGCGTATGCCAATGAGATTATGCCCGGCTGGTCCGGCGTTCAGTTGGGGCCGCGTCTGCGCGAGGACCTCGGCCTTCCCGTTGCCGTTGTAGGCGACGTGCAGGCTCATGCTCTGGGCGAGGCCCACTGGGGCGTCGGCAAGGGCAAGTTCTCCGTCTTGTGTTTGGGCATCGGTACGGGCATCGGCGGCGCATATGTCGAGAACGGCCGCGTGATGCAGGGCTTCCATGGTGCTGCCGGCCATATGGGCCACATCGAGTGCTCGGCTGCCGCCGGCATTCCCTGCGCCTGCGGGCGTTCCGGCCATCTGGAGTCGGTTGCTTCCGGAACATCAATCGGGCGCATGTACGATGAGCGTTTTGGCCGCGTCGACCCCAGCCGTCCTTCGGTCGGCCGTGACGTGAACGACCTGTGCCGCGCAGGCGACGCAAAGGCGACCGAGGTCATTCATGACGCCGGCTTTGCGCTGGGCGCCAGCCTGGGCTCGCTCGCTAACATCCTGGACCCTGAGGTCATCGTGCTTTCGGGCGGCGTGATTCACCAAGGTCCCGATTGGCGTTCACAGACGTGGAAGGACTCGGTGCACGAGGGCTATGCCAGCCAGGCGCTCGACCCGCTTCAGGACACGCCGATTCTCATCGGCTCTCTGGAGGGCGACGCGCCGCTCATCGGTGCCGCCGAACACCTTCTTGCGTCGTTGAAGTAAATATAACTACCAAGTGCGCCTTCTGAGGTGCCGCAGATTGACGTGAAAGAGGAGCGAAGCGTACTTCGGTACGCGAGCGACGGTTTGAACGTCAAGGTGCGGTGTCTCAGAAGGCTGTTTTGAGAAAGGTTGAGTCGAACATGACCGTCGATCCTTTGATCCAGTCCCTGAAGGGTAAACTCGTCGTGAGCGTTCAGGCGTATATGGGCGAGCCGCTTCGTACGCCCGAGACCATGGCTCAAATGTCTCGCGCTTGCGAGCTTGGCGGCGCCGCCGCCATTCGCTGCCAGGGCCTTGCCGACATTGCCGCCATTAAGGGCCGCTGTGAGGTTCCTGTTATCGGCCTGTGGAAGGATGGGCACGAGGGCGTTTACATCACGCCGACGCTGCGTCATGCTCGCGCCTGCGTTGCTGCGGGTGCCGATATCGTGGCGATCGACGCCACCGATCGTCCGCGTCCCGATGGCAAGTCGGTCGAGGATACCTTCCGCCCGCTGCACGAGGAGGGTGTGCTCCTGATGGCGGATTGTGCCACCATCGAGGACATTCGCCGTGCGGTTGATATGGGCTTCGACCTTGTATCCACCACGCTCTCTCACGGTGTTGCCGCCATCGACTGCACCATGGCCGATGGCCCCGATCTGCCGCTCCTGCGTCAGGCGACCGAGGAATTTCCCGGCCTTCCCATCATTTGCGAGGGCCGCGTGCATACGCCCGAGGAGGCTCGCGCTGCAATCGACGCCGGCGCGTGGGCCGTTGTCGTTGGCACCGCTATCACGCACCCCACGAGTATTACAAGTTGGTTCAAGGCTGCGCTTGAGGCGTAAGACAGGCCTCGTATCCGCTTGGGGCGGTATACTCAATAAAGGCAATTGATCGCGCGGGATCCGCTGGCCGGGTCCCGCGCTTGTTTTAGGAGGCACACATGCAAAAGGGAGATGCCATGGATGCGGCGGAGCGCTCGGAGCGTATCCCCGATATCGTTATCATCACCGGAATGTCCGGCTCGGGCCGAACGCAAGCCATGCATGTGTTTGAGGACATGGGCTATTTTTGTATCGACAACCTGCCTCCACGCCTGATTGCCCAGCTTGCTGAGCTCGTTGGTATCAATACGGGCGTGGGCAGGCACCTTGCCGTTACCTGCGACCTACGTAGCCAGGGCTTGTTCGATGAGCTGCTCGATGCTGTTGCCGCACTGGAAGAGCGCGAGATGAGCTGCGACATTGTGTTTCTCGAGGCGTCTGACGAGGTGCTGATTCGCCGGTATAGCGAAAATCGTCGCCGCCATCCCATTGCAAAGCCGGGGGAGACCACGGCCGACGCTATTCAGCGTGAACGTCTGCAGCTGCAGGGCGTTCGTGATCGAGCCGATATGATTATCGACACGAGCCGCTTGCGCACTTCTGCCTTGCGCAACAAGCTGCGCATGGCTTTTTCCGAGCTGTCCGACCAGCAGCTTATGGATGTCCACGTGTTCTCGTTTGGTTTTAAGCACGGCATGCCCGTCGAGGCGGACATCATGATCGATGTTCGCTTCTTGCCCAATCCTTTCTACGATCCCGAGATGCGCACCATGACCGGTCTCGATAAGAAGGTCTCCGATTTTGTCTTGGACCACCCCAAGACCCAGGAGTTCTGGAAGGCCTGGACCCAGCTGCTCGATACGGTCATGCCGGGTTATATCGCAGAGGGCAAGCCGCAGCTCTCCATTGCTATCGGCTGCACAGGCGGACAGCACCGTAGCGTCGCCATTGCCGAGGCCACGGCCCGCTACCTGGAGGGTGCTCAGTATCACGTGAGCATCTCCCACCGTGACCTGTCGCGTGCCAACACGAAGGCATAGGTTTACATGTCGTTTACCGCTGAGGTGCGTGACGAGCTTGCGCGCTGCGAACCAGAATGCGAATACTGCGATTTGTCGACGCTTGCTGCGCTCACGCGTGTGAGCGGCACGCTTTCGTTGGCGGGCTCGGGACGGTACCGCTTGACGGTCGCGACCGAGACGGGTGCTGTGGCGCGCACGATGATTGCGCTGACGCATCGTATCCTTAAGCTCAAGACCGAATTCACGGTTCGTAAGTCGGTCCTGCACAAGGTGCGAAACTATCTCATCACCTTGCCCGATCAGCCCGATTTGGATAAGGCTCTGGTGCTGCTGGGCATTCTCGACCGTAGGGGAGGGCTCGTCGCGGGTGTGCCGCGCCACATCGTCGCCCGTCCTTGCTGCAGGCTCGCCTATATTCGCGGTGCGCTGATTGCCGGAGGCTTTGTTGCCGACCCGCGTGGCGATTTTCATTTGGAGATCGCGGTTCAGGGCGAGGAGTATGCAAAGGGACTTTGCGATCTTCTGGAGCAGATTGGAGTTCACGCCCGCGTCAATGCGCGTCGCGGCTCGTATGCCGTGTACATCAAGAGTGCCGAGGAGATTAAACGTCTGCTACAGCTGATTGGCGCCAAGCGCAGCGTTGCCGAGATTGAAGAGGCCCGTGCGGTTAAGCTGGTGAAGAACGACGTGAATCGTCGCGTGAACGCAGAGCTTGCCAACCAGACCAGAAGTGCCGGTGCCGCCCAACATCAGCTTGCGCTCATCGATGAGCTTGATCGGCGCGGTTTGCGTGAAACGCTGCCGGACGCTCTGGCAGTCTTTTGTGACTTACGCGAGCGTTACCCCGATCTCTCGCTGCGAGATTTGGGGGAAATGGCCGACCCTCCTTTGTCGAAGTCGGCCTTGTATCACCGTGTTTTGCGCCTTGAAAAGCTCATTGAAGCAAGCAGGTAGTTTAACGCAATAGCTTTTATGGTGGTTTAACTGCTATTTTATTCTTTAAAACGTTTTAACGTAAATTTGATTTTCAATTTCGAGCATTCTCGTGAAATTCAAGTCAAAAAAAAGGTATATTAGGCGAGTGGTTAGTTTGTGGGCCTCAACGGCGGGCGCTGTAGCTCGCGGGGGCCTTACGAAAGGAGACACAATGGCAGTAAAGGTTGCTATTAACGGCTTCGGTCGCATCGGTCGTCTGGCTTTCCGTCAGATGTTCGGTCATGAGGGCTCCGAGATCGTCGCTATCAACGACCTCACCTCTCCCGATATGCTCGCTTACCTGCTGAAGTACGACTCCACGCAGGGCAACTACGCTCGCGATCACGAGGTCGTTGCTGGCGAGGATTCCATCACCGTTGACGGCAAGGAGATCAAGATCTACAAGGAGGCCGACGCCAACAACCTGCCTTGGGGCGACCTCGACGTCGACGTCGTTCTCGAGTGCACTGGCTTCTACACCAGCAAGGCTAAGGCTCAGGCCCACATCAACGCTGGCGCCAAGAAGGTCGTCATCTCCGCTCCGGCCGGCAGCGATCTGCCCACCATCGTGTACAACGTCAACCATGAGACGCTGACCGCTGAGGACAACATCATCTCCGCTGCTTCCTGCACCACCAACTGCCTCGCCCCGATGGCCAAGGGTCTGAACGACTTCGCTCCCATCGTGTCCGGCATCATGACCACCATTCACGCCTGGACCGGCGACCAGATGCCGCTCGACGGCCCGCAGCGCAAGGGCAACAAGCGTCGTAGCCGCGCCTGCGCCGTCAACATCGTCCCCAACACCACCGGTGCTGCCAAGGCCATCGGCCTGGTTCTCCCCGAGCTCAACGGTAAGCTCATCGGTGCCGCCCAGCGCGTCCCGACGCCGACCGGCTCTATCACCAACCTCTACGCTGTCGTTGACAAGAAGGTCACCGTCGACGAGGTTAACGCCGCTATGAAGGCCTACGCTGCCACCATCTCCGAGACCTTCGGTTACAACGAGGACGACATCGTCTCCACCGACATCATCGGCGAGACCCACGGCTCCATCTTCGACGCCACTCAGACCATGTGCTCTGACCTCGGCAACGGCCAGACCCTCGTTCAGGTCACCTCTTGGTACGACAACGAGAACTCTTACACCTCTCAGATGGTCCGCACCATCAAGTACTTCGAGAAGTTCGTTGCTTAATTTAGCTTTTAGCGAATAGCTCGTTGAGCGTCTAAAGAAGGGCGCGGCCTTATAGGGCTTACACCCTAGGGTCGCGCCCTTTTTATAGGAAATCGTCTGCCGTAATGGGAGGCAGACACGTACGAAAGGTAGAAGCAAACATGGCCTTTACCAAGAAGACCGTCCGCGACATCGATGTCGACGGCAAGCGCGTTCTCGTCCGCGTTGACTTCAACGTGCCTATCAAGGATGGCGTCGTTGGCGACACCACCCGTATCAAGGCTGCCCTGCCCACCATCAACTATCTCGTTGAGCACAACGCTCGCGTCATCCTCATGAGCCACCTCGGCCGTCCCGATGGCACCGGCTTCCAGCCCGAGCTGTCCCTCGAGCCCGTCGCCAAGAAGCTCGCCGAGCTCTCTGGTCTCGACGTTGCCTTTGTCGCCGACACTTACGGCGAGAAGGCTGCCGAGGCTGTCGCTGCCGTCGAGCCGGGCAAGGTTCTCGTTCTCGAGAACGTCCGCTTCGATAAGCGTGAGAAGAAGAACGATCCCGAGATCGCCAAGAAGCTCGCTTCCTATGGTGACGTCTTCGTTCTCGATGCCTTCGGCACCGCTCACCGCGCCCAGGGTTCCGTCGTGGGCCCCGCCGCTTACCTGCCTGCCGTCGCTGGCTTCCTGCTTGAGAAGGAGGTCGACACGCTGACCGGCATCTTCGCCGAGCCCGAGCGCCCCTTCGTCGCTATCGTCGGCGGTTCCAAGGTTTCCTCCAAGATCGGCGTTCTCGATCACCTCATCGACTCCGCTGACACCCTGATCATCGGTGGCGGCATGGCCTACACCTTCTTCCTGGCTCAGGGCCTGTCCGTCGGTCAGTCCCTCAAGGAAGAGGACTGGGTCGAGCGCGCCGGCGAGATGCTTAAGAAGGCCGAGGAGAAGGGCGTCAAGATCCTGCTCCCCATCGACAACCGCGTTGCCGATCACTTTGGCGAGGACGCTGTCCCCGAGGTTGTCGCTTCCGACGCTATCCCCGACGATCGTGAGGGCATGGACATCGGTCCTAAGACCGAGGAGCTCTACGCCGAGGCTGTCAAGGGCGCCAAGACCGTGTTCTGGAATGGCCCCATGGGCGTCTTCGAGTTCGACAACTTCGCTCACGGCACCCAGGCTATCGCCGAGGCTGTCGCCGAGGCCGATTGCACCTCGATTATCGGCGGTGGCGACTCCGTCGCAGCTGTCAACAAGTTCAACCTGGCCGACAAGATGAGCTGGATCTCCACCGGTGGTGGCGCTTCCATGGAGCTCGTCGAGGGTAAGGCCCTGCCCGGAGTGGAGGCGCTTCTCGATGCCTAATCGCACCCTTCTTATCGCTGGTAACTGGAAGATGAACAACGACGTCGCCGAGGCCGCCAAGCTCGCCGACGAGCTGGCTCAGGCTCTGCCCGAGGTTCCGGCTGGCGTCGAGGTGCTCGTCTGCCCTCCGACCATCGACATCACCACGGTTCATGACCGCATTCAAGCTGCCCCCATCGCCCTCGGTGCACAGAACGTGTACTGGGAGGCCAAGGGTGCCTTCACCGGTGAGTCCTCTTGCGACATGCTCAAGTCCGCTGGCTGCACCTACTGCATCATCGGTCACTCCGAGCGTCGTGATTACTTCCACGAGACCGACGAGGATCAGAACAAGAAGGCCAAGGCCCTCGTTGCCGCCGGTCTTGTTCCCGTCTTCTGCTGCGGCGAGTCCCTCGAGGTCCGCGAGGCCGGCACCTATGTCGAGCACGTCGTGAACCAGGTCAAGGCTGGCCTTGCTGGTCTTGAGATCACCTGCCCCAAGCAGGTCGTCGTCGCCTACGAGCCCATCTGGGCCATCGGCACCGGCAAGACCGCTACCGCCGAGGACGCTCAGGAGGTCTGCGGCGCTATCCGTGAGACCCTCAAGGAGATGTTCGGCGAGGAGCTCGCTAACGGCATCCGCGTCCTGTACGGTGGTTCCGCTAAGCCCGGCAACATTGCCGAGCTCGTCGCCAAGCCCGACGTTGACGGCGCCCTCGTGGGCGGCGCTTCGCTCAAGGCTGCCGACTTCGCCTCTATGGTCGTCAAGGCAGGCGAGTAGGACATATGGCACAGCGTCATCTTCCTGCACTCCTGATTATCTTGGATGGCTGCGGCCTTGCTCCGGCCGATGGTGAGAACGCCGTCGCCGCTGCCAAGACGCCCTTCCTTGATAGCCTATACGAGAAGTATCCTCACACCACGCTCGGTGCTTCGGGCGAGGACGTGGGCCTTCCCGACGGCCAGATGGGCAACTCCGAGGTAGGCCACCTCAACATCGGTGCCGGCCGCATCGTGTTCCAGGAGCTTTCGCGCATCAACAATGCCATCAAGGACGGCTCCATCGCCAAGAACGAGGTCTTCGTCAAGGCTATGGACGACGTCAAGGCTGACGGCAAGACTCTCCACCTCATGGGCCTTATGAGCCCTGGCGGTGTTCATTCTCACATGAACCACGTCGAGGCTCTGGTCAAGATGGCTGCCGAGCACGGTGTCAAGACCGTTCGCGTCCACGCCTTTATGGATGGCCGCGACGTTGACCCGCAGTCCGGCGCTGGCTATATGAGTGAGTTCTGCGCCTTCCTGGCGAAGATCTCCGAGGAGACCGGTTGCGACGCTCGCGTCGCCACCGTCTCGGGCCGCTATTGGGCCATGGACCGCGACAACCGTTGGGAGCGCATCCAGCGTGCCTACGACGTCATGGTCAACGCGTCCGATGCCGATGTCGACCCTGTTGCCGGTATCAAGGCCTACTACGAGAAGGATCCGCGCGGCGACGAGTTCGTCGAGCCCTTCGCTGCCCACAACGAGGGCATCCACGAGGGCGACGCGGCCATCTTCTTCAACTTCCGTCCCGACCGCGCTCGTCAGATGACCCGCGTGTTCACGGACAAGGAGTTCGACGGCTTTGAGCGCGAGCAGATCAAGCTTTCGCACTTTGTGACGATGACCGAGTACGATCCGACGTTTGACGTCGAGGTCGCCTTCCCCAAGACGTTCCCCGAGAACGTCCTGGCCGACGTTATCGCCGCCAACGGCCTGAAGCAGCTGCACACCGCCGAGACCGAGAAGTACGCCCACGTGACGTTCTTCCTCAACGGCGGCATCGAGGAGCCCAAGGAGGGCGAGGAGCGCGTGCTCGTCGCTTCCCCCAAGGTCGCTACCTACGATCTGCAGCCCGAGATGAGCGCTCCCGAGGTTACCGAGAAGCTTGTCGCCGCCATCAACGAGGATCGCGCTGATTTCTACATCGTGAACTTCGCGAACTGCGACATGGTTGGTCACACCGGTGTCTTCGACGCCGCCGTTAAGGCCGTCGAGGCCGTTGACGATGCCCTGTCTAAGGTTGTCCCGGCGATTCTCGCCAAGGGCGGCTTTGCGCTGATCACCGCCGACCACGGCAACGCCGATCACATGTTTGACGTTGCTTCCGACGGTTCCAAGCATCCGTTCACGGCTCACACCACCAACCGTGTGCCGTTCATCATCGTTGATGAGAAGGCCAAGCTCACCGGTATCGAGGACGGCCGTCTTTCCGATATCGCTCCGACCATGCTCACCATGGCTGGTATTGAGCCTTCCGCCGAGATGACGGGTCGCGTGCTCGCCATCGAGGCCTAATAGAAAACAAATACCGTTTTCTAGTAAGGGGGTTGTCCACGACCGGACAACCCCCTTTTTAATATTTCTGCCATTTCTACCCCGTACCTAAATGGCGGGTGGGGGAGTGCTGGGGATTGTGGTACAGTACTGGAGTTTGAATTGTTCTATTAAGGAGCTTATCTATGGGTCCGTTCCAGATTCTTCTGTTTGTCGTTTGGGCTGTTTCTGCCGTGGCGCTGACGATTCTCGTCCTGATGCATTCCGGTAAGGGTACCGGCGTTTCGGATATGATCGCTAGCTCGCTGTATAACTCCAGCTCTGCCACAGGTGTTATGGAGCAGAACCTCGACCGCCTGACCGTCATCATGGCTGTCGTGTTTGCCGTGTGCGTCGTGCTGTGCATGTTCTTCTTCCCGCAGGGCATCGTGGGCTACTAATCACGAGCCGCATAAGTACTTGTAAAGGGTTCCGCAAGTGCGGGACCCTTTTTTGTTTACATATTCGTAACAGAGTCAAAAATATCACCACATACTGCGCCCAACTAAAGAAATTCTTGACCGTTAACCGGAATTAGCCCCAAATCGTGCATAAAATGCGCTACTGTATTACAAAACGTTGGCCTGTTGTGCATAACCAGCCATAGCAGCGGGCAGCGTTTTGATGGTTCGGATCGGATTGTCTCGACATGTGTCCGACTGAACATTTCTTTGTCCTATCTCATAAGGAGGATGGCATGGCTGATTCTATGTTCCACCAGCCCGTTATGGGTCGTCGCGCCTTTGTTGGCGGCACCCTTGCTGCGAGCTCCATGGCTTTTCTTGCCGCATGTGGCAAGAAGGGCGGCGACGCTTCCGGTTCTGAGTCCGGTTCGACGCTGAACTTCTACATCAACAACCCGGTCTGCATCGACCCCTACAACGTCCAGGAGGACCAGGGTACTCAGGTCGAGTATCAGCTCTTTGACGCTCTGACCTCTTACGACGCCGAGAAGGGCGAGATCGTTCCGCTGGCTTGCGAGTCCTTTGAGTCCAACGACGACGCCACCGAGTTTACCTTCAAGATCAAGAAGGCCAAGTTCCACAACGGTGACGACGTTACCTCTAAGTCCTTCAAGCTCGGTTGGGAGCGTCTGGTCAACACCAAGTCGGCCATCGCTACCGAGTATGGCCCTTCCGAGGTCTCCTATCACCTTTCCATGGTCGAGGGCTATGACGATCTGCTTGCCGGTAACGCCACCGAGCTCAGCGGTGTTACGTGCCCTGACGATGAGACCCTCGTCGTCAAGCTGTCTTCCGCTTACGCCGACTTCCCCTTCGTCGCCTCTCACCCGGCTCTGGCCCCGGTTCCCGAGTGCGCCGAGTCCGATGTCAAGAGCTTCTACCTTGCCCCGGTCGGTAACGGCCCGTTCATGATGGACGGCAAGTGGGAGGATGGCCAGGAGATCAACGTCAAGAAGTTCGACGATTACTATGGCGACAAGACCAAGATCGATGGCATCCACTTCCAGGTCATCAAGGACATGGAGACCGCCTACAAGGAGTTCCAGGCCGGTAACCTCGATGTCTGCGACGTTCCCGTCGCTCAGATCGATGCCGCCAAGAAGGATCGCGGCGTGTCCAAGGACGGCTACACCATGGGTGACGGCGAGCGCATGCTGCTCGGCGCCGAGCCTTCCACCTACTACCTGACCTGCAACAACACGGCCGAGCCGTTCAACAACGCTGACCTGCGTAGGGGTATCTCCCTGGCCATTAACCGTGAGGCCATCTGCAAGACCATCTTCAAGGGTACCCGTACCCCCGCCGACGGCATTGTTCCTCCGGGCATCGATGGCTACAAGGAGGGCGCATGGGAGTTCTGCGCCTACGACGTCGACAAGGCTAACGAGTACCTCGACAAGGTTGCTCCTGCCGGTGCCAACGGTGACCGTGGCATTAGTGTGACCCTTTCCTACAACCAGGACGGTGGCCACAAGGAGATCATGGAGTCCATCATCGGCGACCTCGCCAAGGTTGGCGTTACCGCTGTCTCCGATACCCCCGAGTGGTCTGCCCTGCTCGAGCAGTATCAGAACTTTAACTATCAGTTCGGTCGTCTGGGCTGGATTGCCGACTACCCGATCATGGACAACTTCCTGTATCCGCTGTTCCATTCCAACTCCCTCGGTGGCGACAACCGCTCTGGTTACAACAACCCCGAGTTCGACGCCAAGGTCGACGAGGCTCGCACTACGGTTGACGACAAGGAGCGCGTCGCTAAGATGCAGGAGGCCGACGCAATGGTCGCTGCCGACTGCCCGGTCATCCCGGTGATGTTCTACACGCACACCATCGCCGGCTCCGATCGCATCAAGCACCTCTATGTCGATCCGCAGAAGCACGCCGATCTGGGTACCGCTGAGCTCGCTTAAGAGTTTGCAGCTTCCGTGAGGGTCAAGTATTTACGTAGACCTCATGGGAAACATACAGTTCTCCCTAACCTGGGGTAAACTGGCTGATGGTAATTTTGGGATGCCGGTCTGGCGATCGGCATCCCATTTAGGTTAATCCCTAGATAGGGGAGTGGTATGGGTAAGTACATCGTTAAACGTGTGCTTCAGTTCATCCCGGTGTTTTTGGGCGTTACGCTGATTCTGTTCGCCCTCCAGAATATCGTGCCGGGAGATCCGATCAAGCTGATCGGTGGAGACAAGGCTCTGTCCCCCGAGGTGGAGCTTCAGCTTCGTGTTCGCTATCACCTGGTCCAGACGGACGAGGACGGCAACGCGATCCTTGACGAGAACGGCGACCCCGTTCAAACGTCGCTCGTGGACCGTTACTTGTATTACATGAACGGCCTGCTTCATGGCGATCTGGGCAATTCGTATCAGCGCAAGCTGCCGGTTACGGAAATCTTCGCCCAGAAGTATCCGTATACGGTCAAACTTGCCGCGTGCGCCATCGTACTCGAGGCGATCATGGGTATCGGTGCGGGTATCATTTCGGCGGTAAAGCGTTATTCCTTCTGGGATATTTTGGTAACACTCACCACGTCGATCCTCGTTGCGGTCCCGGCCTTCTGGCTCGGTATGTTGTTGCAGCTGTTCTTTGGCGTCATCCTCAAGGACGCCACGGGCGGTGCATTCTCCATGCCGATCTCGGGTGCCGGTGGTTCCAGCTCTCAGTATCAGGATTGGATGCACTATGTGCTTCCGACCATTACGCTGGCTTCGGTTTCGACCGCTTACGCTGCCCGCATTATGCGCTCGCAGCTGCTTGACGTCATGAACCAGGATTACATCCGTACGGCAAAGGCCAAGGGTCTCTCCAATCGTGCGATCATCATCAAGCATGCGCTTAAGAATGCACTCATCCCCGTCGTTACCTATATTGGTGTCGACTTTGGTGGCATGCTTTCGGGCGCCATCCTGACCGAGACGGTCTTTAACTGGCCCGGTATCGGCTATGAGGTCTATCGCGCCATTAGCATGCGTGACTGGCCCATCGTTATGGGCGGCGTTACGCTCATCGTTGTCGTCGTCATGGTGATCAACCTGCTCGTCGACATTAGCTATGCATTCCTCGACCCGCGCATCCGCCTTGGCGGTCCGTCGGATAAGGCCTAAGGGAGGTACGTCTCATGCAGGAAACTGATTCTCAGTCTCAGGAGCAGGCTACCGCCACCAAGGTCGCATCTGCTCCCGCCAAGTCCCGCACGCTGTGGGGCGACGCTTTTAAGCGTCTTCGTAAGAACAAGCTCGCCGTTATCGGTGTCTGCTGGATCATCATCGTCGTTGTGGTTGCCCTGACCGCAGATCTGTGGGCTAAGCCCTGGCTCGGTTCTCCGACGGCTTCCGACTCGACCACTATGGCCGAGACGTCGCTGCTGGCTCCGTGTGCAGAGCATCCGTTTGGCACCGACGCCCTTGGTCGTGACATTCTTGTCCGCGTTATCTACGGTGCGCGCGTTTCGCTGTCCGTCGGAATTATGGCCACCGCGATCTCCACGCTGATTGGTCTGGTCATGGGTGCTCTGGCCGGTTTCTACGGTGGCATCTGGGATACGATCATCATGCGCTGTGCGGACATCTTCCTGGCGTTCCCGTACGTGCTGTTCGTTGTCGCCATGATCGCCGTTATCGGCCGTGGTCTTCAGAACGTCTTTATCGCCATCGGTATTCTCGGCTGGCCTTCGATTGCGCGCGTCTTCCGCTCTGCGATCTTGACCGTCAAGGAAAACGACTATGTTGATGCTGCGCGCGCGATGGGTGCATCTGATGCTCGTATCGTTGTACGTCACATCTTCCCGAACTCCGTCGCCTCCATCGTGGTCTACGCGACCATGAACATTGGTGGCGCCATTCTGACCGAGTCCGCTCTGTCCTTCCTCGGCATGGGCGTTATTCCGCCTACGCCTTCGTGGGGCTCCATGATTCAGGACGGTCAGCAGTATCTTCTGACTGCTCCCTGGATGATGATCATGCCCGGTCTGGCAATTCTCTCGACGGTGCTCGCCTTCACCCTGCTGGGTGACGGTCTGCGCGACGCCCTCGACGTCAAGATGAAGGACGCATAAGGATGAAGAAGAACAAGAACTATGTGGACCTGAAGGACCAGCCTGTTCCCGAGGGTCAGCATCTGCTCGAGGTCGATGACCTTAAGATGTATTTCCACACCGAGGACGGCGTTGTTCGCGCTGTCGACGGTGTCTCCTACACGCTCGATCGCGGCGAGACCCTGGGCGTCGTCGGTGAGTCCGGCTCCGGTAAGTCCGTGACCGCCATGACCATCATGGGTCTTATCTCGATGCCTCCGGGAAAGATCGAGGGCGGCGACGTTCGCTATCGCGGTCGTTCTATCCTCGAGATGACCGAGGAGGAGATGCAGCACATTCGCGGCAACGACATCGCGATGATCTTCCAGGATCCTATGACCTCCTTGAACCCGGTCTATAAGATCGGCAAGCAGGTGGGCGAGGGCCTTCGTCTGCACCGTGGCTACTCCAAGCAGGAGGCGCTCAAGCGCGCTACCGAGCTTTTGGACCTCGTGGGTATCCCCGAGCCCGAGAAGCGCGTCAATGAGTATCCGCACCAGTTCTCCGGCGGTATGCGTCAGCGTGTCATGATCGCTATGGCTCTTGCCTGCGATCCCGATATCCTGATTGCCGACGAGCCCACGACGGCTCTGGACGTTACCATTCAGGCTCAGATTATCGAGCTCATGCAGGAAATGCAGGAGAAGAACGGTAACGCCATCATCATGATTACCCATGACCTGGGCGTCGTTGCCGATATGGCCGATAAGATCATGGTTATGTACGCCGGCCGTCCCGTCGAGTTCGGTACTGCTGAGGAAATCTTCTACGAGAGTCGCCACCCCTACACCTGGGGCCTTATCCGCTCCATCCCGGAGCAGGCCATCGAAGAGAAGAAGCCGCTTACGCCGATTCACGGCAACCCGCCTTCGCTCATGAACCTGCCTGAGGGCTGCGTCTTCTCTCCTCGTTGCCCCTATGCGACCGATAAGTGCCGCAAGCAGCGCCCCGAGCGCGTTGTCACCGAGTCTGGTCATTACTCTGCGTGCCACTACTCCGGTGACCCCGAGTTTCTCAAGAACGCTCCTGAGACGTCCCGTACGCGCAAGGATTCCAAGAAGGGAGGCGAGGCGTAATGGCAGATACCAACGAGCGTACTCCGTTGCTGAAGGTCGAGCACCTCTCTAAGGAGTTCCCCGCTGAGTCCGGTATGTTCGCCAAGCGTTTTTCCAAGCGTGTCGTCTCTGCTGTAAATGACATCTCTTTTGAGATTTATCCTGGCGAGACCTTTGGTCTGGTTGGTGAGTCTGGTTGCGGTAAGTCCACGACGGGTCGCACCATCATGCGCTTGACCAAGCCGACCGCCGGTAAGGTGTTCTTCCAGGGCAAAGATGTTGCCGAGATGAGCAAGCATGAGATCAAGGACATGCGTCGCGAGATGCAGTTCATCTTCCAGGACCCCTATGCTTCGCTGAATCCCCGTATGACCATCGGCGAGATCGTCTCCGAGCCCATGACCATTCACGGCGTGGGCACCAAGGAGGAGCGTATTGAGCGTGTCCGCGAGCTGCTGGACGTCGTCGGTCTGAACCCCGAGCACATCAACCGCTATCCGCACGAGTTCTCCGGCGGTCAGCGTCAGCGTGTCGGCATTGCCCGCGCGTTCGCTCTGAAGCCCAAGCTAATCATCTGCGACGAGCCGGTTTCTGCTCTGGATGTGTCCATTCAGGCCCAGGTTTTGAACCTGCTCAAGGAGCTGCAGGACAAGTTCGGTACCGCATATCTGTTTATCGCCCACGACCTGTCCGTCGTGCAGCACATCTCCGATCGCGTTGCCGTTATGTATCTGGGTAAGATGGTCGAGGTTTCGGACTGGAAGACGCTCTATAGCGAGCCTCACCATCCGTACACGCAGTCGCTGCTGTCTGCCGTGCCGGTGCCCGATCCGGATATCCAGAAGACCCGCAAGCGTATCATCCTCGCCGGCGATCCGCCGTCGCCGCTGGATCCGCCGACCGGCTGCCGTTTCCACACGCGCTGCCCGATCGCGCAGGGCATCTGCTCCGAGAAACTTCCCGAGTTTAAGGAAGTCGCCCCGGGCCACTGCTGCGCCTGCCACTTCGCGGAGCCGTTCCCGATCAAGGAATCGCACATCGACCTGTAGTCGGTTGTTATTGTCCGGGCCCGTGCTGGACTTAGTTTTCAGAACGTCCTCGACCATGGAAACCCCCTTATCCTGCTCCTTCGGAGCTGCGGATAAGGGGGTTTCCTGGTCTGCGGAATGTTCTGAAAACTAAGTCCAGCACGGGCCCTGTGTTACCACCGCAGGGGGGGTGCGATTCCTAAATCGCTCACTTTATCTAATAAGATATTTAGCGAGGCCGGAGCTTTAGCTCCGGCCTCTCCATATAAGGGCTCGGCAAAGCCGAGCCACTAAATTTGAATCAGCCCCCAGAACATGTTTGAGAACTGTGTCCGGAGTACATACTCCTAGGGCCGGAATGAGGTTGCTTTCCAACGCATTCCGCAGGGGGCGGCATTATTTTGTAGCGCGAAGCGCGGAGCAAAATAATGCCGCATGCCCGAGGACGCGTTGGAAAGCAACCTCATTCCGGCCCGAACAGGTCCGTCTACCTGCGTATTTACAAATTCGTAAACTTTTTTGAAAAAAGTGCTTGCACAGTTCTCGAATCATAGGTTATTATCTTCCTCGTTGAACGCGCAGGTCCAACAAAACGAACTGCGAATCAACAACATAGCATGTCGGAGTGGCGGAATTGGCAGACGCGCTAGCTTGAGGTGCTAGTGACCGCTTTTTGGTCATGCGGGTTCAAGTCCCGCCTCCGACACCATCGCATTTGAGAAGCCTCTTCGGAGGCTTTTTTGTTACCGATAGACGGTGAGGTCCACGATGGAAACGCTTGAGCGCAACGAGTGGGCAGACGTTGCCCAACTGGTCGAGATCACGAGCGATGCTGTCATCATCTGTGAGCTCGACGGAACCATTCTGCATGTGAATAATCGCTTACTTGGTTTGATGTGTGAGGATCGCGCCGACGTCATCGGTGGAGATGTTAAAGACGTTCTGTACTCATCCGCTTTTGAACGTGCGACAGAACACCGTCTACCATTTGAAACTGATGGCTCCGAGAGCGAACTGATGCTCAAGCTGAGCGACGGCTCCTTTATTCCCGTCTTGGTTCGCGCGGGCTCCGTAATGCCTCCACGTATCTTTGGACGCCGCGCGCCGCGCGTTCTGGTGGCGCTTCATAGCATCGAAGAACAGTATTCGCACGACCGCCAGCTCAAGCGTGCGCTTTCGGAGCTTAGAGTGGCGAATAAGCGCCTCTCGGGCACGTTGTCGGTCATTATGAGCACAGTGGGCTCCGATGAGCTACCCAGCCTGCTTGATACCGTTTTAAATCAGCTCGTCGGAACGCTCGATGCTTCTGGAGCTGCGATTTATTTTTCGGAGAGCGGCGGTTTTAAGCTACGCGGTGTTTCCAAGGAGCTGTACGACAGCTACCTGCCCGAGTTTTTGCCGTATGGCGCTGGCATTCCGACGTACGTGCTTCGCGAGTCGCGCGCTTGCCGTCTGTCGATTCAGCAGGACCTTGAGGGCGATCGTGTCGCCTCGGGCATGTTTATGGATTTGGACAATCGTTCTAAGCACCTGTTGCGCATGCAGGATATGCCTCCGTACCGCAGCGAGATCTGTCTTCCCGTTTTTTACGGTACGCAGATCCTTGGCGTGCTGGAAGTTGGTTGGAAACGTCCCCAGGCACCGCTCGCCTATGACGTTAATGTACTCGAGGTCATTTGCGATTACCTGTCTATCCAGCTGGTCGGCATGGCATCGAGTCTTCGCTCTCGTCGCACGGCCGAGCTTGGCCGCTCGCTCAATGTCTTACGTGATGAGTTGTTTACCTTTCTAGACGATTCCGACGCGGCTACCCAGGCGGTATCGTCCGAGATCTGCAATATGCTCAACTGCCATTTTTGCCCTGTTGAGTATGACGCCAGTCTGGACTCCTATGTCATAGATTTTGAAGGCGGTAGTCGAGTTGCTTTGCCGGACGATCCCGAGAAGCTTTTCTTTTCTACGACGGCGCCAGCGGCACGTCTGGGAGCTGGCCCTGATGGCTTTGAAGCATCTGTTTTGGGCGACACGAGTGCCGAGGATCTTAAACACGTCCGTATAACTCGCGTTGACGAATCGATGCCTATGGGAGGCTGGCTTAGGGCACATGGTCTGCCTTGCCAGGGTCTCTACGTCGACACCGGCATCGAGGCGGGGCGTCCGCGCCCTGAGGGTGATGACAAGCACAGTAACGACGCGATCGTTCCTGCCTCTATTGCGAAGGGCCCGACGACGCGCGCGCTGCTGCTTCGTGATGGTAGTCAAGAGCCGATTGATGACCTTGAATATGACTACTTGGTGCACTTGGCGCATGACTTTGAACTGATCTACGAAGGCGAATCTCAAAAGCGCGAAGAGCGTCATATCGCTCAGACGCTTCAGATTGGCATGAGAAATTCGCTTGGTGACGTTCCGGGCATCGCAACCGATTCGGTATACCTATCGGCAACGAATTCCGCGTTGGTCGGCGGTGACTTCTATACGCTTGTCCGACTTCCCGACGATTGCGCCGTTATGATTTTGGGCGATGTATCCGGCAAGGGAATTGAGGCGGCGTCGATGTCAGCGCTCGTCAAGACGGCGCTGACGGCCTATGCCTGGGAGGGTGCGGGGCCTGCCCGCATGGCTCGCTCGCTCAATAGCATGCTCATGGGCTTTTCGAGGGTCGAGACGTTTGTGACGGCGTTTATCGCCAAGATCGATCTTAAGGCGGGTCGCGCTACCTATTGCTCAGCGGGACATCCTCCCACTATGGTCATTAGGCCGTCATCGAAGCCGCTTGGCAGCGGCGAGACCTGCAGGGGAGAAGTGGAGCTCCTTGGGTGCCAATCGGGCGTGATCGGTGCCTTTGAGAGCATGGTGTACGAGACGGGCGTGTTTACGTTCGCTCCTGGTGACATGCTATTTATGTATACCGACGGAACGATCGAAGCACGTGATCGCTCGGGTGCTTTCTTTGGCGAACAGCGCCTTCGCGACCTTCTGCTCTCTGTCTCGGGTGAGGGCGTATCGGGAATCTGCGGTAAGGTCTTGGGCGAGCTTGATCGCTTTACCGAGTCGGCGCTGGACGATGACATCGCGCTGGTCTCCCTTGAGTTTTTACGGGGTCGATCGTAGGCCGCGACGTTGGACGGGCGAAATCCCTACGGTTGAAGAAACGTATGCATCGAGCGAGCTCTTTTGGGGAACCATGGTCGTATGAATGAGTGGAATGACATAGCGGTTTTGACGCCACCGGGTGATGTCGACATCGCCTCGGTGTCCGCGCTGCGCCGACGGTTGGATAATTTGATCGACCGTGGCGTGCGTCGCGTTGTCATCAATTGCCAGGCCGTGGGCTTTATCGACTCGACGGGTTTGGCGTTTTTGCTTACACGTGCCAGAGAGCTCATGAGGAGAGAGGGCCTGCTTTCGCTCGTTAACGCCTCCGATGAGGTCATTCGCTTTTTGGAGATTGCCCGACTTGTCGACATCCTTCATGTTGCGGGTCCGGCGCGTGAGTCGATTCCCGCCATCCCGGTGGGAGAGTTGCCACGATGGAGCAAGAGCATCGAAGTGCAGCGAGGCATCGAGAATCTCCCGTATTATCGGCACCGTGTGGCCGAGCTTCTCGAATCACTTCCCCTGAGGCGTGATGAACGTTATGACGTCGCATTGGCGCTGGGGGAGGCATTGGGTAACGCGTATGACCATGCGGGCGGTGTCGGCTGCATCCTGACGGTTCAGGCCTACGGGGACCGTGTTGTGCTCGAGGTGCTTGATCGGGGCGTTGGCTATTCTATCGATGGGGCGAGCGAGCCGGTGGCATCCGAGGAACGTGGACGTGGTATCAAGCTTATGCGCATGCTCGTCGATAATGTGGAGGTTACCCGTCGCACGGATGGTGCCGGCACACGCGTTCGGATGGTGAAGCTGTTTAGCTCGGCATTGGAATCATGCGCTTAGCGCCTTGGGTTGACATGATTTCCCTGCGTGAACTTGCTTTGGTCAACTTTTTTGAAAAAAGTACTTGCGTCTTTTGGATAACTCGCGTAAATTAATAACCCGCAAGCGGACATGGCTCAGTTGGTAGAGCACAACCTTGCCAAGGTTGGGGTCGCGGGTTCGAGCCCCGTTGTCCGCTCCATTGCATTTCCGGACCGTTCTTATCGGTCCTTTTTCGGCGAAGTGGCCAAGTGGTAAGGCAGAGGCCTGCAAAGCCTTTACCCCCGGTTCGAATCCGGGCGTCGCCTCCAATACGCACTCAAAAGGGATTGCACACCGTGCAATCCCTTTTTGTTTCGCGTAAGGCGTGGTAGCGCTACGGGCAGGTTATAAGAAATAGCGGGCTATAGGACAAAAAGTGTGTCCTATTTCGCATCTAAACCCCAGTTTGCAGCTCCAGTTTTAGCCGCTTAAAAAACCCAGACCCTTTAAGACGCCAGCAGAGAAGTGCGTTTGGCTTTAGCTTGGTGCTTCGGGACGGGCCGCAAATTCAAACCCCTAAAAACAGCGAATGGGAAAGGAATATAGGCCATGAATTACATCCATTCCCCTTCTCTGACTTTGCCCCGTTGCCGTTATATGGGGTCCGCTTGGCTTTCGAGGGCTGCTTCATGGTGCTACAGGCCTGTTGCGACAGATCAGCCTGTTGAAAAACAAAAAATCCGACTCTTATGCAACTTTTTGCGATTAGGGGCTCTTTTCGGTCCCTGGAACGTGCAAACAAGCTGCTGTACGGCTGGTTACCTGCGGTTTTTATGTCTTGAACCGCGATCGGGGAACTCGAACAATTCCTAATCGCAAAAAAGTTGCAAACCCGACCGTTATTTTGTTTTTAGGTTCCCGAGGTTGCCGCGCGCAAGCTCTGTGGCGGGGTGGCGGCGCGCTTATGTTTCGACTGACCCGCTTTGCGGGGGAGTCGTGCTCGAATCATTTGTTCGACCTAAATGGTGCGCAATCGCATCACTTGATACATTGCGCTTGGGCATAAAAGAAGCCGCTCGTGGCGGCTTCTCGGGTGGGTTATGTCCTGCTCTGCTTATGCTGCTGCTTTGGCGGCTTGGCGGGTTTCTTTGCGGTTCTCCAGGGCATTGACACATACAGCGGCGGACTGGTCGCCGGTGATGTTTACCACGGTACGCATCATGTCCAGAACGCGGTCTACGCCAGCTACGAGGGCGATGCCTTCAACGGGCAGGCCAACAGACTGGAGTACCATAGCGAGCATGATCATGCCGGAGCCAGGGACGCCGGCAGTACCGATGGACGAAAGCACGGCAGTGGCAACAATAACGCATTGTTGGCCAATGGTGAGGTCGATTCCGAATACCTGGGCAATAAAGATGGCGCAAACGCCTTGGTAAATAGCGGTGCCGTCCATGTTGATGGTAGCGCCAAGGGGCAGCACGAAGCTAGAAACTTCGCTGCGAACGCCCAGCTTCTTAGAGCATTCCATATTGATAGGCAGTGTGCCGACAGAGGATGCGGAAGCAAACGCAAATGCCATTGCGCGCATCTGACCCTTGAAGAAGGTAAGCGGACCCATTTTCGCAATGGTTTTAACTGCGCCAGAATATACGACAACCATGTGCAGAATCATGGCCAAGTAGGCAATGAGAATGAGCTTCAGCAGCGGCAGCAGGATGTCTGGGCCGTTGGTGGCAACGACGGGGGTGATCAATCCAAATACGCCGAATGGGGCGATAGAGATGATCATATGCATGATCTTGATGCAAACCTCGCTCATGCCGTTCACGAAATCGGCAACCGGCTGAGCCTTTTTACCCGCTGCGAGGATACCGAAACCGAAGAAGAGGGCGATGACGATGATCTGCAGCATGCTGGCGTCAGACATGGGCTGGACGAAGTTACTGGGGAAAATGTTCACGATGGTATCGATAAACGAGGGGGCTTCTTTTGCCTCATAGTTCAGTTCATCGGTAGAAAGAGTGTAGCCTGCTCCAACGTTGAGGACGTTGGCAATTACTAAGCCGATTACGATAGCGCATGCGGTGGTGCATAGGTAGTAGGCGATGGTTTTACCGCCGATAGCACCTACGCGTTTGATATCGGAAAGGCTGATGACGCCAGCAACCATAGAAAAGATAACCAGCGGAACAACGATCATCTTAATGAGGTTCAAGAAGATGGTTCCAAGCGGTTTTATGTACGTGGTTGCGATGTCGGGAGTACCTTGCAGAGCCAAGCCAGCTACAACACCCAATGCAAGTGCTATGAAGATCCAGGTAGTAAGCGAAAGGCGTTTGACCCAAGGCTTATTTGCCTTTTCGGCTGCAGTTGCTTTCTGAGCCTCCCTAATATCGGCTTTTGCCTCTTTTTCGAAGTCGGTTAATTCGGACATGGATGACCTTTCTTGCTCGATGTCCTTTTTTCGATTAAGCGCCTGGTGATTTACCGTGAGCGGCAGATGCAGACGTAACGATATATTTTACTCCATGGTTAGGTGTGGAGCTTCGTACGACAGCTGAAAAGTGTTATGAAGCTAAAATGCGAGTCAGACGGCACGTAGGTTAGTCTGGTTCGCATTCGTGAATAGAGACTGATGCATTGGTTAAGTTATTTTGGTTATTACCCGATTGCGCTATCGAGTGCGGCTTCTAAGAATTCCCATTCGTCTTTTGTCGTTATGGGAAGAAGCTCGGTTTCTCTTAGCGGCATAGCGTTTGGGGTTTCGGCATTTGTCCTATACGCGGAGGCGAATACCGTTAGGGAACCGTCATCGCCGATGCTGTTGTCGGTGTATACCAGATAATTTTTGGTACCGCAGCTGCTTTCCACGAGCAGAAGCGCTTCGCATTCTGCGACCTGGCCATCTTCCATGATTAAGGGAAAACGAGTTTCTTTCATTCGGATGGAGCGCATCGGTACTCCTGTCAATAACTACCCGTTAAACAGGTGTTTCAATGGATACTAAAGATAGATTTCGAGAAGTGCTTTTTGGACGATCTTGCGAGCGTCTTCGTTGAAAACGTTGTGCAATACCCTGAGTTCATTCAGGGTTATGGTTCCCGGATTGGCGTCCTTTTGGGCGAAGGCGTCACGGGAGAGGAACAACGCTGAAGCGCAGTCGTCTAGGGACAGCCCAGAGGCTTCGCGCGCTTGTTGAACCCAGTTTTTCATACTCATCCTCCGCACTTGATCATTACCAGATTAACGGGTAAAAAACTGCTGTCAATCTGGGAATACCACCTTATTTGATAGCATGTTTCGCGTGGATGGGAGGACCGATGGAGAACTATATTGGCGACAACATTCATGCAATTCGCGGTAACTTCGGTTTGTCGCAAGAGCAGCTTGCAGCGATAGCGGAAGTGAGCCAGACTTCCGTCTCCGCCTGGGAATGCGGGCAGACTATCCCGCGTTTTTCCAATGCCGTGAAGATCGTTGAATCTTTGCCTAGCCTGACTATGGACGATGTGTATAGCCTGTCTCTTATACACATCTGACGCTGCCGACGATA
>URZI01000013.1 GCA_900552385.1 uncultured Collinsella sp. | reverse complement strand
TGCCGACGGCGGCCTGCCAGCCGACGTTGGAGACGTGGGCCTCGACGGATATGGCGTCGGCGCCGAGGGGCTCGCCGGTCGAGGCGTCGGACAGGACGAGGCGCAGCGCCTCGAGGGGGAGCCCCCTGCCGGTCGTGCCGGCGACCTCGCCGCCGGCGACGGCGCCCATCCAGCCGATATTGGAGACGTGGGCCGAGTATGAGAGCGAGACGGGCGCGGCCGCCTCGGACCGGGCGGGCTCCGCCTGGGCGCCGTCGGCCTGCGAGGCCTCGGGCTGGGAGGCGTCGGCCTGCGCGGGCTGGGCGGCGTCGGCCTGGGCGGCGGGACCCTCGTCGGCGGGCTGGGCCCCGGCGGCCGGGGCCTGCGCGTCGCCCGGGGCGGCGGGGGCGGCGTAGGCCGCGGGCCCGCACAGGGCCAGGGCGGCCGCGACCGCCAGCGCGGCGGCGGCACCGGAAATTCGTTTCGTGGAGCGTCTCATGGAAAATCCCCCTAATCTAGCAACGGTTTCCAAGTCTACTAGATTGGGGGGACGGGAGCCAAGCTGCAATACCCCCAAGACACCCGTCTATAGGTCGTGACGTTGTCTATAAACAGGCTCACCGCCCGCGGAATAAAATTCGGCGCAAATCGTTTGAGCAGGCGACGCGCGGAAGGAGCGTGTAGGGCGGTAATATACTGACCGTCAGCCGCGGCATCCTCGCGGAAACCCATTTGTTGCCGGAACTATAGTCCCCGGCGCGGGCTCACCTTATCTCCCCGGCACGGGCTCGATATCCTCTCGGATATCTAATCGTCTTGAACTTTTACCCACCCAAGCACAGTACGGCTTTTACGTGCCGCCACGCAGAGCCTAGCCTGGAACTATTGTCTAAAACATAGGCCTTCAAAGCAACTTAGGTTCAAGTACGGACATGCAAATACGGGCACTGGATACAGGTCTTGACTGTCAATGGTTATCAATCGCATGTGTTTCTGGCAAATTACGCCCGTCTTATGCGTGCGATACAATCAGTCTCACCGAACACCAAACCAGCAACCCGAAGGGACCAACGTGTTAACAATTCACTATGGTGATATGGAAAACGTTATCTACAATACGTCGGTTTACTTCGATAACGTCTATTCGCCCCAGTGGTTTCAAGACGCCTTTGCTCAAAGGATTATTAAATCAATCGATAAAGGCAATGTCGTTGGACCCTGCGCAATAGACACCAAGATCCTAGGCATTATCCCTCCTGAAAGGCTGTCGGGAGGCACTAAGACGCTGTTGCTCATGTACTTCATGCCTCAGAACGTATACAACGCCACAACCTGCAGCGACAATTGCGCTTACTGGATTCTGAGAATTGCCACGCAAAAGGACTTAACCATCAACCTCTACCATCTGATGGATTTTGGAAACGGCAAGTTCACGGCTACCGTTGCAAACACGGGCGATGTCGTTCACACGATGTTCGACCTTGTCCCTATAGCCGCAAAATGCCTAAGGGAAACTCCTGACATGCACTTTCGTTAGGCTCTGTTAGACCAAGATTGACATACATATGTCATCACGGCGCCATATCGTTAGCCTCGTAGACTGCGGGGCAGCATGAACGCCGAGGACCTGGTAATCACCTTCAAGAGGGACATCGCGAGCCTCAGCAGGACCGAACGCCGCCGGCTCCGCCTACGAGGCCGAGCGCTCCCCGCGCTGCGGGTCCGCCGCGGTCGTGAAGAAGGGCAAATCAAAGAACGGCGAGCAGCGTTACCTCTGCCAGGATTGCGGCAGGACCTTCGGCATGGGCAGCGGGCACATCCTGGGGACGAGCAGGCTCCCGAAGGAGACCTGGATGGCCAATGCCGAGTGCTTCGTTCTCATGCTGCCCCTGCGCGAATGCGCGGGGCGCTGCCATGTCTGCCTCAAGACCGCCTACACCATGCGCCACAGGCTCATCGAGTGTCTCTCGGCCTACTCGCCCTCGTTCAAGACCGGGCGGGGCTGCGGCTGCGAGCTCGACGAGACCTACTTCCCCGAGTCGTTCAAGGGCAACCACACGAAGGGGTCATTTACGATGCCACGTCACTCCCGACATCGTGGCAAGCAGGTGCACAGGCGCGGACTGTCGCGCGAGCAGATCTGCGTCATGACCGGCGTGAACGACTCGAACGAGACGTTTCTCCAGGTCTCGGGACGAGGCATCCTGTCGAGGAAACGCGCCATGGACGTGCTGAGGGACCGCATCGCGTCCGCTTCCGTCGTAGCGACGGACAAGGCGTCCGCCTATGTCGACGTCCTCGCGGAGCTCGAGGTCGACGCACACACGGCCTACGATTCCAAGGACCCTTCCGAGGGGACCATCAACCGGATCAACACCGTCCATTCGCTCCTCGATACCTTCATGAAGCCGTTTAAGGGCGTGTCGACGAAGCACCTCGGCACCTACCTCGCTTGGTTCAAGTGGTGCCGGACCTTCATGGCGACCGATTCCGGCACCGCCGAGCGCACGGTCGCGCGACAGCTCGCCAACGGCGTGTGCAGGAGCCGCATCCATGATATGTTCAACGTCCTGCCGCCCTAAATGGACTACTGGACCGAAGCCGCCGCATAGAGACAGTAGAATGGTCGCATCGCGATATACGAGGAAAGGTGCAGCCATGCCGTCGAATATACCGGCCACGACGATCCGGATCGACCCGGAGGCCAAAAAGGAGGCCACGGCCATCCTGGACGAGCTCGGCCTGTCCATGTCCACCGCCGTCAACGCGTTCCTCAGGGCGCCCGTCCGGAAGGGCGGGTTGCCGTTCGAGATGAGGGTCAAGACGCCGGCGCCCGACGGGAAGGCGGCGAGATAGCCGGCAATCGACTTGAAGCGATAGCGCCCTTACGATTAACCCGACCGATGTTGAGCACATCGCCCCCTTGCCGGATTTAAACCAGGCAAGGGGGCGATTATATTGCAATTGCAAAAAGATAATTGGGCAGAATGCCAATCCTGGTCTAACAGAGCCAAATCAAAACCTATAATACCTCGATCTAGAACCGTTCGAGAATCTCCTCGGCATTCTCTCGCAGATAGATATCTAGGTCCGGCACGGCAAACTGCACGTAGCCCCTCTGTGGTGCCTGAATAACCTCCCTTTGTAGCAATTTTGCCCTAATAGAGCTGATCTCATTGGTCTTTTTACCCATGCGCCTAGCAATCTCGGCTGATTTGGACTGTTGTTTGTCCTCGCACATCGCCAATAGGTATTTGATATCGTTAGGCCCCAGTCCAGAAATCGCGGGCTCATGAACAACATCGTGAAAACGAGCCTCTGCCAGCGCAATGCCTTCGGCAACATCGCGTTCACTCACGATGGTACTTTTGGCACGATGCAAATTGGCGCGCTGCCAAATGGAGTAACCGACCAGTTGCACCAGATAGGCATAGCCCTTAGTGGCCTTAGCGGCTCTCGACAGAAGATTGTCCTCTATGGTCAAACCAGTCGCGACAAAGCTATCGCCCATAGAGAGCGCTACCTCCACCTGGTTGATAGGCGCCAGATCTTCGGGGAGGGCACGACGCAAGAACGTAAGCGCTTTGCCGTTAATAAGGTCCATAACACCGGCGGGTAAACCGGCAAAGGCAAGTGCGATATCTACTTTTTCCCCTATCAAAAGCTGAACCGTAGACGCAATGGCACGCATATCGTCAATCGGGGCGTCCTGAACTTCATCGATGGCAATAAAAAGACCCTTGGCTGACTTCGCTGCCGAGCTTAGCAACTTTCTAAGACTCGACTCTTTGGGTGCAACATCGACTTTCGCAGAAACAAAGCCGGCGTTTACGCCGACTGAAGCATTGGCCGCAAAGAAAGAATCAGCAACCTGATCCCTCAAGTCCAGCAATAGGTTAGGGCCAGCAGAAACAATAGCGGTCTTCCATCCAAGTTCTCGCGCACGATCCCTAAGATCGCAGAGCAAAACAGTTTTTCCGGAGCCCCTCGGTCCAGCAATGCGCATGAGCCTCGCAGGTGCACCAATTCCCGCATTCAAACTCTCGGTAAACTCAAGAGCGATATCATCGCGACCAATTATGCGCGGAGGCTCAGCGCCGGCAGTGGGACGAAACGGATTATGGAATGCTGTGGCGCTCACTTGTTTGCCTTTCTAGGGAATCGATTAACAGTCAATCATCGTTTCAATAATTATCGCAGACTATATCGAATAATATCGAGCTGTATAAGCTTGTATAAACTTATCGCGAAAGTATCGAGTTTTCGTAATTTATCTTTGTAAGTAGTCCAACCCTGCTTTCTTCCAAGTTCATAGCGAAGGAAAGTTAAAGACTTCCTAAAAACTATTGCCTTAGACCGAGAAATACTCGCTCTCAACGGATAAGTTCGGCCCCAACCACGGATCGCCCGTCAAGAAGAACTCCGGCCAGCGCTGCATGAACAGTGCCTGTTCACGTTTCCAACGGCACAGCTTTTCCTCGTTGGCCTCTTCCCTGCCGCGCGAGGTGAACTCGTAGTGGTATAGCTCGGCATAGGGCGTAAAGATCGTGCGGTAGCCCGCCTCCCACACGCGCAGGCAAAAGTCTGCGTCGTTAAAACCGACGGCGAATTCCTCGTTATAGCCTCCGACCTGCTCAAATACGCCGCGTCGGACCATCTGGCAGGCACCCGTTACGGCGCTAAAGTTGCCCGGGCGCACGGCACGGGCAAGATAGCCCTCGCGCTTTGCCGAGAAGTCCTGGTTGGCGTGGGCAAGTGCACCACGCACGCCAACCAAAATGCCGGCATGCTGCACCAGATGATCGGCAAAGTAGAGTTTGGCGCCCACCACGCCCGCATCGGGACGCTGCAGATACCCCATCATCTCTTCTATAAAGTCGGGACTTATGACCTCGGTATCGTTATTAAGCAGCAACAGATAATCGCCCTTAGCGTGCTCAACGCCAAAGTTAATGATCTGGGAGTAATTGAACTCGCCCGGCCAGAACACAACGCGCGCGATACCCTTGCCTTTGGATGCTGCAGCCACGCGCTCTGGCAGGGTTTCGTAATACGCAAACGTCTCCGGGTCTTCGCTGTTGTTCTCCACCAAGACGATCTCGTAGTTGGCATACGTGGCTTTCTGGGCGATCGACATCACACAGGCATCGAGCGTCTCAACGTGGTCCTTAGTGGGGATCACAATGCTCACCAGCGGCGCAGGCTCCGGCAGCGCATAGCGCATGCGGTAGACAAACGGCGTCTCGGTCTCCTCGACCGTTCCGCAAATACCCAGCGCGTTAAAGTGGCGCCGAAGCGCAAGGCGACCGGCCTCGATGGCATACGGCTTGCTATCGGCAGAGCCATCGGCGGTCGACCCCGGATGAACGCGCCAGTGATACAGCACGTGCGCAACATGCTCAAACCGCGCGCCCGCCGAAAGGCAGCGAAGCGTCAGGTCGTAATCCTGGGCACCCGCAACATCTTCCGGAGACATGCCAATGTGATCGATGAGCGCCTTCTCCACCATCAGAAAATGCGTCACGCAGTTATGGCTATAGAGCAGGTCGACGTTGAGCCGCGTCTTAAAGACCGGCTGGCCCCACTCCCCCGTTTTCTGGAACATGTCCTCGTCGCAGAACAGGACCTGGGGACGATCGCCCTCGGCGGCCCTGTTCAGCGCGGCAACATAATGGAATAATGCGTCCGGTTCCAGAATGTCGTCATGGTCCAAGAACGCGATATAGTCTCCAACCGCCTGCTGAATACCAGCGTTGGTGTTGAGCACAATGCCGCCGTTGCCGGGCAGCTCGATGCGACGAACGCGCTCGTCGTTGGCACTTGCTGCAAGATTGGCCACCGCATCCCATTCGGGCGAGGCATCCATAAGCAGCAATTCCCAGTTGTCATAGCTCTGAGCTAGCACCGAGTCCAACAGCTCGCGCAGGTAGACCCGATCAGTCTTGTAGCACGGCACCACAATGCTCACGAGTGGTCTATAGGCAAAAGCCACCGAAGCGACACGCTGGCACGCCAAATCGCCCGGCTTTGCGCGATGCTGCTCAAACCAACGTCGATAAGCTGCGTCGTCTGCACGCGCATCCTTCATGCGGTTCCAGCTGTCGTCGACCATGCCGTTGTACAGGCGACCATCCATGGCGCAAAAACCACTCTGAATCTGCTCCGTAGGATCGCTCACAATCGCGACAAAATCTCGTATATCCTGAGGCATCTCAACGCTCAGATACGTTTTGTTGACGCGGCAACCGTTGCGCTGCGGTACATCGACCTGCGATTCAAACACATGCACGGTGATATCGATAGCGTTCATATGCGTATCGAAGACCTGGAGCTCAGGTGCGCACTGGGGGTCTCCCACCCACGTAACCTCATAGCGCCACACCGCGCCGGCGTCTGCCGGTAAATAACGAACGGCATCGATCTCATAGCGACCGCAGCACTCGCCGCGCTGTGCATCGCGAACGAGCGCACACATCGCAGCCTTTGCTTTGTAGTTAATCTTGGATTCCAGCTTGGCCACGCGGCTATCGAGGCGAATGGAGCCAAGCTTTTGGCCACCGGACACAAATGCAGCGTCGATCGTAGAGCCATCCAAAAACGGAAGCACCAAGACGGCAAACTCGCGCTCGTAATCGGCAACGGAAGGGCAAAGCGCCAGCACACGGCCATGGTCAACCGGGAGTACCAGCGACGGCACACAAGAACCGCTCGTCGTCGCGCGGACAAAGGCCTGAGAACCTTCTTGCTCAATAAGCGCGGCGACATCCTGGCCGGCAAAACGAAGCAGCACAAACAGACGGCCCTGGCTGCGGCAAAGTGCCAAACGTTTGATACTCATCTACACTTCTCGCTTTCCCAGGGCGTTCGCTGCCATGCGTTTGCAGGCGCCCAAGCGCCCAAACCTCAAGACGTCGTAATCGAACATGAGCTTTTTGCACTCACGGGCATTGGGGGCCTTGCTGGTAAGCGCCGCACGCACCATAGCAGCAACAGAAGGAGCGCATTGTGCGAGCGCAGCATCGCTGCCCACGGCAGAACCGGAAAGGGCCGCGGCGACGGCAGCAAACACCTTGCCGCAGTCCGAGCCCAGCAACCTGAGCGCATCGTACAGCACCAGATCGCATAGGAAGTACGCCAGGTCATCGGCATGCTGAGCATCGAGACCGTCGCGCTGCCAGTCAGTCAGCACCGCGGAGTAAATCTTCACGTGCTCCAGCAGGCGCGTCTCGTCGTCGTAGCGCATAGTGTCCATGAGCGAGCCTTTGCGCGTCACGCGGTAGTCATACAGCTTGTTCGAGATAAGCGCGGTCTTGTGCGAACGACCGTACACGGCAAAATCGAAGACCTGGTCCTCACCATACGTAACGGTTTCGTCGAACACGATCCCGTTGCCCAGCAAAAACTCACGCTTGCAGGCGGTGCGCCATGCAAAGGGGCGAGACGCTTCCTTAAACAGCAGATCGGAGCTATAGCCTTCAAACGACACATCGCGCGGGCTCAGCACATAGTTGAGCCACGGATACCCCGCCTCCAGCGGATACGGATTCGCGCCAAAGGTCAAAACGTCGCAGTCCTCGCGCTCAAAGGCATCGACGATCACGCGGCATGCATCGGGCGTAAACCGGTCGTCGGAATCCAAGAACGCGACGATAGGCGCCGTGGACGCGGCGATGCCTGCATTACGCGCACTCGACAGGCCGCCGTTCTCCTTATCAACCAGCGTAAAGCGCGCGTCCTTTTCGCAATAAGCGGCCGCAATATCGCGCGAGCCATCCGGCGAGCCATCGTTGACCAGCACGCCCTCCCAATCGGGCATATCCTGCGCAAGCAGGGAGTCCAGGCACCAGACCAGGCACTCCTCCACTTTATAGATGGGAACGACAACGGAAATCTTGGGGGTAGCCATAGTCACTCGCTCTTACTGTGCGGCCGGAACGTCATCGGGGTGCGGATTGTCGCCGTAGGTGCGCTGATACGTCAGCACGCGCCAGACCAGCGGCAGGCCGCCAATCTTAAAGTAATGTTTAAACGTATTGAGCTTGCCCGGCTTCTTAAAGTCAAAGCGCGAATCGATATAGGCACGAGGCGACTTGACCATCAGGCGCAAGTCGGTCTCGCCACGCGGGTCGAACAGCGACAGATCAAAGCGACCAGCATCCCAATCGGCCTTGAGCTCAGACGAGGCTTTCTTCCAAAACTGCTCACGCAGTTCATCGACCAGACGCTCATCATTCCAACGGTACGTATCGACCTTCATGCGCATTAAAATGCCCTGGAGCTGAGCCTTGAGCTCGGGACGCTCGTCCAAAAAACGTTGCATCTCGGCATATTCGTCGCACACGCAAAACACCTTGTTGGGCGAATTAACGGAGCTCTTCTCGTTATCCTGGCGATAGCACAAAATAGGGTCCGTAATAAACGCGGCACGCTCGGCGCAAGCCCAAACCTTAAAGTTAAAGCCTGCGTCCTGATACGAGGCACCCGGCGTGGGAAGGAACCGAATCTGCTTGTCGTTGAGGAACTCGCGCCGATAGATAGCCGACCAAATGGAAGGTTTGCGGTAGAAGATGCCCGGGCGATCGACAGGGCGATACGCGGCGCCCGTCATATGCTCGTCGATGATCCCAAACAGCTCACGGCGCTCGCTGGGCGTGGACCAATACAGGTAAAAGTCGCCCTTCACCACATCGGCATGCTCAGCATCGGCCTTGGCGACCAGCTTTTGGAGCGAATCCTCAAACATAAAGTCGTCGGACTCAAGGATGCCCACGTACTCACTGCGCGCCATCTCCAGGCCGCGGTTCATCGAGTCGCCGTAGCCGCTGTTGGCTTTGTCGATCATCTTGACACGGGAGTCGCGCTCCATGTACTCGCGGATGATATCCGGCGAGCTATCAGTGGAACCGTCGTTGATACAGATGATCTCGATGTCCTTAAGCGTCTGCGCCACGGCGGAATCGAGGCACTCGCGCAGGTAGCGTTCGACATTGCAGATGGGAACAAGCAGCGAAACTTTAGGGGTATCAGAGTTCTGCAAGAGAACCTCCTGTTGAATAGCGTGTAACAGGGTTATTTTAGCAGCCGAGCTGCGGCGGGCGGCAGCGCTTGGAATTAGATAAAGCGCTCCACGCAGGCTTTGAGACCGCGAGTCGAAAGATAGAACAGCGTGGCATCTGCAATCGAAACGCCCGAGGTCGCCGCAACGAGCTTGTGGGCAACACGGCGAACGGCGCCCTTAGCAGGCATATCCGCCCACTCCGTTCCCAAAAACGTCGTAAGGTCCATGTTGACGCGAGCCGCCACACGATGGAAGTCATCGGCATCCAAGCGCGCAAGGTCGAACACAATGAGGTCCAAAAACCAAGTTATCAACTCGCCGGGACACAGGTCCAAAAGACCGTAAGCCGCCCAGTCCTCCAAGACCTCCTCGAGCATCCTCATGTGGGCGTCAAGCTTTTTGGCACGAGCCTCGGCACTGTTGAACTCGTGCGTCGCCGATTCGCTCTCCATCACGTAGTGGTAGAACTTGTCCGGCATGACGACGGTCCTGCGGGCAAGCGCATAAGCCGCAAATTGGAAGACGACGTCCTCGCCCAAAGCCAAACCGGGGGCGAAGCGAATACCTTCGCGATTGAGCAGCTCGCGCGAAAAAGCCGCGCGGCAGGCATAGGGCTGCGCATTCGAATGGAACAGCAGCTGGGGATCACGGGCGCCGAAGGTACCAGCTTTGGGGCTCATGAGTTGCTGGACGCGTTTGGGGGCAGCATCGGCAGGTTCACAGACGCCGCCATAAACGGCGGCCTCGGCATCCGCAGACTCCATGGCATGCAGCACGCGCTCGACCGTCTGGGCATCGATGTAATCGTCGGCGTCCACAAAAAAGACGGTCTCGCCCTCGGCGGCATCGATACCGGCATTTCGAGCGCACGAGACGCCCGCGTTTTCCTGGTCAATCACCAGTACACGATCGTCGGCCTGCGCGATCTGGCGCAACGCGTTCAACGAATCATCAGTCGAACCGTCGTTGACGCAGACAACCTGAATCGAGCGCTCGGACTGGGCCAACAGCGAATCGAGGCATCGCTGAATCGAGCGCGCAGAGTTGTAAACGGGGACGACAATGGTAGCTTTAGGACACGAGGCCTCTCCCATGCCGACCTACCCCCTCAACGATTCGATGAGGAAGGCAGCGACCACGCCTGGGCCTCCAACCGAGGCGTAATACTTAGCACGCCCCAAGGCACCATCCGTCGCAAAGCTCGGATGCTCATCAACCCAGCCCTCAGGATCTTTGAGGATGGCAGCGAGATTCGCGCGCTTCCACGGCTTGAGGTCGTCAAGCGAAAACTCCCCCGCGTCCAAGGCCGCTTGGAACTCCTTGGCCATCTGAACCAGGAACTCCTTATAGAACTTGGGCGCCAGGCGCACGTAGTTCCACATGTACGAATCGTACTTAATGAGCTGATTGAACTTGAGCATGCGCGCGACATCGCCGCTTGCGTGGCCGCGGGCATAATCCTCTCGAATCCAACGCTCAATCTCGGCATACTCGGTATTGACGCAAAAGACCTTAGCCGAAGAATTGACCGAGGAATTCTCGTTGTCCTGGCGATACGACAACACGGCATCATGCAGGTAAACAGCCTTATCGGCGCACGCGATCACCTTAAAGGCGAATGACGTGTCCTGAAAGGATGCTCCCGGAGTCGGCAGGAACGTAATGCCGTTGCGCTCAAGAAAATCGCGACGGTACACGGCCGACCAAATCGACGGCTTTTGCTTAAAGAACTGCGTTGTATCGCTCGGGTGCACTGGCTTGCCACAGTCCTTGGCTTTAAACATCTCGTGCAGCGAACGGCGCTCCTCGGGCTTAGACCAGTAGAAATCAAAGTTCGCCTTCGCAAAGTCGGCATTATTGGTATCGGCGGCCGAGACAAGCTTTTCGAGTGCGTCGGGCGCCATAAAGTCATCGGACTCCAAGATGCCAACGTACTTGCCACGCGCCATCTCCAGACCGTGGTTCATCGAGTCTCCGTAGCCGCTGTTGGCCTTGTCGATCATCTTGACGCGCCCATCGCGCTCCATATACTCGCGGATAATCGCCGGCGAGTTGTCGGTCGACCCGTCGTTAATGCAGATGATCTCAATATCCTTGAGCGTCTGCGCCAGGGCGGAATCGAGGCACTCGCGCAGATAGCGCTGAACATTGTAAATGGGAATAAGCAGCGACAGAACAGGGCTGCCAGAGGCGTTAGTAGACAAATGTGCTCCTTAGGAAATACCTGTCGTTTCATGGTATCAAAGGGCCAGCGCGCCAGCGGACGTTTATATAATCTATGGAGCTCGCAGAGGCAAACCGATAAGAAAGGACGTCATGCAGCCCAAAGCCGCACGCAACATACCCACCGAAGCGCTGCGTTTGGTCGCGGTCGCCGGCATCGCGGTGTTCCACACCTTTCAGTGGACCTTCCAAGCCGTCTGCGTCGGCGCCGTGGAATATGCCCCACTTGCGATGTTCCCCTATTCCGGCGTACTCGGTTTTATTAACTTGCTTGGCTGCTGGGCCAACGAGGTCTTCTTTATGATCTCGGGCTATTTTCTCATCGCTTCGGCCGCGCGTGCTTGGGACGGTGGAGCAACGTGGAAGTCGCAAATGCAACGGACGGCGCAGCGCCTTGGCAAGGTCATTATGCCCACTGCGTTTTATTGCCTCGTGGCGCTCGCGTGGTCCACGGTCGTCTCACCCATTCCCGATGTTACCCTCAATACGCACTATTGGTACACGCTTGGGCTTGAGTTTATCTGGGCCTATGCCGCCACAGTTTTCATGGCGCCATGGTTTGGACTGGCCAAGAGCCGACTCTCCCAGAAAACCTACACGACAACGGTCATCGCCGTTGGAATCCTCGTATTCGTTGTTAACGGGTATTTGGCCGCCATGAGTGCGACAAGCGCCGGCGAGTTTTCTTGGCTCCAAAAGCTCATGAGCGCTACCACGTACGTAGTCGCGTTTTTGATCGGCGGACTGCTCCGCGACGTAACCGACGCCATGGATTCGGACAGGGCGGGCGCCTTGGGCATGCGCTCGCTCGTAACGGTTTTGGCGCTCGCCACCATCCTGGAAGGAGCACTCTCCTTCACCGGCAACCTCACGGCGATGGCAGTCCTCTCCTACAAATCAACCTCGTTGATCTCGTTTGCCCTCGCTGCCGCCTCTCTGCTCTTTGCGGCGACCCGGCGCAGGGCCTCAGGCAATCCACGGACCGCAGGTGTCATCGTCACCTTATCGACCGCCACGCTTGGTTTCTATGTGATGCAGTCGCTCACCAGTAGCCTGTGGCGTCCCGTCTTCAATACGTTGCTCGCAAACATACTGATCAGCCAAAACAGCCCGGCAGCTATATGTATCGTCACGGGTATCGTCATTAGCATCGTCTTTGCTCTGGCACTTCTCATCATCGATGCAACTAGAAGTCTTATTGAACGCAAGCTCAAGAGGCAATAGACACGCTGCCGTCAGACGCTAAAGCCGCTACAGCCGTGGCAGGTTCCTGCGTTTTATTCAAAGCTTGCCGCCAAGGTGCGCCGAGCCTTTACAATAGGACAGTCCCAAGGACGTATTCGATAGCTTCCGCGCTGCACTCACCCGCCGCGCGTGAAAGGATATATTGCCCCATGCCTTCAACCCTTCCCGCTCCCATCGATAAGCTCGCCATTGTCGTCGTTACGTACAAGCGCCAGGAACTCCTGGCCAACTTGTTCGACTCCATGACCGAGCTTACGGCAGCGCCCTGGCGCATCGTGATCGTCGATAACGAGAATTCGCGTGAGACCGAGGCCATGTGCACCGCATTCAACGAGCGCCTGGCCAACCTGTGGGGCACCGACATCGAACAGCCCGACGCGAAGGGCGGCACCGACCGCGTCATCTACGCACCACAGCTCGAAAACGGCGGCGGTGCAGGTGGCTTCTCCGCCGGCACCAAATGCGCCTACGACCTGGGCGCCCAGTGGTTCTGGGTGATGGACGACGACGTGCTCGTCATCCCCGAAGGCATCGAGCGTCTTGCCAAGTGGACCGACCGCTACGATGTCATCCAGGGTTCGCGCCTGGACTTTGACGGCGGCGCCTTCTTTTGGCAGTACCAGCTCATCCTTTCGCTTGGTATCCCCAACCCCATCGCTAAGTGGGACCTGGGCCCCAAGGGCTACCGCGCCATGAACCAGTTGTGCTTTGAAGGCGGCCTGTTCTCGCGCCGCGTGGTCGACAAGATCGGCCTGCCGGATGCGCGATTCTTCATCTACGGCGACGATGCCTGCTACGGCTACGTGGCCAGCCAGCACTTCCCCGCCGCCGTTGTTGCCGACGTGGTGCTCAAGCGTGCCCGCGCTGTCTCTAACTGGGATATCGCCGGCAAGCGCCAGCTCAACTCTACGAGCGACACCAACCGCTACTACATCATGCGCAACCGAGGCTTCCTCGCTCGCTATATGCAGATCTACGGTGACTACCACCCCATGCTGTTCCGCCTGGGCAATGCCGCGACCTTCTGCAAGGAATTCATTCGCCTGGCTGCGGTCGATAAGTGCTTTAAGACCGGTATTCCGGCGCTGCGCCGTGGCATGAAGGACGCCCGCAAGATCGTCAAGGATCCCAACTGGAAGCCCATGCCGCCCATGAAGGACGCGGAACAGTAAAGGGCTTTCGCCCGCCGCTACAGACGTTGGCACACCACGGACGCACGCTGCCCATCAAAACCGAACCCCCAGCGCATGCGACCCACGCCGGGTCGCGGCACACGGATTTCGTCGATGCCGTCGCGCTCTATGTCGAGCAGCGCCTGCACGGCCAGCAATTCCAGGCCCAGCGCATCCACACCGGGGTCATACATCATGTTGATCGTTATCAGCGGACGTTCATCGAGCATACCGATCGTATCGGCTATGTCGAACACGGCGCCCGTAGGAAAAACCTGGATGTCGCAGCGACCCGCGCCACACTTTCGCCTCGAGGCAGGATTGGCATAGCCCGGCAAGCCAAAGCAGAGCCCCTGCAAGAGCAGATGATATGGCAGTGGCGCATCTGGGTCGGTCGCACCGATTCCCGCATCTCCTAAGATGCGGCTTAGCGCCCGCCTCACGGTATCCTCGTTCCCATGGCACAGCCCGTCGCGAAACGCATCGACGTCTCGAATGTCTTCTGCAGCACACTCAAACCACTCAATAATCACTAGACGCAAGGTCTGGCGAAGCTCGTTATTGGGCAATCGCAAAGCACGGAGGCGATCGCCATGCTCCGGCTCCTCAGTCATATCCGTCGTGAGAAAACCGGACAGATACAGCGCTGTCCACATGCCATCGTCAGGCGAGACATCTGGCTCTGCAGTGCCCAAACAAAGCGGGACCTCAGCGCACCCATGGGCCTCGAGCAAATCAAACAAGACCGAAAGGCGGTCGAGATTCCACCCGGCAACTACCCTACTCAGACAATCGGCATATCCATACAGATCGGCACGCACAGGCGCCGTGCAGCCTCGGCCCAGAAAACCGATCACACGCTCTGGACTCGAGCAATAGGCCCTGCCAAACCGATATCCCTCGAGCCATTCACGCGCATCATCCAGGTATTCCTCGCGCCCAGCATGATTCAACAGAGCCTCGACCTCGGCATCCGAAAAACCGAACCAACGGTCACACCACGCCGACAGCGGCGTCGTCAGACAATACGAGCAGCCGCGCGAAGAAAGCGCCGCTTCGGCGGGACCGGAACACTCCCCCATCAGACACGTCAGCCGCAACGAATCGCGCGCAGTGGCAATGGCGTCAAACAGCGCACGGTCAAGTAGTTCTGCCGGATCGGCGTCGGAAGCGTTCCTCGCGCTCGCACGGCGAGACCACGCCGCATCGTACCCATCAACGAGCAATACAACCTGCTCATCGCAGGCAATCTCCAGCAGCTCTATGAGCACACCGAGCACCGAGTCAACCTCGTCCGCGCTCGCCACGCCACGCGCGACACGTTCGATGTGACGCACCTTATCTCGAGCTAAATCCGGAGCCTCCAAGAGCGCCAACAAGCGAGCGCACTCGCCCGAAAGGGCATCGCGCACGACGCCGGCAACAGCGGGGCCACGCCTCCCAGCGCCAGAAAAGTCCAGCGATATCACCGGATAGCAAGCATACTCATCCCGATAGCGCCCGCCGTTCGCATCCCAAATCTGAGCATCGGCAAACAAACGCTGACCAGAGCGACCGACCGCTGGACGCTCCAGAAAAGCCCTGAGCATCGACAAGTTCATGCTCTTGCCAAAACCCTCGGGTCGACAGCACACCACAACGGACGCGTCGCAGTCCAACACATCGGCAATAAACATGGTCTTGTCAACCAGCATGCAACGACCAATGGCATCGGCAAAATCATGCACACCGACCGGCAAAACCGCATCATCGACATGGTTGACAAGCCGTACGCCAAAAGTATCGGCACTGTTGCAATACTCCTGTTCAGACACCGTAACTTCTCCCTAAAACGCAGCACGAAGCCCATTGTAGCGAGCAGTTCAAGTGCAACGCTGGATCCGTGCAAAGGCATCGGGCAACGGTAGGAACAAAGGCCTTGAGGGGGCATAACAAATCGTTGTGCAACAAAATGGGGCCCGATGCAACTGCACCGGCCCCCATTGCGAATCTTTAGTTGTCGGGCAACCGAAAGGGACTACTCCTCGGAGTCGTTCTGCCCAGCAGCCTTCTTTTGCTGATCGAGCTTATGCTTGCCACTCACAATAGACGTGGCACCCAGCGTGGCCAAGCTTGCACTGGCAAGGCTCGCCATCACAATCAGATCGCCCGTCTTGGGCATATTGCCGCCAGATGACTTGGTAGTTGTAGTCGTCGTGGTTGTAGTGGTCACCGCCTTGGAGTCATTTTGCTCTTGACTCTTGTTGTCGGTGTTGCCCTTACCGCCGTCCTCGCCCTGCTGCTTTCCGTCCTCGGTCTTGTCCTTGCTCTCGTCCTTCTTCTCAGATTCAGACTTCTTATCCTCGTCCTTCTTCTGAGCGGATTTGTCGTCCTTCTCCTCAGAGCTAGAACCCTTATCAGATTCGGTCTTCTCGGAAGCCTTGTCCTTGGAGTCGCCCTTTGCGGCCTCGGTCTTTTCCGTGGAAACCTGATCAGAGTTGTCCTTGTTCTGGGTCGAGCCATTATTGACGCCAGCCATCAGCGAAGAGCCCAGCGTAGAACCAAGCTGCTCGGAGAAAGAAGGCTTCTTGTCCGGCGAAGCAACGGGAGCGTCCGGCGCCTTATTCGAGTCGTCCTTGGAAGCATCGGAATCAGGGGCTGCGTCAGAGCCGGAGCCGTTGTTAGAGCCGGTGTCAACGGACGAATCGCTCGAGCCGGTAGATGAGTTAGAGGTGTCAGCGCCAGTCGAACCAGAAGCGTCGCTGTCCGTATTGCCGGCAGAGCTTGAAGGCGAATCGCCCGCAGCAGAGCCGTTCAAATTGGAGCCGTTCGGGGTAGAGCCGTCGTTGGTAGTGCCACCAGCAGAGCCATTACCGTCAGCATCGGTCGAGGGCGCATCCATCCTGTCATCGTTGGCGTCGTCACTCGAGTCGTCATTCGAATCAGGTGTCGGCGAGGGCACCGGCGTAGGCTCGGGCTGCACGGGCGTCGCAGCGGCAGCCTCATCCTCGGCGATAAAAACCAAGCAGTCCTTCAGCTCGTTGCGGTAGCGGTTCTTCCAGCCCTCATGATACTGGGGCTGACTTGAAAACTTGGTGGCGACATTGTTGACCACGCTATTGGAGAGCGCCGTCACAAACTCGCGGTCGGACATATCGTTGGAAAGATTCGCCCAGCGGAAGAAGTCTCTGCAGCCACCGGTACCGCACATGTTGGTGATGCTCCACACCATGCCCTTGACGCAATCGGCGCGGCCGGAGATGTCAATGCCAAGAGCGCTCTTAAGCCACGCCTCGGTCACCGCATAGTACGAGTTGTACGCATAGGCATCTTGAAGTGCTGAGAACTCAACAGGATCGGTGTTATAAGCACCTTGGAAGGCATCCTGCGCGATATGGCCCAGCTCGGTGAGCTGGCCGTTCTCGTACATGGCATTGCTCGTGTTGGAAATCTCGCTGCCGCGATCAATCGCAGCTTTAAGCATGCCGTACTTAGCAGAATCGTAGTTGTAGACCTGCTTCATAAACGGAATGAGCGACCAACGACGGTCGAACTGGTAATAGCCCAGCGCGTTGTAGCCGTCACCATACGAAAAGCCCTGGTTATAGTTGCCGTGGCTCTCGTATTTGGTGAAGTACTTCATCTCGGCGGTCACGTTGACAAACGAAACGCCCTGAACCGACCTCAGCACGCCCGAGAAGGATTGCTGGGTGTAAAGGCCCTTATCGATATCGGTGGCATCCGAGGCTACGCCCGGCGTGGGCTCCTCGGCAGCGGCGGGTGCCGGCGCGGAAACGGCGCCAAACGAAAGCGCCAGCGTCAGGCCCGCGACAATCGCGGAATGCTTGGGCTGCATAAGATCCTCCCTGCATTGGTGTAGTTAAAGTTCAGTTTGCAAAGATAAAAATAAGTATTGCAGCTCGCCCGTTGTTACACAACAGCCCCTCGGTAAACGGCAACAACCCTCCGCGAAATCTTAAGGAATTGCGCTCAACCTACAGCTTAATGTCAAAATTGATCTCGGGGACGGCGGCAAGGTCGGCCAACGTCACGCCGTCGACGTACTTTTCGATGACGTCGTCCAGACCACGCCAGAACTTGACGGTCGAGCAAAGATCGCTGCGGGTGCAGCTGTTGTCGATGCCGTCGCACGCCACCGGAGCCGTGCTGCCCTCGACGGCGCGCAGGATGTCGCCGGCGCGCACCTCGACCGGGTCCTTGGCCATCATGTAGCCACCGCCTTTGCCGCGCACACTCTTAAGCAGGCCCGCCTTCATAAGCGGACGAACCAGCTGCTCCAAATACTTTTGCGAGATATGCTCGCGGTCGGCGACCTCGCGCAGGGCAATCTTGCCCTCGGCGTCGCCAAGCGCTGCGATATAGATCATCAATCGGAGGGCATAGCGGCCCTTGGAAGAAATGAGCATACCTACCCTTCCATAACGCTGGGGACATACATAACCGATGAATTTGTCCCACATCTAGAAAAGTCGAGTGGATTAGTCGGGTTTTCCCTTGACTAACGCCGAACCCATAGTAACTTTATTCCGAGAAGATTCCTAGGGTTTAGTACACCTATGAGTACACCATATACAGAGAGGGACAGCATGAGCGCAAATCCGCTGCTTTCCATCGAAGGTCTGACCGCCTCCGTGGACGAGAAGACCATCCTCCACAACGTCAACCTCAACGTCGCCGCCGGCGAGACCCATGTGCTGATGGGCCCCAACGGCGCCGGCAAGTCCACCCTCGGCCACCTGGTCATGGGCGACCCCGTCTATACCGTCAACGACGGCCGCATCGTCTTTGACGGCCAGGACATCACCGAGCTCACCACCGACAAGCGCTCGCGCGCCGGCCTGTTCCTGAGCTTCCAGGCCCCGGTCGAGATCCCGGGCGTGCCGCTGTCGAGCTTTTTGCGTGCCAGCATCGCCGGCCGCCCCGGCCTGGAGATGAAGGGCAAGGAGTTCCGCCGTCGCGTCAAGGAGCTCGCGGCCGAGCTCAACATGGATACCGCCTATCTCAACCGCGAGCTGGGCGTAGGCTTCTCGGGCGGCGAGAAGAAGAAGGTCGAGATGCTCCAGCTTCTGCTGCTGCAGCCCAAGCTCGCCATCCTCGACGAGACCGACTCGGGCTTGGACGTCGACGCGCTTTCCACCGTCAGCCACGGCATGGACGCCTACCGCAAGAGCTGCGACGGCTCCATGCTCATCATCACGCACAACACGCGCATCCTGGAGCACCTGGATGTCGACCGCGTCCACGTTATGGTCAAGGGCCACATCGTGCGCGAGGACGACGCCTCGCTGATCCCCTGGATCGACAAGAACGGCTTTGAGACCTTCGAGCGCGAGGCCGCCGAGCAGCGCGCCCAGGCCGAGGCCGCCGCTGCCGAGCAGCAGGCGTAAAGGGGCGACGCAATGACCAAGAACCGCACCGAGGTCGCGGACATCGACCGCAGCCTCTACGACTTCACCTATGGCGAGGAGGGATTTGAGCGCCTCGACGCCGGCATCACGCCCGACATCGTGCGCGAGATCAGCGCCAAGAAGGACGAGCCGCAGTGGATGCTCGACCTGCGCCTCAAGTCCCTCGAGATCTTCAATCGTTTTCCCGACCCGACGTGGGGCCCCTCCATCGAGGGCCTGGACATGGACAACATCGTCACCTACGTCAAGCCCAACACCGACCAAAAGCACGACTGGGAGTCGGTGCCCGACGACATCAAGAACACCTTTGAGCGCTTGGGCATCCCCGACGCCGAGCGCAGCTACCTGGCAGGCGTCGGCGCACAGTACGACTCCGAGCTGGTCTACCACAACATGCAGGACACCGCGTCCAAGATGGGCATCGTCTACTCCGGCATCGAGGAGGCCCTGCACGACCCGCAGTGGGAGCCGCTCATCCACGAGAAGTTCATGACGCTCATCCCGCCCACCGACCACAAGTTTGCGGCCCTGCACGGTGCCGTGTGGTCGGGCGGCTCGTTTGTCTACGTGCCCAAGGGCACCAAACTCGATTTCCCGCTGCAGAGCTACTTCCGCCTCAACGCCAAGGGCGCCGGCCAGTTTGAGCACACGCTCATCATCGTCGAGGACGACGCCGACCTGCACTTTATCGAGGGCTGCTCCGCGCCCAAGTACAACGTGGCCAACCTCCACGCCGGTGCTGTGGAGCTCTTTGTGGGCAAGCGCGCGCACCTGCGCTACTCGACCATCGAGAACTGGTCCAAGAACATGTATAACCTCAACACCAAGCGTGCGCGCGTGGACGAGGATGGCGACATCGAGTGGATCAGCGGCTCCTTCGGCAGCCACGTGGGCTACCTCTACCCCATGAGCGTGCTCAACGGCCGTCGCGCTCGCTCGAGCTTTACCGGCATCACCTTTGCCGGCGCCGGCCAGAACCTCGATACCGGTTGCAAGGTCGTGCTCAACGCGCCCGAGACCTCGGCGACCGTCGAGACCAAGGGCATCTCCAAGAGCGGCGGCATCCAGACCTTCCGCAGCTCCATCGTGGCCACGCCCAAGGCTGAGGGCTCCAAGGCAACCGTGAGCTGCCAGTCGCTGATGCTCGACGACCAGAGCCGCTCCGACACCATCCCCGCCATGGACATCCGCGCCAAGAACGTCGATATCGGCCACGAGGCCACCATCGGGCGCATCGGCGACGATAAGGTGTTCTATCTGATGAGCCGCGGTATCTCGGAGGAAGAGGCCCGCACCATGATCGTCAACGGCTTTGCCAACCCGGTCTCCAAGGAGCTGCCGCTGGAGTACGCCGTCGAGATGAACAACCTGATCAAGCTCGAGATGGAAGGAGCGATCGGATAATGAAAGAGACCATGAACACCGCTGCTACCACGCTCGAGAAGGTTAATGCGATGCCCGCAGGTACCTGGGGCTGGCTCAAGATGAACCAGACCAAGCTCGAGCTTTTCGATGAGCTTGCCACCGCTCCCGCCGAGGCCGTCGAGGTCGAGGGGCTGGACGAGCAGTTTGCCGGCGTGGCAGACGCGTTCGACGCTGCCATGGACGCCATGGCCGAGCGCTTCCCCGAGCGCCGCGCCTCCACCCCCGGCGACGCCGCCGACCGCGCCCGCATCACGCCCGAGACCGAGCTCGACGTGCCCGCCACCTCTGTCTACCAGGCCGGCGCCATTAAACTCGAGGAGGAACTCTCCCCCGCCGAGGCCTTCGAGACCGGCATGGGTGAGACCGCCTACACCTATCTGGCTCAGCACGCCACCAAGCGCATCGTCATCGATGTGCCCGCATACCAGCACGCCACGGTTACCGTGCGCGTAAGCGGCGTCGACGCTGCCGCGGCCATCGCCGCTATCGACGTCGTCGCCCGCCCGCAGGCAACGCTCGACCTCGCTCTTGCCCTGGACTCCCCCGTTGCCGGCGAAGGTGCCGTGGGCTCCGTGCTGCGCGTGTGCGCCCACGAGTACGCCACCGTCAACGTGACCTGCACGCAGACACTCGACGACAGCTGGATTGCACTCGACGACACCGGCCTGTTCCTGGACGAGGGCGCGCGCGTCAACGTACAGCACACCGTCCTGGGTGCCGGTGTCAGCGCCACCGGCCTTGCTGGCGACCTGTTGGGCGATACCGCCAAGGTGACGATCGATACCGATTACCTGGGCGCCCGCGAGCAGGTGCGCGACTTTAACTACGAGCTGCGCCACCGCGGCCGCAAGACCGAGTGCGAGATCGACGCTAACGGCGTGCTGACCGGCACGTCCAAGAAGGTCTACCGCGGCACTATCGACCTCGTACACGGCTGCAAGGGTGCAACCGGCACCGAGCGCGAAACCGTGCTGCTGGCCAACAAGGGAGTCGACAACAAGACCGTCCCCGTCATCCTGTGCGACGAGGACGACGTCGCCGGCAACCACGGCGCCACCATCGGCCACGTCCGCGACGAGCAGCTGTTCTATCTCGCCTGCCGCGGCCTTGACCAAAACGCCGCCGAGGACCTGTTCATCCGCGCCAAGTTGGAGGACGCCGCGCTTTCCGCGACCGACGAGCGCACCCGCGCCGCCGTCGTCCGCCTGGGCAACAACCTGATCGATAACTTTGAGGAGGAGCTCGCATGATCGATACCGAGCACGTTAAATGCGATACCTGTACCGCACCGGAGCCTATGGAGCTCGACGCTAGCGACGAGGCCTCGCGCGGCTGGCCTACCGTGGACATCGAGACCAACCCCTACAAGGCGCAGTTCCCGCTGTTCCAGCAGCACCCCGAGATCGCCTTCCTCGATAGCGCCGCCACCGCGCAGCGCCCCGTCTGCGTGCTCGACGCCGAGCGTGACTTCTACCAGCGCATGAACGCCAACCCGCTGCGCGGCCTGTACTCGCTGTCCGTCGAGGCCACCGACGCTATCGCGAAGGTGCGTCAGCAGATCGCCGATCTCATCGGCGCCTCCCAGGCCAACGAGATCGTCTTCACCCGCAACACGAGCGAGTCGCTCAACCTGGTCGCCAAGAGCTTTGCACCCACGGTGCTCGAGCCCGGTGACGAGGTCGTCATCACCATCATGGAGCACCACTCCAACCTGATCCCGTGGCAGCAGGTCTGCCGCGAGACCGGCGCCAAGCTCGTCTACCTCTACCCCACCAAGACCGGCCAGCTCACGACCGAGGAGGTTCTGGCCAAGGTTGGCCCCAAGACCAAGATTCTGGCCGTGGGTCAGGTTTCTAACGTGCTGGGCGTCGAGAACCCGGTCAAGAATCTCGGCAAGCTCGTGCACAAGTACGGCGGCTATCTGGTCGTCGACGGCGCACAGTCGCTGCCGCACATGCCAGTCGATGTAGCCGATCTGGGTGCCGACTTCTTTGCCTTTAGCGCGCACAAGGCCATGGGCCCCATGGGCATCGGCGTGCTGTGGGGCAAGATGGATCATCTCAACGCCATGCCGCCCATGCTTACCGGCGGTGAGATGATCGACTCGGTCACCGAGCAGGATGCCGTCTGGGCGCCCGTCCCCGAGAAGTTCGAGGCCGGCACGCAGGACGCCGCCGGCATCTTCGCCACGGGTGCGGCACTCGACTACCTGGTCAACACGGTGGGTTACGAGAACATCCAGGCACGCGAGCAGGCACTCGTCCACTACCTGATGGGCGAGCTCATGCAGCTCGACTTTGTCCAGATCATCGGCTCCATCTATTGGGACAACCACCACGGCGTTGTAAGCTTTAACGTCAAGGGCATCCACCCGCACGACGTCGCGAGCATCATGGACATGGACGGCGTCTGCATCCGCGCCGGCCACCACTGCGCGCAGCCGCTGCTTACCTGGCTGGGTGTCGAAAACCTTGCTTGCTGCCGCGCCAGCGTGGCCTTCTACAACGACAAGGCCGACATCGACAAGTTCATCGCCGGCCTGCATCACGTTTGGAGCACGTTCAATGGGTAATCTGTACACCTCCACCACATTTATGGAGCACAACTCGCACCCCGACTATAAGTACGAGATGGATGCTCCCACGCACGAGCACGACGGCATCAACCCCAGCTGCGGCGACGAGCTCACTTTGCAGCTGCGCGTCGAGAACGGCGTGATCGAGGAGGCCTCCTTTACCGGCCACGGCTGCGCCATCAGTCAGGCCAGCGCCGACATCATGGCCGACCTCATCACCGGCGAGACCGTCGAGGAAGCTCACCGCCTGGCAGAGCTCTTCCTCGCCATGATCCGTGGCGAGAAGCTCTCCGAAGAGGACCTGGAAGACCTGGACGAAGCCGCCCAGCTCCAGGACATCTCGCACATGCCCGCCCGCGTCAAATGCGCCGAGCTCGCCTGGCGCACCCTCGACGGCATGCTCGAGGGGCAAACAAACCAGTAGCTTATGCCCCGAATCCAAGGTTTTTGATTGCCGAGCCGCCCGATACGGGCGGCTCTGTTTTTACCTAATGAGCGCGAACGCACAAAGTCCGCGCGTCCGGCGCCCCGTCTGACATTTGCCACACAGCCAGACACGAACACGGGCGTTTTCCACAGCACCAAAGGCCTGCGGCAGGACCCCGGGCCCGCCAAGCAATGCGCCAAGCCCCGTTCTGCGAAGCTCCGACTCGCTTCGCGCCTACCGCAGGCGGGTCCCATAGGGAGCGGCGTGCATTTTTGCGAGTATTCAGCACGCCAAGCTGTGTGTATACGCATCGAAAGCGTTAATCAACGTCTTTAGGCGCATATATATTGTGTTTTAGAACAAGCATCGCGGTCTGACGGGACGCAGGCACGTGCTTCGGGGGCGCAACGGCGGGAATCAATAGCTTCGGAACCCGTATGTTGCAAGATTGCAGCGGTGCCGACAGCACTACGATGCTGAAAACTCCGTTTTTTGCACGGCGCAGACGGGGGTAGGCACGGGCAAACCCGGACTGAGTCGTTAATTTATGCAAGATGGCGATTGTTCTATGCATATTAAGAAGTGCAGTTACCGTACCAAGCTTTTGAACGCTGGTTGCGGCGTATGGACGACCCCAGCTGCGGTGAACAGGCGACCTTACATCACGTTTCCGCCAGCCCGCATCGCCGTTCGCGCGCGGGCGCGCACGATACGAGAGACGGTACTTTTGCCAATCCCGGTATACCGCTCAATCTGGCGCACCGTAAAGCCGGCATTGTTCAATCCAACAATAACGGTATCGCGCTGCGCCGGCGGTGCGGCTTTAACCCCGCGAAGCGGAACCCCGAGTTCCTTCGCCATCTTGTCGGCAAAGGCGTGGCGTTCCCACTCCGTCTCTTTCATATCGCACAGCGCCGACTCACTGCCGGCGGGCGTCGAAAGCGAATAGGCAATAAAGCCCTCGGCAGAGCCAAAAAGCTCAAGCACGCAAGAAGGATCGGAAAATCCCCTCGCGACATCAGCCGCGTCACCGTCGTAAGCGCACAAATGCTCCGCAAAGCTGCTCCAGGGATAACGCTCGATTAGGCTAACGCCCGCCTCCTGCGGATCGGCGTGTACGGAGCGAATAGCCTCCATCACCTGCCAGTCGGTATCGAGCGAGCGCCGGTCAAAACGGTTCTGGAACAGATGGCCCGTGCGCCCCGTGTGTTTATTGAACCGCCGCGCGTACGTCAAGAGCAGCCGGTGCATCGCCGCGCTCATCCTGTCCTCGTAATCTGCAACCACCAAATGCACGTGATTGCCCATAAGGCACCAAGCGATAACCGTCACACCCTCCTCGCGGCAGCACTCGCGCATCAGCTCCAAAAACTCCCACCGGTCTTCATCGCCCTCAAAGATGAGCTGCTTGCCCGCACCGCGAGCACAGACATGGTAAAAGCCGGTAACCGTTCTCCAAACGCGCTGCATGGCGCTCCCTTCGCCGGGGTCTGCTTGCCATCCAATACAGCACGATTGAAGCGTGCCATCAAAACATTCACGCAAAACAATACACTCGCGCGGCCAAAGGCAGTAAACAGGCGGCGAACGGCACCGTTGCAACAGGTCAACCCCTGCAACACTTACAAGAGCCGACCAAAAGCTTGCCCAAGACGAACCCCCTCTACGGAAGTTCACAACCACAGAACATAGAGTTAAACCGTTTCAATTAAAACTTCCGGACTTCTCGCTACGAAAACTGAGCCGTTCGCCGAATATTCCGTGCATTTCGCGGTATTATAGGAGCTGCATGTCATGTCCCTTTCGAAGGGTCGCCCGGCAATCGCCAGCCACGACCCCCAGACGGGACGCCAACACGATAGAGAGGAGAGGCATGCAGTACTCACAGGAAGTGGAGAACATGTGCCCCGTTGCCAAGGGTGCATACCACGGCCCCGCACCCATCCCCGAGGAGGGCAAGTGGGTCCAGGCTAAGGAGATTTCCGACATCTCCGGTCTTACGCACGGTGTGGGTTGGTGCGCACCTCAGCAGGGCGCCTGCAAGCTCACGCTGAACGTCAAGGACGGCATCATCGAGGAGGCCCTCGTTGAGACCATCGGCTGCTCGGGTATGACCCACTCTGCCGCCATGGCTTCCGAGATTCTTCCCGGTAAGACCATCCTCGAGGCCCTCAACACCGACCTCGTCTGCGACGCCATCAACGTTGCTATGCGCGAGATCTTCCTGCAGATCGTTTACGGCCGCAGCCAGACCGCGTTCTCCGAGGGCGGCCTGCCCGTGGGCGCCTCCCTCGACGACCTCGGCAAGGGCCTTCGCTCTCAGGTCGGCACCATGTTCGGCACCAAGGCCAAGGGCGCTCGTTACCTCGAGCTCGCTCAGGGCTACGTCACCCGCATGGCTCTCAACGACAAGAACGAGATCATCGCATTCGAGTTCCTGAACCTCGGCAAGTTCACCGACGCCGTCAAGGCCGGCAAGACCCCCGAGGAGGCCATCGCTGACGCTATGGGCCACTATGGTCAGTGGGAGAACGCTGCCAAGTACATCGACCCGCGCACCGACGAGGAGACTCACTCCGTCGCCAGCGTGTTCCCGGTTCACGAGTAGAAAGGGAGGGAAATAACTATGACTGTTACGTTCGAAGGTTACGAGCGCCGCGCTGACAAGATCAACAAGTGCCTCGCCGACAACGGCATCGCCTCCCTCGAGGAAGCTCTGCAGATCTGCACCGACAAGGGCTTCAACCCGCGTGAGATCGTCAACAACACCCAGTCCATCGCCTTCCAGAACGCCGAGTGGGCCTACACCCTCGGTTGCGCTCTCGCTGTCAAGCGTGGCGCCAAGTCCGCTTCTGAGGCTGCCGCCATCATCGGCGAGGGCATCCAGGCCTTCACCGTTCCCGGCTCCGTCGCCGAGGACCGCAAGGTCGGTCTGGGCCACGGCAACCTGGGCGCTATGCTGCTCTCCGACGACACCGAGTGCTTCGCCTTCCTGGCCGGTCACGAGTCCTTCGCTGCCGCTGAGGGTGCTATCGGCCTGGCTCTGAACGCCAACAAGGCTCGTAAGAAGCCGCTGCGCGTCATCCTCAACGGTCTGGGCAAGGACGCTGCTCAGATTATCGCCCGCATCAACGGCTTCACCTACGTGAAGACCCAGTTCGACTACTTCACGGGCGAGCTCAAGGTCGTCGAGACCATCCCCTACTCCGATGGTCCCCGCGCCGCCGTCAACTGCTACGGCGCCGACGACGTCCGCGAGGGCGTTGCCATCATGTGGCACGAGAACGTCGACATCTCGATCACCGGTAACTCCACCAACCCCACGCGCTTCCAGCACCCCGTCGCTGGCACCTACAAGAAGGAGCGCCTCGAGGCTGGCAAGAAGTACTTCTCCGTCGCTTCTGGTGGCGGCACTGGCCGCACCTTGCACCCGGACAACATGGGCGCCGGCCCTGCCTCTTACGGCATGACCGACACCATGGGCCGTATGCACTCCGACGCCCAGTTCGCCGGTTCTTCCTCCGTGCCTGCGCACGTCGACATGATGGGTCTCATCGGCATGGGCAACAACCCCATGGTCGGTGCCACCGTCGCCTGCGCTGTCGCCGTCGAGGAGGCCCTCAAGGCCTAATCGCGCCCGCGCGATGCTCATATAGTTGAGCTTTGGAGCCGCTACCCACCCGGGTAGCGGCTCTTTTTGTTTGCGCTGTCGCAGGGTAGCTAATGCCGATATATCAGTTGGGGCGAAATACAAGATGTGATGAGATGGAGCGTCAGAGCGTCCATGACGCCCACCTGCCATATTTGCCCTTTACCGATTTGCCGAGTCTTTGCGGCCCCATTGCCGATCACCCGTGCGACAATGCGCCGGACGAGAAAGGAATCCGATGGAATCGACTGATGTACTGGTAATTGGATCTGGCATTGCGGGCCTTTGCGCCGCCATCGAAGCGGCACGCACGGGTGCAACCGTCACTGTGGCAAGCGCCGGCAAGACTATGAGTGGATCGAGCTTCTTCCCCGGAACCTGGGGCCTAGGGCTTATCGGACCCGTTAACGAAGACGACGAGCAGGACCTCATCGACACCATCCTGGCCGTCGGCAGCGGCGTTGCCGACCCCGAACTCGTCCAAGCGTTCGTCCACGGCATTCCCCAAGCGATTGACTGGCTCGAGCAAGACCTGGGCGTTGAGCTCCAGCGTCCGCAAAGCGCCAAGAGTGCTCAACAAAAGCAATTTATCCCCTGCTTTGACCACAAGACGCGCATGTGGCGCGGCCTCACCCGCAAGCCCCTTGAGGACGCTCTGACGACCTGGATCGAGTCACTCGGCATTCGCCTGCTCCCCCGCCATGAGCTTATTGACCTTGTTGAGGACACGAACGGCAGAATAACCGGAACCGTACTCTACGACCTCACCGAAAATCGAATCGTGCCCTTTGCTGCCAAGGCCACGATCATCGCAGCCGGTGGCACAGGCGGCCTGTTCGAGCGCAGCCTTACGTCGGCTGATGTGCTCAGCTCCTCGCAGGCCATCGCGCTGGCGCATGGCGCAACACTTACTAATATAGAGTTCATGCAGATGATGCCCGGCTTCATCGAGCCCAAGCGCAACCTGGTCTTCAACGAGAAAACCTGGCGCTACGTACATGTAGACCAGCCGGTAGATATTGCTGACGACAAGCTGGACGACCTGCTCGAGCAGCGCTCTGGATATGGTCCCTTCACGTCACGCTTGGCCTCCCGCGCTATCGATCTCGTCATCGACCAGGCAGGTGCCGAAGGCCTGGCACTCCACTACGACTTCCCCCGCGAGGATGTCCCAGAGTTTGTGCAGACCTTTGCCACCTGGCTGCAAGACGAGCACGGCATCGCGCCGACCGACGAGATGCGCGTTGCGATGTATGCCCACGCCGCTAACGGCGGCATCAAGATCGATAAGACCGCGCACACGGGCGTTGAGGGCCTCTACGCTTGCGGCGAGGCGACAGGCGGCATGCACGGCGCCGACCGCATTGGTGGCTTGTCAAGCGCCAACGGCATCGTATTCGGACGTATCGCGGGCGCATCGGCAGCCCTCACAGCGCAGAAAGAGCCTGAGGCGGCCCTGAAGGCGGATATCACCCTCCCCCAGTACGGCATTGCCACAACAGATGCCGAACGCCTGACACACAGCCTTAGGCACACGATGAGCACCTTTTGCATGATCAACAGGACCGAAGCAGGCCTATCCGAGGCCCTGCAACAGCTTGAAAGCCTGCAAGACAAGGCCATGGCGCTGAGCAAGCCGCATACCGATGACAGCGAGATCGCAGCCCTCGCCCGCCTACAGCCGCAGATTCGACTAGCACAGGAAATGGTCAAAGCCATGCGCAAGCGAACTGAAAGTCTCGGGTCGCACTATCGAGCGGATTAAACCGGACACCTATCTAAAGTAGAACACAACCAATCGATATCCATGGGCCCCGTGAGCTCGAAGCAGCACGGGCCCATTCGTGTCCGCACGGCAGCGTATCCTTATTCTGAATACAGAGTGGGCAAAGCCCGCATAGACAATAGACCAGCGAGGAGGAGATATGGTCAGTAGAGATATCGAGAAGTGGCGTGTCGAACTTGATAGCTACGCCAATGTGGAAGACGGCGTTGAATATTGGCTCGCACGCGATTTAATGGAACCCATGGGGTACACTCGATGGGAGAACTTCGCCGAAGTTGTTAAGAGGGCAAAAGTCTCGTGCGAAACAAACAAAACTCCAGTTGATTCCCATTTTCGTGACACCACGAAAATGGTAACTGCCGGTGTCGCCGCTCGCGCGGTTAAAGACTACAAACTTACGCGCTATGCATGCTATTTAATCGCCCAGAACGGAGATTCAAACAAGCCAGAGATCGCGCTCGCCCAGGCATACTTTGCCGTGCAGACGCGCCGCCAAGAGCTCATAGAGCAGCGCTTCGCAGAGATTCAGCGCTTGCAGGCGCGCCACTCGCTATCCGATTCAGAGAAACAGCTCTCGGGTATTGCGTTCAAACGCGGCGTAGACTCCAAAGGATTCGCGATCATCAAGTCGAAGGGCGATGGAGCGTTATTCGGCGGCAGAAGCACGGCGGAAATGAAGCAGCAGCTCGGCGTACCCAAGAGCGCGGCATTGGCGGACAGGCTAGCCGATGTCCTCATCAAAGCAAAGGACCTTACGAACTCGATGACGGCCTTCAACGCCGAGGAACACGACCTGTACGGTCTGGACCAGATCAAGCAAGAGCACGTCGAGAACAACACAAGCGTGCGTGGCAGCCTCATCGACCGCGGAATTGTCCCCGAGAACCTACCGCCTGCCGAGGATACAAAAAAGCTCGAGCGTCGTGTGAAGGCAGACGAGAAGAAACTCAAGGAGGATACTGACGGTTTTACCGATCCCCAGGGTAGGCTCGATCTGTGAAAGCGGCCGCACCCCTTCGGGTTCGACCCCATGCGAGGTTAACAAAAAAGCGACCAGCCTAAGCCAGTCGCTTTAACATGCTTTGGGTGGGCCGTCAGGGGGTCGAACCCTGGACCTTGGGATTAAGAGTCCCCTGCTCTACCAACTGAGCTAACGACCCGATATCAACACGAAGCAAGAACTGGGGTGGGTAAAGGGACTCGAACCCTCGACCTACGGGACCACAACCCGTCGCTCTAGCCAACTGAGCTACACCCACCGTGTCCTGTGCGCTTCGCGCTCGACTATTATTGCAAGGAACGCCACGCGATGCAAGCCCCAATTTTCAAGAATTTTGAAAAGAGTTTTTCGAGACCATTTCGAGCAAATCCCACCGGTTTCATGGGAGTAAACTTGCCCCACTGCAAATCCTCGAAAGGACCGTCATGAAAGAACTCTCCAACCGCACGGCAAGATTTACCGATTCGGTCATCCGCCGCATGACACGCATCTCCAATAAGTATGGCGCTGTCAATCTCTCGCAGGGCTTCCCTGACTTCGATCCCCCAGCGCAGCTGCTCGATAGCCTCAGCGCCATCGCCAGCGACCCCAAGCCGCTCTATCACCAGTACTCCATCACCTGGGGCTCCCAGGCCATGCGCGAGGCGCTCGCCGCCAAACAGGAGCACTTTATGGGCATGCCGGTGAACCCCAACGAGAATATCGTAGTCACCTGCGGCTCCACCGAGGCCATGATGGCCGCCATGATGACGGTCACAAACCCCGGAGACAAGGTCGTCATCTTCTCGCCGTTCTACGAGAACTACGGCGCCGACACGATCCTTTCGGGTGCCGAGCCCATCTACGTGCCGCTCAACCCGCCCACATTCGACTTTGACCGCGAGACACTCGAGGCGGCCTTCCGAGACAACGACCCCAAGGCCATCGTCCTGTGCAATCCTTCCAACCCCTGCGGCAAGGTCTTTACGCGCGAGGAGCTCACCTTTATCGCCGACCTGTGCAAAACGTACGACGCGTACTGCATCACCGACGAAGTCTACGAGCACATCGTCTACGCGCCCCATGAGCACGTCTATATGGCCACGCTGCCCGGCATGTTCGAGCGAACCATCAGCTGCAGCTCGCTGTCTAAGACGTACTCCATCACCGGCTGGCGTCTGGGCTACACCATCGCCCCGGCCCAGATCACCGAGCGTATCAAGAAGGTCCACGACTTTCTCACCGTGGGTGCCGCCGCTCCCCTGCAGGAAGCCGTTGTCACCGCCCTCAACTTCGACGACAGCTATTACGATGAGGTCCTTAACCTCTATACCGCCAAACGCGACCTGTTCTGCCAGGGGCTCGATAGCATCGGTCTTGAGCATAACGTGCCGCAGGGCGCCTACTACGTGATGATGGATATCTCTGAGTTTGGCTACGACAGCGACCTCGAGTTCTGCGAGGACCTCGCGTCTAAGGTGGGCGTGGGCGCCGTGCCCGGCTCGAGCTTCTTCCGCGAGCCCGTCAACCATCTGATTCGTTTCCACTTTGCCAAGCGAGACGAGACGCTCAACGCGGCGCTGGAGAACCTCAAGTCGCTACGTGATAAAATCAAGCCGCGCGGGTAAGGACGGCCCGGCAACTAAAGCAACCAAAGAAGCCTCGCACCGCCCGCCGCGTTGCGAGGCTTCTTTTTATAGCGCTTTCTTAAATGGTTTAGAGCTCTATACTTTAGTCACGGAGCAACTCGTCCCAGAGAGAGGAATACTATGGCAGAACAGCAGCTTATCGGAGCGCTCGAGGCCGGCGGCACCAAGATGGTCTGCGCCACGGGCTATGCAGACGGTACGGTCCTGGAGCGTGAGCAGATCGCGACCACGACCCCGCAGGAGACCGTTGAGGCCGTCAATGCATGGTTTGCCGACAAGGGCATCGCCGCGCTGGGCATCGGCGCCTTTGGCCCCACCGCTGTCAACCCTGCCTCGCCCCAATACGGCAAGATCCTGGAGACGCCCAAAACGGCATGGCGCTACTTCGACCTGCTGGGCACCATCCAAAACGAGCTCAATATTCCCTGTGGCTACGACACCGACGTCAACGTCGCCTGCCTGGGCGAGGTCACCTTTGGTTGCGCCCAGGGCCTCACTGACGTTGTGTATCTGACCATCGGCACCGGCGTGGGCGCCGGCGTGCTCTCGGGCGGTAAGCTCGTGCACGGCATGATGCATCCCGAGGCCGGCCACATCCTGGTCACGCGCGACCCGCGCGACACCATCGGTGAGCATAGCGCCTGCCCCTTCCACGACAACTGCCTCGAGGGCCTCATCGCCGGCCCCGGCGTTAAAAAGCGCTGGGATGGCAAGAGCGCCGGAGACATGGCCGATGACCCGGAGGCCATGGACCTGCTCGCAGGCTATCTGGCACAGGCGCTCATGACCTACACGCTGTGCTACGCGCCGCAAAAGATCATCATCGGCGGCGGCGTGGCCGACCACACCCCCATCGTGCCGCTCGCGCGCAAAAAGTGCGCCGAGATGCTCAACGGCTATATCGTCACGCCCGAGGTCAACGACATCGATAACTACATCGTCAACAACAGCCTCGAGGGCAAGCAGGGCATCATGGGCTGCCTGGCCCTGGGCGCACAGGCGCTTCAGTAGCAGACGCACCCACAGGGCGTGGCGCGCTCGGCAAATCCGACCTACGGAACGACGCCACCACGCCTCATATAAGCCTCAAATAAAAAAGGCCGCCTAGGACCAAACAATACGTCCTAGGCGGCTTTTTTGGCGCATATCAGCGACCGTAAGAGATATCGGAGCACAACGCCCATTGCCGCTCCACAGCAGTCGATCATCACATCGGTGATCATGCCGGCGCGTCCCGGCACAAAGAGCTGAATCGTCTCGTCAATCGAGGGAATCAGCAGCAGGAACACCGCCGTGGGCAGCAGCACGTCAAAGGTGCGCCGGCCCTCAAAATCAAAGGCGTGCGTTGCCAAGATGCCGAGCACCATATACTCGGTAAAATGCGCGCACTTACGAACAACAAAGTTGGTCACCCATTCATATGGAAGTCCCACGCCGTGCAGGAAACCGCGGATAGCTTCCATGACCGTTAGGCTCAGCGAGCCCGACCCCGAGCCGGGAACCAGCGAATTGCCCCAGATCAAGAGCGCCATCAGGCAGGTTACAACCGCCCATTTTCGATTGATCTTAACCATGCAGAAGTTATGCCTCCGCGCGGAGCGGCGCGAAGCTGGCGGTACCGCCCTCGATAACGCTCAGATAAGCACGGCCCGTACGCCTGGCGGTAGAGGACTGCAGGCGCTCGATCTCTTCCTCGAGGATCTGATTGACGCGCTCGTGACGACGGTTTTCCATAATGCCGGCGGCAATAGCCTCGGCCCGCTCGATGCTCTCGCGCGAGATACGGGCAGTATCCTCGGGGAACACAGCGCTGTGACGACCGACATAGGCGGGGGCAGCAGGCTGAGGGGCAGCGACGGGAGCGGGGGCTGCAACAGGAGCAGGCTCGTCAATCTCATCCAGAATCGCGGTGGCGGCGGCCCACATGTCCTCGTGGCCCGAGTAATCGGCCATGGGAACATCAACCTCGAGCGAGGCGTCCGGAAGGTCGCCGGTGTCGATGCGATCTTGGGCATCAATCGATGCGGTGATGGCCGCAGGCTCATCGAGGTCATCGAGATCGATGTCCGCGGCACCGGAGATGATAGGCATGCTGGCGAGGTTTGCATTGTACGGCGCAGCCTTAGCCGCCTGCTGCTGGGCAGGAGCGCCCCACAGCGAGCTTTCGGCGGCACGGCGGGCGGCAACGGCCTCCTCGTCCGCAGTCATGGCTTCATCAACGTACGAATTGTCGGCAGAAGCGTTCGCGTCCGCCGAGGTAGCGTTGTAGGCGTTATTGGCTGCCGCGTTGGCAACGAGTGCCACGAAAGCCGCCGTGCTGCCCGCAGGGGCGGCCTGGGAACCAGACACGGCGCGTGCCGCGGCGGCGATGTCGTCGCGATTGAAGGAGCCGGTCTGCCCGCCGTTGGTGAGCTCGTCGATGGCGACTTGATAGACGTCGCGCGAGTGTGCAGGGTCGCAGCTCACCGGCGAATCGTCGTCGAGCATACTGTCGATCATGGACCAAGCCTCGTCCTCGTCCATAGCATCTGCGGCTCGAGCGATGGTAGGGACACCATCATCGGCGTGACGGCGCTGGAACGCACCAGTCAGGCCGGAAAGGAATGCCGAGGTAGACTGCTCCGCCTGAGCCTGAGAAGCAGAAGTCGCAGCGTAAGGAGTCGCATCCTGCTGCTGGGCTGGAATCGAGGCGGTCTTGAACTCGCTTTGATGCTGATTGAGATTGGCGGCACCGCCCATGGCATCGGGCTGGAACAGACGCTCTTCACGCTGCGCACGGTACTCGGAGATACCCAGCGAGGCGGCATAGATACCCACGCCCGCCACCGCACCCACGGCGAAGGGAACCGCACCCGCCACGACCGTCTCGTTCACCGACGAAAACGGCAGCGTCGCGGCATACATAACCACGGGAGCGGCAAGGCCGATCCCGCACGAAAGTCCGGCAAGGACTGCTCGTTGTGTTGCATCAGAAGAAGCCATGAGCTCTCCCCATCTTCCAGCACCCAAATCGCATCATTCAGTTGGCTGCGCGAGAGAAGATGAAGCGGGGCTATGCCCCAAAGCAACGGTATATGGTTCGTTTCATCTGCGTTTTCCGTCGCGAAGCTTAAAAGCTATTATGCGAAACCGCCCTGTCGATTGCAAGCGACGATGTCGGATTGAAACGGGAAGCCTGCTGCTTGCAAGTCTTATGGTCAAAAATAAGTGCGAAGCGGCGATATAGAAAAGGGCCGAGTCTCAAAGCCCCGACCCTTTATCGCATTGATGGTTAACGCTGCTGTGGATTACAACCTAGAACGTCTGCTCGTAGTCGCTGTGCTTTTTGGCCGAACGCACCAGGAACTCCTGGTTGGTGTTGGTGCCCTTTAGACCCTTGATAAACGATGCGGCCGCGCGCTCGGTGTTGTTCATGCCGGCAAGAATGCGACGTAGACCAAAGACAAACGGACGCATCTGCTCGTCGACCAACAGGTCCTCGTTACGCGTACCGGAGGCAACGGGGTCGATAGCCGGGAAGATGCGGCGATCGGCTAGGTCGCGGTCGAGCTTAAGCTCCATGTTGCCGGTGCCCTTGAACTCCTCAAAGATGACCTCGTCCATCTTGGAACCGGTGTCGATGAGGGCAGAGGCCAGGATGGTGAGCGAGCCACCGTTCTCGATATTACGGGCTGCGCCCAGGAAGCGCTTGGGCGGATACAGGGCCGCCGAATCGACGCCGCCCGAAAGGATGCGGCCTGAGGCGGGCGCCGCCAAGTTGTAGGCGCGGGCAAGACGCGTGATGGAGTCGAGCACCACCACGACATCGCCGCCCAGCTCCACGATGCGCTTGGCGCGCTCGATGACGAGCTCTGCCACACGAGTGTGGTTGTCGGCGGGCATATCGAAGGTCGACGCCACAACCTCGCCCTTGATGGAACGCTGCATATCGGTAACCTCTTCGGGGCGCTCGTCGACGAGCAGGCAGATGAGGTGCACCTCGGGGTTGTTAATCGAGATAGACTGGCAGATCTTCTTGAGGATTGTGGTCTTGCCAGCCTTGGGCGGGGACACGATCAGGCCACGCTGACCCTTGCCGATCGGCGACACGATGTCGATGGCGCGACCGGTAATGGAGTCCTTGCCATGCTCCATGCGCAGCGGCTCGTTGGGATAGACCGGGGTGAGGTCACCGAACTTGGGGCGGTTGCGAATCTGCTCGGGGTCTAGACCGTTGACGGTCGTGATTTTGGCGAGGCCGGCGCGCTTGTCGCCGCCGCGCGAAGGACGCAGCGAGCCCTCGATGACGTCGCCCGTGCGCAGGCGCGCGGAGCGGATGAGGTAGGCGGGCACGAAGGCGTCGTCGTTGGACTTCATGTAGCCATGGGCGTGGATGATGCCGGAGCTGTCCGGGCGAATCTGCAGAATGCCCTTGATGTCGCGGAAGCCCTCGGCCTTCGCGGCAGTGGTGTAGATCTCTTCGACGAGTTCGGCCTTCTTCTTGCCGGTCGTCTCGATCTCGAACTCCTTGGCCTTCTCGCGCAGTTCGGCGACCTTCATGGCAGCGAGCTCCTCACGCGAAAGCGTGGGTTCGGTGGGGGCGGCGTTGCGCTCCTTGTTGCGCTGTTTGCGATCGCGCTGGCGGTTGCGACGGTCGTTGTTGCGCTCGTCCTTGCGCTCGTTGCGCTCCTCGTTGCGCTTGTGCTGGCGACGGTTGGGGCGAGCGTTGTCATCGGCCTCAGCGGGTGCGGCGCCATCGGTTGCGGCAGCGTCGGCATTGGCCGCAGCGGCGTCATTGGCCTCGGCGCCGGAATCAATCTGCGCTTCGGCATCAGCCTGCTGCTCGGACGCCTTGGCCTTAGCGGACTTCTTACGACCGCGCTTGGGCTTCTCGGACGCAGACTGTTCGACGTCTTGGGGCTCGGCGGCATCAGTCGATGCATCGGCGGTCGTCTCGGCGGAATCCTCGGACGCACCCTTCTTGGCAGCCTTGGCCTTGGACGTGCGCTTAGCAGCAGTACGATGGCTGCGACCAGGACGGACGTCGGCGGGCTCGACATCGGCGGGAGCGGCCTCGGAAGTCGTAGCATCCTGGACGGGCGCATCGGCAGCGGTTGCAGACTCGGCGGTCGCCGCAGCATCCCGAGCGGCTGCAGCTGCGGCTGCGGCCTTCTCTGCCTCGACGAAGGCTTTCGGCTTGCGACCGCGACGGTGCGGGCGCAAAGCCGGATCGACAACGGGAACTTCGCTGGCCTCGACAGACGCAGCGTGCTCAGCAGGCGATGCGCCCTCCCCCGCCGTGGAACGGACCGGAGCCTCAGTGAGCTCGGGGGTTGTCTGTTCAGCAACCTGCCCGGCCTTAACAGCCGTGCGACGGCGCGTGCGCGGTGCCGGCTTCTCGGTCAGCTGGTCGGCGGCAGGGGTCTCGGTGGCGGCAGGCGTCTCGGGCACAGACGGAGCTGCAAGCTCGGTCAGAGCCGCGACCTCGCGCTCGGCAGCACGACGGCGGGCGCGCACCACCTGAGCCTCGCTAATCTGAGCCAACGCACGTGCCTGCGCGACCTCATCGGAAATCGACGCCGAGGAGTCAGCCGCAACGGTGCGCTTGGCGCGAGTCGTGCGCGTGGTGCGGCGCTTGGGCTTGGCGACCTCCTCGCCGTCAGCGGCAGACTTGGCCGTGCGGCGCGTACGCTTGGGCTTTGCCGGAGCAGCCTCCTCACCAGTTGCAGGCACGGCCTTCTCAGCCGCTGCAGGCGTAGGCGTCGAAGCAGCCTCAGGCGTCTCAGAAGCCGAGGCTTGCGCGGGCGCCGCGACCTGGTCCGACGCAACCGGTGCAGCGGGAGCGGCTTGCGTCGTCGTTATTTCGTTTTCTTGCTGTTGATCAGACACAGTGTTTGCTCAACTTTCTTTTCAAGCCCTGTGATCACATGCTCCCTGCATAAACCTTCAGGGCGGCTAAACAGTCTAGCTCCGTCAAATACCGACGGACATCATTGATCTGTATCGAGATGATTGCGTCATATACGCAGCGTTAGTGTAACACAACCGCAACCACCTGCAACTTAGTCATTGGACGTTCTTAAACGCCCAGTCATCAGGGACACTCCTCCTCAAAAGCGCCTTGAAATGTCGCGCCAGAGGAGTGAAGCCGTGGCACCCGGAATAGCCGCGCCACGAATCGCGCCCATCTACTACGTTTGCACCCGAGCCCCTGACCATACCCTTGTTTTTTTCAAAAACAACGAGTCTGCTACCTGCGGTTTTAATATCGCACTTTTCGGCATGGTTCGGGATATGCGTCCAAACGTAGGAGATGAGCCCAATTCGTGGCGGACGGTATCCCGCCACCCCTCCGCGAGACAAAAATGATCCGTTTTCCTCCGTCCCCAAGGGACAATTTACAAAACTACGCCGGATTACGGGGCCAGAATGATGCAAGCCAACCATACCCTGCATTTTCAAGAAATAATAAGCCGTCTACCTGCAGTTTTAATTTCGCTATTAGCGCCATGGTCGCCAGTTGACGATTCAGCCCCGTAAACCGGTATAGTTGCGATTTGGTAGCATTTTCCAGCAAACCAAATCGTCTCGCCAAACAAAAAAGTCCGACCTCCGCATAGGAGATCGGACTTTCAAGACTCAGTTAAACCAAGCCTGCGCGGTCAAACGACCCGTAGATTACATCTGCTCGGGAGCGGAGACACCAACGAGGGTGAGCACCAGGGCGAGCGTCACGCGGACGGCGTCGCAAGCGGCCAGACGGGCGCGCGAAAGCTCGGGGTCGACGGGACGGCCCTCGCTCGGCAGAACCTGGCAGGCAGCGTAGAAGCTGTGGAAGTCGCCGGCGAGCTCCTCGGCAAAGTGCGTCAGACGGAACGGGGCACGGTCGCGAGCGCAGCTGGCGATGAGGTCGGTGAGCTCGTTGAGCTTACGCGAAAGAGCGAGCTCGGTCGGGTCGGTCAGCAGCGAGTAATCGACGTTCTCACCGATGGCCTTGGCGGCGACGGCCTTCATGCCCATCTCGTCAGCCTGCTCAGGCGTAACGTCAGCGGCACGGCGCAGGATGGAGCACACGCGGGCGTGAGCGTACTGCACGTAGTACACCGGGTTGGAGTTGTCGCGCTTCTTAACGGCCTCAATATCGAAGTCGACCATCTGGTTGGAGCTCTTGGAGATGAGCGTGTAGCGGGCGGCATCGGAGCCGACCTCGTCGACGAGCTCCTGCAAGGTCACCATGGTGCCCTTGCGCTTGGACATACGGACGGGCTTGCCGTTGCGCAGCAGGTTGACGAGCTGGCCCAGCAGAACCTCAAACTTGCCGGGGTAACCCAAGGCATCGCAGACGCAGCGGACGCGCTCGATGTAGCCGTGGTGGTCGGCGCCCCAGATGTCGATGACGTGGTCGACGCGCTGGAACTTATCCCAGTGATAGGCAACGTCGGAGGCGAAGTAGGTGTACTCACCGTCGGACTTGATCAGCACGCGGTCCTTGTCGTCGCCCAGATCGGTGGAACGGAACCACAGAGCGCCGTCCTTGGTGTAGAGGTAGCCCATCTTGTCGAGCTTCTCAAAAGCGCGGTCGACGGCGGAGGTGCCGGCGGTCTCGCCCTCAGTGTCCTTCACGTACAGCGAGCGCTCGGAGTACCAGCGGTCGAAGTCGCAATTGACGGCGTGGCAGAGGTTGCGCATGTTGTCGACCATCTTCACATAGCCGCGCTCGCGGAAGCTCTCCATGCGCTCCTGCGGATCGGCCTCGACCCACTTGTCGCCGTCGGTGCGCCAGAACTCGGCAGCCTCATCGATGATGTAGTCGCCGCCGTAGGAGTCCTTGCCCAGGGTCTCGGCAAAGTTGTCCTGGTACGGATGGGTCTCGGGATGCTCGTCGTTCTCATCGGCAACGAAGGCGTCACGGTCGGCGATCAGCAGCTTGTGAGCCTCGTCGATATCCACACCCTGCTTGGCGATAATGTCGGCAAGCTGCATATAGCGCGTGCTAATGGAGTTGCCGAAGGTGTTCATCTGAGAGCCGTGGTCGTTGATGTAGAACTCACGCTGGATATCGTAACCGGCGTGGTCCATGACGCGGCAGAGGGAGTCGCCCAGAGCGGCCCAGCGGCCATGGCCGATGTGCATGGGGCCGACGGGGTTTGCGGAGACGAACTCGACCTGGGTCTTCAGGCCGCCACCGACGTTGGACTTAGCGAAGTCCATACCCTTCTCGCGGGCCTCGCCGAAGATGGCGTTCTTGACGGCAACGGAGAGGTAGAAGTTGATGAAGCCAGGACCGGCGATCTCGACCTTCTCGATTGCGGGGTCCTCGGGCATATGGGCAACGACGGCCTCGGAGATCTTGCGCGGGGCGCAGTGGGCCAGCTTGGCGGACTTCAGGGCCATGGTAGAGGTCCACTCGCCATGAGAAGTGTCAGCCGGTCGCTCGATGGCGCAATCGTCAAGTTCAAATGCGGAAAGGTCGCCGGCCTCCTGGGCCGCAGCAAGCGCAGCGCGTACCAGCTCTTCAATCTTCTCGGGCATAGATCCTCCTTGTGTTAAAGCCCCCGAGCTCTTGGTCACTCGTAGGGCAAAAGCCAGAGTTTGTAGCACTCTATCACAAGCGATAGCTACTGTCGCAAGGTAAAGTCAATCGATATTGCATATGCACAAAATTGACTACAGTTCGCGTGAGGCAGCTCAAAGACGGCGGTTTGCCTGCTGATTGTGCACCCGCTGAAAATGCATATACATGTGCATAAGCCGTTCAGAGTATCGAATACTCTTACCTATCGGAGTTGTGTGCTTTTCCTGCTTAAAGAGATGGTTTGCGCACGTCAGCGTGGTATTCTTAACATACGTAAATTCGTATAAGTTGGAGGTAGCATGTTCTCAATCGGTCAACACGTCATTCATCCGGGTCAGGGAGTCTGCACCGTCGTCGGTTTTAGGGACGACACGCCGCAGCCCATGCTGTTGCTCGAGACCAAACAGGGACATGCGCAGACGATCCTCATGTACCCCGTGGCGCAGGCCGATCGTTTGCACGCCGCCATCTCCCAGCAAGATGCAGAGCACCTGCTGAGCCACTACGACGAGCTGGAGTGCGACACCTTTACCGAGCGCAACAGCTCGCTCGAGGAGACGCATTTTAAACAGCAGCTCAAGCTGGGTGCGCCCGAGACGGTCCGCGTGGCAAAAACCATGATGCACCGTATTCGCCAGGCCGAGGAAGCAGATAAAAAGCCCAGCTCTTACTACATGCGTGTACTCAAGGAAGCCAAGCGCCGCTCAATCGAGGAGTTCGCTGTGGCCTTGGGCGTCACCGAGGAGGACGCCGAAGCCCGCCTAGCCCAAGCCGCCCTCAACTAACCTGCCAAAAAGGGACAGGTTTATTTTGGCAGGTTTTATCTGGCCAAACGTCAATGAACAATTAGTAAATTGCCGGGTGCTCCGTTTTGCTTGTGAGCGCCCGGCCATTTTTGATCGCCGCAGATTAGTTTGATGCCAATTTGCGACGTCTTTCACACGAGAACCATCCGGCTCGACGTAACGAGCGCCTGCATCCACGGCAGGCGCGCTTGCCTTGCTCAATTACCATTAAAAAGCATCAATTTGAAAACGCAATAACATTTCGGCAGGTAGCAGCTATAGTCGGTGAACTGAATCTCGACAACCAAAGCCTCCGGATGCGGTATCTTCAGCCCATCCAAGCTCAAGGAGGGGCCATGCCGAGAAAACCTCGTTCAAAGTCACCGACTGGTTATTTCCACGTCACGTTGCGTGGAAACGGAGGACAATTGTTGTTTGACGGTGACGAAGACAGAATTGCCTTGCTTCAAATCCTCGACGCAATCCTTCCCAAACACAATATTGAGCTTATCGCTTGGTGCCTTATGGGAAACCACATTCATCTGCTCATCAACGATCTGGACGACCGCAAGAGCGAAGCGATGCATGCGATAGCCGTGGCATTTGCAGGAAGGTACAACGCGCGAACCGGGCACATCGGCCACGTGTTTCAAGAGCGGTTTTGGGATTCGCCCATTAAGTCGGAAGAATACTTACTCGAGGCAATCCGATACATTCATTTGAATCCTCAAAAGGCGGGACTGTCGGCATACAACGAGTATCCATGGAGCAGTCATCGCGAATACCTAATGGGTGAAAGGTTTCGGCCGCATGTTAACGGCAACGTTATCGACGCTTTATTCCCGACACCATACTCATACCTTCGATTCATGGAAAGCACGCCGTCGCTCCCCTATAGGCCCAGCGCAACGGCCAAGGTACGCGAGGAGGATCTAAGCGAATTTGGCACGGCAATCGTGCAGAGTGTCGCAGGATGTACGCCCACGGAACTCAAATCCGTCTCCAAAGCACTTCGCAATGAGGCAATACTAGCGCTTCGAAAAGAAGGGTTGACAATTAAGCAGGTTCAGCTGCTGACCGGACTAGGAATATGGATTATCAAGAACGCGGCCTAGCGTCGCGTTTGCCGAATTACGGATACGGCAAAGCATGGCTGCCCGCCGCGAGGCGCCACCATTCGCCAGTGTCACCATGTCAAACAGAAAACGCTTCCGCTGAATAACGTCCAACGGAAGCGTTTTCCCAGATAAAACCTGCCAAAATAAACCTGTCCCTTTTTGGCAGGTTAGGCCTGGAAGGTATCGCGGTCGGGGGCGAAGGACTGCATGGCCGCGATGGTGCGGTCGAAGAGCTCGGGGAGCTCCCAGCCCAACATCTCGGCACCCTGCGAAATCACGTCGCGCGAGCAGCCAGCGGCAAAGCGCTTGTCCTTGAATTTCTTTTTGAGCGACTTGGTCGTAAAGTCCATGACGCTTTTGCTCGGGCGCATGATGACGGCAGCACCGATCAGGCCGGTGAGCTCGTCGCAGGCGAACAGGATCTTTTCCATCTGTAGCTCAGGCTTGGGCAGCGAGGTGTTGAAGTCGGACGTGTGCGTCTGGATGGCGCGAATGAGCTCGGGAGAGGCACCCTCGCCTTCCAGAATCTCGGCCGCATAAATGGTGTGGTTCATGGGGTCGTCCTCATGCTCCTCCCAATCCAAGTCGTGCAGCAGGCCGACGATGCCCCAAAACTCCTCGTTCTCGGGGTCGAACTCGCGCGCAAAGTAGCGCATGGTGCCCTCGACCGTCTCGCCGTGGGTGATATGGAACGGGTCCTTGTTGTGCTCGTTGAGCAGTTCGAACGCGCGATCGCGAGTGATTCCGGCGGAAAGCGTCTGGGACATGGCAATACCTCCAGGTGAGTCGATGCTAGGACACGGTGTCACCATCGTATATCGCCGTGGCTCATGCCGAAAGGCAGAAAAGGTATACGAAGAAAAAAGCCGGGCGAACGTGTCGCCCGGCAAAACCGCAGATAAAACCTGCCAAAATAAACCTGTCCCTTTTTGGTAGGTTTAGGGGCGAACCTGGCCGGTGCCGCGGAGCTTGTATTTGTAGGTGGTGAGGGCCTCGGCGGCAAAGGGGCCACGGGCGTGGAGTTTTTGGGTCGAGATGCCGATCTCGGCACCCAGGCCAAACTCGCCGCCGTCAGTGAAGCGAGTGCTGGCGTTGGAGTACACGGCCGAGGCATCGACAGCATCGAGGAAGCGCTCGCAAGCATCCGTATCCTCGGCAACGATGGCCTCGGAGTGCATCGTGCCGTAGCGGTTGATGTGTGCGATGGCCTCGTCCTCGTTTGCCACGACCTTCACGCTCATCTCGAGCGCCAGGTACTCGCGACCCCAGTCCTCCTCAGTCGCGGCGACGTAGTCATCGCCCTCCACAAGCCCGGCATCGGCGCATGCGGCGCAGGTTGCCTCGTCGCCGTGAATGAGCACGCCGTGGTCATGCAGCACGGTCACGACCGCGGGCAAAAACGCATCGGCCACAGCACGGTCGACCAGCAGCGACTCGGCGGCATTGCACACGCCTACGCGCTGGGTCTTGGCATTAACGATAATGTTGAGCGCCTTATCAAAGTCGGCGGATTCATGCACGTAGATGTGGCAGTTGCCCGTGCCCGTCTCGATCACCGGCACAAGCGACTCGCGCACGCAGCGCTGGATCAGGCCTGCACCTCCGCGCGGAATGAGTACGTCGACAATACCGCGGAGCTTCATGAGCTCGCCGGTGGCCTCGCGGTCGGTGGACTCGATCATCGACACGGCCTCGCGCGGGAAGCCCTTGGCCTCGAGCGCATCGGCCAGCAGCTCGGCGATCATGGCACACGAGTGATAGGCCAGCGAGCCGCCGCGTAGAATGCAGGCGTTGCCGGTACGGATGCAGATGCCTGCGGCGTCGGCCGTCACGTTGGGGCGCGCCTCGTAGACCATGGCGACCAGGCCCAACGGCACGCTCACGCGGGTCAGGTCCACACCGCTCGCAAGCACGCGGTGGTCGAGCACGCGGCCGACGGGATCGGGCAGCTCGGCGAGCTTCTCCAAACCGGCGGCCATGCCCTCGACGCGCTCAGGCGTCAGCAGCAGACGGTCGAGCAGACCGGCCGAAGTGCCCGCATCGCGCGCGGCGGACATATCGAGCTCGTTAGCGGCGACGATGGAGTCGACACCGTTGCGCAGTGCTGCGGCCATGGCGCGCACGGCCTCCTGACGCTGCTCATCGCTCGCCGTGGCAAGCGAGGCCGACGCTGCCTTGGCGGCAACGGCAAGATCGTGGACATACGTGGCTATATCGACCGACATGGGCGGCCCTTTCTCCTAGAAGTTTGCAACCATGGTAGCCGATTTGCGCATGGCCTCGCCCGCGGCGGTAGAATTGGTCAACCCGAAACACCGCAACGAACGGAAGACTCACATGGCCCTCATCACTTCGTACCACGTCCCCGGCCTTTATGTCGAGGACCACAGCATCGACGTCCCCCTTGACTGGCGCGGCCTGGAGCCGATGCTCCTGGCCGTCGGCAGCACCATGCGCCGCGGCGCTATGCCGGCACCCATCGCCGGCGCGCCCGAGAGCATCAAGCTCTTCTACCGCATGGTTTGCGCGCCCGACCGCATCAACGACGATCTGCCGCTGCTCCTGTTTTTGCAGGGCGGCCCCGGCGGCGAGAGCCCGCGTCCGCTGTCGCCCACAAGCGACGGCTGGATCGAGGAGGCCGTCAAGCACTTCCGCGTGGTCCTGCCCGACCAGCGCGGCACCGGGCGCAGCAGCTGTGTAGACGGGCGCACGATTGCCGCACTGGGCGAGCGCGCGACGGCGGCCGGCTCCGATGCCGCACGCTCGCAGGCGGATTTCCTCAAGCGCCACCTCGCCAGCTCCATCGTGCGCGATTTTGAGTACCTGCGCCTGGTGGGATTTGGCGGCAAGCCCTGGGTCACACTCGGGCAGAGCTACGGCGGCTTTTTGACGTTGAGCTATCTGTCGCTCTTCCCCGAGGGCATAGCGGCAAGCTTTACCTGCGGCGGCATCCCCCACGTGCCGGCGAGCGCAAGCGAGGTCTACGCGCACACCTTCCCGCGCATGGCCGCCAAGACGCAGCAGTATTATGACCGCTACCCCGCTGACGTCGACCGCGTGGCAGCCCTGGCCGATGCGCTCGAGGCCCAGAAGCCCGTGCTGCCCGACGGCTCGCCGATGACGGTCGAGCGCCTACAGCTCATGGGCAGCGACTTTGGCATGAAGCCGAGCTTTGAGCGCATGCATTGGATTATCGACCATGCGTTTGTTGATGGCGACGGCACGCTGGGCTGCGGTGCCTCAGTATCCGATAGCTTTTTAATGCGCGCTTTCGAGCGCACCAACACACGCACGAATCCGCTGTACTGGACGCTGCAAGAGTTCATCTACGCCGATGGCGACACCATGCCCATTCGCTGGGCCGCGGCAGAGGAAAAGGCACACCGCGCCGAGTTCGACACGCTCGCGCGCCCGCTCATGTTTACCGGCGAGGCCATGTTCCCGTGGATGTTCGAGCAGATGCCCGAACTTAAGCCCTTCAAGCCCGCGATGGACCTGCTGATGGAAGACACGAGCTGGGACAAGGTCTACGACCCGCAGCGCCTAGCATGCAACGAGGTGCCGCTCCAAGCCGCGGTGTACTTCGATGACATGTACGTGGACTCGGGCCTGCAGGTCGACACGCTCAGCCGCGTGGGCAACTCGCACGCCTGGGTGACCAACGAGTTCGAGCACGACGGCCTGCACGGCAGCGTGGTGTTCAAGCACCTCTTCGACGAAGCGCTCAACCGCGGAGACCTGCGCCGGATCTTCTAGCTAAGGAGTGTCCCAAAGTGCCGGCACGAGAAAGACAGCGCTGCAGGAAACGATCCGCAGCGCTGTCTTTCTTTATGCAAATACGATCAAGTTATCCCTGTGTATCGCCGGCTTCTCGGCCAGGTTAGCGAGCAGGCGGTTGCCGGCGATCTGGTCCTGGCGACGTCCGGCTGCAAGCTCCAGCACGTCCGAATCGGCCTCGGCGATACCGCGGGCGACGACCATACCGCTCGAATCGCACACGTCGAGCACATCGCCCTCGGCAAACGTGCCATCGACCTCGCGAATACCCACCGCAAGCAGGGAAGATCCACGGCTGACCAGCGCCTTCGCAGCACCATCATCGACCGTCACCGAGCCATGCGCCTTGTCGCCCAGTGCGATCCACAGCTTGCGGGGCGCAATGTCCAGACGCTCCGCCGGCGGATCGAACAGCGTGCCCACGCTCTCGCCGCGAGCGAGGCGCACGAGCGCATCGGGCTCCTCGCCCGAGCAAATCACGCTTTGAATGCCCGCCGTCATCAGGATGCGGCTCGCGCGGATCTTGGTGATCATGCCACCCGTGCCCACCGAGGTCGAAGAATCGCCTGCCGAGGCAATGATCTTGGCATCGATCTTATGCACGACCGGGACAAACTCAGCCGTCGGGTCCTCGTGCGGATTGGCGGTGTAGAGGCCATCGATGTCCGAAAGCGTCACGCACAGATCGGCAGAAACCAGGCAGCTCACAAGCGCCGCCAGCGTGTCGTTGTCGCCAAACTTGATCTCGTCGACGGTAACGGTATCGTTCTCGTTGACGACCGGCACCACGCCCAGCTCCACCAAGCGCAGTAGGGCGTCGCGCGCATGCAGGTAGGATGTGCGGCGGGCCGTATCGTGGCGCGTGAGCAGCACGAGCGAGGTGAGCAGATCGCGCGCATGAAACTCCTCGTCGTAGGCCGACGAAATGATGCACTGACCGGCCGAGGCGCAGGCCTGCAGGCTCGGCAGGTCGCCAACCGGCTTGCGGTCGAAGCCCAGCACGGGATAGCCGCAGGCGATAGCGCCCGAGCTCACCACGACCAGGCACCAGCCGAGTTTGCGCAGGGCTGCGGCCTGATCGGCAAGCCCGCCGATAAAGGCGCGGTTGACCTTGCCGTCGGCGCCCACCACCGTGGACGAACCGATCTTTACCACCATCGTTTTATAAGAAGTCGTCATGCGTCAAACCAATCGAATGTTGAGCGGGCGGGCGAGAAAATGATCCGTTTTCCTCCGTCCCCAAGGGATCGTCCCCAAGGGATCATTTTGCCCAGGGGAAGGCCGAAGCCGCGGCCATGTTCTTGCGCACGAGCTCGTCGCGCACCTGGGCCAAGCCCTGTTCCATGCCCACCACGTAGGTCTGCGGATACAGGAAGCGCTTGAAAGCCGCGTCCAGATGATCGATTGCCCAAGCACAGCGCTCGCGCGCGTCCTGGATGCTCTCACGCGGAGCCACCGCACTGCCGTCGCGCACGATCGGCACCAGCAGCTCACGATACTCAAGTTCGGACACGTCGGTCACCAGGGCGGCATCATTCACGGCCACGAGGGTATTGCCGCGCGCGGCGCCCTCCCCCGCCAGATGGTCCTCGTCGTAGATCATGTCGCAGACCGGGCCGCCAAAGCCGTCGTAATAACGGCGCACGCGCTGCACGCCCGGGATCGTGCGCTTATAGGGCTGCTCGGAGAGCTTGACCACCGGCGTCCACGGGTCGGCCTCGCTCGCACGGCGGGCGGAAAGCTTGTACACGCCGCCCAGCGCCGGCTGGTCGTAGCAGGTCGCGAGCTTGGTACCCACGCCAAAGCTATCGATGGGCGCGCCCTGGTCGAGCAGCGACTGAATCGTGTACTCGTCCAGGTCGTTGGACACCGAGATACCCACATAGGGCAGGCCCTCGGCATCAAAACGGCCGCGAACATACTTGGAGAGCTTGGCAAGGTCGCCGGAGTCGATGCGAATAGCCGACAGGCGCTCGCCCGCCGCCTCCATCTCCTTGGCAACCGTAATGGCATGCTCGCAGCCCTCGCGCACATCGTAGGTGTCGATGAGCAGCGTGCAGTTCTTGGGGCTCGACTTGGCAAAGGCGCGGAAGGCCTCGAGCTCGGAATCGAAGCTCATCACCCAGCTGTGCGCATGCGTGCCAAAGACGGGAATACCGTAGCGGCGGCCGGCGAGCACATTGGACGTAGAGGAGCAGCCGGCGACGTAGCTCGCGCGCGCAACGGCCAGGCCGCCATCGGGACCCTGGGCTCGGCGCAGGCCAAACTCCGCCACAGGGCGACCGTCGGCGGCGAGCACCACGCGCGCCGTCTTGGTGGCGACAAGTGTCTGGAACCCGACGATGTTGAGCAGCGCCGTCTCAAGCAGCTGGCACTCGAGCGCAGGACCGGTGACGCGCACCATGGGCTCGCGTGGAAAGACGAGCTCGCCCTCGGGGACGGCGTCGATGTTTACATGCGCACGAAAATCGCGCAGGTAGTCGAGGAATGCGGACTTGAACATCGCGCCGCCGGCCGGGGCCTCAAGCGATGCGAGGTAGTCGATATCCTCGGGCGTAAAGCGCAGATTCTCGACTAGCTCGGGCAGCTCGGCGGTGCCGCACATGACGGCATAGGCGCTGCCAAAGGGATGGTCGCGGTAAAACGCGGTAAAACAACCCTGCTCATTGGCCTTGCCGCTCTCCCACAGGCCCTGGGCCATAGTGAGTTCGTACAGATCGGTGAGCATTGCGATGTCGGTGGGATGAGAGATATCGGTCAAAGCCATGGGGCGACCTTTCGGATGTGTGGTGCAGAATTTGAGGGTTGGACGAGAGCAGAGCATGCGGACATGACGCCCGATGCAAATCGGTTAGAGCAGGCCCATGCTGGTCAGGATCGTGTAGCCCATAAAGATGACAAACGCGATGAGGGCAAGGACAATGATGATTTTTTGAGCCGGCGCCATGCCAGGGATCTCGTTCTCGCCCGTAGGTTCCTTGGAGGTAACCATGCGCTGGGCAAAGGTCATCTCGTCACGGCTCGGCTTGGGCTCGACGGACTTAAGACGAGCGGCCTTTTTAGGCTGAGGTTTGGGCGCGGCAGGTGCAGGCTTCGCAGCAGCGGGCTTGGGTGCGGGCGCGGGCTTGCGCTCGGATGCGGCGTTCAAGGCGACTTCCTCGGCCTTCGCACGCTCGGCGCGCAGGGCAGCCAGCTCCTCACGCTCGCGACGGGCCTCTTCCCGAGCCTCGCGGCGGGCCTTCTCAGCGCGGAGCTCTTCCAACTCAGCGCGCTCCTCGTCGGACAATGGTTGGGACTCAAGCTCGGCCATGGTATAGCCCTTTCTTTTAAAAAAAGCCGCCGACACAATGTCAGCGGCTTATCAAATCCAAGGGTGGAGACGAAGGGAGTCGAACCCTCGGCCTCTGCCATGCGACGGCAGCGCTCTCCCAACTGAGCTACGTCCCCAGGACAAGTCGATATTTTACCTACGGCTCGCCAACTGTCAACGCCCAATAACCAGTCTTTTTGGGGCGCGGCTATTTTGGCAACTTTTCGAACAGGCGATCCTCTCGATGATTTTTTACCCCCGTCCCAGAAAAATCATCGACGAACGCACTACTTTGCGCTGGTAAGAACACCGGTGGTGTCGAAGGCCGGGGTGAAGCTCTCGTCTACCGCGCCGCCCTCTTGCCAGAACATCGTCGTAAAACCCAGGTCGTCGGCATGGTCGAGCACCTGCTCGTACTCCTCACGTGGCACGGCGCGTGCCAGGTCGCCGCCCTGCTCGCGCATGAGCGCATTGGGCGTGTACTGGTTCATAACCGAGATCGGCACGTCGCCCACCGTCTGCCACACCAGGTCCAGCACGCGACACGAATCGTCTGCATGCCCCGGAAGCACCAGGTGACGCACGATCATGCCACGCTTCATAAGCCCGCCCTCGTCCACCAACTCTCCCCCGCGGCGCTCGATCTCGCGCGCCATCTGGGCCAGACCCGACACGGCCACACGCGGGTAATCCTTTATATGGGAGAGCGACTGCGCAAGCCCGGCATCGGCATATTTAAAGTCGGTGAGCCACACATCGACCAGGTCGCCCAGCGCCGCCACGGCACTCGCGCGCTCGTAACCACTCGTGTTGTAGACGATTGGGATAACCAGTCCGCGCGCCCGTGCCGCGGCAATCGCGGCAGGCAACAGGTGCGCATAGTGCGTCGCCGTCACCAAATTGATGTTGTTGGCACCCTGGTCCTGCAGTTCCAGCATAATCTCGACCAGGCGCTCAGGCGAAATCTCAAGGCCAAAATTGCCGGTCGAGATCTCGTGGTTCTGGCAGTAGATACATTTGAGCGAGCAGCCGCTAAAGAAGATCGTGCCCGAACCGGCCTCGCCCGAGATAGGCGGCTCCTCCCACATATGAAGCGCGGCGCGGGCCACCTTGAGCGTGTCGTTAGCACCGCAGACGCCGTGCGCGCCCTCATCGCGCGCCGCACCGCAACGGCGCGGACACAAATGGCAGGCGGGCGAAAAAAGTTCGGTCAACGACGTCGGCATAAAACCATGCTCCAAAACAACGATTCAGCAGCTCAAACGTAAAGGGATCAACCCCACAGACGGCTCGAGCCCAAGGCGCCGTAATCGTCCGACACGATTTTTGTAATGTCAAGACTGGAATCGATAAAGTGCCGCTTTATGATGTAGGTATTCCGCCCCCCGCGGAGCAACTGGGTGAACCGTCGCGTTTATTTAGGGAGCCCACACAGTCGTACCTAGTACAGGTATCCTTCGTTGTTAAGGACGCTGGAACAGTCGATGAGGGCACCCACCTGTTTTAGGTGGGTTCATTTTCGTAACGTGGGGGGTGGTTTTCTTTTGCCGAAAATTGCCATTGCAAATCCCGCTAAGATTCCCAAAAGGCACCAGGCAGAGCCCCACTATCACCCCAATATCTGGTAAGCGCGTGATAATCACACAGTGCAAACCTCCGCACCCCCCTCGGTCGAGTATCATGGGTCAGCTATGCCTTTTTGCGCGTAGCAACCTTTGACCTTTTCCTTCGACGCTTGGCGGTTTTTAGATTCATGGCTTCATCCCCGAGCTACATACCGTACCTATGCGTGGCAGCGGCGGCCTTTATCACGACCTTCCTCGCGGTGCCCCTGGTCAAGCGCTTGGCAATTAAGCTCGATGCCGTCGACTACCCTTCCAAGCGCCGCATCAACACCAAGCCCATCCCGCGTTTGGGCGGAACGGCGGTGTTTTTGGGCCTGGTCGTTGCCTGCATTGTGCAAATCCTAGGCACCTGGTACCTAGGCTGGCCACCCGTCCTGGTGCCGCACCCGCGCCTTCACATTAGCTATCCCATGCTGGCGCTCTCCTTTACCGTCATCTTTGCAACAGGCGCTATCGACGACGTCTTCCAGCTCACGCCCAAGCAAAAGCTGGCCGGACAAGTCCTCGCCGCGCTTATCGCCTGTATCGGCGGCCTAAAAATCGGCGTCATCGTCAACCCGTTTACCCCCGGCGAGATCATGCTCGGATGGCTCGCCTACCCCATCACCGTGATCTATCTGGTGGCATTCACCAACATCATTAACCTCATCGACGGCCTCGACGGCTTGGCCACGGGCATCTGCGGCATCGCGTCGTTCACCATGTTTTCGATGGCCGTTCTCTCGGGCCGCATCGACGCCGCCGCGCTCTCCATTGCGCTCTTTGGCGCCTGTCTGGCCTTTTTGCGCTACAACTTCAACCCCGCAAGCATCTTCTTGGGCGACTCGGGGTCGTTGCTTCTGGGCTTTGCGCTGGGCTCCATCTCGCTGCTCAACGTGAGCCGCACCGCCGCACTCACCTCGCTTATCATCCCGCTCATCGTTGCCGGCGTGCCCATCATCGACACGTTTAGCGCCATTGTGCGCCGCAAGCGCGCCCACATTAGCATCGGGCAGGCCGACAAGGGCCACATCCACCACCGCCTGATCCAAGAAGGCTACAACCAAAAACAGGCCGTGCTGCTTATCTATGCCTGGTGCATTATGCTTTCGGCCGGCGCCGCCGCCATCAATCAGGTCGAGGTGCCCATGCGTGTGCTCATCTTTACCGTGCTCGCCATTGGCTCGGCTGCCTTCGCCAAGCACCTGCGCCTGTTTGAACCCGTGCTGCGCCACCATTACAACAAGCGCACGCACGAGGACGAGCTGGTCACCCCCGACGACCCCGCTTTTAAGCAGGAGGAGCAGGCAGCCGAGGAGCGCAAAGAAGAGCGCCGCCACAAGCTCTAGGGCAAGCTGCCGAGGATGTGCCAAGGCTCCGTTGGCCAAGCGCGGCCGCGTCGCGCCCATCGCACAAGCCACCCCTCTCCCGCCCCTCGCCTACTTCTGTCTCTTATACACATCTCCGAGCC
>URZI01000012.1 GCA_900552385.1 uncultured Collinsella sp. | reverse complement strand
TACGAGATCATGCCTAGTCTCGTGGGCTCGGAGATGTGTATAAGAGACAGTTCCCCGTCTCACCGGCGGGCACGACCTCGCCCGTTGTCTCCGCCTCGCGCACGGACGCACCTGCATTCGCGCCAGCGAACGGCGACACGACGATATCGGCCCGAGCGCGGTCGGACGCAATGTCAACCCCCTCAGGCGGCTGTCCCGAAATCGGCATGTCGGAATAGAGCGCCACGCGCCCGCCCGAAAGAAGCCGCGCCGACACTCGCTTGATGGCCTCGGGATTCGAAACGGCGAGCCCCGCACAGCGCGCCCACGTATCCACCGCCCACACGCCGCGGACGTCGGTCGCCGTGGTGATGACGGGGATGGCCCCTGCCGCGCGTGCCACAGTTTGCGCAAGCTCGTTCGCACCGCCCAAATGCCCCGACAAAAGCGAGACGGCAAAGCGCCCCGCCTCGTCGATCACCACAACCGCGGAATCGGTTGCCTTTGAGGCGACATGCGGCGCGATCGCCCGCACGGCGATGCCCGCCGCGCCCACGAACAGAAGCGCGTCCGACGCTTCCCACGCGAGCGCCGTCCATGCGCGCAGGTCGGCCTTCCCCTCGCCGAACCCGCGCGAAACGGAAACGTCCCAGCCAGGGTCATCTTCACCTGTCTGCGCGCAATCGGAAAGCGCGCGTGCGGTGCGCTCCGCCAACGCATATCCCCTCTCAGTGAACGCTATGCAGGAAACCCTCATCTAGCGCACCACCATCGTCGAGAAGTAGCTGCCCGAATCGGGCACATCATCGAGCGAGCGGTACACGCGCTCGCCCGGAAGCCCACAGTCCTCTACGAGCTCGGCGCCGTCGAAGGCGCCCTCCTCACGAAGGATGCGCTTCGTGTCCGCAAACGAGCGGCGCGCCTTCATGACCACCTTCGTCCCCGGCCAGCCGATTGCGCGGCGCACCCCGTACAGCACGCCTTTACTCATACGTCGCCCCCAATTCCCCTATAACTGCATCGGCGCCCGACGTGCGGAAAAGCTCACGGCGCTCGGCGTCGAACACGACCGCGGCGATGTCGCATGCGCCCGCCGCGCGGCGGCGCAACCTGTCCTCGATTGCCGCAGCGAGCGAGGCGCGCGCAGCGTCCCCCACGCCGGCGGCCTCGATTACCTCGAGCGCCGCCGTGGTCGTGACCGACGACATGATCTCGCGCACAGTCTTCGCACCCGCGCCGGCCAAGGCCGCGTGGGCGGCCAGAATCTCCGCGCGGCAGTCGGCGGTACGTGAATGGGTGTCCATGATGCCGCCAGCGACCTTCACCAGCTTGCCGATGTGTCCCACAAGAAGGACATTGGTGAATCCCTCGCGAACGCAGCAATCAATCGCATCGCCCACAAAGTTGGAGATGAAGACCACCGGCGCACCGTTTAGGTGGAAATGCCCCGAGATGAACTGCGCGCCGTAGTTGCCGGGCGTGAGCACGACTCCGCGCCGCCCCATAGCCGCATGCTGCCGGATCTCGAGCTCGATGCTGTCGCGCAAGGCAGCGAGGCTGCGCGGCTCGACGATGCCCGTCGTGCCCAGGATGGAGATGCCGTCCTTTATCCCCAGGTGCGGGTTGAAGGTCTTTTCGGCAAGGGCAACACCCTCGGGTACCGAAATCGTCACAGCAATATTTCCAGAAAAGCCGTGCGCGGCGCACACCTCGCGCACCGCCGAAGTGATCATCGCGCGCGGCGTCGCGTTGATGGCGGCCGCCCCCACCGGCTGCTCGAGCCCGGGCAACGTCACGCGCCCCACGCCCACGCCGCCATCGACGGAAACTTCCGATTCGCGCGCGGGCACGTCCTTGCTGCCCGCAGCACCCGTGCCCGACCCCGCATGTTCCACGTGCGCGTACACGAGTACGCCGTCAGTCACATCGGCATCGTCGCCTGCGTCCTTTCGAACGGCGCACTGGGCGCACCCCTCGCCGATGCATACGTCGACCACGTTCGCCTCGACGGGCAGCCCGCCGGGGGTGACGATCGACACGAGGCCGACGGGCTTTCGTGACAAGAGCATCTCACAGGCCGCCTTCGCCGCGAGCGCGGCGCAGCTCCCCGTGGTGTAGCCGCAGCGCAGGCGGGTCGTCCCGGTATATATGTAGTGCTCGAAGGCCACGCTAGCTGCTCGCCTTCCGATACCCCGTGGCAAACGAAGGGTCGTAAAGCTTGCTGCGCTCGTACGACTCCGCTTGCGCGCCGTCGTGCGCAAGCCCGCCGCGAGCTCCGAGCACGCGGCCCACCACCACGAGCGCCGTGCGGTCGATGCCCTCTCGCGCGCCCGCATCGGCGAGCGTGCCCACTGTGCAGCGCACCACGCGCTCCTCAGGCCAGGTCGCCTTGTACACGAGCGCCGCCGGCTCGTCGGAGCTGCGGCCCGCGGCCAAAAGCTCGGCGGAAAGCTCAGCGAGCATACCCGAGCTCAGGAAGATGACCATAGTCGAGCCGCTTTCCGCCATGGTGCGCATGCCCTCGCCCGCGGGCATGGGGGTACGTCCGGAAAGCCGCGTGATCACGACCGACTGGCTGATTCCCGGCAGCGTGTATTCCTGGCGAAGCGCCGCCGCGGCACCGCAAAAGCTCGACACGCCGGGCACCACCTCGTAGTCCACGCCGCGCGCGTCGAGCGCGTCCATCTGCTCCTGGATGGCGCCGTACAGGCACGGGTCGCCCGTGTGCAGGCGCACCACTTCCTCGCCCCGCGCATCTGCCGCGCACATCACGTCGAGCACTTCCTCCAAGGTCATGTGCGCGCTGTCGTAGACGATGCAGGATTCCTTGCACTCAGCGAGCAGCTCGGGGTTCACAAGGCTTCCCGCCCAAACGACCACGTCGGCTGCGCGCAGAAGGCGCGCCCCGCGCAGCGTGATAAGGTCGGCGGCGCCCGAGCCTGCGCCAACGATATGAATCATCCGAGCCTTCCCTTCCCGTTTCTCATCGCAACCGTTTACGCCGCCATTCGCGCAGCGGGCAAAACACGGCGCCTGCGGCGGCAATCGGCGCAAATACGCAGGCAGGAGGCGCAATGCCGCCCGCCCTGGCTTTGACACGTTCACAAGTGCCCACTATCATAGTAATAGATTCGGCAACGAGCATATGACAATCGGATAAAAGGAAATGACCGGCGCGGCGCCCGCACAGCCCGCGCTGGCTTGCGGAGGGAACCAGGTGGGAATCCTGGGCAAGGGACATTACTGTATAGGACGCGCGGGCGAACCGCCTCGCGCCCCAAGCCAGACTGCTTCGCCTTTTCCTCACGGCATCGCCGTGGCGTTAGCTCCTTGTGAACCCCGAGGGGTGCGCTTTTCTTTCGCTTGTGCCGACAAGCAACTGTCGCCGGGGGACCGGCAAACCGAGGAAAGGAAAAACCATGTCCGACCAGATGTCACGCCGCGGCTTCATGGGCGCAGCAGCAACCGGAGCCGTCGCGCTCGCCGGAGTCGCGCTCGCGGGCTGCTCCAACACCTCCGCGAGTTCCGAGAAATCGAGTGAAAAGGAGAAGGCCGTGAAGCCGGTCATCCTCGTCACGAGCTTCGGCACGAGCTACAACGACTCGCGCCACATCACCATCGGCGCCATCGAAGACGCTATCCGCGAGAAGTACTGGCAGGACTACGACATCCGCCGCGCCTTCACCGCGCAGATCATCATCGATAAGCTGAAGAAGCGCGACGGCATCACGATCGACAACATGACCGAGGCGCTCGACCGCTGCGTGGAAGACGGCGTGAAGGAAATCGTCGTGCAGCCGACGCATCTCATGGGTGGCCTGGAATACACCGACGTGAAAGACGAGCTCGACAAGTACGCCGACAAGTTCGACAAAATCTCGCTCGGCGACCCGCTGCTCACCTCCGACGACGACTACAAGAAGGTGGCCGCAGCCATTAAGGAGAACATGGCGTCCTTCGACGACGGCAAGACGGCGCTGTGCCTCATGGGTCACGGCACCGAAGCCGATTCCAACGCCGACTATGCCAAGATGCAGGAAGTGTTTAAGAACGAGGGCTTGACGCAGTTCTTCGTCGGCACCGTCGAGGCTGAACCGACCTGCGAGGATGTTATCGCCGCCGCGAGCGCCGCAGGCTACAAGAAGGCCGTGCTCGCGCCGTTCATGGTGGTCGCGGGCGACCACGCGAACAACGACATGGCAGACGAGACCGACCCCGACAGCTGGGCTGCGAAGTTCGTGGCCGCCGGCTTCGAAGTGACGTGCCTGCTCCAGGGTCTGGGACAGAACGTCGCGGTCGACGAAATCTACGTCTCGCACGTGGACGACGCCATCGCCAAGCTGTAAACTCGCCGCGCACGGGGGCGCCGGTCGCGTCCCCGTGCAACGGGCATGCGCCTTCCCCGACTGACGGCGCATGCCCGTTGCATTCGCATCCCGTCAGCCCACCGCACGGCGCGGGCGGTCGAAGCGATTGAAAGGAACCCCCTCCATGTTGAAGAAAACCCTCGCCTTCGCCCTGTCAGCGGCGCTTTTCGCGTTCTCGCTCGCCGGCTGCGGCGGAAATTCAATCGACAGCGCAAAGGCAAGCGATGCCGATTCCCAGGAAAAGACCGAACAGGCGGCCGATGCGCCCGAGGGCGCAAGCGCTGCCCCCATCACCGCCGACAAGGTGGCCGACGGCACCTATCCGATCACCGTAGATTCCAGCTCGAACATGTTCAGGATTGTGGACGCCCAGCTCATCGTGGAAAACGGCTCCATGCACTGCGTGATGACGCTTTCCGGCACGGGCTACGGCAAGCTCTTCATGGGCACGGGCGACGAGGCTGCCGCCGCGAGCGAGGCCGACTTCATCCCCTATGTGGAAAACGCGGAAGGCAAGTACACCTACGACGTGCCCGTTGAAGCGCTCGACGAGGACACCGCCTGCGCCGCGTGGAGTATTAGAAAAGAGCAGTGGTACGACCGCACGCTCGTGTTCGAATCCGCCGGCGTCGATCTGCGCGCCGACGCACTGAAGTAACGCCATGCGGTCGATTCTTCCAAAGGGGGAAAGCAGGAAGCGACGCAGCATCGCGGCGCGCGCGTTCGCCTGCGTTCTCGTCGCCCTGCTTGCGTTTCCCTTCGCGGGGTGCAGTGCGAGCCCGAACGCGACCGGTGGCACGGCGGGCTCTCAGGAATACACTGTGAGCGTCTCGCTTTCCGGTGGGTCAGGACGCGCAAGCATCGCCTCACCCACCACAATTGTGAAGGATGGCGACACCTACACCGCGACCATCACCTGGTCGAGTTCGAACTACGACAAGATGACCGTCGACGGCGTGGACTACGCGCCCGTAAACGACGGCGGCAACTCCACGTTCGAGATACCCGTCACGCTCGACGAGGACATGGCCGTGTCGGCCGAGACCGTCGCCATGTCGACGCCGCACACCATCGACTACACGCTCCACTTCGACTCATCCACCATGAAGGAGAAAACGGGCGACGATGCAAGCGGCGGCTCCCCTGCGAGAACGGCTTCAAGCGCCGCGGCCGACTTCCACAACGCCGATTTGGGCTGCGGCTGGAAGCCGACGGGGACGCTTCAGCTTGAATACGCCGAGCACTTCACTGTCGACGAGTTCGAAGGCGGCCTGCGGCTTATCTGCATTTCGAACGGGGAGCGCTTCCTCGTGGTGCCGCAAGATGCGAAGGTACCTGATGGGTTGAGCTCCGACATCGCGGTCATAAGGCGCCCCGCCGACAAGGTGTACCTCGTGTCGTCGGCGACGATGTGCCTGGTCGACGCGCTCGATGCGAACGACAATATCATCATGTCGGGCACGAAGGCCGACGATTGCTCGGTCGCGGGCTTCAAAAGCGCACTCGAAAGTGGGGCGATCGCCTACGGCGGCAAGTACAGCGCGCCCGACTACGAGCGAATATCGACCTCGGGCTGCACGCTCGCCATCGAGAACACCATGATCAACCACACACCGGATGTGAAGGAAAAGCTGCAGAAACTCGGGCTCGTCGTGCTCACCGAACAGTCGTCGAGCGAGCCCGAAGCACTCGGGCGCGTCGAGTGGATTAAGCTTTTCGGCGTCCTGTTCGACAAGGAAGACGAGGCCGCGCACCTGTTCAACGAGCAGAAGACCCGCGTCGAGCAAACGTCGGGGCTCGCGTCGTCAGGTAAAACCGTGGCGTATTTCTACATTAACTCGAACGGGGCCGCCGTCACGCGGCGGGCGGGCGACTACGTGGCGCAGATGATCGAGCTTGCAGGCGGCAACTACGCGCTCGATGACGCGCAGACGGCGTCGACGTCAGGTTCGTCAGTAACGCTCGAAATGGAGCGCTTCTACGCGACGGCGAAGGATGCCGACATTATCGTCTACAACGGCACCATCGACGAATCGGTTGCCACCTTGAACGACTTCGTAGGCAAAAACGCGCTATTGTCGCAGTTCAAAGCCGTGAAGAACGGCAACGTCTGGGTCACAAGCGCCGACATGTACCAGCAGATGACTTCTACCGCCGACATTATCGACGAGCTGCACGGGGCGTTCACCGGCGATGACGCGAGCGACCTCCATTATCTGAGGAAGCTTGGCTAGCGTCATGAGAAGCCGGCTTTCCATGACATACGACGAATCGGGGCGCGCCGCGCGGTGTCGCGTCGTGACGGCGCTGCTCGCTGTTGCCCTCATCGTGCTCGTCGGGGCCAACCTGTGCATCGGGAGCGTGCTCGTGCCCGCAGACCACATCCCCGGCATCCTTTCGGGCGGCGCGGCCAATTCCATGGAAAGCCAAGTCATCTGGGAGATTCGCCTGCCGCGTGTGCTTTCAGCCGTGCTTCTCGGCGGGGCGCTTTCCCTCTCCGGGTTCCTGCTGCAGACGTTTTTCAACAATCCCATCGCCGACCCGTTCATCTTGGGCGTCTCCTCGGGCGCAAAGTTCGTCGTCGCGCTTACGATGATCGTACTTCTGGGCGCGAACAAGGCCATGTCCTCGCCGGCCATGGTGGCCGCAGCGTTTCTGGGCTCGCTTATCACCATCGGCTTCGTGCTCCTCATCGCACGGCGCATAAATTCCATGGCCATGCTCATCGTGGCGGGCGTCATGGTGGGATACATCTGCTCGGCGGCGACGAACTTCCTTATCGCCTTCGCCGACGACCAGTCCATCGTGAACCTGCACAACTGGTCTTTGGGTAGCTTCTCGGGTTCGAGCTGGGACGACATCGCGGTCATCGCGGTCGTGGTGATCACCGTGAGCGCATGCGTATTCACGATATCGAAGCCCCTTTCCGCCTTCCAGCTGGGAGAAGCCTACGCGAAAAGCGTCGGCGTGAACGTCGCACGCTTCCGCGTGGTGCTCGTCCTTCTAGCGAGCATGCTTTCCGCCTGCGTGACCGCGTTCGCTGGTCCGGTGTCGTTCGTAGGCATCGCGGTTCCGCATCTCGTGAAGTCGGCGCTGAAGTCGTCGAAGCCCATCCGCGTGATTCCTGCGTGCTTCTTAGGAGGCGCCATCTTCTGCGCGGGCTGCGATTTGATCGCGCGCACGCTGTTCTCTCCCGTCGAGCTTTCCATCAGCGCCGTCACCGCCATCTTCGGCGCGCCGGTGGTTATCGCACTCATGTTGAAGAAACGGGTGAGGTAGATGGGGGAATTCGTGCCGCGGACCAAAACGCTCGGAGGGGACATTCCATGCTTAGCCAGTCCTGAGCTCGCACGAAAGCGCCAGAAGGCACTTTCGGCTCGTGCGGAACTGCGCGCGAAACGCCTCCTCCGAGCGGAGTCGAACCTCGAAACCCCGGTCGAAACGCAGGCTGACGGAGCACCGCTTTTCCGCATAAGCGACCTGTCGGCGGGCTACGACAAGAAGGTCGTAGTCGAAGGCGTCGATCTGGAGGTTCGCGCGGGCGACGTCGTGGCGCTCATCGGGCCGAACGGCTCGGGCAAGTCGACCATCTTGAAAACCATCACACGCCATCTGGCACCGCTTGCCGGCGCGGTCGAGCTCGACGGGCGGGAGATTTCCCGATGGAAGACGGCGGAGTTCGCAAGGAACCTTGCGGTTATGCTGACAGATCGACCCCGGACCGAGCTCCTCACCTGCGGCGATATCGTAGAGGCGGGAAGGCATCCCTACACCGGGCGAATGGGCACACTCACGCCCGACGACCATAATCGGGTCGACGAGGCCATGAAAACCGCACATGTGGAAGAGCTCGCCGAGCGCGACTTCATGCAGATAAGCGACGGGCAACGCCAGCGCGTCATGCTCGCACGCGCCATCGCGCAGGATCCGCGTGTGCTCGTGCTCGACGAGCCCACGTCGTATCTCGATATCCGCTACCAGATCGACCTGCTGCGAATACTTCGCCACCTTGCGAAATCGCGGAATGTGGCTGTCATCATGTCCATCCACGAACTCGAGCTCGCGCAGAAAAGCGCCGACAAGGTGATTTGCGTGAAGGACGGCCGGGTCTTCCGCGCCGGCGCACCCGAGGACATATTCACGCGCAAGACGATTGGCGAGCTCTACGGCCTTCAATATGGCACCTTCAACGAGCGCTTCGGCAGCGTGGAAATTGGGCGCCCACACGGTGATGCGCACACGTTCGTCATCGCCGGCGCAGGTACGGGGTCGGCTGTGTTTCGCCAGCTCATCCGGCAGGGCAAGGCGTTCTACGCGGGCGTTCTGCACGAAGGAGACATCGACTGCGAGCTCGCGCGCGACCTGGCGACGGAATGCGTGGCCGAGCGTGCCTTCGAGCCGATCGGGGATAAAACCATAGCCCGCGCCAAAGAGCTTCTCGTCCACTGCGCGCGCCTTATCGTATGCCCCGCCACCTTCGGCACCATAAACGCCCGCAACGCAGAGCTCGTCGCCTTTGCACGCTCGCATAGTATCGAGGTCATGCGAGCGTGCAAAGGCGCATCGGAAGATTCCAATGGATACGCCTAGGCGCGGCCCAAGAAATCGTCCGCATCCCCATCTGACACTATTTCACCGCAACTTAGAGAGCGTCCGCTATAACGCTTCACCCCAAATCAAATTGATTCGTTGAATAGACACATTACAAATCTTTAGACTTCGTTTACTCCACAAGTGGGTATTATCACACACAAAGCACACGTGAAAGGATATATCCATGTCGCTTACACAGTCAGCTGAGCGTGCAGCGCTCAACAAGCTCATCGATTATCTCGACGACAACCCTCAAGAAAATATCGACAAAATCATGGATCTCGTGAACAAGCTGGTCCCCAATCGCGTATTTCCCGTACAGCGCGAGGCGTTTACCAACGTCATCAAGAGTCGCGGCAATTGGTATGACCTGATCATGCGCATCTTCGACCTCAATCCCAAAATGCGCACTAAGTTGCTCAAGGCGCTTATAATCGACGGCAACCTGCTCGCTTGACCCCAACAGGAAAAGAACCGCGAAAAATACCAGTGCAATATTCCGTGGGCCATCCTGCTCGACCCCACAAGTGCCTGCAACCTGCATTGCACGGGCTGCTGGGCCGCCGAATATGGCTATAAGCAGAATCTGTCCTTCGATGACATCGACTCCATCGTCACGCAAGGCAAAGAGCTCGGCACGCACATCTACATCTATACCGGGGGCGAGCCGCTCGTCCGCAAGCACGACCTGATCAGAATTTGTGAAAAACATCAGGACTGTGTGTTTCTCTGCTTTACCAACTCCACGCTCATCGACGAGGCGTTCTGTGACGACATGATCCGCGTTGCAAACTTTGTCCCTGCCATCAGCGCCGAGGGCAACGAGCACACCACCAACGCCCGCCGTGGCGAGGGTACGTACGAAAAGATCGAACACGCCATGAAACTTTTGCGTGAGCGAAAACTGCCGTTTGGAATCTCGACGTGCTGGACCAGCGCCAACGCCGATACCGTCGCCACCGAGGAAAACATGGACTGGATGATTCGCGAGGGCGCGCTCTTCTGCTGGTATTTCTACTTTATGCCGGTCGGCCGCAATGCCACCAACGAGCTTATGCCCACGCCTGAGCAGCGCGAACACATGTATCATTTTATTCGCGAGATGCGAGAGAAGAAGCCGCTGTTTACCCTCGATTTCCAAAATGACGGTGAGTTCGTGGGCGGCTGTATCGCCGGCGGGCGACGCTACCTACATATCAACGCGGCGGGAGACGTGGAGCCGTGCGTTTTCATTCACTACTCCAATGCCAATATCCACGACGTAAGCCTGCTCGACGCGCTGCGCTCTCCCCTCTTTATGAAGTACTACGAGAACATGCCGTTTAACGACAACTACCTCAAACCATGCCCCATGCTCGAGAATCCCGACGTGCTACCCAAACTGGTCGCCGAGAGTGGCGCAATGAGCACCGACCTAATCGAGAAGGAGTCACCCGAGCAGCTGCGCGAAAAGACCCAGGCTGCCGCCGAGGCATGGTCACCTGTCGCCGACCGCATCTGGAACGACTCCGACGATCCGTTATACGCCAAGCGTCACGAGGACAAGTCGCAAGGCATGGCCGATAGCGACATGCACAAGTTCGAAAAACAGGGCCGCATGCTCAAAAACGGCGATTAATGCTGCCCTACATGACAAACGCTCAGAAATGAAGCGGAGCAGTCTCGAGGCTCATCTTCGAGGCTGCTCCGCCTTACCATCAAAACAGTTTTACTAAGTTGCGGTGAAATAGGGACTAGATCGGCCTTCCAATAGCCAAAACGATCCCTATTCCACCGCAACTTCTTTAAGTTGTTGAATTATCGATGCTATTCGAAGCGAGATTCCAGACTCGACAGGCCGTTGAGCGTGAGGTCGTTAGCAACCTCCGAGACACGCTCGATAGGAACCGAGCCGTCAGACAGCGCCCACGTGCGATAGATACCGATAATACCCGATAGCAAAAACGCCAAATAATAGTCGAACATCTCGTCCTTGAGACCTTGGGGCAGCAAATCGCGCTCGGCAATCTCGTGCTCGAGCGGCGCACGAAGACGAGCCATAAAATCATCGAGCGGAATGTTCTCGATCAGCTGACGATTGAGCACCAAGTTGTTGCACAGTGCCTCGTTAACGGTTTTAAAGAAGGTCGCCGCCGCGCCAAGAGCGCGCTCATTGGTGTCGCCGTCCATAGAAGCAAGCGTTTTCTCGACCGAGTCGACAATCATCTCCACCACATCGACGGCAATGGCATCGAGCAGGCCATCAACCGTACCAAAGTGAACGTAAAAGGTCTTGCGGTCGACATTGGCCTCGCGCGCGATGGCACTCACCGTAATGTCTGCCAGCGGCTTTTCCATGAGCAGGCGCTCGAAAGCCGAAAGGATGGCATTACGGCTGCGAATGATGCGACGATCAAGACGCGGTTTGCTGGTTGCCATGGGCGTGTCCCTTCGATATGCGAGCATTCATCAACAGATGAGAGATAATCTACGTAAGAGGATTATCCCCCATACAGCACAAATATGCCCCGCATCATGAAGAACGCACGACTGTCCTACTGCGACTTGGGATGCTTCTTCTTATTGAGTGCCGACGGAGATACGCGAATACCATCGCCTGTCTGGCGCACATAGGCTTTATGAGCCGGCTTAGCGGTCCCAGAAGCCTTCTGAGCGCGCTTCTTGGGATCAACAGTAACAGCATTCGTGGGGTGCGGCATAGTAGGCGCAGAGGGCGTCTGAGGCGTGCGGCCGAGCTTGCGCATCACACGATCCCAGCGCGCATGGATGCTCTCGTTGTGGGCGCTCTTAAGTCCCAGCAGGGGCGCAGCCAAAATGGTCGGCGCAATAAACGTAATGAGGCGCCACAGCAGATAGCCGGCGGTCGAAGCCGACCCAAAGAAATGACCCAAGAACAATGCAAAGCCGCCCTCAGCGCCACCAGTTCCACCGGGCAGGGGGACCGCTGAGCTCAACAGCTGGACAAAGGCGCTCGCGGCCATGACCGAGAAAAAGTCGACCTCGTGGTGGCCAAAGGCAAGCATCAGGAAATACGGCACGAGGTAGAAAAACGCGAGTTGCAGCATGGTGATGACCACCGTGAGCAGCATGGAAGAAAAATGTCCGGCTGAAAGCTTGAACTTCTCGGAGAAGGAGTAGATCTCGCCATCGACAAACGTGCGCCATCCCTCGATCTTAGTGGCCGAGACACCAATGCGCTCAAGCCAATTGATGATGCAATGGGCGACGCGCGTGACGGTCTTAGGCATGAGCGCGACGGCGAAGATGCCCAGCAAGATGCAACAGTGCCCACCAAAGCTAAAGACGCACAGCAGCGTCATGTCGCCATAGCGCTCGGCAAAAAAAGGCATGCGAGCAAGCAGGAGGATAGCGCCCCAGGCAACGAGTCCAAACTGGTACACGATAAAGCGCGTGAACTGCGTGGCTCCGGCCTCGCCGACGTTTTGGCCCGCCTTGGTCAGGCGGTAGATCTGGGCGGGAGTCGAGCCCATCATCATAGGCGTCAGGTTGCCAAAGAAGATTCCACTCGCCTCGACCGAGATTAGGTCGCGGATGCCGACGGGCGAATTGGGATCGAGCCAGACGGCGATCGCATAGGCCACAATGCCAAAGAACAGGTACAGGAACATGCAGAAGCACGCAGCGGCAAGCCAGGGCGCCTGGACGCTCGACATAGCGGCCCAGAACTGCCCCATCTGCCCGGTTACCACCAGATAGACGATATAACCCACCAGCACGACGCCGATAAAGATGGCGCCGCGGCGTGCGCTCTTATTGTCATCTCCGCCCGAGGCCTCAACCTCGACCTGGGGCTTAGACGTATGCTGAGAGGACTCCGTCATGAGACTCCTTCTAACAGTCAAAATATCTTGGATATTGTACCCGCAAGGACCATAGACAGAACGCAAAGCTCTGGTTCAAACGGGAATTGCAGACGGTTGTTTAAAATAAAAACCCGGCCTTCCATGGGAAGCCCGGGTATCAAATGCGTGGTAGCCCGTACCAGATTCGAACTGGTGATCTCCGCCTTGAGAGGGCGGCGTCCTAAACCGCTAGACGAACGGGCCACATGACATCTGCACTGCCGTGCTGCGAGGAAATATATTACGGGACAAAAAACGTCAGCGCAAGAAGAAATTCCAAATTGCCGAAAAATTGTCGGCAGGTTATGGAACACGCAGGTAAACTGGGTAGCTAATTCAAGTTGAGATGGACCAAAAGAGCTTCGCGATCGTTGGGAATGTTGTCTTCGATCACGGCGTCGAGGGCGGAGTTGAGAAGCTGACCCAGTTCCGGCCCGGGCTTGACTCCGGCACGGATCAGGTCGTCGCCGTTGATGGCGAGCATCTTGAGCGTATAGGGCTCCCCTGCCTTCAGCAGCTCGTGCGCCATCGCGCGCATCTCCTCAATCGTCTCAACGTAATAGAAGCACGACGGGGCCTTGCCAAGTGTGTCGGCACGCTTAAGGTCCATGAGCTCGTCAATCAGGCGGGCCGTGTCGACGCCCTCACCCGAAAGCGCGCGCATCATATTGAGCAGACAGGAGCGCTCGGGGCGCAGCGGCTTGTCATGGTATTTGATGAGCAGACACACGTCGCGCACCAAGTCGTGCGAGAGCGCCAGGCGATCCATAATGACGCGCGCCTTCTTGGCGCCGAGCTCGGGATGACCGTAGAAGTGTCCGCTACCGGCATGGTCGACCGTGAAGCACTCGGGCTTGGACACATCGTGCAAAAACGCCGCCCACATAAGGCTCGACGAGGGCACGACGCCGTCACACAGCGCGAGCTCCCCCGCAACCGTCAGCACACGGGCGATATGCACGTAGACGTTAAACGCATGATAGACACTGCGCTGATCAAACCCGCGACCCGCTGCCAACTCGGGCACGGCGGCGCAGATGAGCTCGGGATAGCGGAGCATCGCGTCTCCCCCATGACCGGTCGAAAGAATGCCCTCGAGCTCAATACCCACACGCTCGCGCGCCACGGCATCGAGCAGCGGCGCGCACTCGGCAAGTGCACGCTTGGTCTCGGGCTCAATCATAAAGTCCAGGCGGCAGGCAAAGCGTACCGCACGCAGCATGCGCAGGGCGTCCTCGTTAAAGCGACGCTTGGGATCGCCGACAGCGCGAATCAGCTTGCGCTCCAAGTCACCCTGGCCGTCGTAGCGGTCGACAAGCCCGCGCTCGGGATGCCAGGCCATGGCGTTGACGGTAAAGTCGCGGCGCGCCAGATCGTCCTCGAGCGAGGCGGCGCGCTCGACGCTCTGAGGATGGCGCCCATCGGTATAGAAGCCATCCAGACGGTACGTGGTGACCTCGATACGCTCGCCATCGGAAATAGCCGTGATTCCGCCAAATTTAATGCCCGACTCCACAACCACGATGCCGGCGGCCTCGAGCGCCGCCTTGGACTCCTGCCACAGGCCGCTACAGCACATATCAACATCGTGGCTGGGGCACCCCATCAGGGCGTCGCGCACCCAACCGCCCACGTACCAAGCCTCAAGACCAGCCGCCTCAAGCGCGCGCAGGACGCGTAGGGACGCATCGGACGGTTGTGTACCGTTGAGCGAAACATTGCACATGCCTATGGCCTCCTGCACTTGTGAGCGTTAATCGATGGTTCTCAAGAAGTCTAACAAGAAACGAGAAAGCGCGCACACGCAATCGCGTCGTTGATTAGATAAAACGAGACAGCAGACACCACATATGTTCAGCGCGCAAAAAACACCCGCCTTGGTAATCCAAAGCGGGTGTTCGGCAACGATGTATCGATGCGGCTAGCAGACCTGGCGAACCTCGATGTGCTTCTTATATTCGTCCACCTTGGCAAAATCGCCCAAACCGGGGCACTCGACCACGTTGGCGCCGGTGGCCATCGACAGGCGCAGGGCGTCCTCGACGCGCTCGGGGGCGTCATGCCACACGGACAGGAAGGCAGCGAGCGAGGAATCGCCGGCGCACACCGTCGACAACAGCTTGACCTCAAAGGTGCGGTTGGCAAACCAGATATGCTCGCCGTTGGAGAAGTACGCACCGGCGCCACCGAGGGTCAGCAGCACGTTCTTGGCGCCCTTGGCATGAAGCTCAGCCATAGCGCCCTTGACGGACTCATCGTCGCCACCGCTCACCTTGATGCCAAAGATGTCGAGCAGTTCGTCGTCATTGGGCTTGATCAGCAGCGGTTCCATGGCAATGAGTTCTGCCAGCTGATGGCTCGAGATGTCGAGGACGAACTCGGCCCCCTTGGCCTTGACGCGGCGCAGGACCTCGGCCAGGAAGCCCTCGGAAGTGTTGGGAGGCAGCGAGCCGCTGATAACCAGGCAGGTCATGTCATCGAGCGAATCGATGAGCTCAAACATCTCCTGCTCATTGGCCTCGTTGATGGCGGCACCAGCGTTGACCATGTTGTACTCAGTGTCGGGGCCGGCATTAAGGAACACGTTGACGCGCGTGATGCCGTCGGTCCACACAGGCTTGACGGGCACGCCCAGGGCCTCGGCGCCCTTAACGATGAACTCACCCGAGAAGCCGGCGAAGAAACCCAGGATCGTGGTGTCGACACCGTAGTGGTCAAGCGTAAACGAGACGTTGAGGCCCTTGCCGTTGGGCGTGTAGACGGCGTTGCGGGTACGCGTGACGGTGTTGGCGTCAAGACCGTCGCAGGCGATGTTGTAGTCAATGGCGGGATTTGCAGTGAGCGTGTAAATCATGAATGTTCCTTTCACGAAGCAACGTGTTAATGAAAGTATATTCCACGCATCGACAAAAGGCTAGGCCAACTCGGTGAACGGTGTGGAAGCGATGAAGTACGGCAGGACACCCCCCTGGCGGAACAAAAAGGCGCCCCGGCCGAAACCGGGGCGCCGCATGTGCACGAATATGTCGCGTTTCGATTACTGACGATCGAGCTTGCGGACAGCAACGCGCTTGCTGTACTCGTCGACGTGACCAAAGTCGCCAATGCCGACGGACTCGGCAACGTTAGCGCCGGTGGCCATAGCGAGCTTCATGGCCTCCTCGACGTTGTCGCGATCCCTGTACCACTTGTGCAGGAACGCAGCGAGGGTGCAATCGCCGGCGCAGACGGAAGAAACCAGCTTGATGTTGAACTCACGCTTGGCGTACCAGATGTCCTCGCCGTTGGAGAAGTAAGCGTCGCCGCGGCTACCACGGGTGAGCAGGACGTTCTGAACGCCAGCGTCGTGAGCCATCTTCATGGCAACGCGAACCTCGTCGTCGGTGTCGACCGGCACGCCAAAGATGGCCTTCATCTCGTGATGGTTCGGCTTGATGAGCAGCGGCTTCTTGTGAGCGAGCTCCTTGAGCTTGTCGGAGGACAGGTCCAGGACGACGTCGGCGCCACGAGCCTGAGCGTGCTCCATGACCTGAGCCAGGAAGTCGGGCGTAGCTTTGGGAGGCACGGAGCCGGAGACGATCAGGCACTCGAGATCGCCCGCGGTGTCCAGGATGTTGTAGAGCTCCTCCTGGTGCTGCGGCGTGATCGGAGCACCCGGGTTCAGGATGCCGTACTCGTGCTGGCCATCGTTGACGTAGGTGTTAATGCGCGTGATACCGTCGGTCCAGACCGGGCGGCAGAGGCAACCCAGGTTCATGACCTCCTCGACGATGAACTTGCCCGTGAAGCCAGCGAAGAAGCCGAGCGCGACGGTGTCGACGCCCATCTTCTTAAAGGCGAAGGACACGTCGAGGCCCTTGCCGTTAGCCGTGTAGCTGGCCGAACCGGTGCGGACGTTCTCGTCGGGCTCGAGCGGAGAGCTCGAAACCGTCATGTCGACAGCCGGGTTAGCGGTTAGCGTGTAGAACATTTACAGTACCCCCTGTATATGTGAGGGCCGCGTGGCCGGCCCATTCCAACCACGCGGTTACCTCTGATACCAAATTAGCGAGCTGCGGACTCGAGCAGTGCCTTGACCTCGGCGGCGGTGTTGCAGGCGAGCGCCTTCTCGGCGAGCTCGTCGCACTCGGCCTTGGTCCACTGGCTGATGGTCTTACGGGCGCGCAGGATCGACGGAGCACTCATCGAGAACTCCTCCAGGCCCCAGCTGATCAGCAGCGGCTCGAGCAGCGGATCGGCAGCGGCCTCGCCGCACATACCGACCATGATGCCGGCCTTCACGCCGCTCTCGATGATGTTCTTGAGCGAGCGGAGCACGGCGGGATAGTAAACCTGGTACAGGTTGGAGATGGTGTCGTTACCACGGTCGGCGCACATGGTGTAGCCGATCAGGTCGTTGGTGCCGATGGAGAAGAAGTCGGCGACCTCGGCAAGACGGTCTGCGAGCAGCGAAGCGGCAGGCGTCTCAACCATGATGCCGACCTCGATGTTCTCGTTGAACTTGCGACCCTCTTCAGTCAGCTCGGCCTTGCACTGCTCGACAAGCTCCTTGACAGCCAAGACCTCCTCGACGCAGGTGACGAGCGGGATCATGATCTTTACGTCACCGAAGGCGCTAGCGCGCAGCAGAGCGCGGAGCTGGACCTTGTACTGGTCGGGATTGCCCAGGCAGTAACGCACGGCGCGGAAGCCCATGAAGGGGTTATCTTCCTTGACCATGTGCAGATACGGAATCTCCTTGTCGCCACCCACATCGAGCGTGCGGATGATGACCGGAGCGCCCTTGAGCGCGCTGGCGACCTTACGGTAGGCGTTGAACTGCTCCTCCTCGGAAGGAAGCTCGGCAGAGTCCATGAACAGGAACTCGGAGCGGAACAGACCGATGGCCTCGGCATCGTGATCGAGCGCGTTGGGCACGTCATCAGGGTTACCGATGTTGCAGGCGATGATCTTCTTGATGCCATCGGCAGTCACGGACGGCTTGCCACGGAAGGCCTCGAGGGCTGCCTTCTCGGCAGCGAAGGCCTCGGCCTTGGCAGTGTAGGCAGCGAGCGTCTCCTCGTCGGGATCGGCCTCAACGATACCCTTGCCACCGTCGACGACAACGGTCATACCGTTGCGCAGCGCGGTGCAGCTGTTGGAAACCGAAAGGACAGCCGGGATCTCGAGGGCACGCGCGATGATCGCGGAGTGCGACGTGCGGCCACCGGTCTCGGTGACGATACCGGCAACGTGGGCCTTATCGATCGTGGCGGTCATGGACGGCGTGAGGTCATGCACGACAACGACGGTGTTCTCGGGCAGGACGGAGAGGTCGACGACCTCCTTGCCCAGCAGCTCGGCCAGAATACCGGTGCGGATGTCGGCGATGTCGGCCGCGCGCAGACGGAACATCTCGTCGTCCATGGACAGGAACATGTTCTCGAACATGGTCGAGGTGTCCATAAGCGCCTGCTCGGCGCAGGTACCACCGTCAATGGCGGCGTTGATGGCGTCGGTCATACCCGGATCCTGAGCCAGGACAATATGTCCGCTCATGATCTCGGCCTCGGCCTCGCCCACCGTCTCCTTCATGTGGTCGGCCTGAGCCTGGGTCTTCTCGCAGAAGACCGAAAGAGCGGACTGATAGCGCTCCTTCTCTGCTGCCGAATCAGCAACCTCGTGCGGCTCAAACGTCAAGTCGGGATCGACGGCGACCATGACGGTGCCGATACCGATGCCCTCGGAAGCGTTGACTCCCTGATACATTCCCATTCCTCTCTCCGTGTCATGTGATAAAGCGTTTTGCCATATCCATGACAAAAGAGCGCAGTTACCTTACAACAGGTCACTGCGCCCCCAAATATGAACTTAGTTGTTCAACATGCGACCCGTTTGAGTTCTACTCGCCAAGACCGCTCTTGATGAGCTCGATGGCAGCAGCCAGAGCCTCGGCCTCGTCAGCGCCGTCGCACTTTACCTCGACCTCGGTGCCGCAGGGGATACCAGCAGCCATGAGGGCCATCGGGGACTTGCCGTTGACCTCCTTCTCGGGGGTGACGACCGTCACGTCACAGGCGTACTTGCCCATGGTGGAGGCGAACAGACCAGCCGGACGCATGTGCAGACCCTGAGGATTAACGAGGGTAGCCTTCTCAGAAACCATAGTTGACTCCTTTTTGTGTTTAACCCCTGTCATGCATGTGGCAGGAGTCAGATTCACGACGTTGTTTATATTAACTCACATCAAACGGTTTTTCATTGTGTTTCACACGAATTGTTGGACAGATGTCGTATCCCTGCGCTCGCCCGCCGGGCGGGACGATTAAGTTTGCTGCTCTACAGTCCTGCGCAAGACGGAAAGCACATTAAGTGCTTTCCTTTGCGTGCGGAACTCGCGACAAACTTAATCGCCCCGTCCGGCGGGCGAGCCGCAGAAACTCGGTCGGTCCAGAGCGATATCGTGCGAACGGAATTCTGGCTGATGATCTGTTCGCGACAAAGACTCGATAGGTAGCCCCCTCTATGCCCTTTTATAAGTTGCGGTGAAATAGGGACTGAATTTGGGGTTGAATCGTTTAAACAGTCCCTATTTCACCGCAACTTATTTGGGGATGAAAAAGGCGGAGGCCCTGGAGAGGGACTCCGCCTTATATACAGGGGGCGATGTTATTCGCGAGCTGGGGGATTAGACCAGGCGGGCGTTGATCGTCTTGGCGATCTCGGCGGCGTCGGTGGAACCCTTGACGGTGGCACGGAAGTCCTCGTCCATGAGCGCCTCGGCGACCTTGGACAGAATCTTGAGATGCGTGGTGCCAGCCTGGGCACCGGGGATGAGCAGGGCGATAGCCACGTTGACGGGAGCGCCGTCCATGGTGTCCCAACCGGTGACGCCGGAGTCGTCCTTGACGACGATAACGGCGGCCTCGGTAATGGCATCGGACTTGGCATGCGGAATGGCGAAGCCCTCCATCATGCCCGTGGTACCCTCGGCCTCGCGGGCCAGGAAGGCGTTCATCACGGCATCGGCGTCGCTCGCGACACCGGCCTTGACGGCCTGGTTGGAGACAAAGCTCAGAGCCTCGTCACGAGAAGCGAAGTCCTCGGCGACAAAGACGTTCTCGACCTTCACGAAGTCGGCAGCCTCGGCCTTGGGGGCCTCGACGGCAGCGGCCTTGGGGGCCTCGACCGGCTGAGCAGCGGCGGCGGGAGCTGCCTTCTGGTTCTTCTCGAAGTCGTACTTCTTGAAGGCCACGAACAGGATGCCACCGACCACAGCGCCGATGAGGATCGCGAGGACCCACAGCGGACCATTCTCGACAACGGGCAGGACCAGAAAGCCACCATGAGGCGCCGGATCGTGAACGTTGAACATAATGGTCAGGATCGAGGCGATAGAGGAACCGAGCATCATGATGGGCATGACGGGCCAGATGTTCTTGGTCATGAACGGAATGGCGCCCTCGGTGATGTGGGTGCAACCAAGGATGAGGTTGACGATACCGGCGTCGTGATCCTCCTGGCTGAAGTACTTCTTGCCGACAACGACGGCGAAGGTGGTGATCAGCGGCGGAACGATGCAAGCTGCGGAGACGGCAGCCATGAAGTTGGTGCCGAAGTTGTAGGTGTCGGTGCCGACACCGGCGGCCAGGGCCTCGGTGAGCATAGCGGTACCGGTGACGTAAGCAGCCTTGTTGACCGGGCCGCCCATGTCAACGGCGCACATGCAGCCGATGGCAAGGCCCAGAACAATGGCGCCAGAGGCAGACAGACCCTTGAGGAAGTCCATCATGGCGGTGTTGATGGCAGCCATGGGGCCGGAGATGCCGAGCATGACCAGGCCGACGATAGCAGTCGAGAACAGCGGGTACAGGAAGATAGCCTTGAGGCCGTCCAGATTCCTGGGCAGCTTGGAGAAGACCTTCTCGAGCAGCAAGATGACATAGCCAGCGAGGAAACCGCCGACGATGCCGCCCAGGAAGCCGAAGCCCACGCCGGCGCCGCCGGCGTCGATCATGCCGGTCTCGGCGTTAACGGGCAGGCCCTGGATGGCGATCATACCGGCAACAAAACCGGGGACGAGCGCCGGGCGCTTGCCGATGGACTCGGCGATGTAGGCGGAAAGCACGGGAACCATGAGGTTCATGGCGATGCCGCCGATGATCTTGAGCATAGCGGCAAAGCTGTTGTAGTCAGACGCCGTCGAATCGAAGGACGTGATGCCCCACAGGAACGAGACGGCGGTCAGGACACCACCAGCGACGACGAAGACCAGCATGTGGCTGACGCCGTTCATGAGGTGCTTGTAGATGATGTGGCCGATGGACTCCTTCTCCTCGACCTCATCCTCGACATCGGCAGCAGCCGCAACCGAGTCGTCACCCTTGGCGGCGAGCGCGCGGTCGATCAGCTTACCGGCGGCCTCGACGGACAGGGCTTTGGAAACACCAACGGAAACCATGCGCTTGCCGGCGAAACGCTCCGCCTGGACATCCTTATCGGCCGCGACGACGACGGCCTTGGCACCAGCGATCTCGCTCTTGGTGAGTTCGTTCTCGACACCGACCTGGCCATGGGTCTCGACCTTAATAGTCAGACCTCGCTCGGCAGCTGCCTTCTCCAGCGCCTCCTTCGCCATGAAGGTGTGCGCAATGCCGGTCGGGCAACCGGTGGCGGCGATGATGTCAAACTTAGCCATGTGTCCCTCCTTTTTAAGTTTTGCGCCCGCAGGCGCTCCCCTACACGCGCGTCCTTGCGCGCTTTTCCACAACTGAAAGATACCAACCTACCGTCCGCGTGAGAAGAGACAAGGCGCAATTCTCCGGTGAAAGGTTCTTTCATAACCGTAAACGGTAAGTGAAAGTTTACCATCAACACTTGAAACGGCAAGGTGTATCTTGTAATTGAAAATCCCCCTATACTATGACATTACAAAACGAGTCCGATTTTCATGCCAACCAGGAGCCATCCATGACCGATAGTAGCAAGAGCGCACTTTCCCTCATTAGTACCCATCAGGGATACAGCGAGTCCGAGCAGCGCATTGTCGACTATATATTGGAGCACCAGTCCGAGGCGCCACGCCTCACGGCGGCTCAGCTCTCGCGCGCCGCCGCCACGTCCGAGGCGACCGTTTCGCGCTTCTGCCGCAAGCTTGGCTTTGGCAGCTTCCGCAGCTTTCAGTTTTCGTTGGCGCGCGACTTGGAGAGTCAGCGCAACGAGGGCCTGACCGACGAGGTATCGCTCGACAACATGGAGCAGAGCCTTAAGAACATCCTGGCTGCCAAGGTGAGCGAGCTTAATGCGACCATCGACGGGATCGACCACGATACGCTGGCGGCTGTTGTGCATGCCCTTAAGCATGCAGGGTTTATTGAGTTTGCAGCTGTGGGCAATACGAACGCGGTCGCGCTCGATGCGACGTTTAAGTTTTCGCAGCTGGGCCTGCGCTGCATGGCGAGCACCATTAGCGAGACATCAATCGGCTTTGCGCTCACGTTGCGCCCGGGTGACGTCATCGTGCTAATCTCAAACTCCGGCAAATCGCGCCGACTGAATCGCATGGCAAAAGCGGCTCGCAACTGCGGCGCAACCGTAGTCGTCATCAGCAGCGACAGCAAATCCCCGCTCGCGCGTCTGGCAGACTACACTTTTAACACCGTCAACCACGAAGCGCTGCTGACGACAGGCGACTTTGCGTTCTCTAAGATCAGTGCCACGATGATCATCGAAGTCATCTACAACTTCCTGCTGCCCGAGATTGAAGACGCTCGCGAACATATCAGCTACTACGAGGAGCTCATCCAGCCGGATAAGGTCGTTGAGTAAAACGCGTAGTGGGACAAAAATTTCAGTCTATTTTGTCCCATCAACACCGCTGATACGACCTAACCTCGAGCTTCTTTGAGCATCTGCTTTGCGTGGGCCAAGCTTGCCTCCGATTGATCGCCGCTCAACATGCGGGCGATCTCGGCGGTACGCGCTTCGCCGGTTACCTCGTCCAAATGCGTCTGGGGAACATCGCCCGGTTCCTTGCTGACAACATAATGCTTGTCAGCCATGACGGCGACCTGCGCCAAGTGGGTTACGACAATCACCTGATGCGTAGCGGCGAGATTTGCCAGCACGCCCGCGAGCGCACGCGCCGTGGAGCCACCGACACCAGCATCGACCTCGTCAAACACCAGCGTATCGACACCGTCCGCGTTACCGAGGACAACCTTGCTTGCCAGCATGACGCGGCTGAGCTCGCCGCCCGACGCAATTCGACGCAGGGGGCGCGGCGTCAAACCGGCACCGCTGCGGTATAGCAGCTCGTAGCTCGAAGGACCAACGGGCGTCCACTCAGCACGGGGAAGATCGCGCGACTCCCAGACGAGCTCGGCACTACCCATCTCCAAGCGCGCCATCTGGCGGCCAACCTCGTGGCAGAAGCGCGGGGCCGCCGTATTGCGAGCGCGCTTAAGTGCCTTGGCAGCGGCAAACAACTCGCGCTCGGCGCTCCCGAGTGCCTCACGCGCCTTTTTGATCTGTTCATCGCCATCATCGACCAGGGACAGCAGCTCTTGCGAGCGATCGCGCATGGCAAAAACATCGTCCATGGTGGGGCCCCACTGACGCAACAGCCCCTTGAGGTCGGAATACCGCTCACGCATGCGGGCGAGCTCGCGCGGGTCGAAGGCGACCCCATCGCGATAGGCACGAAGCTCGTTCGCGCAATCCTCAAGGGAGATACAGGCATCCGAAAGCGCATCGGCAATGTCGCCCAGTTTGCGATCGACGGTAGCCATACGGGAAAGCTCTGCCACGGCGTTGTTCACGGCATCGAGCGCTCCCCCTTCGGCGACAAGCGATGCATGGGCATCGCTAGCAGTGGCAACCAGTACCTCGGCATGTTCGGAGCGCGGCAGCAGTTCCTCGAGTTCCTCATACTCGCCCGGCCTGGGGTCGACCTCGGCAATGCGCTCCAGGGCGAAGCGCGCCTCCTCGACACGACTCCCCTGCGCACGCGAGGCCTCCTCGACGCGACGAACCTCCTTGGCAGCCGCGCGCGAGGCTTTAAAGCAAGCACGGTAGTGCTCGAGCGCCTCGAGCGCAGAACGTCCCGCCCACGCATCGACCATCGCAACGTGATGCGCCGGATCGAGCAAGCGCTGGTGCTCGTGCTGGCCGCACAGATCCATCATCACGCCAACGCGCTCCGAAAGCTCGCGCACGCTGGCGATGCGGCCGTCAATCTTCACGCGGCTGCGGCCCTCGGCAGAAAGGCTACGCTGGACCGTGAAACCCTCCGTGTCGTGTGGACCGTCGAACAGCCGCGCCTCAACGCTAGCAAGCGCCTCGCCCTCGCGCACCGTCGAAGAATCCGCACGCTCGCCCAAAATAAGCTTGAGGGCCGAGAGCAGCGCGGTCTTACCGGCGCCGGTTTCTCCAGTCAGAACCGTTAGGCCCGCGCTCGGAACCAACGTCGCCTCGCGAATGAGTGCAATGTTGGAAACCTGCAGCTCATCGATCATGACGCACTCCGTAGAATACGCGGCTCACCGAGTTGTAAAAACTCTCGGGGCCGTAGTCGAGCAGCAGCACATCGCCGGGGCCTCGGCGCACGGCCACGCTCTCGACCGTGCCGTCGCAGGTAATAAACTGTCCATCGATAGCGATCGCCGGAACGCTCGGGCGATCATCGGACATAAAGATTTCGACGACATCACTCGGCGAAGTCAAGAAGGCACGGGCCTGAATGGTGTGCGGCGCAATGGGTACGCAGACCATACCCGTATAGTCGGGGCTCACAATGGGGCCACCTGCACTGAGCGCGTACCCCGTAGAACCAGTCGCCGTGGACACGACCACGCCGTCGCCACGCAGTCGATCGATATGGTGGCCCGACACCGTGATGTCGAACTCAACCATATCGGACAGGGGGCCGCGCGTGAGCGCCATGTCGTTGAGGGCGAACGTGCGCACGACATCCTTCGTGCCATCGTCGCGCACGGACACGATATCCGCGGCGATGGTGGCGCGACGGCTCACGTGCAGCTCGCCGGAAAGGGCGTCGCTCACGACCTGCAGAATGTCGCGCTCCTCGGGGCTCGCAGCAGTTAAAAAGCCCAGGTGACCATAGGAAAGACCGAGGATAGGAATCTCGCGATGGTTGAGGATGCGGGCAGCGCGCAGCAACGTACCGTCGCCGCCGAGCGTAATGACCAGATCGGAGCCGTCAATATCAGGCGTGCTTTGAATCTTCGATCGCTGGTCGGCAGCCCATGCGACCTCATAGCCCTGGCGCGTCAGCCAAAGCTCGAGCATCAGGCCGCTCTCAACCGCCTCTTGCTTGTAGTAATTGGGAACCAGAAAGACCTTCATAGCGTTGCAGCTTTCTCGCTCAAAACCGATACCTGGAATTGCAGCTCGTCTTGCGTGCGGTCGCCGGGGTCAAATCTCGTGCCGTACAGGAAAAACTCAACGTTTCCCTTGGCACCATGAATGGGCGACACGCACACATCGACCGGGAACAGCCCCTTGGCAGCAAAGAGTTCAACTGCCGCAACGAGTGTATCGCGGCGCACGGCGGGATCGGTCACAATGCCGCCCTCACCCACCAGCGCCGCCGGAGCCTCAAACTGCGGCTTTACAAGCGTGCAGAATGCACCCGTAGGCGCCAGGCACGCCAGCACCGCATCGATAATGTTCGCGATGCTGGTAAACGAGACATCACACACAGCCAGGTCGATGGCGCCGGCATAGCCAAGCTCAGGCAGCTGCGTCACGTTTGTGCGCTCATGCAGCGTCACGCGATCGTCCTGACGTAACGACCAATCGAACTGGGCGCGACCAACGTCCACCGAGACAACGGTCGCAGCTCCGCGCTTGAGCAGGCAATCGGTAAAGCCGCCGGTAGAGCAGCCCACATCCAGACAGGCAAGGCCCGTCGGATTGATACCAAACGTATCAAGCGCGCCTTCGAGCTTAAGACCGCCGCGGCCAACATAGGGAATGCGCCCCTTCACGTGCAACGGCAGGCCCGGGGTCACCTTAAGGCCCGGCGAAGTCAAGCGCTCGCCGCCACTCGAGACCAAGCCAGCCATAAGAGTGCGAAGGGCATCCGCGCGATCGGCGCAGATGCCCTGTGAAATCAGTTCGTCATCAAGACGCACGCGTTTCATGAATGCCATCAACCATTCGTATCCGGAGATGCGGCCTAGCTATCCTGGGATTCGTTTGCCGCATCCTCATCGTATTCCTGCTCGAGCTTGTCGGCCTCACGCGGCGTCAGCTCAAACTTATCGACCATGTCGACCGCACGGGAGCCCAGCTCAATCGCCTCGTCAAACAGATCGAGCGAACGCTCCAAGGACGTATCCTTAGAGCGAACGGTAGCTATGATCTGGTCCAAGCGGTCCGAAATCTCGTCGAAGTTGCGGACGGAACCCTCTGGCATGGCTACTCCTCGACGGTACCGGTCTCGGCCTCGGCGACCTCAGCGTCCTCGTCGAGAACGCCGGCCTCGGCCTGAGCAACCGCAACCTTTGCGGCAGCCTCGGCAGCCTGTGCCTCCTCGCGAGCGCGATCCTCGGCCAGCAGCTCCTGGTATAGGTCCTCGCCCGGCAGCTCCTCGCTGCGAGCGATCTTACCCAGCACGCCGTTGACGAACGACGCGGACTGGTCGGTGCCATAGGCCTTGGCAAGCTCAACGGCCTCGTTGATCACGATGGCGTCCGAGACCTCCTCGTCGGTGAGGAAACGCATCTCGTAAACGGCGATACGCAGCAAGTTGCGGTCGGCGCCGGGCATGCGCATAAGATCCCAGTTCTTGGCAACGGAGCGCAGAGCACAGTCGATGCGGTCGATATGCTCGTAGGCACCTCGGCACAGCTCCAGCGCATAGGGATCGAGGGGACCCTTCGAGATCAGGAAATCACCCTCGAGGACGCGCTCGAGCGGGCTGTCCGTGGCCTCGGCCTGGAACAGCAGCTGCAGCGCCTGACTGCGGGCAAGCGTACGCCCGCGATAAACCTTAAGGCTCAAAGGTTACTCCTTGGGGAAAACGAGGCCGTCGATGCAAACGTCAACGCGCTCGACCTCAACGCCAACCTGGGCATCGATGGCGGCGACCACGGCAGCGCGAACGGCCTCGGCGAGTTTCTTGAACGGATAGCCAAAGAACACCACGACGCGCACGGTGAGTGCGAGCTTGTCGCCGATGACCTCGGCCTCGACCGCCGGCTCGGAAGCCGGGGCCTTGGACGAGAGCATCATGGAGACAAGGTTGGTGGCAAGGTCCTTGACGCCAACGGAGGCGATGCCCTCGACATCCGACACGGCGCGCGAAACGATGGCGGTCAGAACATCGGGCGAAATGCCGATGCCGTCAATCTTGATTTCCTGGGGCATGAGTCCTCCTAGAAGAGTTGGTGCTAGACGCGGGAGACGAACTTGCCGTCGCGGGTGTCAACCTTGATGACCTCGCCCTCGTTGAGGTACATGGGGACCTGGATGACAGCGCCGGTGTCGATCGTGGCCGGCTTGGTGGAACCCTGGACGGTGTCGCCCTTAAAGCCCGGGTCGGTCTGGACGATGGTGGTCTCGATGAACATCGGCGGGGTCACGCCCATGAGCTCATCGTCGGCAAAGAGCAGCTGGCAGATGTCGTTCTCGCGCAGCCACTTGGAGTTCTCGCCCACCATGTCCTCGGGAACGGGAACCTGCTCATAGGTCTCATTGTCCATGAAGATGTAGTCGGCGCCATCGTTGTAGAGGTACTGGAACTCACGGGTGGTGAGCATAACGCTCTCGAACTTGGTGCCGGCGTTGCAGGTGTTCTCGACGACGCGGCCGCTCTTGATGTCGCGGGTCTTGTAGCGCACAAACGCGCCGCCCTTGCCCGGCTTAACATGCTGGAACTCGACGATGGTGTAGACCTTGTCCTTAATGCGGAGACCGAGGCCGTTCTTGAAGTCGGCGGTGGAAATGGTAGGCATAGCGACCTTTCTTGTTATGGGCAGAACGCACAAGCGTCCAAATTACATACGACCGAAATTATACACTTGCAGACGGCGCCTGCAGCGAGCGCATAAAAAGAGAACGCGGGGCGTCCGAATCGATCCGGACGCCCCGCCCCAAAAATCTATCGAAATGGGCTAGCAATCGATGACGTGGAGGTCATGCGGCGTCTTGGTGAAGGGCTCGTAGCCGTTCTCGGTGACCACGCCGTAGTCCTCCAGGCGCACGCCGCCCACACCGGGCAGGTACACGCCGGGCTCCATGGTGATAACCGAGCCGACCTCGATGATGTTCTTGCTGCGGTTGAAGTTGGGCAGCTCATGGATGTCGATGCCCACGCCGTGACCCAAGCCATGGTTGTAGTAATCGCCATAGCCGGCATCGCCGATGATCTTCTTGGAAAGCTTGAAAATGTCGTTGCCCTCGACGCCCGGATGGATGGCGGCGACGCACTCCTCGTGGGTGCGGCGCACGAGCGCGTACAGGTCGAGCTGCTCCTGGGTAGGCTCGCCCATCACGACGGTGCGCGTCATGTCGGAACGATAATCGCAGTAGCCCGCGCCGTAATCCATGAGGACAAAGTCGCCCTTCTCGATGACACGGTCACTCGGCACGGCATGCGGGTTGGCGGTGTTGGGACCGCTCGCCACGATAGAGCCGAAGGCCAGGCTGTCGGCGCCGTTGGCGAACATAAAGTTCTCGAGCTCGTTGCGAACCTGCTTCTCGGTCATGCCGGGTTTAATAAAACCGAGCATATGCTGGAAGGCGGCATCGGTGATCGACTGCGCATGGCGCATGAGCTCGATCTCCTCGGAGTCCTTGATGGCGCGCATCTTGCGGATGTCATCATGCATCAGCGGCAACATGCAGGCGACGGAACGGTCCTCCAGATCACGCTGAATACCCTGGTAGATGTTGATCTGCATGTCGTCCTCGACAGCGCAGACGCGACACTTGTTGGCCGCGATCTTGCCGGCGACCCAACCGGGGATGGTGCCCTCGTCCATGTCGTAGACCCAGGGGCTGCCAGCGGGCGTGTTCTCCTCAAAGCTGTTGAGGTAGCGCGAGTCGGTGTGGAACAGGCACTGGTCGGCCGTAATAAACGCAGCGTGCGGGAACTCGAAGGTGTAGTCGAAGACGCCCTTCACGCCCGTAAGCCAACGAAGGTTGGCCTCGTCGCGCACCACGATGGCGTCGTAGCCACGCTCGGCCATAAGGGCACGGACACGCTCGATACGACCGGCAGGACCGGCAGCAAACTCAGACATGCAGATTCCTTTCTTGTTGTCTCTATAAAGACGGGACGGGTCTCAATCAATGTACGGAATCGTATGCGATCCGCAACCGATTGAAAACCCGCCCCTCAACATGATACGAAAGACGATGGATGTCAATAAATCTTAGAGAAGTTCTTTGCGAGAAGCCAAGTAGGCATGAGCGTGGCGTTCAAGAACCTCGTCCTCAACGCTCGTTAGACGAATGGCGCCGAGCGCCGCGGGCAGCGGCAACATGCTGCGGTTCGAGCGTGCAAACTGCTGCTTGCGGAACTCCTCGATATATGCGGCAGGCTCCAGATCGAAGGCAAGTTCCTCGATACCAAAGTCCTCCAGGCAGTCATCGACCTCAAAAACGTAATCGATATCGAAGTCGCAGGCGTCATGTGCTAGGCGCGCCTCAAAGCGCATGCCCTCGGACAACAGCTGGTAGGCAGGGACCTGCGAAGCGGCATCGCCCAAGCAAGCGCGCAAGGTACGCTCCCCCGTCTTGCCAAAATCGAGCGCATGGCGGGCGCTCGGGTTCGTGGCCATCAGTACGTCCTTGCGGGCAGTCTGAGACCATTGAACGGCATTGACGAGCGCGACCTCCTCGCCCGCGAGAATCTCGGGGACGGTCTCAGTAAACTGATTCCAGCGGGACTTGCTGCTCGAAAGCATGGTGCCAACAAGTACCACATAGCCGAGCTTGAGGTCCTCGGGGTCCGCCTCGCGAACAAGGTCGAGGTCACACACGACCAAGCCCGGTTCGGGACGGAACGCGATGGCGGGAAGCGCATTGGCCGACGAAGCGACGAGCGGCTTCATGGTCGTCGCGACCGTGAGCATTGCATCGAAGGTCGTCGGCAGCAACGCGCACTCGGTTCGGCCACACCACTGGTTGGCGCACCAGCTAACAACCGAGCAGGTCGCTGTGTCGCCGACAGCGACAACGAGATCGTCGCAGGTAATGCCGTTAGCCGAAAGGGCGCCAAAGACGGTATCGGCATCGGCCAGCGTAGCACCGGCAGGCGAAACCTCGAGGACTAGCGGCGACACGACAAAACCGGCGTCGACCAGCGCATGCTCGACGACCTCACCAAAACGCTCGGATGTGGCGGAGTTCCAAACCACCATTGCGCGCTTAGGCTTGCCCACAGCCGAGGCAAACATGCGCGACAGCTCATCGAACGCGCCCAATCCGACACGGACATCGACGCTGCGGTTTTGGAAATTGATCAGTTGGCGGCGAATCATAGCAGTCCACGCTCCAAAAGCATCTCGGCACAAAGGTAGGAAACGTCCTCGAAGGACTTGTTGCGAATATCAAGGGTAATATCGGCGGCCTGGCGATACAGCGGACGGCGATGCTCAAACAAGCGCGCGGCATGCTCGGGCGAGCGGAAATCGGGGCGCGTGTCGGACCGACGAATCTGGCGAATCGAATCCTCAAAGTCGCCCTCGAGGTACACGCACGTACCCATTTCGTGCATCAGCTCAATATTCACCGGCGTCTCGACGATACCGCCACCGCACGAAACCAACAGACTGCGCTCGCTTTGGAGCGAACGGAGCGCCGAGGTCTCGAGCTCGCGAAAACGATCCTCACCCTCGGTCTCAAAAATCTCGGTTACCGACTTGCCGCAACGGCGGACGACTAGGCGGTCGGTATCGATAAAACGCCGCTTGAACATAGTGCCGACGTTGCGCGCGAGCGTCGATTTGCCCGCGCCCAAAAAGCCGATAAAGAAGATATGGTCGCAGCCGTGTTTGGTGTGCTGGGACATGACGAGACCTATTCCTCGCAGGGAAGGTCGCGCAGGGCCCGGCGCTCAAAGATACGGAAGATCTGCGTATACCACAGGTCCTGCGTGGCCTGCGGCTTTACCAGGATGGTATCGACGCCGGCGAAGTTGCCGCTCCACACGTCCGTGTAGAGCTGATCACCGATCAGCACCGCCTCGTCGGCCGTGGCGCCGAGGCGCTTAAGACCCGCCTTGAGGGCAAACGGCGCCGGCTTCATGGCATGGCTGATGGCCTCGAGTCCCAGCTCGCGTGCTGATGCCATGACCTGGTCGCGATGCCAGTTGTTGGACACCATGCACAGCTTAAAGCCTTTGGCGCGGGCGGTATCGAGCCAAGCGGAAACCGCAGCGGGAACCTGCTCGGTGTCGCGCGGCACCAGGGTGTTATCGCGATCGAGCAGAATGGCGCGTTTGCCGTCGGCCCAAAGGGTATCAAGGTCGATGCGATCGACCGAGGCAACGTAACGTTTGGGGCTAAAAATCCTCATGCTAATTCCAAGACTGTTGATGCTCTTCGTAGGTTTGCGAGAAGTACTCCTCGTCCTGCGTAATGTAGAAATACAGGTCATCGGAGTCGGTCGGCTCAAGCGTGGCCTTGAGTGCCTCGAGCGACGGAGAGCAGATGGGCGTGGGTGGCAGACCCTCATGCTTATAGGTGTTATACGGACTATCGCTCTGCAGGTCGTCGGCGGTAACCTCGCCACCGGTGACATACATCATGGTCGCATCGCTGTTGAGATAGCGCAGACCATCGAGCTTGCCAGCAAGACGGTTGTAGAAGACCGAGGCCACGTGCGCGCGCTGGTCGGCGTTGAGGCCCTCGCGCTCAACGATAGAGGCCAAGTTGACGATGTCGTAGTCGGACATCTCCACACCGTAGCGTTCCTTGATCTTGGCTTCGCAGCTCGCAAAGTCAAGCGACTTGTACTCGGTCTTAAACTGATCGAGCATAGCGCGAATCACGCCATCGGCCGTCGGCGAATCACCCAACGAATAGGTCTTGGGGAACAAGAAACCCTCGAGCGAGTCGTTGGCGGCGCCCTTAAGGAAGCTATAGTCGTCCACGTAGTTGGAGGCCTTGGCCTGGTTGAGGAAGTCTTCCTTAGAGATGCTGTCGTAGGCCTGGGCCACACGGTCGGCGACTTGATCGACCGTCAGGCCCTCAGGGATAGTCAGCGCAATGGAGCCCGCGTTGGGGCCTTCCATGAGCTGCTGAACAACCTTGGTCGCATCCATGAGTGTGGTGAACGAATAATCACCAGGCTTGAGCGACATATCGGCGTTGAGCTTTTTCACCGCCGCATAGTAATCCTTGGGATTTTCTACGATATGGTTCTCGGAGAGAATCGAAGCGATCGTATCGCCCGAAGCACCATCGGGAATGGTCACCGTAACCTGCTGACCAGCCGTGACCTTCGTATCCTCACCAGCAAAGAAGCCCTTGACGGCCGGCACGACAAAGAAAGCGATCGCAGCAAACGCGAGCACCGCCACCACAACGCCGATGATCATGGGAACCGGGGAGCTTTTCTTTTGAGCACCGCGACGAGCATGCGTGTTGTAGCTCGAGCGGGTCGCCGGAGCAACGCCATGCGAACCACGAGCGTGATGCGAATGCGATTGGGGGGCCTGCGTTCGCTGGGTAGGTGCCTGCTGCTTAAAGCGGGTGCCGCCTGCAGGCTGGGCCGTACGAGCAGTGGGCTGCTGAGCCGCGTGAGAAGCCGAGTGCTGAAACGAACGAGCAGAAGGCTGCTGACCCGTCTGTTGAACAGGTTGGGCCGAACGAGAGAAGGACTGCGCCGGGCGCGCGGCAAGCTGAGCTGCGCGCTGCGTCGGCTGTGCCGGACGCTGGCCAGGCTGGGCAGGGCGCGACGCCGGCTGCTGTGTTCGATTCGGCTGGCGCGGATCGGAAGCACTAGGCATGCGAAACCTCCTCGTTTTTACGATCGAGCCACGTCTGCAAAAACAGGCTGGCGGCAATCATGTCGATCTTGCCCCTCATCTGCTTTTCGTTGAGTCCCTGCTTGCGCAGGATACGCTTGGCCTCTTGCGAGGACAGACGCTCGTCCTCAAACTCCAACGGAAGATCGAGCTCGTCGGCAATCTTTTGCGCCACAGCGGCAACGCGCTCGGCCTGAGGGCCGGGCTCACCGGCCATGGTCAGGGGACGTCCGCTTACCAGGATGTCGGGCTCATAGTCCTCCACCAGGTAGCGGAACGTCTTGGCCATACCGGTGACCTCGGCAGCCGGAAGCACCTTGACAGGCATCGCCATCTTGCCATCACGGCTCGAGACGGCGATGCCAATCCTGGTCTCCCCTATGTCCAGCGCGAGCGCAACCACAGCGACTTCTTAGATTCTTAGGCGCCGAGCGCGGTCTTAGCGGCCGCGAGGGCATCGGCGATGCCGGCAGCATTCTTGCCACCGGCCTGGGCCATGTTGGGACGACCGCCACCGCGACCGTCGACCAGACCCGCGATCTGCTTGATCACGTTACCGGCGTGGAAACCGGCCTTGACGGCGTCATCGGAGCCGGCAGCGAGCAGGGCCGGAGTGCCCTTCTCAGTCACGCTGGCGACGACACAAGCGACAGGGCCGGCGACCTTCTGATGCACGGTATCCCATACGTTGCGCAGGTCGGCAGCCTCAAGGCCCTGGAGCTCAGCGACGACGAGCTTGTAGCCGCCGAGCTCGACGGCACCCTCGATGGCACTGGAAATGGCGTCGGAGGAGCCACCGGTCAGAGCCTTTTTGAGCTTATTGGACGTCTCGCGCAGCTCGGCCTGCAGGTTCTCCACGCGAGCGGGAACCTCATCCACGCGGCACTTGAGCGCAGTAGCAGCGGCGTCAACGAGTGCCAAGCGGTCGGCCATATAGTCGAGGGCACCCTTAGAGGTCACGGCCTCGATACGGCGGACATTGGAGCCCGTGGAGGACTCGGAAATGATCTTGAACAGGCCGATCTCGGCGGTGTTTGCAGCGTGTGTGCCACCGCAGAGTTCGCGGGAGAACGGCTGGTCCTCAGCGCCCACGGAGACAACGCGGACGACGTCGCCATACTTCTCGCCAAACAGGGCGACAGCGCCGGCAGCCTTAGCCTCGTCGATGCCCATGACACGGGTCACGACCGGCTTGGAAGCGAAGATCTGCTGGTTGACCAGGTCCTCGACAGCCTTGAGCTGCTCGGAGGACAGGGCCTCGAAGTGCGTAAAGTCAAAGCGCAGGTGCTCGGGCGTCACCAGCGAGCCGGCCTGGGAGACGTGCTCGCCCAGGACCTGCTTAAGGGCGGCGTCGAGCAGGTGCGTGGCGGTGTGGTTGCGGCGCAGGAAGCCACGGCGCTCGGCGTCGAGCGCGGCGGTCACGGTAGCACCGACGGCCAGCGTGCCCTCGGCAACGTGGGCGACGTGAGCATACAGGCCGTTGTGGTTCTTGGTATCGGAAACGGTCAGCGAAACGCCCTCGGCGGAAAGCTCGCCGGCATCGCCCTGCTGGCCACCCATCTCGGCATAGAACGGAGTGCGGTCGACAACGACCTCGACGTCCTCGCCGGCGGCAGCGGACTCGACGGACTCGCCGTTGCGCACGATGGCAACAACCTTGGCGCCCTCGATCACATCGTTGTCATAGCCGTCGAACTCAGTCGCGGCGACCTTGTCGGAAAGCTCGACCCAAACGTCGTTGAAGCTGCCCCAGGCGTCGCCTTTGGCATTGGCGCGGGCGCGGGCCTTCTGGTCCTCCATGCAGGCAGTGAAGCCGTCCATATCGACATCGTGGCCAGCGGTGCCGGCGATCTCGACGGTCAGGTCGATGGGGAAACCAAAGGTGTCGTGCAGCTTAAAGGCAACATCGCCCGGAAGCACAGCACCCTCGGCAAGCGCTGCCAGGGCCTCATCCAGGTAGACGCGACCGTTGTCGAGCGTCGTGGAGAAGCGCTCCTCCTCGGAGGCGACGATACCCTTGACGAGCGCGACGTTCTTGAGCAGCTCAGGATAGGCCTCGCCCATCTGAGCGTTGACCTCGTCGATAAACTTGGTCAGGAAGGCGCCCTCGATGCCCAGCAGGCGACCGTGGAACACGGCGCGGCGGAGCAGGCGGCGAAGGACGTACTCGCGACCCTCGTTACCGGGCAGGATGCCGTCAGAGATCATGAAGTCGACGGCACGGGAGTGGTCGGCGATGATGCGAAGAGAACGGCTGGCGCCGGAGTAATCGTCGGCGTCATAGGTCTTGCCGCTGATCTCCTCGCCCAGCTTGATGAGGTGCTGCATCAGATCGCCGTCGTAGTTAGCAGTCTTGTGCTGCATGATAGCAGCCATGCGCTCCAGGCCCATGCCCGTATCGAGGTTGCGGTGCGGCAGCTCCGGCATGGAGCCGTCCTCCTGACGGTCGTACTGGGTAAACACGAGGTTCCAGAACTCAAGGAAGCGGTCGCAGTCGCAGCCAGGCTTGCAGTCGGGGCTGCCGCAGCCGACCTCCTCGCCCATGTCAAAGTAGATCTCGGAGCAGGGACCGCAGGGGCCGGTGGGGCCAGCGGCCCAGAAGTTGTCGTCCTCGCCCAGTCGGGAGATGTGGTCCTCGGCAACGCCCAGAGAACGCCACACGTCGTGGGTCTCGTCGTCCTCGGTAAAGACGGTAAAGTACAGGCGGTCGAGCGGCAGCTTGAACTCCTTGGTGATGAGCTCAAAGGCCCATGCGCAAGCCTGCTCCTTGGAAACGCCGCCAAAAGAGAAATCGCCGAGCATCTCGAAGAACGACAGGTGACGGCCGTCCTCGCCGATGCAATCGATGTCGTTGGTGCGGACGCACTTCTGGCAGGAAATCGCGCCGATCTCCTTCATGGTCTTCTTGCCCTGGTAGTACTCCTTAAACTGGTTCATGCCGGCGTTGGCAAGCAGCAGCGAAGGATCGTCGGGGACGAGGGACGAAGAAGGATAGAGCTTAAGACCGCGCTCCTCAAAGAAGTTGAGGAACTTGGAGCGAATCTCGGCCGTAGTCATTGACGGGTAGTCAGCACTCATAGAGGGAATCTCCTCGGTTTCACATCGAAACAGTTCAAACGTAACGATATTACCATCCCGCCGCGCAAGTGCAAAAAAGAGGGCCGGCACAATGCCGGCCCTTCAGCGAAATTGCATGTTAGCACGTATGAATGTTAACCCGAATTACCCCGCCAGTTGTCGTCATCGTCCATGGAGCCGTCGATGCCGGTATTGGTATCGTCGTCCGAGTTGGAATCATCGTCTTTGGCGAAGGGGTTCTTGAAGAAGCCCGTGGCATCGGGTTGCAGGCCCGAGAGCTTAATCCAGGGATTATCGAGCTCGGGCTTGGGCATGGCCTTGGCCTCGGGCGCAGTCTCGTTACCGATGAGCTCGGACTCATAGATGAAGGTGTCGTCGCCGAGCGCGTCGTAGGCGGCGACCGGGTTGCCATCGGCATCGCGGTACGGCGTGCCCTTAAACACGGCTCCGTCATAGGCCACAAGCTGACGGCCGGTCTCATTCTCGAAGTAGTACACGAAGATGCCCTTGAGGGCCGCACAAAGCGGGATGGCAATAATCATGCCGATGGGCCCCATGAGTGCCGAACCAATAACGAGAGCCGTAAGGCTCATAATGGGATGCACCTGCACTGAGCTCTGCATGACCTTAGGCGAAATCACATTGTCGGTGACGTTTTGCGCGACCATCGTCACGATGAGCGTCCATAACGCCAACATGGGGCTGAACATGAAACCGAGCACCGTGGCGATTGCCGCGCTCACCCAAGGACCGACGACCGGAACCAAATGCATGATGCCAGTAAAGATAGCCATGAGCGCCGCATACGGATGGCCGATGATCATAAAACCGATAAAGGCGAGGAAACCACCGCAGATGGACGTCACGACCATACCGCGCATGTAGCCGCCGACAGAGCGAGAAAGGATGGCGACCATAAAGCGGTACGAGGTCTCCTTCTCCTGACCGATGATGGTGCAAATCTCGTGATGCATGCGAGGGTAGTCGCAGGCCATCCAATAGGCAAGCACCAGACCAAGGAAAATCACGAACAACTGCGAGGCCGTATTGGTGATGAGCGGGAACACACCGCGACCAAGCTCGGCAGCAATCTGAGACACATACTTCGATGCCACGGTAACCAGGGACGAAAGATTATCGTCCAAATACTCCTTGAGCGGCGTGTTGTTGAGCGTCTTGGCATGCGAGATCATCTCATTGAGATCGCCACCCGCAACACGAAGCTGCTCGGGCAGGCGGCTCAGGACTTCCATGATCTGACCAAAGAGAATCGGCGACAAGATGCAAACGACACCGACGAGCACGGCAACAACAACAATAAGCGCGACAAGCGAACCGATGCCGCGATTCACGCCATGGTGCTCGAGCCAGTTGGTGATCGGGGACATCACAAAGGCAATGATGGAGCCGACGGCAAGAAACTCAATAACCGGCGCCAGGATGCCCATAAGGTTAAAGATGACAGCGGCGATGACAATGCAGCCGACAACAGCCCAAATGCGCAGCGTCAGAATGCGAGTGTCGCGCAGCACGCGATCGGTTTGTTGGGGGTGCTCACTCATGAACGAATCATCACTCCGTCGGGGTCGATCTTGTCCTGAATCTTCTTAAGCGTGCGGCGCAGCAGACGCGAAACCTGCACCTGAGAAATACCAAGCTTCTTGGCGATCTCGATCTGGGTCATGCCCTTCACAAAGCGCAGCTCGATCACCTCGCGCTCGCGCGGCGAGAAATCACGGATGGCTTCCTCGATCACTAGGCGGTCATCGGTAAAGTCGAGCTCGTTGTCGTCGTCGGCGTAACGGTCGAGAATCGAGGGGGCATCGTCGGAATCGGACGCACCAGGAGCCTCGATGGGCACCGAGGTATAGGCCGAAGACGATTCCATAGCCTCGAGGACTTCATCGACAGTCACATCTAGATACTCAGCGATCTCCTCAACCTTGGGCGAACGCTGCAGCTCGTTGGTAAGTTTGTCAGTAGCTTGGTTGACCTTGGCCGAGAGCTCCTGCAGACGACGAGGTACGCGCACGCTCCAGCCCTTGTCGCGAAAATGGCGTTTGATCTCGCCCAGGATAGTGGGTGTTGCAAACGTCGTGAACTCGAGCCCGCGCTCGGGATCAAAGCGGTCGATAGCCTTGAGCAAACCCAGATAGCCGACCTGCATGAGGTCGTCGAGCGGCTCGCCGCGATTCTTAAATTTGTTGGCAAGAAACCTTACCAGGTTCATATGGGACATGACGAGCTGCTCGCGCGCGTCCGGATCACCGGTTTCTTTGTAGCGACGAAACAGCTCGCGGGTTTTCTCCTTGTCCCAAGCGGTCTTGCCGCTCCGGGAACGTTCGGTCATATTAGATATCCGCCTTGAGGTCGAGGGAAAGCGTCAGGGGCGCCGTAGTCTTTTCGTAGGAGTCGCACACGCTCGCGAGGATGAGCTCGGCATACACCGCAGCCTGGTCGTCTTCATCGACCGTAGCCTGGTCGCCAAAGGTAATAGTCATGCCAACGTGGGTCTCATCGACATCGAATTTGATGGTGATGTCATCGCAGTCGACCGCGGTGCAACCAAAGATGAAAGCCTCCTCAGCAGCCATGCGGATGTCCTCGATGCGATCGACAGACATAGAGCACAGGGCACCAACGTTGGCTGCCGTCATGCGCACAAGGCGAGCGAGACGCGGGTCACCGGCAACGGTCAGCGTGATAGGGCAGGTTGCTTCGCTACTCATCGCAGGACTCCTCAGAGGTCTCGGCGGGCGTATAGGTGTAATACTGAGCCGGCTTGGATACAGACTTCTGACCATCATCGTCGCCCGCGGCGGCCTCGTCCTCGCCAATTAGGATGCGCTCGGTAGGCTGCTCGGCCTCCGCAGCGGCAGCGGCGAGCTTGCGATCGGCGTCGGCTGCAGGAGCCTTCACCTTATTGAAGAGCTTCTGCACAGCACCGGCGGCAGAGTCGGTCACGCTCGACACAGCATTGCTGGCCTCGGCCATGCTGCCCGTAACCTCGGAAATGTCGCGAACCACGGCTTCGACCTCTACGAGATTGGAGGTAAGGGCATCAACTGCCGTCTTGCTCGACTTAAGCAGCGGCTCCATCTGGGCAAGCGCCGGCGTAAGCTCATCGACAGCGCCATCGAGCTTTGCCACCACAGGCTGAGCCTCGGCGATGGTGTTGTTGAGGTCGTTCACGGTCTTATCGAGCGAGTCGACAACATTGCGGGTCTTGCGCAGGGTAAGCGCGAGCTCAGCGATGGCCCACACGCCGGCAACGGCGAGCAGCAGCAGGGCGATTTGAATGGGACTCATACAAGCCTCCCGGAAGAATCGAAATACAGACGCTTTTCATGGTACCCCAAAGGGGACCGAACATGCCAAGAGCAGCAACGTGGGACAAAATTATCAGCAGCTACCTCGGTGCATTCCCGCTGCGGTCTCGTTCGCTTTGCTCTACGCGCCACTCTTCCCAGCCGCGCCCGGCAGGCTGCCAAAATGCACCGCGTTCCAAGCCTTCGGGCAAATAGCGCTGATCGACCCAGCCTTCGGGATAATCATGTGGATACTTATACACACCGTATTCATCGCTGCCCGGGCGATGGCGATCGCGCAGATAACTCGGCACCTCGCGAAGCCCACTAGAATGGATATCGGCCAGCGCCGCATCGATCGAAGCCTCACACGCGTTGGATTTTGGCGCCAAGCACACATAGAGTGCAGCCTGAGCCAGGTTAATGCGGCACTCGGGATAGCCAATGACCTCGGCAGACTTAAACGCGGCATGCGCCACCAAAAGCGCCTGCGGGTCGGCGTTGCCAACATCCTCAGAAGCGTGAATCATAATGCGGCGAGCGATAAACTTAGGATCCTCCCCAGCATCGATCATGCGCGCGAGCCAATAGATCGTGGCATCGGGGTCACTACCGCGCATGGACTTGATGAACGCACTGATGATGTCGTAGTGCATGTCGCCGTTTTTGTCATACGTAAAGCCGCGACGCGGGTTGGCAATCTTCACGTCATCCACGGTGATGGGATAGCGCTCCCCCGCCGCAGGCGCTGGCGTTCCCTCGGTATCGGGACGCGTGACGGCAATCTCGCTCGCAAGCTCGAGCGTCGTGAGCGCCGAGCGAGCGTCACCCGCTGCCAGCGTGCAAATGGTCTTGACCGTATCCTCATCGGCCGAGAACTTTCCGTTCAAGCCCTGTGGTGCCTCGAGCGCACGCTCAATAAGCGTGGCGATATCCTCATCCTTCAGATGTTCAAGCTCCACCACGCGCCCGCGCGACAACAGTGCCGAGTTGACCTCAAAGTACGGGTTCTCTGTCGTAGCGCCAATCATAATGACGGTACGGTTCTCAACTGCATGCAGCAGGGCATCCTGCTGCGACTTAGAGAAGCGGTGAATCTCATCGATAAATAGAATGGTGCGACGGTCGTACGTATTCAGGCGCGTCTTGGCCTCATCAATCACGCGACGCAGGTCCTTCACGGTACCCGTGACGGCGCTGACCTCGACAAACTCGCTCTTGGTATGGTTGGCGATAATGTGGGCCAGCGTCGTCTTGCCCGTACCGGCAGGCCCGTACAGAATCACGCTCGAAAGCACGTCGTGCTCGATCGCGGCACGCAGCCATGAACCCTTACCGACGGCCTTTTGCTGGCCCACGTACTCGTCGAGCGAATTGGGGCGCATGCGCACCGCAAGCGGCGCATTCTGAAAGGAACGCTCGCGCGTCGAAGCAGAAAAAAGGTCGTCCATAGCCATCCCGTGTATCAATCAAATACGTTTTCCACTAACAATATACCGAATTAATACGAACTACCGTTCGTTAATATAGGTACGGTGCGGAAACTCCAGACCAGGGAACAGCTTGCTCGTCAGTTCGCAGAAATAACCGTCCGTCATGCTCGTGATATAATCCACCACGGCTTGATCCTTGTCGTCCTGCCAGGCATAGGTGCGATCATAGTAGGAAAGCTGCTGCTCAATGCGCGAAATATGGTGCTTAAAGATGTAAGAGGACTCGTCGCCACTGTTTAGATCCCGCAGGCAACGGTCGTAGAGCTTTACGAACGCCTCGCGCAGCTCCGCCTCGGAATCGCCTTCGATACCGCCCTTGCTATAGATCTTCTCGTAGTTCTCGCGCTTGGCTCGGCGAATTTCCTCAAACAGGTCCTCGCTCATCTCGATGCGCGGCTTACCATAGCTGTGCTCAACGATATCGATGGAGGCATGCGTGAGGATCCAACTGTTGTAGGCACCGCCCCGGCCATCATCAAAAGCGTCGGGCGAAAGCAGGCCCGCCGCGATCGCATCCTGACGGTCACGACCGACGTAGGCAAGAATATCCGAGATGCGAACGACGCAGCCCTCGAGCGTCATGGGACGCAGATGCTCAATTGCGCTATAGCCCGTGGCAATGCAATCCTCAACCGTCTGGTCAAACTGGTCAAAGGAGCCCATGTCCGAGAGCTCAAACACACGCTGCTCGTACTCGCCGTTATGGCATAGCACGCCGTCGAGCGTCTGGAGCGACACGTTGCGGCCGTACAGTGCGTCGAGCACGCGGACCGACTGCACGTTATGGAAAAAATAACGCCCCGTGCGCTCATGATAGATATCGTTGAGGAAGCGCTCGCCGGCATGGCCGAAAGGCGTATGTCCCAAGTCATGACCCAGGCCAATCGCCTCGATCAAATCGCAATTGAGCCCCAGGGCGCGACCGATATCGCGCGCAATGCGGGAGACAAGCTGCACGTGCAAACCGCGGCGTGACAGATCGTCATTGCTACGGAAGCTAAAGACCTGCGTTTTGCCTGCATAACGGGTGTACGCCGGAAGATGAAGTATCTTTTCGGTATCGCGCATAAACGCCGGACGCATAAGCGTACCTTTGTCGGCGGCGCGATCAATACGACGAATGACCTGATCGTCGTTGCAACGATACGGGTTGACATAGCCCGAAGCACGATCGGCGACAATGCGCTCGACCAGTTCGGGCGACAACGCCGAGGGAATACGGTCCATGCGCGCCTTAATGACGGCCGTTTCTTGATTAGTTGCCATGGCATGCTCCTTAAGAAGGATGCGCAATCGGTTACAAAGTGCAGCCCACGACCTCGATTATGGCAAAAATCGGCACCAAAAACGGGAGCAATGGCAGGGAGCGTGATTTTGTGAAGAGGCAGGAGAGGGCCAGGACCAGGAGCGAAACGGCAAATGCCACGATGCCGCCCATAGGGTCGAGCGTGCAAAGCGCGAAGAGTGCTTTGGCGTCCCCCATGCCAATCCCCGGGGCTTGACGAAGGCGCCGCCAGAGCGACTCAGTAAGCACAAGGGCAAGGTAGACGATGACCGCAAGACCGGCATGATCAAGTGCAGTGTTAACGCCCCTGTCAAGCCAAACGCCCGCCAACGCCGCCACGGCACATGCGCCGGCAAGCCCATTGGGAAACCGTCGCTCTCGGGCATCAATTGCCACGCCGGCAAAGATGCAAATCCAAAACGGGATATAGACCATCGGACTCCTCCTCGAGCTGCATCGCAAAAGCAAAAACCACCACAAAGGTGCCTGTCCCCTTTGCGGTGGTTTTGGTGGTGGTTATTTGGCGCCTTGCATGACCTCGTCAAGGGTAACGTTGACGGCGTGCTGCGTCGGCACCCAGTCGACCTTCAGGAACAGCGCGGCCACCGTGATGGGGATATAGCTGAACATAAAGATCGGGAAGGTAAACAGGTTAGTCACCAGACGCCACTTTTGCGCGCAGTGAATGTGCTTGTACTCAAAGATAGTCGTGAGCAGCGCCAGGATAAAGAAAGTCAGATACATCATGGCGAAGGTCATAATGAGCGAAGCGGCACAGGCCTGCATCTCGACTTCGGTAGCCAAAAAGCCGTGCGAGAGTCCACCCACGATCAGGAACGTCGCATTGGCGAGCATCGAGATGAGCGACAGCAGCATACCCGGGGCGATCGTCATGAACATGTCGTAGGCGGCAAAGCGATGGTAGCGGAAGGTCGACTTGACCAGGTGCTTACCGTAAGTAAAGAACACCTGGTAGAAGCCCTTGGTCCAACGCATGCGCTGTTTCCAGGACGCCTTAAACGTCACGGGTTGTTCGTCAAAGAACTCCGCCGGCGCATAGCCAATGCGAATGCCGTGAATGGCGCAGAACGTGGTGAACTGAATGTCCTCGGTCAGCGTGTGGAACTGCCAACCGTGCATGCCCTCGATAACGCTGGCGGAGATGAGGTAGCCCGAACCCGAAACAGCGCAGGACGTCTTGCAGATATTACGCGCGTTGTTGAGGAAGCGCGCCTCGCGTAGATACCACGTGGCATTAGCAGCCGAGATCCACGAGCTGCCGAAGTTCTTGGAATTGCGATAGCTCGTGACCACATGGAAGCCCTGGTCAAAGGCATCATTCATCTTGGAAACGTAATCGCGGGAGATAACGTTATCGGCATCGAAGATAAAGTAGCCCTCAAACGTGTCGGGATACTCGTTGAGAATGCGGTCGAAGCCAAAGTCCATGACCCAGCTCTTGCCCTTGCGGGCCAGGTCATTGCGCTCGTAAACAATGGCACCGGCCTCGCGCGCGAGCTGCGCCGTGTTGTCGGTGCAGGCATCGGCGACCACGAAAACCTCGATGAGCTCGGACGGATAATCCTGGTCCTTGATGGAGCGAACGAGGTTGGCGATCACGGCCTCCTCATTATGCGCCGCGATAAAAAAGGCATAGCGATGGAGTTTTTTGGCCTTGGGAGGCGCGACCTCGCCACGAAGAGCGCCAATGACAAAGAAGACCACCTGGTACAGAAAGCAGACTGTGAGCAGCGTGACGACAATCTGGTTGAAGATCACGATGGGTGTGTTGGTTTGTAAAAAGGCGAGCATGCAGGCTCCCAGCAACGCGTAACGTAAACAATCGTATATCTTACCGCAGGCTTACCGAGTTCAAGAAACCACCTAATACTGGCTAGGCTTCGAGAAGACCGAGCTGCGGAACGATTTCATCTCCAACGGCCGTGCGACCGAGCGAGCGCGGAGCCAGATCGTCGAGAACCGCAGCGAGATCCCACGGCAACTCGTCGCGGCACTCAATGCGCTCCCCCGTCACGGGATGGTCGAACGCCACGCGCCAGGAATGAAGGAACTGCCTGGTCAGGCCCTGGTCGGCGCGCGCATCGCACTTGCCGTAGAGTGGATCGCCCACGCAGGCGTGGTTGATATGACGCATATGCACGCGAATCTGGTGCGTGCGACCGGTAAACAGATGGCACTCAACGAGCGTATAACCATCGTCAAAGCGCGTGGAATCAAAGCGCTCGAGGACTTTAAAGGTCGTAATGGCCTGACGGGCAAAGGGGTCGTCCGAAACCGCCATCTTGACGCGGTCGCGCGTAGAACGGGCGATACCGGTATTGATGGTGCCCTCGTCCATGGCGATGTGCCCGTGGACAAGCGTGATATAGCGGCGGTCGAGCGTACGCGTGCGAATGAGATTTTGAAGCGCGCGCTGGGTGTCGTCGTCTTTTGCCGCGAGCATAAGGCCCGAGGTATCGCGATCCAGGCGATGCACGATGCCGGGGCGGTCCTCACCCTGCACGGTACCAAGATGATCGATACCGCAGTGGTAGACCAAGGCGTTCGCAAGCGTGCCGCTCTCGTGGCCGTGGGCGGGATGGCACACCAGCCCGCGCTGCTTGGAGAGCACAATGAGATAGTCGTCCTCATAGCGAATGTCGAGCGGGATGGCCTCGGGAATCACATCGGTGGGATCGTGCGGCTCGGGCAGGTCGACCGAGATGCGGTCACCGGCGCGTACGGCATACTTTTTTGACAGACAGGTCTCGCCGTTCACGATTACGGCGCCGCCCTCGATCAGATGCGCGCAGGCAGAGCGCGTGGGGCAGCCGTCGTTGGCACCCAGAAAGGCGTCGAGACGCTGGCCAGAGCAATCGTCGGCAACAAGAATATGGATGTCGGCCATTAACGCTCATTCCTTTCGCGAATCTTGCGGGCACGCTCCCCACGCTGCTTGGCTTTGCGCTTAGCGCGGGCCTCATCACGGGCATTGAGCTCAGCAGTCGCATCGACCTCGCGAGCGGCGGGACTCAAGAACATGTAACCGATAAGCGCCAGCACAACACCGACCGTAATGCCGATATCGGCCACATTGAAGACGGGAAAGTCGATGAAGGTGGTGGCAATAAAATCGGTCACGAAGCCAAAGGCCAAACGATCGATAGCGTTGCCGATAGCACCGCCCGCAACCATCGCCATGCCCACAACCTCAAGATGGGCGAGCTGGGGTGCACGAACGAGGTACACGGCAATAGCGACAATGACCGCCAGCGCCAGCACGGCAAACGCGATGCCATGCCCCTCGCCCATGCTAAAGGCAGCGCCGATATTGCGGACAAACAGGAAGTCGATCACGCCGGGGATGACGGTCACATGCAGTGCATCGCCCACGGCACGAACCGCAAGCTTGGTCAACTGGTCAACAAGCAGCACAACCAGCGCCACCCCACCAGCAACACCCAACCGCCAACGCAAAGGCGGCGTCATATCCCCAGTACGACCCAAATCAATCCCCTACCCTCAAGAACATCGAATTCCGTTTAATGCAAGTAATCATCTTATAGTGACAAACGCCAAACGCGCAGCATATTCACCAACGCTAGCGAAATAACCAGCTAAAAACGAAAGCGGCATTCCGAAAAACAGAATGCCGCTTGGACGTGACAAAAGTTGACGTTGGGGACGTTCTTGTTTGACAGTCGTTTAAGAACGTCCCCAACGGCTAGTTCAGCGCCTCCGCGCAGCGCTTGCAAATATGAGCGTGGTCGTTGTACTCGCCAACGGTGGTGCGGTAGTTCCAGCAACGGTCGCAGCACTCGCCCTCGGCAGCTTCAATGGCAACGGAGAGTTCCTCGCCCTGGGTCAGCTCAACATCGGAGACGATGTAGAACTCGGCCAGGTCGACGGCCTTATCACCGGTCAGCAGCGCGTACATCTCGGCGGGAACGACCGCCTTGACGCGGACCTGCTGGCTCTTAGTGAAGGTGCCGGCAGAACGGGCATCCTCAAGGGCCTTGGTCACGGCGCTACGGAGCTCGAGCGAAGCCTCGAGCACGCCCTCAAACTCATTGGCCTCGTCGACCGTGATGGGCGACTTGTACCAATCGAGCAGCGCGGCGTACTTCTGGTGATCGACGCAGCCGGCGGGCGCATATGCCATGGCCTCGTCGACGGTATAGGACAGGATCGGCTGCAGGTCGCGCATGAGCATCGAGAAGAGCTCGGCCAGCACGGTCTGGGCACTGCGGCGCTCGAGCGAGCCGGGCTTGTCGCAGTACAGACGATCCTTCAGGGCGTCGAGATACACGTTGGAAAGCTCGGTAACCACGAAGTCATAGAGCGCACGGTAGGCGCGCGGGAACTCATAGCTGGCGTAGGCGTCGTCGACCTCGGCCTGGACCTGGGTCAGACGGGCAACCATGAGCTTGTCGAGCGGCAGCAGGTCGGCAAAGGCGACGCCGTCGGTCTCGGGCTCAAACTGACCCTCGAGCTCGGAGAGCAAGAAGCGCAGCGTGTTGCGGAAACGACGATAGGCATCGGACGTACGAGCGAGAATCTCATGGTCGATGGAGACGTCGGAGCTGGTGTCGACGGAGGCAACCCAGAGACGGATGATGTCAGCGCCCATCTCGTCGCAGACCTTGTTGGGGTCGATGACGTTGCCGAGCGACTTGGACATCTTGCGGCCCTGGCCATCGAGCGTGAAGCCCTGCGAGACGACCGCCTTGTACGGAGCATGGCCGCTGGCACCCACCGAGGTGAGCAGCGAGCTCTGGAACCAACCGCGATGCTGGTCGGAGCCCTCGAGATACACGTCAGCCGGGTACTCAAGCTCGGGTCGATACTCGCAGACGGCCTTCCAGGACACGCCGGAGTCCCACCACACGTCGAGGATGTCCTTATCGGCCTTGAGGTGATGGCCGCCACACTTGGGGCAAACGCAAGCCTCGCCCAGGTAACTCTCGGGAGCGTCGGTGAACCAGGCGTCGGAGCCCCTCTCGTGGAAGAGCTTGATGACGGCGTCGAGCGTGGCGTCGTTCATGACCTTCTCGCCGCAGTCGGCGCAAGTGTAGCTGGGGATAGGCACGCCCCAGTTGCGCTGACGGCTGATGCACCAGTCGGGACGCTGCTCGACCATGGCGCCGATGCGGTTGGCCGCGTGGGCCGGATACCACTTGACGTTCTCGCGGACCTCTTTGCCAGCCTGCTCGCGCAAACCGGTCTTGTCCATAGAGACAAACCACTGGTCGGTAGCACGGAAGAGCACCGGGTGCTTGCAACGCCAGCAGTGCGGATAGCTGTGCGTGATCTTCTTCTCGAGGACCAGGGTACCGCGCTCGCGCAGGAACTCGATGATGTGCGGGTTGGCCTCATCGGTGTCCATACCGCTGAAGGGGCCACCGGTGCCAAACTCCTCGCCGGTGTAGAACTTGCCGTCGTCATCGACCGGCATGCAGATGTCGGTGATGCCCTCCTTGAGGCAGGCAAAGTAGTCGTCGACGCCGTGGCCGGGCGAGTTGTGGACAATACCGGTACCGTCATCGACACCGACGTAATCGGCCAGCAGCGCCACGCCCTCGACACCGTCGAAGATCGGCTGCTTGTAGTGGATGTGGTGGAAGGTCTCGGCGGGAACCACATAGGGCTTGCCGTCGACCATAACCGGAGTGTACTCCCAGCCAAACTCCTCGCAGCACTTAGGAGCCAGGTCCTCGAGCATGACCTCGGCGCGGCCGTCGTGCTCAACGGCGACGTAGGCGGCGCCGGGCTTGAGGGAAACTGCCTGGTCGGAGGGGATGGTCCACGGCGTGGTCGTCCAGATGATAAAGTCGACCGGGCCGTCGAAGTTCTCGAGACCGGCGGGCTTGGAGGTCATCTCAAAGCGCACGAAGATGGACGGGCTCGTCTCGTCGGAGTACTCGATCTCAGCCTCGGCCAGCGCGGTGTGGCAGTGCTTGCACCAGTGGACGGGCTTGTGGCCGCGATAGATCATGCCCTTGTCGAACATGGCCTTGAAGACCTCAATGTCGGCGGCGTCATGCTGGTGATAGAGCGTCAGATACGGGTTGTCCCAGTCGCCAAGCACGCCAAGGCGACGGAAGCCAGCCTTCTGGAGCTCGATGTTCTCGACAGCGAACTTGTTGCAAAGCTCGCGGATCTTAGCCGTGGAGGTCTGGTTGAACTTCTCGGTGCCGAGCTTCTCCTCGACCTTATGTTCGATCGGCTGACCGTGGCAGTCCCAACCGGGAACATAGGGAACCTCATAGCCCTGCATCATCCAGTAACGGTTGATCATGTCCTTGGAGATCTTGTTCATGGCGTGGCCGATGTGGATCGGGCCGTTGGCGTACGGAGGGCCGTCGTGCAGCACGAACTTCTTGTGACCCTCGTTCTTCTTCAGAACCTGCTCGTAGACCTTGTTGTCCTGCCAGTCCTTGAGTCGCTTGGGCTCGGACTTGGAAAGACCGGCACGCATGGGAAAACCGGTCTTGGGCAGATTCATCGTCTGCTTGTACTCGTTTGCCACGGTACCCCTTTCATGTCGTGGGCGCGCACGCCCGTTGGGCACCAAAAAAGCGCCCGTCCCTACAAGCTGGGACGAAGCGCCACAAAACGGGCTATACGCCCGTAAAAGCTCTTCGCTTAACCACCCAGCTTAGATGCCCTCGCCCGCGTAATCGCGCGCTCGCATCCGTTACTCGGCTGGCCTGTATCGACGACCATCTCGGCGATATCTACTAAGACGTGCCTGTACGGCGCGCCCGTTGGGACCGCAGCTCCGGGGTGATTTTCATCGGTCGCATGCACGGGTTCTCAGCGCTCCCCGCTCTCTGTAGCATGCGGACGGCCGACTACTCGTCCCCATCAACGCTTATGCGGAGTATGCTAGCACGTTCCGCGCCGGCGAAAAACCCTCAACACTGGTTTTATACGTTCGAAATTTCTCGCGGCTGTGGACCTTCTCTAGGAGCAAAATACCTGAAAGCACTTTATCGAAAGAAAGAAGGTTGCCATGCGCACGATCGGAATGAGCGACTACACCGTTGGCGAGGATTGTTTTACCGAGCTGCCCGCCGCACTGGCAGAGTACGGAGCGACCAAGGTCGCCATCATTGGCGGCAAGCGAGCCCTGGCTGCAGCGCTGCCGGGCATCGAGGCGGCGCTTGAAGGTACCGATGTCGAGGTTCTGGAGACGCGCGTCTATGGCACCAACAGTACGCGTGCCAATATCGCCAAGGTCGTGAACTCCCCTGCCTGCCAGGAAGCCGACGTGCTCATCGCATGTGGCGGCGGCAAGGCACTCGACACCGTCAAGACGGCGGCCATCGAGCTCAAGAAGATCGTCTTTACCGTACCGACGATTTGCTCCAATTGCTCTGCCGCGACCGCCATTGCCGTTGTCTACAATGACGATGGCTCGCTCGAGGGCTATTCGTACCCCAACCGACCGGCGCACATCTTCATCAACCCCAAGATCATCGCCGAGGCACCGGCAGAGTACTTCTGGGCCGGCGTGGGCGATGCCCTGTCTAAGCAGCCCGAGGTCGAGTACGCCACGAGCGCCGGTAATTTGGAGCACACCGCCGGTCTTGGCCTGGCACTCGCCCACACCTGCTCCGAGCCGCTGTTTACCTATGGCGTCCAGGGTCTTGAGGACGTGCGCCAGGACCTGTCGACCGAGGCCGTCAAGCAAATCGCACTCGATATCGTGGTCAATACGGGCTATGTCTCGAACCTGACGAACCAGAACGATTACTACTACAACTCGAGCGTGGCGCACGCATTCTACAACGCCACATGCAGCATTCCGCGCGAGGGCACCTACCTGCACGGCGAAGTCGTGAGCCTGGGCGTGCTCGTGCTGTTCGCCTATACGGGCGATACCGAGAACCTTGAGCGCTACGCGGCCTTTAACAAGCAGATGGGCCTGCCCGTGACGCTTGAGCAGGTCGGGCTTTCCGAGTCCGATATCCCGGCCCTGTGCGAGTACGCGCACGCCACCAACGAGTGGAAGCAGGGCAACCCCGAGCCCTTCACCGACGAAAAGTTCGCCGCCGCCATCAAGGCCGCAAACGCCTACGGCCACACGCTCTAGGCCTAGCCCAAAACCACCACAAGGGAGCAGCACCTTTGTGGTGGTTTTTTATTGCTCCAGCATGCTGGGGTCGAACTCGCTAGCCGGGATCACGCGATAACCGTGGCGGAGCAGTAAATCAACGAAGACGCCGTTGCCCGCCGTAAGGGTGCCGCTGAATGTTCCGTCGTAGATGCGACCCGCGCCGCACGAGGGGCTGCGGTCCTGAAGGATGCACGCGACTATCTCTTCCGGTCCGCCTGCCTGCTCGCACATATCGAGCGCACGTTGGGCACCCAGGCGAAATTCGCGATCAACCGAGATGCCCTCGCAGGTACGGACCTCGCCGTTCACAATCTCGGACGGCTTGCGCGGCGTGGGCAGGCCCCCAAAGACCTCAGGGCACACCAAGAGGACCTCGGTCCCTGTACGCTCGCAGGCCTCGACCAACTCGCGATGATAGTTGTCGAGCCCGTTATACTTGCAGCTCTCGCCCATCAAACAGGCACTCACCACGATCTTCATTTCCATCCCTCTCAAGCAAAACGCCCCATTTGAGATGGACACTCAAATGGGGCGATTGACACTGCGCAACGAACCTTACTGCTGCTTTGGCATCAGCGGATTCTCGCGCGTGAGGAGATTCATGAACTCCTCGCCCGTGATCGTCTCCTTCTTGTACAGATAACGAGCCAGCTCGTGGAGCTTGAACTTGTTCTCCTTCAGGATCTGCAGGGCGCGGTCGTGCGCATCCTCGATCAGCTTGGCGACAATCGCGTCCACGCGCTCGGCCGTACCGGGGGCGCAGGTGAGCGACGTGTCCTGGTTAAGGTACGCATTCTGAACGGTACCGAGTGCCATCATGCCAAACTCATCGGACATACCAAAGCGCGTCACCATGTTACGGGCGAGCTTAGTGGCCTGCTCGATATCGTTGGCGGCGCCGGTCGTCATCTCACCAAAGATGAGCTCCTCGGCTGCACGGCCACCGCAATAGACGGCGAGCTTGTCCAGGACCTCCTGGCGCGTGGTCAGGAAGCGCTCATCCTCCTCGACCTGCATGGTGTAGCCCAGAGCACCGCTCGTGCGCGGCACGATGGTGATCTTCGTGACCGGTGCAGAGCCCTTCTGGCGGGCGGCAACGATGGCATGACCGATCTCGTGGTAGGAAACGACCTGCTTCTCGTGGTCGGAAAGCACCGTGGACTTACGCTGTTGGCCGGCGATAACGACTTCCACCGACTCCTCAAAATCGTCCTGCGTAGCGCGCTTACGACCTTCGCGAACAGCGCGCAGGGCGCCCTCGTTGATGATGTTGGCCAGGTCGGCGCCCGAGGCACCGGGCGTGGCGCGGGCAATCGCGGTCAGATCGATCGGCGGCTCGGTCTTCACACTCTTGGCGTGGAGCTCGAGGATGTTCTTACGTCCGGTCAGATCGGGCAACTCGACGGGGATGCGGCGGTCAAAACGACCAGGGCGCAGCAGCGCCGGATCGAGGCTGTCGGGGCGGTTGGTGGCAGCAAGGACAACGATACCCTTGTGGTTATCGAAGCCGTCCATCTCGGTCAGCAGCTGGTTGAGCGTCTGCTCGCGCTCGTCGTTGCCGCTAAAGCCGCCACCGTCACGCTTTTTGCCGATGGTATCGATCTCGTCGATAAACACAATGCACGGGGCCTTTTCCTTGGCCTGCTTAAACAGGTCGCGCACCTTGGCGGCGCCACGGCCGACGAACATCTCGACGAACTCAGAACCCGAAATGCTAAAGAACGGAACACCAGCCTCGCCGGCAACAGCCTTGGCTAGCAGGGTCTTACCGGTACCCGGAGGGCCAACAAGGAGAGCACCGCGCGGCAGCTTGGCGCCAATCTCCTCGTAGCGCTGGGGCTTCTCCAGAAAGTCGACGACCTCCTTGAGGGACTCCTTGGCCTCTTCCTGGCCGGCGACATCCTTAAAGGTCACGCCCACGTCCTTGGAGGCGATCACGCGCGCGCCGGACTTGCCCAGTCCACCGCCGCCAAAGCCACCGCCGCCAAAGTTCATCGAAGGACCGTCATCACCCATGGCCTTCTTCATGCGGCGGTTGAGCCACCAGCCGATCAGGAAGAAAATCGCCATGGGAAGGATGAGCGTAAGCAGGTAGTAGGTCATCAAACCCGAATTTTTATCGGGAACGACCGACTCCAGCGAAGCGCCAGACTCAAGCACGCGATCGGTAAAGCCCGCATCGTTCGGCACACCGGTCGTCTTATAGGCGATGTTCTCGTCCTCGCCCTTCTTGGTGTAATAAATCGAGTAATCGTCCGTGTTGTACTCGACCTTGTCGACACTCTTCTTATCGAGCGCTTTAACAAACGTCGAGTAATCGGTCTTCGTAATCTGCTGCGTGTGACCGATGTTGGGGAACAGAACGGTCGAGAGCACGAGGTAGACGACGAAGGCGATGAGCACGTAGAGGATCATATTCCGTCTACGTTTGTTGTCATCCATCTCCATCTGCTTGAACTCCATCTACTGGGGTTGATAATGTTTTCTAGAATACCCAACCCGGACGGCGATAAACCGACGCCGGGCACGAAAAGACAGAGATGGCATCACTGGAAGTCGGCAAGGTTCAAATCTATACGGGCGACGGCAAGGGCAAGACGACGGCTGCGCTGGGGCTCGCGCTGCGTGCCACGGGCTATGGACTTAACGTGCTCATGCTTCAGTTTGCCAAGAAGCTGCACTGCGCCGAACATGATGGAGCACCTCGTTTAGGGCTACGCATCGTACAAGCCGACCGCGACACACCCGAGGCTTGCGCCGCGCAGATCATGGAGCTCGCATGCGAGCAGATATCACAGGTCGACGTTCTGATTTTGGATGAACTCGGCGAGGCCATGCGCCGCGGCTTCGTGACGCGCGAGGATGTCGAAGCGCTGATCGCGATAAAGCCCGCCACCACGGAGCTCGTGCTCACCGGCCGCGGGCTGCTGCCCCTCGCGAACCTCGCCGACCTTGTCACCGAAATGCGCCCCATCAAACACTACTTCGACGAAGGACTCCTAGCCCGCCAAGGCATCGAATACTAGCCATTGGGGACGTCCCGAATGGCTAGGCGGTGGCGCGGCCTAGCCAGTTGCCGCTGTGGTGGTAAATGGTAAACATCGTGGCCGTGATGAGCCAGGTTACGGGGTAAACCAGCAGCAGGTGCTCAAGCGACGGATCGAACGGCATAATCGCAAACACCCAGATCACCCTGAGCACGACAGTGCCAAAAATCGTGAGCAGCATGGGCTGCAAGCTCACGCCGGTACCGCGAATGGAACCCGACGCGTTTTCGATAATCGAGAAGATCGCGTAGAACGGCGCGATGAAATGAAGAATCGTCGTGGTGTACGCCGAAATCGAAACATCGTCGACAAACAGACGCGACAACGGACCCGAGAACACCAGCAGCACGGCAGACAGGCCACCAATGAGCATAAACGACAGCACGAGCGACGTATGGTAGCCCTTGCGCATGCGCTCATAGTTGCGCGCGCCAAAGTTCTGTGCCGAGAACGTGGTGATTGACACGCCGAGCGCCTCGGTAACCATCCAGACAATGCCATCTAAGCGGCCCGAAAGACCCCACGCCGTGGTGACATCGGCACCAAACGAGTTGACCGACACCTGAATCAAAACGTTGGAAATCGAATACGCAGCAGACTGAAAGCCAAGCGGCAGACCACACGAGATCATGCTCTTACAAATGCCAGGATCAATGCCGAGTTTGGACAGACACTATGACCCAATCCGAGGGCACTAAAAAGATAGGAGCCCCCGCTCGTGA
>URZI01000011.1 GCA_900552385.1 uncultured Collinsella sp. | reverse complement strand
CGAAGCGATCGGGGAGGCGTTTCTTCTCGCGTGCGGGCAGGCGGGCATCTCGCCTTCGGCCGTGCGCGAGGCGGCGACGATCGACGTGAAGGCGCACGAGGAGGGTCTGCTCGCCTTCTGCCGCGCGCGTAATATCCCGCTTGCGACGTATTCCGCAGAGGAGTTGTCGCAGGTCGAAGGCAGCGTTTCGCCATCTGATTTCGTGCGCGCGACGGTGGGGGTCGACAACGTGTGCGAGCGCGCGGCGCTCGCGGAGGGGGGCAAACTTATCTTCCCGAAGCTCGCTCACGGCGGCGTGACCGTCGCGTTTTCCAAGGTAACTATCAAACTTTCGTTTAAGGAGCGGTGATGGGAAAGCTCTTCGTGGTGGGGATCGGCCCGGGCGGGCCCGACGGCATGACGATTGCGGCTCGGCGTGCGCTCGAGGCGTCCGACATCGTTGTGGGTTACACGAAATACGTGGAGCTCGCGCTCGCCGCCGTGCCCGACGCGGCGCATCTCGCGACGCCGATGATGCACGAAGTCGAACGGTGCCGCCTTGCGCTTTCGCGCGCGCAGAGTGGAGAAGCCGTGGCGCTCGTGTGCAGCGGTGACGCGGGCGTGTACGGCATGGCGAGCCCCGTGCTGGAGCTTGCGGAGGACTACCCCGATGTAGACGTGGAAGTTATCGCCGGGGCCACCGCGGCTCAGAGCGGGTCGGCGGTGCTCGGAGCCCCGCTTGCCCACGACTTCGCGGTCGTGTCGCTCTCAGACCTGCTCACGCCATGGGAGGTCATCGAGCGCAGGCTCGCCGCCGTCGCGAGCGCCGACTTCTGCATCTGTTTGTACAACCCGCGCAGCAGAAAGCGCGCCGACAGGCTCTCACGCGCGGCGAAGATTATGCTCGAATGGAAGGCCCCCGACACGCTCTGCGGCTGGGTACGCAACATCGGGCGCGAGGGGCAGCAGTCGGGCATGTGCAGGCTCTCTGAGCTGGGGGAGATCGACGCCGACATGTTCACCACCGTGTTCGTCGGCAACGCGGACACGAAGCTCGTAGGCGGCCGTATGGTCACGCCGCGCGGGTATCGGGAGATTCCATGCGAAAGGTAACGATCATCGGGGCGGGGCCCGGAAACCCCGACTTGCTCTCGCGCGCGGCGCTCGACGCGATCGACATCGCCGACGTGGTCATCGGCGCTCATCGCGCGCTTGCCGGCATCGACGTGCCGCCCGACGTCGTGAGATGCGAGCTCGTGAAGACGGCGGACATCGTAGCCGCGCTCACCGATGCGGCGTCGTGGCAGCGCGCCGTGGTCGTGATGACGGGCGATGTGGGGCTGTTCAGCGGCGCGCGCAGCCTGGTGGAGGCGCTCTCCGGCGATGCGCAGGTGGACGTGCGCGTCATTCCCGGCATAAGCTCAGCGTCGTATCTCGCCGCGCGTCTCGCGCGTCCATGGCAGGATTGGCGCTTCGCGAGCGCTCACGGCGTGGAGTGCGACATTGTGGCCGAGGCCGAGCGCTCAGGCGAGCTCTTCCTCGTCACGTCGGGCGGGGAAGACCCCTCGCGGCTTTCCGGCGAGCTTGTGCAGGCGGGCTTCGGGGACGCGCGCGTGACGGTGGCCGAGCGCCTGTCGTACCCCGACGAGCGCATCACCTGCGCGACCGCAAGTGAAATCGCAGGTCAGACGTTCGACGACTTGAACGTGATGCTTATCGATTTCGCAGGCGGCGCCGGGTCGCCTGCGGGCTCTAGCGCAGCCTCCGAGGCGCCGGCCGGCGCGTCTGCTCCCGCGGCGACTTCTTCCGTGGTGGACTCTGCGGGCGCATCCCGCGCCGCGAGCTCCCGCTGGCCGTACGCTTCCTCGGGCATTCCCGACGAGCTCTTCATCCGCGGTGACGTTCCCATGACCAAGCAGGAGGTGCGAGCCGTCGCGCTCGCGAAGCTGCGCCTTACCGCGACCGACACCGTGTGGGACGTCGGCGCCGGCACGGGGAGCGTGTCGATCGAGGCGGCGCTCGTCGCGCGAGCGGGGTCGGTATGGGCGGTCGAGCGCAACGCGGCCGGCGTGCGGCTCATCCGAGAGAACGCGGATGCATTCGGGTGCGGCAACGTGTATGCGGTCCCCGGCGTCGCTCCCGAAGCGCTCGCGAAACTGCCCGTCCCCGACGCCGTGTTCGTCGGCGGGAGCGCGGGCGAGCTTCCCTCCATCGTGGAGGCGGCGCTCGAGAAGAATTCGCAGGTTCGCCTGTGTGTGCCATGCGTCACCGTTGAGACACTCACCGAGGCGTGCGCGCTCCTCTCGGGTTCGCGCTTTAAGGGGTTCGAGGCGTGCCAGGTGTCGGCCGCCCGCGCCGAGGCTGTAGGCTCGCACCATCTTATGAAGGCGCAAAACCCCGTGTTCCTCGTCAGCGCGCGTGGTGCAGGTGGGGAAGGCGGTGCCCGGTGAGCACGTCCATCCCGCGCTTCATGGTCGCTGCGCCCTCGAGCGGGAGCGGCAAGACAGTCGTTACGTGCGCGCTCCTGCGCGCGCTCGCGCGCCGCGGCCTCGCATGCGCGGCCTTCAAATGCGGCCCCGACTACATTGATCCGCTCTTTCATCGCCGCGTCGTGGGCGCGCGCTCGGGGAACTTAGACGGCTTCTTCACCGACGCCCCGACGCTGCGCGCCCTGCTCGCACGCGGCGCCGCGGGCGCGGATATCGCGGTGCTCGAGGGGGTCATGGGCTTCTACGACGGCATGGCGCCCGGCGTGGCCGACGCGAGCAGCTACCAGGTTGCGCGCGACACGGAAACGCCGGTCGTTTTAGTGGTGAACGGGCGCGGCGCGTCTTTATCGCTCGCCGCCGTAATCCGCGGCATCGCCGAGTTCCTGCCTTGTGCGAACGTGCGCGGCGTCGTGCTGAACAAGACGAGCGCCGCTGCCTGCGCCTATGCGGCGCCTGCGATCGAGAAGCACGCGGGCGTCGCGGTTTTGGGGAATATCCCCGCCGACGAGGCGTTCTCGCTCGAAAGCCGGCATCTGGGGCTTGTGACCGCCGACGAGGTGGAGCAGCTCTCCGCGCGCATCGATAAGATGGCCGAGCTGGTGGAAAAGAGCGTCGACGTCGACCGCTTGCTCGAAATAGCGGCGACGGCACCCGATATCCGCGAGGAACCTTACCGGTTGGAGCCGATCGCGGGAGCGCGGCCCATCGTCGCCGTCGCGCGTGACGAGGCGTTCTCGTTCTACTACGAGGAGAACCTGCGCGCGCTCGAGGATCTGGGTTGCGAGCTGGCCTATTTCAGCCCCCTGTGTGATAGCGAGTTGCCCCGGGGGACAAGCGCCCTCTATCTGGGAGGTGGCTACCCGGAGCTCCATGCGCGGCAGCTCTCCGAGAACGCGCCGATGCGCGAGGCGGTGCGGCGCGCGGTGGAATCTGGCATGCCGACGGTTGCCGAATGCGGTGGGTTTCTGTACCTGCAGCGCGAAATCGCCGATAGCGAGGGGCGGCGCTGGCCTGTTGCGGGCGCCCTTGAGGGCGCAAGCGAGAACGGGGGAAGGCTGTCCCATTTCGGGTACGTGGAGCTCACTTCCCAACGCGACGGGCTCTACGGGCCGCGCGGCACACGCATCCGCGCGCATGAGTTCCACTACTGGCAGTCCACCTGCCCGGGCGGCGACTTCTGGGCGCAGAAGCCCCGGCGCGACAAGGGCTGGCCGTGCATGACGACCACTCCGTCCCTGGTTGCGGGCTTCCCGCATGTGTACTATCCTGCGAACCCCGACGTTGCGCGCTCGTTCGCGTCTGCCGCAGCGTCGTTAGCAGAGAGGAGACGGCATGGCTGAAGCAACCGAAACCGTGCTTGCCTGCATCCGCGAGGAAGTCGAGCGCGCGTTCTCGTCGGCGCCAGGCGCCGTGCTCGAAGCCGCGCTCTCCCGGATCGCGCCCACAGACGAGTGCGCCCGCGCCGCCGCGTACGCCGCGTGGGACTCCATCGCGCACCCCTTGGGGGGATTGGGCGACTTTGAAGACGCCGTCGCGTGTATCGCCGCAGCTCAGGGGGGCGCCGAGGTGGCCGAGTTTCCTCGTGCGCTCGCGGTATTCTTTTCCGACAACGGGGTCGTTGCCGAAGGCGTGTCGCAAAGCGGGCAAGATGTGACGCGAGCCGTCGCGCGCAACATGTGCGAGGGGGCCACGAGCGCCTGCCGCATGGCAGCGTTCGCGGGTGCCGATGTCGTGCCCGTCGACGTGGGTATGGCCCGGGGCATAGAAGACGCGCGCATGGTACGCGCGAACGTGCGGCGGGGGAGCGGCAACATCGCGCACGGCTCCGCTATGTCTCGCGATGGGGCCGTGCGCGCGATCGAGGTCGGAATCGCCGTCGCGTGCGGGCTTGCCCGCGCCGGCGTGCGCCTTCTCGCCGCGGGCGAGATGGGCATCGGCAACACGACCACCTCGGCGGCGGTGGCCGCAGTGCTCATCCGGACGGACGCGCGGAGCCTCGTCGGGCGCGGCGCGGGGCTCTCGGACGCCTCGCTCGCGCGCAAGCGCGACGTGGTCGAGCGCGCTATCGACGCGAACTCGCCCGATCCCGCCGACCCGATCGACGTGCTCTCGAAGGTGGGCGGTTTCGACATCGCGGCGATGTGCGGCTTCTACCTGGGGGCCGCGGCCTCGAAGGCGCCGGCGCTCCTCGACGGGGTCATATCCTGCACGGCAGCCCTGTGCGCGGCGCGCCTGTGCCCCAACGCCTTGGGCTACCTCGTGGGCACCCACGCATCAAGCGAACCCGCAAGCCAGGAGCTCCTTCGCGAGCTCGGCATAAAGGCACCCCTCGACGCAGGCATGCACTTGGGCGAGGGCGCGGGCGCCATGGCGTATCTGCCCCTTCTGGATTCGGCGCTGCGCGTGTACCGGGATGGGAAGACGTTCACGGCGACTGGCATGGCTGCTTACGAGCATTTCGAGGCCGGGAAATGGCGGTGACGCTCGTCATCGGCGCCGCCGCGAGCGGCAAGAGCGCCTACGCCGAGTCCCTGTGCCTCGGGCACGACGGCCCCCGCGTGTACCTGGCAACGATGGAGCCCTTCGGGGAAGAGGGCGCCCGCCGCATCGCGCGCCATCGCGCGCTGCGCGAGGGCAAGGGGTTTTCCACCCTCGAGCGCACGCGTGACGTGGGCGCCGCAGTGTCCGGGCTTCCGCGCGGCTGCACGCTTCTTTTGGAGGACGTGGGCAACCTGGTTGCGAACGAGCTCTTCGCGGAAGGCGGCTTGTCCCCACGTGACCCCGACGCTGCGGCGCGCGAGGTGCTCGGAGGCATCGAACGGCTCGCTCAGGCCGCTGCGTATACGGTGGTGGTCTCCGTCGACGTGTTCGCCGATGGGATGCGCTACGACGAGGGGACCGAGGCATGGAGGCGCGCGCTCGCGCGCGTGAACGCGGGCGTGGCGGTGCTGGCCGACCGCGCAGTCGAAGTGGTATGCGGGATTCCCGTGTGGATGAAAGGCGAAGGACCTACAAGGTGAAGATAGCAGAGGCAATCGGCGCGGCGTTCGGAACGTTCTCGCGCATCCCCGTCCCGAAATCGGCCTGGACCGATTTCGGGTCAACCCATGCGCTTGCCGCGTTTCCCCTGGTGGGCGTTGCGGAAGGCTTCCTCATGACGGCGTGGGGGCACGTGGCGAACCTGCTCGGCGTGCCCGCGACCATCGTCGCGGCCGTGCTCGTGGCGCTGCCTGTGGCGGTGACGGGAGGCATCCACCTAGACGGGCTCTGTGACACCTCCGATGCGCTTGCAAGTTGGGCCCCGCGCGAGCGAAAGCTCGAGATCATGCACGACCCGCGGGCGGGCGCCTTCGGGGTCATCGGTGTTGTCGTGTACCTTATTCTGCAGTTTTCCCTGTTCACCGCGCTGCCGCTTACGGCGGGGGCATTCCTCGCGCTTCTGTGCTCGCTCGTGTTCTCCCGCGCGCTTTCGGGGCTCGCCGTAGAATGCTGGCCTGCCGCGCGGGCGGACGGCATGGCCGCTGGGCTCTCGCCTGCAAAGAAGCGCGCGGCGATCGTCGTGCCGCTTTGCGCTTTCGCTGCGGCTTCGGCTGCAGGGATGGTCGCGTGCGCTCAGGCCGTCGGCGCCCTTATGGCGGTGGCGGGGCTTTTGGCGCTCGCGTGGTACCGCCATGTTGCCCTGTCCCGCTTCGGCGGGGTGACGGGTGATTTGGCCGGATGGTTTCTGCAATGGGCCGAGCTCGCGATGCTTGCCATGCTGGTGGCGGGGGGCATGCTCCTATGATGCTCGTGGTAGGTGGCTCGCGTTCGGGGAAGAGGACCTTCGTGCGCGAAAAGCTCGGGTTCGCGGCGGACGATTTCGTCGACGCGGCGCAGCTTGCGGAGGGCGGCGTGCCCGCGGCTTTTGCCGGCCGCGTCGCGTACCGTGCTGAGGAACTCGTGCGCGCGCTCGACGCTGACCGGGCGCTCGAGCGGCTGATCGGCTTCGACGCAGTGATTCTGCCCTTGGTCGGCTCGGGGGTCGTCCCCATGCGTAGTGAAGACGCCCAATGGCGCGAGCGCGCGGGGCGCCTGGGATGCGCGCTCGCTGCGCGCGCCGACGTCGTCGTGCGCATGACGTGCGGGATTCCCCAGGTCATCAAAGGAAACCTTGCCGATGCGCCTCGAGGGACGCAGGGCGCGGGCGCGCCTTTGGAAGTCGTCTTCGTGCGCCATGGTGCCACGGCGGGCACGGAAGACCATCGCTACAGCGGGGCGGGCACCGACGAGCCCCTGTCGAGCGCGGGCGAGCGCGCTTTGCGCGACCTCGCGTGCGGTCATGACGTGTTCCGTGTTATCACGAGCGGCATGGCCCGCACCGATCAGACGGCGCGCATCCTCTTCCCGAACGCGGAGCTTGTGGCGTGCCCCGGTCTGCGCGAGATAGATTTCGGCGACTTCGAGGGGCAAAACGCCGCCGAGCTTAAAGAGGATGCGCGCTACCGCGCCTGGGTAGACTCCTGGTGCGAGACGCGCTGCCCGCATGGCGAGGGCAAGAGCGATTTCACCCGCCGCGTCCTCGCGGCGTTTCGGAAGGCGTGCGATTCGGAGCGCGCCCAGGGGAGTGGGCGCGCCGTCTTCGTCGTTCACGCGGGTACCGTGAAAGCGCTGCTCTCCGAGCTAGCTGTCCCGAAAATGGGATACTTCGACCTGCATACCGAGCCGGGCGGCGCATGGGCCGCCACCTGGGATGGGCGCTGCCTTCGCGACGTTCGCCCCGTTTCGGGGGGCGATGCCCGGTGATGACGATTCTTGCCGTCGCCGCCGGGTTCGCGGCCGACCTTGCCTTCGGCGACCCGCGCTGGCTTCCCCATCCCGTCGTCGCCATGGGGCACGCGATCACATGGGCCGAAGGCCGCCTGCGGCGCGCATTCCCGCAAACGTCCGCGGGCACGCGCGCCGCAGGGCTTGTGCTCGCCGTGGCGCTTCCGCTTGCGTGTGGGCTTTTGACCTGGGGAATCCTGCATCTTTGCGGCATGGTTCACTCCGGCTGGCGCTTCGTGGCCGAGGCATGGGCGAGCTATCAGATTCTCGCGGCATGCGAGCTGCGCCGCCAGAGCCTGGCCGTGGCCCGCGCGTTCTCGAAGGGTGGCCTTGTCGCGGCGCGCGAAGCCGTCGGGCTCATCGTGGGACGCGACACGTCTGTTCTCGACGAGCAGGGCGTCGCGCGCGCCGCCGTGGAAACGGTGGCGGAGAACGCGAGCGACGGCGTCATCGCGCCGCTTTTCTACCTTATGATCGGGGGTGCGCCCTTGGGCATGGCGTACAAGGCGGTGAACACGCTCGACAGCATGGTGGGCTACAAAAACGAGCGCTACATCGACTTCGGCTGCGCCTCGGCGCGCCTCGACGACGCGGTGAACTGGATTCCCTCGCGCTTATCGGCCCTGCTCATGATCGCCGTGTGCCCGATCGTCGGGCTCGACGCGCGCGGGGCGGCGCGCATCTGGCGCCGCGACAGGCGTCGCCATGCGAGCCCCAACTCGGCGCAGACAGAGTCAGCGTGTGCGGGCGCGCTCGGGCTGCGCCTGGCAGGACCCGCGGTGTATTTCGGCAAGCTCGTTGAGAAACCGACGATAGGCGACGCATCCCGCGAAATCGAGTGGGGCGACATCGCCCGGGCGACAAGGCTCATGCTCGCCGCGTCCGTATGCGCGCTCGTCGTCTTCGGCGCCGCGCGCGCGGCGGTCGTGCTCGCCGTGGGGGCGATGGCATGAGGGAAGACCACGCCGCACCCCTGGCTGCCGGGGGAATCCTGCGCGCCCGTACGCATGGGGGCAGTGCGCAATCGCTTGGCATCGCTTGCGAAGGGGGCGCCTCCGATTTCATCGATTTCTCGGTGAACGTGAATCCGGCAGGCCCCTCGCCGCGCGCTGTCGCCGCAGCCTGCAAGGCGCTTTCTCGAATCGACGCCTACCCCGATAGGGAAAGCCTCGCCCTTGTTCGCGCCCTGTCGCGCGCCCAGGGCATTCCCGAAGATACTATCGTCTGCGGCGCGGGCGCGTCCGACATCATCTGGCGGCTCGCTGCGGCGGTGCGCCCGAAACGCATCGTCGTGTGCGCGCCGACGTTCTCTGAATATGCGGAGGCGGCGTCGTACTACGGCGCATGCGTGCAGGAGTTCCCGCTCTCCGAAGCGGACGACTTCGACGTGCCCGCCTCCTTCGCCCGCGCGATCGAGGGGCCGGGAGACGTGGCGTACCTCTGCAATCCGAACAACCCGACGGGGCGCCTCGTCGACCACCGCGTGATCGATGCCGCGGCTTGCCGCTGCGAGCAGGTGGGCGCGCTGCTCGTCGTGGACGAGTGCTTCCTCGGATTTGCGCCCGACGCCCGCGAAAGGAGCGTGGCCGCACGCGCCGCGTGTTCGCGCCATGTGGCCGTGCTCTCCGCATTCACCAAGCTCTACGGAATGGCGGGGTTACGGCTGGGATATCTGATTAGCGGAAACGCCCAACTCATCGAGGGGATTCGCCAGGCGGGGCAGGCGTGGCCCGTCTCCTCGGTCGCCGAGGCCGCTGGCATCGCCGCCCTGGAAGACGTCGAATACGTCTCGCGCACGCGCGATGTATTGGCGGGCGAGCGAGCGTGGCTTTCCCACGAGCTCTCCTCGCTCGGACTTTCCGTCGTGCCGTCGGATGCGAACTTCCTTTTAGTCCGCACGCCGGCGAAAGACATCCCCGAGCGCCTGTATAAACAGGGGGTTTTGGTCCGCACGTGCGACTCGTTTTCGGTACTGTCCCGTTTCTGGTGCCGCGTCGCGGTGCGCACGCGCAAGGAGAACGCCCGGCTTGCGATGGCGTTCAGCCGCGCGCTTCGGCCGGAATGCGCATCGGGCGAAGACGAACCCGACGAACGGGGCGGCGCTTCTTGCAGTGGCGCTATGGCGGGCGCTGATAGCCGAGGCTCGGCGAAGGAGGTCGATACCCGTGGGTAGGGCGAAGCCCATCATGATCCAGGGCACCATGTCGAACGCGGGGAAGAGCCTGCTTGCGGCGGGGCTGTGCCGTGTGCTTTCGCAGGACGGCCTGCGCGTGGCTCCCTTCAAGAGCCAGAACATGGCGCTCAACAGCGGTGTCACGGCCGACGGGCTCGAGATGGGGCGCGCCCAGATCATGCAGGCCGAGGCGTGCGGCATCGCGCCCGACGTGCGCATGAACCCCATCCTGCTCAAGCCCGAAAGCGACCACCGAAGCCAGCTCATCGTGGCCGGCAAGGCGCAGGGAGCCTTCGCCGCGAGGGACTACTTCGCGCGAAAGAAGGCGCTCATGCCGCAGATTTTGGAGGCGTTCGATTCGCTCGCGGAGGAAAACGACGTCATCGTCATCGAGGGCGCCGGCAGCCCCGCCGAAATCAACCTTGCCGAAAACGACATCGTCAACATGGGGCTCGCGCGCGCCGTGTCCTCCCCCGTGCTGCTCGCGGGCGACATCGACCCAGGCGGGGTATTTGCCCAGCTCTACGGCACGGTCGCGCTCTTTGCGCCCGAGGATCGCGCGCTTTTGCGGGGGCTTGTTGTGAACAAGTTCCGCGGCGATGTGGAAATCCTCCGCCCGGGTTTGGCTCCGCTCGAGAAGATGTGCGGGGTTCCCGTCGTGGGGGTCGTGCCGTTTCTTACGCTCGACCTGGACGACGAGGACTCGCTCGCGCCGCGCCTATCTGCCCGCGAGGCACGCGGCGTCATCGACGTCGCCGTCGTGCGCCTTCCGCATCTGTCGAACTTCACCGACTTCGACCCGCTTTCGCGCGTGCCCGGCGTGGGCGTGCGCTACGTTTCCTTGACGACCGATCTGGGCCGACCCGACCTGGTGGTGCTCCCCGGCTCGAAGACCACGCTCGACGATGCGCGCTGGCTTGCGGCTAGCGGCATCGGGGCCTGTGTACGCGCGCTTTCGGGCGCGGGCACGCCGGTGCTCGGCATATGCGGAGGCTACCAGCTTTTGGGAGACGAGCTTTCCGACCCGCACGGCAGGGAAGGCACTGACACCGCGCGCGGGCTCGGGCTCATCCCTGCAAGTACGGTGTTCAGGGAGGAAAAGCGCCTCGCCCAGTCGGAGCTGCGCATCACGGGCGCCCAAGGCGCGTTCTCGGTGTGGAACGGCATGACGGCGCGCGGGTACGAGATTCACGACGGCGAAACGACCGTCTCCTGCGCCCCTGCGGGCACGATTGGCGGCAAACCAGAAGGCGCGGCCTGCGGAAACGTGTTCGGAACCTATCTCCACGGCCTGTTCGACGAACCGGGGGTGGCACTCGCCCTCGCGCGCTCGCTCGCGCGCATGCGCGGCCTGCCCGAGAGCGTCGTGGGTGCTGCGGGCGCGGCGTCCGCGGCCGATCACCGTGCGCGCGAGTTCGACCGCCTGGCCGACGTCGTGCGCGGAGCGCTCGACATGGAGTATGTCTACCGCATTATCGAGGAGGGCGTATGATCCACGTGTATCATGGCGACGGCAAAGGCAAGACCACGGCGGCGATGGGCCTCGCCCTTCGCATGCTCGCCGCAGGCCGCCGCGTCGTCGTCGTGCAGTTCCTGAAAGACGGCGAAAGCGGGGAGGCGCGCCTGCTCGCCGAGCATTTCGGCGTGCCCGTGTTCGCGGGGAAGGTGTCGGACAAGTTTACCTGGTCGATGTCGTCGGAAGAACTTGCCGCTACGTGCGAGCTGCACGATGGGAACCTCGCTTCCGCGCTTGCCGAGCTCGAGGGCGCGCAGGAGGGGCTGCTCGTGCTCGACGAGGCGCTCGATGCGCTTTCGAAGGGGCTTGTTGACGAGGCGCTCGTGGACCGCGCGCTCGATATGTCCGCGCGCGGCGTCGAAGTAGCGCTCACCGGGCGCGCGCCTTCCCGCAAGATCGTGGAGAAGGCCGACTACATAACCGAGATGCGGTGCGAGAAACACCCCTACGAGCAGGGGATATGTGCAAGGGAAGGAGTGGAGTACTAGATGGATTCCAAGGAGATGGCGCCCGGCGACATCGAGCGGCGCAGCTTTGAGATCATCACCGAAGAGCTCGGCGGCCGCACGTTCCCGCCGCTCGAAGAGCCCGTCGTGAAGCGCGTCATCCACACCACTGCCGACTTCTCGTACGCCGATTCCCTCGTTTTCACTCATGACGCCGCGCACTGTGCGCTCGACGCACTGCGCGCAGGGGCCACGGTGCTCACCGACACGAACATGGCGCTCGCAGGCATAAGCAAGCCCGCGCTCGCAAAGCTCGGCTGCAAGGCCGTGTGCTACATGGCCGACCCTGATGTCGCCGCGGCTGCGCGCGCCGCGGGCACGACTCGCGCCGTTGCGAGCATGGACAAAGCTTGCGGCATCGAGGGTCCGCTCATCGTGGCCGTCGGTAACGCCCCCACGGCACTTCTGCGCCTTGCCGAGCTCATGGACGCGGGGAAGATCGCGCCCGCGCTCGTCGTTGGGGTGCCGGTCGGGTTTGTGAACGTGGTCGAGGCGAAAGAGGAGCTACTCGCGCGACGCGTGCCGGCCATCGTCGCGAGGGGTCGCAAGGGCGGTTCGACCGTGGCGGCCGCCATTATGAACGCGCTGCTCTACCAGATCACGCGCCCAGGCGGCCCGAAGTGACGGCGCCCGCATCCGCGCCGGCGCTGCGCATCTTCGCCGGCACCACCGAGGGCCGCCTTCTGTGCGAATGGGCGAGCGGGGCGGGCATCCCCGCCCGTGCCTACGCGGCAACCGAGTACGGAGGCGAGCTTTTGGGCCAGCTTCCGGGCATCGAGGTGCATGCGGGCAGGCTCGACGAGGCCGACATGGAGCGCGAGCTTTCCGGCGCGTGCATCGTCGTCGATGCCACGCACCCCTTCGCCACGCTCGCAAGCGGCAACATCCGGGCCGCTTCGCTCGCCGTGGGTGCACGATGCCTGCGCCTTGCGCGCCCGGCCGAGGCGCTGCCCAAAGGCGTCGTGCCGGTCGCGTCGATCGCCTGCGCGGCGCGCTTTCTCTCCGAGAACCCGGGTCGCGCGCTTCTCACGACGGGGAGCAAGGAGCTTGCTCCCTACACGCGCGTCGCCGATTTCGCGGAGCGCTTCTTCGTGCGTGTGCTCCCGCTGCCCGGTGCTATAACGAAGTGCATCGACGCGGGGTTTTCGCCGTCGCACGTCATCGGCATGCAGGGGCCCTTCACCCGCGAGCTCAACGAGGCGATGCTTCGGCAGGTGGGCGCCCAGTGGCTTGTGACCAAGGACTCGGGAACCGTAGGCGGCACGGCCGAGAAGATCGCCTCCGCGCGCGGCGTGGGAGCGCGCTGTATTGTGGTCGCCCGTCCCGCCGAGGGAGGCGGAGCCCTTTCGCTTCGGGAAGTGGAAGACGCGCTCTTACTGGAGTTCGCGCGCTAGGCGCTCTAATTCACCGCAACTTGTTGGTGGTGGCTTACTGGTAGCGTAGGCACTCCACCGGATTGAGCTTTGCCGCGCGGCGAGCGGGATAGAAGCCAAAGATTACGCCGATGCCGACCGATACGGCAAATGCGATCAACACTGTCGTAATGGAGAAGCTTGGCGTGATCGTCCCGGTAGCTCCAAACTCGCTCATGATGCCCGAGCTTGCGGCAAAGAACGTGAGTCCCCATGCCAGCAGATAGCCAATCAGGACACCCAACAGTCCGCCGGTGACGCACAGCGCCGAGGACTCGGCCAAAAACTGCGCGGTGATATCGCGACGACTGGCGCCCAGGGCACGGCGAATACCGATCTCGCGGATGCGCTCAGTCACGTTGGTGAGCATCATATTCATAATGCCGATACCGCCGACAAGCAGCGAGATGCTGGCGACAGCGCCCATGATGAGTGAGAACGCGCCCATAAAGGAGTTGAGTGCATCGATGGCGCTTTTCATGGATGTCGCCGATACACTGTCGTACTCATCATCCTCCGCGATGCCCTTCATCGCGCGCACCTTGGACTCGATGGTTTTGCAGAGCTCATCCATGTCCGTGCCCTCGGCGGCAAGCGCTGTTACGCTGGGGAATGAAGGATTCTCGTCGCCAAATAGCCCGGAGATGGTTTCGCGTGGCATATACAGCGTGAGCGAGCCCATGGAGTCGCTGCCGCCGTCGATAACGCCGACAATCTGCACCTCGCCGTTGGAGACCTTAACAGTCTTGCCCACCGCGTCCTGTTCGTTGCCGTAAAGCTGATAGGCGCCGCCGCGGCTGATGAGCGCCACGCGCGAGCCTGATTGAGACTCGGCCTGGGAATAGGTGCGCCCCGCAACGAGCTTGCTGGCCCCCACGGCGTCGAGCATGTCGCTATCGACACCCTGTGCCATGACGGTATAGCTTTTATCGCCGGTCTTATACTCGGTATACGCGCTGTCGACAATGCCGATCTGCTCTATCTGCGGCACCAGTTTTTGAAGCTTCTCGATGTCGGACTCGGTGAGTTCTTGCGACGAATAGATTTGCACCATGCGCGCCGCATTGAGGCCCAGACTGTTGACCAGGCTGTTTTGGATGCCGCCGATGAGCGAAGTCATGGCGATAACCGAGGCGATGCCGATGACAATGCCCAGGATGGTGAGCAGGCTTCGCCCCTTGTTGGCCTCGAGCGAGTGAAGGGCTTCCTGGATGAGATCGCGGGCGCTCATGCCACCACTCCTTTCGGCGGGTTGGCGGAGGCGGAAAGTATGGGCAGGCTATCTACGGCGCTGCGCAGGGTCCGCGGTGCATGTGGAATATACGCGCCGTCGTGAATGCGACCGTCGCGGATGGTCACGGCACGGTCGGCCTCGGCGGCGATTCCGGGGTCGTGTGTGATAAGAACGATGGTTTTGCCGCGCTTCTGGAGCTTATGGAAGGTCTCCATTACAAGCGCTCCAGTGGCGGAGTCCAGGTTTCCCGTCGGTTCGTCAGCCAAAATGATGGGCGGGTCATTAACGAGGGCGCGCGCGATGGCGACACGCTGCATCTGGCCGCCCGAGAGCTCGGATATGCGGTGGTCCCAGTGGTCGACCGGTAGCGTGACGGCCTGCAGCGCGTGGACGGCGCGCATCTCGCGCTGGCTACGGGGCACATTGGTGTAGGCCAGCGGCAGCATCACGTTTTCGATGACCGTTAGGCGCGGCAGCAGGTTGAAGCTCTGAAAGACAAAGCCAATGCTCAGGGCGCGAACTTCGGTGAGCTCGTCATCATCGAGCTCGGCCACGTTGAGCCCTTGCAGGTAATAGTCGCCCGCCGTCGGCTTATCCAGGCAGCCCAGGATGTTCATGAGCGTTGATTTGCCCGAGCCCGAGGGGCCAGTGATAGCGACGAATTCGCCGGGATTTACCGCCAGGCTCACGTTGTGCAGGATGTGGGCGCAACCTGCCTCGCTCTCAAAGATGCGGTGCACGTTGCGAATGTCGATGACGGGGCGCATTACATACCCTCGTCGGCAGACATGCTGCCCGAATCCGTGCTATAGCCGCCGTCAGCCGTTGCGTCCGCTCCGGTGTCCATGACGAGGGTGTCGCCATCGCGCAGCTTGGTAACCGGCACGTTGGGGTTAATCTCGTTGCCCTGGTCGTCGCGCTTGACCTGTGTCTTGCCGACTACGGCTTCGTTGTCGTTTTGCGTCACGACGGTCACCTTCACGCGGCGGGTCTGCTTGCCCTCGTCATCGGTTGCCACGTTGACATAATAGTGTTCGCCGTCTTCGGTCATGAGCGCCATCGTCGGCACCATCACCACATCGTCGAGCTGCTCGGTCACCACCGAGACCTCGGCCGTCATGCCCGGCTTCAGGCGCGCGTCGGGCGCCTCGATGAGGATGTCGACGTTAAAGGTTACGCTGCCGCCGCCACCGTTAGCGGCGTCGGAGTTTGCCACCGAAGCGATGGCCGTGACCGTTCCCTGGCTCACGATATCGGGAAACGCGGGATACGTGACGTTGGCGCTCTGCCCAACAGCGATCTTGGCGATGTCCTTTTCGCCCACCTGCACGGTCACCTTCATCTTGGATAGGTCGGCGATCTGCATGCACTGCTTGCCGCCGCTCGTATCGCTTTCGCCCATGATCATGCCGCCTGTTACCGTGGCGCCCACCTTGGCGTTGAGCTCCACGATGCTACCCGAGCTCGGGGCCGTGACCGTACGGCTGGCGGCCTTGGCGTTCGCCTGGTCGAGGTTTGCCCGGGCCGATGCGAGGCTGCGCTGCGCGGCCGATACGGCGTTCGTGTCCGCCGATGCGGCGGAGATACCAGCTGCTGCGGAAGCTCCATCAACGTCCGTCGTTGGGGTGGCCTGCGCGGCGGCTGCGGCTTTCTGTGCGTTGGCGAGGTCTTCCTGGGCGGCTGCAACTGCACGCTGCGCCTCGGCAACGTTGCGATCGAGCTCGTCGTTTTTAATGGTCATAAGCACGTCGCCCTCGTTGACGGATTGGCCTGCCTGCACGTTGATAGAATCGACCGTGCCGTCGACAGAAGGCGAGACCACTGAGGACGAAATGGGTTTGAGCTGGCCTTTCGCCTCGACCGTTGTGGTAAACGTGCCCTCGGTCACCATGTCGGTCACAGGCCCGCTAGTGCCCTGTGGCTGCGCATTGATAACCAGGGTTGCGACAATGGCAATGAGCGCGATGGCACCTACGACGCCGGCGGCAATACCGCGTCGAATCAGCTTTTTGCGTCGACGTTCGGCACGTTTTGCCTTGAGCTTGGCGTATGCCTCTTCATCGGAAATCTCGACCGTATCGTTCGTGCGTCCGCTCTGCTTGTCGGCATGTTCGTTTGTAATCAGAGGAATCGTTTCGGTGACATCTTCGGGCGTGTGTTCGGTATCATCCGGGCCCGGGGTGATCGTGGGGACATTCGGCATAGCGTCTCCTTTATAGAAAGAACCTCGATAATTATATGCGCCCACCGGTTGGGGCGGGCGCATAGGACGGTTTCTTTCGGAACTGTTAGATTGGTCGCAGCGGTTCCACATTGTAGGAATGCGCGCGTTGCACTACGAGTGGACAACCACGCACAGGCCGACTTTGATGCAATCGTGCAGTGCCTTGGCGTCTGCCAGGCGCAGGTTGATGCAGCCGTGGCTGCCGCACCACTTGTACGACTCGGCATTATCGAAGCTCTTGTCGTTTTGCCAGGTGGCATCGTGGAAGCCGATCATATTGCCCTCGAACGGCATCCAGTAGCTCACCGGGCTCTCGTATTTGGGCTTACCGGTCTCGGGGTCCTTGGCTCCGATCAGGGTGCTGCCGCCGTCGTTGCTGTTGATCTGCCACACGCCCTCGGGGGTGGCGTCTTCGCCCGGTTTGCCGGAAATAAAGTTGGCCTCCCACACGATATTGCCGTTCTCGTCGTAGTAGCGCGCGTGCTGCTCGGACAGATCGACATCGATGTATGCCTTCCAGTCGGGCTCTCCCTTTGCGGTAAAGGTGTCGGCCTTCTGGGAGTACTTGATCTCGATTTCGCCGGTCTGCTTGTTGTTAATGGCGTCCTCGACCTGCTTGGCGAGCGAGCTGCTGTCGATGGACCAACCAAAGTCGCCGCCTTCGACGGCGCACTGCTTGCCATCGGCGCGCGTCCACCAACGAGTGGAGCCCACGGTATTAAAGCCGTTGGCGAGCTCGGCTGCCCAGCTACTGATCTGCGACGTATCGAGCGTGGGGTTGGCCGGATCGGCAAAGCTGATCCACTGCAACACGGAGCTGCCGTCGACCTTTCCGGCATCCTCGCCGTTGAGCTTGAGGGTCACGTTGACGCCCAGGAAGTTGTTGGCGGCATCGCATGCGGCCTGAATCTGATCATCGGTTAGCGTTCCATTGAGCGGTTCATAGGCATCGTTGCCGAGCTTGGAAAGATCTACGGTCTCGGCCAGCGAGGCAAGCTCGAGCTCGGCATACTTAATGACATGCTCGCGGTTGATTTTTTCGTTGGAGCGCGCCTTCTCGACGGTAAACTTGCCGGCCTGCTCGTCATAGGAGCTATTGGCCTCGAACGTGCCCGAACGGCCCTCGTTAAACTCGTCGATAGCAGCGCCCAGGTCCTCCTCAAACTTCTTTTGGTCAAAGGTATCGGAGAGCATGGACAGGTCGACGTCTTGATCAAGATCGACTTTGTTGGAGGTAGCAGTTGTTTTGGTCTTGCCGCTTAAGGATTCCACAAGGCGGACCGGCCAAATAAAGGCTTCGTTGTGGTTGATGATTTCTTTTGCTGCAGCTTCACCGTCGACGATGGGTTCATCGGACTCGGGCTGATAGGTCCAGCTAAAGTCATCTCCTGTCACGGTGAGCTTATAGTGCTTCCATGCCGAGTTGACCTTGGTGGCGGCAGACGAAGCGTTGGAGAACGAGACGTCGACGCCGGCGATGGTGGTGTTGGGGTAGGCTACCTGCGAAAACGCTACGACGCCTACGATATAGACAATGACGATAAGACCTAGGACGACAAAGAGCGTCGTCTTTTTGCCCGATTTATTGTTGCCGGCGGACTTGCGTGCGGGGCCGCGATCGCCTCGAGCGTGCGTGGGGGGCTGCTTGGGCGCATTGCCGTTTGCCTGGCGCTGCTGACGTTGTTGACGCTGCTGTCGCTGCTGGTTCGGGCGTTGGGAAGCGTTTGCCGCACCACGCTGCTGACCGTGGCTCGGCGCGATAGGACGCGGCGACTGAACGCCGCCGGTGCGCCTGCTCGGCTGCTGCGGATCGGGGATCAGTTGAGTTCGATCGTTTTGCGACATCGTATGCATATCCTTCGAATTTCGCCTTATGGCTCATCGTGTTTTTACTGGGCTTGCATTATAGCGATTGCCCTGCTGTTTGTGGTACGGAAACGATGGCATTCGAATGAGCTGGGACAAATGTCCCACTATCGAGTCGTTATCGGTCACTACCCGCACACACCGCATTTTGCACAGGCCAAAAGTGCGGCCGGAGCCTGCGCGATGCCGCCCTTTGCCGTCTCGCGCAGCGTGGCCGGCAACGCGTGGCCCACCGAGAGCATGACATGTGCCATCTGGTCAAACGGCACCAAGCTCTTAATGCCTGCGAGGGCGAGTTGTGCCGAGCTAAAGGCCGCTGCCACGCCGATGGCGTTGCGGTTTTGGCAGGGCACCTCCACGAGGCCACCTACGGGGTCACAAACGAGGCCCAGCAGGTTACTCAGTGCGATGGAACTGGCGTCGAGCGCCTGCTCGGGCGTGCCGCCGAGCATCTGCACCAGCGCGGCGGCCGCCATGGCGGCGGCGCTTCCGACCTCGGCTTGGCAGCCGCCCTCGGCGCCGGCAACGCAGGCGCTTGTGGTGAGGTTGAGGCCGATGGCGGCTGCGCAGTAGAGCGCGTCCATGACCTGCTCGTCGTCGAGCTGCAGGTGATCGGCGAGCGCCAGCACGCAGCCGGGCACGACGCCCGCGGAGCCGGCTGTGGGGGCGGCGACGATCACTCCCATCGTGGCGGAGCGCTCGAGCACGGCCATCGCGCGGGCCACGGCCTCGGTTTGAACGGGGCCCATCAGGCTCGTGCTCAAACCGTTGCGGCCGGTGGCATCGACGAGTTTAGCCTCGCCGCCGATAAGCCCGCCAAGCGATCGCTGCGGATTGACGATGGGGGTCGTGGTCTCCTCGCGCATGACGTCGAGCACGCGGCGCATGGCGGCGACGGCGTGCGCCTCACCGGTCAAACGCGCCTCGCGCACGGCCATAACGGCGCCGATATTCAGGCCGAGTTCGGCGCACGCATCGAGCAGCTGCTCGCCGTCGTCGAAGATCTCCTTTGCCGAGACACCGGGGGAGAGCGACGAGGCAGAACCGGGCAGCTCGATAAAGGTCGCGTAATCGACATTGTCGAGTTTGCGCAGCATGGGGATAACGGTGTCGTCGGGCGCGCCGTCGGTCTCAAAGACGGAGTAGGCCTGCCCGCCCACTTCGGTGCGGTAGGTGCGGCAGAAGGCGATGTTCACGTGTGCGTAGGCGAGCAGGTTCGTGAGCGCGGCGAGCACGCCGGGGACGTCGTAGTGCGCCACGAAGAGTGTGGAGTACATGCCCGAGATGTCGACGCCGACGCCGTTAATGCGGCTGATGCGCATCTTGCCGCCGCCCAGGCTCTCACCGCGGACCTGTGCCGTGGCGCCCGTGTCATCGACCATGTCGATGTCGACGGTATTGGGGTGGATGGAGGCGTCGTCGCCCTTGATGTCAAAGTGATATTCGAGGCCCTGCTCGCGAGCGAGGTCGAAGGCCTGCTTGATGTTCTCGTCATCGGTGTCGAGGCCCAGGATGCCCGCGACGAGCGCACGGTCGGTGCCGTGGCCGCGGTAGGTGTGGGCGAAGGAGTTCCACAGGCCAAAGGTGACTTTGGTGATGCGGCCTTCCAGCAGGCTGGCGGCCACCTGGGCGCAGCGCAGGGCGCCGGCGGTGTGCGATGAGCTGGGGCCGACCATGACGGGGCCCAAGATCTCGAATGCCGAGGTCGTAGCTAGTGTTTGCGGCTTGCCTGCCATGGGTGCTCCTTCTTTGTCCCGTCGTTCCGAGGGCTTTGGTATTTGGTCGCCTGCTCGGGCAGTCCTGCTCGCACGGAGAGCACATTAAGTGCTCTCCGGCTCGTGCGGAACTCGCGACCGACCAAATACCAAAGCCCTCGGAACTAAGGATACATGGTAGAGGCGCGTGTGCTGCAAAATTCATTAGCTGGTGACGCAGCGTGGGCTCATATCGAAGCATCTTCACCATCGTTTAAATAAAAAGAAGTACCGGTTGGGGGCGGTACTTCTTTTTTTAAGCGCTTATGTCGTTGAAACCTTGGCGGTTCTTAATTACAGGCCGCAGGCTGCCTTGAGTTCTTCGACTCGGTCGGTCTTCTCCCAGGTGAAGTCGGCGTCTTCTCGGCCGAAGTGACCGTAGGCTGCCGTCTTTTCGTAGATGGGGCGACGCAGGTCTAGGTCGCGGATGATGGCGCCCGGGCGCAGGTCGAAGGTCTTCTCTACGGCCTCGACGATCTTGTCCTCGGCAACATTCGCGGTACCGAAGGTGTCGACCATGATTGAGAGGGGCTTGGAAATGCCGATGGCGTAGGCAAGCTCGACTTCGCAGCGGTCGGCTAGGCCGGCGGCGACCACGTTCTTTGCGACCCAGCGCGCGGCATACGCGGCGGAGCGGTCGACCTTGGTGCAGTCCTTTCCGCTAAAGGCACCGCCGCCGTGACGACCGTAGCCGCCGTAGGTGTCGACGATGATCTTGCGGCCGGTGAGGCCCGTGTCGCCCATGGGACCGCCCACGACAAAGCGACCGGTGGGGTTCACGTAGATGTCCGCGTTATCCCACGGCATGTTCTCAGCGGCCATGACCGGGGTGATGACGTGCTCGATAAGGTCAGCCTTGATCTTGCCCATGTCCTCGATCTCGGCAGCGTGCTGCGTGGAGATGACGATGGTCGTGACCTCGACGGGCTTGCCTTCCTCGTAGCGCACGGTGACCTGGGTCTTGCCGTCGGGACGCAGATAGGGCAGGGTACCGTCGTGGCGCACGGCGGCCAGGCGCTCGGCCAGGCGGCTTGCCAGGTAGTGCGGCATGGGCATGAGGGTCTTGGTCTCGTTGGAGGCATAACCGAACATCATGCCCTGGTCGCCGGCACCGATCAGGTCGATCGGGTCGGTGGTAGCGCCGGTCTGGGTCTCGAAGGACTCGTCAACGCCCTGGGCGATATCGGGTGACTGTTCGTGGATGAGGCTCATAACGCCGCAGGTGTCGCAGTCAAAACCGAACTTGGCACGGTTGTAGCCAATGCGGCGGATAACACCGCGGGCGATTTCCTGTACGTCGACGTAGGCCTGGGTGCGAATCTCGCCGGCGACGATGACGGTGCCGGTGGTCACGAGGGTCTCGCAGGCGCAGCGGACGTTCTCCACGTTGGCAGGCACGCCGTTGGGGGCGATGTAACCCTGCTCCTGGAGCTCTATTTCTTTGGCGAGGATTGCGTCGAGGACGGCGTCGCTGATCTGGTCAGCGATCTTATCGGGATGACCTTCGGTCACCGACTCCGACGTAAATACGAAGGACCCGTGTTGGGGTGGGATGGAACGAAGTTCTTCTGACATGATTGTCCTTTCAAAAACGTGTCCCGGCGACCGTTACCATTCCGCCAGGCTCTCTATGCAAGGGCACATCATAGCGCGTAAATCAAACATTCACACCCTTTCCGCACCTACTCATTGGGGACAGACATAAATGGCCGGCCGGGTACTCATTGGGGACAGGCTTAAACGAACAGTCTTACCTAAATGCCGACAGGTTGCCCAAAGACTGGTCATTTAAGTCTGTCCCCAATGAGTAGGTCGGTGCCCTTTGTGCGGAGGTTGCTTTGATGCTTTATACTGATGCGGTTAGACATCCATCCTGCAATCGAGGAGATTTCCATGGCATCAGACGTTCGCGTCCGCTTTGCACCCTCACCGACGGGCAAGCTGCACATTGGCGGCGCCCGCACCGCTATCTATAACTGGGCTTTCGCCCGCGCAAACGGCGGCACGTTCATCCTGCGCATCGACGACACCGACCCCACCCGCTCCACCGACGAGAACACGCAGATCATCCTGCGCGCCATGCGTTGGCTGGGCCTAGACTGGGACGAGGGTCCCGAGGTGGGCGGCGATTTTGGCCCCTACGCCCAGACCGAGCGCCTGGACCTGTACAAGCAGGCCGCCCAGAAGCTTTGGGACGAGGGCAAGGCCTATCCCTGCTTCTGCACCAAGGAGCAGCTCGATGCCGACCGCAAGGCCGCGCAGGAGCGCAAGGACCCCTTCCAGGGCTATCAGCGCCGTTGCCGCGATCTTGATCCCGAGGAGGCCCGCCGTCGCATCGAGGCCGGCGAGTCCTACGTCCTGCGCATCAAGGTGCCCGAGGACCGCGGCGACGTCGTTATCCACGACGCCGTCCACGGCGAGGTGACCTTCGACGCCAAGGAGCTCGACGACTTTGTCATCTTCCGCTCCGATGGCACGCCCACGTACAACTTCGCGACCGTCGTCGATGACGCCATGATGAAGATCACCCACGTCATCCGCGGCGACGATCACCTGTCCAACACCCCGCGTCAGGTCATGGTCTACGAGGCCCTCGGCGCTCCCGTGCCCACGTTCGCTCACATCTCCATGATCCTGGGCGCCGACGGCAAAAAGCTCTCCAAGCGCCACGGCGCCACCTCCGTGGAGGAGTACCGCGACGCCGGTTACCTGTCCGACGCCTTCGTCAACTACCTGGCGCTGCTCGGCTGGTCGCTCGACGGCGAGACCACGATCATCCCGCGCGATGTTCTGGCCAGCAAGTTCTCGCTCGACCGCATCTCCAAGAACCCGGCGACCTTCGACCCCAAGAAGCTCGACTGGGTCAACGCCGAGTACATCAATGGCATGTCCGATGCTCAGTTTGCCGACGAGATCATGGTTCCCGAGCTGCATGAGGCGGGTCTCATCGAGGGTAATGTCGAGTACGGCGAGGATTGGATCGACGCACTTGCCGCCATCGTTAAGCCGCGCACCAAGATGCCGGCCGACGCCGTGACCGTCGCCGCTCCCATTTTCGCTACGGCCGAGACGCTCGAGTATGACGAGAAGTCCGTCAACAAGGGCCTGGCCAAGGAGGGCATGGGTGCCATTCTGGATGCCGCCAAGGCCGCGCTCGAGGGCGTGGACGAGTGGACGGCTGCCAACATCGACGCCGCGCTTGAGCCGCTGCCCGAGCAGATGGACCTCAAGAAGCGCGTGGTGTTCCAGGCTGTGCGCGTCGCCGTCTGTGGCAACATGGTGAGCCCTCCGCTGGGCGAGACCATGGCACTCGTCGGCCGCGACGACTGCTTGGCGCGCATCGACCGCGCCCGCACGATGGCGCTGTAGCAGCCGCGTAAACGCACGTATCTGAGCCCCGTTCACCCGAGCGGGGCTCTTGTTTCTGAAGACGAATGGGATGGGAGGTGCTGGGGCCATGGCCGAGCAACTGTCGCTGTTTGGTTCGCCGGAACCGGAGGAGGTTCCGGTGAAGCCAGTGCCTGCCGCTGCCTCGGCTCAGCCTAAGCCTGCACCTGAGCCCATCGCCGCCTATGCGAGCGTGGTTCTCGACATCCCGACGCGTGCGCTGTCCGAGCCGTTTGCCTATGGCATTCCTCAACCCCTTTCTAGCGAAGCGCAGATCGGATCAACGGTCCTGGTCCACTTTGGTAACCGTGCCGCCGCGGGCTATATTGTCGACATTGCGCCTGAGCTGGGCGACTTGCAAGGCAACATTACCCTCGACACCGCGCGCATCAAGCCCATCGAGACCATCCTCAGCAAACCGCTCTTTGGCGCCGAGTCCGCCCGTATTGCACGTTGGATGAGCCGCGAGTATGTTGCGACGCTTTCCGAGTGCCTGCGTTTGTTCTTGCCCCCGGGTGGAAGTCCGCGCGTGGTCAAGGGCGATGACGGCGTGTGGACGGTTGAGCGCCCCGCCGTCAAGCCTATCCAAAATCGCTGGGTCATGCTCACGCCCGAGGGTTTCGACTACACGCCGCCCAAGACCGCGGTTCGCCAGCGTCAGCTCATCGAGGCGCTCCAATGCGGCCCGGTCACGACGCGCGATCTCAACCTGCTCTACAACAACATGTCGGCGACCATCAAGGCGCTCGAAAAACGCGGCGTCGTGCTGGTGGAGGAGCGCCGCGCCTGGCGTGGCTGCAGCGAGCAGACCACGCTGTCCTCGGCAAGCGGCAAGGCCCCGGTCGCGCTCACGAACGGCCAGCAGCAGGCGCTTGCGCAAATTGAGCGCGCCCGCCTTGACGCTCACGGCGACGTTGTCCTTGTCGATGGCGTCACCGGTTCCGGCAAAACTGAGGTCTACCTCTCGGCGATTGAACGCGTGCTGGCGGCCGGCCGTTCGGCCTGCGTGCTTGTGCCCGAGATCTCGCTGACGGCCCAAACCGTCGGCCGCTTCCGCTCGCGCTTTGGCGAGACGGTTGCGGTCTTCCACTCGCGCCTTTCTGCCGGCGAGCGCCTGGACCAGTGGGACATGGTCGCCAGCGGTGCCGCGCGCGTGGTCGTGGGCGCCCGCTCGGCGCTCTTTTGTCCGCTCTGCGACTTAGGCCTTATCATCATCGACGAGGAGCACGAGACCAGCTACAAGCAGGGTTCCAGCCCGCGCTATCATGCTCGCGAGGTCGCTGCCGAGATGGCGCGCCGCAATCGCTGTCCACTCGTGTTAGGTTCGGCCACGCCTTCTGCAGAGGCCCTCGACCGCTGCCGCCGCGGCACGTACAACGGTGCCACCTGGACACGCGTCGAGATGCCCGAGCGCCCGGGACACGCCGTGTTGCCCACGGTCCGCATTGCCGACCTGCGCCGCGAGTTTTCGCACGGCAGCCGCTCCATGTTCTCAAAACCACTGATGGAAGGCTTGGAACGCGTGGTCGAGCGCCGCGAGAAGGCCGTGCTGCTGCACAACCGTCGCGGTTTTGCGCCGTTTTTGATGTGCCGCGAGTGCGGATGCGTCCCTACCTGCAATCATTGTTCCACCGCGCTCACGTATCACGAGCGCACGCACACGCTGCAATGCCACACCTGCGGTTCGTCCTGGCGCGTGCAGCCCTATCCGAAACCCACGAGTCGTTGCCCCAAATGCGGCAGCCGCTACCTGGCAAAAATGGGCCTGGGCACGCAGCAGATTGAGGACGCGCTGCACCAGATGCTGCCCGAGGACGTCGCCATCATTCGCATGGACGCCGATTCCACGCGCGGAAAGGACGCGCATAAAAAGTTGCTCGAGCGGTTCGATGCCGCCGATTGCGCGGTGCTGCTAGGTACCCAGATGATCGCCAAGGGTCTCGACTTTCCCGAGGTTACGCTCGTGGGCGTGGTCAATGCCGACTTTGCGTTAAAGCTCCCCGATTTTAGAGCGGGGGAGCGCGCCTACGATCTGCTGGAGCAGGTTGCGGGCCGCGCCGGCCGCGGCGATCGCCCCGGCGAGGTTATCATCCAGACCTATCTGCCCGAGGACCCGGTCATTCGCGCCGCCGCCGAGCACGACCGCTTGATCTTTACCGACTATGACCTGGACCAGCGCCGCGACGCCCTGTATCCGCCGTTCGTGCGCCTGGTCAACATTTTGGTGTGGTCGGCAAGCCGCGACGATGCGCAGGATTATATCGGGCGCATCGCAAAGCTGCTCAAGCGCCGCTGGCATGCCGCCGCTCCCGACTTTTTGCGGGCGGGCAGCGCGGCGCCGCAGGTGCTGGGTCCGGCTTCGTGTGTAATCGAGAGAGCCAAGGACCGTTATCGCTTCCATCTGCTTGTTAAGTCGCCGGTAGGGTACCATGTCTCTGATGATATCGACGCCTGCCTCAAAGAGGTGGGCTCCGTGCGCGGCGTGAGCGTGAGCGTTGACGTCGACGCCTATGATTTGATGTAACAACCCGAAAGGATGGCTATGGAAGCCAACGGAATCGTACTGTCGCCCGACCCTCGACTGCGCCAGGAGTGCGCCGTCATCGAGGAGATCACCCCGGCGATCGAGGCACTCGCCGAGAAGATGAAGAAGATGATGTTCGAGAACGGCGGCTGCGGCTTGGCTGCCCCGCAGGTCGGCGAGCTCATTCAGCTCGTCACTATCGACTGCGATTACAGCGACAAGAACGACTATGACCCGTACGTGCTCATCAACCCTGTCATTGTTGAGCAGAGCGACCACCTGGTGCCGTTTAGCGAGGGCTGCCTTTCCATCCCTGGCATTAGCTGCGAGATCGAGCGTCCCGATCACGTTGTCGTCGAGGCGTACGACCTGGATGCCAACCTTATTCGCTATGAGGCCACGGGCGACCTGTTCTGCGTGTGCCTGCAGCACGAGATCGATCACCTGCACGGCAACACCATGTTCGAGCGGCTGAAGCCAATGCAGAGGCTCAAGGCTGTCAAGGAGTACCAGGACGCCCTGGCCCGCGGCGCTCGACCGGGCGAGACCGAGTAGGTCCCACCGGCCCCTTCCGTCGCAGGGCTTAGGTTTTGCTCCATGCTCAAACAGTCCTGCTCGCACGAAGAGCACATTAAGTGCTCTTCGGCTCGTGCGGAACTGCGCGTGGAGCAATAACCTAAGCCCTGCGACGGAAGGGGCCTGCGTTTTCGTGCTCCTTTTCGCCCGGGTGCCGTCGGGCCAGGGAAGGGCGTCTTTGCTGATAGGTGCTTTGCTGAAAGAGCTGCTTTTATTGCGGCTCTTTCTTTGGTTTTGGGTATATTTGTTCTTGTTGAATTGTTATTGCGGATGGGCTTGGTATTTGGCTTTCCGCTGTTATTTGTAGCCGTCTCGGCTTTGGTTGAGGGGAGATGTCCTTTATGCGTATTGTGTTTATGGGTACGCCTGATTTTGCTGTGCCTTCGCTGACTTCGCTTGTTGAGGCTGGGAACGAGATTGTGCTTGTCATTACTCGTCCTGATGCTGTTCGTGGGCGTGGTAAGAAGCTTGAGCCGTCTCCTGTTAAGGCTAAGGCGCTTGAGCTGGGGTTGCCGGTTGTTGAGGTCAATCGTATGACGCCTGAGGTTGTTGAGGCGCTCCAGGCTGCGCAGGCTGATATTTTCTGCGTGGCAGCCTATGGCTGCATTTTGCCTGATGAGGTGTTGCATATGGCGCCGCTTGGTATTGTGAATGTTCATGCTTCGCTGCTGCCTCGTTGGCGTGGGGCTGCTCCCATTCAGCGTGCGATTCTTGCTGGTGATAAGGTTGCTGGCGTTTCCATTATGCGCATTGGGCATGGCGTGGATACTGGTGCTTATTGTGCTCAGGCTTCCACGTCGGTTGCCGGTAAGCATGCCGAGGCATTGACCATGGAGCTTGGCGAGCTGGGCGGCAAGCTGCTTGCCGATACGCTGCCCTCGCTTGCCGACGGCTCGGCTGTTTGGACCGAGCAGGATGAGTCGCTCGTCACGCATGCTGCCAAGATTTCCAAGCAGGAGATGCGTCTGGATCCGCAGATGGGGGCGCTCGATTGCGTGCGTCATGTGCTCGCTTCGTCCGATACCGCGCCTGCTCGTTGCGTGATTGCCGGCAAGACCGTGCGCGTGCTCGATGCTGCGCCGGCTGATGTGTCGCTTGGTGAGGGCGCCGTTGACGTTAAAAACAAGCGTGTTTTCCTTGGCCTTTCCGATGGTGCGGTTGAACTGGTCGAGGTTAAGCCCGATGGCAAGCGTGCCATGGCCGCTTCTGCTTGGGCTGCTGGGCTGCAAGGCGCCGATCTTTCGTGGGGTGTTTTGTCATGAGCAAGCTGTCTCCCGCGCGCAAGCTTGCGCTCGATGTGTTGATGGAGGCCGATCGCCGCGGCATGTACGCACGCGACGTGTTGTCTTCCCGTGCTTCCGCCAAAGCTATTGACCAGCGCGATTCCGCCTTTGCCGCCCGCTTGGCGCTGGGTGTTGCCGCCACGCAAGGTATTTTGGACGAACTGCTCGATCAGTTTCTTGATAAGCCTAAAAAGGTTGCGCCGCGTGTTCGCATGGCGCTTCGTATCTCGGCCTTCGAGATGCTCTATCTGCATACGCCTGGCCGCGTTGCGGTGAGTCAGGGTGTTGAGCTGGTTCGCTGCGGCGCTAAGTCCGCCGCTGGCTTGGCCAATGCCGTGCTCCATAAGGTCGCGGACAACGTTGAGAACTTTGCCACTGCGTCCGATGTAGATGAGTCTGAGCGACGCTTGGTTCGTCTGTCGCGCCTGATGGGTCTGCCGCGTTGGCTTTGCGCTCGTATTATGGCCTCGTTCGATACCCCAGAGGGTGCGCTCAACTTTGCTGGCAATCTGGCCCCCGCGCCTCTGGCCCTGCATGAGAACGCCTTTGCGAACAAGCCCGATCCGTTTATCTCCCAGCTTGTGGCACCAGTGTTCCCGGGTTGTCATGCGCCTGTCGATGCTCAGGTTACGGTTGCGTCTGGCGTATTTGAACGCGCTGCTGCCGTGGCCTCGGATCTTAACGCCCAGCTCATCGCCACGGCTGCCACGCGCCCTGGAAGCTGCCTTGAGATTGGTGCCGGTCGTGGCACCAAGACCTATGTGATGATGTGCCAGGCCAAGCGTGCGGGCTATGAGCGTCAGCATACGGCGCTCGATCTGCATGATCGCAAGTGCGACCTGAATCTCGCGCGCCTTCACAAGGCGGGTATTCAGGGTGTTCGTACGGTTTCTGGTGATGCCTGCGAGCTTGATGAGGTGCTCACATCGTTTGATGCCATGCTTGGCAAGCCAGTTAAGTTCGACACGGTCTTTATCGATGCGCCTTGCTCGGGCACCGGAACCATGCGTCGTCATCCCGAGATCCCGTGGCGCCTGACCGAAAAGGACGTGACGGTTGAGCTGCCCAAACTACAGCTTACGATGCTCAAGGAAGCCGCCGCGCGCGTGGCTGCCGGCGGCGAGCTCATTTATGCGACGTGCTCGGTTTTCGACGAGGAGAACACGCAGGTGGTGGACGCTTTCCTGAACTCTCCCGAGGGCACCGGTTTTAGCCTGGAGCCGCTCTCCGAGGCTCAGATTTTGCAACTCCCCGAGTTCGATCAGGCCAAGAAGCTCGTTTCCGTACGCCAGAACGATCGAGGCCTCTTCCAAAGCGTTCCGGTAAACGCCGATTCCTACGACGGCCACTTCTGCGCCCGCCTGGTCCACAAGTAACGACTAAGTTGCGGTGAAATAGGGATTGAATAGCGGCTTTTACCTGTCAAACAGTCCTTATTTCACCGTAATTCATAGAGATGCCTGGGTAGCTAAAGAATCAGCCCCGCGATCGGTGTCGATCGCGGGGCTGATTGGTTCCTAGTGGCTATGCGGGCAGTTGGCGCAGCAGCCGCTCGTGGCGCTTGTGCTGGAGCCGCCGCTTCGCTGGTCGGTGTTGTAGAAACCGCTTCCCTCAAATTTAATGCCGCTGGCCGAGAACGTCTTGGCCGCCGGGGCACCGCAGCTGGGGCACACGACCTCGGGAGTCTCGGACATGGGATGCTCAACCTCAAATACGTTGCCGCAGCTCGAGCACTTGTAATCGTAGCGCGCCATAATACTTCCTTTTCAGCACAAAGCGGGCAGATTACTCTGCCCGCAAAAATTCAAACGTCTGTAACTGTACCCTATATCGGGGGTTTTATCACGCTTCGCCCCAGAATCTATGGTTGTTGCGCAGGAGCTGTGCGGTTTTGTTCTCGGCGGCTGCAATGTCCGCCTCGTCAGCCTGCCAGGTCCAGTTGCCCGTGGCCACGCCCGGAACGTTCATGCGCGCGTCGTCGCCAAGCCCCAGGACATCCTGCAGCGGCATCATCACCAGGGGAGCGTCGCTTGCCAGCGCGTCGCTCATCAGCTTTGCCGCCACCTCAACACCGCTCGGTTCATCGCCGCCCGCAAAGGAACGCGTGCACCAACCGGCCAGCGTCGACGTATCGTGCGTCGAGGTGTACAGAATCTTGCCGGGCGTGGGATGCACACCGCAACGAACGTCGTAGTCGCTAAACTCCAGCACGTCCATGCCGGGGAAACCACAGGTCGAGGCCATGGCGCGAACACCGGGCGTCAAATAGCCCAGGTCCTCGGCGATAAAGTTGAGCGGACCAAGCTCGTCGTAGGCGGTCTGGAACAGGTCCTTGCCCGGGCCCGCTAGCCAGCGACCGTCGGCGCATGCCTTGCCCGCGGGAATGCTGTAATAGCTGTGGAATCCCAGGAAGTGATCCAGACGCACGCGGTCGTAGAGCGAGAACGCGCGGCGCAGGCGATCCATCCACCAGGTATAGCCGTTCTGCTTCATGTGGTCCCAGCGGAATGTCGGGTTGCCCCACACCTGGCCCTCGGGCGCAAAGTTGTCGGGTGGCGCGCCGGAAATCTCGATTGCTTTGCCGGTATCGGACAGCCAGAAGTTCTCGGGTTCGCTCCACGCGTCTGCCGAATCGTCGGACACGTACATAGGAATATCGCCGATGACCTCGATGCCCTTCTTGTGCGCATAGTTCATGAGCTCGCACCAAGCTAGGTCAAAGCGGTACTGCATGTACGCCTGAAGCTCGGCCTCGTTGTGGAAGCGCTTGTCGTCGATCAGATGCTCGTTGTAGCGCGCGACATCTGCCGTCCAATCGTGGCGCGACTCGCCCTCAAAGTACTTCTTAACGGCCATATAGACACAGTACTTCTCGAGCCAATCGGCATTGCGATGCTTAAACGCGGTGTACAGCGGATCGGCATCCTCGCCTCCGCGGGCCTTCCAGGTCTCAAAGTCGGCTGCCAGCTCCTCGTGGCTCTCGGGCAGCAGGTCGATATTGCCTGCAAAGGCCGAAGGACCGGCGTAAGGGGAGCGGAAGAAGTCCGTGGGGTTGACGGGGAGAACCTGCCAGTAGCGCATGCCCATGGCGGCCAGATGGTCGATAAAACGACGCGTGGGCGCGCCGATCGTACCCGGCTTGCCGTCGTCGGTCGGCACCGATGTGATATGGCACACAACACCCGCACCGTGATCGAGCGGCTCCTGCAGGCGCTGCTCGGCATGGTGATAGATGATCGACGAGCCCAGCGGGTACAGGTCGAGCGTGACCGTTCCGTTGTGGATCTCGCACTCGTGACCGCTGATCACATCGCTCGCGCATTCGCCGAGCGCCGGAATCGTCACCCGGTGTGAATTGCGCAGGCTGCGGTTGATGATGACGGTCGCGGACTCGCCGTCTTTACCGGTACGGTTGTAGGCCAGCACCTCGTCATTGAGCGCGAAGGCCTTGATCTCACCGTCGATCATAAACGGCAGCGCGCGGCGCACAGCAGATGCGTTTTTGACGATCGCGAACGTATCGAAGTCGTGCAGGTTTTCCTTGGTCGGCATGGTGCGGCGATTGCCCGGATCGGTGAGTCCCTCCAAGCCGTACTCGTCACCGTAATAGATTGAGGGAACGCCCGGGAAGGTCATCTGCATGAGCGTCGCGAGCCAAAAACGGCTCTTGGCCAGGCCCATCGCGTTCTCGTCCAGACGCCATTTGCTTCGCTCGCATTCAGGCAGCTGTGACTCGTCAGGGCCGCCGCCGAGCACCGAGATGATGCGAGGACGGTCGTGGCTCGAAAGCAGATTAAGTGCGCAAGACAGGGCCTCACGCGGATAGTTCTCGCGTAAGGTCTCGATATCCTCGGCAGCTTGGTAGGCGTTTTTGTAGCCCATCAAAAAGCCGATGACCATGTCGCGGAAGGGGTAATCCATGGCTGAGTCGAGCTCGGAGCCTTGCAGATAGCGACGCAGATGGCCGTAGCTGATCTTGTTGGAGGCGTCTTCCCAGACTTCGCCGAGCAACAGAGCATCGGGCTTTTCGGCGAGCACGGCCTTCTTGATTTCGGCCAAGAAGTCATCGGAAAGCTCGTCGGCCACATCCAGGCGCCAGCCATGGGCTCCAGCGCGCAGCCATTTGCGTATGATACCGTACTTGCCCAGGATCCGCTCGCGCACCAGCTCGGAACTCTCATTGATGGCGGGCATATTGCCCACGCCCCACCAGCAGTCATACGAGCCGTCCTCGTGGAAATAAAACGCATCGCGCCACGGCGAATCCTCGCTCTGCCACGCGCCCACGCCGGGGTAGTTGCCGTAGCGGTTGAAGTAGATCGAATCGTCGCCCGTGTGGTTGAACACACCGTCCAGAATGATGGAAATGCCCAGCTTCTCGGCCGCCTCGCACAGCTCAGTAAAGTCCTGCTCGGTGCCCAGAATCGGATCGATCTTGGTGTAATCGGCGGTGTCGTAGCGGTGGTTGCTCGCGGCTTCAAAAATGGGGTTGAGGTAGATGGCTGTAAAGCCCAGCTCGGCGATGCGAGGCAGGTCTTCCTGGATACCCTTGAGCGATCCGCCGTAGAAGTCCCAGGTCTTGATGGAGCCGTCCTCGGCGCGCTCGTACACAGGCGGCTCGTTCCAGTCCTCGACCATGCGGCGCTGAATGCCCTTACGCGGTTTTTCGACCTCGGCCAGCGTGCGCTCGCGCCAGTGCTCGTCGCGGGCGTAGCGGTCGGGGAAGATCTGGTACACCATGCCGCGCTCGTACCAGGTGGGGCGGTTCGCGCGGTGCTTGTAGACGGTAATCTGGAAGGACGGCACCTCGGCGTAGTCGTAGGTTACGCCTTCGCCGCCGGTGCGTCCCTGCGGTGCGCCCAAGCGGACCTCGGGCTGGCCTTCGATATTGCAGATAAAGCTGTACCAGATAAGACATGGTTCAGTGCACTTGAGTTCTACGCTAAATATGCCGTCGCCCTCGTGCGTCATGGGATACCGAGACTCACCGATCTCATCGACCCAGGTGCGCAGCGTAAGCGTTGCCTGCGCGGGATCGGCATCCTCCAGAATCACGGAGAGCGAAAGGGTAGTTCCTGTGGTCACAGCGCCAAACGGAGTGCGAAACTGCGGCAGACGGCTGTTGTGTATCAATCTCATAGTACGGTCCAGTTCAATAGAATCATGGCATGCTGGCCATGGGCTTTACGCACAGGATGTAAGTATATCTGTTGTACACAGGCTGTATAAACAACATCCGTTTACCATCGGCGAACGGTTGTCCTAGAAAATCGTTTTACCAACTACCTACAGAGAAGGGGCGCCCGGTTGGAGCGCCCCTTACTTAGGGTTTGATGAGTTTTTGAATCGTCTGTGGTCTAGCGGCGCTTGCGGGTGGCCGTTGCCTTGCGGACGGACGTCTTCTTGGACGGGGCCTTTTTCTCTGCCGGAGCGGCGGGGGAGACCGGGGTCTCCTTGGCAGGCTCGGGCTTAGCCTCTGCCTTCCGGGTAGCCTTGGTCTCGGCCTTGACCTCGGCGGCCTTCGGAGCCGGCTCAGCCTTTACTGCGGGCTTTTCCTCGACCTTGGCCTCTGCCTTGGGAGTGGCTGTCTTGGTTGTGTCCTTTTTGGCCTTCGTCGTAGAGCGCTTGCGCGTGGTGGTCTTGGCGGCCGGCTTTGCGGCTGACTTGGTCGTGGCGGCCTTCGTGGTCGTCAACTTCGTTGCCGTGGTCTTCTTGGCTGCCGTTGTCTTCTTGGCAGCAGTCTTTGCCGGAGCCTTGGTGGCCGGCTTGGCCTTAGCGACCTCGGCCTTTACCTCGGGAGCAGCCTCGGCTTCGGCGGCCTTCTTGGCAGCGGCGGTCGTGCGCTTGCGCGTGGTCGTTGCCTTGGCAGCCGTTGTTTTAGTCGCGGCAGACTTGGTCGTCGTAACCTTCTTAGTGGTCGTCTTGCGGGTCGTGGTCTTCTTAGCTGCGGGCTTTGCAGCGGGCTTGACCTCAGCCTTTGCCTCAGGAGCAACCTCAGCCTTCACCTCAGGCTCGGCCTTTGCGGGCTCAGCTTCAACCGGCTTCTCCTCGGCCTTGGACTCCGGCTCAGCAACAGCTTCAGGCTCGTCGACAACCGACGCCGGGCGCTCAATTTCCGGATGCATAAAGAAGTACAGGTCCAGATACTTGTCGGCCGAGCGCGTCCAGCTAAAGTCCTGGCTCATGGCCTGCGTGACCAGCTGGTTCCAGGCGTCGCGGTTATCCCAGAACAGGCGTGCCGCGCGGAACACCGCGTCGCCCATCTCGTCGCCGTTAAAGTTGCTAAACGAGAAGCCCGTGCCCTCGCCGGTAAACTCGTTGTACGGGATCACGGTGTCCTTCAGGCCACCGGTCTCGCGCACGATGGGTAGCGTGCCATAGCGCATGGCGATGATCTGCGACAGGCCGCAGGGCTCAAACTTCGAAGGCATCAGGAACATGTCGGCGGCAGCATACATGCGCTGCGACAGCGCCGGATCGAACTCGATGCGCGCGGCCATGGTGCCGGGGTACTTGTCCTGGAAGTAGCGCAGGCCGTCCTCGTAGTCGCGGTCGCCGGTGCCCAGCACCGCTACCTGCACGCCGCCGGCCAGGATGCGGTCGAGCGCGTACATGACCAGGTCCATGCCTTTCTGGCGCGTCAGACGCGTGACCATCACCATGAGCGGACGGTCGTCGCGAACCTCGAGCCCCAGCTCTTCCTGCAGCTTGGCCTTGCACACGGCCTTGCCGGAACGATCCTCCACGGTGTAGTTGGAGGCAATGCGTTTGTCGGTTGCCGGGTCAAAGCCTGCCACGTCAATGCCGTTCAAAATGCCCTGCAACGCATAGGAGCGCTCGCGCAGCACGCCGTCCAGGCCCTCGCCAAACTCGGGCGTCTGGATCTCGTTGGCATAGGTGGGGCTCACCGTAGTGATGGCATCGGCATAGCGCAGCGCGCCCAGCATGTAGTTGATGCTGCAGGCGTCGCAACGCAGCTGCGAGGCGGCCGCCGGAATATGCGCCACACCCAGGATGTCCTCCATCACGGTGTCGCTAAACTGGCCCTGGAACGCCACGTTGTGGATCGAGAACACGGTCTTGACGCGGTCGTACAGCGGCAGGCCCTGGTAGAACTCGCGCAAGAACACGGGCGCCAGTGCCGTCTGCCAGTCGTTGCAGTGCAAGATGTCGCACTCAAAGCCCTCGGGTAGGTGCTGCAGGCTCTCGGTGATGGCTTTGGAGAAGAACGCAAAGCGCTCGCCGTCATCAAAGAAGCCGTACGGATAGTCGCGCGCAAAGTAGCGTTCGTTGTCGATGAACATATACGTGACGCCGTCGTGCTCGAGCTTCTCGAGCCCGCAGTACTCGTTGCGCCAGCCCAGGCTCACGTAAAAGTCGGAGAAGTGCTCCATCTGCGCCTTGTACTCGTCCTTGATGGTGGCGTACTTGGGCACCATCACGATTACTTCGGCGCCGGCGCGCACAAGCGCCGCAGGCAGCGAGCCCGCCACGTCGCCCAGGCCACCGGTCTTCACAAACGGTGCGCACTCGGCCGAGGCAAACACGATCTGCATCTTTTTGCTGGAATCAGCCATATTGTCTCCCTGTTGCAATTCGAGAATAGCCGCCTGGCGCAAACCGGGCGGCTATTTTACGTGTTTCGAGCGATGTTGCGGTGCCAAAGCTAGCTCGCGTTGGTGATATCAGAAGTTAACGGGGCCTTTCCCAGCACCAGGATGTTCTCGGGCGTGCCGCGAAGCTCGGTGTTGGTGGGAACCACGTTGTTCTTGTCCAGGATTGCATTCTCAACGCGGGCGCCGCTCTTGATGACGCAGCTCTGGTTGATGATCGAATTGGTCACCGAGGCGCCTTCCTCAACCACAACGCCGCGCGACAGGATCGAGTTGCGCACGGTGCCCTTGATGATGCAGCCGGCCGAGATGATCGAGTTGCAGGCGTGGCTGCCGGTCGCATAGCGCGAAGGCGGCACGTCATGAGCCTTGGTCAGAATCGGGCGCTCGGGGTCAAAGAGATGGTCGGCCACGGTCTGGTCGAGCAGGTCCATGCTGCGACGATACAGCGACTTCTCGCTAAACACGCCCACGACCTCGCCCTTGTACTCGTAGCTGCACACGTCGATGTTGCCAAAGTCGCCCTGTAGTGCCTCGAGCAGGTCCAGATAGTCGGCGGCCTGGTAGTGGTCGATGATCTCGAGCAGCGTCTCGCGGTTGACGATGCAGCAGTCCATAGACGCGTTGTCGCCATACACGACGCCGGCGCTGACGCCCGTCAGACGGCCGTTCTCGTTGATCTGCAGCTTGGTCTCGTCATCTACGTTGCGCGTGGCCTTGCAGTACACCACGGTCATCTGGGCACCGGAGTTCTCGTGCGCCTCGATGATGGTGTTGAGGTCCATGTTAAAGATGATGTTGGTGCCCATCATCACAACATAGGGCTTGTCCGAGCGCTGGAACAGCGTCTTGTTGGAAATGATGTCGCGCAGCAGGAAGCGCATGCCGCCCTTGGTGGTGCCATACGCGTTGCCGGGCACCATGAACAGGCCGCCCTTCTTGCGGTCCAGGCCCCAGTCCTTGCCCGAGCCCACATGGTCGATCAGCGAGCGATAGTTGCCCGGCATGACGACACCGACGGTCTTGATGCCGGCATTCATCATGTTGGACAGCGGGAAGTCGATCAGGCGGTAGCGGCCCAAAAACGGAACGGACGCGATGGGGCGGTCCTTGAGCAGCACGCTGCCGTAGGTCGAAGAGTAGTTAGCGGTGATATAACCGATGGCCTTGCGATTGATCATCGGATCATTCCCCCTTCCCGATAACGACGTCATTTCCAACGACGGCCGTATCCTTGGTGGTATCGACAGAGCCGAGCTTCACGCCCTCTTCGACCGTGGAGTTCTCGCCCAAAATAGCGCGGCAGATGTGCGCGCCGCTCTTAACGTGCGCACCCGGCAGCAGCACGGAGTCCTCGACCACGGCGCGCTCCTCGATGATGACATCGGTCGAAAGGATCGAGTGGCGAGCGGTACCGTAGATCTTGCAGCCGTTGGAGACCAGGCAGTCGTCCAGGCGACCATCCGGGCCAATGTAGTGCGGCGGACGCGTGGTGATGTTGGACATGATGGGGAAGTGCTTGTCGAACAGATCGAACTCGGGGTTGTTGCCCAGCAGGTCCATCGAGGTCTCGTGGAAGCTGGCGATGGTGCCGACGTCCTTCCAAAAGCCGTGGAACTCGTAGCTGTACAGGCGCTTGCCCTCGCCGAGCAGCTTGGGGATGATGTCCTTGCCAAAGTCGTGGCTCGAGCGCTGGTCCAGAGCGTCCTCCTCGAGTGCTTCGATCAGCACGTCGGCCGAGAAGATGTAGATGCCCATGGACGCGAGGTTCGAATCGGGCTTATCGGGCTTCTCGGTGAACTTGGTGATGCGGCCGTCCTCGGGGTCGGTGGTCAGGATGCCAAAGCGGCTGGCCTCCTCCCACGGCACGGGCATAACGCTCACCGTGAGGTCGGCGTTGTTCTCAATGTGCGTCTTGAGCATCTTGCGGTAGTCCATGCGATACAGGTGATCGCCCGAAAGAATCAGGACGTACTTGGGGTCGTTGGCCTTGATGTAGTCGAGGTTCTGCGTAATGGCGTCGGCCGTGCCCGCATACCAGGCGCCACCGGTCTGCGTCTCGTACGGCGGCAGGATCGACACGCCGCCGTCGCGGCTGTCCAGATCCCAAGCCTCGCCGGAGCCCACGTACGCATGCAGTAGATAGGGGCGATACTGCGTCAGAACGCCCACCGTGTCGATACCCGAGTTGGAGCAGTTGGAGAGCGAAAAGTCGATAATGCGGAACTTGCCACCAAAGCTAACCGCCGGCTTAGCGATCTTTTGGGTGAGTGCCCCCAATCGGCTGCCCTGTCCTCCTGCGAGGAGCATCGCGATGCATTCTTTCTTACTCATCGATTTCTCCTTCTGTCATCGATGTTCCTAAACCCATTAGCGATGGGCGCGGCGCAACGTCACGCCCATCGAGTAATGCCGTGCTGGCATAGGGGAGCTCGCGCGCCTTTACGCGTGCCAGATCTCGTCGCGGTACTCGCGAATGGTGCGGTCGCTCGAGAACCAGCCGCTCGAGGCGGTGTTGAGCAGAGCCTTGCGGTTCCAGGTCTCCTGGTCGCCATAGCTGCCGGTGAGCTTCTCCCACGCATCCACGTAGCTGCGGAAGTCGGCCATGACCAGGTCGGGGTCGTTGTTGTTCATGAGCTCGTTGTAGATGCTCTCAAAGTTGCCCGAAAGGCCGGCAAACGTGTTGTCCTTAAGCTCGTCCATCACGCGGCCCAGGCGCTCACGGTCGCCGTTGAGGGTATCCCACGCAAAGTAGCTGTTGGATGCCCAGAGCTGCTCGACCTCGGGAGCGGTCAGGCCAAAGATGGCCTCGTTCTCGCGGCCGGCCAGATCGGCGATCTCGATGTTGGCGCCGTCGAGGGTGCCCAGCGTAATGGCACCGTTCATCATGAGCTTCATGTTGGACGTGCCCGAGGCCTCCTTGCCGGCCGTGGAGATCTGCTCCGAGATCTCGGCGGCGGGGTAGATGAGCTGGGCGTTGCTCACGCGGAAGTTGGGGATAAAGCAGACCTTCATGACCTCGTTGACGCGCGGGTCGTTGTTGATGACATCGGCCACGGAGTTAATGAGGCGGATGGTCTCCTTGGCAAAGGTGTAGCTCGAGGCCGCCTTGCCGCTAAAGATGAAGGTCGTCGGCGTCACGTGGAAGTTGGGATCGGCGATGCGACGGTTGTAGATGTCCATCACCTTCATGATGTTCATGAGCTGGCGCTTGTAGGCGTGGAAGCGCTTAACCTGAACATCGAAGACGGTGTTGGGGTCGATAACCAGACCGGTCTCGGCCTTAACGTAGGCGGCCAGACGCTCCTTGTTGGCGCGCTTGGAGGCACCCACGGCCTTCAGGAACTCGGTGTCGTTCTGAAAACCTTTAAGCTTCTCCAGCTCAAAGGCGTCCTTGAGCCAGCCGTCGCCAATGGCCTCGGTCACGAGCTTGGCGTAGGTGGGGTTGGCCTCGGCAAAGAAGCGACGGTGCGAGATGCCGTTGGTCTTGTTGTTGAACTTTTCTGGCGTAAGGGCATAGAAGTCCTTGAGCACGATGTTCTTGATAATGTCGGAGTGGATCTTTGCCACGCCGTTGACACTATGGCTGCAGATCACGGACAGGTTGGCCATGCGAATCTCGCCGTCCCACAGAATGGCGGTCTGGCGCAGGCGCTCCTGCCAGCCCTCCTGCGTGGTGTCGAACGACTCGTGCCAACGACGGCTGATCTCGTCGATGACCTGGTACACGCGGGGGAGGAGCTTGGAGAACGTGCCGATGGGCCACTTCTCCAGAGCCTCGGGCAGGATGGTGTGGTTGGTGTAGCTCACGACCTGCGTCACGATGTTCCAGGCGTCATCCCACTCGAGCTTCTTCTCGTCGATGAGGATACGCATGAGCTCGGGGCCGCACATGGCGGGGTGGGTATCGTTGGTGTGGATGGCCACAAATTGCGGCAGCAGTTCCCAGTTCGCGCCGTGCTCCTTCTCAAAGGTGTCGAGCAGGCTGTAGATGCCAGCCGAAACAAACAGGTATTCCTGCTTCAGGCGCAGCAGACGGCCGTGCTCGCCGGCGTCGTTGGGGTAGAGGATGGCGCTGATGGCCTCAGCGTCGGCGCGCTCGGCATCGGCCAGGGCATAGTCGCCGCGGTTGAAGGCCTCCAGATCGAAGTGCTCCTCGACCGGCTCGGCAGCCCATACACGCAGCTTGTTGACGGTCTCGCCGGCATAGCCCACGACGGGGATGTCATAAGGGACGGCCAGGATGTCCTGCGTGTCCACCGTGCGGTAGAACGTGCGGCCGTTCTCCTCAAAGCCCTCGACGCGGCCGCCAAACTTAATGGTCACGGCCTTGTCCTGACGACGGACCTCCCAGGGATAGCCGTGGGTGAGCCACTCGTCGGTGGCCTCGACCTGGCTGCCGTTGACGATCTCCTGCTTAAACAGGCCGTAGCGGTAGCGCATACCGTTGCCGTAGCCGGCAATGCCCTCGGCTGCCATCGAATCCAGGAAGCACGCGGCCAGACGTCCCAGGCCACCGTTGCCCAGCGCCGGATCGGGTTCCTGGTTCTCGATGACGGACAGGTCAAAGCCCATGTCGTCGAGTGCCTCGGCGACCATGTCGCGTACACCAAAGTTGAGCAGGTAGTTGTCAAGCAGGCGGCCGATCAAAAACTCGATCGAGAAGTAATACACGCGCTTCTTGCCCTCGGACACCGCACGGGCGTCGCTCTTGGTGGCAACGGTGCGGGCCTTCTCGGCCACGAGCTTGGCCAGGGCGTTAAAGCGGTCAAGGTCGCTGGCAGCCTCGACGCTCTTGCCGCTGATGCTCATGACGGCATCGCGATAGAGCTCGGTAAACTCCTGCTTGTTGTCGAAGATCTTATTCATACGTTCCTTTCCCCCGGGGATGTTTCTCCCGGAACGGTTATGACTTTTATCCTACGCCCCAGCGGGGCGGGCAAATGCAAAGGTAACGACTTTGTTACGCTTTCTTGGCAGAAGTCCTAACAGCAGCTGCCTTGGCCTTGGAAGTAGTCTTTTTGGTGTCAGCCTTCTTGGCCGTGGTGGACTTGGCCGAAGCCTTGGCAGCGGGCTTGGCGGCCTTCGCCTTAGCCGGAGCCTTCTTGGCGGCCGCGGCCTTGGGCTTCACCGAGGACGTACGTTTGCGCGTCGCCTTCTTGGGCTCCTCGACCACGGGCGGCTTATAGCTGCTGGGACCGCGGCGCTTAAGCACCACACCTGCCAGGCCGGGCACCTTCATCTCGATGGAGTCCATCTGCCCATTCCAGGGATAGGGCTCGCTCGAGCAGGTGTAGGGCTCCTCACCGGCGTATCCGCTGCCACCGAACTCGGGACGGTCGGAATCGAAGATGACCTCCCAGTCACCCTCGCGCGGCACACCCACGCGGAAGCTCTCGTAGCTCGCCGGATCAAAGTTGATTAGGATTACCAGGTCGTCATCGACGTCCTCGCCCTGGCGCACAAAGCTCACGATGGACTGCTTGGAGTTGTCCGCGTCGATCCAGGTAAAGCCGTCGTCGGTGTAGCCGCGCTCGTACAGGGCGGGCTCGGCGGTGTACAGGTGGTTGAGAGCCTTGATAAACGCCTGATGATGACGGTGGGTCTCGTACTCCTCGGTCAGGAACCACTGGATGGACTCGTAGTAGCGCCACTCAATAAACTGGCCGATCTCGTTGCCCATAAAGTTGAGCTTGGCACCGGGGTGCGTCATTTGGTAGAAAGCTAGCGTGCGCAGGCCGGCAAACTGGCGCCACCAGTCGCCCGGCATGCGGCCGATGAGCGAGCACTTGCCGTGCACGACCTCGTCGTGGCTCAGCGGGCAAATAAAGTTCTCGGTAAAGGCGTACATGATGGAGAACGTGAGCAGCCCGTGGTTGCCGGGGCGCCACGGAAAATCGGTCTGCATGTAGTGCAGGGTGTCATTCATCCAGCCCATGTCCCACTTGTAGTGGAAGCCCAAGCCGCCATCCTGCGGCGGATAGGTCACGAGCGGCCACGCAGTGGACTCCTCGGCCATCATCATCACGTCGGGGTAGTGCGCCTCCACGGCGCAGTTGACCTGGCGGATAAACGCGCTGGCGTCCAGATCCTCCTCGGTACCGTACTTGTTGAACTTCTTTTGACCGGGATCGTCAATGCCAAAGTTGAGGTACAGCATGCTGGACACGCCGTCCATGCGTATGCCGTCCACGTGGAAGTTCTCCAGCCAGTACAGCACATTGGAGACCAAGAAGGAGCGGACCTCGCCGCGAGCGAAGTCAAACTTGTGCGTGCCCCAGTTGGGGTGAATCTCGTGCTCAAACAGCATGTGGCCGTTAAAGGTGGCAAGGCCGTGGGCGTCGGCGCAAAAACCGCCAGGCACCCAGTCCATGATCACGCCGATGCCCGCTTCATGGCAAGAATCGATAAAGTGCATGAGCTGCTGCGGGTTGCCGTAGCGCGACGTGGCGGCAAAGTAGCCGGTCGTCTGGTAGCCCCAGGAGCCATCGAAGGGATGCTCCATAAGCGGCATGACCTCGATATGCGTGTAGCCCATGTTGTGCACGTAGTCCACGAGCTCCACCGACAGGTCGTCGTAGGTGTAGAACTCGCCGCGCTGCGCGGGGAAGGGGTCCATGGGACCGGGGTAGTTGCCATACTCGTCCGGCTCGCCCTGTGGCGCGTCACCGTGGCGCTTCCACGAGCCAATATGCACCTCGTAGATATTGAGCGGCTGCGACATGTGGTTGTGGCCGGCGCGGCGCTTGAGCCACGCGGCGTCGTTCCACTTGTAGCCATCGAGGGTCCACAGCACGCTGGCGGTACCCGGAGGGCACTCGGCCTTAAAGGCATACGGATCGGCCTTGTAGAGTTTTTCGCCCTCGTTGGTCTCGATGAGGTATTTGTAGAGCTGGCCTTGCTCTGCTCCAGGAATAAAGCCTTCCCAAATAGTGCTCGTATGCACGGGCACCAGCGGGTCGGCTTCTTCATCCCAATCGTTAAATTCACCAATGACGTGTACGCTTTTTACATCGGGTGCCCAAACGCAAAAACGCCAGCCGCGCGTACGGTACTGCGTGTCGGGGTGCGCGCCCATCTTTTCCCAGCTGCGCTCCCACGTACCGATGCCAAACAGGTAGACATCGTCTTTGGTGAGCTCCGGTGCATGTGGAGCGGCTTTACGGGTAGCGGGCTTTTTGGTTGCTGGCTTTAGCTTTGTATCGCTCACGTTTGATCCCATCATGACGCGGCAGCGTGTTGCCTTGGTGACTAGATGCGAAAGGTCCAAAGCTGCACGAATCGAAGGGACGGCGAAGTTTCAGTGATTCGTTCCACCTCGCGTGCCCGGTGGAACTTTCGGCAGAAACTACGATAACACCTGTACGTTACTTTTATGGACGAAAGTGGATTTGCGGTGGCGTTTAATCGGTGAGCGCCATGTTTATACCACTGACAGAATTGCGATGATAAAACTCTTGACAGTTTTACCAATTAGGGTTTCAAGATTGTTAGGTTGACGTTTGATAAAACGTTTTTAGCAGGATGTTTACCATTTGATATCGAAAGGTTCGTTTATGCCCCATACCGCCACTCCCAAGGTTGCTTTAATTTTCGATTGCGATGGCACGCTGGTAAATAGCACCCCCGTCTGGGCCTATGCCCAGCCTGAGTTATTGCGCCGCCATGGGATTGACGTGACCGTGGATGACTTTGCCCAATTTGAACACCTATCGCTGGAGGATGAGTGCCAGGCCTACCACGACACGTGGGGCATTGGCGCGAATGGCGAGGAGCTCTACCGTGAGCTAAGCGACATCCTGATCGATTGCTACTCCAAGGTGCCGCCGCGCGACGGGCTCCTGGCATTTTTGAAGCAGGCGAAGGCGGCGGGAATTGCCATGTGCGTGGCCACGTCCACTCCGGCCGAGCTGGTGCAGTCCGCGCTCGCTGGTGCCGGGCTCGATGCCTACATGGAGTTTGTTACCACGACGGGTGAGGCAGGACGCTCCAAGCAGTTCCCCGATGTGTACGAGCTGGCGCTGCGCCGCCTGGAGGAGCGCCATGGGCACAAGTTTGAGCGCGCTTGGGTGTTTGAGGACGCCGTCTTTGGCCTTAAGAGCTCTGGGGTCGCTGGCTTTAAGCGTGTGGGTATTTATGACCCGCACGGCCGCATGAAGCGCGACGATGTACGCGCCAACTGCGATATCTTTATCGACAGCTACGAGGAGCTGGATCTGGCCCGCGTGCTTTCGTTTGAGGGATAGGCGAGGGCCGTGGCTTGCAAGGTATTATTGGTCTGCGGCTCGCCCGTGGTGGCAAGCGCGAATCTGTTGCGTAGGCTATCGGGGGAGTGCAATCACGTTGTCGCCGTGGACCGCGGGTTGGATGCGCTGTTGGGCGCGGGACTGGCCTGCGACGTGTATGTGGGGGATGCCGACACGGTGAGCGATGCAGGTCGCGCGCTAGTCGATGCCGCCACCGACTTTGAAGTTGAGCGCCACGATCCGTACAAGGACTATACCGACCTGGCGTTGGCGCTCGACGCAGTCCGCCGCCGCTGGCCGGGTGCCGAAGTGGTTGCAACCTGCGCTACGGGCGGCCGTCCGGATATGGCGCTTTCCGTACTGGGCCTGCTCACGGGCTACGATGACGCCGCCATCTGGATTGCCGAGGACAGGGTGGTCGCCCGCATCCTCCATGCGGGCGAATCCTGGACCATCGAAGGCGCCGAAGGCAAGACGTTCTCCATCATCGCCATAGCCCCTGGGACGGTGGTAAGCGAACACGGCTTAGAGTGGGAACTAGATCACAGCCCCCTAGGTCTGTTGGCGGACACCGGTATCAGCAACGTCGTCAGGTCAACAGCCACGATTCAAGTCCACACCGGCACCGCCATCGCTTACCTATATCAATAGGTATTTAGAGTCTGAGCCAAAAAAGTCCTTGCACCCCACGCCATCTTCCCCTATAGTATCTCGTCGTCACGGGGGCGTAGCTCAGCTGGGAGAGCGCTTGACTGGCAGTCAAGAGGTCAGGGGTTCGATCCCCCTCGTCTCCACCATCGTGAATGCAAGGCCACTCAATAGAGTGGTCTTTTTTATTTACATACAATATTTAGTGGCCTGAACTGCATTTTTGCAAATGGCCCGTCATGTCATTGCAGGTGAAGCTACCGCGCGGCATAAACTCGTAGGGCACGCCAAGCGCGTCGCCCACGGCCATGCCGTAAACGCAATCCCTCACCGTCCGCGGTAAACCCATGGTACACACCTAATTCCAGTTCATGCCAAACTTGCGCGATCCCAATACGTCCTTCCAATGGCTCTCGCGCTCGCACACTTCGGCAGTGGTCATCTTTGTGTCGCATACCTCAAGGATGGAGTAGGTAAAGTTCTCGATGATGTACCCAGCCCCGTGCTCAGCCATAATGGCCTTGAATGCCTTGTTGCCGCCCGTAGGGTCCTCGGGGTTGGCATAGGCGCTCCAACGCTGCCAGATACCCAGGTCCGCGCCTGCGTCCTTCTTGCTGTCGCCCGATGCCGAGCCCACGTAGAGCTTTCCCGTCGCGGTGTCGGTGATGCAGTAGACGCCCTTCACGTTGTCCAACGCCCAGTACCAGTCGGAGCCCACGCTAGCGATGACGGCCTGCAGTGTCTTGTGGTCGATGCGAACGTACTTGTAGCCGGGGAAGGGGCTCACGTTGCCCAGGCTCATCGAGTACTCGTATACAACGGGTTCAAAGTCTCGCATTGTGTTCTCGTAGAACTTATTGTAGATATCGCGTCCGATCGGCTTTTTCAGCTTGATGATAAGACGCTTGATGTAGGCCTCGTAATCAGGAAGAAGCGTCAGCTTGTAGCCCACGCCGCCCAGCACCTCGGGCACCACCTTCTCCACTTTGTGCATGCCGCCGAAGATGAAGTACTCTGGCCCGTAGGTGTAGTACTGGGCGAACGAGAGCAGGTACTCTGCATGGTTGAGGTTGTTGTTCGCCTGCCCCGTCGCGCTCCTCCACGCGTTCATTTCGTACCATCGCGAGCCGCTATCGGTCCTCTCGGTGGTCGAGGTATCTTTTAGCAGCAGGTCGTACGCGCGTAGGCTCACGTCGCCAGCGTTCATGTTGAACTTAACCTTGGTCTTCTTGGGGTGTGCCACCGGCATCAAGTCCCTGAGTGTTATCACGGGATTTCCCATGCTTATTCCGCCTTTTCGATTCGAAAGCTTGTTGATCGAATCATACCACTCGCTTTCCAGGAGAATATTAGCGCTCAGCTAACCATCCTGTTCCTGATGCTTTCCTCTCGATCGGGGATGCCCATTGGTGGGCGCACCGAAGGAGGACGCCTACGCCGTCGCGGCCGCAAAGCGGCGACCCCGCCGAGCTCGAGCGCGTGAACGCCGACGGCTCCAAGGGCATCCCCGAGCTCGTGCTGGGCACCACCGAGGCCGAAGCGGTGAAGCTCTTCGCTAACAACTACCTGGCGCTGCGCGTGGCCTACTTCAACGAGCTCGACACCTACTGCGAGGTCCGCGGCCTCAACACCCGCGACGTCATCGACAGCGTGTGCCTGGAGCCGCGCATTGGCAGCCACTACAACAACCCCAGCTTCGGCTGCGGCGGCTACTGCCTGCCCAAGGACACCAAGCAGCTGCTGGCCAACTACAGGGACGTGCCCCAGAACCTGATCGAGGCCATCGTGGAGGCCAACCGCACCCGCAAGGGCTTCGTGGCCGACGAGGTGCTGCAGATGGTGTGGGACCGCGTGTACGAGGGCAAGCCGAAGCCGGTCGTGGGCGTCTACCGCCTGACGATGAAGTCCAACTCCGACAACTTCCGCGCGAGCTCCATCCAAGGCGTCATGAAGCGCGTGAAGGCCAAGGGCGTGCCCGTGGTGGTCTACGAGCCCACGCTGGACGCGCCTGAGTTCTTCGGGTCCGAGGTCACCCGCGACCTGGGGGCCTTCAAGGCCGGCTGCGACGTGATCGTCGCCAACCGCTGGAGCGACGAGCTCGCGGACGTGGCGGACAAGGTTTATACGCGCGATTTGTTTAAGAGGGATTAGTTCATGACGAGGTGCCGCAAGGACATAAAAGTGTGCTTTGCTGCGTCATCTGGTGGGCATCTGGAGCAGTTACTTGAGCTTAAGCCTTTGATGGAGCGCTACGACAGTTTCATCCTCACCGAAAAGACTGCCTACGATGCCAAGCTGCCCGTGCGGGCTCGCTATGTGCGCCAGGTGAATCGACACGAGGCAAGCTTTCTTCCTCGAATGATTGTCAATGCCGTGACGTCTCTATGTTATTGGCTCACTGAACGCCCCGACGTGATTGTGTGCACGGGGGTACTGGCCACCATCCCGTTTTGCCTGATCGGGCATGCAATGGGCGCCAAACTTGTGTATGTTGAGTCTTTCGCGAAAACTGACTCACCAACCATGACGGGAAAGCTGCTAAGTAAACGCGCCGATCGCTTTTACGTGCAGTGGGAGTCGATGCTATCCGTGTACCCTAATGCCCGCTTTGTCGGTGGCGTGTACTAGGGAGGCTGTCGCATGATTTTTGTTACCGTAGGCTCCCAGAAGTTCCAATTCGACAGATTGATCAGGGCGGTAGATGCTCTCGTTGCTAGCGGTGTTGCTGGGGATGGAGCTTTTGCTCAAACGGGTGTATGCACTTACATTCCTGAGTATTTGGAACACGAGGCATTTCTCGATCGCGATTCCTTCCGCATTCATATGGATGCTTGCGATGTCGTGGTAACCCATGGAGGCACTGGCGCCATCATCGGCGCCGTTAAGGACAACAAGAAAGTCATCGCTGTTCCGCGTCTAGCAAAATACGGCGAACATGTGGATGATCACCAGATCGAGATTGTTCGACAGTTCGGGGACATGGGTCTGATCGAGCCGTGTATGGACCCGACCGACCTGCCCGCCGCTTATGCGCGGGTGCTTTCCAAGGATTACCTGCCCTACAAGAGCAACGCGGCGCGATTCTGCGCCGACCTTTCTGATTACATCGATGGCGTTGGAGGCGTGCGATGAAACTAAAGAAAAGATTCGCGCTTTCTCTGAGGAACAACTTGCGTTTTATCCCCGATGAGGTATTTATACGCATGTGCTTCAAAGCAAAGCTGCACTATAAGCTCGATCTTGATCATCCCAAGACCTTTAATGAGAAGCTACAGTGGTGCAAACTGCATTATCACAATCCAGTCTTGACCACACTTGTTGACAAGTATGACGTGCGATCCTTTGTCAGGGAGCGTATCGGCGATGAATACCTTGTGCCGCTTTATGGCGTCTACGATTCGGTGGAAGATATCGACATTGATGAGTTGCCGGAAAAGTTCGTGCTGAAGTGCACACACGACTCGCAGAGCACAATCGTGTGCACAGACAAATCCAGATTCGATTTTGAGGTCGCCAAGAAACGCCTACGCACCGCGCTTCAACGGAACTGGTACTGGCAGGGTCGGGAGTGGGCCTACAGGGATATAACGCCTCGTGTGGTGGCCGAGGCGTACCTTGACGAACCGGGTAGGCAGACCCCGACCGACTATAAGTTCTACTGCTTCGACGGAAAGGCGGCACTCGTGCAGACCGATGCCGACCGCTTCACAGCGCACGACATGCAGTATTTCACTCCATGCTGGGAACAACGTGGAGACATTAATCACGAAGTGTCCAATCGTAAACCTACCGAAAAGCCCGAGAACTACGAATTGATGCCCAGGCTTGCCGAGACGTTGGCGGAGGGTCTTCCGCACGTACGAGTTGACCTTTACAACATCGCGGGCAAGCCTTTCTTCGGCGAGATGACTTTTTACACTGGGGGCGGTTTCGATCCCTTCTACGCTGATGAGGAGCAGCCGGATGGGCTCGATTGCGAACTGGGGAGCAAGATGGAGTTGCCAAAGACCACTACTACTGGAGCATGTTAATGAAAGACAAGTTCTTCTCTCTTCTATACTCACTTTACCTCTCGATCTATCGCTTTGTCATGCGGCAGGTCTACATCTGTATCGACCGGGACAGGGCCAAAGGCTGCGCACCCATCAAACCTGAGGACAAGCGCGCCATCTACGACTACTGGAAGCGCTACGGGCTGAAGCCGAAACTCGACGACTATCGTCTTTACGCGGACCGCGGACTTAAGCCCGAACCAGGCCTGATCTCCACGGAAATCTGGACGGAGATCATAGAACCAAACCACAACGCACTTAAGTACTGTGGGGCCTTCACTGATAAGAATTATTTCGACCTTGTGCTGGGCAGGGAGAATACGCTCGACACGGTCGTGCGCTGCATCTCGGGCAGCCTACTTGACGGTGAATACCGCCCTGTGACTGCACAGCAAGCGGCAGATTTACTCGCGAAAAATTCCAACTATATTTTGAAGCCGACCATCGAGTCCGGTGGCGGACGTGGCGTTTCCAAGGTGAGCGGCGCCTGCATGGATGCTAAGCAAATCGAGCGGGCTCGAGCTGACTTCGACGGCAACTTCTGCGTTCAGGAGATCTTCAAGCAGCACAAGTTCCTGCAGTCCTTCAACCCAACCTCGGTGCAGTCCGTGCGCGTTGTGTCGGTTTTCCTCGACGGCAAGGTTGACATTCTGTGTGCCTCTATGAGGATGGGCAAGGCCGGCAGCGTCGTGGACAACTTCGTTTCCGGTGGCTACGCGGTGAGCATCGATGTGGAAACTGGCGCGATCGGCGGCAAGCTCGTAGACCATGACATGAAAGTCTACACTGCCCAGGAGGCTGGAATGAAGAGGAGCGGCGAGCGCATTCCGTTCTGGGAGGACGCGAAACAACTCGTGTGCGACCTGCATCCGAGGCTTGCCCATTTCGGCATCATCAGTTGGGATGTCACCCTCGATGAGTCGGGCGTCCCTAAGATTATTGAATACAACCTCATCGACTCCCTCATCGATTGGCACCAGATCTTTATCGGGCCGATTCTTGGCGACAAGGAGGCTGAGCTTCTCCCTAAGCTTCTCAAGAAAAACCCCTACCTTCAGGCATGATGATGAAGCAGCTTGTAATTCTAGCCAACAAATATCCAAACGAGTTCGACCCGAACATTAATGTTTTCACGCAACAGACCGCGTGGACCTTTGCTGATCTGGGGTACGAATGCGTTGTGGTGTGTCCCTCTGCGGTCAACTTGAATAAGACCAACCGGAAGCTGCCCCTAGAGACCGTTGAGATGACCGAGCAAGGCAGCAACGTTCGCATTGTGCGCCCCCGCTACCTGAGCATGGGCCAAAGGCCTGGTCCCCTCAACAAACAGCGTGTCAGTTTTACCGTGTCGAACTATGTTGGTGCTGCAAACAAGGCCTTGCGCGATTTCTCCATCGACCCTGCGTTGTTCTTCGGGGAGTTCCTTTGTCCTTGCGGCGTTGCCGCAGCGAAGCTCAGTAAGACGACTGGAGTCCCCTCGTTCTTCCAAAGTGGCGAAGGCCTTTATTTTGGCGATCGGTATTTTGGCAACGATGCGTTGGCCAAAGTCTTCGACTCGCTATGCGGAGTCGTGGCTGTTTCACAGAACAACAGGGATTACCTGCTCCATGCTGGAGTTGTCAAGCCGAAGCAGGTCTTAATTTCCCCGAATGGCTGCCGCGGTGATCGCTTTTACCCGCGCGATAAGAAGGCTTCTCGACGCTTACTTGGATGGGATGAAAACGCTTTCGTCGTGGGTATGGTGGGAAGGCTCGAGACGGAAAAGGGCCCCTTGCGTCTGAAGCAGGCGGCTGAAAGCCTCGACGCTGTATATTTTGCTTGTGCGGGTAAAGGCCCGCAGGATCCCTCGTGCGAGCGGTGCTTAAATGCTGGGCCGGTTGATAATAGCGAGTTGCCGATTTTCCTGAGCGCTTTGGACGCCTTTGTCCTTCCCACGCAAATCGAAGGATGTTGTACGGCTATTGTCGAGGCGATTAGCTGCGGACTACCCATCATTTCTGCTGATCGGAGCTTTAACTACGACATATGCGGGGATGACAACTCGATTCTCGTCGACCCCGATGACATAAATGCGATTGCCACCGCTATTGCCCGGCTTCGTGACGACGGCGAGCTGCGCGCCCGTTTGGCCCAGGGGAGCCTTGACAGGGCTCCGAGACTCGAGCTGCGTAAACGCGTCGCTTCGATCGCAAACTGGATGGACATGATGACCAACGGCGCGTTAGCAACCTGTAAGGTGGGGGCCGTAAATGTCTAGTACTTATGTGCCTAATACTTGGGTTGAGACTTATGAAGACAACGGACTCGTTACCGACTGGTATATCCAGTCAATCGGAGAGACGTTTTCTGACATAGGGGCTAACGTTCGATATGTCCCTGACTGCATACATAGTGGAGACCCTAAACGAGATCTGTATTTTGTCTCTGAGGCAAAGTCAGCGGCACTCCTAGTTGCCAGAGGTTGCAAGCACTTAGTTTATTGGGCTCAGGGGATTGCGCCCGAGGAGGACTATCTACGGTTCGGCAGCAACGCGCGCCGATTTGCTCTTAGCGTTTGCGAGAAGACCGCACTTAGGCATGCGAGGCGCGTGTTCATGGTTTCCGACGCTATGCGCCGTCATTTCGAGGGGAAATACCGTGTCGATCTTGCGTCGAAAACGTTCGTTGCACCGTGTTGCAACGAGGTGCTGCACCCTGAATCCTTCTTGTCCCCGGGTAAGTACGGGCACCCTGTCTTCACCTATGCGGGCGGTCTGTCGAAGTACCAGTGCATTGACGGTATGCTCGAGCTATTCGCCGACATCCAGGTGAGGATTCCCGATGCAGAGCTGCTGTTCTATACATGGGATACTGATCAGGCAAACGAGCTCGTCACGGAGTACGGCCTATCCAACGTAACCGTCGCCAGCAAAAAACAGGATGAACTTCCGGCTGCTCTTTCACGAGCGAAGTATGGTTTTGTTATCCGTGACGACATTGCTGTGAACCGCGTTGCCACTCCGACGAAGATTTCCACCTACATGGCTAACGGCGTCATACCCGTTGTGAGCAGTTGCGTGGAGGGCTTCGCCGAAGCCTCGACTGGACTTGAGTACGCAATCTGTTGCTCCGACGACGACATGGTCAGGGCGATTTGCGACATGGAGAGCCGCGGGATTGCCGCGGACGAAATATTGGACGAGTACCACGGATTCTTTGACGGGTACTTCGACCTTGAGAAGAAGCGGAACGCCATGAGGAAGTTCTTGGAGCCTGTGGTGTTCGATATGGGGTTTAGATGACATTGGAACAAGATTGTGGCCTTGCTGAAAGCGGTGAGCGGCTCCTAGGCTTCGTCATATTAAATTTCAACGGGGCTGACGATACGCTTTCCTGCGTTGAGTGCTTTCCCGTAGCCGCTCGCGGCATTAAACTCTTCGTTATTGACAACGCCTCCACGGACGGTTCCTTTGAGCGCTTGGAGCGCAGCGAGACCTTGGCTGCCCGCGACTACTGTGAGCTTATCCAGTCGGGCGGCAACTTTGGCTATGCGGGTGGAAACAACGTCGGCATTAGGCGCGCACTTGCCTGCGATTGTACGCATGTCTGCGTGCTTAACAATGACACGATTGTTGATCCCGTCGAGTTGGCTAAGCTTGCCGACTACCTTGACTCCGATAAAGACTGCGCCTTCGTGGGTCCGGTGCTTTTGGAGAGTGACTGCACGGGGCGCACCGTGCAGTCCGCCGGGGCGAGCATCAATTTGTGGACCGGCGACGTCTCCGTCCGCTCAGGCGGCGTGCCCCGAGAGACCCTCTCTGGCGCGTTTGTCTGTGATTACATCGGCGGCGCCTGTATCATGCTTCGCGCCTGCGACGTGGAGAAGCTCGGACTTATCCCCGAGTGCTACTTCCTGTTCTTTGAAGAGACCGAGTGGTGCCTGCGCGCCAAACGTATGGGGCGCACGGTAGTTTGTTGCGCCGATGCCTCAATCGTGCACAAGGGTTCTGCCTCCATCCATAAGGTTGGGGGTCTTTCGGGCTACTTGCTTACGCGCAACACCATGCGCTTCGAATCACGCAACGCCTCCAAGCTGCAGTGTTTCATTTGCTTCGTGTACAACGCACTCTATTTCGTGGCAAAGTCCTTCGTTCGCCATGATGGTTCTGCTAAGCGTATCTGCTTTCTAATCGATGGCATACGCGACGTCGTTCGTGAGCCTTATCGTGGGATGGTGAGGATATGCGGGAAGTAAACCGTCTTTTTCCGGACGAATCGATTACGAAAAATAGCGGATACGAATCCTCGGGCATTCTCAGGTTTTTGCTTTTACTTTCATTTGTACTGGACGCGCGCTTAGCCTGCGTTGTCTCCTTGCCTGGATTTTTTGGAAAGTGGACTTCAACAAACTGGGACAAGGAGCTTGTGTGCGTAGCAGCTTTTGTCGTTTTTGCCCTGTATTTCGTTCGCTATAAAGATCTCGTCTTGAAGAAACTCGACTGCTTCTTACCTATTTACCTCCTTTGCCTATTAACTGTATGTGCTGTTGAGGTCGTCTACTCCATGAAGATTATGGGCGCCCCTTCAGTGCCTCAATCAAGGCCTCTGAAGTGGCGTTTTTCATCCTTGCTCTTCCTCTTCTAGTTCAGATGGTTGTTGACGGTTCCTATCGAAAAATGATGGATTGGTTAACGGTAATTGCTACGGTTTGCGCCGTCGCCATGCTTTTGCAGAGTTTTTTCTATTCTGTAACCGGTGGGATACTTTTCAGCGCCATGACCAACACAAGCGGAGCTGACGTTTCTATTCGTGACTTCGGTATCAGGTTCAGTCCTCCTGGCGGTTTGATGACCTTCGCGACGATATATGCGGCCATCTCCGCCGTATTTTTGAGTAAAGAAAAGCGCAATAGATTGCCTTACATCGTTTGTACCGTGCTTCTTATCCTGGCCATTGTCGTCGTTTACCAAACCAGGATGGAGGATATCGCGCTTATCGGTTCCCTGCTGCTCGGCACAGTTATATGCGCTGAGAGCGGCAGGCTATCCAAGGGTATCAAAAAGCTTCTTGTCATCCTGCTCGTTATCCTAATGTTTTGCATGGGTTTTTTTGAGAGTTTCATTGCCTCTTTCAGCTCGACGGATACCGTTTATTCCGGCAGCGCCTCTATCAGAGCGTATGCATATTCCTACTACCTTGAAATGTTCTTGAGGTACACGCTACTTGGCTTCGGCTCTCTTCCTTCAACTTCGTCGCTCCTCCATGGTAACGGAACCGCCTATATAAGCGATGTCGGAATAGTGGGCTTAGCAGCGCAATGGGGACTTCTCTTCGTTGTTCTCTACCTTATTTTCTTCTGGAGGATGATTTCTGTTTACCGAAACACCAGAGGAGATGTTGGCGGCCTTGAGAGGGCTCTGATGCTAACAATGATCATCTACCTGCTCTTTACGAGCGCCACGCTTTGCTGCTATTCGCCGGCTCTTGGAATCAGGGTCGTTATCGCGTTGGCCTTATTCGAGCTATTGAATTTTCAAATCGAAGAGAGACGAAAGGCGGTTCACGATGCCTAACATCGTTTTATCCGGTGCCGTGCTTAACTCGGACAATCTGGGCTGTGTAGCCTTGACGTACTCTGCGGTAAAGATTCTTAACGAGGTCGCGACTCGATGGGACACGAATTTCAGCTATACGATTCTCGAGCTTTCTTACGACAAAGAGGAGTGCGAGCGCTCCCGCAGGCTCATGTGCGAAAGGCTTGGCATCTCTGCTTCCTCCGTAGAGGTGATCCCGATGGGCTCTTCGATGAGTATTAAGGCTAAGGTTAGGCACTGCCTGGAGAACCGAGCCATGCGCTCGCGCATAAAAGGCTCCTTTGCGCTCTTCGACCTGACTGCCGGCGATAGCTTTTCGGATATCTACGGCATGGAGCGCCTGGAGCGCTATGCCGAGCCCATGGACTACGCCGTCAGATGCGGCACGCCCCTTATCCTGGGGCCACAGACGTTCGGACCCTTCAAATCTGGCGAGGGGCGAGCACTCGCCAAGCGCGTCTTCAGCGCGGCCGCGCTGGCCGTGGCGCGCGACGAGCTTTCGGCCCAGTGCTTCGAGGAGGTCTGCGGCAAGACCGCGTCCGTGTCGACCGACCTGGCTTTCGGCCTGCCGTTCGACGCAGAAGCTTTGAAGCTTCCTCATACTGATGCGCCTCGTGTGGCGCTTAACGCCTCTGGCCTTCTCTACGATGACTCCCTTGAGAACACAGTGAAGGCCTTTGAGTTAAGGGTCGATTACCGAGTGTTTGTCCATCGCGTTATCGAGGGGCTGCTAGAAAACGGCTGCGAAGTACACTTGGTACCCCATGTGGGCGCGGACATAGCTGTGAACCGCGTTCTCTCCGAACGCTATCCGAGCGTCATTGCTCATGCTTTGGCGGACACCCCTGTCGATGCCAAGAACCTTATCTGCCAGATGGACCTTCTGATCGGTTCGAGAATGCACGCCACCATCGCCGCGCTTTCTTCCGGAACCGCCGTGGTTCCCGTCGCCTACAGTAGGAAGTTCGAAGGGCTGTTCGGCGGCGTGGGCTACAAGCACGTCGTTGACCTCGCGTCGTGCACGACCGACGAAGCCGTCTCCGCAGTTCTCGACGCCGCTCGATCGCGCGAAGTGCTTGCTTCCGAAGCCGCGCGAGCCCGCGCTACCGCCGATGAAAAACTGAATGTTGCGCGGGACGCCCTTACCGCCTGCTTGGGCGGCCTCCTGAACCGTTAACGTACGTTGTTTGGATAGTAGATGTCTGAGACGAAAGAAGTTAGTAGAAGCCAATACGTTGTGAGGAACACCGCCGTCACGCTTTTGACTCAACTTGTCAAGAATTTGCTGGGTTTTTGTCGCGCACCGCTTTTATCTGGGTTCTCGGCAAGGAGCTGCTCGGCATCAACAGCCTCTTCACCGAAATCCTCACAATGCTCTCGTTCGCCGAGCTGGGTATTGGAAACGCGTTTGTCTATAGTCTGTACAAGCCACTGGCGGAGCGTGACAACGTGAAGCTCGGCTCCCTCATGCGCCTCTATGCTAAAGCGTACAAGGGAATCGGCTTGCTTATCGGCGTTCTCGGCCTATGTTTGCTCCCGTTCCTGAAGATGCTTGTGGGAGACGTGGCGGTGGACGACTCGTTGCTCTACACGATTTTCCTTATGTACGTCTTTAACACTGCTGTCTCTTACTTCTTTGTGTACAAGACATCGCTTATTGTGGCTGACCAAAAGAATTACATCGTTCTTATCGCGCAAGAAGGCTTCCATGCCGTTCAGGTCGCCGTTCAGGTAGCCATTCTTCTCCTGACGGGCAACTACGTGCTTTTCATGGCCATAACCGTCGCCTGCACTATCGGAACAAACGCCTTCCTCGCTCACAAAGCTGACAAGATGTACCCCTTCCTGTTGGAAAAGACTGTCAAACCGCTCTCTGTCGAAGAGCGCAATGAGATCGTTGCCAACGTCAAGTCGCTTGTTGTCTACAAGTTGGGGTCTACCGTCCTCGGCGGCACGGATAGCATCTTTATCTCCGCAATCATCAATGTGGTTACTGTCGGTTTCTACAGCAACTATAAGCTTCTCGTCGATCTTTTCACATCCCTTGGCTCGCAAGTCGTGAGCTCCATCACCGCGAGTGTTGGAAACGTCAACGCTTCGGAGGGCAAAGAGCGTAAAGAGGCTATCTTTGACGGCTTGCTTTGTGCTAGCGCTTGGTTTTTCGGCCTTTCAGCCGTCGGGCTTCTACTGCTCTCGAATGATTTCATCAGGTTGTGGGTCGGCACGGACTACGTGCTCGACATTACCTCGGTCGCGGCGATCGTAGGAGCTTTCTACGTGAACAACATGCATCACGCTTGCTTTGTGTATCGCAACACAGCTGGGCTATTCGTATACGGCAAGTATATCCCAGTCATTGCCTCGGTCCTCAACATCGGTTTGGATGTGGCTCTAGGGATGTGGATCGGTCTGCCCGGCATCTTCCTGGCGACAATCATCGCTCGCATGCTCACCTACGAGATTGTAGACCCATTGATTATCTACAGGCGAGTGTTCGGAAAGAGCGTGCTCGCTTACTACGGGAACTATCTGAAATATACTGCGATCGTTGCGGCGGCGGGTGTCGCCTGCTGGGCCGTATTGAGTGTCATTCCCGTCGGCAGCTGGCTCGGCTTTGCCGTGAGTTGCGTAGCCATCGGCATTGTCTACTGCGTCGCGTTCTGCTTGCTGTCGTTCAAAACAAATGGATTCGGTGTACTGCGAGGCTTCGCGAGGCGCATTGTCATCAGATAAACATCTGATTTGATTGGAGTCTATTCAGTGATGGACAAGTACTCGCTGCCCCTGGTAGGAGAGAGACTGTACAGGAGAGACGTGGCCTCAGAAGGCGGTCAGAAGACCTCGATTCTTGCTCGCCGCCGAACATGGGAGAACTATCGCGTCAAGGTGGGGATGCACACCTACGGGAGTTGCTTCGACGCTACGTTTAACGTCGGCGGGGCATCGGTCTCCGTGGGCCGCTATTGCTCTATTGCACAGAGGGTCAGTTACTTTGGCGCCTCGCACCCCATTGAGCGCGCCGTGATGTCCCCTTACTTCTACAATCGTGCCTTTGCTGGCCTCGACGTCGATAACGTATTGAGGGCGTCGCTCGAGATCGGAAACGATGTCTGGATTGGAAACGGAGCACTTATCATGCCCGGATGCTCTCGAATCGGAAATGGCTCTGTGGTCGGGGGGGTCCATTGTCACGCATGATGTGGAACCTTATTCGATTGTCGCCGGCAACCCCGCGCGGGTGCTGCGCATGAGGTTCGACAAGGATACCCGTGACGCGCTTGAGAAATCGCGCTGGTGGGAACTCGAGCCCAATGAACTAATGGACTTCTACGATTTGATGCACGACCCGGCCGCATTCGCGCAGGCCATCATGGACGGAAGGCGAAATGACTAACAACGTGGACAAGACGCAGCCGAAATCCGCCGGGCTGGGGCTTGAGCAGATTCGAACCCTATGCTTGGGTTGCGGTGCCTGCGCAAGCATGGTCGGGCTTCAGATGGTGGAGGACTCCCGTGGCTTCTTCCGTCCGCCAACAGATGCCGTCGACGAGAACTGCAATAAATATTGCCCTGTGGCGACCTTACCCATAAAGTATGACGAAAACCCTTGGGGCGAGACGCTCTGCTCCTTCTTGGGCTGGTCTAACGACCCCGATGTGCGCCGCAACGCCTCTTCTGGCGGCGTCATAACCACCTGCCTGTGCTATCTGTTGGATGCGGGGCTTGTGGACGCGGTCATGCAGGTTGGACCTGACCCTAACGACCCGCTTTTCTCTGAGGTTCGCTTTAATGAAACTGCGGAAGGGGTTAAGGCGTGCTCGGGATCACGCTACGTTTCCTGCCCTGCGCTTTCGAGAATTTCTGAGGCCGTTTCGTCCGGCCGGAGGTTCGCGGCCGTAGGTAAACCCTGCGACATACGTGCTCTTCGTAACCTCGTGGATTCCGATGAGCGCTATGCCGATACGTTCCCCTATCTATTCTCATTCTTCTGCGCCGGCCTTCCGAGCAAGAATTCTGTCAAGCGCCTTGATGGACAGCTTAATCCTGAGGGGAAGAAGTTGTCTTCTTTCCGCTATCGCGGTAATGGCTGGCCAGGCTACGCCACTGAGAGCTTCGAAGGGGGCGGAGAGGCCAGCATGACCTACGACGATTCCTGGGGGAAGATTCTCGGCCGCGATCTGGAAGGCTATTGCCGCTTCTGCTTCGATGGGCTAGGGGAGTATGCCGACGTGTCTGCAGGAGACGCTTGGTACCGCCTTCCCAGCGGAAAACCAGATTTCTCCGAGCATGAAGGGAGAAATGTCGTTTTCGGGCGGACAAAAAAGGGGCAGGAGATGCTGCGGGCAATGGATGCCGCCGGACTGCTTCAGCTCGAGGAGTTTCACGACTGGGATTACTTGCGCGGAATCCAGGCGCGGCAGTTCGAGCGCAAGACTACGCTCGCCGCGAATCTGAAGATCCTGCGCCTCACAGGCCGCAAGACCGTAACAGCAGACATGGCGGAGCTCGGGCGATATTCCAAAGCCTTCCCGCTTAAAGAAAGACTCATGTATGCGAAGGGCCTTCTAGGGCGAATCGTTAAAGGCAAGATTTCCGTACCGTAGGCTAGACGAAAAGCACCGGAGGCGAGAACTTCATGAATAGAATGAGCATCAAGATCGCAACGAACGCTTGGCGCGGAATCGCAGCACTGGGTGTCGCGGGCCGCGGCGGGTATCTCTGGGAGGATGTAGACTGCTGGTGGCGCATCAGGAAACTCCCTGCTACGGTTGGAAGTTTTGCACGGATGACATATCTCTTGTCGGAGTGGCGCGAGTTCAGAAACGTCTTCGACATGCGCCTCAGGCAGCAAAGGACTTCGTTTGTCGCTCGCGGCCTGTTTAGGGTTCTTTGGCCACTCGAGCCGACCCTGCACATTAGCACCGAGGACATCGGACCACGTATGTTCGTAGAACATGGTTTCGCGACGATTATCTCTGCCAAGAGCATCGGTTCAGATCTCTGGGTGAACCAGCAGGTAACAATCGGTTGGAATTATGACAAGGCTCCTGTACTGGGCAACGGCGTTCGCATCGCTGCCGGCGCGAAGGTCATCGGTGGCGTGAGGCTCGGTGACAACTGCATCGTCGGTGCTAACGGCGTCGTGACAAAGGACATACCTTCGGAAGAAATATGGGGGGGCGTTCCTGCTTCACGCATTGGTGTAAATCGAGAGCACAAGCTATTTGAGTCTGGCTCTTGAAGCCAGAAATGTGTATCTAGGAGCTTAACATGAAAGGCATCATCCTCGCCGGCGGGTCCGGCACGCGCCTGTACCCGCTCACGCTCGTGACCTCCAAGCAGCTGCTGCCGGTCTACGACAAGCCCATGATCTACTACCCGCTGTCCACCCTCATGCTGGCGGGCATCCGGGACATCTTGGTCATCTCCACCCCGACCGACCTGCCCAACTTCGAGCGCCTGCTCGGGGACGGCTCGCGCTACGGCGTGAGCCTCTCCTACGCCGAGCAGCCCTCGCCGGACGGCCTGGCGCAGGCCTTCACCATCGGCGAGGACTTCATCGGCGGAGAGCCGTGCGCCCTGGTGCTGGGCGACAACATCTTCTACGGCAACGGCCTGTCCCGCCACCTGACGCGCGCCGTCCAGAACGCCGAGTCGGGCCGCGCCACGGTCTTCGGCTACCACGTGGACGACCCCGAGCGCTTCGGCGTCGTGGAGTTCGACCGCGAGGGCCGTGCCGTCTCCATCGAGGAGAAGCCCGCCGAGCCCAAGAGCTCCTACGCCGTCACCGGCCTGTACTTCTACCCTGGCGACGTCGCCGCCAAGGCGCATGGGGTTAAGCCGTCGGCCCGCGGCGAGCTGGAGATCACCACGCTCAACCAGATGTACCTGGAGGAGGGGACGCTGTCCGTGGTGACCCTGGGCCGCGGCTACGCGTGGCTGGACACCGGCACCATGGAGAGCCTGCACGAGGCGGCGGAGTTCGTCCGCGCCGTGGAGCACTCCCAGGACCTGCCCGTGTCCGTGCCCGAGGAGATCGCCTGGGAGAACGGCTGGATCACGACCGCCGAGCTGGAGGAAGCCGCCAAGGCCTACGGCAAGTCGGTCTACGGGCAGCACCTGAAGAAGGTCGCCGCCGGCGAGATCGTCAACAGCCCGCGCGAGTACTAGCGCCAGCTTGTTTTCTTTTAGGGGTCACCGTTTATCTGGTGGCCCCTTTCGTTATGATTACGTTGACCATAAAGATAATATGATTGGGAGTGGATGTGTTAAGCGTCTACTTTGGCGATATGCCAGAAGCGATTTACAACACAGCGACATATTTCAAAAACTCTTACCGGTCTACTTGGATTACGGATCCCTATGCAGTCTCGATAATTAAAGATGTCGATCGATCGGATGTTGTCTCCGAAAACGTCATCGAAAGCCCCGTGCTTGGATCCATCTCCCCACTCCAGCTTTCTGGTGGCGTGAAAACGCTGCTGCTTATGAGATTTGATCGTAAGCATATTTTTAACGCCTCTACCTGTGGTGACAACTGTGCCAAGTGGATTCTTGACATGGCGAAAGACCGCAAGCTCGTTGTGAATCTCTATCATGTGATGGACTTTGGTCGCGAGGATTTTAAAATTAAAGTCGTGAATAGCGGCCGAATCGTTCACAACATGGCCGAATTGATTCACGAGTCGATTCCGTATCTGTAGGTACTGCTTATGAACGGTTCGCATCTCGTTAAGATTTCCCGCCGCAGGGGAACTAAGTACACATTTACCATCAAGCGGAACATCACTATTGTGCGTGGCGATAGTGGCACGGGTAAGACGACACTGTTTGACATGGTCGCAGACTACATGCGAACGGGCGAGCAGTCGGGTGTCTCCTTGCAATGCGATTGTCCCTGTGTCGCCCTGACCGATTATGATTGGCGAAACCAGCTTTCGTCCGTTCATGACTCGATTGTATTTGTCGATGAGGGCTTAAAAGAGATCCATTCTGATGAGTTTGCCCATCATGTGCTGTATTCCTCGAATTATTTCGTGCTGATCTCAAGGGCTGATTTCCCCAATCTTCCGTATAGCGTGGATGAGATTTACAAGATTAAGACGAGCGGAAAATACCATTCTTTCGTCCCTGTTTATCAAGATCGCGGGAATCATCGTTATGCTATTTCCCGGTCGGCGCCAAAACAGGACTTTTCTATCCTTCTATGCGAGGACAGTAAGTCTGGTTTTCAGTTCTTTAAACGGCATTTTGCTGACAGTGAGCTTACCTGTACTTCGGCCATGACGAACAGCGCGATTTTGGGCTGGTTGGATCAGCATCTCGACGATCGCGTGTTTGTTGTCGCGGACGGGGCGGCATTTGGGTGCTATGCGGACCGCGTCCTTAAGCTGCAAGACATTCACCGCGATACTGTTACGGTTTGTCTTCCCGAGTCGTTCGAATGGCTTCTGCTGAGCTCCGGCGTAATTTCAGGGCTAGATGCCAAAGCAGTTCTGCAAGAGCCGGAAGCGTTTGCAGACAGTGAGAAGTTTAAAAGCTGGGAGGACTTCTTCTATAAGTACTTACGCGATAAAACTGGGAATTCGGTCTTCCGGTACGACAAAGACTGCATTCCGGAGGCGTTTTGTAGGGGAAGTAATTCTGCGAAGGTTATGGCTCTTATCGCGTGCCGAAATGTCCGATAGTTTTGTTGAATAGTGTCGCGGCATCACTTCCTGCGGCATACTAAAGAAGCTGTACATGCTTCAGATTGGATTTTCATGTCTGAGATCTTCGAACCCAAGAACATCATCGTCACGGGCGGCTGCGGCTTCATCGGCAGCAACTTCGTGC
>URZI01000010.1 GCA_900552385.1 uncultured Collinsella sp. | reverse complement strand
GTCGGCGGGGCCATTGTGGCTCTTGACAGCGGATTGGGTCATATGAGCGAAAGCCGCCACGCACCCGGTGCGTGCATCATGCGAGTCACGATCATCGTGGCGTTGGAGCAAATGGTCAGCGCCACCGCGATGCCGCAGCCCAGCGCCTCCATATGAAGCACGGCAACAAAGATGACATCCAGCACCGCATTAACAAGGCAGCCGGAAGCGATGATCACAGCAGGCCCGCGCGTGTCGCCCACGGCGCGCAGCAGTGCCGTTCCCATATTGAGCAGCAGCGCCGCAACCATGGCGGCAAAATAGCAACGAGCATAGGCCACGCCCTCGGCCAAAAGTTCATGCGGAGTGTTCATAAGTACCAGCATGGGCTCAACGAACACTATGCCAAGAATCGAGAAAACGATACCGCCCACCAGCGCGAGCGTCATGGCCGTATGGACCGAACGGCTCAGTCGCACATCATCGTGCTGACCAAAATACTGACCGGTAATGACCGCGCAGCCGGCGCCGACGCCAACGCAAAAGCCAATGCAGAGCTCGGTGAGCACCATCGTAGCTTGAATGCCACCTAGCGCGAGCTTGCCGCCAAACTGACCGACGATATAGGTACCGATAAGCGTGTAGGCCTGCTGAAAAAACGAACTAAAAAAGATGGGAACGCACAGCGAAAGCAGCTGCTGCCAAATAACACCCTGCGTTACATCGATAGCCGTAGATTTCTTAGCCACACGCCCTCCCCAAAAGCGTACGTCAACCGACAAAACAGTAATTAAAGACCTAAGCTAATAGCAGCTTAGCACCGACCGACGTCGACCGAAACACCCCGAGTCAGAGCCCGGTGCAAACTATCTGCCTAGTGATACAGCCCCGGCTGGTAGTGATACTCGTTGCTCACGTGCGGGCACAGCTGCCAAAAGGCGACGGCACTCGCCGCGGCCACGTTGAGCGAATCGACCCCGTGCGCCATCGGAATGCGCACGGCTCGGTCGCAGCCCGCGATAGTCTTGGCGCCCAGGCCGGCACCCTCGGTGCCCATAAAGATCGCCAGGCGATCAACCTCCTGCAGCGCAGGATCGTCCAGCGATACGGAGTCGTCCGTCAGCGCCATCGCAGCGCACGAAAAACCGGCATCGTGCAGCGCGCTCAGACCATCATGCGGCCACACACGAGCCTCGCTGCCAATGCGCGTCCACGGCACCTGAAACACGGTGCCCATGCTCACGCGGGCCGAGCGACGGTACAGCGGGTCGCAGCACGTCGGGCTGACCAAAATACCGTCAACGTTCAATGCGGCAGCCGAGCGGAAAATCGCGCCAACATTGGTGTGGTCGACAATACCCTCGAGCACGCACACGCGCACCGGACGCTCCCCCGCCGCCTCGACGACGCCGCCCAAGAACTCATCAACCGGAATCTGACGCGGGCGACGAAACGCCGCAAGCGCACCGCGCGTCACGTTAAAGCCCGTCAACTGCTCCATGAGCTCCATTGAGGCGACGAACACAGGAACAGGACCCGCGCCCTCGCGCACAACCAGGCGCTCAAACAGCGGCATCATCTGGTCGAGCCAGCGTTCGCCCAAAAGAAAGCTCACCGGCTCGTATCCGGCACGCACCGCGCGCTCGATAACCTTGGCGCTCTCGGCGATAAAGATGCCCTTTTGCGGCTCCAACACGCAGCGCAGCTCGCGCTCGGTCAGGCGCACGTAGGCATCGAGCCGGTCGTCCTCGAGCGAATCGATTCGCAGAACCTCAACGGCATCAGTCATAGCAGCCAGCCCGCACCTTTCTTTACAGCACATCTATACCAAACGAGGCGACGCTAAGCGCCGCCCCATGCATTCAATCAACCCGATGATACCGTTCACACCAGACGATTTACGCCTCAACGCGACGATACGTCACGAACTCATAATCGACGCCCTCGTCACCCTCACCGGCGGCAATCGTCGCGACCCCGCTACGCTGCGCAATCTTCCACGCAGGATCGGCTTCCAAATCGGGAAAGTACGTATCCACAACATGGACGCAGTGGTTATGCGTGACCTCGGCCTCGACGCAATACGGCAAAAACTGCCGATAGACATCGCCGCCACCGATCACCCAGGCAACGGGCTCATCGGCAACCGCGGCGAGCGCCTCGTCGATGCTATGCACCACGTCGACGCCCTCGCGGGCAAAGCCCATATCGCGCGTAAGCACGATATTGCGGCGGTTCTTGAGAGGACGCCCGCCGGGAAAACTCAGCAGGGTCTTACGCCCCATAATAACCGGGCAACCTTTGGTGCACGCAACAAAATGGCGCATGTCGGCGCGATTGGACACTACCATGTCGCCCTCGCACCCAATGCCCCAGTCGTCACACACGGCGACAATGGCAGAAAGCTTACACGTCATGAGTGCCACCTACACCGCAATGGGGATGTTCTTGACCTGCGGACCGTGCTCGTAGCCCTCCACAATCAGGTCATCGGTCGTAAACGCATAGAAATCGTGCACGTCGGGGTTCAGCGTTACCTTGGGCGCCGCAAACTGCGGGCGCTCGATAAGCTCACGGACGATATCGACGTGGCGGTCGTAAATGTGGGCATCGGCAATCACATGCAGCAGCTCACCCGGAATCATATCGACCGACTGTGCGACCATCATCAGCAAGATGGCGTACTGGCACACATTCCAGTTGTTCGCGGCCAAAATGTCCTGGCTGCGCTGGTTGAGAATCATATTGAGCGTTGGCTTGTCGTCCTGCGGACGCTGCGTCACGTTATACGTCACGCTGTACGCGCACGGATACAGGTGCATCTCGGACAAGTCGCTGAACACATAGGTATTCGTCATAATGCGACGGCTATACGGCGTGTTCTTGAGGTCGTACAGCACGCGGTCCATCTGGTCGAAATCGCCCTCGGCATAATGGCTTTTCTGGCCAATTTGGTACCCGTAGGCCTTGCCGATGGAGCCAGTCTCGTCGGCCCACTCGTCCCAAATATGGCTATTAAGATCGTGGACGTTATTAGACTTCTTTTGATAGATCCACAGGATCTCGTCCATCGCAGACTTAAGAGCCGTGCGGCGCAGGGTGAGCGCAGGGAACTCTTCGCGCAGGTCGTAGCGCGCCGTGACGCCAAAGTTTTTAATGGTATAGGCAGGGGTGCCGTCCTCCCACACCGGGCGGACCTTTTGGCCCTCGGTCGTGGTGCCATGGTCCAAGATATCGCGGCACATGGTTACAAACTGTTGATCAGCTTTGCTCATTGACCCTCCTGTCAGTCGCCTATAAGCGATTTTTATTGTAGCCCAGGCGCGCAGTGTCGGAATGGACACTAGGGTAGGCACACGCAATGCACGGTAGCACGGCTCTGCATTCGCAAGCGGAACACCTTTGCCTTTTTCTGACATATGCCAAAAATAGCTTGTACGCTTCCGCATGCGCGCTATCCTATTACTGACATATGTCAGATTTGGAGAGTGTATGGCAGGAAGACGAGAAAAATTACGCCGCGTTGGGATCATCCCCGAATATCGCGGTTTTACCCCCGATGGCCTGGCGAGCGGAGACGCTATCGATATGACAGTCGACGAGCTCGAGGTCCTGCGCCTATGCGACCTGGAAGGCCTCAATCAGGAGGAAGTCGCCCAGTGCATGAGCATTGCCCGCGCCACGGTGGCGGCAATCTGCAGCCGCGCGCATCGCAAGGTGGCAAACGCGCTGGTCAATGGACGGGCGATCGTCATCGAAGGCGGAAACATCGCGTACTCCCCCATCACCACGACAACGGCCGCATGGCCAGCAAAGGAGGTCGACACCATGAGGGTGGCAACCACGTACGACAACGGCAACATCTTTATGCACTTTGGCCGCAGCGAGCAGTTCAAGATCTACGACATTGAGGACGGCAAGGTGCTCAACGAGCAGGTCGTGGGCACCGGTGGCACCGGTCACGGCGCCCTGGCGGGTCTGCTCGCCAACGGCGGCGTGGACGCGCTCATCTGCGGCGGTATCGGCGGTGGCGCTATCAACGCGCTTGCACAAGCCGGCATCACGGTATACGCAGGTGCCCAGGGCAACTGCGACACTTGCGTCGAGGCACTTATCGCCGGCACGCTCGCACAGAACGGCGAGGCCACCTGCGACTGCCATGGACATGACCACGAGCACATCCACGAGCATGGCGAGTCCTGCGGCTGCCACGGTCACCACGACCATGACGGGCACGAAGACTGCGGCTGTCACTAGCGGCAAGCACCTCGTCGAGAACGCGCTTCCACGCGTGCGACAACCAGCGAACAAACGGCGAACAAACGGCGAACAAACGGCGAACAAACGGCGAACAAACGGCGAAGGCCGCCTGGAATACCATCCAGGCGGCCTTCGCCATACACGACTCAACTAGTCGTTACTTCTTGTTGCGCATCTGCGCTTCCATCTGGCGCAGCAGGTCCATATCGGACTTGGGGCCGCCCGTTCCCAGGCCACCCATACCGCCCAGACCCATGGCATCTAGGCCGGGAATATTGGGCATGCGCATCTTTTTGCCCTTCTTACCCTTTTTGCCCTTCTTGCCGCCGGCCTGTGCCTGATTGGCCATCGTGCGCATGCGGCCCATCATCTTGTTCATCTCGCCCCACTGCTTCATAAGGCTATTGACCTCGGTGGGGGTCACGCCGGCGCCCTTGGCAATGCGGGCACGGCGCTGGCCATTAATGATGGAGGGACGAAGACGCTCCTCCTTGGTCATCGACATGATAATGGCCTCGTTCTTATCGAAGATGCCCTCGTCCAGGTTGCCACCCATCTGGTTGAGCGCACGCTGGCCGCCGGGGAGCATGCCCAGGATGCCCTTCATGCCGCCCATCTTCTTGACGGCCTTCATCTGGTCGAGCATGTCGTTCATGGTGAAGCCCTCGCGCAGCATTCGCTCGGCAGCCTCGAGCTGCTCGGCGTCGGCCGCCTCCTGGGCCTTCTCGATAATGCCGACAACGTCGCCCATGCCAAGAATGCGCTTGGCCATACGATCGGGATAGAACGGCTCAAGCGAATCGGGCTTCTCGCCCATGCTCACGAACTTGATGGGCTTGCCGGTCACCTGGCGCACGGAAAGCGCGCCGCCGCCACGGGCATCGCCGTCGAGCTTGGAGATGATCACGCCGTCAAAGTCGGTGCGCTCGGCGAAGGTCGAGACGACGTTGACGATATCCTGACCGGTCATGGCATCAACGACCATCAGCACCTGATCGGGCTTGACGGCCTTCTTGATGTCCACGGCCTCCTGCATCATCTGCTCGTCGATCTGCAGGCGACCGGCGGTATCGACGATGACAACGTCGCGCAGGTGGTCGACGGCCTCCTGGATGGCGCCCTTGGCGATATCGACCGGGTGCTCGCCGTCACCGCGGAAGACCGGCACGCCGATCTCTCCGCCAAGCGTGGCCAGCTGGTCGGCAGCGGCAGGACGGTAGACGTCGCACGCGGCGAGTAGCGGTGAGCGACCCTGCTTCTTGAGCAGATAAGCCAGCTTTATGGCTGCCGTAGTCTTACCGGAGCCCTGCAGGCCCACGAGCATGATGACATTGGGGATGCGGTTGCTAAAGACGAGCTTGCTCTCGGTGGAACCGAGCATCTCGGTGAGCTCGTCGAGCACGATCTTGACGACGTTTTGCGCCGGCGACAGCGACTCCATGACCTCGGCGGTCATGCAGCGCTCCTTGGTCTTGGCGACAAACTCCTTGACGACCTTAAAGTTGACGTCGGCCTCGAGCAACGCCATGCGAATGTCGCGCATGGCAGAGGTGATATCGGCCTCGGTCAGCTTACCCTTGCCGCGCAGGCGGTCAAATGTGTCGTTGAGGCGATCGCTCAGAGAATCAAACACTAGTCACTCCTTAATTGGACTCGCCCACCAGGGCGCGGCAGAAATCTTTGGCATTGAACTCCTGAAGGTCATCGACCTGCTCGCCCACGCCCACGCGCAGGATCGGGAGCTTAAGCTTCTCGGCCACGGCCATGGCGATACCGCCCTTTGCCGTGCCGTCGAGCTTTGTCATGATAATACCATCCAGGCCAAGCGCCTCGTTAAACTCGAGCGCCTGGTTGAGGCCGTTTTGGCCCGTTGCGGCATCGATCACGAGCACGACATAGACGGGCATGGGGCCGGCGGCCATATTGGCGGCGCGCTTACGGGTCACATTGACCACCTTGGCAAGCTCGCGCATGAGCTCGGGGCTCGTGTGCAGACGACCGGCGGTATCGATGAGCACCAGGTCGCTGCCGCGCTTGTCGGCCTCGTCGAGCACGTCGTAGCAAACACTTGCCGGGTCGGAGCCGCGGTCGCGCTTGATGACGGGGACGCCAGCGCGCTGGCCCCACACATCGAGCTGCTCGATAGCGGCAGCGCGGAAGGTATCGGCCGAACCGATCACGACGTTCTTGCCGCGGGCGGCCATGGCGCTCGCGATCTTACCGACCGTCGTGGTCTTGCCGGCACCGTTAATGCCCACAAACAGCACGCAGCTCGGCGTATCGGAAAACGGATCGCGCTCGATGGGCACAAAGTGCTGCTCGAGCTGCTCGGCCAGAGCACGACGGAGCTGCGGAGCGGTCTTGAGGTTCTTCTTGGCCGCGGCGTCGCGCAGGTCATCAGAGACCTGAATGGCGACCTCGGCACCCATGTCACCCATGACGAGGGTGTCCTCCAGGTCCTCCCAAAAGTCCTCGTCGACCTCGCCGCCAAAGTAGAAGACCTCGTTGAGTGCCTCGCGGCTGCGCTCAAGTCCGCGCGAGAGAGCGTCAAAGAATCCCATTATGCATTCACGACCTTTCCGGTTTCGCGATCGAGTTTTTGCGAGACGACGCGACTGACGCCGTCGGCTTGCATCGAGACGCCATAGAGGACGTCAGCGTCCTCCATAGTACGGCGCTGATGCGAAATGACCAAGAGCTGCGTATCGGAACGCAACACATCGAGGGCGCCGATGAGCTTGGACAGGTTGGCGTCGTCGAGCGCCGCCTCAACCTCGTCCAGCACATAGAACGGCACCGTGCGCGTACGGTACACGGCAAAGAGCAGGGCGAGCGCCGTCAGACTCTTCTCGCCGCCCGACATGAGCATCATCTTGGTGATGCGCTTGCCGCGCGGCTGTGCCACGACCTCAATGCCCGTCTCGGCCGGATGCTCGGGATCGGTCATCTCCAGATGAGCCTGACCACCCGGGAAGAGCATTGCGAAGATCTCGCGGAAGTTCACGTCGACCTTCTCAAACGTCACCAGGAACGCCTTGCGCATCTTACGATCAATGGCCACCGTGATCTTGGTGAGCGCCTTGCGCGCGCTCTCCAGATCGGCCAGCTGTTCCTCGATGTAGTCGGCGCGGCGCTTAAGCTGCTCGTACTCCTCCATGGCAACTTGGTTAACGGGACCAAGGTTGTTGATCTGGCGCACAAGCTGGTTGAGTTCGCGCTCGGCGGCATCGCGGTCCGTGGGCGCCGGAAGCATGAGCGCTTCCTCGAGTACCGTGGTGCCATCGGCGGTAATGGCCTTAATGGCGGCCTCTACCTGCACCTCGAGCTTGCCACGCGCGACCTTGAACTCGTTTTGCGTGGCGGAGGCGGTATCGACTCGCTCCTTAGCGCGGGCAACCTCTGCCTTGGCATCCTCAATGGTCTTCTTGAGCGAAGCGGAGTCCGCCTCCTCCAGAGAGGCCTGGTCACGCAGGCGCGCGGCCCAGTCCGAGGCGCGCTCCAGCAGGGCCGAGTAGCGCTCGTGCATGGGATCGACGCGCAGTCGCAGCAGCTCAAGCGAGCGCGAAGCCTGGCGCGTTCCGCGGATACGGCGGTCGATACCCTCCAGACGATGCTCCAGATCGGGAACGCGGCCCTTCAGCGAACGCAGGCGCTCGCTCGTCTGGGCCAGACGCACCTTGGCATCGGCGAGCTTACCGGCTGCCTCGGAATCGTCACGGCGTACGCGATCGAGCTCATCGTTGGCTTCGGCAATCTGGAGCCCCAAGTCGCTTGCCTGCGCACGGGCCTCGTCACGCGAACGAGTGAGCTCGTCAACGCGCGGGCGCGCAGCACGAACGGCCTCGGCGGCCTGTTCGCGGCGCTTGGAAATGCGCACGCGCTCGACCTCGGCATTGTTGGCGCTTTGCTCCAGACGGCCGATCTCGGAGAGCAGCGAGCGGCGCTCGCCCTCAAGACGGGCGATCTCGCCGGCTGCATCACCCTCGGCGGCACGCGCCTCCTCGACGGCCGCGTTAGCCTCAACGACTTGGTCCGAAGCATGCTCAAATACCGCAGCCAGATCGGGCTCCAGGCCCTCCAGCTCGCGAATACGACGCTTGCGCTCCAGGGCACCCGAAGCCTCGCCGGCATCGAGTCCCACGCGCACCAGGCCGCCACAGGCGACGCGGGCGCCATCGGGGGTCACGTAAGTCACGCCTTCAACGACCGGCGCCGACAGCGCGGCAGCAAGATCGTCAACGACGTAATAGCCGCCGAGCAGCGCCTCGACAATCGGGCCATAACCGGCACGCACGGAAAGGCGATCGACCAGACGCGAACCGGCAGCGCCCTCGGCGGCAGCAGAGCCGCTCACGCCGCGCGCCACCAGCAGCGCCTCACCCGAGGCCTTCTTTTGGTCCAGAGCCGCACGACCGGCACGCTCAAGCGCGGCGGCGTCATCAAACAACAGGGCATCGATATCGCCGGCAAGTAGCTGCTCCACCAGGCCCTCAAGCTCGCGCGGGGCCTCGAGCACGTCGCCCAGACGACCCGAGACATCGTCGCCCAACGCACCCACCAGACGGCTCACGAGCGGCGAGCTGTCGGCCATGCGGGCATCAAGCTTCTTTTGGCTGGCAAGCTCCGAGCGCACCTCGGACAGCTTGTTGCGCGCCTCGCTCTCGCGGGCACGCAAGTCCTTCAGCGCCGCACGGGCGACCTCGGTGGCCTCACGCGCATCGACCTGGGCCTGGCGCGCTTCCTCAAGAGCACCCTCAAGCTCCTCTGCGCGGTTGCGACGGCTCTCGAGCGAGGCCGTGACCTCCTCGAGCTGCTCGTCAATCTGCTCCAGGCGCGAGACATACATGTTGTCCTCGACCTCAGCGTTGCTCAGCGAGTCCTTCACCTTGGCGAGCTCGAGCGCGGCGTTGTCGGCCACGCGCTGCACATCGCGTTGCTCACGCGTAAGCTGCGAAATCTGATTGTCGAGCGCCACGCGCCGCTCGTGGAGCTCAGCGGCAGCAGGACCAGCGGCGTCAACGTCCTCCTGGGCTTGCATATGCGCACCGGTCACTTCCTCAAGCTGCGCACGCGCGTCCTCGAGCTCCTCGACCACGCGACGACGCTGATGCTCGGAGCTCGAAATCTGCCCGCGCATGTCAGACAGGCGCGACACCATGTTGTGGCCCTTTTCCTCGAGCAGGCGCATGTCGGAGTTAATGCGGCCGACCACATCTTGCATATGACGGCGCTGCTCGCCTAGGTCGCCCACAAACAGGCCCTTTTCCTCGAGCATGACCTGAAGCTTCTCGAGCTCGCGCTCCTTTTCGCCCATGCGGTACTGCGCAAGCTCCAGCTCGGCAGCACCTTCCTTGGAACGGCTCTCCAGGTCATTCCACTGCGACTGCAGCGAACGCAGCTCGTCGACGGCTAGCATCTGCGTAAGCTCGTTCGCGCGCGAGGACAGCTCTTTGTACTTGCGCGCGCGATCGACCTGACGCTCCAACGGTCGCAGCTGACGGGCGATTTCCTTATTGATGTCGCGGGCACGCGTCAGGTGCTCGTCCATCGACTTAATCTTTTTGAGCGCACGCTCCTTGCGGCGCTTGTGTTTGGAGATGCCGGCGGCCTCCTCGATAAGGGCGCGGCGCTCCTCGGGGCGGCTCTGCAAAATGGCGTCGAGCTTGCCCTGGCTGATGATGGAATGCGTATCCTTGCCCAGGCCCGAATCGTGCAAGATGTCCTGAATGTCCATCAGGCGGCACGGACTCGAGTTGATGAGGTACTCGCTTTCGCCCGAACGATACATGCGACGGGTGATGGCGACCTCGTCAAAATCGACGGGCAGCATATGGTCCGAGTTATCGAGCACCAACGTGACCTCGGCGACACCCACCGGCTTGCGCGCTGACGAGCCCGAGAAGATGACATCCTCCATGGCCTGGCCGCGCAGCTGCTTGGCGCTCTGCTCGCCCAGGACCCACAGAATCGAGTCGGAAATGTTCGATTTTCCCGAGCCGTTGGGACCGACTATGACGGTCAGGCCCGGCTCAAACGTCATATGGGCACGGTCGGCAAACGACTTGAACCCTTTGAGCGTGAGGGACTTGAGATACACGGTTCCTCGCTTACACGTGCTTCTTATTCAGAATCACGCCGTTGGTGGTGTAACCCATGCGGTCGAGCGCTTCGAGCGCGGCGGCTCCCTCGGCTTCCTTCTTTGAGGAGCCGGAGCCGCGACCCTGGCGAATACCATCGATCAAAACCACGGCGGTAAAGGTAGGCGCATGAGCCGGGCCCTCAGAGCCAACGAGCTTATACGCCGGGGGCTCGTGACCGTCGGCTTGCACGCACTCCTGCAAAAACGACTTGGGGTTCGCAGGATGCTCGGCACGCTCAGAAGCCAAATGCGGCTTAAGCGTACGGTGAATGAACTCCGCCGCCGCATCCCAGCCGGCATCCAGGTACAGCGCTCCCACGAGCGACTCGTAGACGTTTTCAAGGGCCGAATGCAGGCCGCGCGCACCGGTACCGGTCTCGGAGGCACCAAAGATGATGATGTCGTCGATGCCCAGCTCGTGAGAAACCTCGGACAGCGTGGCACCCGAGACAAGCGACACCTTCAGGCGCGTGAGCTTGCCCTCGTCAAACTCCGGATAGGACTCAAACAGGGAGCGTGCGACCACGGCGCCCAAAATGGAATCGCCCAAGAACTCAAGGCGCTCATAGCTGGCAGAAACCGGCTGGCCCTCGACTGCCGAGGGATGCGTAAGCGCCGCGCGCAGCAGCACCTTATTGTTGAACTCGTGGCCCAGGATTTCCTGGGCGCGCGTAAGTCGTTCGGATAAAGCCAAGACTTAGGCCTCCTTGGCAGCTTCGATAGCGTCGACGGCGTCGGCGACAGAGTTGAGCGAGAGCAGGGTCTCGTCATCGATCTCGAGGTTGAACTCGTCCTCGATAGCCGTAACCAGCTGCAGGCGCTCGAGCGAGTTGGCATCGAGGTCGTCAAAGGTGGTCTCATCGCTAATTTCGGCAACATCGACGCCCAGAACGTCAGCAGCGACCTCGGCGATCTTGTCGAAGATTTCGGAGCGGTCCATAGCGCTTCCTCTCATAGTGCATGAATACCAAAAGAATGGTACCGCCCGGACGGTACCAAGACACGGTTCTGATTCTACCCCACGACGTGCGCCCCAAGACGCATAACGCCGCTGTTATAAAACGATACCGTCCATGGAGTTGGCGACATTCTCGACCAGCCCGGCGCGCACGGCTTCGGCCGCCGCGAGCGTACCGTTTTTGACAGCCTCGACCGAGGTGGCACCATGACCGATCAGGACCACGCCGCGCAGGCCCAAAAGAATCGCGCCGCCCTTGGCATCGCCAGAGAGCTTGGCCTTAATCTCGCGCATCTGCTTTTTGATAAGCAACGCGGCGATCTTGGTACCGAGTGAGGCCATAAAGGCGCCTTTGAGCTCCTGCAGCAAAAACTTGGCAGCGCCCTCGGTGGCCTTGAGCGCAATATTGCCCGACATGCCATCGGCAACGACGACATCGAAGTTACCTGAGGTGATGTCCGTTCCCTCGCAGTTACCAACAAAGCCGGGGACGGCGGCTTTCATGGCCGGGAAGCAGGCCTTGGTAAAGTTGGAGCCCTTCTCGTCCTCGGTGCCGTTAGCAAGCAGGCCCACGCGGGGATGCTCGATTCCAAGGACGACGCGGGCATAGGCGCTACCCATCTGGGCAAAACGCACCATGTCATCGACCTCGACATCGGGGTTGGCGCCCATATCGCACAGCACCGTCAGACCGCCGGCGCGATTGGGCAGCGCATTGGTCAGACAGGGGCGCACCGGCTGCTTTTTGCCTTCGGCCTGATACCTAAACGGCGTCACGTAAGCGGTAGCCGCGGCGGTCATAGCACCAGTAGAACCAGCAGAGAAGAACGCGTCCGCATTACCCTTCTTGATGGCGCGGCACGACAGCACAATCGAAGACTTGCGTTTGGTCATCACGGCGCGAATGGGATCGTCATCCATGGCGATAACGTCGGGTGCCTCCAGGGCCTCGACGCGCGCATGGGAGGCGGCAAAGGGATTGACGATTTCGGCGGGGCCAGCTGCCAAGACCTCGATATCGGGATCGGCGGCAAGCGCAGCCTCGATACCATCGAGAACGACCTGAGGTTTCTCATCTCCGCCCACAACGTCTACACAAACGCGAACGTTACTCATATACATGCTCCTTATACAAAAATGGCCGACTCATTGAGCCGGCCATTGTGGTTCCATTTGGAACGGCATCGCATCCAGAGTATACCGTTACTCGGTAACGATAACCTCGCGGTCCTTGTAGAAACCGCAGCTGGGGCACACGTGGTGCGGAAGCTTGACAGCGCCGCAACGGGGGCACGTGGACTGAGCCGCAGCCGAGATCTTCATGTTGGCGGAACGACGGGTGTGAGTGCGGATACGACCCTGCTTTTGTTTAGGTACGGGCATAGTGACCTTCCTTATGAACTATCCAGTGTGGCGATTACGCGCAAGTAGCGATACTACCACAGTTTTACTCATCGAGCTTGAGATTCTTCAATGCTGCAAATGGATTTTCCGTGGCAGCGGCCCATTCTGCCTCTGCCTGGGCGGCGCAATCGCATTGCTCGACGTTGAGATTGCAACCGCAAGTGGGGCACAGACCGCGACAATCGGGCTTGCAGAGCACCACAAACGGCGTATCCATAACGACTGCGTCATTGATGGGCTCACCCAGATCGACGATGCGATCCTCGCCCAGGAGCTCGTAGCCGTCTTCGTAGGCCTCGGGGTCCTCGGGCTCATGGAAGAGATAGAACTCCTCAATCTCACCGGCAATATCAAACGAAGCGGGCTCCAGGCAACGGTCGCACTCGCCAGTGGCGTGTGCGCGGGCCATACCCGTGAGCAAGACACCGGTACCGGCATTGGTAAAGACAACGTCGTAGTCGATGCCGTCCTGAAGCTGGTACTCCTTCTCGCCCACCGTGTAGGTGGCGACATCGACCTTACCGGTCAGCGGATACGAATCTCCAGGAAACTCGAGCTGCTCGGAAAGATCGACGGTAACGCTCGGGAACTCAGCCATTACCACTGACCATTCTGTTGGGCGGCACCCTCGTTGAGCTGCTGACGGCAACGGGTAACGGTGCCGGTCAGGCTCTTGAGGTTCTCCTCCAGGTGCGTAAAGACCTGCTCTGCGTAGTCCTCGGCAGCATAACGCGTCTCGCGCTCGTACTGCTGGGCACGATCGCGGATGTCGTCGGCCTGCTGCTGCGCAAGGCGAACGATCTCCTGCTCACCGGCAATGGTGAGGGCCTGCTGCTGAGCGTCGGCGATGATGGAATCGGCCTGAGCGGCGGCGGAAGCCATAAGCTCCTCGCGCTCCTTAAGGATACGGCGGGACTTCTGCCACTCCTCGGGATAGCTCATGCGGATCTCGTCGAGGATGTTGAAGAACACGTCGGCGTCGATGACCTTGAACTGAGCGTTCTTGCCGAAAGGCGGCTTGGCTTCCTCGATCAGCCCTTCGAGCTCATCGACCAAGCTGACGATCCTATCGCCAGGAAAATTCTCGCCCGGCATCCGGTCTCCTTTCATAGGTAACATATCATCGTGCTAGTTTACCACATGCCACCAGGCAATAAGAAACGTCACGAAAAGCGATGTTTGAGCGCTTCGACCACGTTGGACGGGACAAACGTCGATACGTCACTGCCGAGCGAGGCGATCTGGCGAACGACCGAGCTCGAGATATAGCCGTACTGCGGCGCACTCATGACAAAGATGGACTCCAGCTCGCTATCCAGGCGATAGTTAAGGTCGGCCTGCTGCAGCTCATACTCAAAGTCGGTCATGGCGCGCAGACCCTTGACCACGGCCCCCGCCCCCTGCTCACGAGCAAAGTCGACCAAGAGGCCGGTAAAGGGCAGGACCTCGACGCCGTCGATATCACCGAGCGCCTCGCGGGCCAGCGCCACGCGCTCATCGAGCATAAACGTGGTGCCCACACCGTTTTTACCCTGCGACTCGGCAACAGCGACGATCACGCTGGGAAAGATGCGGCGGGCGCGGCGGATCACATCGATATGGCCAAACGTGATGGGATCGAAGGTGCCCGGGACGATCACGCGGTTGATGGTGTCATTCATGGGCGTCCTCCTGAAACGTCGTGGCATCGTTGTTATCGGCATCGGTGACGGCACTATCGTCCTCACCGTCGTCATCGCCGACCCAACGAAGCAGGTCGACCGAGGTAATGCCGTAGCGCTTCTCACGTACAGTCTCAAAGCCTGCCGGATGCGCGCCCGCATCGGCGGAGGCATGCTCAAACAGGGCATAAGCGCCAGGCGCAAGCAGACCCTGCTGAGCCAGGTTCTGCAGCATTTCCTCGACCGGCTCGGCACCAAAAGCATAGGGCGGGTCGAGCAGGACCAAATCAAAGGGGCCGCCCGGTACACGACCGCGCGAGGCACTTGCCAGCATGTCGCCCGTGACCACACGCCAACGCGCACGGTCACGGCAGAGCGACTCGATATTCTTGGTAATGACCCGCGCGGCGTTGCGATCGATCTCAAACGTCGTGAGCGAGCGGGCCCCACGAGAGAGCATCTCTAACCCTAAGGCACCGGAGCCGCCAAAGGCGTCCAGCACACGAACCTCGTCCAAATCGAAATCGAATGCCGACATGACCATAGATGCGCACGCCTCGCGCACGCGATCAGTCGTGGGGCGGGTGACATCGCGACCACGGGGCTCCTCGATCTTACGACCGCGCCATTCGCCGCCGATGATTCTCATCCTCCGCTGACCTCCTTAAAGATATGTCGATAACGCATGGCGACCGCCTCGCGCAAGGGACGCGTCGCCACAGAGTCAAGGTTGCAAGCATACCGCAAGAGCTCGACCGCGTCCAAATGGGCCCATTCGATAAGGTCCTCATCGGCATCCAGGTCCACAAAGCGCAAGGTCACGCCACCGTGCTGACGGTACCCCAGGATTTCGCCCTCGTGACGCAGACGCAGGTCCATCTGGGCAAGCGTAAAACCATCCGAGGTCTTTTCGAGCGACTGGAGACGGTCTTGTGCCGCCGAGGCGCCGCCATTGCCCTTGGAGTGCGTCATGACCAGGCACGTGCCCGACACGCTGCCGCGGCCCACGCGACCGCGTAGCTGATGCAGCGCCGCCAAGCCAAACCGCTCACCGTTCTCGATGACCATGACGGTGGCGTTGGGCACGTCGACGCCCACCTCGACCACCGTAGTCGAGACGAGCACGTCAATCTCGCCACGCTTGAAGGCGTCGATCACGCGATCCTTCTCCCCCGCTGGCATACGGCCGTGAAGGCGCTCGATGGCAAGACCCGGCAACGCCAGACGCAGGCGATCGAGCTCGGTCGCCGTATCGTGCAGCGGCACAGGCACGGTCACGCGGCCCTCGTCGTCGCGGGCGATACCGGGCACGTCTTCAAGCTCATCGGCCGAGTCACTCGGCTCCACGAGCGGGCAAATCACGTAGGCCTGCTGACCCTTTTCATGCGCCTCGCGGATGGCGCCATAGGCGAGGTCGCGGCTCGACTCGGTGAGCACGCGTGTCGTCACGCCAGCGCCAGGGACGGGCCGATGGCGGATGATACTCGTGTCCAGATCGCCGTAGACCGAAAGCGCCAGCGTACGCGGGATCGGTGTCGCCGTCATAACGAGCAGGTCCGCACCGGGGCCCTTCGCGCGTAGGGCGTTGCGTTGACCAACGCCAAACCGGTGCTGCTCGTCGATGACGACAAGCGACAGATGATTGAACGCAACGTTATCCGAAAGCACCGCGTGGGTTCCAAAGAGGACGTCGAGCTCGCCCGATTCAAGCTGGGCATGGATCTGCTCGCGCTCTGAGGCCGGCGTGGCACCCGTCAGAAGCGCCCAGGGCATGCCCGCCTGCGAGAGCAGAGGGCCGGTCTTATCGGCATATTGGCGCGCCAACACGCCCGTGGGCGCCATAACGCAGGCCTGCGTACCGCTATCGGCAGCCACAGCCAGAGCGCAGGCGGCAACGGCGGTCTTACCTGTACCGACATCGCCCAGCAGCAGGCGGTTCATCACGCGCCCACCATCGCACATATCGCGCAGGATATCTTGGAACGCGGTCTCCTGCTCGTCGCTCAGCGAAAACGGCAGGGCTTGCTTAAGCGCGGCCAGGTGCTCGCCCGCGGTGTGGGCATAGGGAACCACATCGACCAGGCCGCCGACGTTGCGCAGGCGCAGCGCCAGCTGCAGGTAGAGGCACTCCTCGTAGGCAAGCCGTGCGCGCGCGATATCGCGCTCTGCCATACTCGATGGAAAGTGGATCGAACGCAACGCGCGGGCATTGCTCATGAGCTTCCGCTTTGCGCGCAGCGGCGCGGGAATCGGATCGAACGGATTGCCGACGACCTCGAGCGCGCCGCTTACGATGCGGCGCATCCACGCCTGGCTCACGCCATCGCTCACGTAATGGACCGGCAGGATGGTGCCCGCAGCACGCCCGTCATCGAGCTTTTCAAAGTGCGGCGAGGCCATCTGCTTAAAACCGTAGGCAAACTCAACCTTGCCCATCACGGCCAGGCGGTCGCCCTGTTTAAGCTGCTGGGCAATCCAGGGCTGGCGGAAAAAGGCGACCTGCAACACGCCCGTCTCGTCCACCAGCGATACCTCGGTCACCTGCATGCGCGGACGCGGCTGCTTTTGGACGATGCGGTCGACCGTGGCGATGATGGTGCACACGGTACCGATGGGCGCCATCTCGATGGACCACGAACGGGTAAAGTCGAGGTATCGATGAGGGATATGGAGAAGGAGGTCCCCCACCGTCCTAATTCCCAGACGGCGAAGGGCCTCCTCACGTTTACCCGAAACATATTTGAGTCGCGCGATATCCTCGTCGAGCGCATTGCTCTGGGCAAAGCGCTCCGAGACGCGCGGCACGGAGCAGAGCTCGGACATGGGCAGATGCCTACTCGATCGAGAAGATCACGGGATAGAGCGGCTGCTCGCCACGATGGGCGTCAATCTCCAAGTCGGGCTGAGCTTCCTCGATGGCGTCGACGATCTCCTGGAAGGCCTCATCGGACAGCTCCTCGCCGGCCAGAATCGTCAGCGCGTCGCCCTCCTCTTCCTCCTGCATGCGGTTGATGCAGTCGAGCGTGACCTGCTTCACGTCGGAGCCGACCACGTCGATGGAGCCGGCGATGATACCCATGACGTCACCGGAGTGAATCGGAGAACCGTCAGAGGCACTAGAGTCGCGCACGGCGCGGGTGACCTCGCCATCGCGGACCTCGCTGATGGCGTCGACCATGGCGGCGACGGCATCCTCGAGCTCGGAATCGGGCAGGACTGCGAACAGCGCGGAGAAGGCCTGCGGGACGGTCTTGGTGGGAACGACGGCGACCTTCTTGTCGGTGCAGGCTGAGGCAGCAGCCTCAGCGGCCATGCGGATGTTGCCGTTGTTGGGCAAGATGATGACCGAGGTCGCGTTGACCTGGTCCACTGCGCCCAGCAGGTCGGCGGTCGAGGGATTCATAGTCTGGCCACCGGAGACGACCACGTCGACGCCAAGGGACTTGAGGATGTCGGCCTCGCCGGAACCAGCGGCAACGGCGACAAAGCCCAGCGCCTTGGCGGGCTCGGCGGCCTTTTCCTGATCCTCGTGGATCTTAGCGGTACGGTCGTGGGCCTCCATCTCCATGTTGTGGATAAAGACCTCATAGATCTGACCGAGCTGCAGCATGTGCTCGAGCACCAGGTTGGGGGTATTGGAGTGCACATGGATCTTGTAGTCGGGATAGGCGCCCACGAGCAGCTCACAGTCGCCCATGGAGCCTAGGAACTTAAGGCATTCGTCCTCGTCAAACGGGGCATCGGCCTTAAAGAGAAACTCGTTGCAGTAGCGGAACTCCGAGCCCTCCCAGTCGTCGTTAGCCTCGATCTCAACGCGGCCAAGAGCGGCATCGCGGGCAGAGCCGGCGGAGTCAAACGTAGCGGAGAAATCCTCGACAACGGTGCTGCGACCAAGCGCGGCGGCAACAAAGTTCTCCAGGAAGATGGCAAAGCCGAAGGCGCCTGAGTCGACCACGCCGTTCTCTTTGAGGACGGGCAGCAAGTCGGGCGTGCGGGCGACGGACTGGTACGCCTCGACGACGATAGCATCGAGCGCATCCTCGGCCGAGAACTTCTTCTTCTCGCACTCATCGGCCTTGGTCGAGACATCGCGCAGGACCGTGAGGATCGTGCCCTCGATGGGCTTGCGGACAGCCTGGAAGGCGACCTTGACGGCACGACGGAAGGCGAAGGCAATGTTGGCGGACGTAATAGGCTCGTCGGCAGAGACAAGGCCCTCGGCCACGCCGCGAAGAATCTGCGAGGTAATAACGCCGGAGTTACCGCGAGCGCCCATGAGAGAGCCGTGGGTGATGGCACCGGCGATGGCCTCCATATCGGCATCGGCGGGAAGGGCAGAGAGCTCCTTGGTCACCGAGGCGAGCGTGAGCGACATGTTGGTGCCGGTATCGCCATCGGGTACGGGGAAGACGTTGAGCTTGTTGATCTCCTCGGCCTTGTCGGAAACGGCAGCCGCAGCGATCGGAAAACAGGTGCGAATGGTCTTTGCAATCATGGGTATTTGAATCTCCGTTTTCGGATGCTAGTTCAGACGGCTCTTGAGCGCGTCGATATGGATGCCGATCTTAAGGCTGGCGGGATCGATCTGGGCGATCTCCTGCAGAGTGAAGGCAACGGAGCTCGAAAGATTGTGGCAGACGGACTTCATGTTGACGCCGTTCTCGAGCACGACGTGAAGATCGACCGTAAGGCCGTTCTCGTCGGCGGAGACAAGCACGCCCTTGCGGAGGCGCTGACCGGCAAGCAGGCGCACGCTCTCGGCGCCCTGGAGCTGCTCAGCCATACCGACAACGCCATAGCACGTCATCGCGGCATAACCGGCAATATCGGCAATAACGTCGTTCGAGACGCTCAGGCTGCCGTTAATGGTCTCAGACACAAGAATCTCCTTTTCTTGGTGCTCGCGGCACCATGTCGTGGGAGCAATCATTGCAATATTCTACAACGACCGCGGCATGTTGAGGTGGCGGGCCTCGGGATTACATCCTCGACACGAAATGTTGATATGGTAACGTTCGCGAACGGCGATCGCGGCATGAAAAAACCCGCCGCATAAGCGACGGGTTTTACAACCTGGCTCCCCGGGTAGGACTCGAACCTACAACAGCGCGGTTAACAGCCGCGTGCTCTACCATTGAGCTACCGAGGAATAGGTGCATGCTCTCAAGCAACGAAGTTTATTATACGGACGAATCAGCTCAGGGCAAGAACTTTTTTAAGAAATTTTCCGACCCAGTCATTGGGGACGTTCTTAAACGACCAGTCATTCAAGAACGTCCCCAATGTCTACATGAAAGCGCCCCCAAGCGGATGTGCTTGAGGGCGCCTCTTGCTTGACTAGCTCTCGATATAGTCCTTCAGCTTACTGCTACGGCTCGGGTGGCGAAGCTTGGCCAGAGTCTTGGACTCGATCTGGCGGATGCGCTCGCGCGTGACGCCAAACTCACGACCGACTTCCTCGAGCGTGCGGGGATGTCCGTCGACAAGGCCAAAGCGCAGTTCGATAACCTTGCGCTCACGATCGGCAAGCGAATCGAGCACCTGGGTGAGCTGCTCCTGCAGCATAGAGAAGCTGGCCGCATCGGGCGGAACGATAGCCTGGGAGTCCTCGATGAAGTCGCCCAGCTGGGAATCCTCTTCCTCGCCGATGGGGGTCTCGAGCGACACGGGCTCCTGCGAGATCTTCTGGATCTCGCGGACGCGGTCGGCGCTCATGTCCATCTCGGCACCGATCTCTTCGGGGGTCGGGTCGCGGCCCAGGTCCTGAAGGAGCTGACGCTGCACGCGGACGAGTTTGTTGATAGTCTCGACCATGTGCACGGGAATACGGATGGTACGGGCCTGGTCGGCGATAGCGCGCGTAATGGCCTGACGGATCCACCACGTGGCGTACGTGGAGAACTTAAAGCCCTTCTGGTAGTCGAACTTCTCGACGGCGCGGATCAGACCGAGGTTGCCCTCCTGAATCAGGTCCAGGAACAGCATGCCGCGACCGACATAGCGCTTGGCGATGGAGACGACCAGACGAAGGTTTGCGCTGATGAGCGCCTGCTTGGCTTCGAGGCCCACGTTCTCAATGCGCGTAAGACGACGCATCTCGGCACGCGTGAGTTCGAGCTCACCAGCATCGGCAGCCTCGAGCTTCTCGGTAGCCTCGAGACCGGCCTCGATCTTCATAGCCAGATCGACCTCTTCGGAGGCGGTCAACAGGTCGACCTTGCCGATCTCCTTGAGGTACATACGGACCGGGTCGCCGGTCAGCATCACCGTGGAGGCATCGATGCCACGCACGCGGGAGCGTGAACGGGACGTGCGCACGGTGCGCTTCTTCTTGTTCTTGGAAGAACCCATCTCAGCGTCGGCCTGACGGGCCATCTTGAGCTCGTGATCGTCGAGCGAGCCGGAATCGTGCTCGTCGTCGTCATCGAAATCGTCGGTATCGGTATCGGTATCGGTATCGTCATCGTCGACACCCATGGGGGCGTCGTCGTTACCGCTCGCGGAGATAATCTGGATGCCGCTGTTGCGCAGCGCGGAATACACCGCGGTGAGCTGCTCGTCAGAAACATCGATATCCTTCAGGGCGACCTGAATCTCGTCCTCGGTTACCGAAGTCCTGTTTGAGCCGTTGCCCATGAGCTTTGCAACGTAGGATTCCAGCCCAGTACCCGTGCTCTCAGTCTTTTTTGGCACAGATTCTCCCTTCATAGTCCACAGGACTCAATACTTTAGCACACACATTGACGTCTATACCCAAAAAGAAGACTGGATATAGGCGAGAATACGCTGGTTGACCACAACATCTAGGCTTGTTCGGTGCCCGCGGCCTCCAGGCCGATCAAACGGAACGGGTCCGCCACGCCGCCGATCGACTTTTGCAGTTCGCGTTGACGTTGCGAATCCTGCGCGGCCTGCACGGTCAGCGCGCGACGGGCCTCATCATCGAGTGAACGGTCCTGGCGCAGCTTGGCCTGTGCGGCACGCATGCGACGCTTGATGGTGTAGAGCTCAAGCGTATCAAGCATAAACACGATGTTCGTCTCGGTGGGGTGCTTGCTCGTCGCGGAGATGCGCCCGGCACTCACAAGCGTTGCCGCATCGGGACACACTGAGCGCGCCGCATCCATGCAGGCTGCAGGATCGGTTCCCGGCGGCGTTGCCAGAACGGCCCATGCAATGGACTCGTGACGCGGGTCAACCCACTTGATGGAGCAGATGCGGTCGGCATACGTGCGGAACAGGTCGGGGTAGCTCGTGAGCATCGTCAACAGCTCGCGCTCCCCTGCCAAGGACTTGCGCTCAAGATCGGTAAGAACCATCGGCGCCGCCGTAGCCGGTGCGCCCGAACCGTCAGCCACAGGCACAGCGCCCATACCATCAGGCACATCGATCGGCGGCAGGTCGTCGACGACCTCCACGGGCGCGGCGCCGTAGGCATCGAGCGGGACGTAGTCGTACGGCTCTTCTTCGACCGGCGCGGACACCGGCGGCGTCGCGCCCGATGCCCAAGCACCGCGACCGGCATCGCGAGAACCCGACGCCCGACCGCCCGCGCTACCGGACCGCTCAGTCTGTGCCCGCTGGCGCTCATAGTTCTGCTCACGACGTCGTTCCGCATCCTCGCGCTTGGCGACATCGCGAAACACACGACCCGAGCTCGCGCGCACCGTCTCCAGATCCAAACCCAGCAGATCGGCAATCTGGATAAAGTACGTGTCGATCATATAGCTGTTGCGCAACGGATAGATAAGCGTCAGCGCATCTTCCAGCGCCTTAGCGCGACCGCCCGGCGTGGTGATGTCACTCGACTCCTGCAGCGAACGGTAGACAAAGTCCATAAGCGGCTCGGCAGCGTCGATGCGCGTCTGCAGTGCCTCGCCACCATGTGCGGTGATGAACTCCATGGGGTCGTTGCCGTCGGGGAGCACCACGCAGCGCAGGTCCATGGAATCCTGCTCGATAAACTGAATCGCGCGACGGGCGGCCTTCTGGCCCGCTGCATCGCCGTCGAACATATACACGATGCGCTTGGCAAAGCGAGTGAGCGTCTTGACGTGATGCTCCGTGAGGGCGGTGCCCAGCGTGGCGACAACGTTTTTAATCCCCGCCTCCCAGCAGGCGATGCAATCGGTATAGCCCTCTACCACGATGGCGGTATCCTGCGCGACGATAAACTCCTTGGCCCAATTAAAGCCGTAGAGGTTTCGCTTTTTATGAAACACGCTCGTCTCGGCGGTGTTGAGATACTTAGGCTGGCCGTCGCCCATAATGCGACCGCCAAAGGCAATGTTGTGACCCTGCTCGTCAAAGATGGGGAACATCACGCGGTCGTAAAAGCGGTCGGCAAGCTGCCCGCGCCCGCGACTCACGGCAACGTTGGCGTCGATCATCTCCTGCGGGGTAAAACCCGCCTGGGACAGGTGCGACACCAGCGCGTTACGGCCCGGTGCAAAGCCCAGGCAGTAGCGGCGGCAGACGTCGCCGCCCATGCCGCGGCTGGCAAAGTACTCGCGCGGACGGCCGTCCTTACCGCGCATGAGCATGGTGTGGTAGAACTGGGCGGTCTCGGCGCACAGATCGTAGATGCGGGCACGCTTGGTGCCGCGCTCGCGGCGATCTCCGGTGTCATGCAGCTCAATACCCGCGCGATCGGCCAAGTAACGGATTGACTCGGGAAAGCTCAGGTTCTCGCGCTTCATGATATACGTGAAAACGTCGCCACCCTCGCCGCAACCAAAGCAATGCCACACCTGCGTGGCGGGGATAATGTGGAAGGACGGCGTCTTCTCGCCATGGAAGGGGCAGCATCCCCAAAACTCATGGCCGCGAGGCTTGAGCTCGACCGTTTCCTGCACGATGGCAACCAGGTCAGACGCAGCGCGTACCTGGTCTTTTTCCTCATCGCTAATCACGGATGCTCACCCCCTGATCGCCCAAGTTGTGACGAATATCCTCGATATTACCCTCGACGGTCGCGATCAACTCATCCAGTGAATCGAACACACGCGAGGGACGCAGCCAGCGCGTAAACGCCAGCGAAACGGAAGCGCCGTACAGGTCGCCCGTATAACCAATTAAATTAGCCTCGAGATGCGCAGATGCCGCATCGTCAGCATACGTTGGCGGCAGGCCGACGTTCACAGCAGCGGGCCACGCGGTGTCATCGACCAGCACCAGACCCTCATACACGCCATCGGCTGGCACCTGAATGCCGTCGGGAATCTGCAAGTTTGCCGTGGGAAAGCCCATGCCAGAACCCTCGTGACGGCCGCGAATAACACCGCCACGCACCATATACGGACGGCCGAGTAACCCAGCAGCAAGCTTCACATGGCCCTGTCCCAGCTCATGACGAATGCGGGTGGCGCAAATGGCCTCACCGCCCTCGCAAAGCAGGTCGTGACCATACACGTCAACGCCGTGCTCGGAACCCCAGGAGCGCATCTCGGCAACACCAGAAGCACCGCCACGACCCAGCCTAAAGTCGCTGCCAACGCGAATCGATCGAATGTCGACCAGACGCGACACCAGCGAGAGAAAAGCAACATGGTCAAGCGCCGCAACCTCAGGCGTAAAGGGAACGGCCACCACCGCATCGACCCCAGTTTGAGCCAGGGCATGCAGACGGTCGGCCGTCGTCATCAATTTTTGAGCGGGCGAAGGGCTCACCACGACGTCCGGGTCGGGATCGAAGGTAACTACGACCGCCTTGCAGCCATGGGCACGGGCATCACGGACAAGCGCTTGGATGAGTTCCTGGTGTCCACGGTGAACGCCGTCGAACACGCCAATGGCGATTGAAGCGGCACCCAAGTGCTCACACTCATCAAACGTATCGGCAGCAACGATGCGAGCCTCGTCCGACTCGCCCGCGAAAAAGACACGCGCGAGCTCGCGAGCGGACAACATCATCGAACACCGCCGATTGCCTGCGGAAACACGTGCTCCATGACAAAGCGGCCGCCCTCAATGCGGGCGAGCGCCTTGAGTCCCCCATCGAGCACCAACGCAAACGGCGCCTTCGAGGAATCGAAATCGGCAAGCGCACGCTCAACGGGAATGCGTCGGCCGCAGAGCAGGTCGTCGGCAAGATTGCCCGGCAAGTCAACACGTGTGGCGCCCAGGGCCGCAATGGGATCCAGGGCAAAGCCAGCCGCGGACTCGGGAGAAAGCTCCTCGACCGCATGACAAGCGCCAATGGAAACAACACCGGAAGCCGTGCGGCGCAGCGCGGAAATATGCGCGGCGCTATCGCAAGCGCGGCCCAGGTCGCGAGCGAGCGCACGGATATAGGTGCCCTTGCTCACCGAGAACGCCACGGTCCACACACACGTATCACCTTCGCCGCCCACGGCGATCAGGTCGGCGGCATAGACCTCGACGGGGCGCGGAGGTAGGTCCACCGCATTGCCCTCGCGAGCAGACTTGTAGGCGCGAACGCCATTGACCGAGATAGCAGAAAACGCCGGCGGCACCTGCATCTGCGGGCCCAGCATGGCGGCCAAGCGCTCACGAGCATAGGCAGGATCGCGGAGCTCGTTGGCAACAGCCACCGTGCGGACCGCCTCGCCCTCCGCATCATCGGTATTGGTCTCGGCGCCAAACGAGATGTCGGCGACATAGCTTTTGGTATCGAGGGTTAGCATGCCCAGCAGACGAGTAGCCTGGCCCACGCCCACCACCATGACGCCGGATGCCATGGGGTCGAGCGTGCCGGCATGGCCGACGCGCCGCTCATGGAGGGCGCGTCGGCATTGCGAGACCACATCGTGGGACGAGCAGCCCACCGGCTTATCGACGGCGAGCAGCATATTCAGTTGAGAAGGCGTACGACGAGCCATGTACCATCCAAAAAGTTAAAGCTCAACGGTCACCGAAGCGGGATCCTCCCCCACCAGCTCGGCCAGCATGGGAAGTGCCACGGCGAGCGTCTCGCGAATTGTTCCGTTGTTGGAAAAGCCGGCGGCGGCATGATGCCCGCCACCGCCAAAGTTGGCAGCGATCTCGGACACATCGAGGTCACCCTTGGAGCGCAGGTTGCCGCGCACCTTGGTATCGCCGTCGATGCCCTTTAAGAACAGGCAGACCTCGACGCCCATCACCGAACGCACCACATCGACCAGACCGTCACATTCATCCGAGGTGACGCCGCAGGCCTCAAGGTCGCTCTGGAAAGCATAGCTATACGCCACGCGCCCGTGCGCGACCGTCTTGATACGGCCCATGACAATGGACTTGAGGTGCAAAAACTCGACGCGCATGCTCTGATAGACCTCGAGTGCGACACGAGCCGGATTGGCGCCATGCGCCACCAGACGCGAAGCAGCATGGAACGCGGCAGCATCGGCGTTCTGGTACTGGAAACGACCGGTGTCGGTCACCAAGCCGCACAGCAAGCAGGTCGCGACGCCGTCACGTGCGACAATGCCGCAATTGTCCAAGAAACGGTCGATGATCATGGCGCAGGCCGCGGCATCGACGCGCCTCAGACTGAGCTCGGCAAACTCCTCGCGCGCCGGATGATGATCGAAGCACACCACATGCTTGGAGCGACGAAGCACCTCGGCAGAATTATTGAGGCGCTCGACGACCGGTACGTCCACCGAGATGAACAGGTCAGGATTGCCGGCGTACGCAGATGCCGGCACCAGGCGATCGGAGCCTTCCATAAAGCGGTAGATACGCGGAACCGGGTCATCGTCTGCCAGCAGCAGCGCAATGTCCTTGTTGGGGAAAAACTTCATGAGCGAAAGGCCCAGACCCAATACGGAGCCCAAGGCGTCGCCATCGGGAGAAGTATGTCCCGAAATCGCAATGGAGGACGCACCCTCAATGAGCTCGAGGATGCGTCGCTGAATATCTGCAGACTCGCACGAGGCGAGGTCGGCGGAATTAGTCATCTAAAGCTGCCTCCTGGGCGGCATCCGCTATCGGATAGCCGTCCTCGTCCTTTTCGATCGCAAGCGTGGCGGGAACGTTTTCCAGCGCACGCGTGATGCGCTCGGCCTCATCGGTCGAGCGATCGATGCGAAAATCGAGCTCGGGCGTAACACGCCAATCGAGCGAGCGAGCCAACAGGCTGCGAATACGGCCCTTAGCGCTAGCGAGCGCCTCCATGACCTCGTCGTAGCGGCTCGCATCGCACGACACGTACACGCGCGCGAACGAACGGTCCACCGCGACTTCGACCGCGGTCAAAGTAACCAGGTCGAGACGCGGATCGGAAACCTCAAAGAGCAGGATATAACCGAGCTTCTCGCGAAGCTGCTCGCCCAGTCGGCGGGTTGCCTGTGTTTGCTTCATAGCGCTACCCCCTACTCGGTACGGGCAACCTGGTCGATGCGGTAGCCCTCGATCTGGTCGCCGGGCTTGATGTCCTGGAAGTTCTCCAGGCCAATACCGCCCTCGGAACCGCTCTTGAGGCTCTTGGCCTCGTCCTTGTAGTGGCGCATCGAGGCGATCTTGCCGTTGAAGACCACGATGCCGTCGCGCACCAGACGCACGGAATCGGTCGCGGCGATCTCGCCCTCCTCGACGCGGACACCGGCGGCGATACCGACTTTGGGCACCTTGAAGGTGTCCAGGACGGTCGCGGTACCCGTGGCGACCTCGACCTCGGTGGGCTTGAGCATGCCGATACGGGCGGCGTCGAGCTCCTCGAGGCACTTGTAGATGACGTCGTAGCAACGGATCTCGACGCCCTCGCGCTCGGCGGCGGAGCGAGCCTTACCGTCGGGACGGACGCCAAAGCCGATGATGATGGCGTTGGAGGCGTCGGCCAGGACGACGTCGGTCTCGTTGATGGCGCCAACGGCGGAGTGGATCGTGTTGATGCGGACCTCGGACTGATCCATCTTGTCGAGCGAGTCCTGAAGAGCCTCGATGGAACCCTGGACGTCGGCCTTGATGATCAGGTTGAGCTCCTTGACCTCAGCGTCGGCGATGGTCTCGAAGAGGTTCTCGAGCGTGACGTGCTTCACGCGGCTCTGCTCCTCGATACGGGCCTTCAGCGAACGCTCGTCGGCCAGGGCGCGTGCCTCGCGCTCGTCCTCGAACACGCGGAACTCGTCGCCGGCGTTGGGCACGGACTGCAGGCCCAAAATCTCGACGGCGTCGGAGGGACCGGCCTCGGTGACGGCGCGGCCCTTGGGGTCGAGCATGGCGCGGACGCGGCCGTAGGTAAGGCCGGCGACCAGCGTATCGCCCACGTGCAGGGTACCGCGGGTCACGAGCACGGTAGCGACCGAGCCGCGGCCCTTGTCGAGCTTGGCCTCGAGGACGTTGCCGGAGGCAAAGGTGTCCGGGTTGGCCTTGAGCTCGAGCACGTCGGCCTGGAGCAGCACGGTCTCCAGAAGTTCGTCGATACCGATCTTCTGCTTAGCCGAGATGTTGACGAACATGTTCTGTCCGCCCCACTCCTCGGGGATGACTCCGTACTCGGTGAGCTCCTGACGCACACGGTCGGGGTTGGCGCCCGGCTTATCGATCTTGTTGACGGCGACGACGATGGGTACGCCGGCGGCCTTGGCGTGGTTGATCGACTCGACGGTCTGGGGCATGACGCCGTCGTCGGCAGCCACGATCAGAATGACGATGTCGGTCACCTTGGCGCCACGGGCACGCATAGCCGTAAAGGTGGCGTGGCCCGGGGTATCGATGAAGGTGATCTTGCGGTCGTTGATCATGACCTGCGAAGCGCCGATGGCCTGCGTAATGCCGCCCGCCTCGCCGGCAGCAACGCCGGTGTGACGGATGGCGTCGAGCAGCGACGTCTTGCCGTGGTCGACGTGGCCCATGACGGTGACGACCGGGGCGCGCGGCTTAAGGTCGGCGGGATCGTCATAGAACGAGAAGGTGTTCTCCTCCTCGGGGGTGATGATCTTGATCTGACGACCCAGGTCGTCGGCGACGAGCTCGACGAGGTCGTCGGACATGGACTGCGTCATGGTGAGCGGCGTACCAAGCAGGAACAGGCGCTTGATGATGTCGTTGGCCGGAACGTCGAGCGCCTCGGCAAGCTCCTGGACGGTAACGCCCTGGGAGACCTTGATGGCGTCGAGGTCCTCGGGGTTCACGCCCTGGGCCAGCGCCTCCTCTATCTTGCGCTCCTCCTGCGCCTTGGCAGCCTCGCGCTCGCGCTTCTCCTTGCGCTTCTTGCGGCGACCGGTGGACTCGCGAGAGGCCTCCTCGACGGCAGCACGAGCCTCCTCGAGCACCTTCTCGCGGCTGTACTCCTCGGCCTCGCGAGCCATGCGGCTGTAGTGGTCCTCTTCGTTGTTGTGACCGCCCTTGCGCTTCTTGCCCTTGCCCTGTTTATCGGGGTTGGGGAAGTCAATGCCAGCAGCGACGTTGTTGCTGGCGTTGGTGCGATGGCTGTGCGGACGGCTCTCGGAGGCGTTGCGCTCGGAGTTGTTGTCGGAAGCGTTGCGATCGTTACGACGGCCACCGCGGCGGTCGTTGTTACCGCCACGACGGTTGCCGCGCTCGGCGGCGCGCTCGGCCTTGGCCTTGTCCTCGGCGTCCTTCTTCTCCTTGAGCACGGTCTCCTGTGCGGCGATCTGGTCGAGCAGCGAACGGAAGCGCGAACCGGAGTCGGAAGCGGGAACGGCACGGCGCTGGGCCTCGCGGGCAGCCTCCTCCTTCTCGCGGGCGAGGCGCTCCTGCTCAGCTTTCTTCTTGGCCTCGGCCTCGGCGCGGGCGGCCTCCTCGGCAGCCTGGGCTGCGGCAAACTGGCGGCGCTCCTCCTCGCGTGCCTTCTCGGCGGCGATGCGCTCGCGCTCGGCCTCGGCGGCGCGTGCAGCCTCCTCGGCGGCAGCCGCCTGCTCCTCGGCCTGCTTAGCGGCCTCGACTTCCTGAGCGCGGGCCTCGATCACCGAGGCGAGCTGCTTGCGGACCATAGCGACATAAGCGTCCTCCAAGGTGGAGGAAGCGGACTTAGCGGGAATCTTCATATCGGCGAGATGACCCATCAGTTCCTTGGAGGTCATGCCGAACTCTTTGGCCAGGGTGGACACACGGACTTTTGCCATATGACTTCACCTACCCTTTCTGGCACCTTGGGTGCCTAGAGACTGAACGAGCGTGGGAGACGCGCCGGGACCCGCCCGGCGCAACCGCGCGCTAGATCAGGTCCTCCGCATCATCGAAGGCGTCGGTGTCATGGACACCGCAGAAACGGGAGCCGGGACGAGCCTGGTTGCGGCACTGGATGCCGTCCTCGGACACGTACTCGCAGCGGCGGACGTCCTCGTCCTCCTCGTCACCGATCAGGTCGGCGGCGGGCTCCTCGTGAACGGGAACGTTCTTGAGGATGTCGGCAGCAAGCGTCTCGGACTTGATGTCGATGTGCCAGCCGGTCAGGCGCGCGGCGAGGCGGGCGTTCTGGCCCTCCTTGCCGATGGCGAGGGACAGCTGGTCGTCGGGCACGATGACGCCGGCATAGGCCTTCTCCTCGTCGATGAGGACGCGGGTGACCTTAGCGGGCGACAGGGCGTTGGCGACGTAGACGGCAGGATCGGCATCCCACAGGATGACGTCGACGCGCTCGCCACGGAGCTCGCCCACGACAGCGCGAACACGGCTGCCCTTGGGGCCAACGCAGGCGCCCACGGGATCCAGACGGTCGTCGAGCGAGTGGACGGCGACCTTGGAGCGCTGACCGGGCTCGCGGGCGATCGACTTGATCTGGACGGTGCCCTCATAGATCTCGGGCACCTCCTGCTCAAACAGACGACGCATGAGCTCGGGGTGGGTACGGGAGATGACAATCGGCGGACGGCTGTGCTCGCCACGAACCGGCTGCAGGTTGGAGTTGGGGTCGCGAACGTCGATGATCACGGCCTTGATGTGCTGGTTGTGCAGGTAGCGCTCGCCCATCGGACGCTCGTTGCGCTCGTTCTCGTAACGGCGCTGGTCGAAGTGCGGAAGCTCGGCCTCGACGCCCTCACGAATCTTGACGATCGTGAAGTCGGGCGTGGACTGCAGCACGGTACCGCTGATGAGGTCACCGATGCGGCCGGAGAACTCCTCGTAGATCTGCTCGCGGGCGGAGTTGCGCACGATGGCGTTGATCTCGGCCTTGGCGTGCTGGGCGGCGATGCGGCTCGTGTTCTTGGGGGTGACGTCGATCTCCTCGAACTCGGTGAAGTTGCCTTCCTCGTCCATGGAATCGTCAATCGGCTCCAGACGGTAGACGTAGATCTTGCCGGTGGTGCGGTCGATGGTCACCTTGGCGCCCCACTCAAGATGCAGGATCTCGGCATAGCTCTTGGCGAGCGACTGCTCCAGGCGGTCGATCAGGTAGAGCTGGTCGATGTGCTTCTCCTGGCAAAGCTCCATCAGGGCGGACATCATGTCGGATGCTGCCATCTTACTTTCCTTCCTTCGCGGGCTTGAAGTCGTAGGTGGGCTTCAACTTGCACTTTTTAACATCAGAGAAATCGAGGGTGACGGACTCGCCGTCCTCGAGCTCGAGGGTCACGTCGGTCTCGGTGGCGGCGGCAATCTTGCCGGCGTACTTGCGACGGCCCTCGGTGGCGGTGGAGGTGAGCTCGCAGTTCTCGCCCACAAAGCGGGCAAAGTCACTCGGGCGGCGCAGCGGGCGCGCCATACCCGGGCTCGACACCTCGAGCGTATAGCTCGAAGAGATGGGGTCGAGCTCCTCAATTACATCGCCGACCCACTTGGTGTTGGCCGTGACGTCGTTGAGCGACAGGCTCTGACCCTCGGCACCCTCGATACGCACGCGCACGCAGGGGGCCTTGGTGGCACCCACGAGCTCGACGTCGACGATGTCGACATCGTGCTGGGGGGCGACGGCCTCGAGCGCGTCGATGATCGCCTGCTCGGTCTTGGTCTTGACCATTGCGGCACCTCCATCCATACAAAAAAGAAGCGGGGCCGAAACCCCACTTCTTTCAATTACAACTTCATTTGCAAGCAAACTATAACAATAGCTGCGGAAACGTGCAAGCACAGTACGAATCTGCAGGTCAGCGTGCGCACAGCTTCTCCACAAGAATAGGACAATTGGACTAAAGACTCCATGAGGCAAACGTCCGAGGGGGGACTGCGGACGGGCCATGCGTCCCAATCCACAGGCCCGTTCGGACCCCAAGGGCATTCCTCCCCGAGCCCCTATCGATCAGACTTACGTTAAGGGGCATTCTGCAACAAGCCAGCCAGCAAGTCGCGCAACGACGAACCTTTCGAGATCCTTTACGGTAAGGAGGCACCCATGAAACGCCTAGGCACCCTCTGCATGACTGCGCTCGCCATCGCAACGTGCTCGTTGACCCTCGTGGGCTGTGGCAAAACGAACAGCAAAACCGGAACATGCGAACCGGATCTTGGCAGCACCAAAGCCATCGAGAAAACCGAACCCCCGGCGAGCTTCAACAAAATAGACGAGGACATCGTCGATCCCCAGAGCTTGGGTCCCGATTCCCAAGAACAGTTCCCCATCGACCTTGAGGCAGACGAGAACGTCCATGTTACCTGCGTGGGCAAGGACACCGACGGCTACGGGGACGCCGCGCTCGTCTTTACGGTGTCCAACAACACCGGTGTCGACATGATGTTTGGCGATGTGGACTCATATGCCTACGTCAACGGTAAGGCCCGCGACGTACGCATGCGCCAACCGGTCGCCGCCGGAGAAGAAACGCGCGCCATGCTCACCTTTGTGGGCACCTTCGACGATCCGAACTTTGATGTGAACAACGACCTCAACGACATCTACCTCAACATTTGGATGTTCGAAGAGGCAACGGGCAACGTTTACTTTAGGGACCTGGTACACATCCCATAGAAGAAGGTGCGACGCGCTGACTAAGCAGGGCATAAAACACAAGACGAGGGACGACCCAACCGGATCGCCCCTCGTCTTTTATGCGCCAGTTAAGCGCGCAGTGCTTACTTGACCACCAGGTTGACCAGCTTGCCGGGCACGCAGATGGCCTTGACGACCGTCTTGCCCTCGAGCCACTTGGCGACAGCGACCTCGGCGGCAGCCTGCATATCCTCATTTGAGGCATCGCGGGCAACGTCGACGCGGCCGCGGACCTTGCCGAGCACCTGGACCACAATCTGTACCGTGTCCTCAACGGACTCGGCCAGGTCGAACTCGGGCCAGGCGGCGGTGTAGGCGTTGCCCTCGCAGCCGAGGGCCTCGTGCCACAGCTCGTCGGCCCAGAACGGGCAGATAGGGGCAAGGACGCTCACGATATCCTTAGCCACGCCGTAGCACAGAGCCTTGTCGCGGTCAGCACCCTCAGTGGCGTTGAGATAGGCGCTCGCCGCGTTGACGAGCTCCATGACGGCCGAGATCGCGGTGTTGAACTGGCCGCGGTCGAAGTCCTCAGTGCACTTGGCGATGGTGCGGTGACGCTCGCGATAGAGCTTCATCGCAACCTCGTCGAGCGCGGACTTGTCGAAGGCCACGTTGGCGTCACCGGACTGGACGAGCTGCCAAACGATACGCCAGGCGCGCTTGATAAAGCGGTTGGCGCCCTCGACGGCCTTGGGATCCCAGTCGAAGTCCTTCTCGGGCGGGGCGATAAACAGGATCGCCAAACGCATGGTGTCGGCACCGTAGGGCTCGATGACCGAGCTCGGGGGCACGACATTGCCCTTGGACTTGGACATGGTGTCGCCGTTCTCGTCCTTGACCATGCCCTGGCACAGCAGGTTGGTGAAGGGCTCGTCCACGCTCAGCAGGCCCAGGTCGCGCAGTGCCTTGGTAAAGAAGCGGCTGTAGAGCAGGTGCAAAATAGCGTGCTCGATGCCGCCGATGTAGTTATCGACGGGCATCCAACGGTCGGCAGCCTCACGGGAGAAGGGCAGCTCAGTGTTGTGCGGATCGGTATAGCGCAGGTAATACCAGCTGGAGCAGGTAAAGGTGTCCATGGTATCGGTCTCGCGCTTGGCCGGGCGGCCGCAGACCGGGCAGGTGGTCTCGTAGAACTCCTTGCACTCGGCAAGGGTTTCGCCAGCGCCCAGGTCCAGGTTCTCGGGCAGCGTCACCGGCAGCTGATCCTCGGGCACGGGCACGATGCCGCAGTGCTCGCAGTGGATGGCCGGGATGGGGTTGCCCCAATAGCGCTGACGGGAAATGAGCCAGTCGCGCAGACGGAACTCGACCTTGCGACGACCACAGCCCATGGCCTCGAGGTCGGCCACGATCGCAGCCTCGCCCTCGGAGTGCTTGCCGCCGCGCATGCCGGTGTACTTGCCGGACTGGACGAGCGTGCCCTCGGCAGCGTGGGCGCAATCCCAGTCGACGGTCTCGGCATGGAAGGTATCGATGGTCTCGCCGCTGGCCTCGACGGCAGCGCGATCGTCATCGTCCAGGATGATCGGCACGATCGGCAGGTCGTACTTACGGGCAAACTCAAAGTCGCGCTGGTCGCCACAGGGAACGGCCATGACGGCACCGGTACCGTAGTCGGCAACGACATAATCGGCAACCCACACGGGGACCTTCTCGCCGTTGACGGGGTTTACCACATAGCGGCCCGTGAAGGCACCGTGCTTCTCGAGGGTGCCTTGGGCACGCTCGACGGCAGAGATATGCTTGGAGTCCTCGACGATCTTGGTGACGGCCTCCTCGTACTCCGTACCCTCGACGAGCTCGTGCAGGCCGGCGTACTCGGGAGCCAGGACAAAGAAGGAGACGCCAAAAAGGGTATCGGCACGCGTGGTGAAGACGGTGATCTTGCCCTCATCGCCCTCGATGGGCTCGCCATCCTGGTCGCACAGGGTAAAGTCGACCTCGGCGCCCTCGGAGCGACCGATCCAGTTGGCCTGCATCTGCTTGACGCGCTCGGGCCAGCCGGGGAGCTTCTCCAGGTCGTCGAGCAGCTCCTGGGAGTACTCGGTGATCTTGAAGTACCACTGCTCAAGGTCGCGCTTCTCGGGCTCGGTGCCGCAGCGCCAGCACTTACCCTCGGTGACCTGCTCGTTGGCCAGAACGGTCTTGCAGTTAGGGCACCAGTTGACCGGGTTCTTCTTGCGGTAGACCAGGCCCTTTTCCCACAGCTTCTCAAAGATCCACTGACCCCAACGGTAGTAGTCGGGGCTGCAGGTCTTGACCATGCGATCCAGATCGTAGGAGAAGCCCATGCGCTTCATCGTGGCGAGCGCCTGGTCCATGTTCTTATACGTCCAGGCAGCAGCCTGCGTATTGTGCTTGATGGCGGCGTTCTCGGCAGGCAGGCCAAAGGCGTCAAAGCCGATGGGGTGCAGCACGTCGTAACCGCGCATGCGGGCCTGGCGGGCCATGGCATCGCCGATGGTGTAGTTGCGCGCGTGGCCCATGTGCAGGTCGCCCGACGGATACGGGAACATCTCGAGCACGTACTTCTTGGGCTTGCTGTCGTCGGTGTCGACGGCAAAGAGGTTGGAGTCCTCCCAGGCCTTCATCCACCGGGACTCAATGGCCTGCGCGTCGTAGACAGGAATCTCGTCCTTATGATCTGTGCAATCGCACATATCAGCTCCTTTAATCTTAGCTGGGGTCGGTCGGCTTAGCTTTATTCGCTACTGCGGACAGTCCTGCGCAAGACGAAGAGCACATTAAGTGCTCTTCTTTGCGTGCGGAACTTGTAGCAAACAAAGCTAAGCCGACCGACCCTAAGGTTAACTTGACTGATGATAGCAAATACGACAAGCGAGATGCCTGCGACTTGCGGGCATCTCGCTTTATCTAAATAACGTGGTTGTGAATCAACCGCTATTTGTTACTCGTCCAAGCATGGACGGGTTTTCCAAGTGCCGCAGATTGCCGTGAAAGAGGAGCGACGCGTACTTTGGTACGTGAGCGACGGTTTGAACGGCAAGGTGCGGTGCTTGGGAAAGCCGCTTAGCGGTAGGAAACGCTCTGCTGAGAGTCCTTCACGACTACGTCGTGGGCGCCGCCTTCGACGATGGAGGTGGAGCTGACCAGCGTTAGGCGTGCCTTTTCCTGGAGCTCGGGGATCGAGAGGGCGCCGCAGTTGCACATCGTGGACTTGACCTTGTAAAGCGTGCCGCCCACGCCGTCCTTGAGGGAGCCGGCGTAGGGAACGTAGGAGTCGACGCCCTCGACGAAGCTGAGCTTCGCGGCGCCGCCCAGGTCGTAGCGCTGCCAGTTGCGGGCACGTGCAGAACCCTCGCCCCAGTACTCCTTCATGTACTGACCGTTCACATTGACGCGCTCGGTCGGGCTCTCGTCAAAGCGAGCGAAGTAGCGGCCCAGCATCATAAAGTCGGCACCCATGGCCAGGGCGAGCGTCATGTGGTAGTCGTAGACGATACCGCCGTCGGAGCACACGGGCACGTAGACACCGGTCTCCTCGTAGTACTCGTCGCGAGCGCGGCAGACGTCGATCAGCGCGGTAGCCTGGCCACGGCCGATGCCCTTGGTCTCACGGGTGATGCAGATGGAGCCGCCGCCGATACCGACCTTGATGAAGTCGGCACCGCAGTCGGCCAGGAAGCGGAAGCCCTCGGCGTCGACGACGTTGCCGGCACCGACCTTGACGTCCTCGCCGTAGTTGGCGCGAATCCACTCGATGGTGCGCTTCTGCCACTCGCTGAAGCCCTCGGAGGAGTCGATGCACAGGACATCGGCGCCGGCCTCGATGAGCAGCGGCACGCGCTCGGCATAGTCGCGGGTGTTGATACCGGCGCCGACCATGTAGCGCTTGTCGTTATCGAGCAGCTCGTTGGGGTTGGTCTTGTGGCTGTCGTAGTCCTTGCGGAACACAATGCCCATGAGGTGATCGTTGTCGTCGACGATGGGCAGGGCGTTGAGCTTGTTGTCCCAGATGACGTCGTTGGCAACCTTGAGGCTGATGTTCTTGTCGCCCACGATGAGCTGCTCACGCGGGGTCATGAACTCGGAGACCTTCGTCTGGTGGTCATCGCGACTGGGGCGATAGTCACGGCTGGTGACGATGCCCAGGAGCTTACCCTTGGGAGTGCCGTCGTCGGTAACCGGCATGGTGGAGTGACCGGTCTTCTCCTTGAGCTCGATGACCTGCTCCATGGTCATGTCAGGGGTCAGCGTGGAATCGGACTGAACGAAACCAGCCTTGTGATCCTTGACGGCCTTGACCATAGCGGCCTCGGACTCGGCGCTCTGGGAACCGTAAATGAAGGACAGGCCACCCTCGGTAGCGAGCGCGACACCCATGTCGACGCCCGAGACGGACTGCATGATGGCGGAAACCATGGGGATGTTCAGGGTGATTGCCGGCTTCTCACCGCGCTTAAAGCGGGTTAGCGGCGTCTTGAGAGAGACGTTGTTGGGGATGCACTGCGAGGACGAGTAACCAGGGACCAGCAGATACTCCGAAAACGTGTGGGACTCACCGGGAAAGAACGTAGCCATGTTTCTCCTTTTTCCATGCGACCGGTCGGCTGCAGGCCTCGTAGGACCCAGCCCAACCTTGGGCGCCCAATACTGGGGAAGTATCTTAACGCACTTTGGCTGCTACAATGCATGATTTAAGAAGAGCACACGAGGGTTTGACGCAGGCTTTGCGTTTGCCCAGCAAACACTTTAGCGGGGAGACGTGGAGTACATGGAGTACAAGACGACGGCAAAGTTGGTCATTCAAGCGTGCGACAAGGATTTGCCGGGCGTGTTCGGCCACGGCTGCGTCTTGCTGCTGCAGGGTATTGCCCGCGAGCACTCGCTCAACCGCGCCGCCAAGAGCATGGGTATGGCGTATTCCAAGGCCTGGCGCATCGTGAACGAGGCCGAAGGTCAGCTGGGCTGCAAGCTCATCGAGCGCGACGGCGCGCGCGGATCAACGCTCACGCCGGCCGGCGAGCGTGCCATCGAGGCCTACGAGACGCTGCAGGCCGACATCAACAACGTCATCGCCACAAAAGCCGACGCCCTCATCGCCAGCATCAAAAAGTAGCTAATTTGGGACGGGGCTTTTTTAGCTGCACAACCCCTTCTCATAAGTTGCGGTGAAATAGGGACTGTTTATGCGGTTAAAGCCGTAAATCAATCCCTATTTCACCGCAACTTATGGAGTCGAGGATGATTTAGCTAGTTGCGGAGGGCGTTGTCTAGGGTGGCGGCCACGATCAGGGGGTTGTCGGTGCCGGCGAAGAGGCGGATGGTGCTCCCCTGCTTGCCACGTGGAGCCGAAAGGCGCGTTGTTGGGCCGCCTGCGGGTGATGTGCGGAATTCATCCGGCAGCATGCTGAAGAATTCGCCCGCGGTGCAGTCCATCAGGTCAAATTCAACTGCCGGGCCAAAGCCGTGCTCGAGGATTCCCGTTGCAACCGCGTGGTCGGGATGCGAGGTCAGCCCAGGATAGCGCACGCCGTGCACTATCTCGTTCGCGGCCAAATACTCGGCCAGTGCACGCGCGCGGTCGAAGTGTGCCTGCATGCGGGTGTCGAGCGTATCGAGCCCGTGCTCTAGAACCTCAGCCTCATCGGAGGACAAGTCGAGTGCGGCCAATCCGCACCCCTCGAGCAGCGCATGCGCGCACTCGGCAGCAGCATCCACACGATGGCGCTTGAGCTGCGAGCGTGCGACCGATACGGCAACGAGCTTGCGAGGAGCCTTACCGGCGCACACACGGTCGAGTGCTTCAAGCGACAGGACGGCACCCAAACGCAGCGGATCGCACCCAAAGAGGCCAGCCACGGTGTTATCCACTACGAGCAGCGCATGAGCCTCACGCGCTGCGCGGCCTAACGCACGAAGATCGGGAACGAGCAAACCAAACCCGCCGATAGAGTTGACGAACCACCACAGGTGCGGCCCCTCGGCATCAAACGAAGCATCAAAGCCCTCGGACGCAGCAGCAAACGCGGCAGCCGACGGCTCCCCCACCATAGCCACGTCGCAGGCATCAAAGCCGTGCGCAAACGCATCGGCAAAGTCGTCCGCAAAGGCAACCAGACGATCACCGGGACGCACAATCCCCAACAGAGACAGCGCCGCCGGCACATGCGGGGTCGCAACAAGACGCGCCTCACGCGAGCCGGCCCTCAAAGCCCAAGCCTCTTCTAGCTGCTGTACATCCACAAGGCACCGTCCCTTCATAAACAAAAACCCACGATGCGGGTGTTCCCCGCATCGTGGGCAACGGCTGCAGTATAGCGCCGATATGCGACAAATCGCCTAGATGTTGAGCGTGTGATAGTTCACGCTCGCACCCGGAGCGTCAATGGTCACGCCATAGGCCTCGGGATAGATGCGCGTCGAGAATACGAGCGAGCCATCGTTCACAAACACCTCGACCGACGAGGCATCGCCGACAATGCGAACGTTACGAACCTCGTCGACGGGCTCCCAGCGCACGGTACGCCCGCAGCCGGCAGAAGCGCGACTCTCATCGGTAAATCGCATCTCAAAGCGCGCGGGCAGTTCGCCCTCGGCGGGCATAAACGCCAGCTTCAGCTCGCCATCAACGATCGCGGTAAACGCGCCGTCGACACCGTCGACAACAACGTCAAAGCAGGTATCGTCGGCAACCTCCAACGAGCCCTCCCCCACACGCACCGAGGCATAATGGTGCTCAATCTCGCGCGCCGGCTGCTGCAGCACCACGCCGCCGGCACCGGCTGTAAGCTCGCGCGGCACCGTCATGCAGTGCTGCCAGCCGCACACCACGGTGGGCGCGTTGCCATAGGTCGGCTCATCGGGCATGCCCATCCAGCCGATCAAAATGTGGCGACCGTCCTCGGACGTAAACTCCTGCGGAGCATAGAAGTCAAAACCGGCGTCCCACAGGCGGAACTCGCCCAGCTCATAGGCACCGTCACCACCGGTGATGTCACCCGTTACAGGCAAGTAGCCAGCGGCATACACATTACCGCGGTCCCAACGACCGCCCTCGAGCCCCTGGGGCGAGAAGGACAGCCATTTCGCCGGTACACCGCCATCCGTCTCAATCTCCAGATACCCCGGGCATTCCCACATAAACCCAAAACGCTCGGGCGTAGACACACGGCTCTCGAGCTCCCAGCTCAGCATATCGGCCGAGCCGTACACCAAGATCTCGCCCACATCACGACCGGCGCCCTCGCCATGCATGGCGCAAAAACGGCTCTCGACATGCGGCCCGTCCACGCGACGACGCGCGCCCAGCACCATGTGGTAACGCCCATCATCATCGCGCCACACCTTGGGGTCACGCACGTGGCAGGTCAAATCCTCGGGATAATCCTCGGAAGCCAGCACCACGCGCTTTTGGCTAAACGTCTGTCCATCGGCGCTCTCGACATACACGGTATCGGCGCGACGGCCGGAGTTGACATAGTCAAAGACGCCGTCCGCATCGGGGAGCTTAACGTTGCCGGTATAGAGCACGCGAATGCGACCGTCCTCGACCAAAGCCGAGCCCGAGTACACGCCATGGCAGTCGAACGGCTCGTCGGGAAGCAGCGGCGCTCCAACATATTCCCAGTTCATAAGGTCGCGGCTTATGGCATGGCCCCACATCTTGACGCCGCCCTCAACATCAAACGGAGCATATTGAAAATAAGCGTGGAACACGCCGCCCGCCTGGCAAAGACCGTTGGGGTCGTTGAGCCAACCCGCCGGCGGCATAATGTGGAAGTGCTGGCCATACGCGCCATGACCGCACTCAGAGGCGGCAGCGTCAACAGCGGCAACCAGCTTTGCAAGGTCGCGACCAAGTGCATTAGACATATCAAAGTCCTAACGGATCGAAAGTAACAAGGCACCAGAGATCGGTACCAGATACGGGAAACGCCCGCGAGCATACAGCCCGCGGGCATCCCCTCAATCAAAAGCTCTTAGGCCTGCTCGGAAGCCTTGGGCTCGTCCTTGTACAGGACAAACGAGATGGCAAAGGACACGACCGCGGCAACCGCAAACATGATCGCGTACTGCACGGGCTGGGACAGGCACAGCAGGATACCGAAGATACCCGTAACACCCGTGCCGGAGGCAGCCAGCGAAGTGAGCGCGCAGACCAGGGCACCGCAACCGCCGCCGATGCAGCCGGCGATGAAGGGCTTAAAGAAGCGCAGGTTCACACCAAAGATGGCAGGCTCGGTAATGCCCATGAAGGCGGACAGGGCCGAAGGAAGCGCCAGACCCTTGATCTTGGCATCGCGGGTCTTAAAGGCAACGGCGAGCGCGGCACCACCCTGGGCGATGTTGGCAGCGCTGGCGATGGGCAGCCAATAGGTCACACCGTACTGAGCGAGCTGGCCCAGATCGATGGCGGTGTACATCTGGTGGATACCGGTAACGACCGTGGGGGCATAGAACAGGCCGACGATAAAGGAACCGATGCCAAAGGGCAGGGTGAGCAGGGCCTGAATCAGACCGAGAATGGCGTTCTCGGCCCACACGAAGATGGGGCCGACGGCAACGAGGGTCACGAGCACGGTCACGAACACCGAGACGAGCGGGGTCACAAAGAGGTCGAACATCTCGGGAACGATCTTGTGCAGGCGCTTCTCGAGGAAGGCCAGAATAGCGCAGGCGATGACGATGGGGATAACGTGGCCTTGATAACCGACCCACTCAAAGCTGTACACACCGGGGATGACGTTGACCATGGTCTGCACGCCCTCGGAGGCAACCGTGTAGGCGCTCTGTAGCGAGGAGTTGATGAACGCACCACCGACAACGGCGCCCAGATACGGGTTGGCGCCAAAGGCCTTAGCGGCGGAGTAACCGATCAGGATCTGCAGAATGCCAAAGGACGTGCCCGAGACCAGGTCGGCAATCTTGTAGATAAAGTTATTGGTGTCGAGCGCGATAAAGCCGTTGGAGGCCATAAAGTTGAGGGCGCTCATAATGCCCAGCAGCAGACCCGAGGCCACGATGGCAGGGATGATGGGGACAAAGACGTCGCCGAGCACCTTAATGGCGCGCATAAAGATGTTCTGCTGCTGCGCCGCGGCCTCCTTGACCTCGGCCTTGGTGGCGGCCTCGACGCCACTGAGCGCGATGAACTCCTCGTAGACCTTATTGACGGTGCCAGTGCCAAAAATAATCTGGAGCTGGCCCTGGGCTTCAAAGACGCCCTTAGCGCCGTCGATATTCTCGAGGGCCTCCTTGTCAACCTTCGCGTTATCGGCAATCACCAGGCGCAGACGCGTGGCGCAGTGTGCGGCCGAAACAACGTTGCCGGCGCCACCGATGTTGTCGAGCACCTCTTGGGCTGATTTGCGGTAGTCCATGACTTCCCTTTCCTCCAACGGGTGCATGCGCACCCGACTACCTTTGACACTTACACTGTAATCGTTTTCAGTTTCATATGTCTGTAATCGTTTTCATAGTAGGGTGAACGGTAGGAGAAAGCCGGCGAATGGTAGTTTTACCGCAAAAACAGGGGCCTCAAAGGCAGGCAGACATGCCCAAAGCCTAGACATTCATAAGTTGATGGCCGAGTTTGAGCGTCTTGAGACCGCTCTCCCCCTCCACGCCATCGAGCGTGTTGAGCAACATATTGGTCGCCTCGACGCCACTGGTCAGGTAGCCATAATGCACGGTGGGAATGCCGCCCGTCAGCGCGCGCAAAAACGCGTTGTCGCCAAAACCGCTCACGCGGTGAATACCCTCGCCCATGCCGCGAACCTCATCGATGGCACGCAGCGCGCCCGCCGCCATGGTGTCGGTCGCGCACGCGATAAACGAAACATCGGGGTCGACGGAAAGCAGTTCACGCGCCGCACCATAGCCCGAGTCGAGCGTAAACGAGCCCAGGCGAATCAAGGCGGCATCGAGCGGGTTGCCCGCGGCGCGCAAGCCGGCCTCAAAACCGCGACGGCGGTCATAACCGGCCGCGCGGTCCTCTTCGGTAACTCCAATATAGGCAATCTTGCCGTCCACGCGACCCGCAAGCGCATGGCCCAGCTCAAAGGCGGCCTCGTAATCGTCGTGATAGACGCACGCCGCGCCCTCAACATTCTGACCGATCAGCACGATGGGCACACGGCACGATTCAATCGCCCGACGGTGCTCGTCGGTAATCATGGTTGCTACCAGCACAATGCCATCGACCGGGTGGTTTTGGAATAAATCGAGGTATTCGAGCTCGCGATCGGGGGCATTGTCGGTATTGGCAAGCAACATCTGGTAGCCACGACGACCGAGCACCTGGCCAATGCCGGCGGTAATGCGGCTTACGGATTCCGAGTTGATTTTAGGCACGATGACGCCGATGAGCTTGGTGGAGCCGGTGCGCAGCGCGCGAGCCTGGCTGGACCGCACGTATCCGGTCAGCTCAATCGCTTGCTTAATGCGCTCGGCCTTATCCGCCGAGATATATCCACCGTTGAGGTAGCGCGAGACGGCGGCGCTCGAAACGCCCGCCAGCTCGGCCACATCTTTCATCTTTACCACGAGCACCCCTGACAACGAATTCACAAGCACCATGATAGCTGCCTTGCCAGCAAATTGAGTAAATAGAATTCCTGGTCGAGCAGATGCCCGCGCAGCGTCGAGCGGTCCGGCGTTTATTAAAACGCCGGAACCAAGTTATCCATGGTATTCGCCGTTGTATTGGATGAGCGTCAGGTCCTCCACGCCGTCGAGCGCACGGATGGCATCGGCATAGGGCATGTCCACGCCGTCCGAGAACACCTCGACGGCCATCTCCACCTTGTCGCCGCGCATGGTCTTAGACTTAACGGTGAACTTGGTGCGGCCAAAGGCACGCACAATGTCGTCGCCCGTGGTCTGACCCGTATAGTGGATAACCATCATGTACACGCGCGCCTTGTCCTGGTGCGTAGCGAAGCCGGCGATCATCACGACGATCACCACTGCCGCAAGCCCTACGAGCGCGTACATGCCGGCGCCCGCTGTGATACCCGTGGTAATGGACCAAAACAGATACAACAGGTCGAGCGGATCCTTGACCGCCGTTCGGTAACGGACGATAGACAGAGCACCGACCATACCGAGCGAGATGACCACGTTGGTCGAGATCGCGAGCGTCACCATGCAGGTGAGCACGCACATGCCCACAAGCGTCACGGCAAAGCTGCGCGAGTACACCACGCCGGTAAAAAAGCGCTTGTACACGTAGTAGATCAGGATGCCCATGGCGAGCGCCACGAGCAGCGACAGGCCGATCTTGGCAGGGTCGACCTGGCCAAACGCCTCCAAGACGGAGTTCTTAAAAAAGTCCCTGGTGCTCATGGTCTAAATATCCCCTCGGTTCTCAAAATCCGATTCCCAGTAATTAAAACCGCGCAGGTAGGCGGTCTTTTCGTAACACAGGCAGTACTTGGAAACCGCCGTGAGCTCGGCCGCACCCGGCGGCACCAAATCGCGCACCAGCTGCGGGCAAAACTCGGTAAACTTGACCTCCATCACTAGTTTGCCGGGCTCCAAGACCGGCAGCGCGGGCAAGGTCGCATCAAAGATATCGAAGCTTCCCACCGCGGCGCGCACGTTCATGTCAAACGTAACGCGCACGGTGCCCTCGTCCATCACCCACGGCTCGCGCTCGTAGTCCACGATGGTGCGCGGGCGCATCATGTTGCAGATGCACTCGATATAGAACTCACGGCAGAGCTGATGCGGGCTGCGCAGCAAAAAGTCATAGTCGCCGGCGAGGACCTGCTCAAACTCGTCGCGGGTGAGCGGCGCATCCTCCTTGTAGATCCAGCTGCCGTACTTCTTTTTACGCTCGAGCTTAATCACCTTGTCGCTGCCGTTATAGATGCGCACGCGATACTTTTTGCGCATCAGGATACCGGCGTCTTTTTCCTCGTAGGCCGAGTTGCAGTAGTCGTCAAAATACAGGCTGCGGATGGTGTAACCGCCCGCCCGCGCATGCTTGTCCAGCTTAAAGACCGGCGACATGCGACAGGCAAGCGCGGCGTGCTCGCCCTCGTTAATGAGGTACTTGAGCTCGTGGCGGTAGCGCTCCTGCGTGGTTCGCGCGGGCGGAGCCGCCAGACGCTCAAGCAGCGCGCTAGCCCTACTCATACGTGTCCTCCACGACCTTGCCGCCATCTTGCACGTAGAAGCACTTCATGCCGTACTGCTTGCCGTCGTCGGTCACGTAATAGTCAAACGCATCTTGCGTATAGCCGTCGGAGTTGGTGGCGCGCACACGCACAAAATATTGGCCGGCATCAGGTGCATCGCACGTTACCTCGGGCAGCAGCACGTCCTCGGCCTTAAAGACCACGTCGCTTATGGCATAGTCGCGCGCAAGCTCCACGGTATAGCGAATGTCGCGCGCCTTAAAGTCGTAGGACGCATCCCAGTTGATGCGCAGCTTACCGTTATCGATCTGCGGCACGCCAATGTAGAACGGCATGGGCTTTTTATAGCTCTCGCGAAAGCTCTTATAGTTCTCCTCGATCTCGGAAGGAATCGCCGCGGCAATCTGCTCGTATTCGTCCTTCGTCACGGGAAGATTCTCCAGGTCGGGCGCAGCAAAGACGAGTGGCTCCGTGACCTCGCGATAATGCTCGACCATCTTGCTCAGGCGCTCTTCGGTCATGTACGAGCGCAGGTCCTTGACGGCGCTATCGAGTTCGCTGCGGAACGACTTGCTGCGCAACGCGCGGTTAAACAGCACGTTGCCCCAGTAGTTGCTCACGCCGCGCTCCCAGCTCGCATAATCCGAGAATCCCGTCAGGCTCAACTCGAGCTTGCGCAGCATGCCGTCGTTATCCCAATCCAGGATGTACCAAACCTTGGAGTTAAGCGGGCTGTACAGATAGCAGTTACGGTTCTGTGTATCGCAATTACCCGTCAAGATCTGAAACGCCATCCAATAAACCAGGTTCTCGGTATCGAAGTAGGCGTCGAGCACATCGTCGATCTTTTGCGTATCGTCGTTGAGCGCATCGAGCATCTCAATCAACTTGGTATGGTCCGAGTCGCCCTTAATCTCGAGCATGCCCTCAAACGCCGTCTGGTTATAGTCGGGGTCATCGGTGAGCTTAATGGTGTCCTCAAAGCGATGGAAATCGAAGCTGTTCACCTTATACAGATGCCCACTCTTATCCAGACCGTGGGCCTTGAGCGCCGTCTTGTTGAGCTGCTCGACCTGCGTAAACAGACCGTAGTCTTCAAAGGTGTCGTTGGATTTTTCGGTCTGGTCGCACACCCATAGGTGCACAAACTGCGTGCGCAGGCCCACCATCTGGGGAATGCCACGGATCAGATCGTAGGCCATCTTGTTACGAAAGCGCATGCCCTCGCCCATGTGCTTGTTAAGCGCAATCGCGCGCTGCTGGCGCCACGTGCCCTTGCCCTTTTTGAGCTCCACCTTGTAGTTCTTTTGCGTATAGGTACTCGACGTCTGACCGCGCACCTGCACCGTGGCGTTGGGTGCCTCCTCGCCATAGCCGACCTCGCCAGCAACGGGGCCCTTATCATCGCCAGGCTGCAGCAGGCCCATAACCTGATAGCGCGTCACGCCCATGTCGGCATAGTCGTAGACCGAGTAGGTATTGATCTCGGCCCAGCTATGATCGGTATTCTCGGAGCTGTTGCCGCGAGAGACCGTCAGGTACATGCATACGATGCCCGAGTCATCGTAGACCTCGTACAGCTCATCCTTGTCGCGAAGATGCTTGGTCTCGCTAGACGCATCGGCCTTTTTAATCTTGCCCTGCTTCTTGGTCTTTTTTGTCGAGGATTCGTCCTGCGAAGAGCAGCCCGAAAGCAGCAGTGTGCCGGCAGCCGCCTCAATCAAGCGGCGACGCGATATCATCCTATCGGTCATCAGGACCTCCCCAACGATTGCGATACACACGGACCACCGTGCGCTCAAACGCACCATGCGGCTCGCCCTCTAGACGCAGCTCCTCGTAGCGCTGTTCGGCACGGTCGAGCAAGCAGCCCAACTCCGTAAAGCGACCCGTCTTGTCGGTCGCCACAATGGGCTGCTGACTCAGGATACGATACGGCAAGTTGGCGGTATAGGTATCGAGCCGCATGAGCGCCACGATAAACAACACCGCCGCGCCCAACAAAAAGCCAAAGCCGTAAAACTGCTGCGGCAAAAGCAACGACACAGCAGTCGCCAGCCCGGCCACACCGGCAAACAACCCCGAGGCCAGCACGGCCCCCTTGTAGTCGGTAAAGTACAGCAAGATGAGCATCACCGTATTGCCCACGGCATACAGGCCATAGCCCACGCACAGCGTGCGAAAATACCCGTGCATCAGGTTGTTAAAGCCCAACGGTAGGGCCGACAGCACCGTGGTCTCGAGCGAAATGACCGCCGCGGTCACAAACAGCTGCTTGAGCGCACAAAAGCGCAGTTCGCTGTTGAGCGTGGAGAGCATCCCCTCCTCTGCCACCACAATGTCGCCCACCACGCCGCCGTCGTTGAACAGGCTGTAGTAGTCGCGATAGCGCGGATAGAAATTGACCTCGACCGAGACCACAAAGTTGACGGTCGTGACCAGGATCGTCAAAAACGCGATGAGCGCCGGCACATCGTAGTAGGGCGCGCCATAAAACAAGCCCTTGACCTGCACGCCAATGGGACCGGCCCAAATAATCACCAGGTGCGCAAAGAGTCCCAGATTGGTTAACAGACCCGTGAGCGCCAGCGGCATAAACTGATCGAGCCACTGCAAAAAGGGCCAGGGGCTGCGGTCGCTCTGAGGAAAATACCGGTACAGCAGTACCACGTCCCAGGCGAGCATGACGCCGTAGCCCAGAGCAATTGACGCCAACAGGCCCTCGACCGGCGGCAGTCCCAGCGCCAGCGCGGCCAGGGCGCACAGGCACGCCACGCCAATGGCGGCCGCAAAGCTGCAAAGGATGCCGCGGTAATCCTTGATGGCCGTGAGGTAACTCATGCCGTTCCAGTTGACGATCATAATGTTGAACAGCCACAGGCACAGCAGCCCCTGCAGCAGCGTGGCGCCCGAGAACAGCAAAAAGACGCCGTAGAGCACCGTGCCCGCAACGAGCATGATGGTATTAGATCCCCAAAACGAAGGCAGGATCTCATCCTCGCGCTCGGCAAACAACATATCGGCCAAAAAGCGCGTGACCGGCATAGAGAAAAAGCTCGTGAGCAAAAGTGAGGCCAGCAGTGTGTAGGTCACCATGCACACCAGCAGATCCTGGTTGGCACGGCCCACACCCCACAGACCGCACAGCACCAAGATAACCACCTGGAGCAGCACGCCCAACAGCATGGGACCCGTGCACACAATGCCGGCGTAGCCGTAAGCACGCATCGTGGCAAACAGGCCCTTGCGCCTAAACAGGCGCTTGAGCTCAAAACCAATTCCGGCCATCGGCTACTCCCCCTCTCTGGGCAGGTTAAACGCACACGCCGTCTCGTCGTACAGCGCGCGATAGTTGGCGAGCATCTGCTCGTGCAAAAAGTACGTGGCAACGCGACGCTGCCCGCGCTCCCCCATCTCAATGCGACGGGCGCGGCTCACGCACATGCGCTCCATGGCATCGGCCAAGCCCTTGCGATACATGGGCGGCGTCACAAATCCCGCCACGCCAAAGCCATCGCCCGGAGCGCCTTCGAGCAGCTCACGGCAGCAGCCCACCTCGGTCGTCACGCAGGGACGGCGCGATGCAAGCGACTCCAGCACGCTGAGCGGCTGACCTTCGGAGATGCTCGTCAAAATGGTAAAGTCGAGCTTTTCCATGTACTCGACCACGTTGACGCGACCGGTAAAGATCAGGTCGCGCACGCCCAGGGTATCGACCAGCGCGTGGCACTCGGCGCCGTACTCCTCGTCGTCCACGCCGCCCATGATGTGCAGGCGCACCTTGGGCAGGCGCTCATGCAGCTCAAAGAACGCATAGATCATAGTCTTGACGTCCTTGATGGGCGCCAGGCGCACCACAGCGCCAATGTCCACCCAGCCGTCATCGGGCTTTAAGGGAATGTCCTTAAAGCGGTTGAACTGGATGCCGTTGGGGATGACCAGGCATTTGTCCGCATCGCAGCCCATATCGATCTGCGTCTTGCGGGCGTTATGGAACAAACTCGTCACGCGGAAGGCGCGGCGGTAGATCTCCTCCGAAAGCAGGTAGAAAAAGCGGATCCAGCGGTCCTTAAACGACGGCACCACCCAATCGGCGCGAATGATCTCTTCCTCGCGCTCGCGGGTATAGATGCCATGTTCGGTCAGCAGCACCGGCGCATGGCGAACGCTTGAGCCCAGGCAGGCGAGCAGGCCACCGTAGCCGGTCGAGATGGCGTGGTACACATCGGCCACCGGCACCTCGCTGCCCAACAGATAGAGCACGGGAAGCAACATGGAGCGCATGGTGTGGAATGCATCGGCAAAGGGCGTGTAGGGGTACTCGGCCAGGCACACGTCGCGGAAGATGTCCATAAACGTTCGGCTCTGCAAAAACGAGAGCGGATGCACGCGACGGCGCTGAAAGATATCGAACAGCACGTCCCAGTCCGGATTGGAGAGCGACACCAGGCGGCGTAGCGCCTCGCGCTCGCGGTCGTTAAAACTGGCTTCATGTTGCTCGCCCGAAAGCCGCAGGGCATCGTCCAGGAACACCTCGTGCACCTCGACCACGTTGCCGGGCAGTTCGTAGACAAATTTGCCGCGGTCGGCAGCATGCGCGCCGATCACCCACAGCACAAACTCGTGCTCGGGCATGGCCTGGATATAGCCATGCATCCAGGTAGATACGCCGCCGTGCACATAGGGGTAGCAACCCTCGAGTACCAAGCAGATTCTCATTTGTCACCACCCTCCATGTGCTCGATCGTCACGGTCTTATCATTTGCCTTAAGCAGATACAGATTGCCCGTAAGGTGCGTCAGTTCGCCACCCGTCACCGCACCCGGCTCGCCGTTGTTTGCGCGGAACATGAGCCACGCCTCGTCGTGGAAATTGCCCAGACTAAGCGTCCAGGCATCCGCGCTGGTATCCACGCTCACCGTAACCGACGAAAAGCGCTGGATAGCACCAGAGCATTCCGAGCCGGTCTGGCGACGCAGGTCGGGCGCAGACTTGGTAAGCCACTCCAGGTAGTTGGTCAGGCCGCCCTTGTAGACCTCCCAGCCCTCCTTGGCTCCGCGATCGGGGTCCAAAAGGTCGTCCGGGTGCATAAAGTGCGTGCTCACGTAGTGCATGTTGAGCTCGGACACGGCTGCCAGGCGCATATAGGAATCGTCGACCATGCCGCCCGAAACAATACGTGGCTGCTCCACAATGCCATCGCTCGCCACGCCAAACTCCTGCACGTAGGGCAGGTCGGTACCGTCCTCAAAGTACGTGCTGGCAATAGTCTTAATGCGCGGAACGTCGGTGCCGATAAGCTTGCGTGCACGGGCCGAAAGGATATTTGACGGCGGCACGTAAACCGAGCCGTGCGCGTTGGGCAGCACCTCGTCCTGGAAGGCTATAAGCTCGTTGAACGAAGCGACGAGCGTCTCTTTGTTCTTCCAGGTCTTGTAGACGTACAGCGTGCCGTAGTCGGTGTCCCAGAACGCCAGAGGCTGATGGTTGTAGCCGTGAAAGCCCAGCTCTCCTCCCATCTGCAGCAGCATACCGCCAAAGTAACGGAACTGCGTGGTATCGGCCTGGCGCGCGGGCTCGGTCTGGTTGACCGCGTCCTCGTAGTTTTCGATCATCACGCCGGTATAGCGAATGCCGTATTTTTGCGCGAGCTTTTGCAGATCGGGCCACCAGACCTTGGTGTAAAAATCGGCAATGGAAAGGCCGTAGTCACGCTTGATATAAGTACCATCGCCCGAGGGCACGGGGCTAGGAAAGTCGTCCAAATAGAACACGGCGCTGTTGATGACCGGATAGGCCGTGGCATCACCCAGCAAGCTTATGGCCGAAGCATAGAACCCACGCATGACCTTGTCGTAGATGCCAATGTTGCACACCACGGTGTGACCACTGCCGCAATCGTTAGACCAAATGAGCGGCGTGCCCGCGTCACCGGTCTTTGCCCATACGTGCGCCGTATCGCGCAATGAAACCGAGAGCGAAGAATCGAAGGGATCCGAGAACTCGTAGCGCTCTCCTCCGCCCAACATAAAGTCCTCGCTCGGAACGATACTTTCGGCTTTCGCATAGTCATATCCGGCCGATTCGATCCCAAGCTTGGAAGCAATAGCCTGCAGGCAGTTCGAGTTATCTGGCGTCATGCCCAGCATGAGTGAGCCGCCCGCACTCACCCAACTCATCAGATCGGTCAGATGCGTACCCAGTCCGTCAAGCGAGGGCATAAGCACAATCACACGATCAAACGACGTGAGCGATGGGATCGCGTCCGCACCGTCGGTGGCAATATCAACATCGCGATGGGCGATCTTCATGTCCAGCAAAATCTGGTCGAACTGGTCTTTAACGTCGTCGACGCTATCTTGGTCCGAGTCGGTAATGACCAGGCACGTGGGCTTTTGGCCAAAGATTGCCGAGCTTGCAGGCGTAGCGTCGGTGGCGGCGAGCATGCCCAGCTTGTGCTGTCCAGAGCTGTACTGCACGCCGGCGCGTTCGATCAGCAGCACGGCGGCCATGACGATAAAAACAGCCCACACTACAAGCAGTCCCATCCAACGAAAGCGGCCTGCACGGTCGCGGATACGTTGCACCACGCTCATCTGGCCTCCTCCCCGTCGCGCCAAAACGCCAGCTTTTCGCGGTTGTCGGCGCTCAAATATACATGTTGCTTGTCAATCGCATCGATCACACGGTGGACCTCGTCACCGTCGCGGCGCATCACGGCCAGGCGCAGGCAAAGCATCCAAACCTCCTGCTCCTCGGGCACGTCGAGCACCAGCTGGTTAGTCACGGCCTGCGACTCGTCGATCTGTCCGACATCGGCCAGCGCCGTCGCGTATCGAATGCGCAGCTCAAGGGTATCCTCGCGCTCGCAGCGACGCGCAAGCAGGCGCGCGTACTGTTGGCGCTGAATCTGAGCCACGCGCCCCTCAGCCAAGCCCGAGCCCAAGTATTCACCAAGAAAATCGCAGTATTCGTTGAGGTTTTGCGCGCTCGGGTCCGTCTTAAAGGCACGCTCCAGCTGCTGCAGTTTAAGGTCGGACTCCTTGGAGATCTGCGCCACCGCCGTCGCGGCATAGTGCGCCACCTCAACGTCGTCGTTAAGCTTAGCCGCCTGCAGCTGCGCCAGGTACGCGTTGGGCTCCTCGGTGAGCATGGAGAGCATTAGTCGACGCCGGTATGCCGGATCGTTGACGATGAGCGCCTCCTCGAGCGGGACCACGCCCGCATCGGCGTCACGGTCGTGCACCAGGATGCTGCGATGCAGGTCGTCGTTAAAGCGCAGCGACTCCAGCGCAGACTCTTTCAGCCCCTCGCCAAACACCGCGCCGCGGACCGATAGCAGAACCACCAGCAACGGGCCCCACAGCGGCACCAGCACTATCACAGCCAGCATGTGTCCGCGCACCGGCAGCAGGCCCAGCTTCATGAGCGTCCACAGCATCAGGCAAACCAACGCATGAATCAGCAGCAAGACGGCAGCAACGACAAGCGAGATCAAGCGGCACCCCCCTCACCGTCACCGGTGTAAGAGATGTGCTGCAACAGCGCCACGATGTCCTCGCCGTCGACGGGCTCCACCGCAATATGCTTTGCGCTCAGGCGCTCGCGGATAATGGGCAGATCGCACGCCTTTGCCTGGCGCATAAGCAGGTAGAGCACGTCGCCGTCGACCAACCCCGCCGCGTCGCTCTCGCGGATTGCCGACCCAATTGCGCCCACTAGCTCGCCGACAGGCTCCATGCCCGGTACCACGCGCAGGAGCAAAAAACTCCCCATCTTGCTATCTGCCAGTGCCTGCTCCGCCGCGAGCTCTTGGCCAAAGGAAGCCTGCTTGAGCACGCAAGTGCCGTCAACGCAGCGTTTATCCTGCGCCACCGCCTCATAGTCAAAGGCACGGCCCAGCGCGCTTTCGACCAACCCGCACAAGATGCGGAACAGGTTTTGATAATAGAGGGTCATTTGGTTTTCGGCCGCACTACGCACAAAGATCAGCACGGCGGGTGCCCCGTCGCGCTCGATCGTGTACCAAAACATGGGAAGCCCCGGCGTCAGCTCGCGGTTCACCCACAGGTTCGAACGACCCCCGTCGCCCAAAAGAGGTGCAAGCTGCTCAAGCGTGAGCGAGCGTGCGGCATCTTCGGCAATCGCGGGACTTGCTGCCACCAGGCGTGCAAATGCCCCGCCCGAAACATGGTAGATCGCTACCGAATCGTTCTCGAGGATCTCGCCCAGAAGCTCGCAGCACTTGCGATAGATGTCGCGAGGGTTGAGCACATCGAGCTCCTGCGTCACGGCAAAGATCTTGCCAAAGCTGTCGTGGCGACCCACGATCTGGCGCCTGTACGCGCGCTTGTCCTCGATCGCGTCGTGGTTGAGCTGCGTAAGGAACGTATTGCGGTTGCGCACGAGCTCGTTTTGATCTCGCTCCGCCCTAATGGCTTCGCTGTTGCGCAGCTGCACATAGCCGCACACGGCACCCACCACAAAGTACGCAATAAACGGCAGCCAGTTGGACGGCTCGTAGAACAGGCCCTGGAAGGTATAGCCGTACTGAGTAAAGTAGCTCGCGGCCAAACCCACCGACGCCAGCAGCGCCGCAACCAGGCCAAAGTCCAAGCCATACAGAGTGCCGATCAGCACCACGTAGAGCAGGCGATAATCGAGCACGTTGAGCTGGGCCGATTGCGAGAACAGATGCTCCAGCACCTCGAACAGAACCCAGGCAACGCCCGTCTCCAGGCATTTGATGGGCAGCGAGCGCATCTGGATGCGGTCGATGGCGGCACGCAGCGGGTTGATCTTTTTGATGCGTCCAGCGCCCCAGCGAGCTTGAATGGTCGAGAGATCGCGCAGCAAGTCATAGCGCTGAAACCAGCCATAGCGCACGCGAGCGACGTCGCTGGCGGGCAGGGCGTAGCCGGCAGAATCGCCATAGGCAACGGCAAGGCCGGGGAACAGCGCCTTGAGGGCCTCGCCCACCTCACCCGCCGTGTGATGGAAGGTATCGGCAACGTCGAGCGTCTCAAAGTTACCATCCCAGCTATCGAAGATGCGGCGCACCAGCACCGCAAGCTCCTCGGCACACAGCAGGGGAAATGCCGCATCCTGCGCGCCCTGCAGAGCGACCAATCCGGTTGAGCACGCGTCGAACAGCGGCACCAAAAACGGGTCCTCCAGCGCGGCAGACGCGGTATACAGGAACGGCACGCGCAGAATCTTGGTCTGAACGCCCTCGCGAGCAGCGTAGTAGCAGCACAGGTCGTTGGCTGCGTGCGCGATAATGCCCTTGCCCGTTCGCCCCGCGGCATCGGCGGCGCCCTCGGCACCCGCGGGCCCCGCTACATACAGCAGTTGGACCCGGCGACCCGCGCACGCACGAAAGACCGTGCGCAACAGCTCGATATCGCCCACGGTATCGGTATGCGGGGTAAGGTAATTGGAAAGGTAGACCATGCGGTCGAACTCGTAGGCCTGATCCAGGTGTTGCAGAAGCTCTTTCCACGAGGAATGGGGCGACGACTCGTCGCGGTACGCGTCCTGCGCGGCTACGACCTGCACATGGTCCCCGGGGAACGCCTTGGCACAAAAGTCATCGTCAACATATGCGGTGTTGCCAACAACCAGCACCTCCATGGCGCACCCCTCCCCTAAAATCCACATTTGTCATAGTCAAACATGCGTATTGTACGCTGTCAACGCGAGCTGGAGCGCCTTTAAGGCTGTTTTAAGAACTTTTTTAGAGGATGTGGGAGTGGTAACTCATTCGACTTAGATTCATCGAAGAAATGCTATTCGCTCTGAAAAGGCACATCGCAATCTGCTGACAGCTCTGCAGGGAGAATGGCAGGCAATGTAAGCGCTCCCATGGGCGAAAGTCCAGTAACAACCATCAAATAGCTCTTTGCATGGGCATATGCCATCGAAATAGCATTTGAAAGAAGGTAGTGACGCACCTCGTCATCGGGAGAGTTCATTGGCATTTGCGCTGAAACCGAGATGGATACTGTAACGCCAGCATGCATCTTCTCCTGTGCACCTTCATCTCCGTCAAGGAGGCTGCCAATTACGCACATCTTTAAACTTGCGCGAGCGTCATTACCGTTTTTCCAAAGATGGACATCTTGGTAGCTAACGTCAACTTTTAATTCCATATTATCTGAGGGCGAATCCTCGATATGGAAATCGGAGTCAACGACGAACAAATGAACGACTTGAATCGGAGCAATAAAATCCCCACTCATGCTGCCAAACCTCCGGAAATCATCTCGAGATTCACATGCGAGGACGGACGCTCGTTCCTAAAAGACCATTGCTTACGTAGGGATTCATTGGGCGAGAGAAACGGTAGCTCTTTAGAATAGCTAACGGTAACCTTAGGAACGATATTGATACCTAAAGCGAGCTCGAACCTGGCGATCGTCTTCAGCGTCATATTGGGCTGAGAATTCAACAGCTTCGAAAGCGACTGAAGGCTCACGCCCATACGCTTTGCCAAATCGCTTTTGCTTAAACCCAAATGCTTCATCTCGCGATGAACAATAAACTCGATATCTAGCGCGTGTTCATAAGCGCGTGTTTCGCTAGTTTCAGTCTCGGCGTAAAAATCAGATAAATCTACTTTATTCATTGTGTTCTCCGTTTCGAAAGCCAAGTATAAAAGTCAACGCTCAGATTCCAGAAGTTGACGTGCTATTACGGCTAATCGCTTGGCCCGCTCGATTTCTTTACTGATGTTTCCTGATCCCTGATGTCCTTTAAACCAAAACAATAGAACAATTTTGTCTACGCCCTGACATATGGCATAAATCATCTCTCGATTTGCCCCATCAAACCCTTTTAGTTCATAGAGGCCGATCTTAGAATCAATACATCGTAGCTTTGAGGTCCCACTCGCGACCTTTAACCCATAATCATAGATTTTTGAAATCTGATCGATCATTTTACGGGCAGCAAGCTTCTTTTTAGGGTCTGTCAACATTTTCTGGAATTGAGAGTTGACGGGAGAAGTCGTCAGCTCCCAAAACGGTCGGCCCTTGGGATCCCCATATTCGACAAGATCGTATCCTTCAACCAAAGGCCACCTCCCATTTCTAGATACACTTAACTTATAGGTTAAGTGTATCTATTTAAATAGAAATAACAAGGCATATGCTAGATTACACAGCCCCAAATCGATAAACCATCCAACCAAGTTGGTGCTCACTCCGGAAGCGCGGTGAAAATCCGCGATCGACAGACCAGACCCCGGTTTTGAGCTCCGACGACCCGCGGTTTTGTTAGTTCGGCGGTTTTCGATTTCCCAGCACTTACGGAAAACGCGACAAAACCAAGCACCCTAAAACTGAAGACGCGATAAGAGACCCCTTCGAAAACAACCTTTTGAGCAGATTGACCTAAATCTCTTTGGAGAGAATCGGAGACAACCTACTCAATATCGCTCCGATTAACGTCATAGTCCTTATTAGCTAGTTCTTTACGGTAATAGAGATTTAAGTCCCAGGCTGCAATGCCTGAGGCGGAGAGAACTTGTGCCCAACCCTTTTACAGATATTTTTGTTTTAGTCGACAACAGCCATCCTCGGTCTAAAGAACTGAACAAACCGAGAATTTAAACCGCATGTGATATCAAAACCGTTACCGAGAACAAGAAGCTGATGAGAGATGTGCGAGTTCATTGGATAGACAGCCTTTCAAAGCAGATAGGTTTTTGAATGCGCCAACGAATGCACCATTACAGTTTGGAACATCCGAACAGTCCTATGCTTAGAATCACCAAAGCGCAAACACTAGAGCTTTAACTAACATCCACCCGAAATCGTCAATACGAGACACAGGCGGTCCAATCAATTAAACAAGTGAATTGAAATTAAAGACCTTAGTTGACTCAACAGGGAAAAAACGATCTGATATCGATTTCTCGTCTTCTGCAGCCACATTAGCAACCTCATAGAAACGTCGAACCAAATCACGACGTCGCTTCTGATAAGCCCTGGCAGCCACCGTAGAACGATCGGGTAAATCATAGTCGAAAATATAAAGCCTGCATGTCGAATCTGACAACCTGTCAGCCACTTGTCGCCAAATGTAACCATCGCTTTCTCCCAAGCTGCAGCCATATATACAAATGCTATCGGCTTTAGCTATCAGTTCACTCATCTCAGCGGTTTTCGTATTGCCATAAATTCCGTAGTTCTTTTTTTCTTTAACCCAAAGCTCTTGAAAATCCACCTTAGAGGAATAAACGGAAGATGTAATCTGATCAGAATCTGAAACGCCAAATATAATATTGGTAGCAGTGCCCGCGTCATTGATTTCTCCGTGAAGATGAAGAAGCGTGCCTTGATAAAAGAACTTAGGCGAAGTACCGACAAGCAACTTACCAAAGGGCTGGTCTTTCCCAATCTCATCCCAAAAACGATTGACGGTATTCGTATAGTTTAAAACCAGAACGTGCACAGTCACGTCTTCAGAAGTCGACATCAAAGCGGGGAGCCCTTTTAATGCGTCAACAGCAGTGAGTCTCGTATAGAAGCTTCTAATTGATGCTCGAAATTCCTGAACTGCCTCCTGAGGAAGCTCGACAGGTATACGGCTGGACTCTCTAAATACGTAATCTAAAAACTCATCTTGAATATTCTCAAATGTCCGATGAAATAATTCTTCGTCGTCTTCATAAAACGCCGATGCTCTACCTAGAAGATTTTCCAAATCACACCAAAGTTCAGACGCTCGTTCTGGGCTGAATCCCTCAACTCTTTTTACAAGCTCATCCCTATATTCGTTCTGAACGCCATCTTTAAAATAGCGATTCTTCAAAAAAGAACGGTAATCAGTTGCGAGACCAAGGTTCCGATCAAATCCATTCCCAATGATCCAAAGAAGATTTAGCATTCAATACCGTCCAATTTAATAACAGAAATTTGTTTTACAGCACAGCGCACCATGCAATATAACGCATGAAGGGCTCTACCATCAGCGAGCCCTTCATGCACCATCGGTTCATTCTGAAAATAAAACTGGATGTTAAAGCATGGACATGTACTCCCCCAGCTCCTTCTCCCAATCGGGCATGTGGAAGCCGGCAGCCTCAAGCTTGGACAGGTCGAACGCGGAGTGGACCGGGCGCGGCGTGATGGGACCCGCGGCGTTCGCGTAGTAGTCGGCGGTCGACACCGGCACGGCCTTCTCGCCGTTGCCGTTGGCGGCCTCGAAGACGGCGCGGGCGATGTCCGCCCAGGACTTCACGGCGCCGGAGCCGGTGCAGTCGTAGGTGCCGTAGGGGGCGCGCGTGTCCAGCACGTGGAAGACGGCCTCGGCCATGTCGCGCGTGAAGGTCAGGCGGCCCAGCTGGTCGTCCACGACGGTGACCTGCTCGAGCCCGTCCTCGGGGTCTGCGACGCGGTCGGACAGCCCGTTCATGGTCTTGACGAAGTTGTGGCCCTCGCCGATGACCCAGGAGCTGCGCATGATGTAGTGGCGCGGGCACCCGGCCACGGAGAGGTCCTTCTCGAATGCGATGTCTGCCATAGATCTGTCCCCTCCTACTTGCCCTGTGCACGGTACCTGGCCTCGGTGGCCTCCTTGGCCGGGCGCCACCAGGACTCGTTGGCGACGTTCGTGCGCAGGAAGGGCTCCGGGTCGGCGATGGAGTTGTCGCTGTGGCTCTCGGCGGCGTAGTGCACGATGACGTCGTGGCCCGGGACGATGCGGTCCAACAGCTCGGCGTCGCAGATGTCGCCCAAGACGAGCTCAACGCGGTCGGAGGGCAGCCCGGCGATGTTCTCGGGGTTGCCGGCGTAAGTCAGCTTGTCCAGGACGGTGACGTGGACGTCCGGGTGGTTTTCCACCACGTAGTGCACGAAGTTGCTGCCGATGAAGCCGCAGCCGCCCGTGACGATGATGTTCTTGGGATTGAACATTTCGGGCATGGTCAATCACCTTCCTACACCTCAAAAACTACCGCGCTGAAAATGCTTGCGCAAGCGTAGCGCCAAAACGCCAGTTTAAATAAAGGCAACCTACGTCCAAGAATCAGAGATTCCAAAAACATTCGCGGCTTGCGCCGGTGTATTTACGACATGCGTACCCAAGCTTCGCCCCGACAACCTTGAAGACACGATTGAAAGCATCACGCAGCTCAAACAAGTTGACCCCTGAGTTATATCTCTTCGCCAAATCGATTAGATCCGCAGCGAAACGGAAAGAATGGATACGGATTCTCTAGAACCTCATTAAGGAAAACATAAAGCCAGGAATTCGAATAACAGAGGTGAGCGGTTTGGACAGTCACATCGATAGCGTATATTACGACAAGCCACTCCCAGATAGGACCAGGATCGATATCTGGGAATGCTATGCAAGACACGTTCTGCAGTTTATCGATAGCAACAAATATGGAAATCTAACTTACAGCGACAAGCCAGATCTGATCGATAGGACACGTTCTCTGGGCATCGAGGTGACAGATTCCCAATCACGAGAAAGCAGAGAGGCTGAATCTCTTTACTCGAGGCTCGCATTCATCGATGACCAATCTTGGAGAAAACGCCAAATCGAACGGATCGAACAGTGCGGCGCGCATTATGAAAGCGGGATTCTGTTTGGTCCAAGGGGCACCGATTCGTTCGAGCTGGTTTATGAAGCCCTTAACAAAAAACTGGAGAAACTCAACTCCGACGATTATGAAATCTTTAGAAGAAATGAGCTGTTTGTCAGGTCAACTATTCTTGCTGACGAGGAAATGCTTCGCGAAGCACTCTTGAAAATGAAAATACAATCCCACGATTATTCGCGGCGCTTCGCATCCGTCACCGTCTCGGTGCCAGGACACAATTACGTGTTCGACATCGATGCATCCACATACAAATCTCTTGAATTCGGAAGTAGCGAGCAGTTTCGCATTGCCGATAGTGCGCGGCGGGAAGTAATACGCGCGGAGTTGAGCTGAGGCAAGCACGGCCGCATAAAATAAGAGCTCCTATACCTCCGCGCTTGCAAAACCATTCACAATGCAATTAAACGGGCTGCACGGTCAAGACCGCGCAGCCCGTCATTTCCCCACAAGCGATTCCAAACACTCGTAATCTCTCGCGATAAGGAAATCCCAGGAGTCATTACCGCGCATAAGCGCGCGATTGAACACATCGACTGCGGAGCCATCAATGTGGGAAATACTCACCAAGCGGTCATTCTCTGATCTCTGCTTTAAGACCACTCCATATCGAGGGCTCAACGGAAAGTAGATGCTGTAGGGATCGCTTTCCTGAATGTCCGACCACTCAGGAAAGATGGGCAACGACGAGGTTATAAACTCTGACCCCTCAGGCGCCACGAAAAAGCCGCAATCCATTCTAAGCATCAAAGAAACCAGCGAATGAAGCGGGGCTCCCTCACAGAACTTAAACAAGGCAGCGTCCTGAATAGCAAGCTCTACAATCGATTCAAACTCCTCGCCAAAACTCTCGGCGTCCATCTCTTTTCGATCAACGTCAGTAAGGAATCCTTCTGCTTCCAACTCAACCGCGTAGGATGCAGCATTACTTCTTACCCTCTTGAGATATTTTGGGCTCCTTACGAGTAATAACGAAATGAGAAGTATAAGACGTTCGAGCAGCTCACAGGTCTCATCAGTGTCAGAAAACACGCCGGAATCCAAATGCTCTATAAGCAGTCTGTAATCGTACGCAAGGTCATTCTCCATCTTGCTTAATGCCTTTTCAGCAGACCCCTGTTCAATAAATCGCTCCCCATCTATTGGGGTCCGTCTCTTTACCTCATGAAGGTACTTCTCGAAACAAATGCCTTCCGGTTTAGTTTGAAATATGCGACCCAAACCACTTGGCTCACGCTTCACCGCATAAAGAAAGCCATCTTGATTAGTAAACGACTTCAGATAAAAACGCGGCACGTAGTGCTGTTTCTTAACATCAGACATATAATCGCCTCCACAAAGCGTCCTTACCCCTGCCGAAACACCAGGAAGAAGGTCAACGTAAAATCATGGAAAACAATAGCCCAAAACCCGGCAACCGTTATGCCGACAGGCCGAATATGGCAACGCGCCGCAATATGCAATTAAAAGCAACCCGCTGGGAACATCCTTGGTGAGCAGCACGGTCACCTTCGGCTATTGCCAGTTTCCAATTTACTTCATCTATGCGATCAGGGGACGCTACGCCCCCAACTAAGAACCTGATTGGCAATCCGTTCCTTGGCAAATCATATTGGCTTTTGTCAAAAACGACCGGATACGCCAACTCGCAGAGACGCCACATCATCCGGGGTCGGCCCTTGAAAACCGAGGCTCGGAGTCTAGATGAGGACGGTTAGGCCTTTGTTTCAGCTAATTCGGTCATACCCACAAAACACGACACGAATACCTGGACCACTTGAGCCTCATACATCAGGCAAACCAGAACGAATAAGAATCTCTTTGACAGAAATCCCGCATCAATGCCCGCAACGTTTGGCACTACAGCGAGGCCCAATCACACGGCACCACTTCCAGCACGCGTCTGAGGAACGTTGCCCCGCTGAGGTTGCGCAGGACAGCCTCAATTGTGAGCTCGCCCCAAATTCGTTATTAACTGACGGCAGCCGACACTCCCCTGCCCGGAAACAACCCCCGGAACGCTCCACAGACATGCACCCCCCCCCGGCGCCGAGAGCGATCACAACCCCCGAGCAACACCAGCGACCCGCACCACTCCCGCACAAGGATCCCGCTAGGAGCCCTTACCTTGGTAGCAAAGAACCTGGCCGCACTAGGCGGTCCGAGATATCACTACCCAAGAAAGGACACGCCATGCCCAACGACGGCATCGCATATCTACTCAAGTTCGCACCCAAAGTGGCGTACATCGAAGACCTGCTGAACGGGCACCTCTACATGAACGCGGCCGGCTACTAACATGGCCTGCCTGGCGAGCAGGGCGATCCGCTCGAGGAGCCCATGGCTCCCGGGGTGTGCCTCTACGGATATACTTGCCTGCCCATCTACTGTATGTACACGGTCCGCGAGAACGATATCGTCGACAACACCGTGAAAATCCCGATACGCATGATTCAGGAGTTCGGGTGCGCGGACGGGTGGATCGGCATTGTGCAGTACGGCAGATTCGCGCGCCTCGCCGACAGGCACATCGCCGACGGCGGGAGCATCTACGCCCACGGTCCCATCTCCTACGGCGTCCCTAGGCCAAAACTGACCCGTGAGATCTTTGAGGGCATCCCGCACAATCTCGTTATCAAAACGACCAAGTATGCATATCAGAAGGAGTATCGAATCATCGGGTCGCGACCGGTCGAATGTCGCCTTTTACCAGACGAGAATCACCCAGGCTGCAAAATTGAAAAATACGACCACGCAGAACTTGACCTAAGCAGCAGCCTTGCGAACTTTTCCTGGAAGGTCTCGGTGGCGAGTCTCGAAGAAGCGCGAGACGGCCTCATGCTGGAGTTGCCGGATCGAGCATAGCCAACCCAACGCGATCTACAATGTCACCGAGCAACCAACCACCCCTTCCCCCTCCCCAACCTTCCCCAGAAAGCACGCTGATGTTGACTGGTGTTCCCGTAAAATAATCCCCAACAAAATATGTGCGGAGTGCTGGCCTGGAGCTGCCTTTGGACCCTATTGGCTGCTCACCGAGAGGCTCCGCTATGAAACGACCCCTTTACTACCTGCTCTGCGCGATTGCGTGCACGTCCATGGTCAGCGCGACGTTGCCCATGGCAGCCATTGCAGAAGCCATCCAGCCTCAGGCAACCGCAGAGCGGCAGGCGCAAGCCGACGCCACGAACAGCGACACAGGCAAGGCCGAAGACGGCACCAATACAAATGCGACAGCAGATACCGCAGAAGACGGCACCGCAACATCCACCGGCACCAGCGCAGTCAACACGGAAAACGCTGCCGGCACCACCACCGCCACAACCAACACGGCCACCACCCCCACCCCATCCCTCCTCGCCCCTGTCTCTTATACACATCTGACGCTGCCGACGATA
>URZI01000009.1 GCA_900552385.1 uncultured Collinsella sp. | reverse complement strand
GTCATTCAAAAGGCAAGGCATGACCAGAAGGTCTATGCCTTGCCTTTTTCATGCCAACTTGTTCGCCCTGGACGTCGCTCGCTGTCCGTCCTCTACCTGCGGCGTTGACTTGGTTGACACTTAGAACATCGATGTAGTCATTGGGGACGTTATTAAACGACTACCCACGGCTATTGCGCGCATGGTTCGCATGACAGCCGTCTCTTTTATGTTTCCTTTAGCCGTCGCTGTCTAGGATGGGGGTTAGTCGATAGGAAGGGAGCACCGGGATGGACGACGCGAGCGAGCGCGCAATCGAAGAGGACATGCTCGATCAGTTCAACTACTTTGATGATGAGGACGAGGAGCTGATCGACCGTCGCGAGCCAGCGCCGCTTGATTCCTTTGATCTGGTCGATGAAGAGCCCGACGAGGACGAGGGCGAATCGGCGGAGCCCTCACAGCCTTCGCGCCTTAACTCGCTGCTTTCGAGAGCCCCCATGCACCACGGCGTTCGTGCCGGCGCGCTCCATATGAAAACTGACTGGCACCAGATCGTGACGGCAGGCGATGAGCTTGCCGTCGATGCGCCGCTCACCGATAAATCATCCATCATCTGCCGCACCGGCATGCTTATGCTGGCAAGCGGAACGGGTGCCTGGCGCGTGCGCGATACCATGAATCGTGTTGCCGCCGTACTCGGTGTGACCATCCACGTTGACTTAAGTCTTCTGTCGTTTGAGTGCACCTGCATCGAAGATGGTCACTGCTTTAATGAGGTCGTCAGCTTGCCCACAACGGGCGTCAATACCCATCGCATTTGGATGATGGAGAGTTTCCTCAAGGAAATCGAGACCTATGGTCGTCGCTTCACGGTGCACGAGTATCACGAGATGCTCAAGACCGTTGAGAGTTCAAAACCTGATTACGCGCCTTGGCAACAGGGCCTTGCGGCGGCCTGCGCCTGTGGCGCCTTCGTTTTTTTGCTCGGCGGCGGCCCTATCGAGATGGCCTGCGCGTTCGTGGGCGCGGGTGTCGGCAACTTTGCCCGCTCCCATATTCTCAAGCAAGGCCTTGGTCAGTTCAGCGCGCTGACGACCGGCGTTGCGCTCGCTTGCGTTTCGTATCTGCTGGCATTGCTCGGCCTTGGCCAGGTCATACCGGGGGCAATGTCGCACCAAGAAGGCTATATCGGCGCCATGCTCTTTGTGATTCCCGGCTTTCCGCTCATTACGGCAGGCCTCGACATCGCTAAGCTCGACATGCGAAGCGGTATCGAGCGCCTTTCATATGCCGTATCGATTATTGTGATGGCGACCCTCGTAGGTTGGATGGTTGCCGAGTGTGTTGGCCTGGCGCCGGACGACTTTGCCCCACTGGGCCTTTCGCCGCTTGCCCTTACGCTCCTGCGCGTGGTGATGAGCTTCGTTGGCGTATTCGGCTTCTCGGTGATGTTCAACAGCCCGGTAAAGATGGCCGCGGCAGCTGGGTTGATCGGCGCCGTGTCCAATACCCTGCGTCTGACCCTTGTCGATGCGCCGACGATGATTCCCTTCCTGGGCCTCAGCACGGGAATGCCTCCCGAGGCAGCAGCGTTTATCGGCGCGCTGGTATCGGGTCTGCTGGCAAGCTTGGCCGAAGTCAAGCTCACCTACCCGCGCATCGCCCTCACGGTGCCTTCGATTGTCATTATGGTGCCCGGTCTGTATCTCTATCGCTCTATGTATTACATGTGCACCTTCGACACGGTCAACATGCTCGGCTGGTTTGTGCGCGCAGTGCTCATCGTGGCGTTTCTGCCCGTTGGCTTGGGCGTGGCGAGAACCCTCACCGACCCTCGCTGGCGCCACACCAGCTAATTGGTACAAGGGGGACAGGTTACTTTGCACCAAATGAGTTGCGGCGAAATAGGGACTGAATTGCTGCTTAAAGGGTCAAAACAGTCCGTATTCCACCGCAACTTATGGGGTCGGGGGATTATCGGTGCCCTGCATCTTCATAAACTCAACGCTTACGAAGCGCATGCGTTTCGTGCTAGGCTGGTTCCACCACATAAGTAGTCGCAGACGCGCGTACCACGGGCGGGCGAGATGAAGTTCCAACAGCTCCATCTTGCCCGCCCGTTTTTGTTGCGTGGCGCCGCGGTACAACACAGAGAGGAATCTGCCCTTTATGCCTATCAACAAACGAGAGAGCCTGCTGTTCACCTTTATCATGTGCTTTTGCATGGTGCTCTGGATGAGCATCTACAACGTTGCCCTGCAGTACGGGGCCATCAACGGCGAGGTCGTTGCCACTGCGTGGCTCGGCTTCCCCGTTGCCTACATTTTTGCCATGTGCTGCGACTGGTTCGTCGCCAGCCCGCTCGCCAAGGGTTTCGCCTTTAAGTACTTGGTCACGCCGGGCAAGAGCTCGCCACTTGCCATGACGCTCGCCGTCAGCTCCTGCATGGTCGTTCCCATGGTCATCATCATGTCGCTGTACGGTGCCTGTGAGGGTCTGACGCACATGCCCGGCGGCATCCTTGCGAACCTGTATTCCGTGCCCGCGATCTGGATGATCAACATCCCGCATAATTTTGTGATGGCGCTGCCGTGGAACCTTTTGGTAGCCGGTCCGATTTCCCGCTTCGTCTTCCGTCGCGCCTTCCCTGTGGGGACGGTTTTCGAGGAGGAGCATGCCGAGCTCTTGGAGCAGGCTATGGCTCCTGAGTGCGAGTAGCTCGCTTAGGGATCTGCTGAGCGCGGGCGACTTGCTTGGTTGGAGCCCTAAGCGTGGATAGCTCTCTCGGCGACATCGCGGGCGTGAGCGGTGCGCATGACCGGAGGGCCCGTGCTGCTCCGTTGCCCGACGTGCTAGCGCGCAGAACAATCTGTTGGTGCATTCGGCGGCTGCTGAAGCGTTTCGGCAGCCGCTTTTTATACGGAGTTTAAATACAACAGTCTGTTGTATTACGTAGAGTGGTATATCTCTAGCGGGAAAAATGCGAGAGACGGAGCATTATGGCGTTGCTAGTAGGACTGGACGTAGGGTCGACGACGACCAAAGTTTACGCGATGCACGAGGATATGACCGAGGCGTGGTGGGGATATCGCCGCCACGGGGCGTGTCAGACAGCGAGCGTGCGCGCCATGCTCGGCGAGCTCGCCGAGCGCTTTCCCCATGAGTCACTGCGCGTTGCGGTGACCGGCTCGGGTGCGCGCGATATCGCGACCGCGCTGGGCGCCTCGTACGTTCAGGAGGTGGTCGCCAACGCGCTCGCGATCAGCAGGTTCTATCCGCAGACGCGCTGCGCCATCGAGCTGGGCGGCCAAGACGCCAAGATGATCTTCTTCCGCACCAACGATAAGGGAGACATCGAGGTTGCCGACATGCGCATGAACGGCTCGTGCGCAGGCGGTACCGGTGCATTTATCGACGAGATGGCAAAGCTCATGGGGGTCGGCACCGAATCGGGCGAGTTCGAGCAGCTCGCAAGCCGGGGAACGACCGTCCACGAGGTCTCGGGCCGCTGCGGCGTGTACGCAAAGACCGATATCCAGCCGCTGCTCAACGAGGGCATTCCTACCACCGACCTGGCGCTTTCGGCGCTTCACGCGGTCGCCCGCCAAACGATCGGCGGTCTGGCCCAGGGTATCGACATCGAGCCGCCGGTAATCTTCGAGGGCGGTACGCTCGCCTACAACCCCACACTGGTCCGCGTGTTCCGGGAGCAACTGAATCTATCGGACGATCAGGTTATCGTCCCGCGCGATCCGCAGATCATGGTCGCGCGCGGTGCCGCCCTGTCGCTGACCGACATGTTCGCATCGTCCCAACCGATCGACCTTCCCGACGCTTTTGTCCGGCTGGATAAGCTCGAGACGGTCGCGCCCGCAAGCGGGGAGGGACGTCTTGCCCAGCCCTTTTTTGCCACACCTGCCGAGCAGGCGGATTTTACGGCACGCCATGGCAAAGAGACGCCGGCAAAGGGTCCGGATGCGTATGCGCCCGGAGAGACGGTGCGTGTGGCGCTCGGTATCGATTCGGGGAGCACGACGACCAAGTTCGCCCTGGTCGATGAGGCGGGTGAGCTTGTCGATTCGTTCTACGCGTCTAATAACGGCAGACCGCTCGACGTCGCCCAACAGGGTCTTGTCAGCTTGAAGAACCGCTGGGAGACAGCGGGAGTCACGCTTGCGATCGATGCCGTGGGCACCACGGGATACGGCGAGGAGCTTTTCGCGCGCGCGTTCCACGCCGACTACCATACGGTCGAGACGGTCGCGCACGCCCGCGCCGCGTGCGCATGCGTTCCCGATGCGACCTTCGTGCTCGACATCGGCGGACAGGATATGAAGGCCATCTGGCTCAACCACGGCGTGCTGACCGATATCGTCGTCAACGAGGCGTGCTCTGCGGGCTGCGGCTCGTTCCTCGAGGGTTTTGCCAAAAACCTCGGAATAGCCGTTGAGGATATCGCGACCGAGGCATTTTCGTCCAAAGCCCCCGCCGTTCTCGGCAGCCGCTGCACGGTGTTCATGAACAGCAGCGTCGTTTCCGAGCAGCGGCGCGGTAAGGGTCCGGGCGACATCATGGCCGGTCTCTGCCGTTCGATTATCGAGAACGTGTTCACCAAGGTCATTCGCGTTTCAAATCTCAACCGTCTGGGCGACATAGTCGTCGTCCAGGGCGGCACGTTCCGAAACGACGCGGTGCTGCGCGCATTCGAGCAGTATCTGGGCAAACCCGTCACGCGTGCGCCCCACCCGGGGCTGATGGGCGCTATCGGTATCGCCCTGCTCGCGCGCGAGGAATGCCGCAAGGGCGACGCCGGCACGTCGTTTATCGGGCTCGATGCCGTGGAGCGCTTCGAGCATCGCGAGTTCGGCGGCGTTACCTGCCGTCGGTGCAACAACCGCTGCCAGCGCGCGGTCGTGGCATTTGGCGACGGCTCGCTTTACGTCACGGGCAATCGCTGCCCGCGCGGCGGCGCCATCTCATGGGATGAGCTCGTGCGCGAGGTTCCCGCGGCGGAGGAGCTGCGTCCGCAGGGTGCTTGCGAGGCACAGGCACCCGGCACGGGGCGCGACCGGACCGCGGCTGCCCCCAATCTCTTTGTCGACCGCGAGAAGCTGCTGTTCGAGTCGTACCCCACGGTTCCCGTCTGCGGGGGGCGCGATGTCACGATCGGCATTCCCCGTGTGCTCGAGTTCTGGGACACCATGCCGTTCTGGTCGACGTTCTTCAGCACGCTCGGCTTTAAGGTGCGCGTCTCGGGACGCAGCACCAAGGCGATGTACGAGCGCGGTCTGGCGCACGTCACATCCGACACCGTGTGCTTCCCGGCCAAGCTCGTCCACGGGCACATCCGCAATCTCGTCGACGCCGGCGTCGACCGCATCTTCATGCCCATCATCACGACGGTGCCCACCGAAAACACCGCCTCTACCAGCGAGTGGATGTGCGCCGTCGTAAAGGGATACCCCTACGTGATGCGCAATTCCGATAACCCGGAGGAGCGTTTCGGCGTTCCGTTCGATACGCCGCTGTTCCACTGGTACGACGAGGGCGACCGAAACCGCCAGCTCAAGGCGTGGTGCAAGGAGACCTTCGATATCGATGCCGACCTGGTTGCCAAGGCGACCGAGCAGGCGGACCGCGCGCAGCAGACGTTTGAGAACCAGCTGCAGCTGCGCGGCAGGCAGGTGCTCGAGAACGTGCGCGAGGACGGCGGCTACACGGTGGTGATCGCTTCGCGCCCGTACCACAACGACCCGCTGGTCAACCACGGGCTGCCCAAGCTCTTCTCTGAGCGCGGCATCCCCGTGCTGACGCCCGATGCGGTGCCGGGGGTCTGCAACGTCGATCTTTCCAACAGCCGCATCGACATCGTGAACAACTACCATGCGCGCATGCTGTCGTGCGCGGTCATCGTCGCATCGACGCCCGAGCTCGAGCTCGTGCAGATGGGCAGCTTCGGCTGCGGCCACGATGCGTATCTCACCGACGAGATCGCGCGCATGATGGGCGAGATGGGCTCCAAGGTTCCGATGATGATCAAGCTCGATGAGAGCGACGTCGCCGGTCCCATGGGCATTCGCGTGCGTTCGTTTATCGAGTCGGTCAACCGTCGTCGCGCGGAGGAGCGTGCCGAGGGCGCCCGGGTGCACGCGGTCCATCCGCTCGACGACCCGTATAAGGTCAAGTACACCAAGCGCGACCGGCACGACAAGATCGCGCTGGTCCCCAACACCTCCCATGCGTTCTGCAGGCTCATGACCGCGGCGATGCGCAATCAGGGCGTGCGCGCCGAGGCCCTTGATATCGGGCGCGAGGATGCCATCCGCCTGGGCAAACGCTATGTGCACAACGACATCTGCTTCCCCGCGCAAATCGTGATCGGCGAGGCGCTCGCGGCACTCGAGAGCGGTAAGTACGACCCGCACGACGTCGCCGTGGTGACTGGCAAGTATATCGGCGACTGCCGCCTGACGCACTACATGCCCCTGCTGCGCCGCGCGCTCGACGACGCGGGATACGACTATGTCCCGGTGCTCACCAACGACGACGTCGATGCCCACAATGCGCATCCGGGCTTCAAGCTCGGCCTTGGCCCGAGCATCCAGATCGCCTACGGTCTTCCCATGATCGATGCCCTCGAGGCCATGCTTAGGCGCATCCGTCCCTACGAGCTCGAGAAGGGCGCGGCGGACGCTGCGTTCGACCGCGCGCTCGATGAGGTTATCGAGGGCATGGAGCGCTCCGGGCTGAGAGGCCAGGCGACGGGCTTCAAACGCGCGCTTGCGATCATGGACGCCGTTCCGTACGACCGCTCGAACCCGCATCCGACCGTTCTCATCGTGGGCGAGTACCTGCTCAATTTCCATCTCGGCGCCAACCACGAGATCGAGCGCTACCTCGAGGACAACGGGCTCGAGGTCATCGAGGCGCGCATGACCGACGTGATCCGCAAGACCTATTTCTACAAGCATGCGCAGTCGCGTGAGTTCCACGTCGACCTGTCGCTGCCCGAAAAGGCCTGGTACGCCACGGCGGACAACCTGTTCGAGCTCGCGCACGACCGTTGCGACCGCCTGGGCGCGGCGAGCCCGCTCTACGAGCCGCCGACGCGCATGCCCGAGCTCGTGCGCGCGAGCGATAAGATCCTGCACCATACGTTCGATGCGGGCGAGGGCGTGCTGATTCCGGCGGAGATTCTCGAGCACGCCAAGCGCGGCTGCCGCAACTTCGTGATCCTGCAGCCGTTCGGGTGTCTGCCCAACCATGTCGTGGGGCGCGGGCTCATCCATGCGCTCAAGGAGCAGTATCCCACGGCGCAGTTCCTGCCGCTCGACTACGATCCCGACGTGAGCTTCGCCAACGTGGAGAACCGTCTTCAGATGCTCATCATGAACGCCAAGGCGCAGGGGTGCGGTGAGGCGCATGGCGAGACCGCGTAAGGACGCCGATGCGCCCGATGCACGCACCCGTATCATCGAGGCGTTTTGGGAGCTCATCGAGAACAACAGCATCTTCGAGCTGTCGGTTGGCGAGGTGACCCGTGCCGCCCAGTGCAATCGCGGAACGTTTTACTACTATTTTCACGATTTCGATGAACTCGTCGCCATCGCCATAGCCCAGCTGCTGCAGGATAACGAGCTCATCACCGATGCCCTCTGGCATTTTTCGAGCGAGGGCGACCTTTCGGCGTTCGACCGGCGCGACGTCCGCTGCCTGCTGCGGCGCATCGTCATCACCATGAGGGCGGGTGCCGCCGAGCAGGTCGTGCAGGGCATCCATACGATCATCATCGACCGCGTGAGAGAGATCGTCCACCCCGACGGAGAAGAGCTCAAGGCAGATTCGAGCTTTGCGGTGGGCTTTCTGGTCTCGGGCATCATGGGCTTTGTGATGGCGGTCGGCTTTGCCCGGGAGGGCGGCGAGGAGATAGACCTCGAGCAGCTGGGGGACAGCGCGTGCGCGTACCTGAGGGCGGTCGCCATGCAGACGGTGGAAACGGTCGCGCAAGTCGAGGGCGTCGATGCATCCGAGCTGCTCGAACGCGTCTCCAAGGAGGCCGATGCCTATCGCGCATCGCGTGCGACGAGTCCCGACGTGGTGAAAGACGCCTAGGGTTTCTCTTGCGGGGCGCCTGTCGCGCATCGCGCGGTGAGTCCCGCGATGCGGTCATAACCTGCATTCATGTGAGCCGGGTTTATAGATATTCCTCCAGCTGTTAACATAGACAACCTGTGGGTAAAGAGACAAAAGCGCCGCCGACGGGCGGGCGTTTTGATTTCGATGAACTCATGTAAGGAAACGAGCATGTTAGATAGATTTACCGATCGCGCGCGTAAGGTCATGTCCATGGCCAAGCAAGAGGCGCTTGATCTTCATTCAAATAAGGTGGGCACCGAGCACCTGCTGCTCGCGCTTGCCAAGGAGGACGAGGGCATTGCCGCCGAGGCACTGCGTTCGCTCGACATCTCCTACGATGACATCATGGACACCCTCAAGGAGGTCCAGACCACGGTTCCCGAGCCCAGCGAGGAGACCGAGGCTGCCAAGCTTGCCTTTACGCCGCTCGTCATTAGCGTGATGGAGCGTTCGTTCCGCGTGGCGCGTGAGAACAACCAGACCTACGTGTCGACCGAGCACTTGCTGATCGGCATCGTCGAAGAGGGCAACGGCATGGCCATGGACATCCTCATGCGCCTGGGTGTGTCGTCCGCCTCCATCAAAAAGGCTATCGAGAAACTCACCGCCAAGGACCAGGACAAGAAGCGTCCGCTCGCCGGCGCCGGTGCCGGTCGTCCCGGTGCGGGCCTGCCGTTCTTTAGCGGCTCGGATGCCTCTCAGCAAAAGGGGAGCGGCACCGACACGCTCAAGCAGTTCGCCACCAACCTCACTCAAAAGGCGCGCGACGGCGAGCTCGATCCCGTGATTGGCCGCGAAAAGGAAGTCCAGCGCATGATGGAGATCCTTTCGCGCCGCACCAAGAACAACCCGCTTATCCTGGGCGATCCCGGCGTGGGCAAAACGGCCATCGTCGAGGGCCTGGCGCAGCAGATCGCTGCCGGCAACGTGCCCGAGAACCTCATGAACCAGAACATCTGGACGCTCGACCTGCCGGGCCTCGTTGCGGGCGCCAAGTATCGCGGTGAGTTTGAGGAGCGCCTCAAGAACGTGATCCAGGAGGCCACCGAGGCTGACGACGTCATCCTGTTTATTGACGAGATGCACACCATCATCGGTGCCGGTTCTGCCGAGGGCTCCATCGACGCGAGCTCCATGCTCAAGCCCGTGCTTGCACGCGGTGCCTTCCAGATTATTGGCGCCACCACGGCCGAGGAATTCCGCAAGTACCTCACCAAAGACCCAGCCTTCGAGCGTCGCTTCCAGACTATCGATGTCGAGGAGCCGAGCGTCGAGGACACCGTCAAGATCCTGACCGCGCTTAAGCCGCGCTACGAGGAGCACCACCATGTGCGCTACACGCAGGGCGCTATCGAGGCTGCCGCGAACCTTTCCAACCGCTACATCCAGGATCGCTTCCTGCCCGATAAGGCCATCGACCTCATCGACGAGGCCGGTGCCCGCGCCCGCATCGCCGCCAACCGCGCGCCCGAGCCGGTGCGCGAGGCCGAGCATCGCATAGAGGAGCTCAAGGCCGCCGCGCAGGAGGCCACCGAGAGCGACGACATGAACAAGGCCGCCGAGATCACCGAGCAGCAGAAGGCCGCCGAGATTGAGCTCGCCGAGGCCAAGGCCGCCTGGACCGCCGAGCTCGACGCCAGCCCGCTCACCATCGACGTGAGTCAGATTGCCGACATCGTGTCCGTGACCTCTGGCGTGCCGGTTTCCTCGCTCACCGAGAGCGAGAGCCGTCGCCTGCTGCAGACCGAAAGCGTGCTCAAGACCCGCATTATCGGCCAGGACGAGGCCGTCGAGGCCGTCGCCAAGGCCGTGCGCCGCAGCCGCTCGCCGCTCAAGGACCCGCGTCGTCCCGGTGGTAGCTTTATCTTCCTTGGTCCCACCGGCACAGGCAAGACCGAGCTCGCCAAGACGCTCGCCGAGTACCTCTTTGGCAGTAAGGACGCGCTCATCAGCTTCGACATGTCGGAGTTCGGCAGCGAGTTCGAGGTCTCCAAGCTTATCGGTAGCCCTCCGGGTTACGTGGGCCACGACGAGGGCGGTCAGCTTACCAAGGCCGTTCGTCGTCACCCGTACTCGGTCGTGCTGTTCGACGAGATCGAGAAGGCGCACCCCGACATCTTCAACATTTTGTTGCAGGTGCTGGAGGAGGGTCGCCTGACTGATAGCCAGGGCAAGACGGTCGACTTCCGCAATACCGTGATCATCATGACGTCCAACGTGGGCGCCCGCGAGATCGCGCAGGATGCGAGCGTTGGCTTTGGCACCACCGGCGAGCAGGGCCTCACCTCGAGTGAGATCAAGGGCCGTGCGATGGGCGAGCTCAAGCGCCTGTTCCGCCCCGAGCTGCTCAACCGTATCGACGACATTGTGGTGTTCCAGAAGCTCTCGGGCGAGAACCTGACCAAGATCGCGCACCTGCTGGTGGACGACCTGCGCCAGCGCCTGATTGCCAACGGCATGAACATCAAGCTCACCGATGCGGCCTATGACAAGATCGTGGCCGAGGGCACCGACCTCACCAACGGTGCGCGTCCGCTGCGCCGCGCCATTCAAAAGCTCATCGAGGACCCGCTGTCCGAGGAGCTTCTGGCCGGCGAGTGGGGCGAGGGCGATACCGTCCTGTGCGACGTGGCCGATGGCAAGTTTGTCTTTAGCCACGGCACGGGCGAGATCCCGGCACCGCGTCCGGCGGGCACACTCGGTGGCGATACCGTCCCGGCGGCACCGCACACCGGCAACGCCTCGCCCGTGAGCGGCGGCGTGACCTCGGGCCCCGGCGGCATGATGCAAGCCGGTTCCGGCGCGCTGTAGGGCGTGGCGACAATTTGATACGCGCAATCGAGGCGCTCCGGAAAGGGCGCCTCGATTTGTAGAGCTGCGGAAGTTGTGACCGTTGCGCTATACGGTCCACCGTTAGCCGATGATGCGAGGGCGCTCAGCGTTTTCGACTGGTTTATGCACGCAAAGTCTGGGAATATACAAGTCGCATGTCTTACTGTCTAACCAGTTGCGCCAAGGAGGCACCATGGACTACAAGATTACCGGCTACGAGCCCGCCCAGCTGTTCCATTTCTTTGAGGAGGTCAGCGCGATCCCCCGCGGGTCTGGCAACGAGAAGGGCATCAGCGATTTTCTGGTCGCGTTTGCCAAGGAGCGCGGCCTCGATGTGTACCAGGACGAGGTCTACAACGTCATCATTCGCAAGCCCGCATCTGCCGGTGCCGAGAATGCCCCGACCGTGATGCTGCAGGGCCACATCGATATGGTGTGCGACAAGTTGGGCTCCGTTGAGCACGACTTTACGACTGATGGTATCGACCTGGTCGTCAAGGACGGCGTCCTCACCGCTAACGGCACCACTCTGGGCGCCGACAACGGTATTGCCGTCGCTCTGATGCTCACTGTTCTCGATGACGATTCGATCATTCACCCCGCCCTCGAGTGCGTGTTCACCACCGACGAGGAGACTGGCCTGGTCGGCGCCGAGACGCTCGACAAGTCCCAGATTAGCGCCCGCACCATGATTAACCTCGACTCCGAGGAAGAGGGCGTTGCCACCGTCAGCTGTGCCGGCGGCGTCGTCGTTACCTACACCTGCCCGATCGTGCGCGAGCACAAGACCGGTAGCACCCTCACGCTCGACATCTCCGGCCTGCTGGGCGGTCACTCCGGCAGCGATATCCACCTGGAGCGCGGCAATGGTAACCTCATCATGGCCCGCATCATCGACCGCCTGATGGTCGCCGGCGAGCCCGCCATCGTTAGCTTTAACGGCGGCACCAAGGACAACGCCATCAACCGTGAGTGCAAGGCTGTTCTGGTCTACGTCGACCACGCTGCCGCCGAGGCCGCGGCCCAGATCGCAAGGGGCATCATCGCCGACGTCACCGCCGAGCTTGAGGTCTTCGACCCCGGCTTTACCTGCACCGTCGAGATTGCCGACGACGCCGAGGTCGAGGCCATGGACCAGAAGTCCGCGCTTGCCCTCATCCGCGCCCTGCGTCTTGCCCCCAACGGTGTGATTCGCCGCAACGTCGCCACCGACGGCTCCGTCGAGGTTTCCTCCAACATCGGTGTGGTTGCCACTTCTGACGACGAGGTCAAGATCATGCTGTCCCCGCGCTCCTCGATCACCTCGCTGCAGAACGAGTTCAAGGACCGCCTGCAGACGCTGGCCGATGTCCTGGGCTTTGACGCCAAGTTTGAGTTTGAGTATCCCGGCTGGAGCTATGCCGAGCATTCGCCGGTTCGCGACGTCTTTGTCGAGAGCTATCGCGAGCTCTTTGGCTCCGAGCTGCGCATCGAGTCCATTCACGCCGGCCTTGAGTGCGGCCTATTTGCCGAGGCCCTGCACGGCCTGGACGCCATCGCCGTGGGCCCGACGCTCTCCGATGTCCACACCCCGGACGAGAGCATGGAGCTCGCTTCTGCCGAGCGCTTCTACGAGCTGCTCATCGACGTCCTCAAGCGCCTTGCTGCGTAAAGGTCGCGCTAGCAGCAGTTCGAGCCACGTGCTAGCGGATTGCAAATGACATTACGAGAGGGGGCATCTGAGCTTTTGCGACGGGTGCCCCATCTCTTTTGTTTGATAATTGCGAAATTACGGCCACCTAGTCCATTTCTGCCCTGATGAGGTCGAGGATGCGCTGGCAGTTTTCGCGGACGGGGCCGAGCATATGCTCGCGCAGGTCAGCCATGCCGGGCAGGTCGGCGTATTCGTCCATGACCTCTTCCATGCAAACGGGCACCTCGTAGGCGAGGTCCATCATGGTTGCAAAGCAAAACTTCTCGGATAGCCCGGCATCGGTGAGCGTCGCCTCTAGCGCGGGGTCTCCCATACCGTGGTATCGGCGGATAGCGCCTGGACCGATGCGCCCCACACGATTTTCGCCGCCAACGCTCATGGCAAGGCGCGCCCGGCGGCGCATGCGCTCATACGCCAAACCCGATGCGACATCGTACATTCGAGCCATCATGGCTGCGCCGTCGTTTCCAAGGAGCAGGGAATAGTTTTTCGCGTGCGCATCCGGTGCGCCGATAATGGCGTTGAAGAACAGTATCTGCGTAAACAGATACAGGTTAAGTTGATGGTGGCTCGTATTTACGAGGAGCTCTTGAATGTCGCGTGTGGTCGGGCCGCCGTCTGCCGTGTACTTTTGGGCGGGCATCACCCCAAGTGCCTGACAGAGGTCTTCTTGATGTAGGCGCCTGATCGTTCCGTCTTTGACTTTCACGCGGTCATAGCGCTCAACAATGAGGGCGGGTTCGTCCTCAAACATACGATATTCGACGTTTGCCGTTGCGATGCCGGCGCGCTGGGCGCTTTTCATGCAGACAAACTCATTGAGAGCCTCGAGTTTAAAACCGATAACGCCATTTTTGAAAATATGCGTCGTGGGCGAGGACCCCATGCATTCGCACCAGCGACCGTCCATGAGTGCGAGAGCGAACTTGCCCTGATTGCCTCCAAGTGACCAACTTTCATCTAGGCCCATCCACGATGCATTGCGGTCATCTCTGATCGACTTGAGGCGGAGAGCAATTTCGTGGTCGTCTATGGGGCGGTATTCGCCGGAGCGATGCAGGACGGCGTCGATATCTTCTTCGGCACAAAATTGCACGCCGCCCGGACAGTCGAGTCCGATACGGCTGAGTAGTGCGATGGGATTGTTGGGCCTAACGTTGAATTCCGCGGCAATCGCTTTTCGTTGGTCCTCGCTGTCGGGTAGAAGGCCAAACAGGTACGGATTCATGACCTGTTGTCCGTATGCGCGATTCGATACGGGTATGTTGGTCGATAGGGCTGGCCCGTCATAGTCATGATCGTAGGTAAAGCTGATAAGACCGTTCTCATCTTGCGTGAGCGTTCCAGCAGGCACGCCGCAAATAATGGTCCGAAGTGATGTTCTGGCCATTGGCTATTTCCCTTCGGGCTTGGTTTTGCTAGATGCGTTTGCGGCAATCGAGACTCCGAGATTGGACATGGCGAAATCGGCGAAGACCTCGTCGTAGAGTGCGGATGTAAAGGGGACATCTGGAAGAGCCGGAATGGCGGTACTACGACGGTTGCGATGATGAGGACGTTGAGTGTGATGGCGCCTGGGGATGCTGCGAGGCAGCGGATTGGCATGCGGGGCGTCGACTGGTCGCTCGTTTTTCGCTTCGCCGATATCCCCTTGTGCTGCGAGTGCCAGTCCAAGAGCGTCGAAAATCGCCAGCAACTTGTCGAGTCGAATGCCGGTGGCGTCTCCTAGCTCGAGCGATGCGAGCAGGCGCTCCGAAACACCGGCCTTTTTGGCGAGGGCGGCACGGGTGAGACCCTGAGTCTCGCGTGCCTGGCGCACGTAGATGCCAGCTTGGCGCGGTGTGGTGATGGGAAGGGTATCCACGGCTATCTCCTAACGTGCAGACTTTTGCATATCAGTATGACATGCAAAAGTCCGCACGAATAGGCATTATGCAAAACTCTGCATGAGACTCCTACATTGACGTTGGCTTATGAGAGGCGTTTTTTATATCGCGAGGATCCCCAGATGCTCAAGCAAGATCTTAAGCCCGATGAGGACGAGCACGACGCCGCCCACGATGGTGGCGGGCTTTTCGTAGCGCGCGCCAAAGGTGTGGCCGATCGCCACGCCGGCAACGGAGAAGACAAAGGTCGTGATGCCAATGAGCGACACGGCGGGGACGATGTCGACCGAAAGCGCGGCGAACGAGATGCCCACGGCCAGGGCGTCGATTGAGGTGGCGATGGCGAGGATCAGGTACTCGCCCAGGTCAATCTTCTCGGCATCCTTGCCGTCGCCTTCATCCTCGTCTTCGGTAAAGGCTTCCCACAGCATCTTGCCGCCGATGAAGGCCAAAAGGATGAAGGCGATCCAATGGTCGATGGGTCCGATGATGCCCATGAACTGGCTGCCAAGCGCCCATCCGATTACGGGCATGCCGGCCTGAAAGCCGCCAAAGAACAGGCCGAGCACCACGGCGACCTTAAGGTTGATCTTCTTCATGCCGAGACCCTTGCAGATGGAAACGGCAAAGGCGTCCATCGAAAGGCCAACGGCGAGCAACACGAGCTCTGCGAATCCCATAGTCTGGCTCCCTCTCTGCGGGCGAGCCCGCGTGTACCTCTTGGGGGAGTAACAAAAAAGACCCGTGGCGTACGCGTTGCGCGCACAGCCACGAGTCTCGTTCATTAAGGCAAGCCAGACCGTTTCGGCCAGTGTGTTGACTTGCCGCGCCACCGGAGGCGAACCCGATCACGCGACTACTCCCTCATTTATGCGAATCCCGATGCTACCACATAAGCAGCTCATTTGGATTGGGGCTCTCAGCTGTGTTCGCTCATTCTGTAAGCATCGGATTTTGCGGGCGTCACAGGGGCAAACCGTGAGAAACTTATTGACGTTTATGGAGCGTATACGATGGGAGCGATGCCTTGGATAAGAACGAGCTGCAAAAGCGTATGGAACAGGCCATCCGCCTGACTGCCCCCGGTCAGCCGATCCGCACCGCCCTCGACATGATCATTGCCGGTCACCTGGGTGCCCTTATCTGCGTCGGCGACACCGAAAACGTGCTCGCTGCCGGTAACGACGGCTTCCCGCTCAACATTTCGTTTACCTCGAACCGCCTGTTCGAGCTTTCCAAGATGGACGGCGCCATCGTTATCGATGGCGACCTCACCCAGATCCTGCGCGCCAACTTCCACCTCAATCCCGATCCCTCGCTCGCCACGAGTGAGACAGGCATGCGTCACCGTACTGCCGCTCGCATGTCGGTGCTCACCGACGCCATCGTGATCTCGGTTTCGGCTCGTCGTGCCGTCGTCAACGTGTACGTCCACGGCAAGAGCTACGAGATCCAGCCCGTCACCACCATCATGAGCTCGGTCAACCAGCTCGTCGCCACGCTCCAGACTACCCGTCAGTCGCTCGATCGCTCCCTGCTGCGCCTGACGGCCCTCGAGCTCGACGACTACGTCACGCTCGCCGACATTACCGGTATTTTCTCGAGCTTCGAGATCATGCAGCAGGCAAAGACCGAGCTTAAGGATTGTATCGTCAAGCTGGGCAACCAGGGCAAGCTCGTGCAGATGCAGCTCGAGCAGCTCGCTGGCTCCAGCATGGATACCGAATACGACCTGATGATTCGCGACTATGCGAGCGATTCCTCCGAGGCAAACGCCGAGAAGATTCGCGCCGAGCTTAGCCGCATGACGCCTAAGGACTTGTCCGACCCACAGCATGTGGCGGCGGTTCTGGGTTACGACGACCTGGACGAGGACTCCGTCATGACGCCGCTGGGCCTGCGCACGCTTTCGCGCGTGTCCGTCGTGCGCGACGGCGTGGCCGAGAAGATCGTCGACGAGTACGGCTCGCTGCAGGAACTCATGGACGACATCAGCGAGGATCCGGAGCGCTTGGGCGACTTTGGCGTCAACAACCCTGCCATTCTTGCGGACTCGCTGTACCGCATGAAGGGCACCAAACAGGGGAACGCATAATGGCGCCCGTATGCGCCGTGGTCGTTGCCGGCGGCAGCGGCCAGCGCTTTGGTAACCCCGGTGGCAAGCAGCTCGTCAATGTAGCGGGCCGTCCGCTTATGAGCTGGTCCATCCGCGCGTTTGACCGTAGCGATAAGGTCGGCCACATCGTCGTGGTTTGCCCTGCCGAGCGTCGTGCCGAGATGCGCCGCCTGGCCATCGACCCGTTTGACTATGACACGCCCATCAGTTTTGCCGATGCCGGCGATACCCGCCAGGACTCCACCCGTGCCGGCGTGCACGCGGTGCCGGCGGGCTTTGAATACGTCGCCATTCACGATGGCGCTCGTCCGCTCATCACGACCGAGGCCATCGACCACGCTATCGACGTGCTCGTGAGCGACCGTGCTCTTGACGGTGTCGTGTGTGGACAGCCCGCGATCGACACGCTCAAGATCGTCGACGGCGATAATATCGTCGAGACGCCGCCGCGCGAGCTGTACTGGGCCGCGCAGACGCCGCAGATCTTTAGTGTCGACGCCATGAAGCGCGCCCATGCCGCGGCGATTGCCGAGGGCTTTATCGGTACCGATGATTCGTCGTTGGTCGAGCGCATGGGCGGACGCGTCCGCTGCGTCCAGAGCCCGCGCGACAACCTTAAGGTGACGGTGCCCGAGGACCTGCGTCCCGTAACCGCGATTCTGCTTGGCCGCATGGCCGAGGGAGAGGACCTTCCCCATGTTCAGTAACCTGCGCATTGGCCATGGCTACGACGTCCACCGTCTGGTGGAGGGGCGTCGATGTATCATCGGCGGTGTCGACATTCCCTACGAGCGCGGCCTGCTGGGCCACTCGGATGCCGATGTGCTCGCGCACGCCTTGGCCGACGCCATTCTGGGCGCCTGCCGTGGGGGAGACATCGGCAAGCTATTCCCCGACACCGATCCCGCCTACGAGGGTGCCGATTCGATGGTGCTGCTTGCCCGCGTGATGGACTATGCGCGTGAGCTGGGCTTTGAGTTTGTCGATGCCGATTGCACCATTGCCTGCCAGCAGCCTAAGATCACCCCGCATCGCGATGCCATGCGCGCCAACCTTGCCCATGCCCTGGGCGTTGACGTCGAAAACGTGGGCGTCGCCGCCACTACGACCGAAAAGCTCGGTTGGGAAGGCCAGGGCGAGGGAATCGGCGCCTGGGCCGTCTGCCTGCTACAGAAAACCGTTAAGGAGTAACGAATGCGTATCTACAACAGCGCTACCCATAAAAAGGAAGAGTTCCAGCCCATCGAGTCCGGCAAGGTCCGCATGTACGTGTGCGGCCCCACGGTCTACGACAACATCCACATCGGCAACGCCCGTACGTTCATCAGCTTTGACGTGATTCGCCGCTGGCTCATCGCGAGCGGTTACGAGGTCACGTTCGCCCAGAACCTCACCGATGTCGACGACAAGATCATCAAGCGCGCCAACGAGCAGGGCCGTACGGCCGCCGAGGTCGCGACGGAGTTCTCCGACAAGTTCATCGGCGTCATGCGCGCCGCCAACGTGCTCGATCCCGATGTGCGCCCCCGCGCCACCAAGGAGATCGGCCCCATGATCGCCATGATCAAGACGCTTATCGAGCAGGGCCACGCTTACGCAGCCGATAACGGCGACGTGTACTTTGCCGTGCGCAGCGATCCCAACTATGGTCAGGTCTCGGGCCGCAACATCGACGACCTTATGGTTGGCGCGCGCATCGAGGAGAACGAGGACAAGAACGACCCGCTCGACTTTGCCCTGTGGAAGGCCGCCAAGCCCGGCGAGCCCAGCTGGCCGAGCCCCTGGGGCGAGGGCCGTCCCGGTTGGCACACCGAGTGCGCCGCCATGGTGCATCGCTACCTGGGCACTCCGATCGACATCCACGGCGGCGGCTCCGACCTTGCCTTCCCGCATCACGAGAACGAGTGCGCCCAGGCCACCTGCGCCTGGCACCAGGGCTTCTCCAACACCTGGATGCACACGGGCATGCTGCTGGTAGACGGCGAGAAGATGTCCAAGTCGCTCGGCAACTTCTTTACGCTGGCCGAGGTCCTCGAGCAGCACTCCGCTGCCGCCCTGCGCCTGCTGATGCTGCAGACGAGCTATCGCTCGCCGCTCGACTTTTCTTGGGAGCGCCTGGAGGGTGCCGAGAACTCGCTCACGCGTATCGCCGGTACGGTCGAGAACCTGCGTTGGGCCGCGAACCACGCGACGGCCGATGCCGACGAAGCGGCTGCCGAGGCGTTTGCCGCCAAGGCCGCCGAGACCCGCACCACCTTTAAGGAGTGCATGGATGACGACTTTAACACCGCCGGTGCCATGGGTGCTGTCTTTGGCTTTGTGACCGAGTGCAACCAGTACCTGGAGCAGGCGGGCGATGCTGCCGACAAGGCCGCTGCCCTGGCCGCCGCCGATACGCTGGTCGAGCTGCTCGATACGTTTGGCGTCGAGCTTCCCGAGCCCAAGGTCGAGCTGCCGCTGGGCCTGCTGGGCGTTGCCGCCGGCCTGGTCGCCTACACGGGCGACGACGTGGACGAGGCTGCTGCCAAGATTCTCGAGGCCCGCGCCGAGGCCCGTGCCGCCAAGAACTGGGATCTGGCCGACGCCATCCGCGACCAGCTCAAGGACCTGGGCCTGACGATTGAAGATACCGCCGCCGGCACTCGTATCAAATCTCTCTAATCCTCGCGGGTTTCCCAAGCACCCGACCTTGCCGTTCAAACCGTCGCTCGCGTACTCAAGTACGCGTCGCTCCTCTTTCGGGGCAATCTCGGGCACCTGGAAAACCCGTACCGACCGCCCGAATTAATATTCATGGGCGGTCGTTTATTTTGTTTCGTTTGATAGTTGTATTTAGGAGGTCGCTTTATGGCCGACAATCGCAAGCGTGCGCCTCGTGGCGGCAAGCAGGCTGCTTCTGGCTCGCGTCCGATTCGCCGCAATGACCGCGCTGCCGCTCCCAAGGGCCAGCGCGATCGCGCCCAGGCCGCACGTCCGCAGCGCGATCGCAACCGCGACGCTGTCCAGGCTCCCAAGGGCGAGTTTATCGAAGGTCGTCGTGCTGCCGCCGAGGCGCTACGCACTGGTTTTCCCATCAAGTGCGCGCTCATTGTCGAGGGTGGAGAGCGCGATGCCGCCTTGTCGCGCCTGGTCGACGACCTCAACGCCGCGGGCGTCCGCATTAAGTATGTGTCGCGTGCGCAGCTCGACGCACTGTCGAGCCATGGCGCTCATCAGGGCATCGCACTCGAGGTTGGCAACTTCCCCTATGCTGATATCGCCGATATTCTCGACCGCGCAGGCGACGGTCCGGCGCTCGTCATCGTGCTCGACCATGTGACCGACGATGGCAACTTTGGTGCAATCGTGCGCTCTGCCGAGGTTGTGGGCGCGGCGGGCGTCATCATTGCCAACAAGCGCGCCGCCGGTGTGACCGTCGGCAGCTACAAGACTTCTGCCGGCGCCGTCATGCACCTGCCCATCGCGCAGGTGCCCAATATCGCCCGTGCGCTCGATGACCTCAAGGCTGCCGGCTTTTGGGTGGGCGGTGCTTCCGAGCACGCCGAGGGCAGCTGTTGGGATGCTCCCTTCGAGGGCCGCGTGGCACTCGTCATGGGCTCCGAGGGCGACGGCATCTCGCGACTGGTGCTCGAGAATTGCGACTTTTTGACCAAGCTTCCCCAGCGTGGCATGACCGAGAGCCTCAACGTTGCCCAGGCGACCACCGCGCTGTGCTTTGAGTGGCTGCGCCGCAATGCCGGCGAGCTCATGGGGGAGGAGTAGCGCATGTCCAAGAAGAACCGCGCTAAGTCCAAGGCCAAGCGCTTTGGCGAGGGCTCGGCCAAGCCGATTGTTTCGGCCGCGACCTATGGCGTGGGCGGCAATGCGTTTGCGCAGGCCATCGCCGATCCGGTCTCGACGGTGCACTCCAATAAGCCCGAGCTGCTGGTGGTCGACGGCTACAACGTGATCCACTGCACGCCGCGCTACGAAAAGCTCGTCTACGACCATTCCGACGATCCATACTCCAGCGACGTTCACGATATGGCGCGCACCGCCCTCATCAACGACGTTGCCGCGTTTGCCCAGGGCCGCTACGAGGCCGTAATCGTGTTTGACGGTGCGGGCAATATCTCCAGCGAGCGCCCCAACCTGCCGGCCCGTGGCGTGCGCATCGAGTTTTCGCCGACGGGCGTCTCGGCCGATACCGTGGTGCAGAAGCTCTGCATCGAGGCACGCGAGGAAGGCCGCGCGTGCTCCGTGGTGTCGAGCGACGGCACGATCCAGGCCGTCGTCATGGGCAAGGGTGTTACGCGCATCTCGAGCCGTATGCTGGTGGACGAGATCAAGCAGATCGATAACGACGTTCACGAGGCAGAGGAAGCTCCGCAGATCAAGATGACCCTGGGCAGCCGCCTGAGCCCCGATGCCCTGGCCAAGCTCAAGGCCCTTCGCGGGAGGTAGGGGAGTTGGCGGGGCAATGCTGCCTCGCTAACTCCATTCAGCGATGTCGATCATTCTTTCGAGGCGCCACGTTAGCGCCTCTTTTAGATATGGCAGCCTTGCCGTGAGCGCGTCGTTTCTGGAAAGAATCTCGATTGCCTCGTCAACGAAGCCTTCGAGTTTGTCGCCGTCAAACCAGCCCATGTCCTCGACGAGCAACATTTGTTTGGCGGGGCTTGAATGAAATTGTGCGCTGGTAAAACTGTGCTCTCCTGCCCGAAGCTCCTCAAGAGAGATGTTGCACCAGAGCGATGACCCCGAATCGAAGATGGGGGCTGGTCTGCAGACCAGTGAGTTGACGTTTCGCACGAGGCCGAAGTTGCGCCAATGACGATCGTAGTTGGCGATGATGTCGTCACACACGATCATGCGGTCAAGGGCATCCTTGACGCCTGTTACTCCGAGCTTCTCGCAGTTTGCTACATATCGCTCGTAGTCGGTTAGTCTTTCATCTGCGTTTGCGTACTGGTTTACATAGAACGCAGGGACATACTCTTCTTCATCAGTTAAGAAGACATCGCATATGCTCAGGGCGGAAGTGCCCGTGCCCTCGAGCGAGTAAGGCACATAATCGCAGGCGTTTAGGATGCGACGATGGAGCGCGGTCGCTACCAGCTCGTTATATGGTTCTTGGTTCAGGTGCGCTCCTGCCTTATGCAGAATTCGACGCCCGCCCTCGCATGTCCAATACTTCTGAAGGTTGCCGTCCGAGGTGTTATCGGGCTTTGCGGCGGCTGCTTTGCCCTCTGGGGCGAAGGGTGCGATGGACAGAGAGACGTCGTCAAAAGCATTATTGAAGAAGTTAATATCTTCCCAGGTGAGACCGGAATCTTGGGGTCTAATCCAATACTGGTCGGATAGGGAGAGGCCGAGATTTCGCTGGATGAGTTCGTCGGGAACATCGACTGCTGCTTCTGCCAACAGGGATGCAAGCCCAATGCGCGCGAGCGGGATACCGCGGCCTCGCCACCAACTGCGGAAAGAGTCGAGCGACACGGGACTATTGGGGCCAAGTACTCCAATAGGGGCGTGGGTGTAATCGATGTCGGCACCGATGTGGGTAAAGTCTTTTCGCGATGTGCTGTAGACCAGCTGGGCGACTTCGTGCGTGCGGTTCATGAGGGTGAATGCAATCTCGCTCTTACCGTGGCCGCGGCGGGGACGTCCCCCCGTTTTGGTCACGGAACGGAGTCGCGTGTCGACGCTGTCTTTGTCGATGAGCCATACACCAGAAGCCTTGCGGGCCTCAAGTGCTCCGTTTTTTATGAGCTCCTGCACTCTGCGCGGAGTGATGCCGAGCAGCTCGGCGGCTTCCTTGGTAGTCAACATCGCGAAACCCTTCGCCAGAACGAATAGTTTTATATATAGCAATTGTAATTAAAACTATTCGTTCTGACGAATGGTTTTGAGATGTGGTCGGGTGAAGGGCCTGTTGCGCCTCGTCGGCAATTCCTTTATTCTTAATTGGCTTCGCGCGAAAGCGCCAAGTGTGCCAGTGTGGCGCAACGGTAGCGCAACTGATTTGTAATCAGTGGGTTGCAGGTTCGATTCCTGTCACTGGCTCCATGAAAGAAAAAGCAGGTCAGAGTGTATTTTCCTCTGGCCTGCTTTCTTTTATATCGCCGCCGTGTGCAATGGGCTGTGCAACGATGTGTGCAATAAAACGGGTTTTGGATCCTATGTCGAATTATTAAAATTCATAGTTTCGCCATTATTATTGGTCGAGCCCGTCCATTTTCCGGGCGACTTTATCCATCTGATCGTTGCTGATCTTTTTATCATTTTTGCGTCGAATACGCTGTTCGTGCGCTTTGCAGCAATAGCCATTTTTGTCACGAGCGTTGTTTCGCTCTTTGAACCGGTCTTCGTTCGCGTCTTCTTGCTTGACGTAGGCCCTCATTTTCTGCTGGCGGATTTTGTACGGTCGCCCGCATTCTCGGCAAGTGTTCCAGGAGAAATGGCTTTCAAGGGTTTCTAGTAGTTGTATCGCCCAAGCTCTTGTTAGGCTTCCGTAAATCGGGTTTTGGCCGTTTAAATTCCGGTTGACCATTCGACGTAAAGTTTGCTCTTGAATGAAGGTATGGGGTTCTGGCTGAGGGTTAATAGCGAGGTCGATGAATGTTGCCAGGGCAACTTCTATTGTCTTGAATTGATTGCTCACCCATATCTTGGTTCCTTCGTCCATTTCAAATGTTCCGGGTTTGGCTACTGCTAACTGGGACTTAGACGCGTCGAACATCTGGAGCGCCATACGTAGCTGCGAAAATCTGTTTTCAATAATCTCCTTGTTTTGGGAGATGCATACTTGATGCAGAACATAGTCGTATGCACGGTCACCGTAAGCTGCTTTGCCTGTGAATAGAAGCGTAGCTAATTGCATGAATGCCATCGTTGTAACGAGATCGTCCAACAGTATGACCTGTTCCTTCTTGTATCTAATATCTTCGATTAAGTTTGCGACTTCTGTTCCCTGAGAGCGCCCCTTATCTTTGAAGTTATTAAACAAGGCGCACTCGGGGTTTAGGCTGATTTCAGAACACCTTTCTGATGCATTCAATGCGTCGTACCAAATATCTAGACCATCTTGCTCCGGTTTATCGGAGAAGACGTCATTTGAAGTAAAACGCTTTTCAACACGCTCTGATTGCCCCGCGTATGGGGTGACGGGAAGTCCATACCGCTCGACAAATTGAATGATTTTCTTTGGATCTGTCAGATCTACGTCTAAAAGGGTCCCGGTGGAGAAGCCCGAGGGGATGCCGTAGGCCGTCGAATGGGGTTTACAGATAAGCGCGGGGCGTTCCATTCCAAAAATATCTAAATTTTTCTCTCGACATGAGGGCAACATCCACGGTTTGATTTCGGCTGCTATAGGTGCCGGTACTTCGATTGCGGGGTGACTCATAGCTCTCTCCTTAGCGCTGTCAACCGAATTTCACGTTCCATTCGTATCGTATATACGACATCATCCGTTGTAAAGCGTAGTGTGTGAATTGCATTCGAACTAAACGAAAGGAGTCTAAATGAACGGTATGGATTCGCAGAAACGAGACGCGATCGCGCGTAAAGCGTGGTGCCAGGCAATCGTCAAGCTGCCATCCGCATACGTCACCTCGCGAGATATCGCCAAGTTGCTGAATGTCTGTAAGACCAAATCTATACAGATTCTTAAGGCGGCCGGCGGCGTGAAGATTGCCGGCGTCTGGCGCGTGGACAAGGCCGATCTGATCTTATACCTGGCCTCTATGGAAGAAGGCAACGATGTGTTCTAAGACAATCGCCGAGGCCTTGGCAGATGCGTTGCCCGTCGACGGTACGCGCGGTTGCGCTGCGCACGCCGTCGGCGCGTGCCGTGCAACCGAGCGTACCGTCGACCGTGGCAACACTGCAACAACTTCAAGCGAGGAGGACCGGATGGACGTGACGAACATTATGGATGTTGATCCATCCTCCGCTCCCATCCTCGATATCAAGACGGTCATTAGTACTGGGGAGTACAAGCGACTGGCGGGAAAACACGACATCTAAGTTAGATATCTGAGGTGGGATGCTTTGACGTTGCGCTGGTCGACCATTGCATACCTTAATGTGGTATCTATTTTTATGGCCAAGGAGCACCTGGACTTGTTCGATGGGCATGCCTTTGTCGATTGCCTTTGTGGCAAGCGTTCTTCTGAACTTATGAGAGTGGACCCTTCCTAAATCAAGCTCGCGCTCCAGTTTCTAAGCAACGCCTCGACGCCGCCAATTTACAGTCTCTCGTGCGGCTCCTTGCTCGACACGAAGAGGGCTTCCGGGCTGCCCATTCGGGTAGACAGGTAATTCTAAATATGGACTTTAGTCTTTGCATCAAAATAGACGATGCGGTTCTTATTGCCCTTTCCGTGTATGATGCACTCCCGATTGATGGTGTCGATGGAGTTCCTGTCCAACGAGACGAGTTCGCCTACGCGCATGCCGGTAGAGCGCAACAGGTCGATCAGGGCAAGGTTTCAGGGCAACCCGCAGTTATCGCAAAGAATCTCGCGACTTTGTCGCCATACGTTTCCCTTATGAGTTGCGGAGCCTTGACTCTTTTAATGCGTTTGACCGGGCTTTTGATGATATGGTCTTCGTCTTCGAGCCATGAGTAGAAGCTTGAGATGATTCTTCGGATGTTATCAACGGTGACGTGAGTGACGCCGGCTTTTTGCTGATAGTTGGAAAGATAGGACCTAATTTCTTCGCTTTCCAAGTCGCAAACTGGCGCATCGAAAGATTCAAGCTTTTTTGATGGTGGCTTCGTAGTAGCAGATGGTTCTATCCGAGCAGCCTTCGAGGCGTTTTGCAGACATAAATAGATCTAGGAATGATTCGCTTTCAAACTCGCAGCCGTCTTCAGCTAGCTGGCTTTCATCGAAAGGGCAGTGCGATATAACTTTTTCGAGTTGGCGGCTCTGCCGTGTGGTCAGGTAGGGGAGCATGAAGCGGGTAATTTCTCTGGCTGTTTTCGCGAGATCCATAGAGAGGTCCTCCCTCGCACGGTGTGTGATGCTATTTTCCTTTGTTCACTCGTGTGTTACGGAGGGAATGCCGGGTGGCACCTCCGCTACGCCGCGTCAAGGGGGCCCATGAGACCCCGCACAAACCTCCGCTCCGCTCCGGTTGGTGGAGGTCGTCATGGACCTCCCTTGACCCGCCTTCGCTCCGGTGCGGCTTTGTCCGCAGGGGCGAGATACTAAGGGCCATGTGCCCGGAACGGAGGAAGACATGTGAGAACAGATGATGAGGGAGATTGCGGAGGGGCTGCCGTCCGCATAGGGTTCGGCGACGTGGAGAGCATCGACTGCGAGGGCGGCCGGGCCGTGTATATCACCGGAGGGGAGTGGGCTTCACCAAAAGAGTGTGGGCGTATCAATGGCACGTACACACCGGTTTTTTGGGACGCCTCGCATCATCCTCGCACCCTTGCGTTCCAAGGGGCTGCTGCCCCTTGGAACCTTGCCTGAGACGGCTCGGGGGCGACGGGTTTTGAGATTTATGCGCTTGCCGCCGCCGGATTTCAGTCTGGCATATAAGCGCTCTGACTCGGAATTCGGTGGCGGACGCTACTTCGTGGCACCGCAGGAAGAGCACTTGTACCCGGTGGTCACGGTCTCGTCCCATGCTGCGCTCACCTGCACCTGTTCATCATATGCATCGGCCACCTTTACCTGCTCGTCGTAAGCAGCCTGCACAGTGCGAGACTCTTCGTGGCAAGAACCGCAGTTGCCACCGTTAAGCAGTGAGTTCTTAAAATGAGCCGCTTCGTTCCCAGTGATATCCGCGCCACAGTTGTTACAAATGCTGACATACTTTACAACTGCGTCGTGGTGGACGGTCTTGTATTGTGCGTCGTGATGGACGGTCTTGTATTGTGCGTCGTGATGGACGGTCTTTGTCTGGGCTACCCAGTTGTGCTGATGCGCCGGGGCGTCATCCTTTTTCGATGAGCCGCCTGAATTGGTGTTCGAGCCGGAGTTGCTGCTGTTGCCGCCGCTCGGCTTGCTGTCGGTCTTCCCATCGTCCCCCTTGCCGCCGGTGGTCTCCGGTGTCTTCGCATCGGACTTTTCCTCCTTGGCGGTCTCCTCGGCCTTCCCGGTCTCCTTCTCGACGGCATCGGCATCGGCGTTCGGATTGCTGCCGATATTGGTCTGGAAGATGTTGACCACCCTCACGCCGCGCTCTCCGGTCAGGGTAGAATCGCCCTTCTTCACGGCTTCCGCGACATCCTTGGCGATGGCTGTCAGTTCATCCTCCGTCACCTTGTCCGCATCTACCTTCTCAAGCGCGATGACGGTGCCGCCCGCCTTCCCATCGGTCTTCACGGCAGCGATCTCACCGGACGCGGCCTTGTAGGTGGAGCCGTCGGCGTTCACCGGCGGGATGAGCGAGACATTGTAGGTACCGGTCTCGCCGACCGTTATGCTCACCTTCTCGTTGGCGGCGAAGGCGGTGTAGAAGTCCACCTCGCCGTCCGCGCCCTCGATATGCGCGATGACGGGCGTGGATGTGTCGGCATCCCATCCCTCGGCCTTCACCTCAAGGGAGAGTGCCATGTCCTGCTTCTCATCGCCTGCCTTCTGGGACACCGCAGGAGTGTTCGACCCTACTCCCCATCCGGCATGTGCAAGCGCATAGCCGCCGCCACCGATGAGGAGCGCGGCGCAGACAAGCCCGGCACCAGCCGCGCAGACCTGCTTGCGGGAGAACTCGCGTCCGAAGAGCATAAGCGGTTTCTTGGCGTTCTCTTCTTCTGTCGAATCCACAACCTTCGGGATTTCGGCGGTCTTGTCCGCCGGGGCACCCTCAGTCTCGATGTTGTTGTCGTTAAACATATTGCTGTCATTCTTCATTGCAGTAATCGTGATGTATATCTGTAAGCATGAACCAGCCTATTTGCGAGCACCGCAGGAGCAGGTGTAGTACGCAGGCGAATCCGTCACGGTGACCGTTTCATCCCATGCCTTGGAATCCGTAATCGTAACCGTCTCATCGTATGCTGCTGAATCAGTTACGGTACGCGGCTCCGAATGCCATGCTCCACACGCTGCATTCCCGGCCAACATGGCACTTTCCGCATGGTTTCGCTCATAACCTGTAATATCAGCTCCACACCCATTGCAGATGGAATGTGACTCCGTATGGGTTACTGCCGGATGATGCACGTTCTCCGTATGGGTTACTGCCGGATGATGCACGGTCTCCGTGTGGGTTACTGCCGGATGATAGATATCGTACTTATGGACATGCGCCGGGGTGTCATCCTTCTTCGAGGAGCTACCGGAGTTGCTATTGTTGCTTCCGCTCGGCTTGCTGTCCGACTTATTTCCAGAGCCGTTGTTTCCGCTATCGTTCTTGGAACCGGAATCGTTCTTCTTGTTGTCGGAGGTCTCCGGTGTCTTCGCATCGGACTTGTCCTCCTTGGCGGTCTCCTCGGCCTTCCCGGTCTCCTTCTCGACGGCATCCGCGTCGGCGTTCGGGTTCTTCTTGATGTTGTCCTCGAACATCTTCGCGAGCGCCGCGCCCCTGTCTCCGGTCAGGGTGAAATCGCCCTTCTTCACGGCTGCTGCAACGTCCTTGGCGATGGCGGTCAGGTCATCCTTCGTCACCTTGTCCGCATCCACCTTTTCGAGCGTGATGACGGTACCGTTCGTTTTCTTGTCATCTTTCCCGGCCTTGACCTTACTGGACGCTGCCTTATAGGTAGAGCCGTCCGCGTTCACCGGCGGGATGAGGGTGACGCTGTAGGTGCCGGACTCGCCGACCTCTACGGTCACCTGCTTGTTCGCGGCGATGGCGGTGTAGAAGTCCACCTTCCCGTCCGCATCCTCTATATGGGCGATAACGGGCGTGGAAGTGTCCGCATCCCAGCCGTCAGCCTTTACCTCAAGGGTAAGTACCATGTCCTGCTTCTCATCGTCCTTTGACTGGGACACCGCAGGGGCATTGGAATCTCCCGTCCAACTGGCATGTGAGATGGCGTAAGCCCCGCCGCCGATGAGAAGCGCCGCACAGAGGATTCCCGCACCAGCCGCGCAGACCTGCGTACGGGAGAACTCGCGTCCGAAGAGCATAAGCGGTTTCCTTTCTTCTTTTCCTCTGCACCCCCGCTATGCGTTCGCGTCAAGCTGACGCTTGAGATTCGATACCTTCAACCACTGGAGAAGGAAGGCAAAGGGCGCAAATGCAGCCGGGATGGAAAGAAAAAGCGTCGCTATGAGGAGCAGTCCGAGAGCGTTGCCCCAAACGAACAGCCTTGAGCGCTTGATTGCACGCCATGCGGCAATGTAGCCAGCAGGTACCGTGCCGACATAGAACCCGGTAAAGGCTGTTGCAGCCAGCAGAACGGGAACGAGTGCAACGATTCCAATTGCACCCGTCTGAGTTATCAGGGCAGGGGAATTAACGAGAAGCAAAAGGAAAACAACTACCGCCGTTATCGCCCCGACGATATAGAGGAACTTCTTCATCAAATCGAAGACTCGTTTTTCCTCATCATATTCGGCGCGAATCGCCATAGCGTTGTCTTGGTATATCGGGTGTTGATAGGTTCGCATGGTATGACCTTCTTTCTAATGTTCTGTATGCAAGTTCTTTAGAAGTTGCAGTTGCCTGTCCGGGCGGAGTCCTCGACCAAAGGGTTTTGCGATATATGCATAGTCGCTGGGGAAGTCCAATGAGAGCATATCGTCCGTCACTTTCGGAATCTCCGTATCCACCATGGTTCCTTTCTGGTTGCAATGCCCCAATATTTGCATTGTATTTCAAATTGTCACTTATATAGGTGTGACTTATATAGGGTTGGCCTGAATCATTGACACCGGTGGATAGGAGGTGCCGATGACTGAGCTTGACCCCAAGATGCGCGTGGGGCTTCGCATTAAGGAGCTGAGGGGCGAGCTCGGCATGAGCCAAGAGGCCTTCGCATACTCCATCGAGATGTCTCGCACCTATTTCGCCGAAGTCGAGACAGGCAAGCGAAACGTGTCTATCGAGAATATCGAGCGCATCGCAGGCGGGCTTGGCGTCTCTCTGAGAGGGTTTTTCGATTCAGATCTGTTCGATGGTTAGTTCGGCTGCCGGCTTCTGACGTCATTTAAAAGTGCCCCGGTGGTAATCGCCGGGGTACTTTTCTAAAGAGGGGATTCGGCGTCGGCCGCTTCAGCGCGGATGCGCTGTTCGGCCTCTTCGAGGTCCCTGATAATCCTTCTCAGCGCCATGCAGCAAAAGAGCATCGACTCATGAAGGCAGGCGAGCTCGTAAACGATATCCTCGAGTTCCATATGGCTCCTATCGAAAAGTGAATAGCGTCTCTAATGGTTCCGATGCTGGACGTGGGCTGCCGGCGTCCGCCGCGAATCGGCCTCGGCCCCGCGGCCGGGTGGCACCTCCGCTACGCCGCGTCAAGGGGGCCCATGAGACCCCGCGCAAACCTCCGCTCCGCTCCGGTTGGTGGAGGTCGTCATGGACCTCCCTTGACCCGTCTTCGCTCCGGTGCGGCTTTGCAGGGAGCAAAGCCGACGACGACGCGCGGCGTCGCCATTCGGCTTTGCCCGCAGGGGCGAGATGTTGAGGGCCACGTGCCCGGAACGGAGGGAAAGATGCAGCAGCTGATGACGAGGGAAATCGCCAAGACGGTGCCGAGGCTCTATGGGCAGGACGGGGCGGAGGACCCCACGGTCTACGCCCACTACTTCTCGTGCGTGAACGGATGGGACTGGTGGCTGCTCGAGTTCGACGGCACGGACGAGGCGTTCGGCCTCGTCGAGGGCTACGACGACGAGCTCGGCTACTTCAGCATCAAGGAGATGGCCGAGCTGAACCGCCAGATGGGGTTCGCCGCCGTCGAGCGAGACGAGCACTTCTCCCCGAGGCCGCTCAGCGCCGTCAGGAGGAGGTAGCTCCATGGTCACGGTCGAGTTCGACTTCATGGGCGAGGCGGACCGCCTCGCCCTCGTGGCCGGGGAGTACGTGGGCGGCGGCCTGGCCGTCCTCCTCCTCGACGCCACGAACCCGCGCTCCGATGGTTACATGGCCGAGTGGGGCGTGCTCACGGCGGACGTGCCGTCGGCGGCCGAGTGGTGCCGCGGGCGCGGCAACGTCGCCATCGACGCCGCGGTGCCCGCGGCGCTCCTCGAGGCGCTCGAGGCCGCCGGCATGCTCCGGATGGCCGGCCGCTCGGCGGCGTCCGGGATGGCCCGCTACCCGCTGGCCACGGTCGCCGGGCACGCCCTCGACGGCATGGGCGGCCTGAGCGAGACCCTCGAGGAGGCCCTCGGCTCGACGGTCGTCGTCGAGTACGAGTCGGGCGGAGACGCCGGCGCGTTCGAGGTGGGGACCGCGCCGGCGGGCTCGGCCGAGCTCGAGCGCCTCATCGCCGCCGCGAGGTCCGAGGCCGACGCGTTGGCGGCCGCCGGCGGATGGGCGGCCGTCCGGGTCGGTTTCGGGGACGCCGAGACCATCGACTGCGAGACGGGCCGGACGGTCTACGTCGCGGGGTGAAATTGAGAGGAGCGGGAGCGCGGTCCAGATGGGCCGCGCTTTTCTTTTCCCGGGGATACGGGACTCCCACCGTCCAAGCGCCTTGGACGGTGGGAGCAGGATAAGGGCGCACTACGGGCGCCCGGGATTTTGCGGCGCAACTCGGCGTGCCGAGTTCGTTTCCGCTGGTAGCGTGGCCGGTTAAACCGGAAGGCGGTCACGCTACCAGCCGTCATACGCGCCTCGAGTGCCGTATGACGGCTGGCCGTTTGCGCAGCCAGGGCCGTATGACGCGTCAGAACCCGTCGGGCGCGGCGGACACCTTGCGCTTCCTGCCGCCGGACGGAGACCCCTTGGGCTTTTTCGGCTTTTCGGGGATGCGCCATACCGGTGCCGGGGCGGCGTTGCGGGCCTCCCCCTCGAGCGCCCGCGCGAGCAGCGCGCCCTCGGCACCCGGCGACGTCAGGCCCATCAGCGGCCCCAGGAACGTCTCGGTGATGTCGCGGCTGGCGAGCGCCATCGGGCCCTCAGCGTCGATCACGAGCGCGCCGTTCTCGCGCGCGCTCCAGGCCATGAGCTCCGACGGGGTGATCAGCGGCCGCCGCGCCACGGAGAACGACTTTCCGGACGAGGAGCTCTGCGTCCCCTTGGTGGAGCTCTGCCCGGTCGTCTTGACGCTGTAGTCGCCGAGGCGCTTGCTGATCTCCTCCGCCTCGCCGACGGACTCCACCGAGAAGACGACCTGGGTGCCGAGCAGCGCCAGCAGCGCGTCCGACTCGGCCCTCGAGTAGCCGCACCGCGCCTCGAGCAGATGGGTGTTCTGGAGCACGAAGACGACGTGCAGCCCGATGCTGCGGACCTCCGCGAGGTCGCCGAGGAGCCTGGGGATCTTGGGGATCCCGGATCCCTCATCGATGGCGAGCAGGGTCTCCGCCGGCAGCCTGCCGCCGGACAGGCGCGCGGTCTCGCGCAGCGCTGACAGCGCCTGCGAGAAGATGCACGAGACGAGCGAGCCGCGGTCGCCGCGGTCCGTCGCGCTGGCGATGTAGAGGATGGTGGGCTTGCGCCCGACCGATGCGAGGTCGACCTCGCCGCCCCAGAGCATTCGGCTGACGTCGTCGTCGCAGAAGGACATGAGGTAGTTGCGCGCGGTGGAGACGAGGGCCTCCCCTCCGCCGCCGTTCGACGAGGCAACGAGGAGGAACTGGCGCGCCGGGTTTCCCGCCGGCAGGTCCGCGGCGAGCTCCTCCAGCGACTTCACGGCGCTCTTCCCGTCGCGGGGTTCCAGGAGCGCGAGCACGGTCGAGAGGTTCCGCGCGCCGTCGGGGATCCGCCCGTCCGCTATCGCGAGCAGGCAGAGGCCGGTCAGCAGGTTGCGGCTGGCGTCCGTGAAGAACCTCTGGCCAGAGGAGAAGGCATCGGGCACGATGGCGGACGACAGCTCGCGGAGCTCCGCCACGGCGCCGGCGACGCCCTCCGTCCCGAGTGCCGCGATGGCGCGGTCGAGGGGGTTGAACCTCGCCGACTTGACGGGCTCGTCGAGCCGGACGGCGACGACCTCCATCCCGGCCCTCCGGGCGAGCGGCTCGGTCCATGCGCGGATCTCGGACTTCGGGTCGTGGACGATGACGGACGTCGGGATCCCGTGGGCGTTGCGGTCGATCGCCGCGGCCACGCTGACGGCAAGAGATCTTCTCGTCTTGCCTGCGCCGCTGCCCGCCCTTATGAGGCAGTGGACGGCGGGGACCATCGCGATCCCGCCACCGATGCAGCCGGCCGCCACGAGCCCCTCCGCGGCGGCCTTCCCGTCCCAGGGAGGGCAGCGCCTCGCGACCCTGGACGGCCTCGACTCGAGCCAGGCGTCCCCGTGCGTGCGCGTGGGCGCGCGGTCGCCGGCGAACGTCCCGTCGTGGAGACTCGCCCATGAGCGGGCCCAAGAAACGAGGCCGAGGATGAGGACGGTTGTCGCGACGAGGGCGAGGGCCGCGAGAAGCTCGCCCGCCTCGCCCGACGCCGCCGCGTCGGCGGCCGCCTCGAGGGGGCCGCGGAAGACGTGGGCGGGCTCGGGGCCCGGGTCGCCCGCGGGCAGCCGCAGTAGGGCGGAGAAGCCCGAGATGAGGGATACGGTCCACCATCTGGCGTAGGCCCAGGCGCTGACGGTCGCGACGCAGGCGACGCCGGCGGCGATGCCGTGGCCCACGAGCGTGCTGATGAGCTCCCTTTTCATGTTGCGGTTGAAGGATTTCGGTTTCATCTCGTGATCGTCCTCTCTATCCTGTTCGCTATCTTCACTGCGGGGGCGTTCGTTTGCCTGGTGCCGCCGGAAGCGAGGATCCTCAGGGCCGCGGCGATGAGCCGCAGCGCCTTCTCGCCGGCCTCGTCCCCCATGTCGCGTCCCCCGGCGTCCCGCGCGGTCTCCCTGGCGACCAGTGCCGCCATCGCGGCTGCCCGCCCGAGGGCCGGACCGGGCGACGGCGCATGCCTGAAGGCCCGGTCTGCCGTGGGACATCCCCTGAGGTCTGCCGGCTCGAGGGTCCTGCCGTGCGCGACCTTTCGCGTGAGCCTTTCGAGGCGCACCTTCGGGATGCAGGCTCGGGCTTCGGTGGCGAACCCGGCCTCCCTCCGCCTATCCGTCGCCGGGCCGGCTGCCGGGGCGGCGCGTCGCGCCGGTATTTGTTCGCGAATCGGCGTTCTGTCCGGGACCATGACTCGCAGCGCCGCGTTCTCGCACCGGAGGCCGAGGTCGGCGGCCGCCTTGCGGGTGTAGACGTCCCGCGCCTCTCCGGTCAGGCACTTGAGGTCGGCGCACCTCTCGACGGCTTTCCTGTGGCGGTCCAGCGCGCCGGCGAGCTCGGGGGAGTCGGAGGCTGCCCGGTCGAGGGCCTCCCTCAGCGCGGCGGAAGCCTCCGGGTGGAAACGCCTGAGGTGGTCGGCCTCGATCCTTCCGTCCGGCGGCAGCTCGATGTCGAGACGGTTCCGGTTGATGCGGGCGACGGCGTCCAGCGCCGCCTCCCTCGCGAGGTCGCGCTCGATGTAGGCCTCCCGCAGCAGCGGCGCCATGGCCTTCGAGGAGATCTCGAGCCGCGCCGCTTCCATCTTCCCCTTGGGCAGCAGGGAGTCCCAGTCGCCCGCGCGGTCGACCGTGAGGATGTGGACGTGGTGGCTCGTGCCGTTGACGTGCATCGCCGCGTAGAACTCCACGCGGCTCTCGGGCACGCCGGTCATCTCGGAGAAGAGCCTCGGCCACTCGGAGCGCACCAGCGCCTGCCAGGCGTCCAGGCGGTCGAGGCCGGCAGCTGGGGCGATGTCGTTCGGGACCGTGACGACGGTGGTGAGCACCGCGCCGCCGTTCTGGGCGATTGCGCGCCTCGCCTCCGCCACGGCGACCGGGCCGCCCGCGCCCCAGAGGCCGCCCGTCGAGCCGGTCCTGTTCGCGGCGTAGGCGGCCAGGCCGTCCACGCCGAGCCTCCTGCCGTCGGCCTCGCTGACCTCGATGACGACGCCGCGGCGGGTGCCGGCGTATGCCGCCAGGCCCGCGGCGGTCGCCCTCGCGGACGTCCCCGCGCGGACGACGGAGTGGTTGACGATGACGGGCGGGCTAGCCATCGGCGCGCTCGCGCGCGTGGAGCTTCACCTCGTCGATTCGGCCGAGTCCGGCGCGGCTGAGCTCGCCGGCCTGCGCGAGGTAGTTCTTCCAGATGTCCGCGACGGGGACGTCGTCGAGCGAGGCGTAGGAGGCCTTGAGGACGTCGGCCGACATGAGGCCGGCCATGATGGCGGCGGTCATGGGGCGCGAGAGGACCGCGGCGATGCGGTCCTCGGTGGCGTCGAGCTTGCGCTCGATGTCGAGTGCGGCGACGTCCATCCGCGCGTCGACGACGCAGCGGATGAAGCCCGCGACCTCGTTGCCGTAGAGGTCGAGCTCCTCCGCGGCGAGCGTCGAGCGCAGGAGCGACCGGATCTCGTCGCTGACGTTGGACTTGTCGAGCTCGGCCCGCGTCTTGAGGGCGGTATAGAGCCTTGAATCGAGCTTCACGCTGACTGTTTTAGTTCCGACCATAGGGCCTCCTTATAACAAAGAGGGGCCTCTCGGACCCCATGTAATGGTCGTTTTTAATTGATGTTGGTTGACGGGCATTCAGTTCGGTCGATAGTGACTCCGATATAGCTGAGCACGCTGTCGCGGTTGATTCGCCATAACTTGCCGCACTTCACGGCTTTGAACGTCCCGTTCTGGCAGAGGCGGTAGACAGAGCGATCGCTGATGCCGAGCAGGTACGCGACCGGCAGCGGATCGACGATATCCGGCATACTGCGGAAGTCGTCGACTCCGATACGCTTTTCTTTGAATTTCATTTCGGTCTCCTTTCTGGAATTTGCCGATTTCTCTTATTTCGCAGTCTGACACGCCGCTGCCGGCATTCGTCAAAGTACGGGCAGGGCGGACGCTATGGACAAAAAAGACGTTGAAGGGTCGAGGCAACAAGAAAAGGCCCGGTTAAAGCCGGGCCTCCGAGCCACTGTTGACTTCTTTGCTTGCGACGAAGCAAATCACTCTTTATATAAGCGTCCAAGAGTTCTCATAGCCGATGCGGTGGCTACTGGGTCGGCGCTGGCGTATCTGTCGAGTGTCATCGACGCCTTCGAGTGTCCCATGAGGCTTGCGAGAGTCCTCGGGTCGATTCCGTTGGAAACGGCGTACGTTGCAAAACTGTGCCTGAGGTCGTGGAAGGTGACGGTGTTCTTGTTCAAGACACCATGGAGCTTCAAGGCCTTTGCCAGGGCCCGCCAAGCGTCGTTGATCCTGGGCGGTTTCAAGAAGGAGCCGTCCGGAAAGCCGAGGACAAACAGTTCGTCGCTGAACTCAACGCCCAGATTCGCGCATTCGGACTTCATGTCGGCCTCGCGCTTCGCAAGGTCTTTCATGAGGTCTTTCGGGCAGTTGGGGATAGCGCGCCGGCTGCTAATGCTCTTGGGGCCCTTGATATAGAACTCGTTATCTGTGTGCCCAATCGCGGCCTCGACTCGGATCGTTGAGGATTTAAAGTCCACGTTTTTCCATTTCAGGGCGCAAAGCTCGCCGCGCCGCAATCCCGTGTAGAGCGCTATCTTGGCTGCAAGCATCGCTGGGATATCTATGGAGGCGTTCAGAGTGTTCAAGACCCTGGTTCGCTCTTTGGTTGTAAGCGAATTCGGTAGACCGTAGTTCGCGTCTTCGTTTTTGGGGACTTTTGCCCAAGAGGCCACGTTTTCGTCAATCCATTTCTTTCGCATTCCATATTTGAGCGAGCCTCGTAACAACCGTAGGGAATTGCAGGCGGTGGACCGTGCGTGGGTTGAGGCGATCGCCGTTATCCATTCCTGAACATCCTCTTCCGTAAGGTCTTCCAATGGGACATCACCGAGATACGGTTCGATATTCCGGCGGAGCATGCCGTGGTATCCGGTCGCCGTGGAGCGCGCGACGTCCGCGCACTCGATATCGATATAGCATGTCACGAGCTTTGAAACGGTGATACCAAGCCCCTTGGGTTTAGCTGCTTCTGCGGTGGCCTTCTCATTGAGAGATGCGCGGATGGATTCGGCCTCGAGCATGGCGGCATCGCGATGCTTATGGCTTCTGCCTTTATCGCGCCCTCGATGTTCCAAGAGCTGAGTCTTCTTATGCCAGATGCCGTTCTCCAAATAGGGGAACTGTGCGCGCCAGCGATCGTCCTTAAACTTATAAATAGACGAGGTGGTGTATTTCTCTTCCATTGTCCCTCCGTGTGCAATCGCGTGTGCAATGAGTGTGCAATTTGACTGTTTCGGAGACGTCTCAAGTGAGACTATAAGCGGAAAACGAAAGAAAAAGGCGAGGTTACGGTCGCTATAGTCGCAGATGGACGCTATTAACCAGAATGGAAAACGATGTAATCAGTGGGTTGCAGGTTCGATTCCTGTCACTGGCTCCATGAGAGTTTCGGGCTCTGTTCCCTTGTGGGACAGGGCCCGTTTCTATTTATGTCGATAAGTCAGCGGGTTTGGCACCGGCCAAGCTTCAGATTTGTCTCGATCTGTAACACGAAGGGGCGGAAAACCGTTCGTACTGTTACAGAATGAGACGTAAGCTGGGGTCTCTGCGTAATATCTCAACCTGTAACAGATAGGGGAGAAAATGTTCTCTATATGTTACAGATCGAGACAAAAGCCGTGTCGAGCTCGGTTGCCCCCCCCCTGAGCGTGGATTATCGGATGAACGAACGTGGATAATCTGCCACTTTGGCCATGGGGACACGCCAAAAGTGGCAGATTATCCACGCTCGATTTCAAACGGAAGAAAATCCACGCTCGATTTTGCTGGGAAGAGCAATCTTCTGTCTGGGAAGCCCCGATCTCGACCTATATATAGGTGCAAATAGGCTGTTATCGAAGTTCGATACTGAAGGTGTACTCCACTACACCAAAGTGTTACCTCGGGAAACGTCACCTCAGTATCCAAAACCACCGTCCTTCATATCCAAACTCAACAAAACCGCAGGTCACAGCTATATAGATACGCCCGGAACCGTGTATCTAGAGGTTTTCGTTGACAGCCCCCAAGGTTGCATCGTATTATCTTCTTCGTTCGCGGGGGCGGCGGTCCAAAAGACCAAAGAACCTGCGGATACTTGAACGATTGGGAGTTTGCCCGAGTGGTTAATGGGGACGGGCTGTAAACCCGTTGGCTCTGCCTACATAGGTTCGAATCCTATAGCTCCCACCCGTCAAGTGCCTGTATAGCTCAGTCGGTAGAGCACTTCGTTGGTAACGAAGAGGTCACCAGTTCAAGTCTGGTTGCAGGCTCCATCCGGCGGTGTAGCTCAGTTGGTTAGAGCACACGGTTCATACCCGTGGCGTCACTGGTTCGAATCCAGTCACCGCTACCATAGGTAACACGGTGGCTTCTCAATAGTATGTTGAGAGGCCACTATGGTATAAAGGCAAAGTCCCGTCCGGGGACGACCTGTTTAGAGGAGGGCTTTATGGCCAAAGAGAAGTTTGAGCGCACTAAGCCGCATGTTAACATCGGCACCATTGGTCACGTCGACCACGGCAAGACCACGCTGACCGCTGCCATCACCAAGGTTCTCTCCGAGACCGAGGGCTGCAAGGCTGACTTCACTGCGTTCGAGAACATCGACAAGGCTCCCGAGGAGCGCGAGCGCGGCATTACGATCTCCGTCTCCCACGTTGAGTACGAGACCGCTGCCCGTCACTACGCTCACGTTGACTGCCCGGGCCACGCTGACTACGTCAAGAACATGATCTCCGGCGCTGCTCAGATGGACGGCGCTATCCTGGTTATCGCCGCTACCGACGGCCCCATGGCTCAGACCCGCGAGCACATCCTGCTCGCCCGTCAGGTCGGCGTTCCCTACATCGTCGTCTTCCTGAACAAGTGCGACATGGTCGACGATGACGAGCTCATCGACCTCGTCGAGATGGAGACCCGTGAGCTCCTCTCCGAGTACGATTTCCCCGGCGACGACATCCCCGTCATCCGTGGTTCCGCTCTGGGCGCTCTCGAGGGCGACGCCAAGTGGATGGACGCTATCCGCGAGCTCATGAAGGCCGTCGACGAGTACATCCCGACGCCTGCTCGTAACAACGACCTCCCGTTCCTGATGGCCGTTGAGGACGTTATGACCATCTCCGGCCGTGGTACCGTTGCTACCGGCCGTGTCGAGCGCGGTGAGCTCAAGCTCAACGAGCCCGTCGAGATCGTCGGCATCAAGGATACCCAGAACACCGTCGTTACCGGTATCGAGATGTTCCGTAAGTCCATGGACTTCTGCGAGGCTGGCGACAACGTCGGTCTGCTGCTCCGCGGCATCAAGCGCGAGGACATCGAGCGCGGCCAGGTTCTCTGCAAGCCCGGTTCGGTTACCCCGCACACCAAGTTCACCGGCGAGATCTACGTTCTGACCAAGGAGGAGGGCGGCCGTCACACCCCGTTCTTCGATGGTTATCGTCCTCAGTTCTACTTCCGTACCACCGACGTTACCGGTACGGTCAAGCTCCCCGAGGGCACCGAGATGGCTATGCCTGGTGACCACATCACCATCGAGGGCGATCTCATCCACCCGATCGCCATGGAGGAGGGCCTGCGCTTCGCTATCCGCGAGGGTGGCCACACCGTCGGTTCGGGCATCGTCTCCACGATCATTGAGTAAATTAGCTCTTTGATATAGCTGACTTAGAGAACCCGGCACTTATAGGGGTGCCGGGTTCTTTTCTGCAATGGATATTGAGCCGTTGCTGGTGTCGAGAGGATCGATAATGGTCCTGGATGCACCGTCGATTAGATTTCGATGGCTTCATTGATGTGTTCCAAATATGAATGGATCCACCGAGAACCAATTGACTCGAGGTTTTCATTGACAGCACTTACGTGGAGCTGATAAAGTAACAACTCGTGCCCGTACGGGGCGGAAATGAAAGGTTCAGGATACATGCGTACTCTAGTTACTCTTGCGTGCACTGAGTGCAAGCGCCGCAACTATACGACCACCAAGAACAAGTCGACCATGCCTGATCGTATGGAGATCAAGAAGTATTGCCCCTGGTGCCGTCACCACACGCTGCACAAAGAGACTCGCTAGTCTCTAGTCACATACGCCAGTAGTTCAATTGGTAGAGCATCGGTCTCCAAAACCGAGTGTTGAGGGTTCGAGTCCTTCCTGGCGTGCCAGTCATTATTCCGTAAGCTCCCACTTGGGGGCTTACGGTTTACTCATGTATAAGCGCATTGCGCGGAGGTAACCCAAATGGCCAACAAGAAGAACAAGAAGAAGGCTCAGCAGCCGGCACCTGCCAACAAAGCTGCCGCCAACTCCAAGGTTGAGGCCAAGAAGGCCGTTGCCAAGAAGAACGAGAAGGCTGCGAAGTCCAAGAAGAACGAGAAGCCTGGTTTCTTCGCCCGCACCAAGAAGTATTTCGCTTCGGTCAAGTCCGAGATGAAGCGTGTCACGTGGCCCGATAAGAAGGAGCTCGTGAACTACTCGGTCGTCGTTTGCGCTTCTCTGGTCGTCGTCGGCGTCGTCATCGCTCTGCTCGATGCTGGCTTTGGCGAGGCTCTTGCTCTGTTCTCTGGATTGAGGGGCTAAACCATGTCTAAGCGTTGGTACGTCGTTCACACTTACTCTGGATACGAGAACCGCGTAAAGTCCGATCTCGAGCATCGTATTGAGACCATGGGCATGCAGGACCGTATCTTTGATATCGAGATTCCTATGGAGCGCGTCACCGAGATTAAAGAGGGTGGCAAGCGTGAGACCAAGGATTCCAAGATTTTCCCGGGTTATGTCCTGGTCCGCATGGAGATGGATGACGATGCTTGGACGTGCGTTCGTAACACGCCTGGCGTCACCGGTTTCCTAGGCGGCAACGGCAAGCCCGCTCCGCTTTCCCGCGACGAGTACAACAAGATGACTCGTCGTCCCGGTAAGGGCGATTCGCCCAAGCGCACTTCGGTTGATATTCAGGTCGGCACGTCCGTCCGCGTCACCGATGGCCCGCTTACCGACTTTGATGGCAAGGTCTCCGAGGTTAACACCGAGGCTGGCAAGCTCAAGGTCACGCTGATGATCTTTGGCCGCGAGACGCCGGTCGAGCTCGACTTTAACCAGGTCGCTGTCATCGCTTAAGTTTTCGTCCGTTCGCGCGAGCGTGCTTCTTCTGTGACTGCTCATCTCAGGAGTGCTTCTAACACGTGCGTGCTTACGATATAGCAAGTACTTCACACTCGTGATTCGAAAGGAATGACCATGGCTGAGAAGAAGGTTGCCAACGTCATTAAGCTCCAGATTCCTGCTGGTGCAGCTAACCCCGCTCCTCCCGTCGGCCCCGCCCTGGGCGCTGCTGGCGTGAACATCATGCAGTTCTGCCAGGCCTTTAACGCCGAGACGCAGGACAAGAAGGGCGACATCATCCCCGTTGAGATCTCTGTCTACGAGGATAAGTCCTTCTCCTTCATCACCAAGACCCCGCCGGCGGCTCACCTCATCAAGAAGGAGCTGAACCTCAAGTCTGGTTCCGCTAAGCCCCAGGCCGACAAGGTTGGCCAGCTCTCCCAGGAGCAGCTCACCAAGATCGCCGAGATCAAGATGCCGGACCTCAATGCCAATGACATTGACGCCGCCAAGAAGATCATCGCCGGTACCGCCCGTTCCATGGGCGTCACCATCGCTGAGTAGCGATTTCTTATGGTAACGACGGGTGCTCCGACCGGGGCGCCCGTTAAATGTGTGCAATAGGGCACACGATACGATGTGGGAGGGCTCACGCCCGTTTAACCACAGGAGGTAATGCACATGGCTAAGCATGGTAAGAGCTATAACGCCGCTGCCGAGAAGATCGACCGCGCCACGCTCTACACCCCCCTTCAGGCTGCCAAGCTCATCAAGGAGCTCGACACCGCCAAGTTCGACGAGACCGTCGAGGCCCACTTCCGTCTGGGCATCGATACTCGTAAGGCTGACCAGAACATCCGTGGTTCCATCTCCCTGCCCCACGGCACCGGCAAGACCGTTCGTGTTGCCGTCTTCGCCGAGGGCGAGAAGGCCCGCGAGGCCGAGGCTGCCGGCGCCGACATCATCGGTTCCGACGAGCTCGTCGCCCAGATTCAGAAGGGCGAGATCAACTTCGACGCCGCTATCGCTACGCCGAACATGATGGCCAAGGTTGGCCGCATCGGTAAGATCCTTGGTCCCCGTGGCCTCATGCCAAACCCCAAGCTCGGCACCGTGACCATGGACGTCGCCAAGATGGTCTCCGAGCTCAAGGCTGGCCGCGTTGAGTACCGCGCTGACCGCTATGGCATCTGCCACGTGCCCCTGGGCAAGAAGTCCTTCTCTGAGCAGCAGCTCGTCGAGAACTACGCTGCCCTGTACACCGAGATTCTGCGCGTCAAGCCCTCTTCTGCTAAGGGCAAGTACGTCAAGTCCATCTCCGTGTCTTCCACCATGGGCCCTGGCGTCAAGGTCGATCCCGCTGTCCAGCGTGACTTCCTGGCTGAGTAACTAACAGTTACTGCCTGAGTACAGCAAGCATTGCTAAAGAAACCCGGTTCTGCCTTGTGCAGGACCGGGTTTCTTGCTATCGCGTCAAAAGCACCACAAAGGGGACAGTGTCCTCTTTGTGGTGGTTACCAGGGTGTTCTTGCGGTTGAGGGCTCGATGGCTTCGTGGCGTTTGAGCTCGCGGCGCATGGTTTGTGAGTTGAGCCAAGCTGCTTGCCAGCCGCGGATGGGGTAGTGCGTCTGGTCGAGCTCAAACTGCGTATAGCCGCAGGCGTTGATGATCGTCGTTCCACACACATGCTGACGCTCGCGCTGAAAATCGCAACCGTAGCTTTGGTGCACATGCCCGTGCACCATGTAGTCGGGATTCCAGGATTCGAGTGCTGTGTTAAAGCACTCGAATCCTCGATGCGGCAGATCGTCCAGATCACCCATACCGGCGGCGGGTGCATGGGTAAGCAGAATGTCGCACCCGCCGACCATCCTAACCTTACGCGACAGCTTACGCATGCGCTTGGACATCTCGCGTTCGGTGTACATGTTGGCGCCGTCGCGATAACGCATGGACCCGCCAAGGCCCGCAATGCGAATCCCTCGGTACGTGTACACGCTGTCCTCTACGCAGATACATCCACCCGGTGCGTGACGTGCGTAGCGGTCATCGTGATTGCCGCGCACGTAGATGAGCGGTTTGTTGATGACCGTAACCAAAAACTCAAGATAGTCCGGGTCCAGATCGCCGGCGGACAAAATCAGGTCGACTCCCTCAAAGCGTTCCTTGCGAAAGCACTCCCAAAGGCATCGTTCTTCGGTATCGGCTATGGCAAGGATTTTCATAGGGCAGGGACTTTCGGCTCATCGTCGAGCTGCGGAATGGTGCCTACCACGTTGTCCGCCAGCCAATTCATCTCGACAATCTGCGTGCTCGGCAGCGGAGGGAAGCCTTCGATCTGTACCACGCCGTTCTGGCTGTGGAGCTCGCCGCCAAAGGGGTTGATGGATCCCTCAACAATGCCGTTGCGGAGCAACTGCACGAGTTTGCGCGTTTGGTAGGGTAGGCCCGGAGCGTAACGGATGTCGATAACGCCGGAGCTCATGCCATACCAGTAGTTGACAGCGCGCACTTGGTTGTCGTCGCTGGTCTCGTCCCACGTGCCGTGAAGAAGGCTGCGAACGATGAGCTCGTAGTAACGGCCCCAGTTCCATACGGGCATGGCGATGCCGGTGACTTTGCCGTCGACCAAGCGGTGAAGCCCGTAGGCCGTTGGGTCTTCGAGCGACTTTGACATGTCAGCGCCGGTCATGACGCTTACGCCTTCGCGGCACATGGCTTCGGCAAGACCACCGGCGGGAACATCGCCCCAGGTGAGGATGACCTGCGCGCGCGGGTCGAGCAGCGAGGCGCCAATCGCAAAGGCGTTGATCTCGCTGAGTGCGCCCGAGGCGAAGACCGACGCGTGGTAACCGATGCGGTGGTTGTCCGCCATGCTGGCCGCAAGGGCGCCCAGCAGAAACTTGGCCTCGTACATCTTGCCAAAGTACGAACGGACGCTTTGATGGGGAAGGCCGATAGAGCAGTTGAGGAACCGAACCCGGGGATACTCAACGGCAGCCCTGAGCGTGTATTCCATCAGGCGGTGCGAGGTCGAGAAGATGACGTTTGCTCCATGTTTGACAGCCGTTTCCACGGCGGCGTAGAACACATCCGGATCGTGACAGTCCTCGAACGCCTCGGTGCGCACGATACCGCCAAAGTGCTCATCGAGATACTGACGCCCTTGGTCGTGCAGGCTGTCCCAGCTCGACGTCGCACAGGGGAACTCATGGATAAAGGCGATGCGCAGGGGGTTGGCCGTCGAGTAGACGGTCTTGCCCATAAAGAAGTTGAGCACGCCAGAGGTGGACTTGGCGGGCGTCTCCTCCTCGTCGACGCTCGGTGCTTCGACGAGATCGACCTTGTCCTCGTCATTTTTGCCGGCAATGACCAGCTCGCGCCAGATCTTGCACAGACGGTTTACGACGATATCCGTCGGCGTATCCAGCAGGCGGTCCTGGTTGTACACATTGAGGTAGACGAGCATGGCGTCGGCGGGCGTAATGTCCAGGTGATCGCCGCCTGCGCGAAGGTGGGCACGCTTAAAGAGCAGGAAGGTGTGGCGCAGGTAGTCGACCTTTTTCTGCGGCCATTTTTCGATAAGGTTCTGACCGAGCATCTTGGCGAGCGTCTCGTAGCTTCCCTCACGCGAGAACTCGATCTCGTATAGGGGGCAGACGCGCCAAAACACGCAGAACTCGCCGTACAGGCGGCTTTCGACGGAATCCCATGTGCCGGGGTAGAGACGGGTGACCTTGGCCGAAACCGTCGGGGCGTCTAGGAATTTGAGGACACTGACGCGTTTGTTGCCTTCTTGGACATAGAACCGATGCATGAACTCGGTGACGATGACGGGGTCGCGATAGCCCTCGGTCACCTGGATGTCGTAGAGGTTGGACCACTTGCGGGCGAACTCGGTGGTAAACGGAAGCAGGGGCATAAAGTTACACGAAAAGGCGGACTGACGGCCCTTGGTGACCGTGCCGACGACCATTTCGAGCGGAATATCCCGCAGGCCGACATTCTCTCGCTGACCTAAGGGGAGCTGAGTAACCAAGCTATCGAGGTCCGTAAGGTATGGATGCTCGCTTTGGCTAATGGCGCGTCGACGTCCTTGCTCGCCGCGCTTGCGTGCTTGACGATAGGCCTCTTCCATAATGTTGCTCCCTTAGTCGTTTAAACAACTATATGAACCATGGTACCACGAATGAAAACCACTACAAAGATGCCTGACCCCTTTGCGGTGGTTTAGGCGATGATGGGGGCGATGGCGCGGATGCAGGCGTCGGCAGCGGTGAAAGTGGTGCTGTCGTCGCTGACGATAAAGATGATCTTTCCTTTGATGCCAAAGTCGCCGATTTCGCTAAAGAGCACGTAGGGCTCTTTGTCAAAGCCCGAGATGGGCGAGACGGCCGTTTTGGTTGCGCTCGTGAGCTCGTCTGCCAGCGCGTCAAGGGAAGCCCACTTAGACGTGTCCTTTACGGCAACGGGCACGGCCACGCGTCCAAAGGGCATCAAATGCACGAGCGTGTTCTTGGAGATGTTGGAGTTGGGGACGATGATGGTCTGCCCGCAGGCATCTTCGATGGTCGTGTGGCGCCAGGTGATGTCCTGGACCACGCCCGACACGCCGCCGACCTCGATATTGTCGCCGGGTTTGATGATGCCCATAAAGGTCACTTGCATGCCGCCGATAAGGTTTGACAGCGTGTCCTGAAAGCCGAGCGAGATGGCGATGCCGCCGACGCCAAGAGCGGCGACGAGCGCGTTTGCGTTAATGCCAAAGCAGTTGTCGAGGATAAAGCTGCCGCCGATCATCCAAATGACGGCGCGCGCGATGTTGATGAAGATACTCGATGCCGGAAGCGGGTTATCGTCTCGGTTAAGCAGATGATTCAGGGTCTTGGATACGACCTTGGCGGCGACGGCGGTGCCTATCGCCAAGATGACGGCCCAGATGATGTTGTGGACCCACCGTTGCTCAAAGAAATGAAGAATCGGCTCAAACAAATCCATGTAGGGAAAACCTCCTTATGATCGTCCAACCATGATACCCACCAAGAAGCCCGTCCGATCAAATTCGGACGGGCTTCTGTGCTCGATATAAGGTTTACGCGGCGGGGCTGTAAGGCCCGGCGGTGTAGCTTAGCGTCGACGCTTCCAGATAATGCCGAGCATGATGACGATGATGCCGCCGATAAGGCACGCGCCAACTACTGCCAGCGTGCGGTCTCCCGTTGCGGCGAGCTTACCGGTCGTCTTCTTGGTGATGACCTTCGTGGTCGCCGTGTCCGTCTTAGACGAGGGCTTAGGCGTCGGGGCCGGTGAGGGCGTGGGGTCCACGGCTGCGGAGCCGAAGCCGATGGTGCCGGCGAGCCCGGCCATCTTGCTCTCCCAGCCGTTCTGCCCGATCAGCGCCCTTAGCGCTGACTCGCAGGTACCCCACTCGGTGTACTTGGTGGCGTGTGCAAAGGTGGGAAAGTCGGTCGTGTTGGTGATGATGTAGTTGTTGGTGGCGACGGTATAGGTCTTGGCGGGGTCGAGCGTGCTGCCGTCTTTGGTGAGTGTGGCACTCACAATGCGCTTGCCCTCGGGCTGTGTCCAATCAATCGTCACGTTGATGCCGCCAAAGGAGAGAACGCTGCCAGAGTCATCGCGCCACTTGTACTTGTCTTGCGCCTCCTGCTCGGTGTGACCGGCCGCCACATAAGCCTGCTGAAGCTCGTAGCTGTCGTTGCAATCGTCGCTGATTTGTAGCGAGTGCTCGAGCGCTGCGAGGAAGTCCGCGCCGGTCATGGCCCAGGTCTCCACGGTGTTGCCGTAGGGCGAGATGGCGATGACGTTGCCGGCGGTCACGTTGCCCGCCGCGATGCCGCCGCGGATGCCGCCAGCGTTTTCGATAGCGAGGTCCGCGCCCGTCAGGTCAAGATAGGAGCTGCAAATCACGTGGCCGATGGTCTGGGCCTTGGTGGTGTCGCCCTCCTTGCTGGGACGGAAATCGGTGGTGCGCACCATTTCCCAACCATGCGTGCCTGCGGCGTCCTCGCCGTAGAAATAGTTGGTGGTGGATGTGCCGAGCACCTTGTTCGATTCGTTTTCAAAGTCCTCGTCGAGCGGCTTGATCTTGTTGCGGACGGCTTCAAGGCGGCTTTGGTAGTCGGAGCCCTTGTCGGGGTCTGCCAAAAGGTCGTTGACGTTCTTGGCGGTGTAGAGCTTCTCGTTGCTGTCGTCTGCAGGGACCGTGACCGTGTCGTCGTCGGTCGTCTCGGTGCCATTCGTGTCGTATTTGTACGGAATGGAAAGCAGTCCCACCTCGGCAAAGGCACTGCCCGCCTCGACAACGTGGATCGTCTTGCCGTCGGCTCCCGTCACCTTCTCGTTAAGGTTGATGTGCTCGTGGCCTGCGATAAGGGCATCGACGCCACGGAGTCGCGTGGCAAAGGTCTTGGCGTCGAGCGTGTGCGCGATACACACAACAACATCGCAGCCCTCCTTGCGCAGCTGCTCTGCCTCGGCATTGATGGCGTTCGCGGCACCCGAGAACGACGTACCCGCGACCAGGTCCGCGCGCAGCGAGGATCTCAGCGACTCATCCATGGCACCCACGACGCCGACCTTGATTTTGTAGTCGAATGTGGAGTGATCTTCGCTATCCTCCCAGGTGCGATCGAGCGTCTTCGTGATGCTCGAGCTCCATATGCCGCTCGTAGACTTTGCGTTCGCGCAGAGCATGGCGAAGGGCGTGCCAGTGGTGCTGTAGCTGGTCATGGTGCGGAGTTTGTCCGCGCCGTAGCTCCAGTCGTGGTTACCTGGCGTGGTTGCGTCGTAGCCGTCGGCATAGAAGGTGTCCATGAGCTCGGCGATGCTCTTGCCCTCGCTCATGGTGGCGAAGGACTGTCCGTGGAAGGTGTCGCCCGCATCGAGCAAAAGATCGGGGGCGTTGCCCTGGGCGCTATAGAGAACCGCCAGTCCGTCAAAGCCCACAGTGCCGGTGCCCTTGCTTTCGTTGTAGCTGTACTTGTAGCTGCCGTGGATGTCGTTGGTGTGCATGACGGCCACGGAGCCGTCAATAGCGGCGGGCAGGTTCCCCGCGAAAGCGAGGCTTGGGATGCCTGCGAGCGCGCCGGCAAACAACGCGGCGGCTAACGCAAGGCGGGGGAGTCTTTTCATGGCAGTTTCCTTAGTCCTTAGCCAGAATGTCTGGTTGAATATCGGATTATCGACATAATATGCGAAAACCGCCGCAAGGACGTCTGTCCCTTTGCGGCGGTTTTGACGTTTGCGCAGATAAAACCTGCCAAAATAAACCTGTCCCTTTTTGGTAGGTTTAGCTTAGCAGCATGCGGTCGTTGGCGAGCTCGCCGCCCGAGACCTCCTCGAACTTCTGCAGCAGGTCGGCTACGGTGAGCGACTTCTTCTCATTGCCCGTCACGTCGTAGATCACGTGGCCTTCGTGCATCATGATCAGACGGTTGCCCAGACGGATGGCGTCGTTCATGTTGTGCGTGACCATGAGCGTGGTCAGGTGGTTCTCGTCGACGATCTCCTCGGTCAGGTTAAGCACCTTAGAGGCCGTCTTGGGGTCGAGGGCCGCGGTGTGCTCGTCGAGCAGCAGCAGGCGCGGCCTGGTGAGCGTGGCCATCAGCAGGGTGAGTGCCTGGCGCTGGCCGCCCGAGAGCAGGCCGACCTTGGCGTTGAGACGCGTGTCCAGACCAAGGTCCAGGCGCTTGAGCAGCTCGACGTACTCATCTTTCTCGGCCTTGGTGACGCCCCACGAAAGGCCGCGACGCTGGCCGCGACGCTTGGCGAGGGCCAGGTTCTCGGCGATCTGCATGTCGGCAGCGGTACCGCGCATGGGGTCCTGAAACACGCGGCCCAGGTACTTGGCGCGCTGCGACTCGCTCAGGCGCGAGATGTCGGTGCCGTCGAGCTCAATAACGCCCGAATCGAGCGGGTACACGCCGGCGATCATGTTGAGCAACGTGGACTTGCCGGCGCCGTTGCCGCCGATCACGGTTACAAAGTCGCCGTCATTTAGGGTGAGGTCGACGCCGGTGAGCGCGCGCTTCTCGGTGACGGTGCCCTTGTTAAAGGTCTTCTTGACGTGCGATAGCTTAAGCATCTGCCTCATCTCCCTTCGTGTAGGAGCTGCGGAGCTTATAGCGCTCCCAAACGACGGGTACGCACAGGGCCACGGCAACGATCACGGCGGAGAGCAGCTTCATGTCGTTGGCGTCCATGCCCAGCTGCAGCACGATGGCGCGGATGAGGAAGTACACCACGGAGCCAAAGACGGCAGAGGCCAGGCGAACGCTAAACTGCGTGAGGCCGCCGGGCAGCAGACGGCCGAGCACCTCACCGATAACAATGGCGGCAAGACCGATAACGATGGCGCCGGTGCCCATACCAATGTCGGCATACTTTTGGCTCTGGCAGATGAGCGCGCCCGAAAGGCCGATGAGGGCGTTGGAGAGCACGAGGGCGATCATCTTGGTGGAGTTGGTGTTGACGCCCAGAGCGCGGATCATGTACTCGTTGTTGCCGGTGGCGCGCAGCGCCGAGCCGATCTCGGTGCCAAAGAACCAATACAGGATGGCAACGATAGCCACGGCGAGCAGGATGCCCAAGATGATGGCAACGGTGGACTGCGGCAGACCGGTCATATTGCTGACGGCCGAGAACACGGTGCCCTTGGCAAGAATGGGCGTATTGGACTTGCCCATGATGCGCAGGTTGATGGACCACAGGCTGATCTGGGTGAGGATTCCGGCGAGGATCGCGGGAATCTCAAAGACGGTGGTCAAAATGCCCGTGACGGCACCCGCGATGGCGCCGGCGCACATACCGGCCAGCACGGCGAGCAGCGGGTCGACGTTGTTATTGACGATGAGCACAGCGCAGACGCAGCCGCCGAGGGCAAAGCTGCCGTCGCAGGTCATATCGGGAATGTCGAGCAGGCGGAACGTGATAAACACGCCAAGCACCATAATGCCCCAGAGGACGCCCTGCGAAACGGCGCCCTGCAATGCAATGAGCATGCTTCATACCTCCTAGGATAGGGTGGACACGTGAGTCACCATGATAGCGGTAACAATGCATAAAAGAGCTGCGGCCGGATGTTTTGACTCATCCGAAACAAGCAGGGCGAACGCCGGTCTACAGCGCCCGCCCCTGTGGCTCAGATATTGAATAACGCGGCTAAAGCGCGAGCACGGGCTCTAGACGCATGCCGCGTATGGCATTACGCATCCAGAGCGGAAAGGTCGATGCCCAGGGCCTCGGCCATTTCGTCGTTCTTGACGACGACCAGGTCCTTGCTCGAGAGGTGCTTGATCGGCATATCCTCGGGCTTGGCCTCGCCCTTCAGGATCTTAACGGCCATCTCGCCCGCGGCGTAGCCCAGGTCCTCGTAATTGATGGAGAGGGTGAACAGGCCGCCGGCCATGCACATACCCTCCTCGCCAGTCACGAAGGGAAGCTTGTTTTCCTTGCAGATCTGGCCGACCTGCGAGGCACCCGCGGCGATGGTGTTGTCGGTGGGGGAGTACAGCGCGTCGACCTTGCCCACGGCAGACTCGACGACGGACTGAATCTCGTTGGAGCTCGAGACGGTGAAGTCAGTGTACTCGAGGCCCAGCTTGTCGAGCTCCTTCTTGGCGGCCTTGATCTGGACGTCGGAGTTGGACTCGGCGGTGCAGTAGAGCAGGCCGACCTTTTTAACGTCGGGCAGGACCTTCTGCATCATCTCGAGCTGCTCGGCGACCGGGGTGAGGTCGGAAGCGCCCGTGACGTTGGTGCCGGGCTTGTCGTTGTCCTGGACCAGGCCGGAGGCGGCGTAGTCGGTGATGGCGCAGCCCACGATGGGGATATCGGCCGTGGCGCCGGCGGCAGCCTGCGCGGCGGGCGTGGCGATGGCATAAATCAGGTTGACGTTGTCGCCCACAAACTTGTCGGCAATGGACTTACACGTGGACTGGTCGTTCTGGGCGTTCTTCTGGTCGATCTTGACCTTAAGGCCGCTCTTCTTGATGGCCTTGACGAAGCCGGCGTTGGCGGCATCGAGCGCGGAGTGCTCGGTGAGCTGCAGAACGCCGATGGTGTAGTCGGAACCGGCGGCAGCGGAGCCGGAACCGGAGTTGCCGCCGCATCCGGCGAGCGGGGCGAGCGCGAGCAGGCCGGCGGAGACCAGAAGGCTCCTGCGGCTGATGGTGATGTCCTTCATATCATTACCCCCAGTATAAAAATGGCTGGAAACACTGCACTGGGACAAAGTGCAAGTGGAACTATAGTAGCGCTGATGTCCATTTTTACAACAGCCTGGCGGGTTTTTTAATACAGAATCGGATGGGCGGTACGGGTAGTCGAATGGGCGGCGGAGGGTCTTATGCGGCGGAGGAGGCGTCGTCCTCGTCTAGGGCGGCGAAGAGCTTCTTGCCGTCGAGGAGACGTGTGGTAACGTTTCTCATTCGGCCAATCTCTACGGTACGCAACGTGTCATCGGCGCCTCGGGCGTCGTAGACCGTTCCCAGCAGATACGAGATGCCATCGCGCTGCCTGATGGCAAAGGGACGGAGTGTCATTCGTGCTGCTTCGGTTTCGCCACGCGTCGTGACGCTCGAAATATCAAAACTCACCGTGGTTCCGTGGTCGATGGCCTGCTCGACGAGCTCGCACGTGTCGATGCGCTTGATGGGCGTGCGTGTTGCCTTGGTAGCCTTGCTGCCTGCGCTTGGAACGGGTTCGGGTGTATCGAGGTAGCCGCGAACGTCGGCACTCGCCATGGCAACTAAGTGCTGCGCCATGCTCTTGCGGATAGCGATAGGCGTGGAGCGGTTGCGCATGACCATACCGTGGAGCCGGATGATCTCTTCGTCGGTGAGCGGACGGGTAAGAAGTTTGTAGCCCACGCCGCGTTTGTACTCAATTTCGTATCCGGCATGGCGAAGCGCGGAGATGGCGGTGTAGATGCTGCGCCGCGCCGCCGAGATGGGCATGCGGGCGGGGTCGTCAGGATGGGCGAGGCGCCGGATCAGCTCATCGGAAAGCATGGCCTTGTCCTCGCCAGTGTTTTCGCTTAATAGTTGCAGGATGCGAACGGCGCGATAGGCTGCCATCGAGGCGGCGCCCCTCGTCGTGGTGTCGTAGGTTTCAACAGCGGCTTCGGTCATCGTGCCCACGTCCTTTCCGTTTTGGGTGGCGACGGTATGGAGCCTAGGACGTGGGGCTTTCCCAGGGGCGCAGGGCGCTCTGGGCGGTCGGTAGTCGTCGGCAAACGGCAGGTCGAGTTTTCAACAGCCCTGCTCAACTGACCAAAAACTTGCCAAAAGCTTGACGAATGCTGTTGAAAAAAGCGTCTCTCGACCGATGTCGAGAGACGCTTGTGCGATGAGCGTTGGCGTGTGGCGACGCGAGCTAGCGTCCGACGATTAGAAGTCGGCGTTGCCCACGGTGCGCGGGTGCGGCAGGACGTCGCGGATGTTGCCCACGCCGGTCAGATACATGACCAAGCGCTCGAAGCCCAGACCGTAGCCGGCGTGCTTGCAGGAACCGTAGCGGCGCAGGTCAAGGTAGTACTTGTACTGCTCGGGATTCATGCCCAGGTCCTTGATGCGGGCCTCGAGCAGGTCTAGGCGCTCCTCGCGCTGGGAGCCGCCGATAATCTCGCCGATACCGGGCACCAGGCAGTCGGCGGCGGCGACGGTCTTGCCGTCCTCGTTCATGCGCATGTAGAACGCCTTGATTTCGGCCGGGTAGTCGGTCACGAAGGTCGGGCGCTTAAAGTGCTCCTCGGTCAGGAAGCGCTCGTGCTCGGTCTGCAGGTCGATGCCCCAGCTGACGGGGTAATCAAACTGGTGGCCAGCAGCGACTGCCTGCTCCAGGATCTCGACGGCCTCGGTGTAGGTAACGCGGGCAAAGTCGGAGTTGGCGACATGGTCCAGGCGCTCGAGCAGACCCTTGTCCACAAACTTGTTGAGCATATTGAGCTCGTCGGGGCAGGTTGCCATGACGTCCTTAAGGACGTACTTGAGCATGGCCTCGGCGTTATCCATGTAGTCGTTAAGGTCGGCAAAGGCCATCTCGGGCTCGATCATCCAAAACTCGGCGGCGTGGCGCGTGGTGTTGGAATTCTCGGCACGGAAGGTGGGGCCAAAGGTGTACACGTCGCCAAAGGCCATGGCAAAGTTCTCGGCATTGAGCTGGCCGGACACGGTGAGGCTCGCATGCTTGCCAAAGAAGTCCTGGCTCCAGTCGACCTCGCCGGACTCGGTGAGGGGCGGATTTTTGGGGTCGAGCGTGGTCACGCGGAACATCTCGCCGGCGCCCTCGCAGTCACTCGTGGTGATGATGGGGGTGTTGACGTAGACAAAGCCCTGCTCCTGGAAGAAGCGGTGGATGGCGGCAGCCGCGACAGAGCGGATGCGGAACACGGCGCGGAACAGGTTGGTGCGCGGGCGCAGGTGCTGCTGGGTGCGCAGGAACTCGACGGTTGCGCGCTTCTTCTGCAGCGGGTAATCCGGGGCACTCGTGCCCTCGACCTCGATGGAGGTGGCAGAAAGCTCGAAAGGCTGGGGCGCATCGGGGGTCAGCTTGACGGTGCCGGTGCAAATGAGTGCGGCCGAGACGTTTTGATGGGCGATCTCGTCGTAGTTGTCGAGTGCCTCGCGGTTCATGACGACCTGCAGGTCGCGGAAGCAGCTGCCGTCGTTGAGCGTAACAAAGCCAAAGTTCTTCATGTCGCGGACGGACTTGACCCAGCCGGCGACGGTGACGGTCTGGCCGCCGAGCGACTCGGCATCGGCATAGAGCTGCGCGATTTTGGTGCGGTTCACGTATCCTCCCATAACGGTTGAATGATAGTTATCCATACAGTTCGATATTCTAGCAGCTCGGCTCATTTGGGCTATACAGATAAGGCATTGGCGGGATGGTTTTTCAAACGAAAAGCGCCCGCGGCCAAATGGTCGCGGGCGCTTGACGAGGTGCCTTTTGGCTGTGTGGCGTGGGGCCTGGCTACTTGGTCTTGGCAACCAGCAGCGGGTCGCCAAGCTTGACGAGCGGGTTGCCACCGATAAGCGTTCCAGACTCGCCGACATGGTCGATGCTCTTAAGACGATCGAGCTCGGAGACGATGACGGTCACGATGTCCTCGTGACCAGCGGCCTTAATGGCCTCGCGGTCGAAGCTGATGAGCGGCTGGCCTGCCTTGACCACATCGCCCATCTCGACAAAGCGGGCAAAACCCTTGCCGTTCATTTCCACGGTGCCCAGGCCAACATGGATGAACACGCGCAGGCCGTCCTCGGTGATCATGCCGATGGAGTGGTTGGTGACAGTGGTGGCACCGATGCGGCCGTTGGCGGGCGCATAGATGGTGCCGGTAATGGGCTCGATGCCATAGCCCTGGCCAAGCATGCCCGAGGCGATCGTCTCGTCGGGAACCTCGTTCAGGTTGACGAGCACGCCGTTGACGGGGGCATAGATGACGCCTTCGCGGGTAGCGAAGCTTGCTGCGGGCGGAACGGACGCCTCGCCGGTCGAGGTGAAGGTGGACTTAAGCGAATCGAGCAGACCCATAGTTGCCTCCAACTTAAATAGGCGCATATCGCGCGTTTGGTTTGCCGGAAACGTTTCACATGTGTTTCGCGGCTTGGTCAACGCCCCTATTCTACGCTGCTCAACGATACCTCTGAACTGGGATTATGTGATATATCAGTTGAAGGGAAACTTATTGCCGGAGTGTTTCTGCGCCACGGGTTCAAGTGGGGTACGCTTGAAGGCGAAAAACAAGGGCGCATAATTTGCGCGAAGGGAGCACATATGATTGTCGAGAACCATGCGCTGTGGGGCGAGGAGCCGACCGAGGATTATCCGGCGACGTTTACGTATTTGGGTGCCGAGCCGTTGCCCGATAAACCGAATGGCCGCCGCCCCGCGGTGATTATCTGTGGCGGAGGTGCGTTTACGCATATCGCTCCGCATGAGCAGGATCCTGTGGCGTTTGCGTTTTTGGATCACGGTTACCAGGCCTTTGTGCTCAACTATGTCACGAGTTCTACGGGTGACGTGAGCTTTCCGCACCCCCAGGCAGATCTTGCCAAGATGGTCGCCACGGTGCGCGCCAACGCCGACGAGTGGCATGTCGATCCTAAGCGCGTGTGCGTCGTGGGCTTTTCTGCTGGCGGCATGATTTGCGCCTCGCTGGCAACACAGTGGAAGACCGGCCCCTTTGCGGCACTTGCCGGGGCGCGTCCGGACGACATTCGTCCCGATGCCGTGGTGCTGGGCTATCCATTGCTCGACTTTGCCTATGTGCGCGACATGCAGACGCGCGATCCGCGCATTGACTTGCGTGTGCCCAAGACGGGCGGCAAGACGGGGCGCGATTTGCTCAACGACTACCTGTCGATGGTGACGGGCGGCGAGGCAACTGACGAGCATCTGGCCGACATCTGCCCCACCACGCATGTTTCGCGTCAGATGCCACCGACCTTTGTGTGGGGCGTGTCCGACGACAAGACGGCGCCGATCGCGCAGGTCTACCCGTTTGCGCAGCGCATGGCCGAGGAGGGCGTTGCATGCGAGATGCACGTCTTCGACCAGGGCGGTCACGGCCTTTCGCTCGGCAACGCCAACACCGCGGTCGATAACGAGGACAAACAGGTGGCAGTCCGCCCTTGGATCCACCTGGCTTTCCGCTTTCTGGAGCGCCACGGGTTTTAGTTACGGCGTTTTACCAAACGCCGTAACCACTTGCCGCTCTAGCGGGCTTTCGCTGTCGGTTCCAAGACATCGGCATCGCTCTAGCTCTCAAGGGCTTGGTGCAAAGTAATCCGTCCCCCTTGCACCGATCTGTTGATTGAACGTCGCTGTGTGTTCGCGCTATCATGCATGGTTACAATTGGTTAGCCATGGCAAACGGTTAGCCAAGATAAACAAAATGCAACGCCCTGTGGGCGCCGGGGGAGGAACACGGACGTGAAGCTCGATACACTCGAGATTGGAAAGGACGCCGTTGTCGCATCGGTGGCATCGGACGATCAGGCACTCCGACAGCATATTTTGGACATGGGTCTAACGCCGGGCACCGAAGTCACCATGATGAAGTACGCCCCCATGGGCGACCCGCTCGAGATCCGCCTGCGTGGCTACGAGTTGACACTGCGCAAGGACGATGCCGCTCGCATCGAGCTTGTGGGTATTCACGACACCGATACGGGTCCGCGCGCTAACGCCGCAATCGGCATGACGGAGCATCCGGCCCTGGGCGAGGGGACGTATTCGCCCCGTGCGGCAAAGACGGCCGTGCCCGAGGGCGCGCCTCTGCACTTTGCCCTCGCCGGCAACCAAAACTGCGGCAAGACCACGTTATTCAACCAGCTGACGGGCTCCAACCAGCACGTCGGTAACTTTCCCGGCGTGACGGTCGACCGCAAAGATGGCACCATCCGTAACCATCCCGAGGCGAGCGTTACCGACCTGCCCGGCATTTACTCCCTGTCGCCGTACACAGGCGAGGAGGTCGTGAGCCGTCAGTTCATCCTCGACGAGCGTCCGGACGCCATCATCGACATCATTGACGCCACCAACATCGAGCGCAACCTGTACCTGACACTGCAGCTCATGGAGCTTGACCGTCCTATGGTCATCGCGCTCAACATGATGGACGAGGTGACCGCCAACGGCGGCGCCGTAGACGTCAACTTGCTCGAGAGCCTGTTGGGCGTGCCCGTTGTCCCCATTAGCGCTGCCCGCAACGAGGGCATCGGCGAGCTGGTGGACCACGCCCTGCACGTGGCGCGGTTCCGCGAGCGCCCTGGTCGCCTGGACTTTTGCGCGCCCGACGGTCCGGACGGCGGTGCGCTGCATCGCTGCATCCACGGTATTGCTAACCTGATCGAGGACCATGCCGTGACGGCGCACATCCCGGTGCGCTTTGCGGCGACCAAGCTGGTCGAGGGCGATGAGCTGGTAACCGAGGCGCTTCACCTGGATCGCAATGAGCTCGACGCTATCGAGCACATCATCACCCAGATGGAGGGCGAGGCCGGCACCGACCGCCTATCTGCGCTGGCCGATATGCGTTTTAGCTTTATCGGCGACGTGTGCGGGCGTTGCGTCGTCAAACCGCACGAAAGCCGCGAGCACGTGCGCTCCGTCAAGATTGACCGCATCCTGACAGGTCGTTACACAGCCATTCCGGCGTTTCTGGTGATCATGGGCCTCGTCTTTTGGCTGACGTTTGGCGTGATCGGCGCGGCGTTGCAGGGACTCATGGAGGACGGTATCGCTGCCATCATCGCCTCGGCCGATGCGGGCCTCAAGGCGTTCGGTACCAACGACGTGGTGCGCTCGCTGGCTGTCGACGGCGTGCTTACGGGCGTGGGCAGTGTGCTGACCTTCCTGCCGATTATCGTCGTGCTCTTTTTGTTCCTCTCCATTCTGGAAGACTCCGGATACATGGCGCGCGTGGCCTTTGTCATGGATAAGGTGTTGCGTCGCTTTGGCCTGTCGGGTCGCAGTTTCGTGCCCATGCTCGTCGGTTTTGGCTGCACCGTGCCGGCTATCATGTCGACCCGTACGCTCCCATCCGAGCACGACCGCAAGATGACGGTCATGCTCACGCCGTTTATGAGCTGCTCAGCCAAGCTGCCGGTTTACGGCTTGCTGTGCGGGGCGTTTTTCCCGCAGGCGACGGTTCCCGCCATGGTCTCGCTCTATCTGATCGGTATCGTGGTCGGCTGCGTCGCGGCTTTGGTGCTCAACCGCACGGCATTTAAGGGCGACCCGGTGCCGTTTATCATGGAGCTCCCCAATTACCGCCTGCCGAGCGTCAAGACGACGGTGATGCTGGCATGGGATAAGGCCAAGGACTTCATCACCAAGGCCTTTACCATTATCTTTGCCGCGACCGTGGTCATCTGGTTCCTTCAGACGTTCGACATCCGCTTTAACGTGGTCGCCGACCAGTCGCAAAGCCTGCTTGCCGGTCTGGGCAGCATCATCGCGCCGGTGTTGGCCCCGCTCGGCTTTGGCGACTGGCGCGCCTCGACGGCGCTCGTCACGGGGCTCATTGCCAAGGAGAGCGTCATCTCGACGCTCACGGTGCTTTTGGGCGCAACGTCGCCCGCGGCGCTGTCGACCATGTTTTCGCCGTTTACCGCCTACGTGTTCTTGGTCTTTACGTTGCTGTACCCGCCTTGTGTGGCGGCAATCGGCGCCGTCAAGAGTGAGCTGGGCGCGCGCTATGCCGTGGCCGTATTCGCATTTCAAGTGACGGTCGCCTGGATCGTGGCGTTCGTCGTGCATTCGGCGGGCATATTGCTGGGATTGGCTTAGGGGCGCGTTGATGCTCCGCGCTTTTGGGCGAGCAACAATTCAATAAAAATGAGCCAAAATACCGTCAATTGTCGGCCTGCGGGGACTGTCCTACGCTGCAGATTGCCGTTCGCTGCCTATTTGCTGCCGTTTACGGATTCGTAAATACTTGCAATCGTCGGTCGATTTAACCGTATTACGCGATGGCGATGCGTATTTTGTGCGCCCCTTTCTACAATCACTTTGTTTCTATTGCCGAACATGTCTTCCGTTTCGCCTGTGTGGGGACGTGGGATGCAATAGTCGTTTGTAGAGGCTCATTGAGGAGGGAATTGATGAAAGAAAAATTCCAATCGTTCGGAAAGGCAATGCTCGTTCCGATTACGCTCATTGCCATTTCCGGTCTCTTTTTGGGTATCGGTAGCGTTTTTACGACCGAACTGACCCTTGTGTCCCTTGGCGTTAATTGGGACTGGTATGCCGCTTCGCCGCTCTTTACGTTCTTCTCGGTATTTAAGGGTCTCGGCGAGGTAATCATTGGAAACCTCGGTGTTTTGTTTGCCGTCGGCTGTGCCTTCTCCTTGTCTCGCAAAGAGAAGGGCTGGGCTGCCTTTTCTGCCCTTGTCTGCTATCTCACCATGCTCAAGACGGTTGAGATTCTGCTTGGAGCAGCTGGCTTGGCTGCCGACAATACAACGGTGGAAGCTCTTCAGAAGGTCGGCCTTACGTCCATTCAGGCGAGTGAGCAGTCCGCACTCTACACTACCTCGCTCGGCTTTTTTGGCTACAGCTCTGGTGTCTTTGGCGGCATTATCGTGGGCTGCCTGGTCGCTTGGATCACCGGCCGTTTTTACAAGACCAAGCTTCCAACGGCGCTGGCGTTTTTTGCGGGCAGTCGAACGGTCCCCATTGTATCGCTGGTCGCCGGTGGCATCCTGGGCGGCATCATGTACTTCGTCTGGCCCGTCATCGGTGGATGCTTCTCGGGTATTGCGACGTTCGTGAAAGGCTCCGGTCTGGTCGGTACGTTTGTCTATCGCTGGGTGCTCGAGAGCCTTGTGCCGTTTGGCTTGCATCCGCTGCTCGAGACGCCCATGTATTGGACTGAGCTTGGCGGCTCCATGGTCGTCGATGGAACGCGCGTGGTGGGCAATAGCGCCATTCAGCTTGCACAGCTCGCTTCTCCCAGCAGCGACAAGCTCTTGGTTAGGGCCTTCATGGCTGGTTATGGCATTAACGATTATGCGTTGTTCCCGGGCATCGCCCTTGCTATGTGGTCTTGTGCCAAGCCCCAGAACCGCAAGAAGGTTGCTGGTCTTTTAATCCCCACAGTGATTTCGACTGTTTTCTTTGGTGTTACGGAGCCTATTCTCTTTACGTTCCTGTTTGCCGCCCCCTGGCTCTACTTTGGCGTTTACGCTCCGCTTTCCGGACTGGGTGAAGTTCTCTCGGAAGCAATGGGCGTTTCGGTGTACCAGGGAAATATCAAGGACCTGATCCCATTCTTATTCCGCCCCGAGAAGCTTAATCTGCTTCCGTACCTTATTCTGCTCCCCGCCTTTTTCCTGGCAGCTTTCTTCCTCTTCCGGTTCTTTATTACTAAGTTCGATATCAAGACGCCCGGTCGAGATGATGGTGACGATATTGAGTTGATCAACAGCAGAGCCGAGTTCGAGGCAAAGGCCGCTGAGGCAAAGGGCGAGTCTGGTAGCACTCCCGAGAAGGCAGTCCAGGGCCATGCGACCAAGGACAGCGCGCTTGCTGTCGGCATTGTCGAAGCGCTTGGTGGAGCCGACAACATTGATGATCTTGACAACTGCATCTCACGTCTTCGCGTGATTGTCAAGGATGGTTCTAAGGTTGCAGACGACGAGGTGTTCACCAAGAATCTTGAAGCTATGGGCGTTATTCGCCTGAGCGACAAGGCAATTCAGGTCGTTTACGGTCCTCGTGTCGGCGAAGTCGCTTCTGAGGTGCACGACGTTCTCGGTGACGAGTAAAACGCGCAAGTGGCTTGCAATTGCATAGCGCAATTCCAGGGCTTGGCTTCCTATCGCATGATTTAGGGGGCCAAGCCTTCTTGTTTTAGATTGTCAAGGCAGATACTCAATAGTTCTTCGAATGCGAGAATACAACTTCCGGTAAAGCAGTTAGGCTTAACGTTCTTAAGATCCATTGGGTGATCGTCATGTATCGTAAAGATCGCGTCTGCCGTCTTGGCGAGCTCGCTGTCTTCGTTGCCGGTAAAAGCGAGGGTCGTAATGCCCGCGTCGTGGCATGCCCTTGCGGTTTCCAGGATGGCTTCTGTCTGGCCCGATTTGGATATGAGCATCATGCAGCTGAGCGTATTTCGGTTGGATTCGACAAACTGATCGGTTTCTAGGAAGTCCTGTATGACGGCCAAAAAGCCAAGTCCAACGAGCTTGGTCGCCATGTACTGCGCAACGATGCGTGAGAAACCCTCTCCGTTTACTCTGATCATTCTGTTGCGATGCAGTGCGGCGATGAATACGTCTACATCTCCGGTATGGCATATGAAGTGGACGCTACTGTCTTTGAGTGATTGATTCATTTCGCGGGAGACATGCTGAAGGTGCTTGAGATCGTACATCATTTCGCGGTAGCCACGGTAGCCGAGCTTTTTCGAAAGCCTGATGACTGTCGTCATGCTGGTGAAGCATGCCATGGCGACAGGTTTTATGCCAATATCATCGAGGGTGTCGATATTGTTGAGCAGGTATTCGAGTACGCTTTGCTCGGTTTCGGATAGCTTTGCGGCTGAGTAGAGCTTGGAAATCTGCTTTTTATCAACCATCGGTGCCCCTTCCCGCCGGACGTGTATGGCCGCTTCCGTTGCGTAAATAATAACTCCTTGGGGAATTCCTTTCCCGCCTTGCAGCCGGGGCGGGAAGCGGCCCTTCATGCTGGATACAATATCCAAACACAGGCGAACCATGCAATATTGAATGTGCTATTTGGGGGTTTCGATATGAAACTTACGGTCATAGGTGGCGGTGGCGTCCGCTCCATGTTTTTGGCAAAGAGCATAGCCCAGCAGGCGTCATCGCTTGGGATCGACGAACTTGTGTTTATGGATAATGATCCCGAGAAGCTGCGCATCTACGGTGGCCTTGCCGCCCATGTCTCGGGCATGCTTTGCCCCACGCTTAATTTTTCACTGACGGGCGATGCAGTCGAGGCTGTTAAGGACGCCGATTATGTGATCACGACGATTCGCGTCGGTGGGGACCATATGCGCGTTCGCGATGAGCGCATTGCTCTTTCGCATGGGGTTCTTGGCCAAGAGACGACTGGCGCAGCCGGCGTGTCTTTTGCCATGCGCTCCGTCCCTGCGCTTGCTTCGTATTGCGAGTTAATCAAGAAGTACGCAAAGCCGGGCGTCAAGGTGTTTAACTTTACTAATCCCGCTGGCGTCGTATCTCAGGCCCTACGCGATATGGGCTATGATTTTACTTATGGCATTTGCGATGCCCCCTCGGGCATGTTGCATCAGTTTGCCGAGTATAAAGGCGTTGATCCCGCATCGGTTCAGGGCGAGTGCTATGGACTCAACCACCTCTCGTTCTTCCGCAATGTGACGGTTGACGGCGAGGACATCATGCCCGACTTGATCCACGACGACGGGGCATATGCTCATACAGATCTTAGGTTCTTCGAGAAGGATCTCGTTCTAAATCGCGGATGCGTGCCAAATGAGTACCTATACTATTTCTACTATCGCGAGCGCGCCGTCGCCAACGTTCTCTCTTCGCCCCAGACGCGCGGCGAACTAATCGAAGAAATTAATCGAGAAATGACGAGCGAGCTTGCATCTATCGATATTGAGAACGACTTCGAAAAGGGCCTCGCGTGCTTTGAGAAGTGGTACGGAATGCGCGAAAACAACTACATGGCGGCCGAGACAGGTATTCACCGCGACAAGCCGTGGACGTTTGACGTGTACGGCAAAGATGCTGGCGGATACGCAGGTGTCGCGCTCCGTTTCATGGATATTGCTCGCTCTGGCAAGACGCAGCAGATGATCCTGTGCACCCCCAACAATGGCGCCATCCCCGGCCTTCTCGATACAGACGTCATTGAGTCAACGTGCGATATCTCCACCGATGGCTGTGTACCGCATCGCGTCGAAGCCGATTCTGTGCCCGCGGGAAACCTCGAATTGATTCGTCGCGTCAAGTACTACGAGCGCACCGTGGCGCGTGGCATCGTTAACCGATCGAAGCGCGACATTGTCGAGAGCCTCGCGATGCACCCGCTCGTTAATTCGTACTCCTTGGCGAAAGATATCGCCGCGCAGTACTTTGAGCTTAACCGCGACTACATCGACGGCTGGACAGACTAGTCTGGACGTTAAAACTAGAAATTATGGATGGGCGGACCGGCGTTTATATTGGCGCCCGTTCGCCCTGCCTAGTAAGAAAACGGGTATAGAGTGAACTTGCGAGAGAACTTCAATGTCTTTCTGGAATCGGGCGATCGGGCGAAGGGATGCCGGAGTGGCTGCACGATGGCGTTATATATCCCCTTGTTTGTTATGAGCGCGCTTCAAATTGGTGTATCAAACGTTGCAACTGAGCTCGCCTATATCAATCCGTCAATTACGCTTATTTGCACTGTGGTCGCGGCCTTTTTAAACCTGCTTCTATCGAATGTGGCTTTTTCATTATTTGCCGTCGACCGGTCCAAAGAGACGGTGCAACCTGTTCGAACCCCTCCGGTTTGTCTCTTGGCCTCGACGGTTCCCCTCCAGATTTCTGGGGCGTTACTAATTTATTTGGTTCACTTGATTTTATCGGCAATTGTAGTCTTTGCCTCGCTTGCGAGCAGTCAGCTCGGGGTGTTGTGCTCGCTTGTGGTGGCAGTAATCGTGACGCTTCTTTCCGCGTCGTTCGTATTCGTGTTAATTGAAGATGCGGACGTGGAGCAGAGGGGACTACGAGGCATTCGGTTTGCACCACGCTACATCATGCGTTCGGTCACGGTGCTTCGTTCCTCCTGCAGAGAAATCGCGCGTCCCGCAACGCTGCTGGTGGCATGGAACCTGGTTGCAAGTTGCGCTATCCAGGTTCTTGTTGGATGGGTAGTTTCGAGTGCGGCGCTGCCGTCGGCACTTTCAGTGACGGCGCTTGTACATGAGGGACTTTATTATGGGGCGTTTGCTTATATGCTGCTTTTGCTAGTTCATTGTGCGGTTGCGAGTTGGCTCGAAATTGACGTGCTCATGGGGGTGTCCTTGTGCGTATCCGAGCAGGCGCGATAGCCCGAAGATGAAGCCGCGTTTTCGACATTGAGTTCCTGCGTACCTTGCTTTCTAAGCAGAATTGGCGCGCCGTCTGTTAACGATCGTTTTCCAAGAATTCTTTTGTTGCTCATTTTATAGACTTCTCATTGCTATAATCGCCCACCGCTCAAGATAATCGGAGAGGTTTTCCTATATGGCTCAAACAAAGCAAGGTGGTATCGCACTCAGGCAGTGGCTTCCGCTTATCGGGCTCGCCTGCTGTGCGTTCGTGTTCAACACGTCGGAGTTTATGCCCATCGGCCTTCTGACTGATATCGCCGCGTCGTTCTCGCTCACCGAGGCCCAGGCAGGCATCATGATCTCGGTCTATGCTTGGGGCGTCATGCTGCTGTCGCTGCCACTCATGGTGTTTGCCTCGCGCTTTGAGTTCAAGCGGATGCTGCTCGGCGTGCTCGCCGTGTTTTCTCTGGGTCAGTTCCTGTCCGCTGTGGCACCGACATATCCCATCCTGGTCTGTGCGCGCCTGGTGGTCGCTTGCGCACATGCCGTGTTCTGGTCGGTCGCCTCGATTATGGCCTCGCGCCTGGTCGACACCCGTCACGGGGCGCTCGCCATCAGCATGATCGCCACGGGCTCGTCCATCGCGCAGATCTTTGGCCTGCCGATCGGCCGCGCCATCGGGCTGGCTGTGGGCTGGCGCATGACGTTTGCCGTGGTCGGTGCCTTCTCTGCCGTCGCGGTGGTGTACCAGGCCGCGGTGTTCCCGGCCATGCCGGCGGGCGAGCGCTTTACCGTCAAACAGCTGCCCGAGCTGCTCAAGAACCCGTTCCTGATCGCGCTCTACGCGGTCACGGTCTTTATGGCGATCGGCTATTACGCAAGCTACAGCTATATCGAGCCGTTCTTGGCGCAGATCGCGCACGTCGACGCGGGCGCCATCACCATGACGCTGACGGCGTTTGGCTGCTCCGGTCTGGTGGGAAGCTGGCTGTTTGGCCGACTGTTCGATGGGCACCGGTTCCCGTTCTTGGCTATTACGCTCTCCGGTGTGCCGGCGGCCCTGCTGCTCATGGGTCCGGCCGCATCGTCGCTCGCTGCGGTTCTCGCTGTTTGCGCGCTATGGGGTTGCTGCGCCACGGCCTTCAATGTGGCGTTCCAGGCCGAGCTCATCAAGTACACGCCAGCGGATTCGTCGGCTGTCGCCATGTCGATCTTCTCGGGCCTGTTCAATCTGGGTATCGGCACGGGAACCGCAATCGGCGGCGCCGTGGTGTCGGGCCCGGGCATTGCTTGGATCGGCTACGCGGGCGGCACGATCGCCGTCGTGGGCGTTATCCTCGCCATCACCGTGCTGTTCCCAGCCATACGCCGCGCAAAGCCCGTCGCCTAATCACGTCCCCTCATCAGTTGCGGTGGAATAGTTCCTGTTTAAGGCCCCTGAAGGCCCAGGCAGGAACTATTCCACCGCAACTTATTTTGGGGAAGAGGATACAAGCTGGGCATACAATGGATGTCGTTGTGTTGAGCTTACCGGGAGGTTGCTATGTGGGCATACGAGACGACGTTCTATCAAATCTATCCGCTGGGCTTTTGTGGAGCTCCGCGCGAGAACGCCGCACCCGTTGCCGAGGACGAGCTCGCCCAGGTTGCCAACGCTGCGTCCAACCCCGATGCCTCCATCATGAAAATCGCCCAATGGGCCGACTACCTGCAGGAACTCGGCGTTGGCGCCGTGCTCATCAACCCACCGCTCGAGTCTGATAGCCATGGCTACGATACGCGTAGCCTGCGCCATCTCGACCGTCGCCTGGGCGGGGATGCCGATTTTGCGGCCGTGTGCGAGACGCTGCATGCCCATGGCATTCGCGTGGTGCTCGATGCCGTCTTTAACCATGTGGGTCGTGGCTTTTGGGCCTTCCGCGATGTGCAGGAGCGCAAGTGGGACTCGCCGTACAAGGACTGGTTCCACATTAGCTTTGACGGCGATTCCTGCTATGGCGATGGCTTTTGGTACGAGGGCTGGGAAGGCCATTTTGAGCTTGTGAAGCTCAACCTGCAAAATCCCGCTGTGGTCGATTACCTGCTCGAGTCCGTGCGCCGCTGGGCCGAGGTCTTTGGCGTCGACGGCCTGCGCCTGGACGTTGCCTATATGCTCGACCGCGACTTTATGCGCCGCCTGCACGTCTTTACCCGTGAGCTCAAGCCCGACTTTGTGCTGATCGGCGAGACGCTCCACGGCGACTACAACCAAATCGTCAACGACGAGATGCTCGACTCCTGCACCAACTACGAGTGCTACAAGGGCCTGTACTCCAGCTTTAACTCGGTCAACATGTTCGAGATCGCCCATTCGCTGCACCGCCAGTTTGGCGGCGATCCGTGGTGCATCTACCGCGGCAAACATCTGCTGTCGTTTGTCGACAACCACGATGTGCCGCGCCTGGCAAGTATCCTCACCGACAAGTCCTGCCTGCGCCCCGCCTATGGCATGCTGTTTGGCATGCCGGGCATTCCATGCATCTACTATGGCAGCGAGTGGGGGATTCCTGGCGAAAAGGGCGGCCCCGATGGCGACTGGGCGCTGCGACCTGCGCTCGATGAGCCTGCGCCCAACGAGCTGACGGCCTTCATCACGCAGCTCACGCACCTTCGCTCGGCCGACGACGCGGCCGCTCGTGCTCTCAACTACGGTGCCTATCGCAACGTGGTGATCCAGAACAAGCAGCTGCTGTTCGAGCGCGCCTGCGATGACGCGACGGTGCTCGTGGCGGTCAACGCCGTGAACGAGCCCTATACCTTTGGAGCCGGCGAGCTCAACGGCTCCTTCGTCGACCTGCTTGCCGACGATGCGCCCACGGTCGAGCTGACGGGTGCCCTTGAGCTTGCGCCCTACGAGGTGCGTTATCTGCTGAGGGCCTAGGCCATGGCTGCGTCCGACGAGGGCTATCAACATATTGAGCATGGGTTTGAGCCCGTGTTCGACCAGCGCTCGCGCGTTTTGGTGCTTGGGTCGTTTCCCTCGGTGCTTTCGCGCGCCAATGCCTTTTATTACGGCAACCCCCAGAACCGCTTTTGGCGCGTGATGGCTGCGTGCCTCGGTGTGCCCGTGCCGCCCAACGAGGGCGACCCTTTGGCAGGCAGCGAGCCTGCGACGCTCGACGCCTCGATTGCCGCCAAGCGCTCCATGCTGCTTAACAGCGGCGTAGCCCTGTGGGATGTGATCGAGAGCTGCGACATTAAGGGTTCGAGTGACGCCAGCATCAAAAACGTCGTTCCGGCGCATGTCGAGCGCATTGCCGGCGCAGCTCCTATCGAGGTCGTTGTCTGTAACGGCGGCACGGCAGGCCGGCTCTACAAGCGCTATCTACAAGAGCGCACCGGGCTGCCGGCCATCGTTCTGCCGTCGACAAGTCCCGCCAATGCGGCATGGCGCCTGGAACGCCTTGTCGAGCGCTGGCGCGAGGCCGTTGATTGGGGCGCTCTGTAATTTAGATATCTGATTGGGCGCGGGTGCCGAGGCGTTTCATGATGGCATGCCATATCGGTGCGGGCAGCGCGGGCTTGGCGCGCACCATGCCGTCGGCATCGACGCTATTGGCATTGCCACCGCCAAGCAGCTGCGCATGCTCAATGGAGCAGCCCATGCGCACAGCGCCCACAAGTTTATCCATCGCTTCCGAAAATGGCCGTCGTAGGAGTCCCATGCGCGGTGAGTGGCGAAGAGCCGCAATGCCGCTGCCGGCACAGACGGCAACGCCGTCGCACCATGGCAGGTCACGTAGAATACATGCTCGGTACAGGCGGTCGAGGACTTCGTCCGCCTGCTTGGTGTTTTTGGACAGGGCTTGGACGACGACATAGATGCGTGTCTCTGTATTTCCAAAGCGATCGAGTATCTCCTCGACAGCGATCATAGCCTCATCATCAAATGCATCATCAACAGCGAGCACTATGCCATCGACTGCACCGGCATCATCCGCCTTCAAGTCAACCGGGTGGGGGAGTACGGTGTCGGAAAGCCGGGCATAGGCCGCGATGGCATCTTGCAGGTCCCAGAGCAAAAACTCAAGATCGGAGCTATTGGGAATGCTGATATACGCAATGGTCTGCAACGTTTTTGGTACATCGCCGCGCTCGATCGTCTCCATGCCGCCTCCTTTCCGGTTGGTTTCCGTTTAGGTTACACCGTCTGGTGGCGCTCCGCCGCGCTATCCTAGTGCAACCCTTACGAAAGGAACGCCATGCGTCTGCCCATGAATACCTCGCTTGCCACGCTCAAGCCCTCCGGCATCCGTCGGATCAATGCGCTCGCCGCCCAGCACCCGGGGTGCATCGCACTTGCGCTTGGCGAGCCCGATTTTCCCACGCCCGATGTGATTAGCGCCGAGGTGACGGCCTCGCTCGACCGCGGCGACACGCACTATCCGCCCAACAACGGCCGTCCCGCCCTGCGCGAGGCACTGTCCAAATATATGGGTGACGCGGGCCTGGCATTTTCCGCCGACGAGGTCATCCTAACCGACGGCGCGACCGAGGCCCTGTCGGCAACATTCATGGCTATGCTCAACCCCGGCGACGAGGTCATCATCCCCACGCCGGCCTTTGGCCTGTACGAGAGCATCGTCGTGGCCAATCACGCCAAAGCGGTCTTTTTGGATACGGAGCCTGCGCAATTCCAGATTGATGAGGAGGCGCTTCGTGCCTGCGTGACGCCGGCGACCAAGGCCATCGTCATCTGCTCGCCCAACAATCCCACGGGTTGCATCCTCAACGCGGCGTCGCTTGACGCCGTGGCGCGCGTGGCGGAGGAGGCGGGCATCTACGTGGTCTGCGACGACGTATACAACCGCCTGGTCTATGTGGATGGCTACGAGCGCTTTGCCCAGCGTCACCCGGAGCTGCGTGAGCAGACGGTCGTCATCGAGAGCTTCTCCAAGCCCTGGGCTATGACCGGCTGGCGCTTGGGCTGGCTTGCAGCGGCAGGGCCCGTCATCGCCGAGATCGCCAAGGCTCACCAATACCTAGTATCGAGCGCCGTCTCCTTCGAAATGGACGCCGCAGCCCGAGCCCTGACCGTCGACCCAACCCCCATGCTCAAAGTCTACCGAGCCCGCCGCGAACGCGTACTCGCAGCCTTAGACGCCATGGGCCTCGACGTAGTGGAACCAGCCGGCGCCTTCTACGCCTTCCCCAGCATCAAACAATTCGGCCTAACAAGCGAAGACTTCTGCATCAAGGCCATCAAAGAAGCAAACGTAGCTCTAGTCCCGGGCGACTGTTTCGGCACCGAAGGCCACATCCGCCTAAGCTACTGCGTCTCCGACCAAGATCTGGACGAAGGCCTCCGCCGCCTGTCCAACTTCGTGTCAACCCTATAGCCATCAGGGACGCAACACATCAGCCCACCGACCCAAGCATTATGAGTGGGGGCGTCAGCCAACGAAAAACCGGGCTGCCCCATAGTTGACGTAGGCCGCGCCGCCAAAGGCCAGGCGCAAGGTTTTCGTAGATTCCGCACGAGCCGAAGAGCACTTAATGTGCTCTTCGTGCGAGCCAGGACTTGACCGAGCGAAAACCTTGCGCCTGGCCTTTGGCGGCGCGGCCGGATGGTGGAATTGTGTACAGCCCGGTTTTCCGTTGACCGACGCCGGGGTTCCCGCCATAATATTTTCGGTTCACGCACGAATCCGCTGCCAGAGACAGCCGGCGCAAACGGGTCTTACCCGCGAGCTTAATGGGACTTCCCGCCAGCCGAGGTGGTCGAGTAGATATGTCTTCTCGCCCCCGTCGCTCATGCAGCGCGGGGGCTTTCTTTTTGGACATGCCCCCGTCACGTCCTTGTGGCGGACCGTGCCCGGAAAGAATTCGAGGAGGTGTAATTCATGCCCCAGCAGTACAAAATCGACAAGGTTGCAGAGATCGAGTCCCGTATCGCCGAGAACGCCGGTCTGTTCGTCGTCAACTACAACGGTCTGACGGTTAAGCAGGCTCAGGAGCTGCGTCATCAGCTTCGCGAGTGCGGCGCCGAGATGAAGGTCTACAAGAACAACCTGGTCAAGATCGCTCTCAAGAACCAGGAGCAGCCCGAGCTCGACGAGATCCTCGCCGGCCCCGTCGCTTATGTGTTCTACGAGTCCGAGCCGGTCGAGGCCGCTAAGGCCCTTAAGGACTTCTCCGCTCAGTCCAAGGGCGTCCTTGAGATCAAGGGCGGTATCTCCGACGGCAAGGCCGTTTCCGCTGATGATGTTAAGGCTATCGCCGAGCTGCCCACCAAGGATCAGCTTCTCGGCCAGATTGCCGGTCTCATCTCCGGTTTCGCTCGCGACATCGCTGTCTGCGTCAACGGCGTTTCCTCTGGTCTCGCTCGTTCGATCCAGCAGGTCTCCGAGCAGAAGGCAGCCTAGTTGCTGTTTTCACCCGCGGCGGCAACGCCGCACCCCTGGCGCATTCGCGCTGTGTTTTAACTGATCTCCGTGCATCCGCACGGAAACCGAAAGGACTTAGAAATGGCTAAGCTTACCACCGATGAGATCATCGATGCTCTTAAGGAAATGACCCTTCTCGAGGCTTCCGAGCTCGTCAAGGCTATCGAGGACACCTTCGGCGTTTCCGCCGCTGCTCCTGCCGCTGTTGTCGCCGCTCCCGCTGCTGGCGCCGCTGAGGCCGAGGAGAAGACCGAGTTTGACGTCGTGCTCGAGGGCTTCGGCGACAACAAGATCCAGGTCATCAAGGCCGTCCGTGAGCTCACCAACCTTGGCCTGAAGGAGGCCAAGGAGGTCGTCGAGGGCGCTCCCAAGGCTGTTCTCGAGGGTGCCAAGAAGGAGGACGCCGAGGCTGCCAAGGAGAAGCTCGAGGCTGCTGGCGCTGCTGTCACCCTCAAGTAATCAGGCTTTCTCGCCAGGTTTCTTTGCAGACGGGGTTCGCATTGCGAGCCCCGTCTTTTTTGTTTTTCGGTCCCTCGACATCGGTAGCTCAAACTGCCATGTTCTGTGATTTGCGTCGTATCGGGCGCCCTGCCGTTGGGCAATAAAATTGCACCATTCGAGCAATAATTTGCGTTGACCTGCTGAAGAATTGTCTCTGCCTTGTAGCGACATATAGTTCCAGCGGTAAGATGCTTGGGTATCGCAATTTGGTCTGCGGCTGTGTGCCGCACGCATGGGGCGCTTTTGCGCCTGCGAAAGGATCTTTGAATAACATGAAGGCAATCATCCCCGCCGCCGGTCTTGGCACGCGTTTTCTGCCTGGCACCAAGTGCACGCCCAAAGAGATGCTGCCGGTGCTCGACAAGCCCGTCATTCAGTACGTCGTCGAGGAGGCGCTCGACCCCGAGGAAGTCGACGACGCCATCATCGTTACTTCTCCCGGCAAGCCCGAGCTGCTGAACTACTTCCAGCCCGATCGCTCGCTCGAGAACCTGCTGCGCGAGCGCGGCAAGAACGCCTATGCCGATGCCGTCGCCCACGCTGGCGGTATGCCGGTCGACTTCCGCTATCAGTACGAGCCCAAGGGCCTCGGCCATGCTATCCGCTCTGCTGCCGACGCCGTGGCAGGGGAGAACTTCCTGGTTCTTCTGGGCGACTACGTTGTGCCTAACCGCGACATCTGCGACAAGATGCTCGCCGTTTCCAAGGAGCACGGTGGCGCTTCGGTTATCGCCGTCGCTGCTTGCTCGCCCGAGGAAGTCAGCCGCTACGGCGTTATCGCCGGTGAGCGCGTCGGTTCGCTCGAGGGCGCCGAGGACGTTGCCGATGCAGAGCCGGGCGCTGTCTGGCGTATCGGCGGTCTGGTCGAGAAGCCCGCTCCCGAGGCGGCTCCGTCCAACCTGTACATTGTCGGCCGTTATCTGCTGAGCCCGCTGGTCATGGACCTGCTCGCTGATCAGCAGGCCGGCAAGGGCGGCGAGATTCAGCTCACCGACGCCATGGCCCGCTCGCTCGATCGCGAGGCTATGTACGCTGTCGTTATCGACCCGCTGTCGGGCTACGACACCGGCACTCCGTCTGGCTGGATGGCCACCAACGCCCTCATGGCCGCAAGCGATCCTCGCTTTGCCAGCGCCTTCTGGGACGCCATCGACGAGCGCGGCGGATTGATGCGCAAGTAAGCCTTCGGGCATCGACATTTACGGGCGCGGACCTCGGTTCGCGCCCGTTTTTTATAAGAGCTGCGATTGCCGGCGCTCTGTTCACAGAAAATATATGAACAGATGTTCGATACATATACATCTACCTGCGTGTTTTCTGTCGAAAAACTTTGCTACTCCAAAAACTCAATCGCGTCAAGGCTTTTCTTGCCCAACGGTCGGTACCTGATAAACTATTAGGTTGCGATAACTGGCGAAGCTATGCCTCGCCAACCCACCGAGCATTTCCGTGAAGGAGGAAAAACCTGGTGACCTACGCATACACTGCCACTGAGCGCAAGCGCGTCAGCTTCGGGAAAATCCCGGAGGCCATGGAGCTCCCCAACCTTATCTCTGTTCAAAGGGAATCCTTTGAGCGTTTTAAGGACGAGGGCCTTCGTGAGGCGTTCAAGGAATCCAGCCCCATCCAGAGCCAGAACCATGTTCTCGAGGTTACCTTCGGCGAGCATCAGTTCGGCGACCCTGCGCACACCGTCGAGGAGTGCCGCGAGAAGGACATGACCTATCAGGCCCCGCTCCTGACCGACGTCCGTCTCACCAACAAGGAGACCGGCGAGATCAAGGAGCAGCTCGTCTTTATGGGCGACTTCCCCATGATGACCGATCAGGGCACCTTCATCATCAACGGTACCGAGCGTATCGTCGTCTCGCAGCTCGTCCGTTCCCCGGGTGTGTACTACAGCTCCGAGATGGATTCGGGCAAGCAGATCTACAAGGCCCAGATCATCCCGTCCCGCGGTGCCTGGCTTGAGTTTGAGGTCGACAAGCGCGACCAGCTCATGGTCTCCATCGACCGTAAGCGTAAGCAGAGCGCCACGATGTTCCTGCGCGCCCTTGGCATCGCCGTCACCAACGACGACATCATCGAGCTGCTCGGCAACTCCGATGTGATTAAGCGCACCCTGGAGCGCGACACCGCTCTCACTCGCGAGGACGCCCTTATCGAGATCTACCGTCGCCTGCGCCCGGGCGAGCCTCCCACCGTGGACGCTTCCCGCAGCCTGCTCGAGGGCCTGCTCTTTAACCCGCAGCGCTACGATCTGGCCCGCGTCGGTCGTTACAAGGTCAACAAGAAGCTCAACCTCACCACCGAGGAAGAGGTCACGGTGCTCACCGACGAGGATATCGTCGCGACGCTGCGCTACCTCCTGTCCCTCGCTGCCGGCGAGCAGGGCTTCAAGGTCGACGACATCGATCACTTTGGCAACCGCCGCATCCGCACCGTCGGCGAGCTCGTCGCCAACCAGTTCCGTATCGGCATGAGCCGTATGGAGCGCGTCGTCCGTGAGCGCATGAGCTCCCAGGACATCGACGAGATTACCCCGCAGTCGCTCATCAACATCCGCCCGATCGTGGCCTCCATCAAGGAGTTCTTCGGCTCCTCGCAGCTCTCGCAGTTCATGGACCAGGCGAACCCCCTGACCGGTCTGACCCACAAGCGTCGTCTGTCCGCACTCGGCCCTGGCGGTCTTGCCGGCCACAAGTCCGGCTCCAGCCGCCGCACCAACGTGCCGACGGCCGTCCGCGACGTTCACAACTCGCACTACAGCCGCATGTGCCCGATCGAGACCCCCGAAGGCCCCAACATCGGCCTGATCGGCTCGCTCGCCCTCTACGCCCGCGTCAACGAGTACGGCTTCATCGAGGCTCCGTTCCGCCGCGTCGAGAACGGCGTTGCCACCGACCAGATCGACTGGATGACCGCTGACGAGGAAGAGAAGCACGTCATCGCGCCGGCCAACACGCCGCTCGATCCCAAGACCAACGAGTTCATCACGACCGATGCCGAGGGCAAGCTTGTCCGCCCGCACACCGTGATCGCCCGTACCCGCGACTTCGACGGCTCCTTCGGCGCTCCCGCCGACGTGCCTGTCGAGGACGTCGACTACATGGACGTCTCGCCGCGTCAGATGCTCTCCGTCGCAGCCACGCTGATCCCGTTCCTCGAGCACGACGACGCCAAGCGTACGCTGATGGGCGCTAACATGCAGCGCCAGGCCGTGCCGCTGGTTCACCCTGCCGCTCCCTATGTCGGTACCGGCATGGAGCGTCGCGCCGCTCTGGACTCCGGCGAGGTCACCCTGGCCAAGAACGCCGGCGAGGTCATCTTTGCCGACGCCGCCAAGATCATCGTCAAGCATGCCGGCGGCATGGACGAGTATCACCTGGCCAAGTACCAGCGCTCCAACCAGTCCACCTGCATCAACCACCGTCCGCTCGTGCGCGTCGGCGACACCGTTGAGCAGGGCGAACCCCTGGCTGACGGTCCTTCGACCGATCATGGCGAGCTCGCACTGGGTCAGAACCTCACCGTGGCATACATGCCGTGGGAAGGCTTCAACTACGAGGACGGTATCGTCGTGTCCGAGCGCCTGGTGGCCGAGGACCTGCTGACAACCATCAACATCACCCGTCACGAGATCGACGCCCGCGACACCAAGCTCGGCCCCGAGGAGATCACCCGCGAGATCCCGAACCTCTCCGAGGACATGCTTGCCAACCTCGACGAAGACGGCATCATCCGCATCGGCGCCGAGGTCGGCCCTGGTGACATCCTGGTCGGCAAGGTCACGCCTAAGGGCGAGAGCGCTCTGACCGCCGAGGAGCGCCTGCTGCGCGCCATCTTCGGTGCCAAGGCCCACGACGTTCGCGACACCTCCCTTAAGATGCCTCACGGCGCTTACGGCCGCGTCATCGACGTCGTCCGCTTTAGCCGCGAGAACGGCGACGATCTGGCCCCCGGCGTCAACGAGCAGGTGCGCGTCTACGTCGCCCAGCGTCGTAAGATCCAGCAGGGCGATAAGATCGCCGGTCGCCACGGCAACAAGGGTGTTATCTGTAACGTTCTGCCGGTCGAGGACATGCCCTACATGGCTGACGGTACCCCGATCGACGTTATCCTCAACCCGCTGGGCGTTCCCTCGCGTATGAACGTCGGCCAGCTGCTCGAGTGCCACCTTGGCTGGGCCGCTGCCTGCGGTTGGGATACCGAGCAGGCCGACTCCGACAAGTACGTCCCCGGTCCGTTCTTCACCGCCACGCCCGTCTTCGACGGCGCCAAGGAGGACGAGATCGCCGAGGTCATTCGTCGTGCCAACAAGAACATGCTCAACAAGGCCACCGCTGCCTTTGGCGATCACATGCGTCCCGAGTTCGTCACCCAGCTTGACGAGCGCGGCAAGACCCGCCTGTTCGACGGCCGCACCGGCGAGGAGTTCCGCGAGCCCATTACCGTGGGTACGTCCTACATCCTCAAGCTCGGCCACATGGTCGACGACAAGATCCACGCCCGTTCGACCGGCCCTTACAGCCTGGTTACCCAGCAGCCTCTGGGCGGCAAGGCCCAGTTCGGCGGCCAGCGCTTCGGCGAGATGGAAGTTTGGGCAC
>URZI01000008.1 GCA_900552385.1 uncultured Collinsella sp. | reverse complement strand
CTCGACCACCTCATCACCCTTCATCAGCGTAAGCTTGAGCTGTTAAGGAATATCAAGAAATCGCTGTTGGATAGGATGTTCGTTTAATAACTTTCGTGAGTTGCCTCTAGTTTCGAGCCCAAGAACCGCCAATTTCGCTATGTCGAGTTGGCGGTTTTTCGTTCTACTGAGGATAATAATGTTGTGCGTCTCGCCATTAGACTGTCACTGATGAAGGGTGATGAGGTGATCTAACTGCGAGAGGCTGTTCCCAATAACCTCTTGCTCGGCTAGACACGGAACCAAAATAGATTCGCGCATGAGATCGTCAGGAACCAATTCGTTCATCATGGTTCCGCTTTTTGTAGCGTTGACAAGGATTGGTCTCATCGACTCTTCGCGCGGAATATAGTATTTCCAGAAGCTATAACGCTGCTCGACGATGGGCCTCAAACATGAAAATCGCGGCGACATAAGCCCGTCACCTACGTCGTTGAGAACAAAGCGTCCATAGGCGTGCACTTTGTTGGTATGGCCCTCAAAGGCGATATCTCCAATTCGAATGACTTTGTAGTTGCTTAGCGAATCGTCGGCTGCGCCGTTTCCGCCATTGAAAGTCATCGTTGCAATGGAAAGTGTCCTATCGTATCCAAGCTCACAATTGGCGTTTCGCTCATTGTTGACCACATACATATCCGAGAACTTACGCTGTTCCCAAGAAAGATATCCGTATAAGCCACGGTATTTGCGCTTACGCTGATGAAGGGTAATGAGGGCGTCGATCTCACTCAACGCCGCGCCTATGGCAGTTTGCTCCGACAAGCCAGGAAATCTTACTTGTGTATCTTGCAGTGAGGCCTTTGAAACGGAAATCACCTTGATCCCCTGCATTAAGGGAAGAAGCTGTCTGTGGTATGCATCGGAGTTAAGGTAGTGCCCCAGGTAGCCCGTCCCAAAGGGGAACCGAGGTCGCGCCGGTATCGTATGCAACCCCGAGATAGTTGGCTCTTTGGGTAGTTTCCGCAGTTCAACACACTTGCCAGCCGCTTCGTCTTCTGCTGTGTCGGCGAAAATGACATCACCTTCGCGAAGTATCGACCCAGTGAATTTGGGAAGCACTGTATCGTCGGTAATGAACGGTAAATCGCTTCGTTCGCCATCGAGGCAATCACCGAACTTAATAAGAATATCTCCGTAATGAACATTGCGAGCAGTGCCATTCTCGCCATTCAAACCAGCGCGTGAAAGAGTGTTGTTCTTCAAGAACTCGAAACAGTCTCCCAACTTACGCTGTTCCCAAGATGAAACGAGGGGGCGCATGGTCACATACGCCCCCTCGGATTGACAAACTCTCGATTTCGCCTGTTCAAAATCACTGCTCATTCGTCGATATCGAAGCCGCCTTCGAGGATGAACTTCTTCAACAGCGCCGCCGCACGGGTGTTCACCTTGAACAGGGGGAGCGTTTTGCCTTCCTTCTGCTCAAAGAAGGCCTTGGCGCGTACCTTGTCCACCGAGTCCTTCAAATCATCGAAGCGCCCGAACTCGTTAATGTTCGATTCCGTCAGGTCAAGCGCAGCCATGGTGGTAAGAAGCTCGCCGTCTATGCCGAGCGCCTCAACGACTCGCTCGACTTGAGCGTTTTTCGCCTTGCGGGCATAGGACGTGATGTAATCCCTCAGCGTCTTGCCGTCTTCCAGGGCGGCGTCCCCTCGCTCCACATCGTGAAGGAACAGCTCGGCGAAGCGCTGGTCATCCTGGCTTAGGGACGCGAACGATCGGTGGAGCTCCTTGCGCGCGGCGGCGAGCCCCTCGTCGTCCTGCTCAAGGCATTTCAGCCACTTCTCGAAGTTCGCGTTCATGTAGTCGCTGTCTATGAGCCCCGTGTCGATCTCAGTTATATGACCATCAAGCTCGTAGGGCGCTTCAGGCGCGTCGCCAGGGCCGCCCCCTCCTGCGAACAGCTCCTTGTAGCGCTGCACGAGGATGAGGTAGGTCCGCTCGTCGATGACCGGCTGCACGAAGAAGGACTTGCCGCTCAGCTCGCCTTCTTCCGGCTCCTCCTCGAATTCATAGGTGTCCTGCTCCCATGTGAAGCCCTGCACCTTCGCGGCCTCGAGGAACTCGTTGAGCTCGACGAACTCCTTGGCGAACTTACGCCTGGCTTCCTGCGATGCGGGGAGCTTGGAGAGGTCTCCTACGCCAGCTGCCTCGAAGACCATGAGTATCTCCTGAAGGCGCGCGTCCATCAGCGCGATATTGTCCGGGAGCTTCTGCACGAACATGTCGAGCGGGCGGTCGCCCGAGTACAGCTTCACCGCGGCCTCGATGTAGCCCTTCATAGTATGGGGACGGCGGTAATAGCGGATGGTGCCGAAGGGTTTGTCAGGGCCGAACAGGCGGTTGGTGCGGCTGAAGGCCTGGATGATGTTCTCGTAGTCGATGACCTTGTCGAGATAGAGCGTGTTGAGCCACTTGGAGTCGAAGCCCGTGAGCATCTGGTCCACCACGATGAGCAGGTCGATGCGGTTCTCGCGGTTGGCGTCGACGTTGACGTAGGGCTTCTTATGGGAAAGGCGCGCTGAGATGTCCTTCTTCATGGCGGGCCAGGTGGGAATGGTAAACTCCTGGCCATATGCTTTGTTGTAGTCCTCGATAAGTTCGACCAGAGCGTCCTCCTTCACAGTGGAGCCGGCATCGTTGTTGATGCTTGGGTCGAAGAGCGCCGTCACCTTCATCTGCGGTGCCTCCCTCTTGAAGGCGCGGTAGTAATCAATAGCCTCGGGGATGGAACTCGTCGCCAGAATTGCGTGGAACTTGTTGCCGTGGGAAAGCACAGGGAAGCGCCGCAGCACGTCCTCGACGACCTTGCCGTGGTGCGGCGTATCGGGCCAGTACTGAGCGGGGGTCAGGAAGTCCTCAATGCCCTTGATGTGGTTGCCAGCGCCGTCAACCATGGGACCCATGGGGACCTTCGACTGGTCCATGTAGTGATAGAAGACCTTGCTCTTACGCTCGTCGGAGATGGCCTCGCCGACGCTCGAGGCCTTAGCCTGCTTGAGGGCCACGGCCTCGCGTAGGTCGTGGTCGTCGAAGGTCATCACCATGTACGGGTCGAAGCCCAGCACATTGCCGTCACGGATGCCGTCGGCGATGCTGTAGCGGTGCAGGCACTCGCCGAACACCATGGCGGTGGTGGAGCCTTTCTTCTGGTTCTCGTCGAGGATCGGCGTGCCCGTGAAACCGAAGAACAGCGCGTTTGGGAAAGCCCGGCGTATGTCCTGGAGCATGTCGCCGAAGGTTGAGCGGTGGCACTCGTCTATAACGAACACAATCCGCTTGGCAGCCAGGCGGTCGAGTTCCGCCTGGGTGATCCTGCCCTCGCCGGCCTTCACGTTGCTCATTTTCTGGATAGAGGTCACGATGAGGCGGTTCTTGGGGTCGTCGCTCGCGAGCTTCGACTTCAGTACCTGCGTGTTCTCGGTCCCCTGCACGTCATCGGCGTCATCGGCGAATGCGCGGTATTCGGAGAGCGACTGCGTGCCCAGCTCGATGCGGTCCATGAGGAAGACCACCTTGTCGGCGTCGTGTGAGTCAGCTATGAGCTGGGCCGACTTGAAGCTCGTCATGGTCTTGCCGGAGCCGGTGGTATGCCATATATAGCCGCCAGGACGCCCCGGGGCGCTGCTCTTGGGCCTCTCGTCCCACTTGCATCTGCGCACCTTGTCGGATATGGCAGCAGCCGCGTAGTACTGGTAGCTGCGCATGACCTTCAAACAGCCGTCCGAGCTATCCGCCACGGTATAGAAGCCGATGAGCTGGTGTGCCATAGGGATGGAAAGCAGCGTGGAGGTGAAGCGCTTCCATTCGTCTGTTCCGGGTTTGTCGCCCGCGCAGACGGGCTCGTTGTTGAAGTCCTCCCAGTGGAAGAAGAAGTTCGGGTTGAACGCGCCCGTGCCGGGGTTGGCGAAATAGCGCGCCTCGTCGGGGGTCATCCCCACGAAGATCTGCGTCAGGCGGAAGAGCACGGTGAACACGCCCTCGTGGGCATACTTCTCGATCTGACCGGTGGCCTGGCTGACGGGGATGCCGCTGCGCTTGAGTTCGATATGGATGACCGGCATGCCGTTGATGAGCAGGCACAAGTCTCCGCGACGGTCGTTCAAGATCTTGCTCTTCGCAGGATAGACAGGCTGCTGAGCGATCTGGTAGCGGCTCTGGCCGGCTGCAATCTCCTGACGATCATAGATTTTCAGGCTCACCTCCTTGCCCAGATGAAGCGCATCGTCGGGGTTGTCGCGCGTGATGGCGACAGTCTTTCCGTTGATGAACCCGTTGAGCGCGAGCGGGGTCTTGAGCGTTTCGATTTGTTCGATGACCTGCGCCATCTCGCCCTGGGTGAGAGGGCAGCCGTTCAGGCGGTCTATGTCGGCGTTGTTCTGGAATAGAATCTTCGCCCAGTTGTTGATGAGGTCCTGCTCGGTGGGATAGCGAAGCACGCCCCCCGCGTCGTCCCAGCCGTGCTGCTTCAGCACGGTGATGACCGCTTCCTCGAACGCGGCCTCTTTATCGAAAACCATGGCGAAACCTATCTACGAACTGCAAAAAGTTATGCACTTAACTATTGGCAATCATTATAAGACATAGATACATCTACCTGGGAACAGCGTAAGTTGGGGGACATGGGCACCACTTATGGCGGCTTGACTGGTAAGTCGAAGGAAGACTTTGGCCACGGTGCAGCCTGGTTTGTCCCCTATACCAACGTCTTTGACAATCCCGTCGGTGACTCGACAAGACTTGAGCGGGTCGAGATCGACCCTAGCCAGAATGTCGTGCGCAGGGGCGATGCCCTCTTCACGGTTTCCTCGGAAACGCCTGAAGAAGTTGGAATGTCCAGTGTTTGGCCCTCCGACCTCGACGATCTCTATCTGAACAGCTTCTGTTTCGGGTACCGCCAGGATGGCAGCTTCGACCCGAGCTATCTTGCCTACATGTTGAGGGCCGATTCGTTTCGCAATCAGATCGAGATGCTCGCTCAGGGGATTTCGCGTTTCAATATCTCCAAAGGCAAGGTGATGGAGATTGAGGTCCCTGTTCCTAACAAGAGGGAACAGGCCCGCATCGGGCGCCTCTTCGTAGACCTCGACTCCCTCATCACCCTTCATCAGCGTATGGGTCCCATCTTCTGCTTTTGCGCACATGGATCAAGAACCAATTTCGCGTCCACTCTTCAAGGATAGCTTCGGATATTACGCTATCCGCGCCCCATCCCGAAGATGCTCATGTCGCCATCGGCGCCAGCTTCAGGCGTCTTCGGCACAGCCGAGGGCGCCTTCGTTTGCGGTTCCTCTTCCGCTGGTGCGTCTATCGGCTCGCTGAGCGCCAGGAAGAGCCTCATTACAAGTTCGAGCCTCTGCTGCAGAGAATCGCTCAACTCGCCGTAGGAGGCCGCCAGTTTCACCTCTTTGGCCAACTCCACCATCGAGTCTTTCAGCGCCTTCTGCATGCTCACGGAGGGCCTCACTTCAACCTCTGTATCGGTTAGCCTAGCGATGATGTAGTCCTGCCTGAGCATGCCGCTCCAGGCGGCCATCTCGCATATGAGCTTGTGCTCTTCGGGCGTGCAGCGGAACGCCATCGTCTTGCTGCGCTTGCGGGCGCTGTTCTCGCACGGCATCCTTCTTACCCCCTCGCTCCGTCGAGCGCGGCGGCCATCTCGTCCTGCTTCGTGGGGAACAGGTGCGCGTAGCGGTAGGTGATGTCCACCGCCTCGTGGCCCATGCGCTCGGCGATGGCCAGCGCGGAGAAGCCCATCTCGATCAGCAGGCTCACATGGCTGTGGCGTATGTCGTGTACGCGGATGCGCTTCACTCCAGACGCCTTGCACCCGCGCTCCATCTCGTGGGCCAGGAAGTGCTTGGTCACGGCGAACAGGCGCTCGTCGGGCGCAACGTCGTCGCGCAGCTCGATGAAGTCCGCCATCTCGTCGCGCAGGAAGGCGGGCATGACGATCGTGCGCACCGACTTGGGCGTCTTGGGGTCGGTCACGGTGTCCACGCCGTGGAGGCTCTGGTACGACTTGTTGATGCGAAGCCGGGAGCTCTCCAGCATGAAGTCGGACGGCGTGAGCGCCAGGAGCTCGCCGCAGCGTATGCCCGTCCAGTACAGCAGCTCGAAGGCGTGGAACGACAGCGGCTTGTCCATGATTGCCTCGCTGAACCTCAGGTACTCGTCCTTGGTCCAGAACTGCATCTCGCCGCCCTTCTTCGAGCCAATCTTGTCGACCCTGCGCACCGGGTTGTCGGTGAGGCCGTAGTAGCGCTCGGCATGGTTGAAGATGGCGTTGAGCTGGTTGTTCACCGTGCGCAGGTACGTCGGCGCCCAGGGCTTCCCGTCGGCGTCCCGGTGCTCGGCGAGCTCGTTTTGCCACCTGATGACGTCGATCGGCCTCACGTCGCACATGCGCATGTCCCCGAAGAACGGCACGAGCTTGTCGTTGATGATGTACTCCTTGGTGATCCAGGTGTGCTCGCGTATGCGCGGCCTCACCTCTGAGGCGTACACCTCGACGAACTCGGAGAACGTCATGTCCATGGCCCCGCCGTTAAGGCTCTTGAACTGGCTCTCCCACACGGCGGCCTCCACCTCGGAGGAGAAGCCGCGCTTCGTCTTGTGGCGCTTCGAGCCGCGGGCGTCGCGGTAGTAGCACTGCACGTAGTACGTGCCGTTGTTGTCGTCCTTGTACACGGGCATGTCAGTCCGCCTCCGGGAAGTACAGGGCGTCGAAGACGTCGCTCCGGACGCGCCCGCGGATAACCACGCGCCCGCGCGCCTCCTGCTCGGCGTTTATCTTCCTGATCACCTCGTAGGCGCTGCCTTTCTTGATCCTCAGCAGCTCCGCGACCTCGTCGGCGTCCAGCATGTGCGGCCTCGGCGTCTTCGCCACCTTCTCGTCCATGGCTCCTCCAATCAATGAGCGTACGAATACGTACGATTTACAGATTCAGAGTAAACGTACGAATCCGTACTGTCAATAGAATTGCGTACATTTGCGTACGCTGATAAGATATGCTGGTACGTAATTCCAGGAGGAGGGCTCATGTCCGTAGGCGAGAACATAAGGCGGTACCGCAAGTCGCGCGGCATGACGCAGGCGCAGCTCGCCGAGGCCGTCGGGCTGACCGAGGGGGCCGTGCGCCACTACGAGAGCGGCATCCGCGCCGTGAAGCCCGAGCTGCTCGAATCCATCGCCGCCGCGCTCGGCGTTTCCGTCAACGCCCTCAAGGATTACGGCGTCGAGAACGCGGGTGATCTCATGTCGCTGCTTGTGCGGCTCGAGGACTCCTTCGGCATCGTGCCCGCAGCCGACGGCTCGGGCCTCTCCCTGAACCCCAAGGCGCCGCACGCGCCCAAAGCCGCGATGGCGATCGGGCTGTGGGCAGAGAAGCGCGCGCAGCTCGAGGACGGCGAGATCGACGCCGCCGAGTACGAGGACTGGAAAGCCTCGCTGTAGCGGCACCCCGCATTTCGCGATCAACGCAACCGAATCAGGACGCCAGGCTAGGCGGTGAGCTCCGCTCGCACCTGAGTATGCTGAGTTTTTACTCCCCATTGCATGCCAAGGCATTTCCGGCATACATGGGGAGTAAATAACGCGGTGGCTTACATGGCGGCACACGGCAGTACGCCGCGGCATTTCCCCTGATTACTCCCGCTTTCCTTGAGACGGCGAGATTGTTTACTCCCCATTAACCACCTGGGGAAACGCTATACGGAGACCCCCAAAAAGCCCATTGAGTTCGATTTGAGTTTCACGGACCCCAAAACGGTCCCGTTCCGCCCTCGGGGACAAAAACCGCGCGTCTACTCACTCGGGATGAATCCTTACTCCCGTTCCTCCGAATACCGCCCCGTACTTTGCCGTCTTGAAATACGGGGAGTAAATCGCGAAATCGCAGGTGAAAGGGAGTAAAAAGGCAAAGAAAAAGCCTCCGTTCCAACATGGGAACGGAGGCTAGATTATCGTATTTACTCACCGCTGTCGCTGGTGGCTTTGCCATGACTGTCGTACGAAACGAAACTCAGCGGCACAGCGCGGCACTCAAAAATGCAGGTCAGAACCCTATCGGCCTACTCCCACTCGATGGTCGCGGGCGGCTTGGACGTGATGTCGTAGCACACGCGGTTGGCGCCGGGAACCTCGGCCACGATGCGGCCGGAGATGCGGGCCAGCACGTCGTAGGGCAGCTTGGCCCAGTCGGCGGTCATGGCATCGCTGGACTCGACGGCACGCAAGATGATCGGGCGCTGGTAGGTACGCTCATCGCCCATAACGCCGACGGACTTAATGTCGGGCAGGACCGCGAAATACTGCCAGCAGCTGTGCTCGGAGTTGCGCTCGCCGGTCTGCTCAAACAGACGCTGGTTGTAGGCGTCGAGCTCCTCGCGCACGATAGCGTCGGCGTTCTTGAGGATCTCGAGCTTCTCCTTGTCGACCGCACCGATGATGCGGATGGCCAGACCCGGGCCCGGGAAAGGCTGACGGAACACGATGTGACCCGGCAGGCCCAGCGCCAGACCAAGCGCGCGGACCTCGTCCTTAAAGAAGTGGTCGAGCGGCTCGATGAGGTCGAAGTGCACGCCCTCGGGGAACGGGATCAGGTTGTGATGGCTCTTGATAGTGGCCGTCTTGCCGCCCGTCTTGCGAGCGCCGGACTCGATGATGTCGGGGTAGATGGTGCCCTGAGCCAGGTACTTGACCGGCTTGCCGTCGGTCTCGAGCTGCTGCGCCACGGCGAAGAACTCTTTCCAGAACTGCGTACCGATGATGCGGCGCTTCTCCTCGGGCTCGGTCACACCAGCCAGAAGCTCGGCATAGCGGTCCTCGGCGTGAACGTGGATAAAGTCGACGTCAAACTGCTTGGTGAAGACCTCCTCCACCTGCTCGGGCTCGCCCTTGCGCAGCAGACCGTGGTTGATGAACACGCAGGTCATCTGCTTGCCCACGGCGCGGGCGCCCAGCGCAGCCACGACGGAGGAGTCGACGCCGCCGGACAGGGCCAGAATCACGCGGTCGTCGCCAACCTTCTCGCGGAACTCGGCCGTCATGGTCTCGACCAGGTTGTCCATGCTCCAGTTGGGCTCCAGGCCGCAGATCTCAAACAGGAAGTTGCTCAGCAGCTGCTGACCGTACTCGGAGTGCTTGACCTCGGGGTGGAACTGCGTGGTGAAAATCTTGCGCTCGACGCACTCCATGGCAGCAACCGGGCACACGTCAGTGCTGGCGGTAACGGTAAAGCCCTCGGGCACCTCGGAAACGGCGTCGCGGTGGCTCATCCACACGGTCTGCTCCATGGGCGTGGAGTTAAAGAGCTTGGCGCCGGCCGTGCGCGTGATGGTGGCGCGGCCGTACTCGCCCACCTCGGAGTGGCCGACCTTGCCGCCGAGCGTCACGGCCGTGATCTGATGGCCGTAGCAGAAGCCCAGGACGGGAAGACCCAGGTCAAAGATGGCAGGATCGATGGACGGAGCGTCCTCGGCATACACGGAAGCCGGGCCGCCGGAAAGGATGAGCGCAGAGGCGTTCATCTCGCGAATCTCGTCGGCCGAGATGTCGCAGGGGACAATCTCGGAATACACGTTGAGGTCGCGGACGCGACGGGCAATGAGCTGACCGTACTGCGCACCAAAGTCGAGTACGAGGACCTTTGCGGAAGCCTTTTGATCCATGGTTCCCCCTCTTGTTGGCGGGGAGCCGGTGCCCACCCGCGCGAATAAACGAGAATAACTTTCATAGTGTACACGTTATATGGGGTTTCTCGTCCCTCGCAGCCATCAGCGCACGGCAAACGCACGACCTGGGCCCCTATTTGACGGCAATTGAAGTGTTACCAGACGTTACAGATGATGTAATACGTTTGAACATTGAACGCTCTGTGCCACAATACTGCCGAACGACTCCGCCTCTGCGGCGGCAAATACGATAGGAATACCAGCATGAAGCGCATCCTTCTCATCGCCACGGGCGGCACCATCGCATCGACCGAGGACGGCAACGGCCTCTCCCCCGCCCTGACCGGTGAGGAGCTCGCCCAGAGCGTCCCCGAGATCTCGGGCCTCTGCGAGCTCGACGTGGTGCAGCCCATGAACATCGACAGCACCAATATGCGCCCGAGCGACTGGATGCGTATCCGCGATGTCATCGTCGAAGGCTATGCCGATCACGACGGCTTCGTGATTCTGCACGGCACCGATACCATGAGTTACACCGCGGCAGCACTTTCCTACCTGATTCAGGACAGCCCCAAGCCCATCGTGCTCACCGGCTCGCAAAAGCCCATGGGCAACCCCTTTACTGACGCCAAACTCAATCTGTATCAGAGCCTGCTCTATGCGCTCGACGAGCATTCGCACGATGTGTCGATTGTGTTTGGCGGCGTAGCCATTGCCGGCACGCGTGCCCGCAAACAGCGCACTATGAGCTTTAACGCGTTCATTAGCGTCAACTATCCTCCCATCGCCTATATCCGCAACGACCGCATCGTGCGCAACGGGCTTCACGGCACTCACCAGAATGAGAGCCCGGTGCGTTTCTACGACAGTATCGACCCGCGCGTATTTGTCCTTAAGCTGACGCCCGGCGTGAACCCGGGTATCCTGGACGCCCTAGCCGATAGCTACGATGCTGTAATTCTTGAGACCTTTGGCATTGGCGGTATTCCCGAGTTTGGCGAGTCCGGCGAGTCATTCCAGGAGACGATTTTCCGCTGGGTCGATTCGGGCCGTACTGTCGTTATGACCACGCAGGTCCCCGAGGAGGGCCTCGACCTGGGTGTTTATGAGGTCGGCCGAGCTTACGCCGATCATCCGGGTATTTTGCGCGGCGACGACATGACCACCGAGACGCTCGTGGCCAAAACCATGTGGGCGCTCGGCCAGTCACGTGATGCGGCAGAGATTCAGCGCCTGTTCTACAGCCAAGTCAACCACGACCGCATCCCGATGGCGTAATTCAGTTGTCGACGGGTATCCCCTATTCGATGCCCTCGAGAAGTTCTGACACTGTCATGCCGAGTGCGGGTGCGATTTTAAATAGAACCTTGAGCGTGAAATTTGCCGTCCCATCTTCGATTCGGTCGAGGTAGGGTCGGCTGATTCCTGTCGCCACACAAAAATCGACCTTGGAGATACCAAGGGCCTTGCGCGTCCGCTCAACTCGCTCGCCAAGAATCTGTTTCGCATGCTCATTCATGCAGACGAGTTTGAAATGGAGCAAAACAAAAACGTAAACTATAGTTTACGTTTTGCCGAATATACAGGAGTTTTCTATGTCGGCTTGCTCGATTTGCATGCGTCAGAAATCACGTTGCACAGACGGCGCGCAACCCAAGCTTGTCGTCGTTGAGGCCGAATGCCTTTCCCCGGACGAACGCACAGCTTTTACGCTGCTATCGAGCCGTGTTGCAACCGCACTGCTCCCCGACCCGGCGAGAGGCGAGCTCGCCGCTCAATGTCAGGCGTATGGCTGCGCCCTTGACCAGGCCGTAGTAATAGCAACCAGTCAGCATGGCCTGCCCCTTCTCTTGGAAGCCGGTATCGCTCTCTGCCTCCGTGACGCCGGATACGAAAACGAGGCCGCCGCCGATGTGGTCTTCCAACCACGATCGAGCGGCGGCCTCGCAGCAGCCATCGAATATGCTTGCAGGCTCGTTGCCTAAAGGCGCAAACTAAAAGCCCAGGCCAAAGCCCGTTCCGGTAATCGCCGAGTACATAAAGTAAACGTTGACCACGTTGAGGAACACACCCGTGATGCAACCGTTGCGCAGGTAGCGCTCGCACACGATGCGCGCCATGGCGGCGGAGTCGTCATTGTTTTTAGCCTGGCGTCCTGCCGTAAAGTACGTCGCCACGCTCAGCAGCAGGTTGAGCACCGGCAGTGCCAGCAACTCATAGCTCTTGCCCCAGCGCGTCGCCTCGCCGGCGGCATTAAACTTCGTTGCCACCTCGGGACCAATGTTGGGGATCACAAACGCCGCTACCACCAGCGGAAGCACTGCAAGCACCAGCAGCGCGATGCCCATGTAGCCGGCTTTTTTGCCATATTTAAACATGTGCGTCGTCCTTACACGTTAAAACGGAAGTGCACGACGTCGCCATCGGCCATGACATAGTCCTTGCCCTCAATACGCAGCTTGCCGGCGGCCTTGGCGCCCTGCTCGCCGCCGAGCTCGATGTAGTCGTCGTAGCCAATGACCTCGGCCTTAATAAAGCCTCGCTCAAAGTCGGTGTGGATGACACCGGCGGCCTGCGGGGCGGTCGCGCCCTGACGCACCGTCCAGGCCTTGACCTCCATCTCACCAGCCGTAAAGAACGACTGCAGGCCGAGCAGCTTGTAAGCTGCCTGCGCGAGCACGTCCAGACCGGGCTGCTCCAGGCCCAGGCTCTCCAGGTAGTCGGCGGCGTCCTCGGGGTCGAGCTCGGAAAGCTCGGCCTCAATCTTGGCGCAGATGGGCAGCGGCTTGACACCATCGATGGGCGCCAGATCGTCGTTGAGCATATCCTCGTCCACGTTGGCCACATACAGGATGGGCTTCATGGTGAGCAGGAACAGGCCCTTGGCGGCGGCACGCTCCTCGTCGGTCATCTCCATGGATGCGGCTCGTTTGCCCTCGTTAAGCCAAGCGAGCAGACGCTTGGCGACCTCGAACTTGGGCATAAGCTCCTTGTCGCGCTTGGCTTCCTTCTCGAGCTTGGGCAGCTGCTTCTCGAGCGTGCCTATGTCGGCCAGGATGAGCTCGGTCATGATGGTGTCGGCGTCACCGGCGGGATCGACGAACTCGCCCGCGCGGCCCACCTCACGCATGACGTTGGGGTCCTTAAAGTAGCGCACGACCTCGCAGATGGCGTCGGTCTCGCGGATGTTTGCCAAGAACTGGTTGCCCAGGCCCTCGCCCTCGTTGGCACCCTTCACCAGACCTGCAATGTCGACAAACTCGACCGTCGCCGGCACAATGCGGCCGGGGTTGACGATGTCGGCAAGCTTTTGCAGGCGGCTATCGGGCACATCGACGATGCCCACATTGGGGTCGATCGTGGCAAACGGGTAGTTGGCGGCAAGGCCGGTCTTTTTGGTAAGCGCGGTGAACAGCGTCGACTTGCCCACGTTGGGCAGGCCCACGATACCGATGGAAAGGGACACGACAGCTCCTTTTGGTACAGGTACTTCAAACTGCATAAGTATAGCGCCGCCGCAGCATCCGGGCGAATCCGGACACCACGACGGCGCAAATGAAGCAGAGATGCGTGAGGGTTCGAGACAGTAGTCCTTACTTAAGCTCGGGCCAGAAATCCTTGTTGGCCTCGATGAGCTCGTCCAGGATCTGCTTGGCAACGCTTGCCGAAGGAATGGTCTTGGAGAGCGTGAGCGCCTGCCAGAGCTTCTGGTAGCTGCCCTCGACCCAAGCCTGGACAACGAGCTTCTCGACGGAAACCTGCTGCTCCATCAGGCCCTTCTGGAACTGCGGAATCGGGCCCTGGCAGATCTTCTCAAAGCCGTTGGAACCGACGATGCAAGGCACCTCGACCATGGCCGTCGGGTCGAAGTTGGGCACAGCGCCATCGTTGGGGACGATCAGCAGGAAGCGCTCGAGCGTGTTCTCGGCCAGTGCGCAGGCAAGGTCGACAATGTAGTTGGCATGCACATCCGGCTCAAAGCCACCGTCCTTGGCAGTACCCTTGGCAATGATATCGCGGCAAGCACCAAAGACCTTCTTCTCGCGGCCGTCCATAACCTCATTGGCGCGAGTGTAGTTGGGGTCAGACGTCTCGACGACATAGTCCGGGTACAGGTAATACTTGAGGTAGGTATTGGGAATCGTCTCGGGATCGACAGCATAGACATCCTTGGCCTTGCCGAAGGTGTGAATCCAGCTCTCCTCGACATGCTGCTCCTTACCGGCCTCGTGCTCGATGCCGTCCAGGTAGCCGTTCTTAGCCATGTGCTCCTTAATCTGCGGCATGAGGTCGTTGCCCTCCTTGTCGTAGATTTTGCTCCACCAACCAAAGTGGTTGAGGCCGTAGTAGCTATACTGCAGCTCGCGACGATCCTTGATGCCGCACATACGGCTCATCTTATCCATGAGGTCGATCGGCATGTCGCAGATGTTGATGATGCGGCTGTTGGGGCGCAGCACGCGGCAGGCCTCGGCGACGATGGCCGCGGGGTTGGAGTAGTTGAGCATCCAGGCGTTGGGGCTGTACTTCTCCATGTAGTCGAGAATCTCGATGACGCCGCCGATGGAGCGCATGCCGTAGGCGATACCGCCGGCACCGCAGGTCTCTTGGCCAACGCAGCCGTACTTGAGAGGAATCTTCTCGTCGAGCTCGCGCATAGCGTACAGGCCAACGCGGATGTGAGCGAGGACGAAGTCGGTCCCGGTGAATGCGGTCTCGGGGTCGGTGGTGTAGTTGAACTCAACCTCGGGGGCGTTCTCGTGGAAGTAGATCTCGCAGGCCTTGGCCACGGTCTCCTGGCGCTCGGCGTTGTTGTCGTAGAAGGTCACCTTGTTGACCGGGAAGCGGTCGCGCTCCTCAAGCAGCATCAGAGCGATGCCCGGGGTGAAGGTAGAGCCACCGCCGGCAATGGTCACGGCATAGTTTTTCTTGGACATGATGTCCTCCTCATTCTGGCCGCTTGCTCAATCCATCCCCGTACGCGGCCTGCACGGTTTGGAACTGTTACCTAGAAGTGGAGTTTTTATCTCTAGAATCGGCCTTGCGGTGCATACCGGCTCTGCAAGGCCGATTGTTTCGATGGACGATGGTTTACAGAAGACTCTCGAACTTCTCGCGAACCTGCGGGACGGTAAGGCCGATGATGACCTGGATTGACTGGCCTTGGACCACCAAGCCATGCGTACCGATTGCCTTGAAGGAAGCCTCGGGTGCAACGGCGCCCTTGTCCTTGACGTTAACGCGCAGACGGGTGGCGCAGTTAGTTACATCGATGACGTTGTCCGTGCCACCGAGTAGATCGAGGATGTTCTCGGCAAGCACCAAGCGCTCGTCATCCTTACCCTGGGCGACCGATTTGCTAGCAGCAGCACCGCCCTGCTTTTGCTTGTAGTCGGCCTTGGACTTGAGCTCGACCTCAACATCGTCATCCTCGCGACCGGGGGTCTTAAAGTCGAACTTGACGATCAGGAAACGGAAGACCACGACCCAAAGAGCGGTAAAGCACAGACCGACAAGGATGGAGATGGCGTACTGCAGACCGTGTGCGGCCCAAAGGGGCAGCCAGTCCCACGAGAGCATCGAGATGATGCCGCCGTCGAAGATGCCCACGACGCCAAGGAGGTTTTGAGCCATGCAGCCGAGCGCTCCGAGCACGCAGTGGACGACGAACAGGCCGGGCGCAATGAACAGGAAGGTGAAGTCAAGCGGCTCGGTGATACCGCAAAGCATAGCGGTAAGGGTGACCGGGATCAGCAGAGCCTTGACGCGCTGCTTGCGCTCGGGTTTGGCGGTCATATAAAACGCAATGGCGACGCCAAGCGAGCCGAAGACCTTAGTCCAACCAGGGCAGGTATAGGCAGCCCAGGGTGCGGCATCCTTAAGAGCAATGCTCGGATCGGCAGCCAGTTGGGGCAGGATGTTGGCCCAAGCAGCAAAGATGCCGCCGTTGACCGCCGCGTTGTCGTAATAGAACGGCGTATAGATAAAGTGGTGCAGGCCTGTAGGAATTAGCACGCGCTCGAAGAAAGCAAAGACGCCCACGCCAAACGTACCGGCGGAAAGGATGAATCCCTGGAAGGCGGCGATAGCAGCCTGAACATGCGGCCACACCAGGCAGGCGATAAGAGCGACCGGAACCATAACGAAGAAACCGATCATATAGATGAACACGGAGCCCGAGAACACGCCCAGCCACTCAGGAAGTTCGGTGTCGAAGTACTTGTTGTGAAGCATCGTGGCGATACCAGAGATAATGAGCGCGCCCATGATGCCCATATCAAGCGTTTTGATGCTTGCGATAGTGGCAAGACCAGTACCGCTGCCCGCCTCGACAGAGTAGTCGACCCCAAAGACAGGGCCCCACTGCCCCAAGATTGTGCTTACAAAGTAGTTGAAGGTAAGGTAGATGGCCAAAGCCTCCATGCAGCAGCGAGCGTTCTGCTTGTTCGCGAGCGAGATTGGCAACGCTACGCAAAACAGCAACGGCATCTGGTTAAAGAGCGTCCAACCACCCTGGAGCAGCACATTCCAGCAATCAAACCAAAGATGGCCCGCAGTGGCCATCTCGCCAAAGATCGCCTCGGTGGTAAACAACGTACCCAGGCCGACGACGATTCCGGAAAATGCGAAAAGAATTGCAGGCGTGTACATTGCACCGCCGAAACGTTGTATCTTTTGCATCATGACGGGGAATCCCCCTCTCTTCATTCGGAGCGACTGCGGTTTTGGCTTCACTCGAGACCGCAGACGCGCCGTTTGCGTGTACCTCGTGCAATAGGACGGGTGGGCCCGCTTCCCTGACTTCTTGCGCTTCTATTTTTATCATATCACTTATCTAGACAAGTTAGCATAAATACTACGGTAGGTAAACGGTTGATTATTGGCCGTAAACGGTATATGTCCAGTATTTCGCCTGTTAAATCTGACATAGTTGATGGCTGCATTTCATTTTTCTTTTCTACTTGTCTAGATGTGCTTGTCTATATCTATAGACATGCCTATACTTCATTACAACATTCACCGCCACGTTAAGGAGTCACCATGAAAAGTGCGGTCTTCTATGGAAAGCACGACCTCAGAGTCGAGGAATCGGCAAAGCCGGCCGTGGGCAGGCGCGACGTTCTGATCAACGTCAAAGCTTGCGGCGTCTGCGGTACCGACGTTCATATCTATGAAGGCGACAAGGGTGCAGCCGACGTTACCCCGCCCACGATCCTTGGTCATGAGTTTGCGGGCGTTGTCGAGGCCGTGGGCAGCGACGTCGCTGGCTTTAAACCGGGCGATCGCGTGTGCATCGACCCAAACCATCCCTGCGGCTGCTGCGAACCCTGCCGCGACGGAATCAACCACTACTGCGAGCATATGACCGGTTACGGCACCACCGTTAACGGCGGCTTTGCCGAGTACTGCTCCGTCGATATGCAGCAAGTCTACAAGTTGGGCGATCACACCAGCTTTGAGCAGGGCGCTATGACCGAGCCCGTCGCCTGCTGCCTGCACGGCATCGATATGTGCAACATCAAGCCCGGCAGCACAGTTGTCGTTATCGGCGGTGGCATGATCGGTCTGCTCATGATGCAGCTTGCTAAAAACGCCGGTGCCACCAAGGTTGTCTTGCTCGAGCCCGTCGAAGGCAAGCGCGAGGTTGCGCTCAAACTCGGCGCCGACCTGGCAATTGATTCCATCCACGAGGACGTCCCGGCCCGCCTGAAGCAGGAGGGCGTCGGCAACGTCGATGTCGTTATCGAGTGTGTTGGCAAGCCCGTCACCATCGAGCAGGCCATCCAGATCGCCGGCCACAAGGCTACGGTCATGATGTTCGGCCTCACCAAGCCCGATGAGACGATCACCGTCAAGCCCTTCGAGGTCTTCCAGAAGGAGCTTGTGCTTACCTCGTCCTACATCAACCCTTATACGCAGCGTCGCGCGCTCGAGCTCATCGACTCTGGCAGGCTCGACGTATCCTCGATGGTCGCCAAGGTGGCTTCCCTCGACGAACTCGGCGCCATCCTGTCAGACCCGGCCCTGCGTGCCATGGGTAAATATATAATCGACCCCAGCAAGTAAATCGATTGACACCTGCGCGGACGGCCCTCATCCGTCGTTAACGCACCCAGTTCTAGGAGACCGTCATGGCGCGAGCCATCTTCCAAACTATTTATGACAACGTGAAGCAGTCGATTGACGACGGCACATACGCCTATCAGAGTTATCTGCCTTCGGAGACTGAGCTCACGCAGCTGTTTGACTGTTCGCGCATGACGGTCCGTCGCGCCATCTCGATGCTTGCGGCAGATGGCTACGTACTCCCCCAGCAAGGCAAAGGCATGCGCGTCATTCGCAACATCAGTGACGAGACGAATCGTGGCGGCGGCGGACTCGAGACCTTTAAGGAAATCGCAGCCAGCCGAGGCTTTGAGCTCAAGACTGTCACCACCGTCTTTGAGCTCCTCGTCTGTAGCAAGGCACTCTCCAGGATTACCGGGTTTCCCGAAGGCTGCGAGCTTACGCGCGCCAAACGCATCCGTTATGCAAACGGACATGCCGTGTGCTCCGACGACTCCTATTACCTAAGCTCACAAGTACCGGGGCTGACACCCGAGATTGCCAACGATTCGATCTATCGTTACCTCGAAGAAGACCTTGGCATTAAGATTGCCACGGGCAAACGCGATGTAACGATTGAGCATCCCACGCCCGAGGATGCGCGCGTGCTCGATCTCGACGACTTTAACGCACTCGCCGTTGTACGCGGGCAGACCTACAACGCCGACGGCATCCTTATGGAATACACCGAGACCAAACAGGTTCCCAGCTTCTTTTTACTCCACGAAACGGTCACCCGCCGCAATAACGGCAGCGAGACCCATCAGAGCAGTATGAGCTAACCATCTAATAGTTGCGGTGGAATAGTTCCTAGAATGGCCAGCTTAAGGGCAAAACAGGAACTATTCCACCGCAACTTTTTTGGCCGGCGGGGCAGCACCTGTCCCACCGGCCATCATTTACGCTCTTTCAGCTAGTCCGCGAGCTTCTCCACCTGATCGAGCATCTTGTCAAGCTTGGCCTTTGCCTCGGCCTTGACCTTCTCAGCTTCTTCGTGAGCCTTCGCCTTCTGGGCAGCCTTTTCCTCGGCTTCGGGATCGACAACGACCAAGTTGGACGCATCGTGCTCAACAAGTTTGAGCGCGTGTTCGGGACACACTTTGGCACAGGCACCGCAGCCCAAACAATACGTGGACTCCAACGCAAAGCGACCGCTTCCCACCAAATCGCAGGCGAACGTGGGGCATACATTGACGCACTCACCACACGACGTGCACTTGTCAAAATCACACTCCGGCGTGCTCACCTGCATGTTCTGGGCAAGCTCGGGGTGGTTTTGCAATGTCGAGAGCACCAGCTGCCGCCCATGCGTGAGCGAACGGCGGCGCTTGGTCGTCGTGGTACCGCACATGGTGTTGAGCGTGCGCTCAAGCTGCGTGATCTGGTGACGGTGGGCCTTCAGCTTCTGCGTCACCGAGGCCAGTGCCGCAGTCGCCGGATTGAGCTTGGTCACCGTCAGGCCCGTGGTGCGGGCGATCTTTTCCATGTACTCCTTGCGCTCGTACTCGCGGCGCTTATGGCATTTGAGGCTCTTGGGGTCGACCTCCAGGCCCATACCCGTGCCGGACCACTCCTCGGCCTTCGCAATCGCCTCGCCCAGAATGTCCTCACCGCCGGTGTTGCGGCATTTATCGCACACGCCCAACGGCAGGTACACACTCACGTTGGGATAGTCGGCCAGTACCGAGAACCAGGTCTCTGCCGTAATATCGCCCACGCAGGCAACGACGACTTCGTTTTCGCGCGGCATGCGCTTAAGGGCACGCGTGCAGGTAACGTAGGCGGTCTCGTGGCTCGTAGCCGCCGAGACAATGTCGTCGTAGACGTTTTTGGGTGCAAGGCGCGGAGAGATGATCGCCTCCGTCGGGCAAGTAGCGGCGCACAGGCCGCACTTGCGACAGGAGTCGAGGATCTCGATGGCGTCTTCCTCGACCTCGATAGCGTTGACCGGGCACACGTCCATGCACACGGTGCAGCCGCTCTTTTCGTTTTTGCAGGTCAGGCACGGGATGGTGTTGCCGCGCGGGCGCTCCTTGTAGTCGGCAGGATTCCACTGCGGCGCCGACGGATCGAGTGCATCGGTCACGCCGCCGAGCGGATTTTTAAGAAAGTCGAAACCCTTGCTGATCTCGATAATGTCATCAAACAGATCGTGTTCCTGCGCCATGCGCGGCCCCTCCCTGAGCAGTGCAAACAAGCAAGAGATAATGATACGCTATCGGCCCACGCCTCGGGCAAATTACACGCGGAGCATCTTTGCGGCAAATAGCCCATGGCCTATCGCCGCCTCGATTGCACAAGGTCAATCAAGCGCCAAGCTATGCCTCGCACATGAGCTGCACGAGCTTTTGTTTGGTCACCTTGGCCTGCTCGTTGGCCATATTACGCTCATTTCTAAAGACCGCATTTGCAACACTCTGCAGATCGGCATCGGAAATCTCGCCAAGGCCCAGCTCCTCGAGCGTCGTCGGCAGACCAACGCGCTGGCAAAACTCGAGCACCTGATCAAGCTCGGGCGCACGCTCCAGGCGCAGCTGCACCACCAGGCCAAATGCCACGGCCTCGCCATGCATGCCCTTGCACTCGGGCAGAATCGTCAGACCGTTGGCGATGGCATGCGCCAACGCCAAGCCGCCGCTCTCAAAGCCAACACCCGAGAGCAGAATATTGCATTCGATCAGGCGCTCAACCGCCGGCGATATACGGCCCTTTTTAAGATCGCGCTTGGCAGCGACGCCGCACTCCATGAGTGTGTCATAGCAGGCGCGAGCCGTAACCAAGGCCAAGTGTCCCGGTGCACCACCGTGCTCGTTAGTGCCGTGCGCTGCGATGCACGAACGCGCCTCGAAGTACGTTGCCAGTGCATCACCCATACCAGCGACCGTCATACGCAGTGGGGCCGCCGCGACCACGTTGGTATCGACCACGACCAGGTCTGGATTCTTCTCGAGCATCAGGTAGCGGTCGAACGACCCATCCTCGTGATACAGCACCGAAATCGCGCTGCACGGACCGTCCATCGAAGCCGCCGTGGGGCATACGCATAACGGCAACTCGGCATAATACGCAACGGCCTTGGCGATATCGAGCATCTTGCCGCCGCCAATGCCCACCACCATGTCACAAAACTCGGCCCGGGCTTCCTTGGCCATTTCGACAACGGCCTCTTCCGTGCACGGACCGTCATAAATCTTAAAGAACGGCTCGCTTAAATCTTCGTCCAGAAATCCATCGACGATCTGCCTGCACAGCCGATCCTCGGTGCCCTGGTCAAACAAGACATAGGCAGCGCAGCCCAACCATGACAAATACCTGCCCTGACGCGAGAGCTCATCCGGCCCCTGAACATACCGGCCGGGACCGCCATAAACCATGGGAAGCGCCATACGAGAATCCGCCCTTTCATCAACAACAATTGGTGCAAAGTAACCTGACCCCTTTGCACCATAGCAAAAAGGGGCAAAGCCATCTGTCGGCTTTGCCCCTTCCTTACCTTAGTTTACTCATCCATAAGGTAGTAGTGACCCAGTGCGTCGGCACCCAGGATGGCATTGGCGACCATCTCAGGCGTCACCTCAAACGGCATGTTGCACATGGTGTCCTCGGGCGCGCAGGCGACCTCGGCAACAATCATGGCCTGCTCGCGCGTAAGCTCGGCAACGCCAAGTTCCTTCATCGTGACCGGCAGGCCCAGCTCAATGCAGAAGCCCAAGACTTCCTCGAGCTTCTCAGTCGGGGCATCCTCGAGTACCAGCTGGACGATAGTGCCAAAGGCGACCTTCTCGCCGTGATACATGCCATGGCACTCGGGCAGCATCGTCAGGCCATTGTGGATGGCATGAGCAGCAGCAAGGCCCGAGCTCTCAAAGCCAATGCCCGAAAGCAGCGTATTGGCCTCGATGATATGCTCGACGGCAGGCGTCAGCGCACCCTTCTCCAGCGCGACCTTGGCCTTGACGCCATCAGCCATAAGCGTCTCGTAGCAGAGCTTGGCAAGTGCCAGACCAGCCATGCCGCCCTTGCCGCCAGCGCAGGTGCCGCCGTCGGCATCATGCGTCGCCTGGGCCTCAAAGTAGGTTGCGAGCGCATCGCCCATACCGGAAACCGTCAGGCGCACCGGGCTCGCCGCGATAACCGTCGTATCCATCAGGACAATGTTGGGGTTTGCCTTAAGGAAGAGATATTTATCGAACTGGCCGTCGTCGGTGTAGAGCACCGAAAGCGCCGAACACGGGGCATCGGTCGAAGCAATGGTGGGGCAAATGATAACCGGGGACTCCAGGTAATAGGCGACGGCCTTGGCGGTGTCGAGGATCTTGCCGCCACCGACGCCGACGATGATGTCGCAACCGTTGTCGCGGGCGAGCGCAACCAGGCGATCGACCTCGCCCTTGGAGCACTCGCCGTTAAAGTCCTCAAACAGCAACTCGGCCTTAGCCTCGGCAAAACCGGCCTCGATCTTGGCACCGACGCGCTTCTTGCCCGAAGGCGTCACGATGACGAGGGCCTTAGCGCCGAGCGGCTCGACATAGGAGCCGAGCTTGGCGAGCTCGTCCGGGCCCTGGATGTACTTGCTGGGGCTATTGAAGATTGCAGCCATTTTTATCCCATTCTCTAATAATTAAAAAGAAAGGGGCTCCGTACGGATACGTGCGGAGCCCCTCATTACGATAACAAGAGTCGACTAGAAATCGATGTCGGTGTCGTAGTAGCAGGCCTTGAGGATCTTCTCGAAGTCGGCAGCCTTGGTCTCACGCGGGTTCTCGGGCGTGCAGGCGTCCTGCTCGGCGTTCGCGGCGATCTCGGGGAGCTTCGCGAGGAACTCCTCCTCGGAAACCATCTGCGGGTTCTCGGCGTCGACCTTCACGCCACCATTCGCGTAATCCTTGATGGACTGCGGAATGTTGAGCTGGTCGTTGAGGTCGCGAATCTTCTGGACGAGCGCGGCGATGAGCTCCTCGTTGGTCTCGCCGGGAAGGTGCAGGATCTCCTTGGCCACATAAGCGTAACGCTCGGCAGCACGCGGGTCCTTAGAGTTCCACTGGATGACCTTGCCCAGGTACATGGCGTTAGCAGCACCGTGGATGATGTGACCGTTCTCGAAGGCAGCACCGGTCTTGTGAGCCATGGAGTGAACGATGCCGAGCAGGCCCGAGGAGAAGGCGATACCGGCGATGCACTGAGCCTCGTGCATGTGCTGACGGGCCTCATGGTCGCCAGCATAGGACTTGGGCAGCCACTCGACGATCTCGCGGATGCCGTGCAGAGCGTTGGCGTCGGTGAACATAGAGGCACAGGTGGAAACGTAGGCCTCCATGCAGTGGGTCAGAGCATCCATGCCGGTGTGAGCGCACAGCTTGGCAGGCATGGTGTAGGTGAGCTCGGGGTCGACGATGGCGACATCAGGGGTGATGTTGAAGTCGGCCAGCGGGTACTTGATGCCCTTGGCGTAGTCGGTGATGACGGAGAAGGCAGTGACCTCGGTAGCGGTGCCGGAGGTAGAGGAAATGGCGCAGAAGTGAGCCTTCTGACGCAGCTCGGGGAAGCTGAACGGCTGGATAATGTTGTCGAAGGACTCCTCGGGATACTCGTAGAAGACCCACATGGCCTTAGCGGCATCGATGGGCGAACCGCCGCCGATGGCGATAATCCAGTCGGGCTCGAACTCGCGCATGGCCTCGGCGCCCTTCATGACGGTCTCGATGGAGGGATCGGACTCGACGCCCTCGAACAGCTTGACCTCGAAGCCGCCCTCTTTGAGGTCGGCCTCAACGTCCTGCAGGAACCCGCCGCGGCGCATAGAGCTGCCGCCAGAAACGATGATGGCCTTCTTGCCCTTGAGGTTCTTTACCTCGTGGCGAGCGCCCTCACCAAAGTACAGATCGCGAGGATTGGTAAAACGTCCCATACTGTGCCTCCTAAACAAGCCCCTCTTAGACTTGCGTATATAACGGAGCACCCGATTGGCTCCGTTAGGACCGTTTTGCGCGTTGCCGGCGATGACAATGCGCAATGTCTAAACGTCTCAACGCTCAGACAAACACTATTCTACCGTTCTGGTTGGTCAGTTATTCACCTAAAGCCGACAATGATGAAACGTTTTTTCTATCCCTGAAGACCCTAGTGGGGCATTCATACTCCCAAGCTGGGCAAACGTTTTATCAAGGTTGACCACATATCCCGGGCAGGACTGTGTCCCTCCAAAATGCGCCCCGTTCGCCGCCAAAAATCGACCGTTTGCGGCACCGTGATACCACTCAGTCGTCCAAGGTGCCGACATTTGTGCGACATCCGTCTTCGTGGTGCAAAGGTGCATGTCCAAGTGCGGCACTCCCGGTGTGCCACATGCGGGTAAACTAGAACCTTATATAGAGACATTTGAACCCTAACCGCAGCAAAGGAGGCCCCATGGCATTCGATCCCATTCAAGAGGATTGCCATCGCCTCGTTCTTGAGGCCTTGCGCCGCGACAATATCCCGCTCACCGACGGTGCCGCCGTAGAGCGTCTGATGGAACAATTCACCCGCAACCCCGCGCCGCTCATCGTGCACGACCGCGACCGCGCCGGGCACCTCATTGCCAAGGTGGTCGAGGCTGTCGACTACCGCATTCCCTTTATCCCTGACGATACCCAGGCAGAGCAAGAAGAGGCCGCTGCCGAGAACATGCTTCGCGAGGCAGCCGCGCTCGACCCCACCAACTGGGATGCCCAGCGCATGCTGACCGCCCTCACCGCCAACTCCAACGAGGAGTACGTACAGTACTTGGTATCCAAGCGCGATGAAGTCGAGCACGACCTGGCACTCAAAATCGCCTCGGCGCAGGACCCCTACGAACGCGAGGCCGCTGGCGACCTTATGCGCCGCCCCTACCTGCGCTGGCTTGCCGCCCTTGCGTCGCGCGCCCTCATTAGCGGCCGCTATCGCATGTCGCTCGAAGCCGCAAACCGCAGCCTGGACTTTGCGCCCAACGACCCCGCCGGCGTCCGCCATACTGCGATGCTTGCCATGGCAAAGCTCGAATACCCCGCCGAGGAGCTCAAGCGCTTTCGCTCTGCCCACTCCGTCCCCTATCTCACCAACACGCCGCTACGCCGTCGTCCCAAGGACGCGGAGCGCGACTTGGACCCATGGACGCTCATCGCGCTGATGAGCGCTGCCTGGCGCGAGCTGGACTACGAAGGTGCCGAGCACTACTTGCGCATCCTTGCACGCTCGTGCCCACACGCAGCCGAGGCGCTCTATTTCCAAACCGAGTTTCCCGATGGCGTCTATGCCCGCGTCAACGTGGGTGTGGGCTCCACCGACGAGCTTGTCCTTGCGCTGTCCGAGGCGACGCCGGTACTGCAGGAGGGCCTGGGCGGCGCCGACAATGCCAGCTTTGCCGCCTGGGTCGCCACCAACGATATCGTGCGTTCCCAGATCGACGAGCGCATCCTGCGGGCGGCCGAGCAGGGCTTGCCGTTTAAGGGAGGAGACCTCTAATGGATCCGAGCGTCTACATCCCCGCCTACCTGGAGCGCGCCTACGTTGCGTCGCACCCCGAACTCACCGATGCAGCACGCGAGCTTGTCCATAACGACGTGAGCGTCAACCCTCATAAGTATGCGCAGACCGAGCATGCCCAAGCGCTGCTGTCCTATGCCGGCGTCCACCGCCACTTGCTCGACGAACTCCATCGCATCGAGGACATGGGCAGCGACGAGGAGTTTGAGCAGACGCGCAACCGCCTGTTCGACGACATGCGCGACGAGCTGCTCAAGATTGTTCGTGTCGATGCGCTGGCCGTCGATGCCCAGTTGCTCGCCATCATCCTGGCGGACACGCCCGTCGATGCCTGCCTGGGCGATCTGATGAAGCTCGAGGCGAGCACGGCCGACTACCTGCAACAGAGCGTGCCCGGGTTTGATATGGAGGCCCCGCACTACTGGGCCAACAAGGTGCTGGCAGACGGCGTGACGGCGGCCGATCTCACCGTGAGCGAGCCGGCTCTTATCGGGTGGCTCCACACGCTCGAGGCCATCTCGCAGCTGTGCATGGCGAGCGCTCGCTACCGTGCCGCCGCCAACTATTCTCGCCGTGTTCTTAAGGCGGAAGGCTATCCCACCCGAGCTGCAGGCACCGTGCTACTCGCCCTCGCTCGTCTGGAAGACGAGGACGGCTTTTTTGCCCTAGCCCACCAGCTCGAGGAACAGATGGGGGCCGATGTCCTCGAGGACTCCCCCTGGTATCTGTTCGCCCGCACGATCTTGCTGTTCAAAACGAACAAGATGCGCCCGGCGACACGTGCGCTGCGCGAGTTTGCCAACCGCTGCGAAGGCGGCGCGTTCTTTTTGCTGAACCCCATGTATCAGACACCGTACCTTCCCTGCCGGCCCGAACCGCACGACCCCTGGGACCTTTCGCATCAGGCAGTTTGGGAGGCCGACGGCATCATCTCGGATACTCCCGACTTTGCCCCCTGGGCCAGCGCTTGCGAAGACGTATCGCAGCTTGCCCAGGAATTTGCGCGCCGTTACGGTTTTTAACGGCGCAAACGCCACGACCATGTCATTCACGTTAGGAACGGCTTCATGAACTTCCGCTCATCTCTCGCCTGCACCTCGAGCGATATCGCCCGCTGGGGGCTGCGCTCTGTCCTTAAGCGCCAGGGCGGCGTACTCCCCGGCCGCATCGCCATGAAAATCGACCCCGAGCTGTTAAGCGACCTCGCGGGCCTTGTCGACCACAGCGTGGTGATCACCGGCACCAACGGCAAGACCACCACCTCCAATCTCATTGCCGACGCCGTTGCCGCCAGCGGCGCCACCGTGGTATGCAACCGTGCCGGAAACAACATGGAGCCGGGCGTGGTTGGTGCCCTGCTCGAGGCGCGTGGCAACCTTAAGCGAACCGCCAGCAGCAAGCGCGTAGGCGTCTTTGAGTGCGACGAGCTCTACACGGTGCGCGTCCTGCCCAAGCTCAAGCCGACGTACTTTGTGCTGCTCAACCTGTTCCGCGACCAGCTGGACCGCTACGGCGAGATCGACCACACCCAGGACGTCATCGCCCACGCGCTGGAGCTTTCGCCGACAACGACGCTCATCTATAACGCCGACGACCCGCTGTGTGCCGCGATCGCCGCGCGCGTTCCCAATGCAAGCATCGCCTTTGGCATCGACGGTGCTACGGGCACCGAGTCCGATCGCATTAGCGACTCGCGTTTTTGCTCGCAGTGCAACGCGCCGCTGGAGTACGACTATGTGCAGTACGGACAGCTCGGCGCATACCATTGCCCCTCGTGCGGCTGGGGTCGTCCCGCGCTGGTCCGTCGCGTGACGGGCGTTGAGCTCACCTGCAACGGCTACGGCTTTGACCTGAACTTTGGACCCGATACCGACGCACCCGCAACGCACATCGCCACGCGCTACAACGGCCTATACATGGTCTACAACGTTGCCGCCGCCTTCTTTGCGGCGCGCGAGCTGGGCGTGGACGCGGCGCATCTACAGCCCACGCTCGATGCCTACGTCCCCGCCGGCGGACGCATGGGCCGCTGGAGCATTGCCGACCGCACCGTCGAGGCAAACCTGGCCAAAAATCCCGTGGGCTTCGATCGCCAGATTCAGTCCATTAAAACGGCAGGCGGCAGGCTCTGCGCCTTCTTCCTGAACGACAACGACGCCGACGGCCACGATGTCTCGTGGATCTACGACGTCGACTTCGAGCGCATCGCCGATACCCCAGGGCTTGTCGCCTTTGCCGGCGGCACGCGTGCACACGATATGCAGGTACGTCTGAAGTACGCCGGCATCGACGCCGCCATCATCTCGAATATCGAGCAAGCGATCGGCGCCGTGGCGGACGAGGAGGCTGGCGATACTTTCTACGCCGTCGCCAACTACACGGCCTTCCCGCCGCTGGTCCAGGAGCTCAACGAGCTTAAGAGCGCCGATGCGAGCTCGGTCGCCTCCCACGCCGTAACGCGCGCCGATGGCAGCGTTGTCCCCACCGATATTGCGCCGGTCGAGCTTTCGCGCCCCCTGCGTATTGTCTACCTGTATCCCGATGCCCTCAACCTCTATGGCGACGGCGGCAACGTCATTGCCCTCGAGCGCCGCTGCGCCTGGCGTGGCATCCCCGTGCGCGTGGACGAGGTCCGTATGGGCGAGTCGCTCGATCTCACCGACGCCGACATCGTCATGATGGGCGGTGGCTCCGACCGCGATCAGCTGGCCGTGGCACACGAGCTGTTCGCTCAAAAAGACAAGGTCGCGGCCTATGTTGAGGACGGCGGTTCGCTGCTCGCCATCTGCGGCAGCTATCAGCTGCTCGGCCGTTCGTACTATATGGGCGAGAATCGCATCGAGGGCCTGGGCGTCATTGCCGCCGAAACCGTGCGCGGCTCCGACCGCCTGATCGGCAACGTCGCCGTCAAGACCGACCTGGCACCCGAGCCCTTTGTGGGATTTGAGAACCACGGAGGCCGTACCCTGCTCGATGCTGAGGCCACGCCGCTCGGAACGTCCGTCGTCACGGGCACCGGCAACAACGGCGACGATGGCTTTGAGGGTCTCATCTACAAGGGCATCATCGGCACGTACCTGCACGGACCGGCGCTCCCCAAGAACCCCGAGCTCGCCGACTGGCTCATCGCCCACGCCCTCGAGCGCCGTGGCGACGCACAGACCACCGCCCTGCTGCCGCTCAAACCCCTCGACGACGCTTACGAGCACGCCGCCCACGACGCCGCGATGAAGCTCCTCCCCTAACGCCCCGCCACCACAAAGGGGACAGGCCCCTTTGTGGTGGTTTTGATCTGCCACGTTTGTTTGTCTCGATCTGTAACATCTAGGCCGTTGAAAGTCGTCTTACTGTTACAGATTGAGATATTCGTCCCGACGCCCGTCGTTTGTCTCGATCTGTAACAGATAGAGCCGATTTGCCCGCCCAGATGTTACAGATTGAGATATTTGAAAATCAGGATAGGGGGCCAGCTCCTGTGTGGTGGTTTTCCAGTTTGCCAACGATATACGCGCCGGCAAAAAAGTCTGCTATACTCTTTCCCGCTGTCCCCATCGTCTAGCGGCCAAGGACGCCACCCTTTCAAGGTGGATATCGCGGGTTCGAATCCCGCTGGGGGCACCACAGAATCTGAGAAGCCCGTTACCAATTCGGTAGCGGGCTTTTTGCTACCCATGCGCCGGGATTCGAACCCGACAGGGTGCGGAGCTGAGGAAACGCGCAAGCGTTTTCCAGCGCAGCACGCAAGGAGCGGAGCGACGCAGCGGAAGCGGACGGCGTCAGCCGCACGCGGACATCCCGCTGGGGGCACCAACTCAAAAATGTACGAACCCGTGCGAGTTACCATCGCACGGGTTCGTTCTATTTTGACATTAGATGAAGAGGACTCCGGGCCCTTGCGCTAGATAAACAGCTCGCACTCCTTCCGCTCAGAGCAGGCTTTGCTCAACATCTTGGTAGCCGCAGAGAGCATGACGGGATTTACCGCGCGAGCGCCCCACGGACATACGGCAATGCAGCGCATGCAGGAAATGCAGGCCTTTTTGTCCACCCGCTTAGGATCGTCTTTATCGATAGCGCCAACGGGACACGCTGCGGCACAAGCTCCGCAGGCGGTGCATCCCCTTGTGACCTTAGGTACCATACCGGCGCCCCCAGCTTTCTTATAAGGACGATTACCCGGAATAGCCGGCTCAGAAGCATCTCCTGCAGATATCTTTTGCTGAATCTGATCCGCAAACCCAGTGAGCTGTGCCGCGTCCTGAGCATCTGGCCGACCGGCGGCAAACTGGCGAACAATAGAATGCTCGGCGATGGCAGAAACTGCCGCGATCACCCGAAAGCCCGCGTCTTTCGCCACGTCCTCAAGCTCGACCAGCGTGTCCTCATACGCGCGGTTTCCGTAAACACAAACCAGAACTGCCCGTGCGCCGTTTCCCCGCATCATACCCAAGCGCTCCACGGCAACAGCCGGGACTCGCCCGCCATACGAAGGCACCGCGATCACGGCTACATCCTCTTTTGTCATCGCAACCGTGCGAAAGCCAAGCCCGCTATCGGTCAGATCTACGGCAACGGTTTCCCCTTCTAACGCATTGGCAATGTAGGTAGATACCTTTTCTGTTCCACCCGTCGGGCTAAACACGATGTCGAATACCTTCATCGAATAATCCTCCCTTTATGAACAAACGCCCGAAACGTCCGCATATCAAAACAGGTTACAGCTTTTAAGATGCCCTGCGCGAAACGCTTGGTCGGCAGTAAATTCAAAGAAGGCCCAAGCGACAAAAAAGGGGCCTCGCACAGGCGAGACCCCTTCGCACGCAAAATCAATCGTGTCTGTTACACATAGAACAGAATGTCGTCGTAGGTCGGGACCGGCCAGTAGTCGGCGGCCACGATCTCCTCCATGGCGTCCACGGCGGCACGCAGCGTATCCATAGCGGGAACGACCTCGTGTGCATACACATTGGCCTGCTCCTGACCATCGAGGGCTTCGGCCTTCTGATGCACGGCGTCGAGCGCCTTGATGGAGTCGTTGATGGTGGTGATACCGTTGCAGAGCTTGTTGAGCGTGTTCTGCTCGCACTGCATGGCGGCCTCGGCACCGGCGGCACGAATAGTCTCAAGGCCCTTAGCGACCTTGGTGGCATAGGCGGTAATGACCGGGCGATAGGTACGACGCGCCTCGCGAACCATCGTGGTGGCCTCGATGTTCATGAGCTTGTTGTACTTCTCGAGCTTGCAATCGTAGCGGCACTGGGCCTCGGCCTTGGTCAGGACACCCGTCTCCTCAAAGAGCGCGATGGCCTTATCGGAAACAAAGGCGGGCAGGGCGTCGGCCGTGGTCTTGTTGTTGGCAAGGCCGCGCTTCTCGGCCTCGACGGGCCACTCGTCGGAATAGCCATCGCCGGAGAAGAGGATGCGCTGATGGTCGGTCAGGACCTTCTTACAGTACTCGAGCGCAGCGTCCTGGAACTCATCCTCGGGCGTACCCTCAAGCGCGTCGGCGAAGGACTTGAGCGACTTGGCCACGGCGGCATCGAGCACCAGGTTGGAGTCGGAGACGTTCTGCTCGGAGCCGCAGGCACGGAACTCGAACTTGTTGCCGGTGAAGGCAAACGGGGAGGTGCGGTTGCGGTCGGTGTTGTCCTGCATCAGCTTGGGCAGGGTATCGGCGCCCAGGTCGAGCACGCCGCGCGTGGCATGGACGGAAGCCTTGCCATCGATGATCTTCTCGACGACCTCGGTAAGCTGGTCGCCCAGGAAGATGGACATAATCGCCGGAGGAGCCTCGTTGGCGCCCAGACGATGGTCGTTGCCGGCCGAGGCAACGGAGGCACGCAGGAGCTCCTGATAGTTATCGACGGCCTCGATCACCGCGGTGAGGAAGACGATGAACTGCAGGTTGTCGAGCGGGGTGTCGCCCGGATCGAGCAGATTCTCGGACTCGGTGCCAAGCGACCAGTTGTTGTGCTTGCCCGAACCATTGATGCCCTCAAAGGGCTTCTCGTGCAGCAGGCAGACCAAGTCGTGGCGGGAGGCGATGAGCTTCATCTTCTCCATCATGACCAGATTCTGGTCGATGGCCTCGTTGACCTCACCATAGACCGGCGCGAGCTCATGCTGGCAGGGAGCAACCTCGTTGTGCTTGGTCTTGGCGGGAATGCCAAGCGCCCACAGTTCATCGTCCAGGTCCTTCATATAGGCCGAGACGGTGGGGCGGATAGCGCCAAAGTAGTGCTCCTCGAGCTCCTGGCCCTTGCAGGGAGCAGCACCAAAGAGGGTGCGGCCGGTGATGACCAGGTCCTTGCGCTTGCGGTAAGCGTCCTTCTTGATCAGGAAGTACTCCTGCTCGTCACCCACGGAAGGAACGACCTTCTTGGGGGTCTTGCCAAACAGCGCCAAAACACGCTTGGACTCACGCGAGAGCGCGGTCATGGAGCGCAGCAGCGGGGTCTTCTTGTCCAGGGCCTCGCCCGTGTAGGAGCAGAAAGCCGTGGGGATGCACAGGACATCGTCCTTGATAAAGGCGGGGCTAGTGGGGTCCCAAGCGGTATAGCCACGGGCCTCGAAGGTAGCACGCAGACCGCCGTTGGGGAAGCTCGAGGCATCGGGCTCGCCCTGGATGAGGTTCTTGCCCGTAAACTTGGTAATGGCGGTGCCGTCGTGGTTGGGCTCCAGGAAGCTGTCGTGCTTCTCGGAAGTAATGCCCGAAAGCGGCTGGAACCAGTGCGCGTAGTGCGTCGCGCCCTTGGAGATGGCCCAGACCTTCATGGCATGGGCAACGGCGTTGGCCACATCCAGGTCGAGCGGCTCACCGCCCTCGAGGGTTGCAGCAAGGCGCTTCCAAATGTCCTTGGGGAGGTAGTCCTTCATGACTTCCTCAGAGAACACCATGGTCCCGAAGCGGTCAGTAAGTTCGGCCATACGGAACTCCCTTCGTATCGGCACCGCGTGAGAAGCGGTGTTGATTACTAACGAACGAGTCATAGCTTAGACTCGCCGTGTTTCCGCGACATTACCGTTATGTTGCCGTCGCGAAACCAATCATTGAGGTTACCCTATCGAGGCGGCGTTGCCACCCTCAACAGCCAATCAACTGCATAAATTGCAGACCTCTCCCCATGGTTTAAGGGTAGTCAATTTGGGATGGGGCTTTCTTAACTGGTATTTCGCATCAGATACCATTCAATATAGCCCCATCCTACATTGACCGCTCTGTTATAGGAAATACCGATAGCGAAGCATTTTCGATTGGTATCCCCAAATAGCGAGTGAAACTCCATCGTGGCACAGCGGTGCTGTAGAATCCTTACAACACATCACACTATTACGTATCTAGAGGAGCACGATATGCGCGTCGACGAGGTTTTTAAGCAGGCAGCATCCCAGGGCACCGCGCCCGTTTCGTTTGAGATGTTCCCGCCCAAGGGCGAGCTGACCCTCGACACGGCTCGCGAGGTGGCAGGCAATCTGTGCAAGCTTTCGCCGAGCTTTGTCTCGGTCACCTGCTCGGCCGGCGGCTCGGGCAACGGTGCCACCACTGCCCCCATCGCGCATATGATTACGAGCGAATTCGATACGCCCTCGGTGGCGCACCTCACCTGCGTGGGCCGCACGCATGCCGATATCGCCGCCAAGATCGACGAGTACCGCTCCGCCGGCGTAGAAAATGTGCTGGCTCTGCGCGGCGATCTTCCCGCCGGCGCGACTGAGGACGACAAGCCCGCCTCGGACTACGCCTACGCCCGTGACCTCATCCCCGAGCTCGTCGACGCCGGCTTTTGCGTGGGCGCCGCAGCCTACCCCGAGGGCCACATTGCCTGCGAGGATCTCAACCTCTCGGTCGAGTACCTCAAGCAAAAGCAAGACGCCGGCGCGAGCTTCTTTGTGACGCAGCTCTTTTTTGACAACGAGTGCTTCTACCGTTTTCGCGAGCTTGCCGACAAGGCCGGTATCACCGTGCCCATTACCGCGGGCATCATGCCGTTTATGGGCAAGTCGCAGATCAGCCGCATGGTCTTTATGTGCGGCGCGTCGCTGCCCTCCCCCGTCATCAAGATTCTCGCCAAGTACGAGAACGACCCCGAGAGCTTGAAGGCAGCCGGTGTAGATTATGCCGCCCGCCAGCTTTGCGACCTTAAGGAGCACGGTGCCGACGGTCTGCACCTGTACACTATGAATCGTCCTGCGATCGCCGCAACCATTATGGAGCGCCTGGGGTAATGGAAAAACCGCACATCGATACAGCTTTTGGTGAAGTGCCGGCCGACCTTGCGTCGCCGGCGCTCTACCGTATCGATGCCGCCCATCGTCCCCGCGTCGATCGTACCGAGATGCTGCGCTACCTGGGCTACGGCGGCCAGCAGATTGAGCCCGAGCTGTCGCAGCGTATTGAGCTTGTCGTTGAGCGTCTGGAGCTGGACATTGAGCCCCGTGGCGTGCGCCGCATATTTGTCATCGATGCCACGGGCGTCGATGAGCAGGGCGAGCCTTGCATTCGCTTGGTCGGTACCAACGTTGAGCTGCGCGGTCGCGATATCTATCGCCACCTCAAAGACGCCCGCTTTGCCGCACTCGTGGCGTGCACCCTCGGCATGGACGCCGAGCGTCGTCTGCGCACCACGGGAGCCCAACATCCCCTGGAGGGCGCCGTGCTCGACGCCGCGTGCTCCGCTTACGTGGAAGCCGCCGTTGAGCAAATGGACCAGCAGGTCAAGACGGACGCCGCCGCACACGGACTCGCCGGCAACTGGCGCTTTAGCCCCGGCTACGGCGACTGCCCGCTCTCGGCCCAGCGCTCGATCGTCAATGCGCTCAACGCCACGCGGCTCATCGGGCTTACCGTCACGCCGACCAGCCTGCTCATGCCCACCAAGAGCGTGACCGCGGTGATCGGCCTGTTCGACGGCGAAGTCCACGACGCCCAGAGCCGCCCCACCTGCAATATCTGCCGCATGCGCGAGCACTGCCGCTTCCGCGCCACCCATACCACCTGCTATTCGCATTCTGAATAAAATGTCAATGATGGCACGGTATCGAGGGAATCTCATCCGTATGTAAGCGAATGTCCTCACAAACAAGTACCATAAGATGCCAAATAACAACTATCTGAAAGCCAGTACATGCACAACATTCTGCAGTTCTCGCCACAACTAACCGCGCTTGAGTTTTTTTCAGGCATTGGCTTGGCTCGTGCCGGCATGGCAAAAGCCGGAATCAAAACAATCTGGGCAAATGACATAGACCATACTAAATGCGCCATGTACAGCCAGTGTTGGGGCGATGAACATCTAGTCGAGCAGGATGTCCACACACTCGACCCCGACCTAATACCTCAAGCCGACATCGCATGGGCGTCAAGCCCTTGCACAAACTTATCTCTCGCGGGAAACAGGGAGGGACTTATCTCTGGCAAAGAGTCCAGCGCGTTCTTTGGCTTTATTAAGGCCATCGAAGGAATGAGCGATCGTGCCCCGAGGGCACTTGTTCTCGAAAATGTCATCGGCCTTGCCACGTCTAATAACAGTGATGACTTTAGACTCGTTTGCCAGGAATTTAATCGTTTAGGCTATTCATGCGACGCTTATTTTATCGATGCACGGCACTGGCTTCCCCAGTCACGCCCCCGCATGTTTGTCGTCGGATTAAAAAACCCTCTTCCCAACAGCCGACTCGATTCCTCGCTTCGACCTGAAAAGGTCTCCTGGATTCACTCCGACCCTTCACTCATTACGCACGTCTCTCACCTAAACGAGCCAAGTCCACTTCGCATGACGGGCCTTGCAACGGTTGTTGAAAATATTCCCGAGAACGACAAGCGTTGGTGGAACAAAAACCAAGTACAAGCATTTATCGACTCACTTGCACCGCATCAAGCAGAGCGCCTTCAGCGCTTCTTAAATGCCAAAGAAAGAATTGTTCGCACTGCTTACCGTCGCACGCGATCGGGCGTTGTGCGCTGGGAAATCCGTGAAGAAGAAATTGCCGGATGTCTAAGAACGGCTCGCGGCGGCTCATCAAGACAGGCAGTCGTTATATGCGAAAACGGAAAGATAGAAGTTCGCTGGATGACTGGAACTGAATATGCCCGTCTCCAAGGTGCTGACTCATGTCAGTTTAGCGGCTTCTCGGATGCTCAGATTCGCTACGCATTCGGCGATGCAGTTGCCGTGCCAGTTGTCACTTGGCTTATAAAAAATGCAGTCAAACCCGCGCTTATGTCTTCAAGGAACGGAGTGGACAATAATGGAAATGACCAATTGCTCCTTGAGCGAGCCCGATAAAGACATCTTGGATGCCATTGAACTCTGGTACGAATCCAAGCGCAGCAAGCGAGGCAACGTCAACCGTAACGTCATGGCGGTTGGCATAGGCATAAGCGAGCTGTTGCAAAACCGTTTTCCGCTCACCGACGATTATGTGCAATCGGACAAGGGGAGCCAAGTACGAGGCCTAAGTGGAGCATGCATCAAAACAGTTTTAGCCAGACATGGGGAAACGCGTGCCTTCGCATCAGAGGGCGGCAGAACCTCACGCGGCACACTCCCGATGGCGCTTGAGCTTGCCACAATTATCAACTCTGCCCTACCCAGTGACACTTGCGAAGACACTCGTCTTGAAGCTGCGAATGCAATCGCCAATTTCTTCGTCGAGCGAATCCAGGTCGATTTCTTTAACCGGCAGAGAATCAAAGTCGAAATCGATCTTCAAAAACCAATTTCTGTCATTGTCGATGATATCCTAGCCGAAGCAAGCCTACGGTCCGATAAGCCAACGGGTACCGTCGCACAGCACCTGGTAGGTGCAAAACTAGAGATGTTATTTCCAACCATAGAAATCGGAAAGGACAACTCAAACGCCGCCGACCAGCAGACAGACCGTTCTGGCGATTTCCAAATCAATGATGCTGCATTTCATGTGACTGTATCGCCAATGGCCAAATTGACCGATCGATGCCGAGATAACATTCGAAATGGCATTCGGCCCATCGTCGTTGTCCCCAACGATAAAGTTTCCTTCGCTTACGGACTGTTCGAAAGTGAGGGACTCGGCAATCGCGTACAGGTTATCGCGCTCGAATCGTTTATCGGCATCAATATTGAAGAGTTATCGTTCTACAAGCGAGGCCTAATTCGATTAAATGTCGCACGGCTTCTTGCCCACTACAACAAGCGAATCGAAGATATCGAGCCCGACAAATCTCTTCAAATAGAAATTCCTCAGTGGGCTCTAGACGAAATGGATGCACATGGCGAATAGCTCAAACATACTTATCACTCATGATCTGGACGGTGCCGCGCTGGCGGCGCCTGTTGACGCCGCACGTCGCAACGGTGCCACGTACAAGACGCGCACGATCGACGATCTGCGCATTAAGGACGATCGCCTGCGCGCCGCCATCGAGGGCACGGGGCACTTGCTGTTCGACGGCGGTATGGGCACCATGTTGCAGGCCGCTGGTATGAAGGCGGGCGCCCTGCCCGAGCTGCTCAACTTTGAGGAACCCCAGGTTATCACTGATATCCAACGTCAATATGTCGAGGCCGGCTGCGACGTGATTACCGCCAACACCTTTGGCGCCAACGCCCACAAGCTCGACGGTGCCGCCACCGTGGCAGACGTCTTTGCCGCGGCCGTCGCCTGTGCCCGCGAGGCCGGCGCCCGCTACATCGCCGGCGATATCGGCCCCATCGGCGCGCTGCTTCGCCCCCTGGGTACTCTGAGCTTCGACGAGGCCTACGACCTCTTTGCCGAGGAAGTGCGCGCCGGCGTCGCCGCGGGTGTGGACCTCTTTATTATCGAGACCATGACCGACCTTGCCGAGATCAAGGCGGCCGTCCTCGCCTGCCGCGAGAACTCCGACCTGCCCGTCTTTGCCACCATGACCTTCGAGGAAGACGGCCGCACGTTTCTGGGCACGAGTCCCGAGGTGGCCGCCATCACGCTCGACGCCATCGGCGCCGACGTTTTAGGCATCAACTGCAGCCAGGGACCGGCCGAGCTCCGCGGTCTTGCCGCACGCATGCTCACCGTCACCGACAAACCCATCATGGTGCAGGCCAACGCAGGACTCCCCCATGTGGACGACGACGGCAACACCGTCTTTGATATCCAGGCCCCCGAATACGCCGAGGCCGTCGCCGGCATGATCGCCGACGGCGTGAGCGTCGTGGGCGGCTGCTGCGGCACCACGCCGGCGCACATGGCAGCGCTACGCACGCTTATCGATAACCACACGCCCAGCCCGCGCCGCCGCAAGCCCAGCATGTCGGTCACGAGCGCCCAAACGGTCGTGGACCTTCCCTGCGACGGCCACAAGATCGCCGTCATCGGCGAGCGCATCAACCCCACCGGCAAAAAGCGCCTGCAGCAGGCCCTGCGCGACGGCGACCTGGACTACGTCGTGAGCCAGGGTATCAGCCAGCAGGAACAGGGCGCCGACATCCTGGACGTTAACGTGGGCCTGCCCGAGATCGACGAGGTCAAGATCATCCAACAGGCCACCGAGCAGCTCCAGGGCTCCACGTTGCTGCCGCTGCAGATCGACTCCACCGACCCCGCAGCCGTCGAGGCCGCCGTGCGCCGCTACGCCGGCAAGCCCATCATCAACTCGGTCAATGGCAAGCAGCAGATCATGGATGAGATCTTTCCGCTGGTCGCCCACTACGGCACCAACGTTGTCGGCCTTACGCTCGACGAAGGCGGCATCCCCGATACCGCCGAGGCTCGCTTCGCCATCGCCGAGCACATCGTGGCCGAGGCTGCCCGTTACGGCATCGGCCCGGACCGCATCCTCATCGACTGCCTGGTCATGACCGCCTCGACCAATCAACGCCAGGCCGAGCAGATCCTGCGCGCCATGTCCCTGTGCAAGGAGCGTCTGGGCGTCAAGTGCGCGCTCGGCGTGTCGAACATCAGCTTTGGCCTGCCTGCCCGCCCGCTGCTGGGCTCGGTCTTTTTGGCCGCCGCTTTTGGCGCGGGTCTGGACGCCCCCATCATGAACCCGGGCTCCAAGCGCTTTATGGATACCGTCTACAGCTATCGCGTCCTGAGCGTTGAGGACGAGGGCTCGACCGGATACATCGAGCGCTACGCCGACTGGACCGATCCGTACAAGATCGCCGCAAACCCGGCAGCAGCTCAGGCCGCATCGAGTGATGCCGCGCCTGCCGCGGGCACCGCCGGCGCCGACGGCAACGACGACCCGATTCGTCGCATGGTCGTCTCGGGTCGCAAAGGCGAGATCGCTGCCGAGACCGAGCGTCTACTGGCAGACCACGACGCCATGGACCTCATCAACAATCACTTTATCCCCGCCCTCGACGAGGTTGGCGTCCTCTTTGACCAGGGCAAGTTCTTCCTGCCGCAGCTCATGGCCTCGGCCGAGGCCGCACGCGTGGGCTTCGACACCATCAAGCGCCTGATGCCCGCCGGCGAGATTGCCGACAAGGGCAAGATCTGCGTGGCCACCGTCAAGGGCGACATCCACGATATTGGCAAGAACATCGTCAAAATGCTGCTCGACAACTACGGCTACACCGTCTTTGACCTGGGCCGCGACGTCGATCCGCAGGAGGTACTCAAGACCGTCAAGGAGCGCGACATCAAACTCGTCGGCCTCTCGGCGCTTATGACTACCACGGTCGTCGCCATGGAGGAGACCATCAAGTTGCTTCATGCCGAGGTGCCGGGCGTCAAGATCATCGTAGGCGGCGCCGTGCTCACCCCCGAATACGCCAAGCAGATCGGCGCTGACTACTACGCCAAGGACGCCGCCGAGAGCGCTCGTATCGCCGAAGAGGTCTTTGGGCAGTAACACAACGGAAACAACCGAGCACCAAAACGTGCCGCACGCGCCACTTGGCACGTGCGGCACGTTAGAATAGATAAGACTATGCTCGTTTTGGCAGATAGGAGCGCAAGGATGGCGATCACGCCCGCAGAAATCGCGGAAACCCGCGGCATGGTCGAGGAGCAGAACCTCGACATCAGGACCATCACCATGGGTGTTTCGCTCATGGGTTGCGGTGACGAGAACCTCGACCGCATGTGCACGAAGATCTACGACCACGTGACGCACACGGCTGAGCATCTGGTCGAGACCGCCGAGAACCTCGAGCGCGAGTACGGTATCCCCATCGTCAACAAGCGCGTTTCCGTCACCCCGGTGGCCCAGATCGCCGTGTGCTGCAAGGATGAGGACCTCACCCCCATCGCGCATGCCCTCGACCGCGCGGCCGAGACGCTCGGTATCGATTACCTGGGCGGCTTCTCCGCACTCGTCCAGAAGGGCATCGGTGACGCCGACCGCCGCGTCATCCAGTCCATCCCCCAGGCGCTCGCCACCACGAGCCGCGTCTGCTCCAGCGTAAACGTCGCCAGCCTGCGCGCCGGTATCAACATGGATGCCGTGCTCATGGCCGCCCAGACCATCATCGATGCCGCCAAACTCACGGCCGACCAGGATTCCGTTGGCGCCTCCAAGTTTGTCTGCTTTGCCAACATGGTCGAGGACTCCCCGTTTATGGCGGGCGCCGTCCACGGCGGTGGCGAGGCCGACGCCGTCATCAACGTTGGCGTCTCGGGCCCCGGCGTTATGGCTGCTGCCTTGGAGACGCTCCCCGACTCCGCCTCGATGATGGAGGTTGCCGAGAAAATCAAGCAGACCGCCTTTAAGATCACCCGCGCCGGCGAGCTCATGAGCCGTGAGGCAGCCCGCCGTCTGGGTGTCGAGAAAGGCATTGTCGACCTGTCGCTGGCTCCCACGCCTGCCATCGGCGACTCCGTTGCCCGCATCCTCGAGATCATCGGCGTGGGCACCTGCGGTGGCCCCGGCACGACCTGCGCGCTCGCCATGCTCAACGATGCCGTCAAGAAGGGCGGCGTCATGGCCAGCTCCAGCGTGGGCGGTCTCTCCGGCGCTTTCATCCCCGTGTCCGAGGACGCCGGCATGATCGCCGCCGTCGAAGCTGGTGCGCTTTCGCTCGAGAAGCTCGAGGCCATGACCTGCGTGTGCTCCGTTGGCCTGGACATGATCGCCATCCCCGGCGACACCCCGGTCGAGACCATCGCCGGCATCATCGCCGACGAGATGGCCATCGGCGTCATCAACAACAAGACCACGGCCGTCCGCGTGATTCCCGCCATCGGCAAGGGCGTGGGCGACTGCGTCGAGTACGGCGGCCTGTTTGGCCGTGCGCCCATCATGCCGGTGAACCCCAACGCCGGCACCGTGCTTGCCCACCGCGGTGGACGCTTCCCGGCACCGCTGAACTCGCTGAAGAACTAGCTGAGGGGGACTGGCGAGGAGCTCCGGGGAGGGCAAATATATAAGGTCGCCTGCTCGGACAGTCCTGACTCGCACGGAGAGCACATTAAGTGCTCTCCGGCTCGTGCGGAACTCGCGATCGACCTTATATATTTGCCCTCCCCGGAGCTCCCGCACAACGGGACCTCAGTTGGGTTCTACCCCGGTTGCAGTTGCTTCGCTCCTGCACCACTTGGCTGGTACGACGGTTTGGCGTTGGAACGGTTCTTTTTCTGATATATGCTTGTTGCGGCTCTTCTTTTGGGAGGGGCCGCTTTTTTGCTAGGAGGTTGGCCCGTGGTTGATGGGGTTGCTCGCTCTGAGCTGCTTTCTGCTGATTGGAATCAGGAGTGGATGCGCCTGCAGGCCGCTCGACATCGGACTGATGATTCTTTTGAGTGGGATAAGCGGGCTCGGCATTTTCGTCCGCTGGAGACTGCTCCGTATGCGCGGGATTTTATAAAGCTGTTGGCGCTTGAGCCTGGTGAGTCGGTGCTCGATATGGGGTGCGGGGCTGGGTCGATTGCTATTCCACTTGCACAAGACGGGCATCCTGTGATTGCCGCTGATTTTTCTCCTGCCATGTTGGGCACCCTTGATGCTGGCATTGAGTACTATGGGCTCGAGGGGCGCATAACGCCGCTTGAGCTTGCTTGGGATGATGATTGGGATTTGGTTGGACCGGTCGCGAAAGCGGTGGATGTTGCCTTTGCCAGTCGCTCTGTCACCACGACCAACCTAAAAGGCGCGCTTGCCAAGCTCGACCGCACGGCTCGCCGGCGTTGTGCTGTCACGATGGTCGCCAACTCCAGCCCGCGCTACGACCTGCACGTGATGAACGCCATCGGCGCCTCGGTTACCCGCAGTAATGGCTTTGTGTACGCCTTCAACATCCTCATTCAGATGGGTGCGTTGCCGCAGGTTACGTACTTTGAATCGCCTCGTCGCGATACCTTCGATAGCCTTGAGGCAGGTGTGGCAGACTTCTCCCGTATGCTTGAGCATGGCAACGAGGATAAGGTCGACCGTCTGCGCGACTACATCGCCCAGCACATGATCGAGAATCCCCATGCCGGTGAGCCGGGCTCCAAGGGCGTGCCGCAGGGGCGCTATATGCTCGATCATGTCCGCAAGGTTCGTTGGGCGTTTATTGCATGGGAGCCGGTCTCTGCGCCCAGCTCATAGCCTGTTCGCAGCCCGCACCGCCCACTCACTCGGCATCCGCATTCTTTTTGAACTGGGCAAACGCGCTCCACACCACGCCGTTCCTGCGCTATCGTGGGACAGCTCACGTAGATTAAGGCCCCGTCGCGGGGCGCCCCATACATAGAAAGCGAGAACCCATGGCACTGACAGGAGCACAGGTCAAGCAGCTTCGCAGCATGGCCCATCACCTCAACCCCGCCATCATCATCGGCAAGTCCGACGTCAACGAGGGCACCGTCGAGCAGACGGTCGCCTACCTGGAGAAGCACGAGCTCGTTAAGTGCTCCGTGCTCGATGGCTCCAGCCTTTCCGCCCGCGAGGCCGCCGAGGAGCTCGCCGAGCGTTGCCACGCCGAGGTCGTCCAGGTCATCGGCCGCAAGTTCTCACTGTATCGCGAGTCCTCGCGCAAGGACATCGAGAAGATCAAGCTCGTCTAAGAGCCAATGATCCGGCGATCCAACACATAGCAAGCTTACGGGTGCCCAAGTACTTCGGGCGCCCGTTTTTTATCGCTCGACCAGCACGCGATTGAGCCGCCCCTCCACCAAGCGCTCGTATAGACGCCGCGTCTCGGGCTCGGGCACGCCATTGACCTGCTCCCTCAGGTGGTGCATATGCCCGCTGTACAGCTCGACGATATCGCGCCGCCGCCCCGCCGCACTGTAGACGCGCATGGCGCAGCGCACCATATCCTCACGCGCCGTTTCCTGTCGAAGCCCCGACTCCGCCAGCCAAATCGCCGACTGCAGATCGTTTTCTTCTAGAGCGGCATTTGCTCCCTTAATCATGCAATCGATGTACTTTGACTGCATAATGCGCCGCATGCGCAAAAAGTAGGTGGGATTACAGCCATTGGGAACATACAGCGGTCCGGCATAAAGCTGCTCAATCTTAAGGCACAGCTCAACTAAATGGGGCCCGCGCGCACCCGTGCGATTTCCCAAAACCTCGCGGCTTATCTGGTCAAACAGCCGTACATCGGTCTTGACGTAGTCGCCGTTGAGCCCAATGCATTCATTTTGGATGAGCACGCACGACTTGCCATCCGGCGTCGGTCCCAAAGCCGACCGCAAGCGCGATATCGTCGAGTACAGGTTGTTGCGGGCGCTATTGAACTCGGCATGGGGCCACAGCTCCATGGCCAGCGTCTCACGATCGACGAGCGCATCCATGCCCAGCGCAAGCCGCTCGGCAAGCGTCGCCGCCTTCTTGCGGCGCCACATTTTGTCCGTGATGGGAAACCCGTCGCGCTCGGCGCGAAACGCACCAAACATGCGAATCTCGATATGGTCGATGGTATCAACGGCTTCAACCTCGCCGGCCTGGAATAGGCGCTCGCCCTCCCCTTCCAAATCGTCGCGCAGCGAGTACCGCGACAGCTCGCGCACGGGAAGCTTCTTGCGTATCCTGGCCGCCGGCTCGCCCAGACAATGCATGGCAAGGCGCGCAAAGAGCCGATACGATGGCTCTAGAATCCCCGCACGATTCATGGACATCCAGGCCGCAAGATCGCTGTCTCGGCCCGCACAGGCCAAATGCAGCGCCACCATCCAGGCTTCTGCGCCACCAACCTGCGTCTGGCTTATATCGAGTAGCTCCGCTTCCTCGCGTACCGAAACCATCGAGGTGTTACGCAGATATGCCGCGCGCTCCAGCAGCAATGCGTTATCGCGCATGTACCCAATCGACTCCTCGGCAAGTTTGAGCACTTGGACCGCACGGAACTTTGCATTAACCGGCCGTCCCTCTGCCAGCGACTGCCAGCCTTCTAGCAACAGGCCAAACAGCTGAATCTGGTTGTCGCGCATGCGCACGGCAAAACGATCGAGCTCGTTGAACGCCGCGTCGTCGGTTACCGGCAAGCCGGAAAGGAGCCGCCGTGCCGCCAACACCATGCGCACCCAGATAGCCATCGCCTTAAGCCCACGTACGTCGAGCGCCTCCCGCACCACCGTCATCTCGTCGTCGCGCTCGTCGGTTCCCGCAAACGACCCGTCAAAGAGCTCCACCAGCATGCTATCGGCCCGTATAACAATCCTCGCGATGTCGAGCTCGCAGTCGTAGGCCTTGCTCGTTTTGAGCTGCTGTAGAACGCCGCCGTCATCTCCCCGCTCGGTCAGGCACCGCTTGACCTCGATATGCGCAGACAACATATCGAGTGCGGTATGGGATGTCTCGATTTCTGGCACGGCCAGGTTCGTAGGAAGCCCAAGCCCGTTGTCCCCATAGCAAACAGCCGTCAGCGTCTGGGCCACCCTCCATGAAACAGGGTCTATTTCGCAGGCCGCCCGTTCGCCCCCGCGCTCGATGACCGATGCCATATAGCGAGCGAGCTTTGTATTGGACACGCTGACCGCTGCCAGATATACGCCAAGCGCTTCGGCAGGCGTTGGCTCTGGAGCCGGATCGTCGGCATCGATCGTGCCCAGCGCCGCTCGGCAGATATCGGCCCCGTGCCCCGTCAGAGCCAGATCGACCCCATACTGCCCAGCAAGTTCAAGGACCGCTTCACGGTCCAAAAAGGCGTCCGCCAGGCCCATCGCCGCATCGCATCGGCCCGCCTTAAGCAAAATCCGGGCCGCCATCGGAACAAGTTCGGGGCGAACCTCGGCCACCAACTTACGCAAGCGCAAGCGTCCGTTATCCTCCGTGCCCAGACACGTAAAACTCCGCTCGGCGGGATCCAAGCCAAAGATCGGGTAGTCGCGTACAAAATAGGACTGGTCGACCATCGACAGCCTCATCCCGCAAGCCTCGAGTTCTGCGATATTGCCCTCGCCCATCAAAACCATGAGACATGCCACGCAAAACAGCGCATTATTGTCGAGCGAAGCCAGATCGGCAAGTGCCGCGCCATATACGTTGACAATCTCGTTTTCGAGCAGGCCGGCTACGTCGCCTTGGCCATACAGACCCGTCTGCAATGCCGAAACGAGCTCGGGCACGCCCTGCGTGAGCTGATAGAAGTCGAGCGATGTGCTGATCGAAAACGCCGATGCCCACGCCGAATACTCATAGGCATGCACCTTGAGCATCTGCGCATTGATCTTAACCGAATCGCCCAGCCCATGAATCAGCTGACGATTTGAAGGACGGCAGGAGATAAAGACCCCAACCCCCATAGCGCGCAGGCCGCGAATCCTGTCGATGAGGTCTTCGGTATCGTGCTGATCGAGGTTTGGCACATTATCAATCGCGATAAGGGAGTGCGGTTTGTCTTTGAGTTCTTCGGTAACCACCTCGAGCTGCATAAACACCTCGCGCCCAATGGCGCGATCGGCCTCGATAATCCGCACGGGGCCTCGCGTCGGGTCGCATTTAACCTCATGGGTGTACTGCAGCAGCACCGAGGTCTTCCCAAACCCGTCGGGCGCATAAAGAACCACGATGCCGGCCTTTCGGCCCTTGGCGATAAGCTCATTCATCAAGCGTTCGCGTCGCACCATATAGCCTCCGCCCAGCGGCATCAGCTCGAGGTCGTCTATACCGCTCAAATCGTTTACCATGCCCGCTCCTCAACTCGACCGTATGGACACTGTAGCCGCAAGACCATACAAGCCGCGCTATGAATAGAGCGACCTTGTGTTTTAGGTTGTCTTTTGGTACGCAAGCGGCAAGTTTTTGTACAGCGAGGGCCGATTGTTATTAATCCCCCGACTAATCGGTCTTTAAGCAGGTAAATGAGCTTGTCAGCTTGTCCCATCTAAGCGGCAGTGTAACGCAGATGAACAAGGTTCAGCCATGTCATTCAACTCGCCTAGCACCCGCTACCGTCTACGACCTTCTAGTGGCATTTTTGCATAGAATCTGGTATGGAATGAATCAAGCTGTTGGGCATCCGGCATTCGTCAAGCTTGCGGCAAGATTTTGGTCAAGTGGGTAAAAAGGGATAGCAAAAAGGCCCCCGCAAAGCGGAGGCCTTAGGCAAGGCTATGTCGAGCTGCAGGATTCGCGCTACTCGCAGAGCGAAAGGGCGGCCTCATCGGCAACGACAACGCAGTTGGTGTGCAGCTGCAGGATCGAAGCCGGGCACTCGGGCGTAACCGGACCATAGCACATGTCATGCACGGCCTGAGCCTTGGCCTCGCCGTTGGCGACAACCAGGATCATACGGGCATACATGATGGTCTGGGTACCCATGGTGTAGGCCTGACGGGGAACATCGTCGATGCTGTCGAACAGGCGGCTGTTGGCCTGAATGGTGCTCTCGGTGAGGTCGACGCAGTGCGTGCCCTTGGAGAAGTGGTCATCGGGCTCGTTGAAGCCGATGTGGCCGTTGTTGCCAATACCGAGCAGCTGCAGATCCGGGTAACCGGCCTCGGCGACAATCTTGTCGTACTCAGAGCAGGCAGCGGCGGCGTCGGGGTTGGAGCCATCGGGCACATGCGTGTTGTTAAGGTCGATGTTGATGTGATCGAAGAAGTTCTCACGCATGAAGTAGTGATAGCTCTGGGGATCGTCGTGCGAAAGGCCGCGATACTCGTCCAGGTTGTAGGTGCTGACCTCGGCAAAGTCGACGTCGCCCTTCTTGTACCAAGCAGCGAGCTGCTTGTAGGCACCGATCGGGGTGGAGCCGGTGGCAAGGCCCAGCACACAGTCGGGCTTGAGGATAACCTGGGCCGAGATGATATTAGCGGCCTTGCGGCTCATATCCTCGTAGTCTTTAGCTTTAATGATCTTCATTACGCGTCCTTTCTCGTACAAGAGAGGCAAGGCTCCCTTACAAGCACTTGCCCGCGGCCCGCGTCGGCCGCAACCAACGTGTGCGGCCACCAGGGCGAGGTCGCGTAATGTATGTGTCTCGTGTCTAGCCGCGTCGAGGCCCCTGCCCGTCCACGGTGACCCAAAGCCTTTTAGCTTCGGACAAATCCCATCTTGCCACGGAGGGCGTCCTCTTTCAAGGGCGCCCTCCGTAAACGTGTTTGAATTGTAGGCTAATGGCCACGTGCACTTGCTAGCGCTCGCGAGCAACGATAAGCTGGTCCATCTCTTCGACATGCACGCCAACGGAGCCCTTGATGCTCGAGAACTCAACGGAGTTGCACACCAAGATGGGAACCGTCACATCGTAGCCCTCGGCAGCAATTGCCTCGCGATCGAACTCAATGAGTACATCGCCCTTATGGACGATGTCACCCACTTGCGCATGTACGGTAAAGTGCTTGCCCTCGAGCTGAACAGTGTCCAAACCAACGTGGATGAGCACGTCCAGGCCATCGACCGTGTTAAGCGCAACGGCGTGTCCCGTGGGAAAAATGGCCTCGACCTTGGCATCAGCCGGTGCAATCACACGCGTTCCGGTGGGCTGAATCGCCACGCCCTGGCCCAAAAGGCCGGTAGCAAACGTCTGGTCGTTTACCTCGGAAAGTGGAATGACGTCGCCCGAGATGGGAGCATCCAGCGTAAGGACTCGACCACGCATACCCAAAGACCTTAGGACTTTAGTGAACATGCTCCCCCTCGGACATACCAATCAATCAAAATAACCTTAACAGTTTACCACTTGGCACCCGTTTTTGACCATTAGGGAAGTTCGCGCTTGACAACCTCGACGATGTCGTCGACAACGCGCTGGGTCAGCTCGTGCGTCTCGGCCTCGGCCATCACGCGGACCAGCGGCTCGGTGCCACTCGGACGCACCAGAATGCGGCCGCGACCGTCAAGCTCCTTCTCGGCAGCAGCGACGGCATCCCAGATGGGCTGGCAATCGTCCAGACCGGCCTTGTTGTCGGAATGCACGTTAACGAGTACCTGCGGGTACTTCTTCATGATGCCGGCAAGATCGGTGAGGGTACGACCGGTGCGCTTGAGCACGGCCAGAAGCTGCAGAGCCGTCACCAGGCCGTCACCGGTGGTGTTGTGCTCCAGAAAGATGATGTGGCCGGACTGTTCGCCGCCGATGACGGCGCCGTCCGCGAGCATGCGCTCCAGAACGTAGCGGTCGCCCACGGCGGTCTGAACCATCTCGAAGCCCTGCTCCTTCATAGCGATGGAGAAGCCCAGGTTGCACATGACGGTCGAGACGATCTCGGAGTTGGCGAGCTTGCCGCGAGCGGCGAGGTCAGAACCGCAGATAGCCAGGATGTAGTCACCGTCGATCTCATTGCCCTCGCTGTCCACGAACAGTACGCGGTCGGCGTCGCCGTCGTGGGCCAGGCCGATATCAGCATGGGTGCGCAGCACGAGCTCGCGAAGGGGCTCGAGGTGCGTAGAGCCGCACTCAACATTAATGTCGGTGCCGCAATAATCGGTGTTGATGGCGTGCACCGTGGCACCCAAGCGCTGCAGCGCGGCGGGCGTAGTCTGGCAGGAGGCACCGTGGCCGCAGTCGACGGCAACGACCAGGCCGTCGAGCCTCAGGCCATCAAGCGTATCGATGGCATGGTCGACATATGCCTTGCGGGCGTCCTTCATCTTGATGATGTGGCCCACGTCGGCACCGGTCGGCAGCGTGTCGGCAGCCATGGCTTCCTCGGACATGACCCAGGCGCTGATCTCTTCCTCGACAGCATCGGGAAGCTTCATACCCTTGCGGCTAAAGAACTTGATGCCGTTGAACTCCGGCGGATTGTGCGAAGCGGAGATGACAATGCCGCCATCGAGCTCGTTTTGAACAGTGAGCAGCGCCACGGCGGGCGTGGGAATAACGCCGCAGCAATGCGGGCGGCCACCCTCGGCCATGATGCCGGCGGTCAGAGCGCTCTCGAGCATGGTGCCCGAAAGACGCGTGTCGCGGCCGATGCAGATATCCGGACCAAGAAACTTGGTCGCCGCGCGGCCCAGGCGAAACGCGAGGTCGCACGAGAGGTCGGCATTGGCGACGCCACGGACGCCATCGGTACCGAAGATGTTCTGGGGCATAGGATTGCTCCTTCCCTAGCAGGCGATATACAACCGCCCACCCTAGTCGAAAAAGAAAAGCGGGACCCGCCGAGGAATCGGCAGGCCCCGCTTGTACATTGTATCTCGAAAGGAGATAAAACCTTAGCGCTTGGAGAACTGGGGAGCGCGGCGGGCCTTCTTGAGGCCGTACTTCTTGCGCTCGACCACGCGAGCATCGCGCGTAAGGAAACCGGCCTTCTTGAGGTCAGCACGGTAGTCGCCAGCGTTCAGAAGAGCGCGAGCGATGCCCAGGCGCAGAGCGCCGGACTGACCGGAGATGCCGCCGCCATCGCACAGAGCGATAACGTCGAACTGACCGGCGGTGTCGGTCACCTTGAAGGGAGCAAGGGCGTTCTCAACGAGCTGATGGCGGCCGAAATACTGCTCGGCGTCACGCTTGTTGATGGTCACCTTGCCGGTGCCGGGGACGAGACGGACGCGGGCGACGGCGTTCTTACGACGACCGGTACCCTGGTAGACAACGGTGTTCTCAGCCATCTTTAAGCCTCCAGCTCAATCTTCGTGGGGTTCTGGGCAGCATGCGGATGCTCGGCACCAGCGTAGACCTTAAGCTTGGTCATCTGGGCACGGCCGAGGGTGGTCTTGGGCAGCATACCGCGAACGGCGCGCTCGATGACCTTCTCCGGGTGCTTCTCCATAGCCTGGCGGAAGCTCTCAGCCTTGAGGCCGCCGTTGTAGCCGCTGTGGCGATAATAGGTCTTCGTGTCGGCCTTGTTACCGGTAAGCTGGACCTTATCGGCGTTGATGACGACAACGAAGTCGCCGCAGTCGCTGTTGGGCGTGAACTGGGGCTTGTTCTTACCGCGCAGGATCATTGCGATCTGGGTGGCAAGACGGCCCAGGACAGCACCATCGGCGTCGACGAGAACCCAGTTGCGCTGGACCTCGCCCTGCTTGGCGTAGTGAGTCGATTTCGAAATCACTTAGACTCCTCCATGTACAGTACGTGTTGTTACAGAGATTCACGGGGCTCTGCAAGTAACCCGTCCATATTACCCCGCTCGCCGTACGAGTCAACAGGTATTTTGGCTCCGACCAGAGTTTCTGCACATGTCATCCACGAGCCGTGATTTTCCAGCTCTTTAGCTGTTGTCATTTTTTGAGGGTTCGCCGTCGCTAGCGCTCAACGAACTCTTGGATTTCCGCGAGCAGGCGCTTTGCCTCCTGACGGCCCTGGATATACAGGTCCAGAAGCTTTGCCGAATCGTGCTCGACATGGCCGACCTCGACCGGCTTTTGCGGAGCGACGACCAACGCACGGCCCTCGCGCTCATACTTCCACAGGTGCATGCGCTGAATGTTGTAACGGTCGTGGCGCGTCTCGATAGCCTCGAGCAGATAGGGGTAGTCGGCATAACGCGCACGCGCGGCCGGCAAAAACTCGTAGGGCTTTTTCTCATACGAACGGTCCTGCGTGACGATGACGACCGCACGGTCGAAGCCCGCCTCCTCGAGCACATGCTCGATAGGGACCGAATCGGCCACGCCGCCGTCGACGTATTTGTGCCCGTCGATCTCGACTGACGGCGTCACCAGCGGCAGCGACGTCGAGGCGCGCACGGCATCGAGGTCAAGTACGGCGCTTTTGACCGGCAGGTAGGCAGCGGTTCCAAAGAGCATGTCCGTCGCAACGGCGTACATCTCGATGGGGCTCGCGTCGAACGTCTCGTTGTCAAAGGGATCCAGGCAGTCCTGGACATCATTGAAGATAAAGTCGTAACCCACAATAGAGCCCGTGGACGCAAACGATGCGGCGCCCATGAAGCGGCTGTCGTTGCAGAAAGCCAGGTTGATGCGGTTGGCACGACCGATCTGGTGCGACTTGTAGTTCACGCCGTTGAGGGCGCCGGCCGATACACCGTAGACAGCCGGAATCTCGACGCCAGCCTCCATGAGAACGTCGAGCACGCCCGCGGTAAACTGCCCGCGAAAACTACCGCCCTCCAGGACGAGCGCGACCTTGCCGGCATTCTTTGCCTTATCTTCTGCAGTCATATTGACCTCCTGCGATTGCGTTTTGGCCTTCTTCTACCCAGTTTTGGGATGGCGAGAGCGCAGGTTTTTTGAGGCGGCAAGTGAAGCGGAAAGTGTGTCCCAGTTTGAGGCGAGATTCCGGGATGCGCTTTCCGCTTGGACCGCCGCTGGGAAAGCGCGTCCCGTTCTGAGCGCGGATTCCGGGATGAACTTTCCGCTAGCCATTCATTTGGAAACTGCATCCCATTCCGAACGAGGATTCCGGGATGTACTTTCCGCTTGAGCTGCCATTGGGAAAGCATATCCCACTCTACGGCTCGATTCCGGGTCGCAGTTTCCGCTTGAGGCATCATCCGGAAACTACATCCCAGTCTGAGCGCGGATTCCGGGATGGACTTTCCGCCTGGGCCGCCATTGGGAAAGCGTGTCCCGGTCTGCGTTGCCAAGGCGTTTTCTTTACGGCCGCGCCCTGCATAGAGTTCGATTCTCCGCGGTTTGGGGAATCCGTTGATGGGTTGAGGCCGGGGCAAGACGCCCGATCGGCATCGCATCTATATCTAGCTGGGGCATTGCGCGGAGAATCCGCGTATTTGCTTCGCAAATCCGCACCGGCTTCGGCCGCCTGCCGGCGTCCTCACCCGCGGGCTAAAAACGCTCACGCCCTGCACAGAGTTCGATTCTCCGCGGTGCGGACTAGAAATAAAAAGGCAGGTAGATACGAATATCTACCTGCCTGTTACTTCTGGTGGAGCCTCAGAAAATCTTTGCGAACCCTACGATAGCCGCGAACGGACGCGAAATCAAAGTCTCCACTAACTGGTTTTGCATAATAACACTGTTTAGCTCGAAAAAAAGTTAGCAAAATTCAATATGAGCTTGCTTTACTATGGGGTATACCTTATAATAATAGACGTAAGCAAGAAGGGAGGTGGTTCAAATGGATGACAAAATATGGGACTTAACGGTTGCTGTCATCGGCGTGCTACTTGCAAAAGCGCTAGATGAAGGAATCGAAGCCCTAAAGAAAAAGACCTCTCGCAAGCCGGGAAAGCACGCTAAGAGGTCTAGATAGGGCAAGGGGCGCTGCTTCGGCGGTGCCCCACTAGCCAAAATCATCTTACAACAGGAGCTCAACGATGAAAACAGGCATTGTAGTTTTTGTCATCTCGTTTATCTCGTTTCGCATCTGGCGCAAGGCCAGAGAAAAGCGCGGTGAATAAAATGGCAACTGAAGCGCAAAGACGCGCAACATCTTCCTATCGCAAAAGGTCGGTGAAACAGCTCGTCATACGTTTTTACCCCAACGAGGATGACGAGAGTATATATAAATGGCTCAAGGAGCAAGACAATACAACCGAGTACATCAAGAGCTTGATTCGAGAGGACATGATCCGTTAGAGACTTGTCGCAATGCCATTTAAACGAAAATAGCCCACACCCCATTACAGGGTGTGGGCATTTCTATAAGCTACTAAAGAAGTTCGTTTACTCGTTTTTGCACGGCATCGAAGTTAGCGCCAAGTCTGGCCTTGCGCTCGTCACCGTTGCCGTACTCGCCACGAATGACGGCGCGTGCAAGAGCGTCGATGTCTACGGCGTTGACGCGGGAATTGACCACGGCTTGCACCTCGTCATAGCGGGTGCCAAGAATTACTTTGCGCGTCTCACCGTTGCCAAGATTGCCGTTGAGCACATCCGTTGCAAGATTGTCGGCGCTTGCGGTGGCCGTGCGATTGATTAGGTCTTGCACCTCGTTGAATCGAGCACCAAGCTTGGCCTTGCGCTCGTCACCGTTGCCGTACTTCCCTCGCATTACGTCTGCCGCAAGGTCGGCGGTGCTGCCACCGTGCTCATTGTCAGTCGCAGCCGGCGCATTGTAGGTGCCGGGCTTCGCATAACGCGACCAGGCGGCAGCGTCCATGAAGGCAATGTCAAGATCGAGGTTGCCGTTGTACCCAGATAACCTACCGTGCGAAGAATACTGGTGCATCACGCAGGTATTCCAAGCACCAAAACCGCCATCAGGAAGCCATGGCGAATCCTGGTACCCAGTCTGATTCTCGTTGGCATACTGGGCAACCCAGAGGGCGTGGTTGGGCGCAATCTTAGACCAATCTTCCTCTTTGGTGAGATTGCGGTAGGTATACAAGAGACACCTCACGCCAGTAAGCGCATAGATGCGATCAAGGAATTTCTTGGCACCGTCCGTGCCGATTCTGCCGCCGTCCTCATAATCGAGCACGGGAATACCCTTGCCGAAATAGTTTTTACAGTTCTGGTAGAAGTGATCCGCTTGCTTGACAGGATCATCCATATTCATGAAATGGTAGAAGCCCCAGAGCTTACCCGCCTTGATAGCCTTTTGCACAAACGCGTCACAAAACGTATTGACGTAATTGGTGCCCTGGGTTCCTTTGATGATGACAAAATCGTATTCGATTGAATCGAGATTAAGGTTTTTTTGAAAGTCTGCAATATCGATGCCCTTCATGGTCATCTACATCACCTCTTAATTGCATTGAATTGTGTGAAAGTAACGGCGTTAAGCTCGTCGGCTGTCCATGCATGGATTGAATTGGTGCCGTCATCAGGGTCGCGGAGCGCATAGGTACCGTCGGTGTTCTCGCGCCAAATCATCACGACGTGCGAGCCGTAAGAGCGCTCGCCAAGGGTTCCGGTAACGCCTGCGAAAACGATCCAGCCGTCTTCGACGGCCTTGAGGGCTTCGTCCGTGCCCCAAAACGTGTCACGGGATTTCAGGCTGTAGTTCTTGGTCATATAGGCGCTGAACTTCGCCATGTCGTTAACGCGGTCTGTCAGGCAGCTTTCGCCGACGAATGCGGCAAGCAGATCGGGCGTTACCTCGCGACCGTTAAGATAGCTCAAGGCCATCGCCGCAGCCGTTAGGCCGCATCCATACGTGCCGATGGTTTCATCCGAATAAGCGACGTCAGCCCATTGAGGGTCTTTTTGCAAGAAGAGCGGCATATAGCCGCTCTTCGCACTCGTCTTCTTTTCATAAACAGGCAAAGCCGCTGTATAACCATCGCTATAGCCTTGGTTATATGCTTTTCCAAATGCTGCCGTATCTCTGCCGACGTGGTCGGCAGTCAAAACGAACCATAAGCCCATGCCTACCGCGAAGCCCAGCAGCAGTGCGACGGCAATCCGCATTCTAGCCGCGCTTCGCGACTTCATCGGCAATCGCCTTCGTAATATCATCGGTGTCAACGTTGGCGTGCTCGAAAATCTTCATGATGGGCGTATCGGCAAGCTCTGGATAAGCCTGCTTGAGGTTTTCGAGGATAGAAGCGAACTCCATGCCGATGATTGCGCCGCAAACGACATAGATGGTAATGCCACCGAAATTCAGTCCAACGATATGCGAGCTTAGAATCTCGATACATATAACCAGCATGATGATAAGGGAAAGCGTGGCCTTATGACATAGGCCGCGACGCATCGTCGAAGACTTAAAGCTACAGTTGAAAATTGCCTGGGCGATGCCTGTAACCATGTCGAAAAGCATCATCAGGAATGCGCCGCCGATTGCCCAGACCTGCGGCTCCGTGAACGTGTAGATAGCTCCCATTATTTCTCCTTTGCATTGTCCTCGATCATCTTCTGCACAGCGGCACGCCAGAGCTTGGGTACGCTCTCGACAGTGCGCTTGCCATCCATGACGGCTTCGTAGTAGATCTTCGCCATCGCTACTCACCGCCCACGATGTCGCCGATTTCGAGCAGGGCAGCGTTGGTGTCCGCAAGAGCAGCGCGTGTCTGCTTAAGCTGCGCAATGATGCTGTCGATGCGCTCGGTATCCGTAAGCCCGTCACCCTCGTGTGCGTCCCATAACTCGTTGAACGCCGCTGTCACCTCTTCAATTGACGGCGTGCCGACTGCCACAAAATGCAGCTCGTCCGCTCGCCAAAACTCGATTGCTTTTTCGGTATCAGTGCTGTTGTCCGCAACGTCCTTCTCGATGTTTCGACGAAGCCAAACATCGGAGGTCACGCCGCCCGGTCTTACTTCCACCGTCACCGCGTCAAGCGGCGTTGCGCTGCACGTCATAGTGCTCATGTGCTCCCCTTTCCGCCGCGCTTATTTGTGCGCGGGCTTTTTTGAAAACCTTGTTGAATCCGTTGTCGCGCCAAACGTCGGCGCAATCCGCGTGCTTGAACCAGCCGCCGTAACTGGTAGCCCTTCGCGCCCGTTTGAGCGTTGGCGAACGCCTGCATCTTCGAAGCGACCTGCACGCTCGCAGGAAAAGCGAACCGCGAAGCGTGGTACGGTCCTTTCGCACCGTGTATCCCACAACATCGACCGGCTCTTCATTGCTGACACGGCTTATCTTCCACGGCTTGACAGTAAGTCCGAACTTTTTGCGCAGCAGCCTTTGGAGCTGCCTTGCCGCGCTCCGCAAGTTGCCAAGGGAAAGCCAAGAGAACATGACAGCCCACGCGCCGCGAATCCCTGCTTGTTTTCAGAAGGGGACAAGTCCCCTCGCGGCTTACGCCGTTTCACCCCTAGAGCGACCATTAGCAGAGCGGCGCGAGCCGAAGTTCCACCAAGCATTGCCGGTGCCGTTGCAGCCGTAGACGTACCAAAGGCCAGCACCGCCCCGGTCCAACAAGTAGCCAAGGGAAAGCCACTCTCGCCAGCCGACGGTGGTGTCAGCGACTTTGTAGTTGCCATCGCAGATACCAACCGACGTTGACGCGCCAGTTCCCTGCTGAATCATCAGACCGTTGACCGTCTTGCAGTAAAGACCGTAATTCCATCCCTCAGCTGCTTGTCCGGGGAAAGCCCCAGCCGATAGTGCACTGTCAGGTGAGCTGCCAGCCTTCTCGTTCTTAGTATCCGGGTTCACGTAAACAACCGCACCAGTACCCGTGTACTGGATTAGAACGTTTCCAAGAACCTCATACATACCAAGACCGAGCTCGATGCCCTGGATGACAAAGGGCTGCTTTGAGTCAGCGCAGCTCGTGGGCGATCCGTCACCCTCAATAGCATCGCAAGCGCCAGCCCTCCACGGGACGGTGCTCAAAAGGTATGTGGTGGCAGTCGTGAACGGCTTCGCGACATCGAAGTAGATGGCGGTGTTCGATGCGTCGACATTGGCCTTCTTGATAACGGTTGCGGCGTCGAATACGTCATAGTTGTAACCGTTGCCACGGTCGTTCGACGTGCCCGTATGCGTTCCTAGAATCATCGAAGAGCCAATGAGAATCTGATCTGCATTCGCCTTCGAGACCACGACGCGCGTGGTGTTGCTTTCCGCAACGGTCGGGTTCATTTGGATGTCGTATCCCGTGCAACCAGCGAACACGCTCTGCGAGTTTTTTGTTGCATACTTCAAAAGGAACATGACCTTGACATACCAGTCATCGGCGGCGGTCTTTAATGAATCGCCTGTCGTTGCCGTCTTCATAAGCGATACACCTGTATCGTGGCTTACGAAGCGCTTCACCTGCGCTCCGCTCACGCTGCGCGGCTTGCCGTTGGCATCGACCGACAGCGCATACTTTGCATACAGCATATAAGGACGCTGTGCACCGTTGGGGAGCAGAGCTGCCGGCTGGCGCTTCATGCCTGGCTGGCGCGTATCGGATACGGTAATGTTGACGGCATCATTCGTCTCAGTTTCCAGAGTGTAGAGAACTGGCGTCATGATCCACGTATCATCCGTGCGCGAGAAGCGCCCGTCACCGTCGATAGCGGTAACGTAAGGCGTGCCATCCGCGTCAACGCCGCCGTTTACCTCGAAGAAGGTAAACGCGCCGTGATTCACGTAAGGGTCGATAGCGGCGCGACCGATGATTCCGGGCTTTGGGTTGGCGATTCCAGCATTTGCCCCGGTCTTAGTGCAGGTCGTGGCACTTCCCTTGGGGATGCTCACGCCGTAGTTCTTGCCGTCGCGCATCTTTGCGAGCCATGCGGCGATGCTCGCGTTCGTGTAACGTCCTGTCTCCTCATTAAAAATGGGGACTGTCGAAGCCCCCATGGATTCGAGCGCGATTGCCACGCGCTCGAGCGTCTCGTGATCTGCAATGTGGGTTTTGCCCATGCTTAATCCTCCGTATCGACTAGTGTGATGTACTCCGTATCGCCAACGGTGTCGTAGGCGAGATAGATGCGCTTGTCGGGGCTGATCGAGCCGCGAGCTTCCTCGGCGGCCTTGCGAGCGTCAGATGCCGCCTGATCCGCGCTGTCCTTGGCCGTGTTCGCCGCGTTTGTCGCTGCGTTCGCCCTGCTCGTCGCGGTGTCGGCGTTCGTCTTGGCTGTGTTCGCCGCAGCCGCGGCGTCCGTGGCGCTCTTTGTCGCGGCGTTCGCCTTGCCCGTCGCGGTGTTGGCCGCGTCCGTGGCGCTCTTGCAGATGTTGACCGCAGCGTTGGCGTTATTCAGCGCCTTGCCCGCTTCGGTGACGGCCTGCTCGCCCTTGGTGACGGCTGTTTCGGCGCGTTTCTCAAGCGCTTCGACTGCGTTGTCCCATGACTTCGCCGGAGTATTCCCCTCGCGGGCGTCGCGCATGATGTCAAGCGCGAAGCGCTCTGTCTGCACAGTCTGCGAGCCCTTTGTGAATTCGAAATAGGCTTCGTCTGTGTAGCCAGGCACGCACGCGAGCTTGCTTTCCTCGCAAACGTGCGTGACGGCGTTGCCGGAAACCGTCGCGGTTCCCTTGTAGTAATGAATGCGGTCTGGAAGTCGCGCAACCAGGTACGCCGTATAGCCAGCAAGTGCGAACTCCCCACCGTTGTCGAAGATGAGCGCCTTGATGGTGGTGCCGCCGTTTTCGCCCTGGGCGATGCGGATGCAGTTGTTTCCGCATCCGCGCTTGTCGATATCAAGCTCGATATTCTGAGTGTTCATTACGCATCACCGCTATCAAACATCCAATCGAGTGTTAGGAGCTGCCTGCCACTGATGGCGTCAATCGCCTTTTCCTCTGGCAGGGTAAGAATCTCGACCTCGCACTCGATTTCGGCAAGCTCCTGGTACTTTGCGGCGAAAGCGGCGAACTTCTCCGATTTGGGGTCAACCACGTAGTCGTCGATGTTGCCGTCATCGTCGTACTGCGCTTCGCCGTATTCCATGATCAGCTTGTTGCGCTGGGTGAAGAAGGGCTCAGCAACGTCATGCAAAGCGCGATAGTTTCGCGCCGCCGTGTAGCCAACGATACCGACGTTATCCAGCACGCCGTTTTCGAGGTCTCGGCACATTGCCGCGATCTTCTCGTTAGTTAGCTTCATCGGTCTCCTCCTCCAGGCTTGCAGCGTTAACCCCAAGCGCTTTCAAGATCGCATTCAGCTTCTTGTCGATTTTCTCGAGCCTCTGAGATTCCGTATACGCCGTTTTTGTCGGCTCGGCGACGATCTCCGGGTTTGGCTCCCCGCACTCGATGACCATCTTCATATCGTCCAAAAGTCCTCCTTAAGTGCTGTAGACGAATCCATGCCAGATTTTGACGTCGTAGTATCCGCTGTCGTCAGCCGTCCTGAGCCTGATAATATCGGTCGCGTTGAGCCCGCCGCCCACCCAACACTCGCTGTCGAGCTTTGCGGATTTGATCGACCAATCGTGCATGTCCAGATCACATCCGGCGTTGAGTGCATATGCCGTGAAACCGATGTTTGGCTTGTTCGCATACGTCAGCTTCATTGCGTAATACGGATCGTCTGCGTTCTTCATCGCAGCCCAAGACATGTAGCCGCCGGACTCTTTCAGATTGAAGTTAAGTCCGTAGACTTTTGGATAGTCGACGAGATGGTTGCTGCCAATGAAGCCAATATCTTTACTGTCATAGATGAAATGAGGACCGTCATCCCGAAGCGACAGCCTGTTGTTGGAGATGTCGAGCTTGTCAATTGTGAAGCCGCCGATTGTTCCGCGTGTTGTCTTGAAATAGCCGGTCTTTAGATTCCAGCTATTCGTGTTTGTCACGTCTGCGATGATGCCCGCGGCAAGGTAGCTAGCATTGACGTACAGCTTGCTATCCTGCATGTAGATGCCCTGCTCGGTACCGTTGTTTGTCAGACGGTTGAAAATCTTGAGCTGATTCAGGTCATCGTCGTAGTTGTCGAGCAGGCCCTGCGCCATCGACTTGGCATCCTGCTGCTCGATGGCGTGCTGCGCCTGCCGCGCTGCGGCGGTATATGTATTGACGTTGCTCGAATGCGTGTTGTAGCAGGACTTGTAGGTAGCTATGGCGCTGTCCAGCGCTTCCTTCGTGGTGCATTTGAGCACGTCAGAGATGGCGGTGTTGAGCGAGCCGTATGATCCGCCTGTACCGAAAGCAGAATCGTAGGATGGAGCTAGGACGTTGGCGAGAAAATATTGAGTCAACGACTTGTTGGACTTCAGGCTGTTGAACTGCGTTGTCAGCTCGTCCTTCTCCTTGTCGATGGTCTGCTGGATCTTCTTGACGGCAGCTGCCTCGGCGGCGGTTACCACACCGTCTGTGGCGAGATCGTTGACCGTGGTGTCGAGGTCGCCGAGCGACTTGTTCAGGTCGTAAGCGCTCTGGTTGGCTTTGTTCAGTGCAGCCACGAGGACAGGCGAGGAATGATTGACCGAGCTGTCACCGTAGGTGATGCGGTCCATCTCCCATATGAAGTAGCCGTTAGACCATTGCGGTAAGTCTTCCGTCCACCCCAGCTCGGGGTTCTGCATGTTAATCGGCGGCACGCTGTCCGATTGATTCTTGGCGTAGAGCTTCACGCGCGAGACGATGGCGCTGCCGGCCATCTGGTTTGAGCCGTTGATGGCCTTGGCTAGGCACGGTGCTGTGTAGGTGGTCGAGCCGTCCGTCCACGTGATCTTGGTGCGCGTCCAGATGTACTTTCCCTTGCTCCATGCAGGCTGCGCCTCCGACCATCCGCCGCCGGACTGAGCCGTGGAGCTCGTGGACAGGTAGTACTGCTCCACGATGCTTTTCACGCCGGTACCCGTCTCGCCCTTTATCTTCGACCAGGTGTAGGCAGACGGGTCTGTCGGGTCTTTGACGTTGAGGTCGACGCACTGGCCGATATAAGTCTTGCCAGCTCCGTAGGAGACACTGAAGCCTTGCTTGCCGTCCGCGCTCGTGGCGTATGCGATATGCAGGTAGTAGGTCTTGCCGTCGGTACCGTTCCTTCCGGGGACGCCGTCCTCGCCGTCGGCACCCTTAATGAGCGACCACTGGTACTTCGACGGGTCGGTCGAATCGGCCTTGACATTATCGACGTATGTGCCGAGGTAGGTCTTGCCGGAGCCGTAGGAGGTACTGAATCCCTGCCTGCCGTCGGCGCTGGTCGCGTAGGCGCGGTGGAAGTAGGTCGACACGCCGTCCTTTCCTGCGGGACCGCGTTCGCCGTCTTTTCCGTCAACGCCGTTCGCGCCGTCAACGCCGTCACGACCGCTGATGCACACGGGCTCGCTGTACTCTATGTCGCCCGACTGCATAGTGGTCTTGGTGCGCGTCCAGATGTACTTGCCAGAGACCCATTGCGGCGCAGCGGTCTGCCATCCGCCCGCGGGCTCCTTGTCGCGCGACGTCCCCTGGGCATATTCGACATCGACAGACGCAATTGCGGCGTCCGTAGTGGCGATCTGCTTGCTGCCAACGGTCGCGCCGGCAGACAAGCTAAAATCTCCGGTGGTCAAATCCCAAAAGTTCTTTCCAACATCGTCGGTGAGCAGGCCAGCGCGAATGCGGTCTGCTCGCATCGTACCGGCGTTGATGCAATCGGCGCTGACCTGAGCGCCAGTGATGAACGTTCGCCAATTCCACTGTCCGTCGCTTGCAAGCGACGCGGCAAGGCGGATGCCCATGCCGTTGATGTTTACCGCCCACATGCCGGACATTGACTTGAGCGGAACGCCAGTCGCGGCATCCAGCGGCACGTTACAGTAGATCACGCCAAGCTCGAACGTCTCGACCTTGTAGGTGCCGACGGCATTGAACGCCTTGTTGAGCGCCGCCATGAGCTGGTTGAGCCACGAGACGGACGTGCTCGCCGCCGCATCGTAGTTAGCCCGCTGATTGCTGCCGCTCTTGAGCTGCTGCGCCATTGACTGAAAGATGTCGGCCAGATCATCGGTTAAGTTGCCGAACACCACCGTGGCATCGCCGGTCACCAAGTCGCGGGTCAGCTTCGAGACGCGCCCTTTGAGCCTGATTCCCGCAGCGGAGAAGCCCTTGTCGATGATCGCCACGCAATCTCCGACAGCAACGGCTTCCCAATCTCGACCGAAAGCAAATAGGTCAATCACGCTTGCTTCATAAGAGACGGTCGGCGTTTTGGCTTGCTCAAGGTAGTCCTTCGTCTCGGCAAGAAGTTGCGCCGCATCATCGCACTGCTCGTTAATGTAAACGTCCACCGCAGGCGCGATGCCGCCGCTGCCGTCGGGATGTCCCCAAACCTCGGTTGCGGACACATCCTCAACGTAATCCTTGCCGCCGTTTATATCGCCGAACGTCAAGCGTCGGCCATAGCCGCCGCCATCCGTTTCAACACCCTTGCCATAACCGTAAACCCTCGTCTTTGGGTTGGCGCTGCCGGTCTTGCGCTTGATGCTGATCAAGTCTTTAGTCCACGTAAAGCGCTTGGAACTTTGCTGGTTTCCGCGCTTCGCGACCACGCGCACGTATCGGTGTGTGACCCGCACGCCGTCCGTCTCTATGACGGTTTCAAGCTCGCCGCCCCATGTTTTGAGCAGATCGCTCAAGCCCTCGCGGACTTTTACGTGATAGAAGGTATGCGAAGCGCTGCCTGGTTGGTCGCAGTTGCCGACTTCCCAACGTGTGCCAGCGAGTATTGAAGCGAGCGCCACAGCCACGCTGCCGGACGGTCGCTTGTCCTCGATATAGTCATCCCACGTCTCGTTGATGGAGTTGATGCACGTTACGCTGGTATATGGCTTGCCGCTGTCATCATGCAGCCGCTCGATTTTATCGACGATGTGCTCATGCACAACGCCTTGGCGGTCAACCCAAACAAGGTACTCCCCCTTGCCTAAATCCTCGTCGCACCTGATCTTAAGCTCGTCGGTGCCGTCCGTGGCGTCCTCATGTGTCGCTGCGGTGTAGGTGAGCCGTCCGAGATTCGCGCCGAAACGGCTGAAACGGGTGAAGTTGACCTTCTTGGTTAAAGCCATCTTTCCTCCCATTCCAACGTCGCGGAGCCGCTAGAGATTTTGATATGCGCACGGTCTTTAACACTGAAAAAGTCGCTCATGATGTTGAGCTGAGCGACTGAGCCGTTAACGGTCACATGCTCTATGTCGAAGTCCATGCGAACGACGCTCGAAGCCGTCAAAGGCTGGACAACCTCGACGAACTCAGCGGTATCGGTGTTGGTGATGCGCCAAGAGCTGCAAGCTCCGGGCTTAGCTGTCACGGTAAGAGCGGCAGGCAGCGTGCCGCCGACAGCGAACGATGCCGCGCCTCTCACGTCCATCCGGCGATGCTGACCGTAATAGTCGGGGTCTCCAATGTGGAACGTAACGGTTGCCTGCGGGCAATCGTCGGTGATCTCGTCAAGGTCGGTTGCACCGCTAACGATCGCCATCAAATAACGTGTAGGGTCATCAGGCAGATAAAGCGGCGCTGGCTCGTCAGACCAGAGCAGCGCCGCCAGCTCATGGCGCGCCTTTGCGACCTCGCGCCGGTGCTCGGTGCGAATCCACATGTCAATCTGCAAATCGTAACCGGCGCGACGAGCGTTCTTGAAGTATTCGCCGTGCCGTCCGGGCGCATCCTCGAAGCTCGCCGAAACGTCCGCCATGATTGGGCGGCGCACCTTACAGTAGACGAGCTTCGACAGGTCGTGCCCGTTGAAGACAATGCTGTCGCTTTGGTTTCGCTTACGCTTAAGCTCCAACGGGCACCCCCTTCTGCTTTAACCTGCTGGCAATACCAGCGCCGATCTGCTGACCGGTCGTGTACGCGTCCATGCTGTTTGCAACGGTAGCGTTGACGGTCACGTTCACCTGGGCTCCGCCACCGAAGCCGCCGCTTAGGCGGTCGAGCACGCGAGAAATACCCGCCTCGACGCTCTCTCTGACGCTTGTGCGCAGCTTTGTATCGGGCGCGACGTGCTCAAGTCCAGCTTCGCCAACGCCAATGATTGAAGGCTTGTCGAAGGATGCACCCTTTGCATACCAGTTGACGCTGATGGACGGCAGTTCCACAACGCCACCGATGTCACGCCAGCTGACGTGGAAATGCGGCAAGCTGATATGCGGCAAGCTGATGCGAATCCCGCTGAACGCCCCCTGAATCCTGCCGGGGATGCTGCTGACAAAGTTCCAGGCATCATTGATCGGCGAAGTGATATTGCTCTTGATGTTCGAGAAAACGCCAGCGACCTTGCTGCCAAGCCCCGGAAAGCCAAGCTTCTCACCGATGGCGTTTCCGGCGTTTATCGCATTATCCTTCGCATTGTTCATCTTCGTCTGGATGTTGCTTTGGATAGCCTGGAAGGCAATACCGGCCTGCGACTTCGCAGCGTCCCAATCACCGTTCATGGCAGCTTTAAGGGCATTTGAAGCCGAAGAACCGACAATTTTGCCGGTGTTCATATCTGTTTGGATTGAATCCCTGATAGCACCGAATTTTTCAGATGCTCCGGATTTCAGATTCTCCCAAGCATCGGACGCGTTGGCCTTCAAACCCTCCCAAGCATCGGACGCACCTTGCCTTATGCCTTCGAACTTTTCCGAAAGGCCGTTCTTGACCTCTTCGGCCTTTCCGGTTATCCCGTCCCAAATCCCAGACCAGAATTCCGGCACGCCTGCGAAGAAATCCTGCACGCCCTGCCATTTTTCTGAAATCCAGCCAGTGAAGTCAGACCAGAGCTGTTTACCAGTCTCGGTCTGCGTGAAGAACCACGTAAGGCCAGCGACGGCAGCGGCAACCGCAGCCACGCCAAGCAAGATTGGGTTTGCAGCGATCAATCCGGTGAACGATGTCCACCCTGTAGAGAGCTTGCCGCCAAGGGTAGATGCCAAGCCGCCCGCTTTCTCAGCGATGCCGCCGAAGCCCGTTGCAGCCGTGCTTATAGCGCCGCCGCCCTCGCCGAACTTGTCTGCGAGGGAAGCGAAGCCACCGGCAACGTCCTTGAACGTCTGGCCGATCTCGATGCCCTTTTGGAGCGTCTTGCCGATGCCCGTTGTAAGCCCGCCGAACGCGACCGTCCCCAAAACGACGTTTGTTGCCATGTCCTGCTGCTCTGGCGTTAGGGACTTGTACCAGTCGCTAACGCCCTCGAGCGCCGGCGTTACCTTCTCAAGCAGGGTCGTTCCAAGCTCGAGCGCCTTTTCCTTGAAGGGCATGGCCGCTTCGCCGGCTTCGGCCATCTTCTGGTTTAGCTCGGCCTGCGCTTCGCGCGTGTCGAGCATCGTCTTATTAGTCTCTTGATATGTCTCGCCAATGTTGCCGTAAAGGCCATCGAGCGTCTGCGTGATAAGCGAGGAGCGCTCCTGCTCGTCACCGCAGGCGGCAAGCGCCGCATTGAAAGCGTCCTCTTTGGTAGCGCCCTGAGCAATCTGGTCGTTGAAAGCCTGCTGTGCCGCATGGTTGCCAGAGAGTGCTGCGCTCCACTGCTCGTTGCTGGCCGTTGCCCAGTTGAGGGCATCGGCAAGACCGCCGGTGACGGTGCCGGTGTGCGCCGTCTCCTGCGATGCTTCCACGAGGTTTTCGAGCGGCAATGCATCGCCGAACTTGGAGAACGAGCCTGCGGCGATGTTGCTCCACTTGTCCAGTTCCTGCTGGTTAGTGGTCAAGCGTGACAGGTTCTGTGCGGCTTCGGTCGCGGTGTCCTCTTCGCCAAGTAGCTTATAAAACAGGGTATAGGAGCTTCGCGCCTGCTCGGACGTGCCGCCTGCATCCTTCCAGGCAGCGTCCAGCTGATGCGTCTGCTCGATTTGCTCTTCCTGGCTACTGGCAAGCCCGACAAGCGCGGTGGCGGTGCCGGTGACGGCACCGGTTATCGTCTTTCCGGCAGTCTCTAGACCCTTGCCGGCTTTTTCCAGCTTATCGCTGTTGTCCTGAATTGTCTGACCGAACTGGTAAAGGCTGCTCTTCGATGCCTGGGCTTCGCGGCTGACGCTTTTAAGATCGTCGGAATAGCTCTCGAGCTGGTTCTCGCAAATGGCGATTTGTGCCTTAAGGCTCGAGTACTGCGCTTCCTCGCGCTCGGTGAGCGTCGCACCGCTGCGCTTCTTCTCGTCGAGCGTCGCAAGCGCGGCCTTGTAGGCATCGAGCTTCGCTTTCGTCTCGCCGTACGCTCGGTTCAGAAGCTTTTCCTTCTCAACGAGCAAATCCGTGTTGCCGGGGTCGAATTTCAGGGCACGATTGATGTCCTTCAACGCGCCCTGCGTATCCTTCGCCGTGCTCTGCACGCTCTTCAACGCGCCCTGCAACTCGGTCGTATCTCCGCCGAACTTGATAGTCAGACCTTTGTACGTGACAGCCACGGTTCTACCTCTTTTCAGTTGTCAATGAAAGAAATGAGCGCACAGAACAGCGCACCGCATAGGTGCGCTGGCGCTTTACGCTCACAGTCCAGACCAGAAGGCCGCTTCGCCCTGCCGCGCCTGCTCGTCATCCTCGGCATACGCCACGGCATCGTTGACGAAGCTGTATATATCAATAAGATTTTGCACTTGCGCATAAGACAGCGTGTGCAGGTCTTGGATGCTCAATCCAGCCTGCTGGCAAGAATAGATATAGAGTGTGTCGCAGCTACTCTCCAGCTCCGGCGGAAGCGGCGGCATCTGATGCTTCGGCGGTCGCGGCTTCCACGTCCGCTTTTGCGTTCGGAAAAAAGTTGTCCTTGATTATCTGCATCACGTCAGATGACCAACCGCCTTCGCGCTCAAGGTCGAATTCCGATTGCGGGAAGCCGCAAACCCAATCCTCAAAGGACTTGCCAAGATCTGTCTTCTCCTTTGCCGTGGCGTTGTACGTCTTCGCGCAGGCGTAGAAAATCTCAAGCAGTGGCACGATGGGCGGAATATTCGACGCTGACGAGACGTCAAGAACAACGGAAATAGCTTCGTTGATGTCCTTGGGGCGGCGGCTCCCGTCCTTGCGCTCAACGAAGAACTCGCGCGAGTACGCAATAGGTGTAAAGGCGTTGCAAGCAACGGGATACTCAACTCCGCCAACCTCGATGATCCCGCCGTCCATTACGCTGCCTCGGTCTTAGGCTTGACGGCGGTATCCACCTGCTCGAAGAACTTATCGTAATCCGCGAGGTCGCTGTACGTGTCGATGTAGCTTCCGCGCCAGCCGGTCGGAAGCGTGACGGGACGGAACGTAAGATTGTAATCAAGCTGCGTGATGTCTGGCTTTTCCTCAAGCGTCTTCGCATCGACGGATGCGGGCTTGCTCGTGCACTTGTAGATGCAGCGGCGCTTTCCGACGGCGTGGCCGGGCTGCTCGCACATGAAGGCGAACGGCTTAGGTGGCTTGCCGGACGTTGCAAGCACGCGTCCTTTCGCGTCGATATCGAATCCGTTGATGTCGGCCAGAATCTCGCGCAGCTCCGGCGTGCTCTCGATATCGTAGAGCGACCAAGTGATATTGCCGCCGTTGTCCTGATACTTATCGAGCCAAGTTTCGTTATCGCCGTAGCTCGTAGCCTGCTCGATTGAAGGATCCATCTTAAATTCGACCGCGCCCAGGATATGAACGGGCTTCTCGTACTCGAACGTATCCTCGTTTGTAAAACGCGCAATGTGCACGTTCTTAAGGCCGAAGAACCCATTTCGTGCCATGTCGGCTCCTTTCATCATTCGGTAACGTCGATTTCGTAAGCCGTCTCAACCAGCTCGTCACCGTCAAGCGGCGTTACCGTCTTGTTGTAGTTAAACTCTGCGGCATCGAGCGCCGCTTCGAATCGCTTCTCAAGCCCGTAGTCGCGCTCTCGAACGTAAAGCGCCACATCGTAGGGCATCCAGCGGCACCATCCCACGTTGTCGGCGCTCACGCCATCGCCGTAACCGGCTTCGATGTCGATATACGGAGGTGTGGGAGACTCTCCATCGCGGAAACCGCCGTTAGCCCACGGCAGGCCGAATGCATCAAGAAGCTGTGCCAGGTCTTTAAGGCTGTTCATTACGCCCCCTTGGAGAACTCAGCGGCAACTTCCCTGTAAACGCCCTCGATAACGTGATCGCCTTCGACCCTGCCGGGATAGCTGCCGTGCTGGTTTTTGATAACGTGGCCGTTCTCAAGCAAATGCGTAAGCTGATACTGCCTGTTGTGAACAACGCAGGTGGTGCCAGTCGCTTCGCTCTTAACGTCGGCAGACCATCCCCTTGCGTAGCTCCCGCCGTGGCGCTTCTTCTTCCGGCTTCGCTCTTTCAGAAGGCGAACCGCCTTGTTGCCAGCGGCCTTGACGTTGCCCTGCAAGATCTCTTCGTTGTCCTCGATAACCTCTTCAATGCTGTTGACGATGATTGATTCAAGCTGGTCGATCTTTATCCCGCTCACCGGTTGCCCACCTTCTCGACGAGTGTAAGCCGCACATTGTCGACGTTCGCCACAACCGCCGAATCGACGGCGTAGCGGATTCCGCCGAACTCGCAGAGCCTTTCACCGCTGTAGGCGCACGCGCGTACCGTGATGACAGCCTGCGGTTTAACTCCTGCCTGCGCGGCGGTGTAATACGCCGTCTGGCTGATGCCGTACACGTTGCAGGGAACACGGCGGCGGCGCTCCTTTTTGTGCGATACTCCCAGCTCGTCACGCTCGGATACCGTGGCGATAAGCGTGCAAACGCCAGCCCACCCACTCATGCGGCATCACCGCCGTTGTACGCCGAATCACCGCTCATGCTCGTAAGCATGGTTTCGAACGCCTTCATGAAGAGCTCGGCGTCTGGGTTGTCCATGCCGAAGTTGGCCTTGACGTAAACCTTTATCGCAAGTCTAACGCGCCCGTCCGAATCGTCGTGCGCCTTGGCATCCGCTACGCCGCCCGCAACCAGCTCGGCGCGGGCGGCTTCGATTGCGTCCGAAATCTCTTCGTCGTAGTCGTATACGAAAGCCGGGATGCGAAGCGCAGCGCGGCAGGCATCGAGCAGCTCTGTCTTGGCATTGTCGGCCATGCCGCGCCACCTCCTTAAGCCTGCTTGATAGTGAGCTGTGCGAACGCTTCGGGGACAGTAAGAACACCGTCGAACAGAACATAACCGTCGAAGCAGCGCTTCTGGCTTCGTGGCTGGACGTAAGACGTCACATCCGGGCCATCAAAGATATTGCCCTTGAAGAGGTCGGGGAAACCAGCCTTGATAACGCCATCGGCAATGGAATCGTCCTGCTTGACCACCTTGCCGAAGATTCGACCCTGAACCGTCGGATCTTCGGTAGCCTCATTTGCAAAATAAGATCGACCGTTGGCATCCTCAAGCATGGCAATCTGGTTCCAGATGGTGTTGTTATTGGCGTAGATGATGATTCCCTTAGCAGCTGCGTTGCCGTAAGAGCGGAGCAGGCTCAGCATCTTCACGATGTCGGCCTTGGTAAGCTTCTTTACTGCCGCCGTCTGAATCTTGTTAGCAGTCGCGATGCCGTAATTCTCATCGGCAAGCTTCTCGTGAACGAATGCGTTGCACGCGACGGAGAGACGTGCAGAGACCTCGGAAATGATGTACTGCTCGAAGCCGGAAAGCGACTGCGTTGACATCTTTCGGGACATCTCGACGGTCTTCTTAATCTCCGATCCTGCGAGCGGCACGGTATCGAAGTCATTTTCCTCGATATCGGTAGGGGCTGCGCCCTCGTCGGTCTTGGCCGCATCGCCCTTCTTGATGGACTTGTGGCGCGGGAACTCGACCTGACCAGACATGTTCGTTCGGCTGATGTCACCGAAGAGAACAGCAGTGTTGTCGATAAGGGAAATGATCTCGTTCTGCACGGCCACGGGAACGATGGATTCGGTGTTGGCCGTGGTCATGGTGAACTCGGCTCGCTGCTCGATTGCGTGGCGCTGAGCAGCACGCTCGACATCGGTAAGTGCGGTGCCGCCGATAAGCTGGATGCCGGAGCGCTCGGCAAGACCCTTAGCCCACGCGTGGCGCTCGGCTGTGTCGTAGTCGGTCACGTCATATGCAGCGCCGGGGATGCCAGCGACGTTGGCGGAACGCGCCAGCGGCACGGAATCCACGCGCTGTGCGCGGCCTGCGTCGATGGCGGCACGGGCGTTCGCGACGGCGGCGTTGCGAACCTGCACCGCCTGTGCGGTCTGGGCGATGCGCTCGTTAATCTGGTCGGTCAGCTCGGCCATGCGGGCTGCATCCTCTTCCGTCGGTTCAGCACCGTCAGAATACTGGTCGACAAGCGCTTGCAGGTCGTTAAGAAGTTCCTCAAGTGTCATTGCTAGTTACCTTTCTTCGCATTGGTAATTGCCAGGCACGCTTTTGCTCGAAGCAACGCGCCCCTCCTTCGCGCAAACTCCTTGCGCGACTGCTCGATCACTCCGTTGAGCAGGTTTCTTGCACTAATCTCCGTGTTCGGGTCCGCCGGCAGGCTCACGGCGCTCACGTCGTAGACCTTCTTAACGCGGGTGATAGTCGTTGTTCGGGTTTCGCGGTCGTACTCGTCTGCCGCAATCATGAAAGACCACGACATGCGGGTAACAAGCCCGTTGGTAATCTCTTCGTAAAGGTCGCGTGCCGCCTGTGAACCCGACAGGTCGGCAGCGACGAACAGCCCATGCTCGTCAGGCTCGACAATCAGCGTCCCGTTGCTCATTCGCGCAAGGACCTTGCCGGAATGGTCGAACTGCATGATTACGTCGGTCATGTCCGCATCGGCAAAAGCCATAGGCGAGATGATCTCGCGGTACTCGTTTCCGTCGAAGTCCTCGAACAGCACGTAAGGGTCAGCGAATGTCGAAGCGTATCCCTCAACGTAGTACTCGGTATCGAAGCGCTTCTCGCGCTTCCCATCATCAGCGCCAAGCGCTCGCACCATGACTGGCATTGCGCGGTATTGGCGCTCATTCGGTTTGGCTGGCATCTTCACCACCATCTTTCTTGCCGTCAGTCGCGGCGATGTTCGCATTAGTCTGGGCAGCAGCCGCCGCCTGCTCTGATGTATGCTGGCTGATTAGATCGAGGTCGATGTACTCGCCGCGAATAACGTGACGTTCGCCGCCCGGATAGCTCGGCGATTGGAAGACCTCGGCAACTTGGTTGCCGCACCAAATCCCTCGGTCGAACAGCGCCGTTGAAACGTTAAGCTTCGTTTGATTGCTCGCAAACTCAAGGCGATTTGCACTGAACATAATCGAGTTGCCATGGGCAATCTCGTTCGGCGTGAACGTCATCGCCGTGAGCACGTACCCGAGTTGGATTGCGAAGACCTCAGTACGTCCCTCGTAAAAGGCGTTGTACGTGTCCTCGTCGGCCTTGTTCATAACGATGTCTTCGCTTGATCCGAAGAAACGATAGGCCGCTTTTTCTATGCGCTCCATTTGCGCAGCGTCAACGGTGTAGCTCTGCGGCGCGATCTGCTTGACCTCTTGATATTTGTTGTCGTAAACGACGATGCCGCCAGCATTCGAAGCCCCCAGCTGCTTATTGAAAGCTTCTGCGGATTCAATCGCGTCTTTCGGGTTTCGGTTTTGCGAAAGTTTGCCGATGAAGCGCACCGCCGCGCCCTGCTCGATAGCTGTTTTCTCGGCTTCCTCTTGAGCGTGAATCAAATCAAGCGTTGGATTGAGCACGTTGGTACCGTCACCGAACAGATCGCTCTTGAATTGGTGCCTCGTCATAACGCCGATGCGCGACCACTCAATCAAGGTCTTATCGCCGCCGGGAAAACGGAGCTCAAGCCACAAAGCGCCGTCAACGTCGTATGCTTCGCACTGGCTCGGCAGCACTGGGTAATAGCCAACGGACGTAATTCCGTCCCCTCCGTCAACAGGGACGATCAGGCACGTGTCGCAAACGTCAAGTATCGTTGAGACGCGATGCAAGAACTGCGGCGTTGTCATCCACGGGTTCGGTTGCCACTGCAAAGAACGCGTCCATTGCGGTTGCGCCGTTCCTGAAATCTCGGGACGGAGCTTTGAAGCATGGTCGGCGTTACGCTCGATTATGGAGCGCGTCAGCTCGGCTTCGTAGATGCCGCCAGACCATGACGTGAAACGCGGAGCGTACGCCGTGAACGTCTGGAAGTAGCCATCGACGGCCTGCATGATCGGCTTATGGAACACGGCATCGAACATCGAGCGGAAAAGCGTTGGTTTTCGCACGTTTTAACCTCCAATCATGCTTTGGTAGTCATCCATCATGTCTTTGAGCACGACAAACGCGTCGCACTCAGCCGCCCAAGCATCAATGCGGTTGCGCGGGTCTTGGTTCTTCTTGTCGGGCGCGATGTTGCCGTTCGCATCGCTTCTGATCATCACGTTGGAGCGGCACCATTCCGCTATAGGGTTCTGGTTATCGACGATGCGGTTTTCCTTGTAGAGCGCTCGCAGCTCCTTCATGGGCATGGACAAGGTTTGCGCACCCTGTATTACCTTTTTGAAGTTGTCAGCGCCGAAATAGCCCTCGTACGCTTCGACAGTCGGAACGTCTCGCATATGCCACGGGTCATAGCCGCAGGCAACCGAATAAATGTCGTACTTTTCCTGAATCTCCGTGACCCAATCCAGCACGTCGCGCTTGTCGATGATCGGCGTTGCCGACGTTCTGAGCAGCCCGCGAGCAATCCAGGCATCGTATGGCACGCCGTCTCGCCCACCGCGCCGTCCCTCGGCTTCCGCCTGTTCCAAGGCGCGAAGCGGAATCCACGCCATGTGCATTGCGTATATGTGCTCGTCGTTCGGGCGCATCATAAGCAGGCACGCCGCCGTTAGGTCGGTCGTATCCGAAGCATCCACGCCAAGAACTGCATAAGAAAAAGACCCATCGGATGGGTCGAACGTTGCTTCGTTGTGGATCTCAGACCATTTGAGCCAAGCTTGACTCTGGTTCTCAATGAGGTTGAAGTCCTTTACCAGCAGCGTCGGCAAGAATGTCGGGTCATCGAGTGCCTTGGAGACGTTTTCCCTGAGCGATTTCAGGGACTTGATTGTTCCAAGCCCGGGATTCGCCTTAATCCAGCACTTCTCGTCTTTCCATTCCTCGCGCTCGTCAAGCTCAAAAATGAAAGCGATGAAATGCTCGGCTTTTTCTCCAGATGCTTCGCCGTTCAGCCATTTGGCAGCGTATTCGTACTGAGCATCGAAAATGCCACCGCGCACGAATCCGTTGGTCGTGATCTCCAGAACCAGCGGTTGCCTACGGGCGGAAATGCCCTGAATCGTCAAGTCGTAGAGGTCGCGATTTCGCATTGCTGCAAGCTCGTCAACGATAGCGCCTGAGATGTCCAGGCCGTCAAGGTGATTCGTGTTGGCGGAAAGCGCTTTGATCGTCCCCATGTTGAGATCACAGTAAAGGTCGCTCATGCGCTTTCGCACGTGCTTTGCCAGCGCCGGCGATGTCATCACCATGCGCCACGCATTATTGAAGCCCTTCGCCGCCTGGTCACGAGCCGTAGCGACGTTATAGACCTCCGGTGCACCCTCGTCGTCATTTATGAGCAAGTCGTGCTCGATTGCAGACGCAAGCGCGGTCTTGCCGTTCTTGCGACCCATAATCCAAAGCACTTCGCGATATTGGCGCACGCCCTCAACATCGACGAAGCCGAAGATTACCGACAGGATGGCAAGCTGGAAAAGTTCAAGCTTGAATTTGCGCCCAAGCTTGCCGGACGGTAGGCGGCAAAACGTCTCGATGAATACAACGTGCTTTGCCGCAAATTCCTCGCGGTAATGGTACGGATAGAGCGGATCGGTGTTATCCAGGTCGCGCAGCACGCGCTCCGCGAGCTGATGCATCTTCTCGCAAGCAGTGATCTCACCGTTGATGATGCCACCGAAGTAGCTTCGTATCGCCTGCTCGCAGCGACCAGCGCCGCTTCGCTTCTTAGCCGCCGAAGCGCGTTTCATTGAGGTAATCAATGAGCGCATCGCCTGCTGTGCTGCCGGACGGCATCATGTCGGTGAGCTGTTTGATGCCGCGCGAGAAGGTTGTAAACAACTTGTTGTAGGCGCTGAAACCCGGATGCTCTCGCAAGCCGGATTGACCGCCGCCGTTGTCATATTCGGTGAAGATGCTCTCGTACATCAGCTCGCGGCGGGCTTCGTCAAGCTTGACCTTCAAGAACGCGATGTTCGACATCAGCGGAAGCACGGCGCTTCGCTTCTCGTCTGGTATCGCGTCCTTGGTGAGCCGTTGGAGCTTTTTCAGCTCGCTTTGGTATCGGCTCTCGATGGAAGCGGTGCGCTTCTTCGGGGGACTTTCCGTGGCTTTGGGCAAAAGGTCGTTACTTTCGCACACTTTTCGCCTTCCCACAAGACCACCCCCGTTCTGAAACCCGTCACACGCAAACTTCTATCTTCCGGCGTTGGTGCCCTATGCTGGGTGCCTTGGTTTTAGACCGGGGGGATAGCTCGAAGCTGTGACCTGCTGTTTTGTCTGTCATTTTGTTTGACTGTGCGCTTGTGCTCAGTCTGTGTTTTCGTCTGTCAGCGAAATCAAGTTGCCGTCCTCGTCAAAGCGCAGCCCTTGCCTTGTGCTGCCCTGCCTTGCCCAGCCGTGCACCTTCTTGTGGCAGAGGTCGCACAAGCTTACAAGGTTGCGAGTGTCGGTCGCTATGTTCGGATCGCTGATGTTCGATGGTGTTAGCTCGATGATGTGATGCACCATCGTTGCCGGTGTTGCGATGCCAGCCTTAAGGCAGTGCTGGCAAAGATAGGCGTCGCGCTGCAATGCGAGCTCTCGCGCCTGTTCCCAATCCTTGGAATGGTAGAACCGATACGAGAAGCCCTTTGCCATTGCGCGACCCCCAACAAAAAAGGGACGCGACCCAAGGCCGTGTCCCTTTCTGATAATCCACCGTACCGAAATGTAGCACAAACTGAAAAGTGATGACAAGTACCAATCTCAAATATCTTTGAGCGCGGCAAAGCCCACCTCGTCGATATAGCGGAACCCAACGTTGCAAAGCTCCCTGCACCATTGGCGCGAGCACTGCATCACATCGGCTATCTCGTCCCATGGCATCGCTTGGAGATAGGCCATGCACAGCGCGTCGGCGTATCGGTTGCCCTTGAGCTTAGCCAAGCCACCGCGATTGTCAGCACCGTAGAGCAGCACGCACGCTTCGTCCACCTCGGATTGGCTGTCCGCGATCCTCCTTTCCAACCTCCCCTCAAAGTCGATACGCCCGTTAATCGCATCCATAGGGTCTGAGCCGCCACCGCCGCCGCCCGTGCTGTAGCTCTGCGCCTTGGCTCCCTCGCGAGCCTTAAGGCGGGCTAGCATCTCCTTTGCGTGCTCGATGCTAGCCACCTCATCACGGATGCGCTCGAAGTATTCCTTGGCATCCACAAGGCATCAATCCTAGTCGATACCCGTAGAGCCGAAGCCGTCTGTACCGCGCTCGGTGTCGGTCAGGCTATCGACCCCGACAAGATCACACGGCACGAACGGGACAACGACCATCTGGCACACGCGCGTACCCTTGGAAAGAAACACGGTGTCACAGCTGAGATTGACCAGCGGTGCATGTACCTCGCCACGGTATCCGCTGTCGATGACGCTTACGCTGTTGCGCAGCGTCACGCCGTAGTGAGCGCCAAGGCCGGAGCGCGGGAAGACCAAGCCGACACAACCGCTCGGAATCTCGCAGGCAAAGCCAAGTCCGCAGACAGCGCTTGCGTTTGGCTCAAGCCTCACATCCTCGGTGATGCAAAGGTCGAAGCCTGCATCGCCATCGTGCGCGTATGTCGGCATGACCGTTCCGTCAGCCAGGCAAACGTTCATCTTTCGTCCGTACATGTCAGCTCCTTAGAAGGGAATATCTTCGTCGTACACATCTGGGTAGGTCGCAGCCTGCGGTACCGCCGCCGGTTGCTGCGACTGTCGATGCGAGGTCATGATTGCCACGTTATCGACGATAACCTCAAGCTTGCGATAGCGCTTGCCGTCCTTCTCCCACACGTTCTGATGCAGGTGCCCAAGGATGGCCAGGCGTGCGCCCTTCATCAGAAGGCCGTTGTTAAACATCGCTTCGCCACGCTTGCCGTACATCACGCAGTCAACCCAACTGGTCGCGTCCTTATAGCTACCGTCCTGCTGCTTGCGGCTCTTGTTCACTGCTAGTGAAAAGCTCGTTACCGCAAGGCCGCTGTTGGTGTACCTAACCTCTGCATCTTGCCCAAGGTTGCCACTCAAGGTGACGCTGTTAAGGCTGTCACTCACAGTTGCCACCCCTCACGATTGCCAATGCGATATAGGTCATGATCACCATCGCGGTTGCGAGCAATGGGACGAGCCACGAGAACAGACAACCAGTTATGACGCTTATGAGCAGTTCCATAAGGCAAAAACAAAGAAAGACGATGATGCAGCCCAACAACACTATGAGCACCGCCAAAAGCACACTCAGTCTCTTGATTCGTCGGCGTGCCCGCTCATGCGACCTACTCACGGCGTCCACCTCCAAGAGCCTCGATAAGCCCCTCTCGCTGGATGTATCCCAGACCCTGCACGCGGCGGCTCGTGCTGATGTGCAGGCTCTTCATGAGCTTCTGGGTTCGTGGCGCGGCAAAACCGGGCATCGACCTAATCAGCGATTCGACACGCATGCCCGATGCAGCCTGGTCTCCGCCGTCTGCCAACTCAAAGAACTGCTCAATAGACATCAAGCCGTTCTTAAGCTTGGCCTTGTACTCCGCTCTCTTAATCCTGATCTGCATCCCCTTATCGAGGGCTGCACGCCGCTGTTCGGCAGTCAATTTCGGTACCATTTTCAATATCTCCTGATTCTTACTTGGAATACGGCGGCTAACCGTTCCCAAACCATCGGTTTTGCTTTCTGACCTCTCGTTTTCGTGTCGTGCAGCAAATGGCCGAGGTCTTGCCATTTACACACCGTTTACACTCCGTCCTCAAGCTGCTTGGCAAAGCTGTTGAACGCCTGAGCCGCCGCCTGGTCGCGCCCCGGCAGAAGGTGCGCGTAGAGCTTCAGCGTGGTCGCTTCGTTCGAGTGCCCCAAGCGATCTGCAAGCGTCTTGAGGTCGACGCCGTTCGCAAGGCACCACGTGGCGTGCGTATGGCGAAGCGAATGGAACGTATACGCCTTCGGCATGCCAGCACGGTCGCGAGCGCGGCTGAAAGCCTTTGAGACGGTCGTTGGGCGCATGTAAGAGCCGTCTACGCTCACCAGTGGCGAATCGGGCGTGAAAGCGTCTGAAATCGAATCCTGTTGCGCGAGATAGGCTTTTATCCGCTCCCACTCTTCGTCGATTAGAGCCACAGGCCGCGTCTTCTTGTTCTTGGTCACGTTGGATCGGATAACGCCGCCGCCCGGAACCTCGATGACCGTTCCGCTCACGAGGATGAACCCCTGCGCCTTGTGGAGGTCGCGACGCCTTACGGCGCACACCTCGCCGACGCGCATCCCCGTGTGTAGTGCGAGCCAAGCCGCGAAAGCGTAGGCTGATTGGCGCATGAAGCGCTTCTCGGGCGCTTCAAGGTCGAGCTTTTCGGAGACCATGGCATCGAGTGCCTTGTAATCCCATTCGTCGATGCTCACGGCTTCATGGCGTTCCTCTGGTGGCTTTGTGACCATAAGCATTGGGTTGTTCTCGCAGATGCCGATGCGCACCCAGAAGTTGTATGCGCCGCGCAAAAAGTGGTGAACGCTGATGATCGTGTTGCGCGAAAGACCTTGACCGCCGTTCTTCTTGCTCACGCCAAGCCGCGTTTCGAAGTCGTTCAGCTCGATGGCGGTAAGATCGCGAGCGACTTTGCCTTTAAGGTACTTGCCCACGTAGGTTCGTGTGAAAAACGTCCACCTCTTCACGGTGTTAATGGCTGCGCCCTTGACCTTCCGCTGCTCGATGTACTCCCAAAGCAGGTCGACTATCAGCGTGCTCTTGACCTTGCCGTCAAAGGTAAGATGCGAAGCCCAGGCATCAGCCAAAGCCTGCGCTTCATCGCGCGTCCTGGCATCCGGGAAGCTACGGCGTGGCCGTATCTGCCGCCCGTCCGGTGCCTTGCCAAGATACGGCTGCGCAAACCAGACTCCCTTTTGATCGCGCTTGACCTCGATACCCATCACCGGCACCTGCCAGTGCGCTTGAGATAGGCAACGTTCCTGCGCGACCGCTTGAACGCCTTTGTATACCGGCGCTGCCATTTAGGGTCGCGATACTTCCTGCAACGCTTCTCGAACTTGCCCCACTCCCTATGCGCACGGCTCATTGCGCAGGAAACCTCATATAGGAAGTTTCCTTTTCCACGAAGCGCAGATATGTACGCATTGTCGAAATCCTTAATGATGCGGCTGATGGCATGGCCTGGACTCTCAATCATCGTTCCACTCCTTTTCAGCCGCTTTCTTCGCCTTGTGCATGCTGACCTTTGCCAGGTAAATGAACCAAATGCACGCGGACAGCAGGAAGCAAAAGAAGGCCAGAAACCCATAGCCAGCGCCGAAGATGAAGCCAATGGCGATACTGGCAACCAACATCGCGAGCGGGACGATCAGCAGGGCGCACCCAACCAGCGTCGACGATGCCTCTTCATACTCTTCCTTGGTCTTAAACTCGTTCATTTCTCTCCTACAAATTTCGGTTAATCGATGCGATTGCATCGTCAACACAGTCACACCAGCAGATAAGATCGTCGTAATCGACCCGTGCGCTATCGCGACCACGCTTCTCGCAGTTCGCTATGCGCCTGCTTATGTCCTGCGACACGACACACAGGTTCTCAAGGGTCTTACGGTCGCTCCTAATCGTCATCGCCGGTCACCCACACATCGCGGTGATACTTCCGCATGAACTCGTCGAAATCCCATTCGATGTCTTCACTCTCCAAGCCTTGCCAGCCCCAAAACTCACTGACATATGGCTGACAGCGCGGGCATGCGTAGCGCTTCCAGAACTGACCAAACCAAAAGCCGCTTTCAATGAGCACGCCACGCGTTCCCGCTGGAACCGTCTCGCCGCAGTACGCGCACTGATGCGCCTTGCGGACGGTGACAAGCTTGGGTGCGGCGTAGAAGTCACCGCCGCTCATGACGCGCCGCCTTCCAGTGTCTCAAGCATGTTCTCGATGCATTCATGCGCCTTCTTGAGGTCTTCGATGCCGTTCTTGGACTTCCAGCGCCACAGGTACTTGAAGGCGCATCCCTGCATATAGGACACGTATTCATCGGTTCCGAGCATCGATTCCATTGCCTGCTTGCACTCGATGCCGGTATGCCCTGCGTAATGCGCGGGCTTGGTCACAGGGTCGAACCCCATATCGACCGTTGAGGTCATCTTCTCGGCAACCTGCGAAGCACTGAACTCAACAGGCTCAGTCAGGTCGCCGACATGCTTAACGTAAGAACTCATTTGCCATCCATCCAAAAAACTACCCAGTCAACAAAAGCCCGTAAAAACGGCTGAACGTTGCCGTCATCAGCCCAGCCTGCGAATCCAATAAAGCCGTCACTGTTGAAGGAGATCGCTTCTCGTCCTCTGAAGTAATCGCTATCGACATGCAAGAAGGCCGATTCGATAGGGTTGCCCGGTTCATCGCGAACGTTGATTTTTGGAGCGTTCTTCTTCCTATGCGAAACGTGCATTTGCAGCTCATTCAGCTCATTGAATTGACTCAGCTCACAGCCGACAAAGGCTTCCAACATGTAAATGTCGTTCTCGCTCACATCGTCATAGCTGAGACGGCAACACGAAAAAAGTTCTCTGGCTTCATCTCGTGTAAAAACGTCATTATCGAGTGATTTGCGAATCGTCAAAATGCTCACCTATCATCACCTCCTTCTCGTTCTTCTTCGTCTCCCTGCACTTCCAGCAGGCTTCGCTGTCCTTGATGAACCAGTCCAGATTTCGCTCGATGCCGCAGTAAGGACACGTGTGCTTTCGGACTTTGTTGACATAACTCCCGTAAGGCATCGCCAACGCTCCTTTGTTGAAAACTTTTCTATTGTTGAAAACTTGTTGAAAACCTGTTGATAACTACTGCTGAAGACTCGAAAACAGGCTTTGGAATCGCTCGAAAAACGAATCGATCAAGAAAGAAGAAGCAAGAAAGAAGAACCTTGCTTGTAAGTCAACATAACAAGCAAGTGCGGGTTTTTGGCTTTGGGTTTGGATTTTATGACCCAAACCCAAAAACCCGCTTCTGTACTGTTATGTTATGTATTGTTAGGCTTAGCCCAACCTAAAACCGATGGTTTCGCGCTGGTTTCAATCCGCAACAACACAAACATACGCTCTGACCTGCTAGTTTTGCGGGTTTTCCTGCTTCTTTTTCGGCCTGCCGCCCTTGGCTCCGTTGACGCGCTGCTTGCCAAAATAAAGGGCGTTTTTGCACATCCTCTCGCTCTCGATTCGGCCTTTTCCGTCTCTCACGAGCAATCCGATCTCAAGCAGGCAGTCGATGAAATCTTGTGTCTCGGCGATGCTCACCGTCTCATCGAAAGCCCCCATCGAGCGCATACCGATTGCGCCGGCTAGAATGAGCCAGTCTTCATCGGTGTCCACCGCAATTGAGTGGTGCTTGGTGCTCGCCAGAAGCTCGCAGAGCCGCCAGTAAGCGCCGTAGCCCTCGTTACCGCGACGCATGAGCAGCCGTTGGCATTTGATGTCCCGCTGCGCGTTAGCGTCGTGCTGAAACCACGCCATTGGTTCCTGCGCCTGATCGTGCACGTCTTTAGGAATCGCCGTCATCGTCATCACCTCCCGTCGTTAATCCATCGCTTGTCCCCTGCTGGTTCCAGCCGTCCCAAAGGCACTTGCCAACCTCGCGGCAGTTAGTCCAAACGGTCGCTCCGCGAAAGCCACACGCGCTCTTGGGCTTTTCGCCGTGCTCGAGTAGATGAAGCTCGAACCGGCATTGCCCGGGCGTTGGCATCGGCTGCTCACCAAAAAGATCGAGCGCCAGCTGCTCAGCGCTTTGTAAGCTGCTGCGCATATGCACTCAACGCCGATTTGGTCATCAGATGGACAAACATGTCGGGTGTCATATCGTCGAGCTTGTCGCTCTCGAGCATGTCTTTCATGGCTACGATGGGTGTCCCCATGAAACAGAAAGCCAGGTCGGTATCAAGCTCGACGCTCTCATTGCTCTTGGGGTTGAAGAGCGTAATGGTGCCGTCGACACCGCTGATATACTCGGCAACGGAATCGAGGAACTTGATTGCTTCCTTACGCTTCATGATTGTTCTCCTTGTCATAGATGGAATTGCGAAGCTTGATGTTCAGCTTTGGATGCCGCTTTAGAAGCCAACGGGCTAGAAGTGGCGTATCCGTGTTGTTAATGCCGTAGACGTGCTCAACGCCGTTTCCGTCCACGAACGGAACGCCGACGAGCTTGACGCTGCCCTCGTAACGTTGTTTCTCAATGAGGTACTTGGCGCTTACTCGGATACCTCGCTGGTCGATTGCGAGCGCCGTAAGCTCGATCTGCCGCAGCGCCCTTGGATTGAGCTCGCACCAGAGCTTGAAAAGCTCCTGCCGGTCTTGCAGCTTGAGCGGCACCGGGTACATTGCCAATCGCTCCTGCCGCATCACGGATTCGAGCGGCTGGGTGTAATCGTCAACATCCATGGCGCTTCCTTGATTCACGGCTCATAAAGCGCCTGAACGCCACTTCTGCGACCTCTCGCGGTGCCGATGGCGGCACGGGCAACCTGTGGCGCGTGCGCACGTCTCCCGCGCCGCTCACGCCCGGCCTGCGGGCTTCCTCGATGATCACTCGCGCGACCCAGAAGCCGTTTGCATCGCGGTCGAGATAGCCCCTCATTGGTCGATCATTCGGACGATGAACCAAAGCTCAAGCCCGGCAAGGACGAACGGCAGCCAAGGCAGGTCGTACGTCTCCGTAAGCCAGATAATGGCACCAGCCAGGGCAATGAGCAGGATTCCAGTTGCCGACAGCAGGGCAATAGCGCCGCAAAACCACCGCTTAACCGTTGCTAGTGGTGTAAAATTCTCGTTGTCATTACTGGTGAAGGTTTTGACATTGCCCGTGCCCGGTTGCAGCCAGGTGCGGGCGCTTTCTTTTCGCGAGCTTGCGCCATAGCTCTGACGCGCCGGCAAAATGCCGCCTGCGAAACATCGAGCTTGCGGCGTTTCACACTCGTCAAAACCACGATGCAAACCGTTGGTTTGCGATTGGGTTTCATACATCTGAAACCCCTCCTTTCTTACTTGCCGATCATGTTGCCGACGGCAACGGCAGTTGTTATGAACAACCAGAGCGTCAATACATCGATAAATTCATCCATTACGCGATTTCCCCCCATCCCATAAGCTCATTGGGGCTGATGTGCGCAACTCGGCAGATGGACATGATCTTGTCTGCGCCAGGGATGTAGCCCTCACCACTCTCGTATTTCACGACGGAATCTTTGGAGATACCGACGCGCTTTGCGAACTCATCCTGCGAGATATCGAGCTTCGCGCGAGCTGCTCGCAAGTTCGCCGCAAACACCTCCTTGTTGAAACCCATTACGTTTCCTCCTTTCTGCATTGAGCCGATATTTGGCTACTTGCTTGTCAAGTAGCCAACCCGTATATTCCTAGGGTTTACCCTAGGAATATTAGCCAGCTGCTAATTTCCTTAGCAACTGGCTACGCACTATAGCTATGCAAAATAACGCTGTCAAGCGAAAAGTAATAATTTCGTTGTGTATTGGCTAATTTCGTTGTACTATGCACTTACATTAGGAGAGAAGGAGACTAGCAGTGAACATTCGCCTTATGAAGCTACGGAAAGCCGCTGGTTACTCGAACAGAGACGAGTTTGCCGAAAAGATTGGTGTGAACAAGTACACCTATCGATCATGGGAATCTGGCGCGGCAATGATGAATGCTGAGCAGATTTGGAATCTTTCCATTGCATTGGGCTGTTCCCCAAATGACATACTCGGTTGGAATGATGAGACTTGCGAATTTGATAACGTTGATGACCTTTCGTCTGACGAGCGCGAAATGATTGATCATTACCGCGAAAGTTCGCCCGAGTGGCAGCAAAACATCGCCATGACAGCCAAAGCAGCTGCAAGGGAATCAAAAGAAGATTAGACATAAAAATGCCCCGCACCTATCCGCCAAGACCAGTGCAGGGCTTGCCAATCCGTTCAAATGAAAAGGCAAGGTGATTTTATCATGCCAAAAGGCACACGTGCCGCCATCTATGCACGTTTCAGTTCGCATAACCAGCGAAGTGAAAGTATCGACATCCAAGTAGAGAAATCGCGCGAATACTGCGCACAAAATGGCCTTGACGTCGTGCGTGTATATAGCGATTACGCTCAAACAGGCCGTGACGTGCAGCGCGTAGAGTTTCAACGCATGATGGCAGACGCAAAACTAGGGTTATTCGATTATGTAGTGATCTATAAGGTTACACGCATCATGCGTAACCGCGACGAAATGGCGCTTGCGCGAATTAGGTTGCGCAAAGCAGGCGTTGAAATCCTTTACGCCGGTGAAAGCCTTGGCGAAGGTTCAACGCGCGTCTTGAATCTCGGAATGCTCGAAGTGCTTGCTGAATGGGAAAGCGCGATAGACAGCGAGCGTATCCGCGACGGTATCAACAAGAACGCCCAGCGCGGAATGGCAAACGGTCGCACGCACTACGGCTGGGACATTGTTAACGGGTATTACGAGGTCAACGAGCGCGAAGCCGCCGTGATGCACCGTATGAAAAATATGCTCTTTGCCGGCTCGACTGTAGCCGAAATCAAGCGTGCTGTCGCAGGCGAACGCGGCAAGCGCGGCAAACCGCTAACGCACGGTGTGATAACAAAGCTGCTTAGGCGCGAGCAGAACTGCGGCGTTTATGATTACGCGGGCGTGCGAATCGAAGATGGCATGCCTGCGTTGTGGTCGCGCGAAGACCAAGACATGATCAATAGCATCTTGGGCTCAAACGGGCGCAAACACAACAAGACGCGTGACACCAACGATTACCCGCTGTCTGGCAAGATGTGGTGCCAAGAGTGCGGCCAATACTACGTTGGCACCTGCGGAACATCCAAAACAGGCCGCGTGTACCACTACTACAAGTGCAAAAAATGTAAGCGCACCTTTAGGCGCGATGCCGTTGAAGAAGCCGTGCTAGATACCGTCCTCGAAACGATTAAGAAGCCGGATATACGTCAACGTATCGTTGATGTAATGGCTCTTTACAACGAAATGAATGAAGAGAAGGAAGAACCGGAGAGCAAGCGCATTGAGCGCGAGATAAAGCGCATCGACACGGCGTTTGAGCGTATCTGGCAGGCTATCGAGGACGGCATTGCGCCGCCCGGCGGTAAAGAGCGCGTTGCTATGCTCCGTGAGCAGAAAGCGGCATTAGAAGCCGATTTGCGGCAAGCTCAAGCCAACGAAGGGGCGAATCTGTCTGGTGAAGCCATAGCCGCTTGGCTCGATCACATTGCGCAGGAACCAGATGCAGCCGAAATCATCGAGACGTTCGTGCGGCTCATTGAAGTAGACGGGGATGAACTCAAGCTTTATTTCGCTTTCGACTACTGGGGCGATGACTTCCAACCCAAACAAAAAAAGGCGAACCCCGAAAAGGGTTCGCCTAATAATCCAATGGTGGAGCTGGCGTTCATTCGGTCGAACACCTCGCCACCTGGACCTATAGCGCCAGGCAGCGACGGATTATCGCCCAAGCCGGCAGAATCGTCAAACGTGAACACCACGCGCAGGCCGTCGTCATCGTCGGGGCCGCCCAGCACCACGCGCGCCACGAACGTGCGCAGAAGCTGCGCGTCGTCCACCTCGGCGGCGGCCATGCCCTCAAGCCAGAACAGCGCGCGGTCGTAGTCAAGGCGGGCGGCCTCAAGGGCCTCGGCCGTGCGCAGCTCGTCCTTGAGGAGCGCCTGCCGCTGCTTCAGCGCGTCTATGCGCTCCTTGCCGCCCGGCGGCGCGATGCCCGACTCGATGGCCGCCCATATGTTGGAGAACGCCGTCTCGATCTTGGCCAGCTCGCCTTTTATGGTCTCGCTCAAGGGCTTCTCGTCGGCGCGCTCCTCCTCGGCGTCGGCCAGCATGCGAGCGATGCGCTCGCGGCTGTCGGCGCTGCCCAGGGCCTCGCGCACGGCGTCGGCCACGCGCTTCTCCACGACATCGCGGCGCACGGTGCGCCCGCAGCTGCGGCAGCGGTAGTAGTGATAGGGCCTGCCCGACTTGCCCGTGCCGCTGGTGCCGGTCATCAGCCCGCCGTCGCGCCCGTCGTAGAGCTTGCCCGTGAGCGGGAAGTCCCACGCTTCGGTCTTGGCGCGGGGCCTGTGCGAGTCCTCAAGCATCCGTATCACCCTCTCCTCGTCATCCATGGGAACGATGGCGGGCATGCCGCCGGGCACGACCACGCCCGCGTAGCGGTACTCCCCGCCGTTCTCCCGCCGCATCAGTATGCGGCGCACCGTCTGGAAGCGCCACTTGCCGCCGCGCTTGGTGCGGTACGGCTCCCAGGCGCGCACCACGTCGGCCACCGACTTGCCCGACAAGACCATGCGCACGCCCAGGCGGATGGCGGCGGCCTCCTCCTCGTTGACCACGTAGCGCCCGTCCACTATGTCCCAGCCGTAGCGCACGCAGCCGTTGGCCATGCACCGCTCGGCGTTCTTCTGTATGCCGTCGCGTATGCGCTCGCCGTCGAGCGCGCTCTCGTACTCCGCCAGCACCTCCAGCATGCCCAGCTGCAGCACGCCCGCCGAGCCGTCCGAAATGTCCTCGCCCGCGTACAGTATCTCGACGCGGCAGCGGCGCAGCATGATGCGCGCCATGGCCATCTCGTCGCGGTTGCGCATGATTCGGGTAACTTTATATATGACCACGAAATCGAACAGCCCTCGCTTGGCGTCGGCCATCATGCGCTGGAACTCGGCGCGGTCGGTGTTGGTGCCCGTCTGCGCGAAGTCGCAGTACGTGGCCACCACGCGCAGGTCGTTCTCGGCGCAGTAGGCGCGGGACTTCTCCACCTGTATCTCTATGGACTCGCCGCGCTGGTTGTGGCTCGAGAAGCGGGCGTATATCGCCGCGCGCCCGCCCACGGCTACTCCATCTCGTCGGCGGCCTGGAACCACACCACCGTGCCGATCACGCGCACGGGGCCGTCGTCCATGCCGAAAATCATGTCCTCGTAGTCCTCGAAGCTATCCGCCGACAGCATCAGCTTGGTGCTGCCCTTGTACCAGCGGCGCATGACCGCGCGGTAGTCCTCGGTCTCCACCACGGCGATGGACCCGTTGGCGGGCTGGCGGTCGGGGTCGACCAGCACGTGGCTGCCCTCGGGTATGACGCGGTTCATGCAGTCGCCCTCGACCTCCAGGGCGAACGCGCGCGGGTGCCCGGCGCACACCGATGCGGGCACCTCAACGCGGTGCGCTATCTCCTCCTCGTCGGCGAGCGCGCCGGCATGCACGCGCCCGAGCGTGAGCAGCGGCACGGTGGCGCTGCTGGCCACCACCGGCATGGCGCCGGAAGGCAAAACAACGCCATCTGTTCCCTCGTCAATAACCTCGCCTTTACTGATATTGAAATAATCCGCAATACGCTGAACTGCGCCCATGCGAGGCACTGCTCGCCCGTTTTCCCACTGAGATACGGCCATAGCGGAGACGGCAGCAACTTTGCCGAACTCCTCCTGCGTCATGTCGTGCTGCGTCCTAATCCTTCGGATGTTCTCGGCTATGCTCACGTGTCCTCCTTCCGCTGCGACCGTTAAAATCTTTTTACAGAATATGACAAATCTTCTTTACAGTCACTATATGTTTGGTTATAGTCTTAGGCATACCAAGCAAGGAGGTGATTCGATGGAATTGGTTGATGCGCGCAAGAAGGCACGGTACTCACAGGAGGCCGTGGCTGGCCTTCTCGGCATCTCGCGGCCCACGTACGCAAAGATGGAAAGCAACCCCGATAGCGTGACTATCGAGGACGCCAAAAAACTGGCAAAACTTTTCGGCGTGCGTGTGGCTGATATTTTTTTCGGCAGCAACGATAGTTAAACCTATAGATAGGAGAGAAACCATGACCACCAAGAGCCATCAGCCCGAGTTCGTCGCCGAGATCATCGGCAAGACGCTCGACCACCTCATCGACGACCGCAAGCGCGTGGCCGTCAACTTCGAGCTGGCCGAGAACGGCTGCATGGAGGAGACGCACGACAGCCTCAAGCGCCGCATCGCGGCCATGTGGGGCTTCCAGACGAGCGGCATCGAGCTTCTGGAGGCGAGCACGACCTGGTTCGAGCTCGGCGGCATGCAGTTCAACGTCTACAGCTCCGTGCAGTTCAGCGTGAACGGCAAGGGCTGGAGCACCGACTTCAAGACCATCGCGCGCGACAGCGCCTACGACGAGAAGGAGTAGGCCATGCTGAACGAGGTGACCGTACGGGGGGGGTTCACCGCCCTCAACGTGAAGAGCGGCAAGTGCGTGCTGCAGTTTGAGCTGGACCCGAAGTTCCGTGACTTCATCCCCAAGCTGGTGGAGTTCACGGGGCAGGTGCTCAATATCCACGTGTACGACGACCAGGAGGTGATGTTCGTGGATAGGGACACCGGTGAGGTCGCCTACGAGGACGCCCCGCTGCTTCTGCCGGGCGTCGCGGGCGAATGACCCCGATACAGCGCGCCATGTGCGACGAGTGCGCCGCCATGATGCTCGAGTTCTACAAGGACCCAGAGAACGAGAGGAAGTTCCAGGAATGGAAAAGATCAAGGGAAAGAGGGTGCGCGTCGCATCCGGCAAGCGAAAGACGCGCACCGCAACGGTTCACTTCCGAACCGAGACCAGTGTAACACCCGAGCAGCGCCGCGAGAGGCTGCAGGCCGTTTTCGCCGCCCTGTTCGTCTGCGCGTGCATCGCCGCCACATGGGCGCTGGAGGCAACAGTATGGCCGAGGTAGACGCCAAGGCCCAGGCCCTCGTGGCCAAGGCGTGCGGCTGGGTTGCCTCGAACCCCGATACGTTGGCGAAGCTGCGCCGCATCTGCTACCGCCTGATGCTGGAGGGCCACGTCATCCAGCGCGACAACGTGTACACCCTGGCGTGCCAGAACGGCATGACCGTGAGCGAGGCCAGCGAGTTCAAGCGCGACCACAACCTGTGGAGCGTGCTGTCCCGCTACATGGTGCTGCAGCGCCCCTCCATGCTGGCCGCCGTGAGCTTCCGCCGCACGCCGGTGGACTCCGTGGACCTGGTGGGCACGTGGGAGGCCATCGTGGGCCCAGCCGTTTTCGCCGCCTCCACGCTAACCGAGGCGCAGGGCATCTACGACAGGGGCGCGCAATGAGGTGCACCGTCACGGTCGAGGGCCGAATGCCGAGCCTGAACGACTACATCAGCGCCGAGCGCGCCAACCGCTACAAGGCGGCGGCCATGAAGAAGCGCGAGACGGCGCGCGTGAGGGCGGCGGCCATGCAGCAGCGCGCGCCGCGCTTCGAGCGCCGGGTGACCGTGCGCACCACGTTCTACGAGCCCGACATGCGCCGCGACGCCGACAACGTGGGCTTCGCGCGCAAGTTCGTGCTCGACGGCCTGGTGGCGGCGGGCGTAATCAAGGACGACTCCCGCAAGTACGTGGAGCAGTGCCCCGACAGGGTGCTCACCGACAGGGCGCGCCCCCGCGTGGTCGTGGAGGTGAGCGACGAGTGACCCGCCGAGACAAGGGCAGGCCACACAGGGCGTGGCGCAAGGCCGACCTCGACCGCATAGCCGAGCTGGCGGGAAAGGTGCCCGCCCGCGAGATTCGCCGCGAGCTGCGGCTGTCCAAGAACCAGCTGGATAACGCGCGGCGCGTGATCAACGCCAGCGGCGGCCACGTGTCCCTGCGCTGCTACCGCCACCGCCTGGAGCTGTGCCCGTCGTGCGGGTGCCGCAGGGCGACCCTCGGCAAGGACGGCATCTGCGAACCGTGCAGACGCCAGCAGCAGCTTGAGGCCATAGAGGCCCGCATAGCCGAGCTGCTGCCGAGGCTGACCGCAGAGGAGCGCCGCACCTACGAGCGCACCGAGTGCGGCCGAGAGAGCCGCGCCGACCCCATGCCGCAGGCCCCGGACACCTCGGGCATGAGCCGCTACGCCGCCGACAAGGCGGCAGAGGCGCACGACGAGGCCATGGAGCGGTGGCTGTGCCGTTACCTGTACCGCAGGGTCAAGGCGGCGCAGAAGCGCAAGGAGCGCATAGAGAAAAAAGTTCCGAAATCCTGAAAAGTTTTTATCACTTTTAGTTTTCCCAGTTAGGAGACCCAAATGCTCACGGAAATCATCAGCAAGACCGTCGCGGACAAGACGGTGGACAGCATCCTGAAGCGCATCGAGCGCGCCGTCCCCGTGCCCGAGCCGGGCGACGGCGGCTTCGACGCCGCCATGCGCCAGGCGTTCAACATGGGGGCCGCCTGCATGGCCGCGCAAATCAAGAACGGCCCCGTGCCCACCAAGCGCATCGCGCTCATGGGCGAGGTGGCCCGCGTGGCGTGCCGCGCCCGCCTGGTGGGCATGGAGTGCCGCGTGGTCGTAGACGAGGGGGCCCGCGCATGCAATCGCTAGAGGAGGTCGCGATCTGCGACGTGTACCCCTACGAGCGCGCCGACGGCGAGCCGATGAACCCGCGCGACTTCACCACCAGGGAGAGCGCCGAGCACATCGCGGGCCTGGCCGCGCAGTTCAAGGCCAACCGCCTCAACCCCGGCCAGCCCGTCATGAAGCCCATCCTGTACAAGGAGGGCGGCATCTACTGGATCATCGACGGCGAGTGCCGCGTGCGCGCCATGAGGGCCATCGGCACCGAGCGTTTCCTCGCCGAGGTCTACGACGACCTGGACGACGCCGAGCAGGCGCGCGTGGAGGCCGCCAAGGCCATGGTGGAGACCGACGCCAAGCTGGGGCTGACCGCCGAGGAGAAGTCGCGCGGCGTGCAGACCATGCTGGCGCTCGACATTCCCGACGAGGAGGTGGCCGTGGCCGCCCGCACCGACGCGGGCACCGTGGCCAAGGCGCGCCGCGCCGCCCGCAGGGTGCAGGACGCCGCCTACGACATGACGCTCGACCGCCTGGCCGCCATCGCCGAGTTCGAGGGCGACGACGATGCCGTGGCCGAGCTGCGCGACTGCAAGCAGTCCGAATGGCAGCGCGTGTACGCGGGCCTGAAGGCCGAGGCCGAGCAGAGGCGCAACCGCGCCGAGGTGGTGGCGGTGCTTGCCGACGCGGGCGTCGAGTTCGTCGACGAATGCCCCGAGGGCTTCGCCGCATGCCGCACGTTTTCCGACTACCGCCCCGACCTGGCGGCGCTGGACGCCTACGTGGCCGACAACGCGGGCGCGGGGCTTCTGGCCGAGGAGACGTCGTTCGGCGTGACCCTGCTGGCGCCGGTGGCCGAGGGGGCCGACGAGGCCGCACAGGCCGCAGCCCAGCGCAAGGCCGACTTCCAGGCCGCCTACGAGGACGGCGCGAAGGCCCGCCGCGAGTGGCTTGCCGCCCACGCGGGCGACCTCAAGTCGATGCGCCGCACGGCTCTGGCGCTGACCGCGTTCGCCATGGAGTCCGAGGCCGTGGAATCGTTCGAGGAGCTGCTGGGCCGACCCATCGACCGCACGCCCACCGAGCTGGCCGTGGCCATGGGCTGGCGGGCAGCGTGGAACATGAGCGGCTGGACGGCCTGGAGCCTCATGGAAGGCGGCAGCTCCGTGTACTTCAACCGAGCGACGGTCGAGAACGTGACCATCATCTACGAGGCCATGAAGGCCGACGGCTACGAGCCGAACGCGGCCGAGACGGAAACCTACGAGGCGTGCATGGCGCGCCTGGGAAGCGAGGAGTAAATGAGCGAAGCAGTTGAGGCCGAGATCATCGAGCCCGAGGAGGCGTCAGAGCTGACCGTGGCGTACTCCCCCGCCGTGATCGAGGCCAACTTCGACGCCCTGGAGGCGCACGTGCGCAGGCTGGTGGCCGACTACGAGGGCGCGACCTACGACATGGGCAAGGACGAGAACGTGAAGGCCGCCAAGCGCGACCGCGCCTACCTCAACGGCATCGCCAAGGAGATAGACGAGCGCCGCAAGGCCGTGAGCCGCGAGTACACGAAGCCCCTGGCCGCGTTCGAGGACAGGTGCAAGGCCGTGGCGGGCATCGCGAAGCAGGCAGCCGGCGGCATCAAGGCGCAGCTGGACGAGGCCGAGGAGGAGCGCCAGCTGCGCGCGTACGACAAGCTGCGGGAGCACTACGAGGAGTTCGCCGGGCTGCTGGCCCCCGTCGTGCCCTATGAGCGTTTCCACGAGAAGCAGTGGACCAACAAGACCTTCGGCGAGGTGAAGGCATTCAAGGCCCTGGAGGCCAAGGTAGAGCGCCTGGCCCAGGACTGGGAAACCCTCAAGGCGCAGTTCCAGGGCGAGCCGTTCTACGACGAGGCCGAGCGCGAGCTGTTCGCCACCCTGGACCTGGGCGCGGCCATAACGGCGGCGCACAAGGCCGAGGAGGAGCGCCGGCGCATCGCCGAGCTGAAGGCGGCCATGGAGCCGGAACCCGTGGAAGAGCCGGAACCCATGGAAGAGCCCGAACCCGAACCCGAAGCGGTGCCCGAGCCCGCGGAATGCCAGCCCGCAGAGTTCCCGCAGCCGCTTGAGCAGATGCCCGAGCGGCAGCCCGCGCCCATGCCCGCCCCGGTGCCGCCAGCGCCGCCCGCACCGGCACCCGTGGCCACGGCGGGCGACCCGTGGACGGTCGTGGTGCCGTGCGCCACGCGCGAGCAGATGCAGGGCGTCGCGGCGGCCCTCAAGGCGCAGGGCGTCGTGGGCACCATCATGCACGGCACGGTGGGCCAGGTTTACGAGCGAATGAACGGAGGCTACTAGCATGACCCAGGAACAGCAGTCCATCGACCTCATGGCGGCCGTTGCCCGCGTGCAGCGCGCCGTGGTGGTGCCCAAGGCCAAGTACAACGCTTTCGGCAAGTTCAGCTACCGCAGCTACGAGGACATAGTGGCCGCGCTGAAGGAGCCGTGCGCCAAGGAGGGCCTGGCGTTCTTCATGACCGACGAGCTGGTGCAGATAGGCGACCGCTACTACGTGAAGTCCACGGCGTGCGTGTTCCCCGCCGAGGGCGGCGAGGGCCTGCTGCAGGTGAGCGCCTACGCCCGCGAGGACGAGCACAAGAAGGGCTCGGACGACGCCCAGGTGACCGGCATGGCGTCGAGCTACGCCCGCAAGTACGCGCTGTGCGGCGCGTTCGCCATCGACGGGCAGAGCGATCCCGACGCCATGGAGGAGCAGCCCGCGCCCGAGGAGAAGCAGCCGCCCGCAGACGGCCCCTTCACGGCCCACTGCCGCAGCTGCGGGGCGCGCTACCAGTTCGCCAGCATGCCGCAGTACATGGAGTTCGTGGCCAACAGCCCGTGCTGCCCGCGCCCCGACTGGCAGGTGGAGTAGATGCAGGCGCTCACCGAGGAGCTGGACGAGCTGACCGACAGGCTGGAGGCCGAGCTGAAGACCTGCAAGGAGTCGGGCTGCCAGTACGCCGAGAACGAGGCCGAGTACCGCAAGGCCCTGCGCATCGCCATCCTGAACGAGCGCCAGAAGGGCACGCCCGTCACCATTATCGGCGACGTGTGCCGGGGCCAGGAGCAGATAGCGGAGGCCAAGCGCCGCCGCGACTGCTCCGAGGCCATCTACAAGGCCTCGCAGGAGGCCATCAACGTAATCAAGCTGCGTATCCGCATGGTAGACGCGCAGATCACCCGCATCTGGAACAGCGGGGACGTAACCCAAGGAGGGTATCTATGAGCATCAACCGCGTGTGCATATCCGGCAACCTGACCCGCGACCCCGTGCTGCGCTCCACGTCTGGCGGCATGTCCGTGCTGTCCATGGGCGTGGCCGTCAACGACCGCCGCAAGAACCAGCAGACCGGGCAGTGGGAGGACTACCCGAACTTCGTGGACTGCACGCTGTTCGGCACCCGCGGCGAGAAGCTGGCGCAGTACCTCGCCAAAGGCAGCAAGGTGGCCATCGAGGGCAAGCTGCGCTACCGCAGCTGGAACGACCAGCAGACCGGCCAGAAGCGCAGCGCGCTGGAGGTCGTGGTGGACGAGCTGGAGTTCATGAGCGGCCAGCAACAGCAGCAGGGCTACGCGCCGCAGCAGTACGCGCCCCAGGCGGCCCCGCAAGCGCCGCAGGCCCGCACGTACGGCCAGGGACGCCCCGCCCCGGCACCTGCGCCGCAGCAGCCCGCCTACGCGCCGCAGCCGGCCACTCAGCAGGCGTACGCGCCACAGCAGCAGGCCATGCCCGATCTGTACGACGAGGATATCCCGTTTTAGGGAAGGCGACGGCGACACTATGGGCATGGTTATACACGACGACTTCTGGGCGGCCGCGCAGGCCATGCCCGAGAAGCAGCGCGCGCCGTTCATCTACGCCATCGTCGAGTACCGGTTCACGGGCAAGGAGCCGCAGGGCAGCCCCGCGTGGCTGCCTACCTTCCTGGTGCTCAAGGGCAGGCTCGACATGGGCGACGAGAAGAGCGAGCGCGCAAGGAAGGCGGCCAACGCCCGCTGGGGCAACAGGCCGGGGAAGGAAGACGCGGTGGACGATGCGGCGGCACGGGCGCAAGCCGATGCGCAAGCACATGCGGGAGCATATGCGGATACAGATGCAGTCGCACATGCGCAAGCAGATGCGGATGCACATGCAGGCGCATCGAGTTGCGGCAATGCAGAGGTTGAGGTTGAGGTTGAGTATATAGATAACCCCTTAATCCCCTTTGACGAAATCGTGCATGCGCTCAACGAGGCAGCCGGCACCCGCTACCGCTCAAGCAGCGCCAAGACCCGCAGGCTGATACACGCCCGCTGGGCCGAGGGCTACCGCCTCCCCGACTTCCTGGCCGTCATCGACACGATGGCAGCCGAGTGGGCGGGCGACCCGAAGATGGCCAAGTATCTGCGGCCCTCCACGCTGTTCTCGCCGAAGTTCGAGGACTACGTGAACCGCGGCCCGAGGACCCGGAAGGAGGCCGACGGCTATGCCGAGTACGACTGAGTGCCCCCACTGCGGGGCGCAGCTGGAGGTCCGCTACGTGGTGCTGGCTGGCCGCCGCGCCTTCTGCGGCTGGAAGCCGTGCGGCTGCCCGGGTGCCGTGGCGGAGCGTGACGAGCGTTCGCGCCTTGAGGCCAGGGCCAAGGCCGAGGAGGCCGCAGCCAAACGCCGCCGGGCCTACGAGCGGGCCGGAATCAAGCCCCGCTTCATGACAGCCGCCTCCCCCATGGCCGCGGGCATCGCCGCGAAGGTTGAGCAAGGGCGCGGGGCGTACATCTGCGGCCCCGTGGGAACCGGCAAGACCCACCTGGCGAGCGCCGTGGCGCGGCTCCTGGTGGACGGCGGCACCAGCGTGAGGGTGACCGACATGCTGGGCGTGCTGGCCGCCATCAAGGGCACCTACGGCGGCGACGGCACCGAGGACGGCGTGCTGTCCAGGCTCTCCCGCGTGGGGTGCCTGGTGCTGGACGACCTGGGCAAGGAGTCCCCCACCGACTGGACGCTGGGGCAGGTGTTCCGCGTCGTGAACGACAGGTACGAGAACATGAGGCCCGTGGTCGTGACCACGCAGTACGGCAAGAGCGACCTCATACGCCGCCTGGCCAAGAACGGCGACGAGGAGACGGCGGTGGCCATCGTGAGCCGCCTGTCGGAGATGTGCGACAAGTACGAGCTGCAAGGCAAGGACAGGAGGCTATCGAATGGCAAACGTTGACACGCTGCCCGAGATCCTGCGCCCCCTCATGGAGGGGCCGAGCATCGAGACGCCCAGGTGCGCCGTGTGCGGCGCGCCGTGGCCGCTCAACCGCCACCACATCGTGAGGCGCGGGGCGGGCAAGCTGTTCCGCGACGGGCGCGAGGTTCCCAAGCCCACGGTGATGCTGTGCGGCAGCGGCAACGGCAGCGGCTGCCACGGGCTGGCGCACGCCAACCGGCTGCACTTCCGCTGGGTCAGGGCCGAGCAGAGGTTCAACCGCCCCGCCCCGCCGGGCTCGGGGCACTGGGAGTACCTGCTGCTGCCGGAACCGACCAAGTACGCGGATGCCCTGGCCATGGACGGCTGGGGGCGGCTGCCGAGGGGCAGGCGGTGCATGTGAGCGGGTACGAGCCTTCAAGCGGGTGGAACCTCCCGCCCGGGTGCTTCGAGTCCGACCCCAGGGCACCGTGGAACCGGCCCGACCCGTGGGAGGGCCGCACGTGCCGGGAGTGCCGCTTCTGCGGCCGCGTGCAGGGCGCTGGCGGCGAGGCCGTGTGCGCCCGCGACGCCATGACTGGCGGCGGCCCCGACGTGGAGGCGGCAGACGAGACAAGCGAGGCATGCGAGTGCTTCGAGTTCGAATAGGAATAGGAGACGAAACGATGAAGAAGATCTACGCGGTGGCCACGGAGAGCGACGTGGTGCTGGCGTTCGAGAGCAGATCGGACGCAGACGAGTACGCAGGCGAGCACGACGGCATGGCGGTGCTGCCGGTGCCGTGCGTGGGGGCCTACGAGTACCCCAGCGAGAAGTCGGCCACCGACTGGGACCGAATCGCCGACGCTCTGCCGAAGGGAGGCGAGCAGGCATGAGGCTGTACATGTGCGCATGCGAACGCTGCGGCAAGGAGGTGCCGGCGACCCTGGCGGGTTACGCCAAGATGGTGCTGAGGAACAGCGCGCGAATCGACGGCGAGGCAAGGGCCTTGTGCCCGGAGTGCGCCGAGAGCCTGCGGGCGTGGTTCCTCGCAGGCGCGGTGAAGCCGGAAGGAGGGGAGTAGCCATGGGAATCATCTGCGATACCTGCGGGCGCGATATCGACGCCCTGGGGCAGGACAACATGGGCGTAGACGCGCCGCTGTGCGAGGACTGCTGGAGCGGTCAGAAGAGCCTCGCGGTGCAGGACCGCCACCTGCAGAACCTCCACCGGGAGAACGAGCGCCTGCGAAGCGAGAACAAGGCGCTGGCCGACAACCTCGCCGAGGTGGGGCGCAAGCTCGCCGATGCCAGGCAGAGGCTGCGCAGCGACGGGCCGGCAGACTGCAAGAGGCTGCGCCGCGAGATCGAGACGGCCTACGAGGTGAGCCGCGAGCGCGCCCTGGCGCTCACGAAGCTGGACGAGTGCGAGCTGTGGCTGGGGCGCTGCGAGCCGAAGGAGACGGCGGCGCCGACGCTCAAGGGCGCGGCCCAGGAGGTCGCCATGCCGTGCCTGAAGGACGACGAGGCGCGCGGCTTCGCGATGCCCGACGTGAACGTGGAGGTGAAGGCCGAGGTAACGGCCGAGGAGTTTGCCAAGAGCCTGCGCGAGTCCATGAAGCCGGCCATGCGGATGGCGGTGGAGTAGCCATGGAGCAGCAGACCGAGAAGCCGAAGCGCCGACCCAGTATCGAGGTGCGCTGCCCGAAGTGCGGCATGCGCGAGATCTGGCACCACCTGCCCAAGGGCGGCGACCGCTGCCGCTGGTGCGGTCACCTGTTCGAGGACTTCACCTACAGCAAGGTCGGGCCGAGCGCGAAGGAGGGGGCGCGATGACGAACTGGGAGCACCTTTTCGGCACGCCCGAGCGGGCCATCCACACGGAGACGGAGTTCCACTCGTGGCCCTTCTTCATCGCCGTGTATGAGACGAGCCGCATGAGCAGCTGCACTACCAGCAAGCGGCTGCTGGCCAGCTTCTGCGAGGAGGCCGACTACCTGGAATGGCTCAAGGCCGAGTACGACGACGGCACCGTCGAGTGGGAGGAGCGATGAACCGCCCGGGATGCAACTGGGGGTGCCTGCTGTTCATAGCGGCGGCGATCGCCATAGACGCGGCGGCCATCTACGCCATAAGGGCGCTGGCGCTCGGGCTCATGGCCATGGCCGTGGCGGCGTGCGGATAGGGGCAACCGAATACGGAAACAGGCAGAGGGCCGTCCTTCGGGGCGGCCTTTTCCGTGCCCGGCGACACGCTTGCGACCATATGGGCCGAGAGATAGGAGACGCATGGCGAGAGGCGAGACATACGAGGAGTTCACGGCAAAGTTCGAGCCGAAAAGGACGACGGACGACTGCTACACCCCGCCCGAGGTGTACGACTGCGTGCTGCTGTGGGCGCACCGGGAGTACGGGTTCGACCTGGCGAAGGTGGCGCGCCCGTTCTATCCGGGCGGCGACTACGAGCGCGAGGAGTACCCGCAGGGCTGCACGGTGGTGGACAACCCGCCGTTCTCCATCCTGAGCAAGATCGTCAAGCACTACCAGGAGCGCGGCGTGGGCTTCTTCCTGTTCGCCCCCACCCTGACGTGCATGGGCATCCGCAACTGCTGCAAGGTCGTGACGGGCGTCGGCGTGACGTACGCCAACGGCGCGAGCGTCAACACGTCGTTCGTGACAAACCTCGACCCCGCCCAGGCTCGCAGCGCGCCCGACCTGCGCTCCGAGCTGGATGCCGCGATAGAGCGCCTGCGCCGCGAGAAGGCCAGGGCGCTGCCGAAGTACGAGTACCCGGACGAGGTGCTGACCGCACCCATGCTGGCGCGCTACTCCAAGTACGGCATCGACTTCCGCGTGGGGCCGCAGGAGTGCAGCTTCACGAGGGCGCTCGACGCGCAGCGCGTGCAGAACAAGGCGATATACGGCAGCGGCTACCTCATATCAGAGCGTGCAGCCGCAGAGCGTGCAGCCGCAGAGCGTGCAGCCGCAGAGCGTGC
>URZI01000007.1 GCA_900552385.1 uncultured Collinsella sp. | reverse complement strand
TTCCGCACGAACAGGAGGCCACTTAATGTGGCCTCCGTCGTGAGCAGGACTGTAGAGCAGGAAACTTTATCCGCGGACCCCGCCGGGAATAGCAAAAGGGCGACCCCTGTACGGAATCGCCCTTGTTGAGCTGCTTATGTTTAGCTGTTACTCGGCGTCGTGGTGACGGCGGGGCTTGCGGCCTCCGTTGTCGCCGGGACGACGCGGACGGTCGCCGCGCTCGGAGCGCTCGCGACGCGGACGCTCACGGCGCTGGAAGTGCTCGCCGTCGCCCTCGGAGGCACCCTCGGCGCGAGCCGGGGCCTCGGGCTTGTCAAGACGATCGAGCGAGATCTTGCCACGATCGTCGACCTCGATGACGACGACCTTGACCTCGTCGCCGACGTTGAGGACGTCCTCGACCTTCTCCACGCGGCCCTTGGCGACGCGGGAGATGTGCAGCAGGCCGTCCTTGCCGGGCAGCAGGTTGACGAAGGCGCCGAAGGGCTGGATGGAGACCACGCGACCGGTGTACTCCTCGCCCGGCTCGGGAACCTTGATGATGAGCTTGATGCGCTCGACAGCCTGATCGACGGACTCGCCGGTGCCGCCGACAAAGACGGTGCCGTCCTCCTGGATGTCGACCGAAGCACCGGTCTCGTCCTGAATGCCGCGGATGACCTTACCGCCGGAACCGATGACGTCGCGGATCTTGTCAGTCGGAACCTGGATGGAGACGATACGCGGAGCGGTGCTGCGCGTGGTGCGGCGCGGCTCGGGGATCACATCGAGCATCTTCTGCAGGATGAAGGCGCGACCCTCCTTGGCCTGCTGCAGAGCGCGGGCCAGGATGTCGAAGGTGAGGCCGGTGGCCTTGTTGTCCATCTGCAGGGCGGTGATGCCCTCGGTGGTGCCGGTGACCTTAAAGTCCATGTCGCCCAGGAAGTCCTCGAGACCCTGGATGTCGGACAGGACCACGGTCTTGCCCTCCTCCTGGATCAGGCCCATGGCGATACCGGAGACCGGGCGCTTAATGGGCACGCCGCCGTCCATAAGGGCGAGCGTGGAGCCGCAGGTCGAAGCCATCGAAGAGGAGCCGTTGGACTCCATGACCTCGGAGACGACGCGGATGGCGTAGGGGAACTCGTTCTCGTCGGGAAGCACCGGAAGCAGAGCGCGCTCGGCCAGATTGCCATGGCCGATCTCGCGGCGCTTGGGGCTACCCATGCGGCCGGTCTCGCCGGTGCAGAAAGGCGGGAAGTTGTAGTGGTGCATGTAGCGCTTGCCCTCGGTGGGCTCGATGGTATCCAGACGCTGGCCCTCGTTGAGCATACCGAGCGACAGGACGGAAAGCACCTGGGTCTGGCCACGCTGGAACAGACCAGAGCCGTGAACGAGCGGCAGGTAGTTGTCCTTCACCATGATGGGACGGATCTCGTCGGCGGCACGGCCGTCGACGCGCTCGCCGGTCTCGACGACCATGGTGCGCATGGCCTTCTTCTCGAGCTTCTTGAGCGCCACGGGGATCTCGCGCTCCCAAGCGGCCTGCTCCTCCTCGGTGAACTCGGCGCGGATGGACTCCTTCAGAGCCTCGACCTTACCGATACGGGAGAGCTTGTCGGCGTCGCGAAGGGCGGCAGCCATCTCGTCGTAGTGGGCGAAGATGCGCTCCTGGACCTCCTCGACGGGCTGGTCGAGCGGGTACTCCTTCTTGACGATGGGGCCGTTAACCTGCTCCCACTCGGCGACGAACTCGTCCTGAGCCTGGCAGAAAGCAGCAAGGGCCTCCTGGCCAAACTTCATAGCGGCGAGCATGTCGTCCTCGGAGATCTCCTCGGCGCCGGCCTCGACCATCGAGATGAAGTCGGCGGATCCGCCCAGCTCCAGGTCCAGATCGGAGTTCTCGCGCTCCTCGTAGGTGGGGTTGACGATAAACTCGCCGGTCTCCACGTTACGGCCGATGCGCACGCAGGCAAGCGGGCCCTCGAAGGGCACGCCGCCGAGCGTCATGGCCAAGGAGGCACCCATGACGTTGATGACGTCGAAGGGGTTGACCTGGTCGGCGACGAGCGAGGTAGCGACAATGTGTACCTCGTTGCGGAAGCCGTCCGGGAAGCTCGGGCGAATCGGACGGTCGATCATGCGCGCGGTGAGCGTGGCCTTCTCGCTGGGACGGCCCTCACGCTTGAGGTAGCCACCCGGGATGCGGCCGGCAGCGTACATCTTCTCGTTGAAGTCGACGGTCAGCGGGAAGAAGTCATAGTTCTTGCGCTCCTTGGAGACGACCACGGTATCGAGCATCGTGGTGTCGCCCTGCTTGACCAGACAGGCGCCAGTGGCCTGCTTGGCAAGCTCGCCGGACTCAAAGGTGTAGGTCTTGCCGTACAGCTCAAAGGTCTTGGATACGAGTGTCATTGTTCTCCTTTACCCCACAGGCCCCTTGCCTGCGGGCTTCTCATGTGACGCGGGCCCCCTGCCCCCGCCACGCTTCAGAGCGTGATTGTTCACGCCCTTACACAAAAAGAGCGTCCCGCATGCAGGACGCTCTTAGCATGTACAAGTTCGCTACTGAATATTGTCGCGAATGCCCAGAGCCTTGATGAGCTCACGGTACTCGACGATGTCGTTCTTCTTGATGTAGGAGAGAAGACGACGACGACGACCGACGAGCATGAGCAGGCCACGACGGGTGTGGAAGTCCTTCTGGTGGGACTTCATGTGCTCGGTCAGCTCCTTGATGCGCTCGGACAGGATGGCGACCTGAACCTTGGGGTTGCCGGTGTCGACCGGGGTGTTACCGAACTGGGCAGTCAGCTCCGCCTTGCGCTCTTTGGAAACAGTCATTGTTTCACCTTTCGTTTTACGTCGCCCTCGGGCGACTCGATTCGCCTCGGACTGGGAAGCCGCCGGTGGAGCGAGCAACCAAGGTCGAGGTACCAACAGGTCGGTATGTTACCACAAGCAGCCCGCGCCTGCGCATCATCACCGACCCAACATGAATTCCATCGCACGGAGGCGCTGATCGGTGTGCGTCGCAGCCCAAACATGCGAAAGCCCCAACAAAAAGGCTGCGGTATGGGGGTCGACCCTCTCGGCCACGAGCGCATCGAAGGTCATGGACATGAGGGCGCGCAGCCACGCGACCTCACCGGTCGACACCAGCTCGGCACCCGGAACGCTCGAAGCGCACGACCCGCACATGAGACCGCCCGCCTGGGGCGAAAAATACGACAACATGGGGTCTCCGCACAGCACGCAGGCCGAAAAATCGGGTCGATAGCCAACGTGCGACAGCAGTTTAAAGACATATGCCGCCACAAGTAGATCCATGTGTGCCGTGTCGAGCCCACTGCCCACCAGGGCAAGCGCTCGCTGCGTTATAGCAAAGGTGAACGGGTCCTCGGCGTCCTCGAACGAGCACACGCGCGCGACCTCGGCGATCGCGCTTGCCGCGCATGTCGTCTCGTAATCGGGCGCAACGCCGAGCGGAGCCTCCATAAGCTCGGCCTGGGAAACCACGTCGAGCGACCGTCCATGCGCAAGCAGCATATCGACGGTACAGAACAGCTCGCAGCGCGCCGCCAACCGCCCGCCGGGCTTACGCGCACCCTTTGCCACGGCACGAACCTGCCGACCCCGCTCGTCAAGCATCGTCAGGATCAGGTCGGTCTCTTTGAGCTTCGTCTTGTCGAGGACGAGCACCTTGGTGCGATATGTCCGGGAGCCTGCCATGCGTGCCGCGCGCCCTTAGTCCTCGGCGTTGTAGCCAAAGCGGCGAATCTGGGCCTCGTCGTCACGCCAGCCGGCCTTGACCTTCACGTCCAGCTCCAAAAAGACCTGGATGCCAAAGATACGCTCAAGATCGCGACGGGCGTCGATACCGATATGCTTGATCATCTCGCCGCCCTTACCGATGATGATGCCCTTTTGGCCCTCGCGCTCGACGTAAATGGTGGCGTGCACACGCAGTACCTTCTTGGTCTGCTCGAGCGCATCGCAGATCACACCAACGGAGTGCGGAATCTCATCACGGGTGCGGCGCAAGACCTTCTCGCGCACAAACTCGGCAACGAGCGTCTCGTCGGAAGCGTCGGTACCCATGTCCTCGGGGAACCAACGCGGACCCTCGGGCAAAAAGTGCGCAACGGTCTCGATAAAGGCATCGACGTTGAAGTTCTTGACCGACGACGTAACGATCTCGTCGTCATACTCCATGAGCTCGTGGGCGGCCTTGAGCTGTTCCATAACCTGGGCGGGATCGGCCTCATCGGCCTTGGTGAGCACCAGGACCTTCTTGCAACGGGCGCATCTGACGCGCTCGGCAACCCAAGCGTCTCCCCTGCCAATCGGCTTGGTGGCATCAATCAAAAACGCGACGACATCGACATCGTTCAGCTCGAACAACGCGCTCTTGTTGAGCTCGGATCCCAGACCGTCCTTGGGCTTATGAATACCCGGGGTATCGACAAAGACCAGCTGGTAGCCGGGACGGTTGACGACGGCGCGCATGCGGCGGCGGGTCGTCTGGGCCACCGGTGAGGTGATGGCGACCTTCTTGCCATAGCAGGCATTAAGCAGCGTGGACTTGCCGGCGTTGGGGCGTCCGACCAGGGCCACGAAGCCGCTGCGAAAACCAGGCTCAACGTCGCCAAAGCCCGCGAGGTTGTCGTCCTCGTCGCACAGGGCGTCGAGCTCCTCATCGCTCATGCCCTCAAACGGATCGAACTCCTCGACATCCTCGAGCCCCTCGGTATCCACCGCGTCCAAAGTCTCGTCGTCCAGGATCTCATCGGTAGGCTGCATAGTGTCAGACATAGGAATCCCTTTCTAAATAAAGCCGAGCGCGTGGGCAAATACCAGCACGCCCACAATCGCGGCGGTGATGGAAAGAACGTATACAGAGGCGGCGGCGATGTCTTTCGCACGCTTGGCCAACGGATGGAGCTCTTGGGTCGCCAGGTCGACGATAGCCTCCATAGCGGTGTTGCACAGCTCGCCGTGAATCACCAGGCCACAACAGATGATAATCGTGGCCCACTCGGCAATGTCGAGCCCCACGATGCAGCCGGCAATGACGGTGCACACGCCCGCAACGAGCATGACCTTAATGTTGCGCTCGGTCTTGACTGCGGTGACGAAGCCCTCCATGGCGTAGGAAAACGACTTTAAGAAGGACGGATGGTCCTTGTTCGATCCGGGAATCATAGACAGCTCCTAGTCGTGGGCGTGGTTGGTGATGGGGCCGACGTGGACTAGCTTGGGGTCCTCGCCGCGCTCGAGCGCCAGATCGCGCAGGATGGCGTCCTCGCGGGCCTCCATGACCTCGGCCTCGTCGTCCTCGATGTGGTCATAGCCCAGCAGATGCAGCATGCCGTGTACGAGCATCAGACGGCACTCGTCAGCAGGGCTATTGCCAAAACCGGGGGCCTGACGGGCAATAACCTGCGGGGCCAAGATAATATCGCCTAGCTCGAGCGTCTCATCGACGGGAATGTCATCGTCAAAGGCCGAATCGCACTCAAACGAGAGCACATCGGTGGTGCGGTCGATACCGCGCCACTCGTGGTTGAGCTCGTGCATCTCGTCCTCGTCGACATACGAAAGGGAAATCTCGACTTCACGCTCAACGCTCTCGGCGGCAAGCACAACCTCGCAGATGTGCTCCACCTCCTGCGCGTCGAGCAGCGTATCGAGCTCGGCATCGTTGCTGATCAATACACTCAACGGGACTCCTTTCGGTCACGTGCGCGTTTCTCGCGCACATCATCATAAGTATCGTATGCCTCGACGATACGTCCCACCAAGGCATGGCGCACCACGTCGGCACGCTCGAGGTGCGAAAATGCGACATCGTCGACACGGCCCAAAATCTGCTCAACGTCAGCAAGACCGCCGCGACGACCAACCAGGTCGCGCTGACTCAGGTCGCCGGTAATCACAAACTTGGAGTTGAAGCCCAGGCGCGTCAGGAACATCTTCATCTGCTCGGGCGTGGTATTTTGCGCCTCGTCGAGCACCACGAAGGCATCGCTCAACGTGCGGCCGCGCATGTAGGCAAGCGGGGCGATCTCGATCACGCCGCGCTCCATGAGCTCATCGGTGCGCTCGCGATCCATCATGTCAAAAAGGGCGTCGTAAAGCGGACGCATGTAGGGATCGATCTTTTCCTCGAGGGTGCCGGGCAAAAAGCCCAGATTCTCCCCCGCCTCGACAACCGGACGCGTCAAGATCAGACGTCCCACCTCGTGACGCTTGAGCGCGGCAACGGCGAGCGCCATAGCCAGATAGGTCTTACCGGTACCGGCAGGACCCAAGCCAAACGTGATGGTATGCGAGCGGATGGCATCCACATAGCGCTTTTGCCCGAGCGTCTTGGGGCGAATGACGCGGCCGCGATACGAAAGCAGCACGTCATCGCGAAGCGACGTAGCCTCGTGCTCACCGTCGCGCAAGACGGCCAGGCAGCGAGAGACATCGTCGGCAGACAGCGTGCGCCCGGCGGCCGCCTCGCGAAAAGCGTGCTCGAAAAAGCGCGCCACGAGTTCGACCTCATCCGGGTCGCCGCTCACGGAGATGTTATCGCCACGGGCGACCACATGAGCGCGAACCAAGCTCTCGAGCGCACGAAGGACGCCGTCGCCGGCGCCCAAAACACGCGAGGGATCAATCCCCTCGGGAACGGTAAGTCTAATCTTCGAGGCTTCCATGAACCTCCCTGCGTGCATGGACCAAGCCGGAATCATCGACTCCGATGATAGCAACATCGAGCAGGCACGGGGCTGTAAGTCCACAGGTATCGTCAAGACGGGCATGATGGAACGAGCCGAGCGTCAGGTTGTCGCCATACTCGAGCACGGCACGCTCGACCGTGCCCACGCGACGGCGAGCGTCGGCAATAGCAAGCTCCTGTGCAGCGGCCCGCATACGGCGGCTGCGCTCGGCCATAACCTCGGGCGGAACCTGGTCGGGCATGTCGGCAGCAAGGGTACCGGGACGCTTGCTGTAGCGGAACACGTGCATACGCGAGAAACCCACACGGCGGCACAGCGCCAGCGACTCCTCGAATTCCTCGTCCGTCTCACCAGGAAAACCGACGATGACATCGCACGAAAGGGACGCCTGGGGCAAGTTGGCGCGAATCATACGCACCGTGTCCTCAAAGGCCTCCGCACTATAGGGACGGCCCATGCGATGCAGGGTCGCCGTGCAGCCGGACTGCACGGGCAGGTGCAAAAACGGGGCGATACGCTGCGGATAGCGCGCCATAACCTTAAGCAGGCGCTCAGAGATATCCATGGGCTCGACCGAGGAAATGCGCACATGCGGAATAGACGTGCGCTCCATGATGACCTCGAGCAGCTCATCGATTTCGACATGCTCGTCGGTCGCGCTCTTGCCATCGTAGGCTCCCAGGTTCACACCGGTCAGCACCACCTCGGGCACGCCGGCCTCCTGGGCCTCGCGAACTTGCTCGAGCACGGACTCGACGGGCACGGAGCGCTCGGGGCCGCGTGCCTTCCACACAATGCAATAGGTGCAGCGATGGTTGCAGCCGTCCTGAATCTTCACGCCCAGGCGAGAGCGACCGAGCGCATCGACCACCTCGCCATCGCTGCAGGCGGGAACGCTATCGGATTCGACACCCAGCACCTCGCAGACGCGCTCGGCGACGTCAATCTTGGACGGCTCGGCGATCACGCGATCGGAGAGCTCCAGCAACTCCTCGGGATGCAGGTTGACGACGCAGCCGGTTACGACCACGTAAGGCTCGCCCGGATAGGCCAGCGCATGACGGACGGCCTTACGGGTCTTGGCCTCGGCCTCGCCCGTAACGGCACAGGTGTTAATGACGATCAGATCGGCATCCTGGGGCTCCACAATAGCAAATCCCAGGCGCATAAGATCGGCAGTGATACGGTCAGACTCAACCCGGTTGACGCGGCAGCCGAGGTTGACGACGGAAATATGGGGTGCGAGCACGCGGGCTCCTTAATCGAGGATATCGTCGAGGGCACTCTTGATACGGTCGGTCACCGACTTCTTACCGGAAGCGACGTCATCGCCCATCTCGTCGGCAAAAGCACGGAGCAGTTCGCGTTGCTTATTGGAAAGATTGGTGGGAACGACCACGCGCAGTTGCACGATCAGGCGGCCACGCGAACCGCCACCGCCAATGCGCGGCATGCCGTAATTATTGACGCTCACGGTGTCGCCGTACTGGGCGCCGGCGGGAACCGTCACCTTAACGACCTCGTCGGGCATAATGCCCTCGACCTCGATCTCGCAGCCGAGCGCAGCCTGCGCAATCGAGATATCGCTCACCAGGTACAGGTCGTCACCGTTGCGCTTAAAGCGCTCATGGTCGGCAACGCGCACGTTGACAATCAGGTCGCCCGAAGGCTCGCCGCGAAGGCCGGCCTCGCCAAAGCCGCTCACACGCAGCTGGCGACCGGTCGAAACGCCGGCGGGAATATCGATGTCGATCTTTTCGTGCGAAGGCGTGCGGCCCTGACCGTCACAGGTCTCGCAGGGATGATCGATGACCGTGCCCTCGCCGTGGCAGTCGGGGCAAGGCGAAGAGGACTGGACCTGGCCCAAAAAAGAGCGCTGGACCGTGGTGACATAGCCCGTGCCGTGGCAGCGGCTGCACTGTTTTTCGGTCGCACCGTCAGCCTTGCCCGTACCGTTGCAATCCTCGCAGGGAGCAAGGCGGTCATAGCTGATCGTCTTTTTGCAGCCGAGCGCCGCCTCCTCGAGCGTCACCGAAAGCGAGATGGCCATGTCACGTCCGCGACGACGCTCACGACGGCTGCGGGCGCCACCGCCGGCACCGCCGCCAAAGAACGACGAGAACAAGTCGTCCATGCCCATGCCACCAAAGATATCGTTGATATCGACGTAGCCCGAACCACCAGGGCCGTCGGCAGTGCCGTAACGGTCGTAGTTAGCACGCTTCTGCTCATCAGAAAGAACGGAATAGGCCTCGTTGAGCTCCTTGAACTTGGCCTCGGCCTCGGGGTCGTCCGAAACATCCGGATGTACGGTACGGGCCTTCTTTAGAAACGCACGCTTAATCGTCCGCGCGTCGGCATCCCTGTCGACGCCAAGCACCTCGTAGTAATCCCTATTTTCCGACACGACCGAATCCTTCCGACTTTCATTATTGTCACAGTGCGTCCTATACCCAAGCTGGGCCGACCGCAAACAGAGGGTTTGATGTTATTGCATTTGGTACGGCGAAAGCATGGCCCGTTGCGAGCAGCTTGCGAACCAAACCGACACGAGCGCGAACATGAAGCCATTGGCAAAACCGTTGGCAAACTGCATCGCACCGCGCTTCCACCACAGCAGGCTGCGATGAAGCACACCGTCCGAAAGCACCATGAACAGGCCCATGGTAAACGGAATAAAGCACATCACGGCAAAGGCCGAGAACACACCCGAGATGGCCGAGAGTACCAAAAACGGCGCTACGATGCCCATCAGGTAAAAACCGGTACGAGCTTTGCCTTCCAAGCGCTCGGCCTCAACATGGGCGCGGCCGACCAGGTCGCCGCCCGCGGCACCGTTGGTGCCAGCATGACCCATGCCGCCAATGCGGACCTCGTCGCCATCGTGCGTGCCGGCAGGAAACTCAATCGTCTGCTCGGAGGTTACGCGAGTACGACCGCTGCCGCCGCAATCAGGGCAGGGATCGGCCACGACTTTACCGGAACCGCCGCACTCGGGGCAGACCGACTGGAACGTACCCGCACCAAACAGGAAGGACAGGTCGACGTCGATGTGGCCGCGGCCACCGCAGCTCGGGCAGGTATGGGCATGCTCAGACGAAACGGAGCCCGAACCGCCGCAGTTGTTACAGGTATCGAAGCGCGTGTAGCGGACGGTCTTGCGGGCACCGCCCTTGGCCTCCTTGGCGTCGAGTTTGATATCGACGACCACGTTGGCGCCGTTCTCGGGATTGTAGGCAGCCTGCCCGCGACGCGGCTGGCCCCAGGCACCGCCAAAGGGAAAACCGCCCTCAAAGGGATTGCCATAGCCCGCGCTGCCGGCGTAGCCGCCGCCATAGGGCGAAGCCGTAGGAGCGCCGGCGAAGGGGTTGCCCGAACGCATGGCGTCGTAGCGCGAACGCTTCTGCTCGTCCGAAAGCACGGCGTAGGCCTCGGAAACCTCTTTAAACTTTTCCTCGGCATCCGGCTCTTTGTTGACGTCCGGATGGAGCTTGCGGGCCTTTTGCTGAAAGGCCTTTTGAATATCACGCGAGGTGGCGTCCTTGGAGACGCCCAGAATCTCGTAGTAATCTTTTTCGTTCATCGTCGCCATGCGCGGCAACCTCCTGCTCACAGCAGCGTATATATTCCGGTAATTCTACCCGAGCGACCTAAGCTAGATCCCAAAACAGTTCGAACAGAACATTTCCATCGAGCCAGCCCAGGTGTGTCGGCGCTAAACGAGCTCGAACATGGCCCGCGACGACATCTGCCGAAGTGAAGGGTCCCTCATGGACCCCGAGCGTCTCGGGAACCCAAGTGGCAAGACCCAATTCGAGTGCGCGATCGCAAGCGGCTGCCAGCTCACCCGCTGGGATGACGCAAGCTGCACGAACCAACAGGTCGGACGCAACACCACGCGTCATGCGACAAGCGAGCATCAGGTCTTCAGCCGCAGCCTCACGCTGCGACAGATATTCGGCCTCGAACGCCGTCGCGTCATCGTCACGTTGCACCAGACGCACGCGGTACGAATCGCCTCGAGAAGACACGCCGGGGAACAAACCTGCAAGACGGTCGAAATCCTCGGCGTCGAGCATGCCCGCGGCAGAGCGACCAAGGCCCAGGTAACCCCGTCCGGTCCAGTAGGCAATGTTATGGGCGCACTCATGGCCGTCGAGCGCGTAGCTCGCCACCTCATACGGGTGATAGCCGGCGGCACTCAGGAGCTCGCGTGCCACATCCATGCAGGCGGCCTGAAAATCCTCATCAGGCTCGAGCGACTCGTCGCGGCACGCCATGCGATAAAGGGGCGTCCCCTCCTCAAGCGTGAGCGGGTAGACCGACACATGATGCGGGGCCGCCGCCAGCACGCCATCGAGCGTGCGCTTCCAACTCGCTGCGGTCTGCCCGGGAAGTCCGCACATAAGGTCGCACGACACATCAAGCCCAGCGTTCTTGACCGTCGCGATGGCGGCGAGCGCCCGATCGGCATCGTGAATACGACCGATGGCGGTAAGTTCGGCGTTATCGAGCGTTTGCACGCCCAGAGAGATGCGCGTGACACCCGCCTCGGCAAGCGCGGTGGCGAGCTCAGCGGTCAACGACTCAGGATTAGCCTCGCAGGTAAACTCAACGGGAGCGCACCACGCACGAATACGCCGCGCCAGCTCCACCAAGCGCTCCCCCGCCAGCGACGGCGTACCGCCGCCAACATAGACGGTGCGGATCTGGTCAAAGGCCCCAGCTTTGCCAAAAGCATCGAGGCGCGCGAACAACTGCTCAAAATAGGCATCGAGCGCAGCGCTCAGGTCGCACGGAGCAAAACTGCGCGAGTCAAAGTCGCAGTACCGGCACTTTTGGGCGCAAAACGGCACGTGCACGTACAGCGCGGTAACGGCCACTATTAGGCCTCCAGCGGATGAGCAGGCACCGACTTGCCAGCGGCAAGGGCGGCCTCGCAGGCCACCACATCGCGCTCGATCTCATCGACCAGCGCCATAAACTCCTCGTAAGTGGAACAGCGCACCACATGGGCACGCCAAGCGGCGGCATGGGGCATGCCTTTTAAGTACCAGCTTGCGTACGTGCGGGCACGCGACATGAGCGGCAGGAGCTCATGCGTCAGCGTTAGGTGTTCACGCAGGGCGTCCAGGCGCTCGACGGAGCTGCGCGCCGGCACCGGTATGCCATCGAGCGCAAGGGCGCGAGCATCGCCAAACACCCAGGGGTTGCCATAGATACCGCGCGCGATGAACACCGCGCTGGCACTCGAGCCTTGCAGATGCTCAGCAGCGTCCTCGGCCGAGAACACATCGCCCGAACCGATCACGGGAATCTCGACGGCGTCGGCCACCTCATCGACGACCGACCAATCGGCCTGGCCCGTGTAGAGCTGCGTGGCGCAACGACCATGCACGGCGACTGCGGCGGCACCGGCGCCTTCGAGCATCTGGGCAAACGTCGCGGCATTACGGTCCTCGGCATAAAAACCCTTGCGGATCTTTACGGTCACGGGCACATGCGCCGCGCCCACCGCCGCCTCGACGATCTTCTCGGCCAAATCGGGCGTGCGCATAAGGGCAGAGCCCTCGCCCTTGGTGACAACCTTTCGGGCAGGACAGGCCATGTTGATATCGATGAGCGACAGGCGATCGCCCACACGCTCCTCGACGGCGGCGACGGCACTCGCAAACTGCTCGGGCTTGGAGCCAAAGAGCTGCACGCAGATCTGCTGCTCCTCGTCGGCCGGCAGCACCAGGCGCCACGTTTTGTTGCTAGCAAAGGCAAGGCCCGCCACGCTCACCATCTCGCTGTAGGCAAGGTTGGCACCGCGGCGGCGGCACATGATGCGATAAGCGGGGTCGGTTACGCCCGCCATGGGAGCCATAAGGAACGGCTGCTCGGCATAGGCGCCCAGCAGCCGCTTGCTGTATTCGGAAAGCGCCATAGACCTACTCGTCCACCTTGAGGATCGCCATAAAGGCCTCCTGCGGGACCTCGACCGAGCCGATGGCCTTCATGCGCTTCTTGCCCTCTTTCTGCTTCTCGAGCAGCTTGCGCTTACGCGAGATATCGCCGCCATAGCACTTTGCAAGAACGTCCTTGCGACGCGCTTTGACGGTAGAACGGGCGATGATCTTGTTGCCGATAGCACCCTGGATGGGAACCTCGAACAGCTGACGCGGGATGATCTCCTTAAGTTTGTCGCACAGGCCACGGGCCAGGCCATAGGCCTTGTCCTTATGGACGATAAACGACAGCGCGTCCACCTCGTCGCCCGAAAGCAAGATATCGAGCTTAACGAGCTCGGAGGGACGGTACTCGTTGAACTCGTAGTCGAGCGAGGCATACCCCTTGGTGCGACTCTTGAGCTGGTCAAAGAAGTCCAAAATGAGCTCGGCAAGCGGCATATCGAAGCGCATCTCAACCGACTTGCTCGTGAGATGGATCATGTCGGTAGTAATGCCGCGGTGCTCGATGGCGAGCTGCATGACGGCACCCGTGTACTCAGGCGGGCAGATGATCTTTGCCTTGAGGTAGGGTTCCTCGATGCGCTCGATGCGCGTGGCCTCGGGAAGATCCTGCGGGCTGCGGACATCGATCATTTCGCCGTCGGTCTTGTAGACGTGATAGTCGACCGAGGGACTCGTGGCAATGAGGTCCAGGTTGAACTCGCGCTCCAGGCGTTCCTTGACGACTTCCATGTGCAGCAGACCCAGGAAGCCCACGCGGAAGCCAAAGCCGAGCGCCACCGAGGTCTCGGGCTCCCACACCAACGACGGGTCGTTGACGTGCAGCTTATCGAGCGCGTCACGCAGGTTCTCGTAGTCCTTGTTATCGATCGGGAACAGGCCCGTATAAACCATGGGCTTGGCCTCGCGGTAGCCGGGAAGCGGCTCGGGGCAGGGATTCGACGCCCACGTGAGGGTATCGCCCACGCGAACGGCCTCGGGGTCCTTCAGGCCCGTGACCACGTATCCGACCTCGCCGACCGTCAGCGCGTCGACCGGCGTCTCGGCGGGACGCTTGACGCCCACGCCATCGACCAAAAAGTCGCCCTTTGCCTGCATCATACGCAGGGTATCGCCCTTTTTAATGGAGCCGTCAAAGATGCGCACCGTGGCGACGACACCACGATACTCGTCGAAGTACGAATCCAGGATGAGCGCCTTGAGCGGCGCGTTCGCATCGCCCTTGGGAGGCGAGATCAAAAAGACAATGGACTCCAGCAGATCGTGGATGCCCTCGCCGGTCTTGCCCGACACGCACACGGCATCGTCGGCGGGAATGGCCAGATCGTCTTCGATCTCGGTCTTGACCTCGTCGGGATGCGCCGAGGGCAGGTCGATCTTGTTGATGGCCGGCACAATGTCCAGATTGGCGTTCATGGCGAGCGTCGCGTTGGAAACGGTCTGTGCCTCAACGCCCTGCGTGGCGTCGACAACAAGCACTGCGCCCTCACAGGCTGCCAGCGAGCGCGAGACCTCATAGGTAAAGTCCACGTGGCCCGGCGTATCGATCAGATTGAACTGATACGTCTCGCCATCGTCGGCGTCATAGGACACGCGAACGGCATTGGACTTGATCGTGATGCCGCGCTCGCGCTCGATATCCATGGTGTCGAGCAGCTGCGACTCCATGTCGCGTTCGTCGACGGTATGGGTGAGCTCTAGGATGCGATCGCTGATCGTGGACTTGCCATGGTCGATGTGCGCAACGATTGAGAAGTTGCGGATGTGGGAAATGTCAATTGAAGTATTCATGCGGACTATCTTACCCGAGCGGTACAAAAAATGGAGCCTGTTCCATAAAACAGGCTCCATTTATGCGCGTAATCTGTGTGGTGTGAAATTTACAACTTAGGCGTTGATGCTGTTCACGAGCTTGGCAAGACCGGACTTGCGGTTGGAAGCCTGGTTCTTGTGGATAACATGCTTGGCGGCAGCCATGTCGAGACGCTTGGTGACGGTCTTGAGGGCAGCCTGGGCCTTCTCGGCGTCGCCCTCGGCAACGGCGGACTGGACGTGCTTGGTCAGCGTCTTGAGCTCGGACTTGACAGCCTTGTTACGCATGCGAGCTGCCTCATTGGTGCGGATACGCTTCTTCTGAGACTTGATGTTTGCCACTTCTGGAGTTCCTTTCGAGTTCCTTGCAAAAAATGTATGACACCTCTGAGACACGGTGAGGTCATGCAATCGCCTACTATAGCACGCTCCCCCTCAAAGGGATAGAACGAATTTGTCAAATAGGCAGGTATCATCACGATTTTCTCAAGATGTTCGTAATCCAGAGTAAAAGCGCGGTCTCAGAATCGGCCGAACCCTTGAGCGCGAGCTCCACATCAACGGCACCCTCGAGCGCTGCGACGAGCTCTGCCATCGAAAAGCGACGTGCCCAGGTCAGGTGATTCTTGACCTGCCAGGACTGGAGCTTGAGCGTTGCGGCCAGCTCACGACCCTGTCCGCGCGCATCGAGCGCCTTGGCAACGATAAGCTCGCGGATGCGGCCGCACAGCAACGTGTAAGTCCACACGTAGCTCTTGGCGGGCAATAGATTGAAAAGCTCGAGCGAGCGTCGCATGTCACGTGCCGAGACCGCATTGAGAAAGTCCCAGGGTTGAACCTCGGCCGTACGTACAATCCAGCGCTCAACGTCGGCAAGCTCAATCTGGGGCGCCTCGACCATCTGGGCAAGCTTAGCCAAGTCGTTATCGAGCATGCGAGTGTTCTCGCCCGAACGCGAGACGAGCTCCTCGGCGGCCGCCGTCGAGATCGACTTGCCGCGCTGCGTCGCCATCTGCTGCACGCGACGCGGTAGCTCCCAGCGCTTGGTGCCGGAGCAATCGATCACGGCCTTCTTATCGATCTTGGCGATCGCCTTATACAGGCGTGTGTTCTTGGCAAGCGAGTCGGCAATGATGAGGCAGACCGTTGTGGGGCTGGGACTCGCCAAATACTCGACAAGCGGCTCCGAGACCGCCTTGGCGAGCTTTGAACAGCCGTCAAGGATTACCAGGCGAAACTCGCTGCCCATCGGAAAGGTGTTAAGCGATCCGATAATCGACTCGATATCGGGGTCTTTGGTCATATCGCGCTCGTCGAGGTTGAACTCGACCATGCCCGTCTTTTCCAGACGCGCTTTCATACGCGAGACGGCGTGATCGCGCTTGACGCCGTCGGTACCGACGATCAGATATGCCGGCAGCAGACCGATTTCGGACATTGCGCTCCCCTCCCGCAGGCCTTCGTATTCGTTCCGTGCCATTCTAGCCCAGGGGCCCACCACACGCCAACGACGTCGTCACGGTCGCTGGCATCGCATCGTAAAGCCCTTCGCAGTTGGCGTGACGGTAATGTCGCCGTGTTCGATAGTGCACGCGAACACACCGCCCGCTTCCTTAACGGCATCGATGCAGGCATCGGACGGATGGCCGTATCGATTCCCCTTGCCGGCGCTCGCGAGGGAAAGCTCGGGTCTCAGGACGTCCAGCAACTCACCATCGACTGAAACCTTGGAGCCGTGATGCCCAAGTTTAAGGACATCGATATCCCCCACCTCCAGCACGAATTCCCGTTCTTGGTCGAGCTCGGCATCACCAGTGAGGAGCATACGCAGGCTCTTGCCTTCCTGAACATAAGAGAGTAGCAGGACAAGCGAGTCCTCATTTCCCTCGCCATCTACGGACTCGAACGGCCACATCACGCGGGCACAAAATGAGCCGATGTCGACCGTATCCCCACGGCGCACCTGCCGATACTCAACGCCAGGTCGATTCAATACCTCGGTAGGAGCATCCTCCAACGCATCCGCCGCCACGGCAATCGTTCCGACCGAAAACTGTTCGAGCACGGCAGGTAGACCACCCCAGTGATCCTCATCCCAATGCGTCACAAAGACGGCATCGATATGGTGCACGTTATTGCGAACCAACGCCGCTACCACGCGCTCATCGAGCCCGCAGTCGACGAGTGCTAATGCGTCGCCCTGGCGGATAAGAATCGCATCCGCCTGGCCCACATCGAGCACCGTCACCGAAGGCGGAGCGAATCGATCCCAGTAGACGTACGGAATCGCAGCCAAGAGCACCAGGCATGAAAGCCCCACCGCCATAGGACGTGCACGGGGACGCGGCCACCAGACCAACAGAACCGCCAGCAAACACGGCACTAGGTAAATCCACATGCTATCGGGCGGCACACTCATAGATGCACCAGGCACGGCGGCAAACAGCTGCTCGAAGAACAGTGCGCAACGGGCGGCAACCATGGGCACAACGAGCGCCCAAATCCGCAACGGTTCCACGAGTGAAAAGGGAACCAGCACGATCGACACAGCGAGCAGTACGCTCACCACCGGACCGATGACTGCATTTGCCAGCGGAGCAATGAGCGAGAACGTACCGAAGGCAGGAATGGTAATGGGAAGTGTTGCCAGTTGCGAGCACAGCGTGACGGAAAGTATGTTGGCAACGCCCGATGGCACACCCAGCTCACCCAAAGCGTAGGTCGCATAGGGGCAAAAGCACAGAATGGCTAAGACGCTGGCACATGAAAGCTGAAAGCCCATCTCGAACAGCACCGTCGGCCGCAGTAGCACAAAGATGGACATGGTTACGAAGAGTGCCGATGCGCCGTGCCGGCGACGCCCCGCGCCGTTTACGACAAGCGTCGCGAACACCATGCAGCACGCGCGCACGGCCGAGGGAGATGCGCCCGTAAAGGCAGTGTAGCCCACAAGCGCCATCGCCAATATCGCCCGCTGAACACCACGTAAGCAGCGAGTCTTTTGCAATACACCCTCGATTACAAACCCCACGATAGCCAAATGGCTGCCCGAGACGGCGATAAGATGCGCCGTTCCCGTTACCGAAAACCAGTCGCCCGCCGGCTGGGCGCGTAGCTCGGCCGAACGACCGCAGACGACACCGGCTATGAGCGCACGCGCCGGGTCGGTCGCAGGCGCGATGGACGCTAGCAGCCCATTTCGCAGCCGAAGCAGCGGCCCCGGAGAGCCCTCATCGACCGACACAACTCGAACGGCTTGAACCTTGCGCACCTCGCCTCGGAGCACGCGCGATCGTCCATATGGATCGTTCTCAAAACGTGAAACGCGACCGATAACACGCACGTGCGCCCCGACCTTGAGCTCGCGGTCAAACGATAGGCGAACCGTTGCCAAGTTCTTACCGTCCGCGCGTGCCTCGCAGGTATAGGAATACACGTCGTCGTTTATGGATGGATCGCCCTGCACGACAAACTCGAGGCCGCTTGCCGCTCGAGCGTCGAGCGCCTTCGAGGCGTTGAGCGCGCCCGCAGCCCACCACGCCGAGACGACCGCTCCCGCCACGAGACCGACGGACGCGGCATACAGCCACCGCTTCCAAGGAGCAAGCGGTGCACAAAATTGAGCCAGCACAACGAATACCGCCGCCGCAACGGGAATGGCCCATAGCAGCCCGACCGCCGGCGCCTGCTCCCTCAGCAGCACATCAGCGGCCACGTTGAGCACCAAGGCGCAGCTCATGCACACGCCGGCACACAGGGCCATCGTCCACGGCATCAGGGGCCGCGGAGGCATCACATGCTCGCGCTCGGTCGCACTCATACGCAGATGCAATCTTTGATTTTGGCAAGCTTCTTCTCGCCGATTCCCGACACACGCATCAGATCGTCAACCGAGGCAAAAGCACCGTTCTTTGTCCGCTCATCGATAATCGACTGCGCCATGGAGGGACCGATGCCCGAGAGCGTCTGCAGCTCTGCCGCGCTTGCCGTATTGATGTTGACTAGGCCCGTTGCGCCACTCACGCCCAATGATGCGGAAGCCCCACCATCAACACCGGCTTCCGCAATGGACGCCTGCTGCTCCCCCACCGTTGGAACGTGGATTTTTTGTCCATCAGTGACCTTGGATGCCCGGTTAAGCCCCGTAACGTCTGCCTCGGGCGTAAGCCCGCCGGCGGCATCAATCGCCTGAGCCACCCGCGCGCCGTCCTTGAGACGATATACACCGGGCGACACAACGGCGCCGTCGACATCGACATAGACCTCTACCGCGGCAGAAGCCTTAGCCGAAGAACCTTCGGATGTCTTTCCGCTCGAGGCATCACCGGATCCCGGCTCCACCAACGAGCCTGAACCGTCAGTGCGCTCAAACGACACGCCACCGGCACCGCCGCCAAGGTTCGCCATCGCCAGTCCACTCGCCATCGCAATGACGACCAGTATCGCCATCACCACTGCCTTATGACCGAACAGCTTGTCCGCCAAGCGGTCCATCCGTTTGACTCGTTCGTGTTGTTCGCGCTGCGCCATAGCAAAACCTCCCAACACCATCGTGTCAGGAAAGGAGCTCCACAACAGCCACGCTCCAAAACCGGTTTTAACGGTCAAACCAAAAACCGACCAAAACCTTGCACAAATCTGTCCATTTATTCAGGCACACGTCAGCAAATGAACACTTAGCCGCAAAATGCCCAGATAGCAAAAGGCCGACGATGTAGGCGCATCGTCGGTCTATGCACAAATTTACTCGTGATTTTGGTAAATCTCACGCGGAGCAAGCTCCGAATGTTTGCGTTTTAAGGTCTTAGGGGCCTTATACGTGTTGCTTTCGAAGTCGATATACTCGGTCTGCTTGAGCAGGCGCTCGATCATCTCCTCGTGATCGAACAACTCCCAGGCCTCATGCACGGCATCGAGTTTAGCGTGCGTCTCGGGACGGCGCGGCATAAACAGCGTGCAGCAGTCGGGAGCGGCCTCAGTCGAGATATCGAACGTACCAATCTCCTCGGCGCGCGCGATAATCTCCTGCTTGTCCGAACCGATGAGAGGACGGAACACGGGGATCTTCACGGCCTCGTTAACGGCCATGATATTCTCAAGCGTTTGGGAGGCAACCTGTCCAAGCGATTCGCCCGTCACGATGGCCTTGGCGCCCTCGATGTGTGCAATGCGCTCGGCAACCGAATACATAATGCGGCGATACATGATCACGCGCAGGTTGCTGGGACAGGTGACCGAAATCTCACGCTGGCAGTCGCCAAACGGCACCACGTACAGGCGGCCGATCTGGACACCCGGCTCAAGCGCACGGATGATGTCCTGCACCAAATACTCGCTCGTGTCGGGCGTCTGCGGACGACCTGAGAAATGTACCGGCACGCACACCGCGCCGCGACGCGCGAGCATCCAGGTCGCCACCGGAGAATCAATACCCGACGACAGCAGCGTCACGACCTTGCCGGCAGAACCCACCGGCAGACCGCCCACGCCGCGCTCGGAGCGCGCGTACACATAAACGCTACCCTGGACCACCAGTACGTGCACTATTGCATCGGGGTCGTGCATTTGAACCTTTTTATCGGGGAAGGCCTCGCACAGCACCTCGCCCACCTGATGATTGATGTCAATCGAGGTGAGCTCATAGTCGGTATTGGAACGCTTGGCGTGCACCTTAAACGAATCGAAGGAGCCAAACTCGCGCAGCGCCTTCACGGCGGCGGCGCAGTACTCCTGCGGGTCGCGATTGGTGTGATACGCCAAAGACACACGAGCAACGCCGGGAACGGTGCGAATGACACGCGCCGCCTCGTCAGCCTGATGCTCGTTAAAGGTCACGAGGATATAACCGGAAATTCGAGACACGGCATTCACGGAAAAGGCGGCCAAGGCCGCCTTGATGTTATCCATGAGGATATGCTCAAAATGTGCGCGGTTCTTGCCCTTCAGTCCAACCTCGTGATAGTGGACCAGGCAGACGCGAGCCGCCATTTAGGCTTCAGCAACCTTGTGGCCGAGCGCCTTCTCGTAACGGGCCTCGTCGTAAGAGATGTCGCCGTCGACAATCTCGTCCATAGCCATCGAGATGGTATCGGCACCGGAAAGCCCGATGGTGATGTCATCGACATCCTGGACGGCAAGCACGCGGTTGTGCTGGCCACGCAGCATGCTGTTAATATCGCAGGCGCGCTTGGAGGCAAGCGAAGCAAGCAGGAAGCGGTTGTGATCGGTCTTCTCCAGAAGATCGTCAATGCAAGGCTTTACAACGGACACGGACCTCAGATCCTTTCATGCATATCGAGAACGCGAACGAGCTCATCGGTCGCGCGGTCGAGATCGTCATTTACCACGACGTCGTCGTAGCGGTCGGCAAGGGCAAGCTCATCGGCGGCGTTTGCCATACGCAGCTCAATCGTCTCGGGCGTCTCGGTACCGCGACCGACTAGACGCTCGCGGAGTACCTCAAGCGAAGGCGGCTTGATAAAGATTAGCACGGCCTCGGGAAAACGTTCCTTCACCTGCAGGGCGCCCTGGACATCGATCTCCAAAATCAGAGACGCACCCGAGGCGAGCTTGGATGTGACCTCGCTCACCAACGTGCCGTAGCAGTTACCGTGGACCTCGGCCCACTCAACAAACTCACCGTTTGCCACGCGGCGGTCGAACTCCTCGCGCGTCAGAAAAAAGTAGTTGACGCCGTCGACCTCACCTTTTCGTGGTGCTCGCGTGGTAGCCGAAACCGTCAGGCCCAGGTTCGAGCGGCGCTCGCGCACACGAGTGACGAGCGTACCCTTGCCTGCGCCTGACGGTCCAGAAATCACAAAGAGCTTGGAATCCTGAGCGCTCACTTATTTGGTCAGCTGCTCGAGGAGCTGCTCGCGCTGACGGACGCCGAGGCCCTGGACGCGACGGGTAGCGGAGATACCGAGCTCCTCCATGATCTTGGCGGCCTTGGCCTTGCCATAACCAGGGAGAGACTCGATGAGGGTGGAAACCTTCATGCGGGAAGCGATGGGGTCATCGGAGTTGAGCACGGACTCGAGGGACTTCTCGCCCTTCTTGATCTGCTCGCGAAGCTCAGCGCGGGCGTGACGTGCGGCAGCAGCCTTCTCAAGAGCCTGCTTGCGCTGCTCATCGGTAAGCTGAGGGAGTGCCATTCGTACCTCCAAATAGTTGGGTTATATCTGATTCAATAATTGGCATTTTAGCACGTAGAACGTACAAAATGCCCAATCGCGGCTCCATAGGTTAGACGATACCCGCAAAAAGTGCAATATACTGCGCCCAAAGTTAAGCCCCTGACCTGCGATTCCACACAAAGGATGGGAAAGTTTACGCAGGCACAGGGGCTATTTTGTGCTAATGAAACCCAAAAGTGGTGACTTAGGGGAATCTTTTACGCGACGTTTTCGACCAGCTCGGCGACGATGGCGTCAAAGGCGGCAACCGGATCGTCGGCACCGGTGATGGGACGGCCCACCACAATGTGGCTTGCGCCACGCTCGATAGCCTGGGAAGGCGTCGCCACGCGGGACTGGTCACCAAGGGCGGCACCCACCGGACGCACACCCGGAGTCACGATCAGGGCATCAGGGCCCAGCAGCTCACGCATGTCGTGAGCCTCCATCGGCGAGCACACGATGCCATCGATGCCGTTGGCCTGAGCGAGCTTTGCCAGGCGGGCGGCCTCCTCGGCCACGGGCGACTCGACGCCGATCTCGCTCAAGGCATCCTGATTCATGCTCGTGAGCACGGTGATGGCGACGAGCTTGGCGCGGTCCTCGCGCGCCTCCTCGGCACCCTCGCGGCAGGCAGCGAGCATGGCGCCCGAACCCAAGCCGTGAACCGAGAGCAGGTCGGCACCGGCAAGCGAGGCCGAACGGGCGGCACCGCGAACCTGATGCGGAATATCATGGAACTTAAGGTCAAGGAAGACCTTAAAGCCCAGGTCCTTAAAGGTCTTGACGATCTCGGGGCCCTCAGCGTAATAGAGCGTCATACCAACCTTAAGCCAGGCGGCATGGCCCGAAAGCTCGTGGGCGAGCTCGAGCGCACGCTCGCGGTCGCAGTCGAGAGCGACGATTACGCGGTCGCGGGCATCGGTCTCTAGCATTCGAAAGCACCTACCAGTTCGTTGATGTCCTTCACGCCCTGGGACTCAGCCCAGGCCTCGAGCTCGTGCGCGATCTTGAGCGAAGCGCACGGATCGACGAAGTTGGCCATGCCGACCGACACGCAGGTGGCGCCGGCCAGGATAAACTCGGCCGCATCCTCGCCGGTCATGACACCGCCGACGCCGTTGATGGGGATATCGACGGCCTGGGCAACCTCCCAGACCATGCGCACGGCGATGTGGTGGCACAGCGGGCCCGAAAGGCCGCCCTTGGGCTTGGCCACGCGGGACTTGCGGGTATGGACGTCGATGGCCATGCCCTGTATGGAGTTGATGACCGAAAGGCCGTCGGCGCCGGCAGCCTCGAGGGCCTTGGCAATCTCGGCGACGTTGACCGGCGCCATCTTCACGAACAGCGGCTTATCGGTCACCTTGCGGCAGGCAGCCATAACGGATGAGGCGCCCTCGGGCGTAGAGCCCATGGCGGCGCCACCGGCGGCGATATTAGGGCAGCTCACGTTAATCTCGTAGCCGGCAGCCCAGGGGCACAGCTCGACATACATCTCGAGCGCGCGGACAAACTCGTCAACGGAGTGGCCGGCAACCTGACAGATGACCTGACAGCCGTCCTTGGACAGCTGTTCGAGCCACGGGCCGGACTCGCGGGCAAAGGCAGCCACGCCGGGGTTCTGAAGGCCCACGGAGTTGATCATACCGCCGGGAATCTCGGCCATGCGGGGCGCGGGATTGCCGGGCCAGGGCTCAGCTGCGCAACCCTTGGTGGTGATGGCGCCCAGCTGGGAAACATCAAAGAAGTTCTGGAACTGCCAACCGTAGCCAAAGGTACCGGCTGCGGTGTTGATGGGGTTCTGCATCTTGACGCCGCCGAAATCGACGGCCATGTTCACGGTACCCACTAGAAGACCACCACCTTGGAAGCATCGAACACGGGGCCGCACATGCAAGCGCCCTTCATACCGTCGACCGTCTCGACATTGCAGGTGTTGCAGGCGCCAAAGCCACAGCTCATCATGCGCTCAAGCGACACCTCGCAGTACGCACCGGCCTCGGCGGCAGCGGCGGCGACTTTCTTCATCATGACAGCGGGGCCGCAGCTGGCCACATAGTCGTAGCCGCCCTCGCCGAGCAGCTCGGCTGCCGGGTCGGTGCAAAAACCGTGCGTCCCCAGCGTGCCATCATCGGTGCAAACGTTGACCGTGGCGCCCAGCGCGCGGAACTCATCGATGCCCACGGCCTTGGAAGCGGTGCCAAAACCCAGGCACACGTCGACGGCCACACCCTGCTCGGCAAGCATACCGGCAAGACACAGCACAGGCGGAACGCCGATGCCACCGGCGACGAGCAGGGCCTTCCTGGTGCCCTCGGGTACCATCCAGCCACGGCCACCGGGGCCCAGCAGGTTAGAGGAGGAGCCAGGGCCCATCTGGGACAGACGACGGGTATCGTCGCCCACGACGGCGTACCACAGCTCGACGGTGCCGGCCTCGGCGTCGGCGCGGTAGTAGCTCAGGGGCACGCGAAGCAGCGAGGACGCATCGCCGGGCACGGCGATGTTCACAAACTGACCGGGCTTGAGCGCACTTGCAAGCTTGGGGGCCGAGATGACGAGCGAGAAGATGCCGTCGGCGATCTCCTGGTTCGAAACGACCTCGAAGTCGTGCATGCGTGCAGTGGAAGGTGTGGGCATAGACGCTCCAATCCCCCATGCGGTTGCATGGACCAAACGAACAGAAAGCGCGGCACCGCAAGGGCGCCGCGCACAAAAGCGATAAGGCTATGCTAGCAGATGCAGCCGTCGGCGAGCGTCTGCTTACCGCCGACAAACACATCGGTGGCACGACCGGTAAGCGTGCGGCCGGCAAAACCGGAGTTCTCGGCGCGCGACTCGTAACCGTCCTCGCCGACCGTCCAGGTGGCAGAGGGGTCGAACACGGTCAGGTCGGCAACGGAGCCCGCCTTGACCTGAACCTGGTCGAGGCCCAGGATCTCACGCGGCTTGATGGCCATGAGCTCGACCATACGGCCCATGCTCATCTTGCCCGTGTTGACCAGCTCGGTGAGCACGAGCGACAGCGAGGTCTCGAGACCGATCATGCCAAAGGGCGCAAGCTCGAACTCGCGGGCCTTCTCCCACGGGGTGTGGGGAGCGTGATCGGTGACGATAACGTCGACGGTGCCGTCGATGACGCCCTGACGGATGGCCTCGGCATCCTCCTCGGTACGCAGCGGCGGATTGACCTTGAGCGAGGTGTTGTAGGTCTCGTCCAGGTCGTTCTCGGTCAGGAACATGTGATGCGGGGTGGCCTCACAGGTAACCTGAACGCCAGCGGCCTTACCGGCACGCACGATCTCCAGGCCATGGGCGGTGGAGATGTGCTGGATGTGCAGCTTGGCACCAGTCAGCTTGGCGATCTCGATGTCGCGGGCGATCTGGAGCTCCTCGCCGGCAGCCGGCCAACCCTCGAGGGCCAGACGGGTCGAGACCTTGCCCTCGTTGATCTGGCCGTGGCCGACCAGATCCTCGTCCTGGCAGTGGCTCATAAAGACCTTGCCGAACATCTTGCCGTAGTCCATGCAGCGACGGAGCATGCCCGCACCCTGCACGCCGCGACCGTCGTCGGTGAAGGCGACGGCGCCGTGGGCGACCATATCGCCCATCTCGGACATGGCCTCGCCCTTAAGACCGCGGGTCATGGCACCCGACGGATAGACGCGGCAGTGACCGACCTCGGCAGCACGGGACTTGACGAACTCCACGACGGTGCCGTTATCGGTGACGGGATCGGTGTTGGGCATGGAGCACACACCGGTAAAGCCGCCCTTGGCAGCTGCGCGGGTACCGCTCTCGATGTCCTCTTTGACCTCGTAGCCGGGCTCGCGAAGGTGAACGTGCATATCCACCAGGCCGGGGACGAGGTACTTGCCGGAAAGGTCGCGGACCTCGGCTCCCTCGACGGCGAGATTCTCGCCGACCTCGGCGATCTTGTCGCCGTCAATCAGGACGTCAACGACACCGTCAAGCTCGACGGACGGGTCGACGACGTGGGCATTCTTAAGAAGCAAGGCCATTATCGGCACCTCCAAGCAGCAGATACAGGATAGCCATACGCACGCAGATACCGGCGTAGACCTGCTCCAGGATGACGGAGCGTTGCGGGTGGTCGGCCATATAGGAGTCGAACTCGACGCCGCGGTTGATGGGGCCCGGGTGGCAGATGATTGCGTCGGGCTTCATGAGCTTCTCGCGGTCCTTGGTCAGACCGAAGAGCTTGTGGTACTCACGAATGGTCGGGAACGGGGCACCCTCGAGGCGCTCCTGCTGCACGCGCAGCATGTAGACAACGTCCAGCTCGGGCAGGACAGAATCGAGATCGCTCGTCACGTGGTCGCAGCCCAGAACCTCGGGCGCCGGCGGCAGCAGCGTGCCGGGGGCGACGGCGTAGGTCTCGCAGCCCATGATCTTAAGGGCGGGGATCAGCGAGCCGCAAACACGTGAGTGGGCGATATCGCCGACGACGGCGACCTTCAGACCGTGGAAGTCACCCTTGTGCTCCCAGATGGTGTACAGGTCGAGCAGGGCCTGCGTGGGATGGTTGTGCTTGCCGTCGCCGGCGCAGATGACGCTCGCGGGCGAGTTCTGCGTGACGATGTAGGGAGCGCCGGCGTGCTTGTCGCGTACGACGATGCAGTCGATCTTATAAGCGTTGAGGGTCTCGACGGTGTCGACGAGGCTCTCGCCCTTGACCGTGGAGGTCGAGGAGCCACCAAAGTTAAGGCTGTCGGCCGAAAGGCGCTTCTCGGCGAGCTCGAAGGAGCTGCGGGTGCGCGTCGAGGGCTCGTTGAACATGTTGACGATGGTCTTGCCCTTGAGCGTGGGGACCTTCTTGATGGCACGCTCGTTGACCTCGGAGAACGCCTTGGCGGTCTCGAGGATGAGCTTGATGTCCTCTTCGGAGTACTCGGTAATGTCGATCAGGTGCTTATGGTTGAACGCCACGGTACTACTCACCTCCCAGCGGCGCGGAGCCCACGTGGGAACCCGGCGCGACGTCGTTAATCTCGACGGCGGTGTGGCCGTCGACTTCCTTCATATATAGGTGCACGTTCTCCTCATGCGACGAGGGAACGTTCTTGCCGACAAAGTCCGGCGAGATGGGGAGCTCGCGGTGGCCGCGGTCAACGAGGACCGCCAGCTCAATACGGCTCGGGCGGCCCAGGTCCATGACGGCGTCGAGAGCGGCGCGGATGGTACGCCCCGTATACAGGATGTCGTCCACCAGCACGACGCGCTTGCCGTCGACGCTGAAGGGAATGTTGGTAGCGTGGATCGCGGGAGCGAAATTGGTCGCATAGTCATCGCGGTAGAAGCTGATGTCGAGGCTGCCGAGCGGAACTTCGACGCCCTCGATCTCCTTGATCTCCTCGGCGAGCTTCTTTGCCAGAAGGTCGCCGCGCGTGACGATGCCGACCAAAGCGAGGTCTTCACAGCCCTCGTTGCGCTCGAGAATCTCGTGCGCGATGCGGGTCATCGCTCGATTGACGGCGGTCTCGTCCATAATGACCGCCTTGGGGGAAGTCGTGCCCATCGATCTCCTTCCTCACATGTCTTGACTGCTGACACAGTCAAAAAAATAGATGCCCGACCGCTCAAAGCGGACCAGACACCCACAGGAAGGGCTGCTCTTTGGCAGCTATGTAATTCCATGTGGGTATCTCGTACCCCTTTAATGGTCAAGGGATAGTGTAGCCAACCTAGAGCGTAATTGCGAGCATAAATACAGAGCAATCCGTAAACGGAGCCCAATGCTCCATAAACCTATATATATTTGTGGGACGAGCTTGAAAACGCACGCACGAGCTGGCATAATCCCCTCTGCTGCACGCAAATCGGATCTACGTCCAGGGCCGTGGCGTGGGCACTATCGCCAAAAGAGGAATATCTCTGTGTAGATTACGCACAGGGAGCGACTTCTGTGCTATAGTTCAGGCTTGTTTGTTAACGCGACATGTTCGTTTGTCGCCCAAGGAGGGTCAGTTATGTCCAAAGTTTGCGAAGTTTGCGGTAAGCACCCCGTTGCCGGTCGCTCCATCAGCCACTCTCACCGCGTCACCAACCGTAAGTTCCGCCCCAACATCCAGCGCGTCTACGTCGTCGTCGATGGTCACCGTCGCAAGATGAACGTTTGCTCCACCTGCCTCAAGTCTGGCAAGGTTGCGCGCTCCTAAATAAGGTCTTACCAACAAGTACCTCGGACTCTCCGGGTCAAAGACCTCGCGTTCACATAGAACTTACCAAAGGAGCCCTCCCCTACGGAGGGTTCCTTTTTGCACTCATTGGGGACAGACTTACATGAGTGCTTTCACGCATTGGGGACAGACATGAAGCACGCATGCGACGCACTGACTGGCTCCGGCCCCTGCCTCACGCAGCATCCTTCCAGCCTGCAGTTGCCTTGGTCACGCTTGTAGCGCCGATGCCGGTGATACGGGCAATTTGCTTGACCGTGAGATGCGCCCGCCTGAGCCTCAGCAGACACGCATCACGCTCGAGTCGCGGCAGGGCCTTGAGCAGCGCAGGATCTATGCTCGGCAGGACTTCGTGCGCAACGGAAAGGGCCTCCTCATCGGGGATCCGCCGGCGTGGAAGAACCTCCATTGACCAGATGCGCCCGGCAACTTCCTCGAGATGCTCACAATAGCAACGGGAGCCACCGACAATATCGAGCATAGGGGCCGCATCACAGATGTCAAAGGGATCATAGCCCAGCTGATACGCCTTATAGCTTGACCAGCGGTACGCATCGAGCGAGTCAAGCGCACCCTTCACGGGATTGAGATGAATATAGTCGAGCAGCTGCACCGCCTGCGTGTCCGACTCAACCGCGACCCGCGAATAGCGATTGTCAAACAGATGTCCCGTTCTCCCCGTTTTTCCATTGAAATACTTAGCATATGCCGTCAGCGCGCACTGCATTGCCTTTGAAAGGTTGTCAAATGGGTCATCAACCATCAAATGGAAGTGATTGTCCATAAGGCACCAAGCCAACACCGCCACTTCATGGCGCGCAAACCTGTCCGAGATATCCGATAAGAAACGATAACGGTCGGAGTCATCTTCAAAAATAATCTGTTTGGAGTTGCCGCGGTCAAAGAAGTGGTAATAGCCGGTGATCGAAACGGGGCGGGCGCATCGGGGCATAATCTCTCCTTTCAAAACTGTTCAGGCAACACCTAAAAGGAGAGAAGCAACGCGAAATGCTGAGCCTGCAACCTATTTATATCCAATAAGCGGCAATAACAGGCCCAGAACGGCAAAATGGCAAAACGATGTCTGTCCCAAATGAGTGAAAGCACTCATGTAAGTCTGTCCCCAATAAGCGGGGAGATGCAGCGGGCAGATAGTTCTAGTTAAAACGCTTCATTTTATTGAAGCGTTTTAGTGTGCCTTTTACGGGAATCTTACCGTTCACCGAATAATTTCTTGCTATCATGCAAGGCGTAGGGTAAATCTCCGATCGCAAGGAGACACAAATGGTGAAAAAGTCACCGGAAAACACTACTCCCGCAATTGTGGACAACGTAGAGGCGCTTGAGGCTAAGCTCGCTCAGATGCGAGAGGCCCAGGCGCTTTTTGCTACGTACACGCAGGAGCAGGTCGACAAGATCTTCTATGAGGCCGCCATGGCCGCCAACAAGGCTCGTATCCCGTTGGCGAAGATGGCCATCGAGGAGACCGGCCGCGGCGTTCTTGAGGACAAGGTCATCAAGAACCACTACGCCGCAGAGTACATCTACAACGCTTACAAGAACACCAAGACCTGTGGTGTCCTGGAGCGCGACGAGGCTTACGGCATCACCAAGATCGCCGAGCCCATCGGCATCGTGGGCGCCGTCATCCCGACGACCAACCCCACCTCCACCGCGATCTTCAAGACGTTGATCTGCCTGAAGACCCGCAACGCCATCATCATCTCCCCGCACCCGGCTGCCGCCAAGTGCACCATCGCCGCCGCCAAGCTCGTGCTTGACGCTGCCGTCAAGGCCGGCGCCCCCGAGGGCATCATCGGCTGGGTCGATGTCCCCTCCATCGAGCTGACCAACATGGTCATGCGCGACGTCGACATCATCCTCGCCACCGGTGGCCCGGGCATGGTCAAGGCCGCTTACTCCTCGGGCAAGCCCGCCCTGGGCGTTGGCGCCGGTAACACCCCGGTCGTCATCGACGACACCGCCGACGTGCTGCTCGCCGTCAACTCCATCATCCACTCCAAGACCTTCGACAACGGCATGATCTGCGCTTCCGAGCAGTCCGTGACCGTCATCGACAGCATCTATGACCAGGTTAAGGCCGAGTTCCAGAAGCGCGGCTGCTACTTCGTCAAGCAGGGTGCCGAGATGGAGGCCCTGCGTGCCGCCATGTTCAAGAACGGCGCTCTCGATCACCGCATCCCCGGCATGGCTGCCGCCAAGATCGCCGAGCTCGCCGGCATCGAGGTTCCCGCCAAGACCAAGATCCTGATCGCCGAGGTCACCTCCACCGACCCCGCCAAGGAGGAGTTCTCCCACGAGAAGCTCTCCCCGGTCCTGGCCATGTACCACGCCAAGGACTTCCAGGAGGCCGTCGACAAGGCCGAGCACCTGGTGCTCGCCGGTGGCCCGGGCCACACCGCCTCTCTGTACGTGCACCCCGCCCAGGCCGAGAAGATCAGCCTGTTCGAGCACGTCATGAAGGCCTGCCGTATCGTCATCAACACCCCGTCCTCGCACGGCGGCATCGGTGACCTGTACAACTTTGGCATGAAGCCGTCTCTGACCCTGGGCTGCGGCTCCTGGGGCGGCAACTCCGTCTCCGAGAACGTTGGGGTGAAGCACTTGATCAACGTTAAGACTGTGGCCGAGCGCCGTGAGAACATGCTTTGGTTCCGCGCTCCCGAGAAGGTCTACTTCAAGAAGGGTTCCACGCCCGTCGCCCTCGACGAGCTTGGCAACGTCATGGGCAAGAAGCGCGCCTTCATCGTCACCGACCAGTTCCTCTTCAAGAATGGCAACACCCGCGCCATCGAGGCCAAGCTCGACGAGATGGGCATCGCCCACGACTCCTTCTACGACGTCGAGCCCGATCCGTCGCTGCAGTGCGCACGTCGCGGCGCCAAGCAGATGGCTCTCTTTGAGCCGGACGTCATCATCGCCGTCGGCGGTGGCTCCGCTATGGACGCCGGCAAGATCATGTGGATGATGTACGAGCACCCCGAGTGCAAGTTTGAGGACATGGCCATGGACTTCATGGACATCCGCAAGCGTATCTTCACCTTCCCCGAGATGGGCAAGAAGGCCTACTTCGTCGCCGTCCCGACCTCTTCGGGTACCGGCTCCGAGTGCACGCCGTTCGCCATCATCACCGACAAGGAGACCGGCATCAAGTGGCCGCTCGCCGACTACGCGCTGCTCCCCAACATGGCTATCGTCGACGCCGACAACTGCATGACCGCCCCGCGCGGCCTGACCGCTGCCTCCGGCATCGACGTCATGACCCACGCCATCGAGTCCTACGTCTCCATCATGGCTTCCGACTACACCAAGGGCCTCTCCGAGCGCGCTGCCAAGCTCGTCTTCGAGAACCTGCCCTCCAGCTTCACGAACGGCGCCAAGGACCCGCACGCCCGCGAGGAGATGCACAACGCCTCCTGCATGGCCGGTATGGCCTTCGCCAACGCCTTCCTGGGCCTCAACCACTCCATGGCCCACAAGCTCGGCGCTTTCCATCACCTGCCCCACGGCCTCGCAAACGCTGTCATCCTGACCCGCGTCATGCGCTACAACGCCGCCGAGGCTCCCGTCAAGATGGGTACCTTCTCCCAGTATCCTTACCCCAACGCGCTGCACAACTACGCCGAGATGGCCAAGTACTGCGGCATCGAGGGCAAGGACGACAAGGAGGTCTTCGAGAACTTCATCACGAAGCTCGAAGAGCTCAAGGACTTCATCGGCGTCAAGAAGACCATCGCCGACTACGGTGTTGACGAGCAGTACTTCCTCGACACCCTCGACGAAATGACCGAGCAGGCATTCAACGACCAGTGCACCGGCGCTAACCCGCGCTACCCGCTCATGAGCGAGATCAAGGAGCTCTACCTGGACGCCTACTACGGCCGCGAGCCCCAGGATTACGCCGTCTGCTAGTTTTAGCACGGTTTTTAACGGCGGGGGTGCACGGGTGTTTCACACACCCCCGCCGTCGCTTCTATCGCATCGTTGAAAGGATGCAACCATGCTGCTACCCGATTCCAAGACCGAGCTCGTCCGCCGTGGCAACAAGGTCGTTTACGACCTGGGCGACAAGATCGTCAAGGTCTTTAACGAGACCAAGCCTGTCTCCGACGTGTTCAACGAGGCTTTGAATCTTGCCCGCATCAATGAGTGCGGCATCCGCAGCCCCAAGGCTCTCGAGGTTTCCCAGCTCGAGAACGCCAACGGCTGGGCGCTCGTGACCGAGAAGGTTCCGGGCACCACCCTTGCCGAGAAGATGACTGCCGAGCCCCAGCGCTTTGGTGAGTACCTCGAGATGTTCGTCGACCTCCAGATCGAGATCCACGGCTACACCTCCCCGCTGCTCAACCGTCAGCGCGACAAGTTCGCCCGCATGATCGACAGCCTTGATCAGCTCAATGCCACCACGCGCTACAACCTTCAGGAGCGTCTGGACGGCATGACCAAGGAGTTCAAGGTCTGCCACGGCGACTTCAACCCCTCCAACGTCATCGTCGGCGACGACGGCCAGCTCTATGTGTGCGACTGGGCACACGCCACCCAGGGCTCCCCTGCTGCCGACGTTGCCACCACCTACCTGCTCTTTGCCCTCAACAGCAAGGATCAGGCTGAGGCCTACCTGGAGCTCTACTGCGACCGCGCCGACATGCCCATGCAGGTCGTGCGTCAGTGGACGAGCATCGTCGCCGCTTCCGAGCTCGCTCGTAAGCGCAACGTGAACGATGAGTTCCTGAAGAACTGGATCGACGTCGTCGATTATCAGTAATATCTGAGCGATTATTTCGCATCGGAGGCACAAGGAAAACCCCGCAGCTCGCATGGGCTGTGGGGTTTTCCTTTTAGATATCGAGGATGCCACAAGATAAAAGGACGGCCCCGCATCTCCCCGATCTGGAGAAATGCGGGGCCGTCCCGTATATCGAACTACAAGCGAAATCGTCGATTAAAGGCGTGCTGCCTTCACAAGCTCGGCGACCTTGGCGACGACCTCGTCGATCGCCACATCCTCGCGCTCACCCGTGGCACGGTCCTTGAGCTCAACGGTGCCATTCTTAAGGCCACGCTTACCCAGAACGACCTGATACGGGAAGCCCATAAGGTCGTTGTCGGCAAACTTAAAGCCGGGACGCTCGTCGCGGTCGTCGACGACAACCTCGATACCCTGGGCGCACAGGCCATCAACGATCTGCTCGCAGACGGTAGCGCACTCCTCCTTCTTGGGATCGAGCGGAATCACCGCGACCTCGTACGGGGCAACGGAGACCGGCCAGACGATACCGTGCTCGTCGTTGTGCTGCTCCACGACGGCAGCGAGCGAGCGGGACACACCAACGCCGTAGCAGCCCATGATGAGCGGCTTCTCCTTGCCGTCCTCGTCCATAAAGGTGGCACCCATGGCCTCGGAATACTTGGTGCCCAGCTGGAAGACCTGAGAGACCTCGATGCCGCGGGCAGCGGAGAGCGGCTTGCCGCAGTGCGGGCAGGGATCGCCGGCCACAACGGTTACCAGGTCGGCCCACTCGTCGACGGTAAAGTCGCGCTCGGGGCAGGCACCGGTAAAGTGATAGTCGACCTCGTTGGCGCCGCAGGCCCACTGCTTAGACTCACGCAGGCTCTCGTCACACACCAGGCGGATGCCCTCGGGCAAGTTAACCGGTCCGATAAAGCCCTTGTGCAGACCGTTCGCCTGAAGCTCCTCGTCGGTCATCATGCGATAACCCTTGCCAAAGACATGCTCGGCCTTACAGTCGTTGAGCTCGTGATCGCCCGGAACAATGGCCACAACCGGCTTGCCCTCGGCGTCGATGAGTGCCAGCGACTTGCGCGTGCCATTCTCGGGGAACCCAAAGAACTTAGCAACAGCCTCAATGGTGCCCATGCCCGGAGTCTCAACCTTGGTGAGCGTACCGTCACCAGGACCCTCGGTCACGACGACCTTGGTGCTTGCCGCCTCGTCATCGGCAGCAAAGCCGCAATCGTCGCAGTAGACGAGCGATGCCTCGCCGGCGTCGGCCAAAGCCATGTACTCGACGGAGGTATCGCCACCGATCTCACCGGAGTCGGCAACAACGGGCAGGGCCTTGATATAGCAGCGCTCGCAGATGTTAGCGTAGGCCTGCTTCATCTTGTCGTACTCCTCCTGCAGGCTCTCCTGCGTGGCGGAGAAGCTATAGGCGTCCTTCATGATGAACTCGCGGCCGCGCATCAGGCCAAAGCGGGGACGGAACTCGTCGCGGAACTTATCCTGGATGTGGTACAGGTTAACGGGCAGCTGTTTGTAGGAGCGCAGCTCGTTGCGCACCAGGGCCGTGACGGTCTCCTCGTGCGTGGGGCCCAGGACGAACTCGCGACCATGACGGTCGTCAAAGCGCACAAGCTCCTTGCCATAGGCATCGATACGACCGGACTCATGCCACAGCTCGGCATCGACCATGATAGGCATCATAAGCTCCTGGGCGCCGGCAGCATCCATCTCGTCGCGCACGATGTTCTCGATCTTGCGGATCGAGCGCCATGCGAGCGGCAGATAAGAATACAGACCGGCGGCCTCCTTGCGGATCATGCCGGCACGGAGCAGCAGGCGGTGGCTGGCGAGCTCAGCGTCCGCCGGATCCTCTTTAAGCGTCGGCGCATAGAGCTTAGACATATACATTGCTCGAGTCATTTACTTCTCCTCAATAAGTTTGTCGACCTCGGCCATCAGCGCGTCGACAATTTGATCCTCAGCTACTTTACCAATGATCTGGCCATGCGAAAAGAGCAGGCCCTGACCTCGTCCGCAGGCAACGCCCAAGTCGGCGTCAGAGGCCTCGCCGGGGCCATTGACCGCGCATCCCATAACGGCGATCGAAAGCGGCGCGGAGTAGTTCTTAAGCCGCTCGGTGACCTCCTCGGCAATGGGAATAAGGTTAACCTGGCAGCGAGCGCACGTAGGGCACGAGACAATCTCGGGACCACGGCGGCGCAGGCCCAGCGACTGCAGAATACCCCAAGCGACCGGCGGCTCCTCGACCGGATCGGCCGTGAGCGACACACGCATGGTGTCACCGATGCCTTCGGAAAGCAAGATACCCAAGCCTACAGAGCTCTTGATGGTGCCCTGGAGCTTGGTACCCGCCTCCGTCACACCCAGATGAAGCGGAACGTGTGGAATCTCACGCGACAGGGCTCGATAGGTATCGAGCGTCGTTTGCACGCTATGGGCCTTGGCCGAAAGCACAATGTTCGTAAAGCCGCGGTCTTCAAAATGCTTGACGAAACGCTCGCTCGACATCACGAGCTTTTCGGGCTGCGTGAGGTCGTCGCGCTCGGCGATATCCTGCTCAAGCGAGCCCGCGTTCACGCCAATGCGAATCGCGCACCCAGCGGCGCCCGCGGCATCGATCACGGCATCGACCTTGGCCCAATCGCCAATGTTGCCGGGATTGATGCGGAGCTTGGCGGCACCGGCCTCCACAGCGCCAATGGCCAGCTTGTGGTTAAAGTGGATATCGGCAACGATTGGCACCGGAGACTCGGCACAGATGGTGCGGAAACCCTCAAGCGCGGCCTCAGTGGGCACGCTCACACGCACGATATCGCAGCCAGCCTGCGCCAACGCGCACACTTGCGCAAGTGTTGCCTGGGCATCAGCGGTATCGGTGCAGGTCATGGATTGGACCACCACCGGCGCGCCGCCACCGATCTGCACACCGCCCACATGCACGGGGCGCGTCAACTCGCGAGGCAAAGGATGGGATAAAGACAATCCAAACACTCCCCTACAGGATAAATCGAAGGACGTCGGAACGAAGCATATAGACAAACAGCAGCGCAAAGAGCGCGATGCCCACATAGCTCACAATCGTCTGGACCTTGAGCGGAAGCTCGCGGCCAGCAATCTTTTGAATGATCTCGATGACCAGCTTGCCGCCATCGAGTGGTGGGATGGGCAGCAGGTTCATAAAGCCAAGCGAGAACGAAATGAGGGCGGCAAACGAAAGGAACGTGGCAGGGCCGGCAGCAGCAGCCTGTGAAGACATAACGCTAATGCCCACGATCGAAGAAGACTGATCGAGAATCTCCATCGTATGCTGCGGCTGGAGCAGGCGCATCACGCCCTCCGCTGTCTGCACGACATAGGAGAACGAAAGGCGAGCCGACGTGATGGGGTCTAAACGGACCACCTGCGTAGAGGCATACACACCTAGGCGCTCGTCCTCTTTGAGCGCAACCGAGGTTGAATGCTGCTTGCCGTCGCGCTCATACTCAATGGCGATATCGTCCTTACCGGCGGCCTTGCCGATGGCATCGTAAACGTCCATCCAGGTAGAGCACGATACTCCGTCAACCGAAAGGATCGCGTCGCCGCCCTCGATACCCGCCTTGGCGGCAATAGACCCCTCGTCAACCTGACCGATCACGTTGGTATCCATCGGCACGGTGACACCCGCAATAGAGTAGATGCTCATAAGCAGCAAAAAGCCCGTCAGGATATTGACGAGAATGCCCGCGAGCAGCATAAAGGCGCGCTTGAGAAAACCCTGGCCCAGATAGGTATGCGAACGCTCTTGCGCAAGGAACTCGGCTTCGCCGCACGGCAGCTCCCACACATCGCCCTCGGTAGTCGCATGCTCTCGATCGAATCGGCGGCCGTCAAAGGTGGTGTAACCCGCCGCGTCTCGCGGCAGCGTCTGATACTTGGTGGGATAGTAGCTCGGCGAGGGCTTCTCCCCTTCCTCATACCAAGGCGCGATAGAGCCCCAACCCAAGAGCAAGGCGCATGCCTCGAGCACATCCTCCTCGGATAGCTCGAGCTCGGCGGCAAGGTCGGCCACGGTCACGCGACCATGACGATAGATAGCCGCGAGCACGCGATCAGCGCACGAGACGTCGGTCGGATCCATACCGCAGATGGCAGCGTAGCCACCCAGCAGCAGCGGGGTCACGCCAAACTTGGTTCCAATGCGACGCGACGTGTAATGGATGTCAAAGCGGCACGGCAGGCCCAAAAAGAACTCGGTCACACGGACGCCGCAGACACGCGCCGCCAAAAAGTGGCCGCCTTCGTGCAAAAACACGAGGACGGAAAGCATCAGCAGGCCCCAAAAGACCGATGAGAGAACGCTCAGAACAGTATCCATAAAACGAAAAAGCAATCCTTATGGGTTAGGAACGGGTTGCGGCGAGCACCTGCGCAGCCCTTTCACGCGCCCATGCATCGATGTCGTGAAGCTGCTCAAACGAATCGACCGCCTGCATATCGTGGGAATCCATGCAGGATTCCACAATGCGATCGATATCGGTAAAGCTGCAGCCATCGTGCAGGAAGGCATCGACGGCGACCTCGTTGGCGGCATTGAGCACGCACGGCATGGTGCCACCCGTCTTGCCGGCACGTTCGGCCAGTGCCAGACAGCGGAAGGTATCCATGCCGGCAGCATCAAACGTGAGCTGCCCCAGCTCGCGGAAATCGATACGAGGCGCCGGGGTATCCCAACGCTCGGGATACGAGAACGCAAACTGGATGGGAATACGCATGTCGGAAGCACCGAGATGCGCCATCACGGAGCCGTCGGCAAACTCGACCATAGAGTGAATCTTGGATTGACGCTGCACGACCACGTTAATGAAATCGAGGTCGCAGTTAAACAGATGCATGGCCTCAATGCGCTCCAGGCCCTTGTTCATGAGGGTGGCGGAGTCGATGGTGATCTTGGCACCCATGGCCCACGTGGGATGTGCGAGGGCATCGGCACGCGTCACGCGATTGAGCTCGTCGCGCGTGCGGCCAAAAAACGGACCGCCCGAGCAGGTGAGCCAAATACAATGAGCCTCGCGCGGGTTCTCCCCCAGATAGCACTGGTAGATGGCAGAGTGCTCAGAGTCGACTGGAATAAGCTGGCCTGGTTGCGCCAACGGCATAAGCAAGTCGCCACCGACGACGAGGGACTCCTTGTTGGCAAGGGCAAGGCGCTTATTTGAGGTCAAGGCCGCTTGGCTCGCCTCGAGACCAGCGGCGCCCACAATAGCGACGAGCACGCAGTCGACATCGTCGCGACGCGCGAGCTCGCAAACCGCCCGCGCGCCAACGCCGAGCTTCGTTCCCTCGGGCAACTCCTGCAGCACGGCGTCATCGCCATGAGCGACATCGGCCACGGCAACCGCCGGAACCGAGAACTCGCGGGCAGCGGCAACGAGCTCGGAGGTACTGGAGTTAACGGACAGCGCCGTCACCTGCAGGCGATCGGCATGCTGGCGGCACACATCGAGCGCCTGGGTGCCGATAGAGCCCGTACAACCCAGGATGGCAACACGGAGACGTCCATCGGGGCCATACGTCGTCTGAAAGGACATTACAGCACGCCTCCGATCATCAAAAGCAGCTGCGCGGTAATGCAGCCAAAGATAAGCGAATCGCTACGATCGAGCATGCCGCCGTGGCCCGGGATAAGGTTACCGGAATCCTTAACGCCCACACCGCGCTTGATGCGCGACTCGATGAGGTCTCCGATAACGCCCAGGACGGACACGACCACGCCGCACAGCAGCGCATAGGGCAGGCTGAGCTTGTAGAAGTGCGTCGCCCACAGGATGAGCCAAATCAAAACCGAGCCCAGGATGCCGCCGACAAACCCCTCCCAGCTCTTTTTGGGAGAGATCTTGGGAACCATCTTGTGCTTGCCGATACGGCTACCCACGATGTAGGCAAACGAATCGGAGACCCAAAGGGACGCGCAAACGCCCACCGAAAGCAGGGCGCCGGCAAAACCGGGCACGGCATCGCGCAGCAGCACGATAGCCGACAGCATAAAGCCAGTGTAGATGGGACCCATGAGGGTCACGGCCACATCAGAGATGCGGGTACGCGGCGACCAAACATACCAAATGCCCACAGCGAGCATCAGGGCAAAAAGCAGGGCATTCAGCAACATCGAATCGCCCAACGCCGACAGCGGAAAGAGTATGGCGGCAGCGATACCCATGCGCTCGTTAGCCATCTTGCCATCGAGCCTCGTCATACGGAAAAACTCATAGCAGCACAGACCGCTCATGACAGAAACAAAGATGGCCGTGGGCACAATACCCAAAACCAAGCACAAGATAAAGACAACGGCGTAGACGATACCGGCAGCGGCACGGGTAATAAAGCCCGCCAGCCACGAACCGGTGCCGCTCTTCGCTGCAGGCGCTCCCGCAGTGGCAGCTTTGCGCGCAGGCGTCTTGGGAGAAGATGCCTTGGGACGATCGGACACGATTAAGCCTCCTCGGTCTTGCTCAGTCCACCAAACCTACGCTCACGGCCCTGATAGGCCAAAATGGCGTCGACAAGGCCCCAACGATCAAAGTCGGGCCAATAGGTATCGGTGACGTAGAACTCGGAATAAGCCACCTGCCACAGCAAATAGTTCGAAAGGCGCAGCTCACCAGAGGTGCGAATCACAAGCTCAGGATCGGGAAGACCGGCGGTATAAAGGTGAGAGGCCACCATGTCGTCATCAATTGCGCCAGGATCGATCTTACCGGCAGCAGCGTCGAGTGCGATCTGACGGACAGCGCGGGTAATCTCGGCACGCGCGCCGTAGTTGACGGCAAGCGCCAGCGTCATACCGGTGTGATCGGCGCACTCGGCAAGACCGCGTTCAAAAACGTCGCGGGTCTTCTTGGGCAGCGCGGAAATGTCACCCAAAAAGACAACGCGCACATTTTCGCGCTTCAGAAGCGGCAGCTCGTCGATGAACGTCTTGGCAAACAGATGCATCAAGACGTTGACCTCATGCTGCGGACGATTCCAGTTTTCGGTGGAAAACGCATAGGCAGAAAGCACGTCGACGCCCAGGCGCACGCAAGCGGTAATGATCTCGCGCAGCGAGACGATACCCGCCTTGTGGCCCTCAGTGCGTGCCAGACCGCGCGACGTGGCCCAACGACCGTTGCCGTCCATGATGCACGAGATATGGTGCGGAATGTTATTGAGGTCAAGGTCGGAAAAACCGACGCCCGCAGGGGCGTCGGCAAAGTACTCGACCAGTTTATGCTCGTCGTATTGCACCTTAGATCTCCATGACCTCGGCTTCTTTTTCCTTCAGAAGCTCCTCGACCTTGGCGACATACTCATCGGTGTGCTTCTGGACCTTGGCCTGCTCGCGACGGACATCGTCCTCGGTGAGCTCTTCATCGCGCTCGAGCTTGTTGTTGAAGTCGCGACGGATGTTACGGATAGACACCTTGGCCTGCTCAGCGTACTCGCGGCACTCCTTGACGAGCTCGCGACGGCGCTCCTCAGTGGGAGCCGGGAACGGAAGACGAACGACGGTGCCATCGGAGTTGGGGGTAATACCCAGATCGGAAGCGCCGATGGCCTTGACGATAGCATTGATGAGTGCCTTGTCCCACGGCTCAATGAGCAGCATGTGGGCCTCGGGGGTCTTGACGGCGGCAACCTGCGTGACCGGCGTGGGAACACCGTAATAATCGACGGTAATGTCGGACAGAATGTTGGCATTGGCGCGGCCGGTACGAACCTTGGAGAAGTTATGCTTGAGGGACTCGAGCGACTTGTCCATATGGGCGGTGATGTTCTCTGCCATGCTTAATCCTCCTGATAGACGAGCGTGCCGACGGGCTCACCCGAAAGCGCGCGCTTGACGGTGTCCTCGCCATCGATGTTGAGGACCAAAATCGGCATACGGTTATCCTGGCACAGTGCCGTAGCCGTGGAATCCATAACCTGCAGACCGCGGACGAGAACCTCGTGATAGGTAATCTTGTCAAAACGGACGGCATCGGCGCACTTGACGGGATCCTTGTCGTAGATGCCGTCAACCTTGGTGGCTTTAATCAGAATCTCGGCGCCGATCTCGCACGCACGAAGAGCCGCGGCGGTGTCGGTCGTAAAGTACGGATTGCCCGAACCGGCAGCGAAGATGACGACGTTGCCCTTGGACAGATGGTTGATAGCGCGGCGACGAATATAGGGCTCGCAGATCTCGTTCATCTGGATAGCGCTCATCACGCGGCAGGGAACATCGTTATGCTCGAAGGCATCCTGCAGGGCGAGCGCGTTCATAACGGTTGCCAGCATGCCCATGTAGTCGGCCTGAGCACGCTCCATGCCACCGGCAGCGCCGGCCATGCCGCGGAAAATATTGCCGCCGCCGACAACGACGCCGACCTCATGGCCAACGGCGAGCAGCTCCTTGACCTGTTTGGCAAGATGGTCGGTAACCTTGGGGTCGATGCCATACTGGCCGTCGCCCATCAGTGCTTCGCCAGAAAGCTTAAGAAGCACGCGTTTATATCGGATGTCGGACAAAGCGATCCTCCTTTAGATTGAACTCTCAACATTCTATCAAAGGCTCTGATAAGAGCCATGAAAAAGCAGGCTGTGAGTAAAACCCACAGCCTGCTCATTACCAGCTACAAGAGCTTATTTACTCGCCACGGACCAGACGGTCAAAGGCAACGACGGTAATGGTGTCGCCGAGCTCCTTGGAGACCTGCTCAGCATACTTCTTGATGGTGAGGGAGCTGTCCTTGATGAACTCCTGCTCGGTGAGCACGGACTGCTTGTAGAACTTCTCCAGACGGCCGACAGCCATCTTCTCCTGAATGGCCTCGGGCTTGCCGGACTCGGCAGCCTGAGCCATGTAGATCTGCTTCTCGTGCTCGACGGTCTCGGCCGGAACCTGATCGCGGGTAGCGCAGATCGGGGCGACGGCGGCAACCTGAAGGGCAACGTCGTGAGCGAAGGTCTTGAAGGACTCAGCCTGAGCGGTCTCGGCCTTCTCGAAAGCGAACTCGACGAGGACGCCGATCTTACCACCCATGTGGATGTAAGAAGCGAGCGCGCCGTTCTCAGCCTTGCGGGCAGCGAAGCGGGAGATCTTCATGTTCTCGCCCATGATGTGAATCATCTCGGTGAGCTCGGAGGAAACGGTCTCCTCGCCCATCGGCTTCTCGAGCAGAGCGTTGACGTCAGCAGGCTCGGTGGTAGCGACAACCTCAGCGACCTTGGAAGCAAAGCCGGTGAACTTGGCGTTAGAGCCAACGAAGTCAGTCTCGCAGGAGAGCTCGAGCAGAGCGCCGGTCTTGCCATCCTCGGAGACGAACGCGGCGACAGCGCCCTCGTTGGTCTCACGGCCAGCCTTCTTGGCAGCCTTGGCAAGGCCGTTCTTACGCAGAACGTCGACAGCGGCGTCCATGTCGCCGTCAGCCTCGACGAGAGCCTTCTTGCACTCCATCATCGGGGAGTCGGTCATCTCGCGGAGCTGCTTGACCATAGCGGCGGTAATCTGGGCCATTGTGGTTCCTTTCAAAGAGATGAAAAAGAATTAACTAAGACTGATTTACTCGGCCTTGGGCTCAGCGGCCATCTCGGCCTCGGAGACCTGCTCCTTGCCGGAGCCAGCGAGGCAGGCGTCAGCCATGAGCTCGCACATAAGGGTGACAGCGGAGATAGCGTCATCGTTGCAGGGGATGCCGTACTCGACCTCGTCGGGATCGGAGTTGGTGTCGATCAGGGCGACGACGGGGATGTTCAGGCGCTGGGCCTCCTTGATGGCGTTCTCCTCGCGCTTGGTGTCGATGACGAAGAGAGCCTGGGGCAGACCCTTCATGTCGCGGGCGCCACCGAGGTTGGTCTGGAGCTTAGTGAGCTCCTTGCCGAGAACAGCCTGCTCCTTCTTGGGGAGCACTGCCATGCGGCCGTCCTCGACCATGGCCTCGAGCTCCTCCATGCGGTTGATGCGGGAGCGGATGGTGACGAAGTTGGTCAGCATACCGCCGAGCCAACGCTGGTTGATGTAAGGCATGTTGGCGCGCTCAGCAGCGTTCTTGACGGCCTCCTGAGCCTGCTTCTTGGTGCCGACGAACAGCACGTTGCCACCCTTGGCGACGTTCTTGACGAAGGTGTAGGCCTGGTCGGCGTCGAGGATGGTCTGCTTGAGGTCGAGGATGTAGATGCCGTTGCGCTCACCGAAGATGAACGGCTTCATCTTGGGGTTCCAGCGACGGGTCTGGTGACCGAAGTGGCAGCCGGCCTCGAGCAGGGTGCGGATATTAATCTTGGTAGCCATGTTAAACCTCCTGTGGTTTGCCTCCGCGCGGGGTCATCCTCCAAAACCAACCCGGACATGTGCTACCAAAGCCCGGGCACCACGGTATGAAGTAGCCGCGCGTGCGTGATAAAAACATGTTGCCGTGAAGCAACCCGATGAATGATAGCAGGAATGCCTCTTCCTGCCAACCCGCAATCAAAACCACACACCTGAGTGCGGCGCGGGACGTGCCAGCCACTATTCGCCGCGGGGATGGGCTTGAGCCACAGCCCGCTTAAGCCGATCGGGTGTGAGATGCGTGTAGATCTGCGTCGTGGACAGGCTCGCATGACCTAGCAGCTCTTGAACCGAGCGCAGGTCCGCACCGCCCTCGAGCAAGTCGGTCGCAAAGGTATGGCGCATCGCATGCGGGACGATGTCGGCCGGAATGCCGGCGAGCGTCGCCAGCGTATGGAACCGCCGCCGGAGCATCGCGGCGCTCATGCGATTGCCGCGCGCCGATATAAGCAGCGGATGCGGCCCGGTAGCGAGGTCGCGGCGCTTTGCCCGAGCGAGCAACTCCGGCCTCCCCTCTTCAATATAGAGACGCGTCACATCGAGCGCACGACGATACAGAGGAACGATGCGCTCCTTGCTTCCCTTGCCCCACAGGCGCAGCGTGCGCTCGGACCAACCAATAGACTCCACGTTGAGCGCCGCGAGCTCCGAGATTCGCGCGCCGGAGGCATAGAGCAACTCAAGCATCGCCGCATCGCGCAGTCCCGCGGGCGTCGAGGTATCAGGCGTCTTGAGCAGCGCCTCGACCTGCTGGGTCGTAAGGACACCCGGCAGGTCACGCGGCAGCTTGGGCGATGCGATCGCCGAGACCGCATCGCCCTCGACAATCCCCTCGGCAGCCATCCAGCGATAGAGAGATCGAATGGCCGACAGGTGCGCCGCAAGCGTTCGGGGAGCCACCTGCTCACGCGAAAGCTCGGCAAGATAGCGACGAATGGTGCGCACGTCGGCAGCGAAAGCATCGATATCCTCGCGCTCGCACCAGGCAGCGAAGCGCTCCAGCCTCGAGCCATAGGCCGTCACCGTGTTGGGAGAAAGTCCCTCGACGCGTGCGATATAGGCGATAAACGAGTCGACGGTGTCGTACAGGTCAAAGGCTATGACCGGTCGCCTCCAAACAAGTCGGAACGCGTGGCCAAGTAGGCATCGAGGGCCTCGAGCGCACGGTCCGCATAGGCCTGATAGCGGTCGCGCTTGCTGCGGCGCTTACCGTCCTCGAGCGGCGGCACCAGGCCAAAGTTGACATGCATAGGCTGATAGCCCACGGTGGCAGGATCGGTCGCGTAGCCCACGAGCGCACCCAGGGCACCCACACGCGGCAACTCGACGCCCGCGGCACCGATAGCCTCGGCATAGGTGTTGAGCGCCGCGAGCAGACCTGTCGCCACGGCTTCCATGTATCCCTCGGTACCGGTGATCTGACCGGCCAGACGCACGCCGGTACCGGGCACGGCAAAGGTGCCATCGAGCACGTGCGGGGCGTCGACAAAGGTATTGCGGTGCATGACACCGTAGCGGAAGAACTCAGCGTTCTCCAGGCCCGGCACCATATGGAAGACGCGCTTCTGCTCGCCAAAGGTCAAGTTGGTCTGGAAGCCCACCAGGTTATAGGCGGTCTTCTCCTTGTTCTCGGCACGCAGCTGAATCGCCGCCCAGGGGCGACGTCCGGTACGCGGGTCGGTGAGGCCGACGGGCTTCATGGCGCCAAAGCGAATGGCGTCCTTGCCGGTGCGCGCAACTTCCTCGGCAGGCTGGCAGGCCTGGAACAGATCGCCGCCCTCAAAGTCTTTGAGCACCACGCGGTCGGCCGTGGTAAGCGCCTCGATAAAGGCCTCGTACTCCTCCTTGTTGAGCGGAGCGTTGAGATAGTCGCCGCTCCCCTGCTCCTCGTAGCGCGACTGCGAGAACAGCACGTCCATATCGAGCGTGGAGGCATCGACGATCGGCGCCGCGGCATCGAAGAACGCAAGGGCGTCGCCACCGACGAGCTTCATGACCTCTTCGCTCAGCGCCGGTGAACACAGCGGGCCCGCGGCAATGACCACGTGACCCTCGGGAATCTGCGTGACCTCGCCGTGCACGACCTCGATATTGGGACGAGCGGCAACCTCGGCCTCGACAAGCTCGGAAAACTTGACGCGGTCGACCGCCAAGGCGCCACCGGCGGGAACAGCCGCGCGATGGGCGCAATCGAGCAGGACTGAACCCATGCGCTCAAGCTCAGCTTTCAGCAAACCAGCCGCGGAATCCGGACGGGTCGACTTAAACGAATTGGAGCAGACGAGCTCTGCCAGATGATCGGTATGGTGGGCCGGGGAGCTCACCTGGGGGCGCATCTCGCACAGCTTTACGGCAAACCCGCGGTCTGCAAGCTGGATCGCGCACTCCGAACCCGCCAGACCGCCACCGATAACCGTCACCTGATCGAACTGCATCTGCAAACACCTTTCTAATTGGCACGTTTTCCATTGTGACCGAAGGGTGTCTGGGCGTGAAGGGCAAACTTGGAGGGCGCATACCTTCCATCCATCATGCGCTCGATAAGGCCCTCGAGTTCAAGCGAACCCAAGAGTTTGAGTACGCCGACAGCATCGAGCGAGACGAGCGCCGCAATGTCGTCGACCTTGAGTGGAGAGGCGATGAGCGCATGCATCACGGTCTGCTGCGTTGGATTCAGGTCGGCAATGCCGGGAGCATCGGGGCGCGAGTAGCGCAGGGTGCCGTAGATGCGTGAGATAGCCATCTCGATAGATTCCTCGTCGATGATGCAGCAGGCACCGTTCGCAATGAGGTAATTCGTGCCACGCGACTCGGGCGATAGGATCGACCCCGGCACGGCAAGAAGTTCGCGCCCCAAATCCATAGCAGCCTCGGCTGTGGAAAACGTCCCAGAAGGCATACCCGCCTCGGATACAAAGAGGGCTTGCGACAGGGCCGCGATTACGCGATTGCGGCGCGGAAAGGCGAACTTGCGCGGACCCATGCCCCACGGAGAGATCGACACGACCGCGCCACCCGTATCAAGCGTGCGCGTAATCAGCCCCGCGCTCGAACGCGGGTAGACCACGTCGGCGCCCGTCCCCAGCACCACAACGTGTTTGCCGCCGGCGTTGACCGCAGCCCAACCCGAGGCCTGGTCACAACCGACCGCACCGCCCGAAACTACCGTCACTCCCGCCTCAACCGCCACCTTCGCCGCAAGCTCTGCCACGGCAAGACCATACGGCGAGGCCTTTCGCGCACCGATGATGGAGAGCGCGGGCGTCGAAAGCGCCTCGGGGTTGCCGCGCACATAGAGCGTCTGAGGTACATCAGAAAGCTCCAAAACGGTCTCGGGATACAACGCGTCACCTGGATGCAGCTCGAAGGTCCCCTCAACCATCATTGGTCCCTCCTTCCCTGGTACATCGCCGCCTCGAGCACGTGGTCCTGCGTCACCTGCTCGCTCTCGGCGACATCTGCGATCGTGCGCGCAATGCGAACAAGGCGCACGATGCCACGCCCTGTGAGATGCGTGCGCTTCGACAGGCCGAGCACACACTTCTCCGCCGCATCATCGAGCTCAAAGGTCGAAACGACGCCGTCAATGGACCGTGTCTCGTCATCCTCGGCCTCGGCATCCGCATCGTCCATGCGGGATTCGCGCCAAGCGCGAAAGGCGCGACCGCGCACAACGTAGTCACGTAACTCGGCCGACGACATGCCCTCCGCACCCTCGATAATCACTTGAGGGTCGGGACGGGTCACATCAATCATCATGTCGATACGGTCGGCCAAAGGACCGCGCAGTTTAGACCGATAGCGCTCGACCATCGCCGCCGAGCAGCGACACGGCACCTCGCGATCGCCCAAAAAGCCGCAGGGGCAGGGATTGCTCGCAGCCAGCAGCTGAAAGCGTGACGGGAAGGTAAAAGCCCCGTCGACGCGTACGATCCTCACGTAGCCGCGCTCGATGGGCTGACGCAGCGTCTGCAGCACGCCAGTGGGAAACTCGGCAAGCTCGTCCAAAAAGAGCACGCCGCCATGAGCAAGGCTGATCTCACCCGGGTGCACCGGGCGCCCACCGCCGATAAGGCCTGCGGTCGAAATACTGTGGTGGGGACTGCGGAAGGGGCGGTGCCCCGCCAACAAGCCATCAATGTTCTCACCCAAAACCGAATGGATGCACAGTGCCTCCTGCTGATCCTCAACGGAAAGCTCGGGCAGGATGCCGGTCATACGGCGTGCGAGCATCGTCTTGCCCGATCCCGGAGACCCGATCATGAGCAAGCCGAGTTCTCCTGCCGCCGCAAGCGCCATGCCGCGTTTAGCGACTTCCTGCCCCAGCACGTCTGCATAGTCGAGCTCGGGCTCAAAGGTCGCCTCGACACCCTCGGAATCCAAGTAGTGCCGTGCGGCATCGCCCATGCCGTGAGCAAGCTGAGACAGATGGTCGATAAAGCCGCAATCCACGCCCGCGAGTGGCACATGCTGGTCGGACCTGCCGGCGATAAAAGACAGCCCCATGTCGCGAGCCAATAGCTGAAACGCCACCTCGCCTTTGACAGGAAGCACCGTGCCGTCCAAGCCGAGCTCGCCGGCGATAAGACAACGATCGAGATTGTCGCGGGGAATCTGACCATCGGCCGCTAGAACCGCGATGGCGATGGGCAGATCAAAGCCGCTACCGGTCTTGCGAATATCGCCGGGCGCCAGATTGACCGTAATGCCCGAACGCGGGATCTCAAAGCCGGCCGAGCGCATCGCACAGCGAATACGACCACGTGACTCCATCACCTCCATACTCGGGATGCCGAGCATCTGAATGCCCGGAACGCCGCCGGCAAGCGAGACCTCGACCGTGACGTGAATCGCCTCGACGCCGCGGATGCAGGCCGCATGAACGGCAAACGTCTCGAACGCCATCACGATACCTGCCAATCGAACGCGTTGTACTGATGCTCGATCTCGGCGATATGCCCGCCGCGGATGGTGACACCCACAGCATCGAAGCGAATCGCCTTGAGCGGATAATGCTCCATGAGATAGCAACTTGCGATGCAGCGGTAGCGGCGTTGCTTTTGGGCGTCCACGGCCTCCTCGGGAAAGACCCGCGTGGTGCAATCCAGCGAAACGCGTCTGGTCTTGACCTCGGCCATCACCACGACATCGTCGAGCTCATCGAGCAGCACCAGATCGGCCTCGCCCTCGGTGCAACGATAGCCCTGCTCCAGCAAGGTGTAGCCGCGCTCGTCAAAGTAGTCGATGGTGATCAGCTCGCCCAGCATGCCTAGCTCGCGGGGACTGAGTCCCTTGATAAACTCGGGCGTCATCGCCCCGGAGTCGAGCTCGCCGTTTTCCCAACGCTCCTTGAGCTGCTGCGTCTTGCTCTTTTTGCTTGCGGCACTCATGGGGTCTCCTTTCCCGCACACTGCATTGCCCCGATGATGAGGGCACCTTTCATGCGGGTAAGTACCGGAAGCAAACCAAAAGCTGACCAAATGCCGTCAAAAAACGGGCCGTACGCAACAATGGTGTTGCATACGGCCCGCTACCAGCAGGTTTATAAAACCCCAGAGGTCCATGTCTCCACAATTGGCCTAGAAAAGGCGCTCAGTCTGCAGAAAGTTTCCGCAAAAGCTCACGCGGTGCAGCGGACAAAGTCCATGTTTGCGAATGGCCTCGATGTGCTCGGGGCTCGCATAGCCCTTCGACTCGGCCAGATGGTACTCGGGATACTCGGCGTCGTACTCGACCATCATCTCGTCACGCGTGACCTTGGCCATGATGGACGCCGCGGCGATGCAGGCGATCTTGGCATCGCCCTTCACCACATCGCGCTCGTTAGGAACGGCGCCCAAGGGGTTGCCATCCATAAGCACGCAATCGGGCTCGAGCCCCGTATCGGCCACGGCGCCCGCAACGGCGGTACGGATAGCACGGGCCATGCCCATCTCATCGATATCCTTAGGCGCGATATGGCAAAAACCGATCGCCGTCGCCACCTCGGCAATCTTCACCGAGAGCAACTCGCGGCGCGCCGGCGTGAGCTTTTTGGAATCGTTGATGCCCCAGACGCGCGGCTCCATAGGAAGGCAGACAGCGCATACCGTCAAAGGACCGGCCACCGATCCGCGACCCACCTCGTCGACACCAACGACCACTCCATCGCCGCCAAGCTCATGCATAAGCTCATACATGTCATTGACGCGCTCGCGCTCGGCAAGCTCTTTGGCATGGCGTTTGAGGGCGCGTTCGCAAGCCTTGATCACCTGCTGGCGCGGATCCTCGCGATAATGCTCCACGAGGGCGGGAATCTCCTCAAACGTAGCGCTCGCCAACTCACCGGCAACCTGCGATGCCGAAACCGAGCTCGTCATGTTGGCCATACCAGGCCCTCCTTGCATGCAAATCAGATAAAAAGAAGGGCCACCCGAAGGTGACCCTTACGTCCAAACGAGTGGACAGACGCTGCGATCTTCTTAGCGCTTCTCGGGGATGCGAGCAGCCTTGCCCACCTTGTCGCGGAGGTAGTACAGCTTGGCGCGACGGACGCGACCATGACGAACGACCTCGAGCTTGGCGATCTTGGGGCTGTGAAGCGGGAAGGTACGCTCAACACCGACACCGAAGGACATCTTGCGGACGGTGAAGGTCTCGCGGGCACCGGCGCCGGCCATGCGGATGACGTCGCCCTGGAAGACCTGGATGCGCTCGCGGTCGCCTTCCTTAATGCGGTAGTGAACCTTGACGTTGTCGGCGACGCGAACCTGAGGAATGTCCTCGCGGATCTGCTGACGCTCGATTGCGCGGATGTAATCCATGTGCAATTCCTTACTCTTCTAGAGGTGCCGTACCACCTTGGCCGGCACGTAGTTGAACAAACGTATTCGAGTATACACGCGCGGGTTTCTGCTGCAAGAACAATTTTTTACGCAGACAAAAAGACAAAACCCGCACATGATAACCGCCCGTCTCACGAATGAGACGGGCGGCATGAAGGGGGGCTACGCTAGGCGTCTAAACCCAAAACGTTAGGCGGAACGCTTAGCCTCGAGCTTGGCCTGAGCGGCAGCCAGGCGTGCGAGGGGCACGCGGTAGGGCGAGCAGGACACATAGTCCACATCGGCCACGTTAAACAGGCCCTTGATGGACTTGGGGTCGCCGCCGTGCTCGCCGCACACGCCAAAGTGCATGTCGGGATTGGTGGCGCGACCCTTCTCGACAGCCATGCGCACCAGCTCGAGTACTGCCGTGTCAATGGTCTCGAAGGGGTTGTCCTTCAAGATCTTCTTATGCATGTACAGCGGGATGAACTTGGCCTCGGCGTCGTCGCGAGAGAACCCGAAGGTCGTCTGCGTAAGGTCGTTGGTGCCAAAGCAGAAGAAGTCGGCGTGCTGGGCGATCTCGTCGGCGACCATGCAGGCGCGCGGCAGCTCGAGCATCGTGCCCACGGGAATGTTGAGCTCGACGCCCTCCTCGGCGGAAACCTCGGCGATTACGCGCTCGATGACCTCGCGAGTCTGGACATGCTCGGCCGTGATGGAAACGAGCGGAACCATGATCTCGGGGCGCGGGTCGACCCCCTCCTTGATGAGGCGAGCGGCAGCCGTGGCGACGGCGCGAACCTGCATGAGCGGCAGATCGCTAAAAACGACAGACAAGCGCACGCCGCGTAGGCCGAGCATCGGGTTGGACTCGACCATGCCGTCGATACGACGCAGGCGGGCGCGCAGGACGGCAAGCTCTTCCTCGCTGGCGCCGGCGGCTTCCTTCTTGGTGATGGCGACCTCGAGGTCGCGAGGATTATCCAGGAACTCATGAAGCGGCGGATCGAGCAGGCGGACGACCACATCGCGACCGGACATGGTCTTGAACATCGCCAGGAAGTCCTCGGTCTGAACCTTGAGCAGGTCGGCCAGGGCCTGCTGCTTCACGGCCTCATCGTCAGACAGGATAAAGCTCTGGATGATGTTCTTGCGATCGCCCAGGAACATGTGCTCGGTGCGGCACAGGCCGATGGCCTCGGCACCAAACTCGAGGGCGAGCTCGGCATCCTCGGGATTGTCGGCGTTGACGCGCACATGGTTGGCATGGCCACAGGTCTCGTCCAGGCGAACCTCGTCGGCCCAGGACAGGATGGTGTCCAGGTCGCCGGTGAGCTCGGCCGAAACCAGATCAACGGCACCGTCGACGACGATGCCCTGGGTGCCGTCGATGGAGATGACATCGCCCTCGCGCAGCACGCGGTCACTGCCCTCGATACGCACGACCTTCTCAGCAGCGTCGATGTGGAAGCGCTCAACGCCGCAGACGCAGGGCGTACCCATGCCGCGGGCGATAACGGCGGCATGGCTCGTCTTGCCACCGTGGCTGGTCAGGATGCCCTCGGCGGCGACCATGCCCTTCAGGTCGTCGGGGTTGGTCTCCCAACGAACCAGAATGACCTTGTGACCCTCGTTGGCGCGCGCGACGGCGTCATCACTCGAGAACACAACCTCACCCACGGCGGCACCGGGGCTGGCGTTCAGACCGCTGGCCAGCGCCTCGTACCTCTTGGAAGCGTCAAACTGCGGGTGCAGGAGCTGGTCGAGCTGCGCGGGATCGATGCGGCTCACGGCCTCTTCGCGGGTGATCAGGCCTTCCTCGACCATTTCGATGGCGATGCGCAGGGCGGCGGTGGCGGTACGCTTGCCCACGCGGGTCTGGAGCATCCAGAGCTTGCCCTGCTCGATGGTGAACTCGATATCGCACATATCGCGGTAATGATCCTCGAGCGTCAGGAACACGCGCTCGAGCTCCTCGCCCGCGGACTCGAGGCCCGGAGTGGCCTTGAGGTCGGCGATGGGCTCGGTGTTGCGGATGCCGGCGACGACGTCCTCGCCCTGGGCGTTAACCAAAAAGTCACCGTAGAACTCCTTGGTGCCGTCGGCCGGGTTGCGCGTAAAGGCAACACCCGTCGCAGAGGTCTCGCCCTTGTTGCCAAAGGCCATGGACTGCACGTTGACGGCGGTGCCGAGCTCGTCGGAAATGCCATGCTGCTTGCGGTAGATGCAGGCGCGCTCGTTCATCCAGCTGCCAAAGACGGCCTGGATGGCAAGGCGCAGCTGGAGCTCCGGATCGTGCGGGAAGACGGGCTTGCCGTCGACGACCTCGAGCTCGGGATATAGGGCGGCCTCGACGTTCTCGGAGAAAATGCCCTTAAAGGTCTCCACGAGCTCCCGCAGGTCCTCGGCCGAAAGTTCGGAGTCGACGCGGACGCCGGCGACCAGGCGGGCCTGGGTCAGGGCGTTCTCGAACAGGTCGGCATCGACACCCATAACGACGTTGGAGAACATCTGGATAAAGCGGCGGTAGCTATCCCAGGCAAAACGCGGATTTTGCGTCTGGGCGATGAGACCCTGAACGGAGTCGTCGTTGAGGCCTAGGTTGAGGACCGTGTCCATCATGCCGGGCATGGAGAACGGAGCGCCCGAGCGTACCGACACGAGCAGCGGGTCGTTAGCGTCGCCGAGCTTCTTGCCGCAGCGGGCCTCGAGGTCGGCCTCGGCGGCAACGATCTCATCAAGTGCGCCTTCGGGCCAGACGTTGCCGGCGCCGGAGTACTCGACACAGGTCTGGCAGGTAATGGTAAAGCCACCGGGAACCGGCAGACCGATGCGGCTCATCTCGGCAAGGTTTGCGCCCTTGCCGCCAAGCACGAAGTTCATGGACTTGTCGCCCTCAGTGACACAGGTGCCCTGGGCGTCGGTTCCAAAACGGTAAACCCTCTTGCAATCGCTCACGATACTTCCCCTTCCATGCGCTCTCGCGCACGACCGTGGTGACGAATCGACCCGCCGGATGCGGGCCGTGAGGGAACTATACGGCGGACGTTGAGCGGGCTTGCGTAGAGGGTGCGGGGTTTGGTAAACGAGGTAAATGTGGCGGTAAACGGTAGGTAAAGGTGGTCACCTTATGAAGATACCAATGCAAGGGAATTGCAGGTCAAATGCAAGTTCTTTGCTAAATCGCTTTACCAATATCGTGCAATATTTTTAGGTAGTCTTTAAAAGCCGGTGCATTTTTGCTACTCCAATGAGTTAGCTTTGCTGGGCTCGGCGGGCGGCGCGGAGGGCACGGGCTTCTTGGATTTCCATCAAATGACCGATGATCTCGGAGGCGCTCTCCTCGATCGCCTTGCCGTCGGTACGCACCACAAAGCAGCCTAGGCGCTTCATGAGGGTACGAGCTTCCTCAAGCTCGCTGCGCACGCTCTCGGGCTCGGCATAGGAGCCGGCAACGGCACGAGCGTAGTCATCGCCCAAGCGGCTATCGCGAATCTCAGAAATAACGTCGACGGTCGAAATCAAACCGAACAGGCGCATCGGGTCAACCTCGTAAATCGACTTGGGCGGCTCCATGCCGTGCGCCAGAGGGACGTTGGCCACCTTGTAACCCTGATAGGCCAAATACATCGACAGCGGTGTCTTGGACGTGCGCGATACGCCCAGCAGCACGATATCGGCACCCGACAGATCGTCGCAGCCGCGCCCGTCATCGTGCTCAACGAAATACTCCATGGCCTCGATACGATGGAAATAGCGGTCATCGGTCCCGTGAATCACGCCCGCAACGCCTTTGGGCGGCACACCGATGAGCGACGACAGCACGGCGAGCGTCGGGCCGATCAGGTCGACCGAACGGATATGCAGCATGCCCAGGTAATCGAGCACACGGGCGCGAAGCGCCGGATCGACAATGGTGTGGAACACGGCAATATCGCGATGATCGGCATCGACGCGCGGACCCACAAACGACTTGACCTGCTCCACCGAGTTCACCTTGGGCAGGCGCAAGAGACGAAAAACCCCTTCATCAAATTGCCCGGACGCCGCAAGCACCACCTCACAAGCGGTATCACCGAGCGAGTCGGAGATAACGATAACGGTGGGACGAGCGGTGACCGGGCAATCCATGCGGGGCTCCTTTTGCGCTTATGCGCAGGCTGGCTTACTTTTTGCGAGCAAGCTCACCGATGTTTGCGATGCCGGAGAAAACGGCCTCGAAGCGGTTGAGCAGCTTAAGGCGATTATCGCGAAGCTGCTCGTCCTTGTCCATGACCATGACCTCGTCGAAGAAGCGGTCGATGGGGGCGCGCAGGGCGGCAAGGGCGGCAAATGCGGCCGGGTAATCCTCGGCAGCAAGGGCGGCGTCGACAGCGGTCTGAGCAGCCTCGGAGGCATCGGCAAGCGCGAGCTCGACCTCGCCCATCAGGGCGCGGTCGTACTCCGCGCCCAACTCGAGCTTGGAGATGTGCGCGGCGCGGGCATAGGCGGTCGCCAGGTTATCGAACGTCTCAGCGTCGTTCTTGCGGGCCTCGTCGAGGGCGGCGCAGCGGGCGAAGAAGACGGACGGGGCGATGATGTGCACCGCGGAGACGGCGGCAACGGTATCGGCCGGGATCTTTTCGTCGCGGGCCATGCTCACCAGACGGCCGTGGAAGAAGTCGCGAACCTGCTGAGCGACCTCGGCGGCGTCGAACTCGATACCCTGCTCGCTATAGAGCTCAAGGGCAAAGTCGATAAGCGACGTGGGATCGATCGGCAGACGGTCGCGCAGGATGTTGATGATGCCGATGGCGGCGCGACGCAGCGCGTAGGGGTCGGAGGAGCCGGTCGGGGGCTCGCCGATGGCAAAAATACCGGCGATGGTATCGAGCTTGTCGGCGCAGGCCACGATGCAGCCAGCGGTGCCCTCGGGCAACTCGTCACCGGCAAAGCGGGGACGATAGTGATCGCGGATGGCATGGGCGACCTCGTCATTCTCCCCCATCGCGGTCGCGTAATAACCGCCCATCACGCCCTGCTGGCTCGTGAACTCAACGACGGCGTTAGACACCAGGTCGGCCTTGCACAGGTGCGCGGCGCGAGCAGCGTCAGCGGCAAGATGGGCGCCCAGATGAGCCTCACGGGCAATAGCGAGTGTGAGCTGCTCGATGCGCTCGGACTTGGCGAGCACGCTACCGAGCTTCTCCTGGAAGGCAACCTTGGCCAAACGATCACGGAACTCGTCGAGGGAGATCTTCAGGTCCTCCTCGTAGAAGAACTTGGCATCGTCCAGACGGGCACGCACAACGCGCTCGTTGCCGTCGATCACGCGCTCGGCATTCTCGGGCTTGCTGTTGGAGACGACCACGAACTCACGCGTGAGCTTGCCCTCGCCGTCATAGATCGGGAAGTAGCGCTGGTTGGTGAGCATGGACTCGCAGATGATCTCGTGCGGGACCTTGAGGAACTCCTCATCGAAGGTACCGACGAGCACCGTCGGCCACTCGCAGAGGTTGATGACCTCCTCAAAGACCTTCTTGGGCGTGTCGACATGGCAACCGGGGCGAGCGGCCTCGACCTCGGCGATACCGGCAAGGATGGCCTCGCGGCGGCGCTCGGCAGAAAGCACGCCGGCGTCCTCGAGCACCTGCTCGTAGACGGCGGGGCTGGCAACCACATGGTCACCGGGGCCAAGTACGCGATGACCACGCGTGGTGTTGTCACTCGTCACGTCGGCAAACGACACGGGCACAACATCCTCGCCCAAAAGACAGCAGATCCAGCGGACCGGACGAACAAAGGTCGCATGCTCGTGACCCCAGCGCTGGCTGCGGTAGTTGGGCCACTGCAGGCCGGCGATGGTCTTCTCGCACAGAGCGGTCAGAATCGGCGTAGCCGGTGCGGAGGGAATGTTCTTCTCAGCGAACACATACTCGCGACCGTCAGTGTCCTCGCGACGAACCAGGTCCTCGGCAGCCACACCGCACTTGCGGGCAAAGCCCTGGGCGGCCTTGGTGGCGTTACCGTCAGCATCGAAGGCAATGTTGGCCGCGGGGCCACGCTTGACCTCGTGAACCTCATCGGTCGCGGTGGCGACGTCGGCAACGAGTGCAGCCAGGCGACGCGGGCTCGAGATCACGCGGACCTCGCCGTGGGCCAGACCGGCCTCGTCGAGACCCTTGGCGATCATGGTGCCAAGCTGCTTGACGGCATTGTTCAGCGGTGCAGAGGGCATTTCCTCCGTACCGATCTCAAACAGGAAATCCTTAGCGTCTGCCATGGCTTACGCCACCTCGCCTTCCTGGTCGGCATTCTCGTTGACTCCGGCGACCTCGGCCATGTAGGCCTCGCAGCACGCCTTGGCGACGGCGCGGACGCGCAGGATGTAGTTGGCACGCTCGACCGCGGACAGCGCGCCACGGGCATCGAGCAGGTTGAAAGCGTGGCTGCACTTCATGACACAGTCGTACGCCGGCAGCGGCAGCTTTCGCTCCAGACAGGAATGGCACTCGGCCTCGTAGTCGTCAAACTTCTGACGCATCATCTCGACGTTGGCGACCTCAAAGTTATAGGCACTGAACTCGCGCTCGTTCTCGAGGAACACGTCGCCGTAGGTCATGGGTGTGCCGTCGGGCAGGTAGCTCCACACCAGGTCGTAGACCGAGTTAACGCCCTGGGCGTACATGGCGATACGCTCCAGGCCATAGGTGATCTCGACGGGCACGGGGTCAACCTCGATGCCGCCCACCTGCTGGAAGTACGTAAACTGCGTAACCTCCATGCCGTTGAGCCAAACCTCCCAGCCAAGACCCCAGGCGCCGAGCGTCGGGCTCTCCCAGTCGTCCTCGACAAAGCGGACGTCATGGTCGTTGGGGTCCAGACCGATAGCGGCAAGAGACCCCAGGTAAAGCTCCTGAGCGTTGACCGGTGAGGGCTTGATGAGCACCTGGAACTGATAGTAGTGCTGCATGCGGTTGGGGTTCTCGCCGTAGCGGCCGTCGGCAGGACGGCGGCAAGGCTGCGCATAGCAGGTGCGCCACTCGGCGGGACCGAGCGAGCGCAGCGTGGTCGCGGTATGAAAGGTACCGGCACCGACCTCGGAGTCATAGGGCTGCATAATGACGCAGCCCTGCTCGCCCCAGTACTGCTGGAGGCGCAGGATGATGTCTTGGAAGGAAAGCGATGAAGCGTTCATGCCTCTAATATCCCCTCGTCGAAACGATTACACGGTTAGGTACTGTACTATAGCGGTTTTTAGTCGATAGCGCCCAGACGGTTGAGCGGCCAGTAACGCACGAGCGCCACGGCGATCAAATCCGAACGGTCGACCGGGCCAAAGTAGCGTGAGTCGGCTGAGTTCTCGCGGTTGTCGCCCATCACCCACACGCAGTCGTCGGGGACGGTGTAGGGATAGCTCACCTGGGCGGCGGGCGCCTGGACCGAAAGCGGCCAGCTCATGCCGGTCGTGTAGTCCTCGTCGAGCGCCTGGCCGTCAACGACCACCTTGCCGTCCTGCAGGTCGACCGTCTGGCCGGCCGTGGCAATAACGCGCTTGACAAGAACATCATGCTCGGAGGTGCCATCAGGGTTGTGAAACACAACGATATCGCCCTGCTTGACGGGCTGACCGAGCTCGAGGCTCACCTTTTGCGCCAGGATCTGGTCGCCAATCTCGATTGTGTCCTCCATAGAGCCGGTGGGCACCACAAAGGGCTCGACCACAAAGGTGCGGATCAGGAAGGTGGCCACAAGCGCGATCGCGATGACCGCGATCCACTTAAAAGCGCCCCTCAACGCGGAATGTTGCGTAGGAACCATACTCACTCCTCGCTCTGCGAATACGAAGCGTCAAGGATCTCCTGCGCATATGCACGCTCCTGGGGCGTGAGCCGCGCAGTCTCGATCAGGTCGGGACGCCAGCGGCAGGTGCGCTCGATGGCGTTCTTGCGGCGCCAAGCGTCGACCTTGGCGTGATCGCCACTCACGAGCACCGGCGGCACGCCCTCGCCGTTGAACTCGGCGGGACGGGTGTACTGCGCGTACTCGAGCAGGCCTCCGTCCTCGGCGGTCGAGAACGACTCGTCCACATTGCTCATCTCATCGCCCAGGGCGCCGGGAATCAGGCGTACGACGGCATCGGCAACGACCATAGCGGGAAGTTCGCCACCCGTAAGCACATAGTCGCCGATCGACAGACGCTCGTCGGCATACGCATACGCACGCTCGTCGACGCCCTCGTAGCGGCTGCACACAAACAGCAGGCGCTCACTTTTGAGCAGGCGCTCGGCCACATGCTGCGTAAAGGGCTCGCCACAGGGGGTAAAGAACACCACAGTGGGCTTGGGACCCTCTGCGCTAATGGCCTCGATGGCCTCTGCGATAGGCTCGACCTTCATGAGCATGCCCTGCCCGCCGCCGTACGGCTCGTCATCGACGGTACGATGGCGGTCGTGCGTCCAGTCGCGCAGGTTATACGCCTTAAAATCAAAAAGGCCGGCCTTGCGGGCGCGGCCCAAAATCGACGTGGACATGACGGGCTCAAACATCTCGGGAAAGACCGAAAGGGTCTCAATCAGCATGTTGTCCTCCCTACTTGTCCATATCAATCAGGCCGTCCATCACGTGGACGGAAATTGTTCCTGCATCGGGAAGATCGAGCACGACCTGCTCGATCACGGGAATCAGTACCTCGCCGTACCGATCACCCTCGACAACCCAAACATCGTTAGCGGGCGTCGACATGATCTCGACGATCGTGCCAAGCGAACCGAAGCGCTCGTCGACCACCTCGCGACCCATCAGGTCGGTATAGGCAGCGTCGAGCGAATCGAGCTCAAAATCGTCACGATTTGCCAGCACGTAGCATCCCGTGATGCCCTCGGCGGCCGTCAAGTCGTCAATGCCCTCAAACGAGACCAGATCGCCATCGCCCGTATCGGTGACGGACACGACCGTGCAAAAGCGGTCGCGCTTGAGCGCCGGCGGCGTCAGGGCGACGCGCATACCCGGCTCTAATACAGAAGGAAGCCCCCGCAGCGGCTGCGCGAGGACCTCCCCCTTCCTTCCGTGCGGCTTGACCACACGGGCGATGTTTTTGTACTGGGACCTCAAGGTCCTAGCCCAGAACCTCTACCTCGACAGCAGTGTCGAGGCGAGCGGCCAGTGCACGGGCGAGCGTGCGAATGGCCTTGATGGTACGGCCACGACGGCCGATGACCTTAGCAACGTCATCCTCGGCGACCGAAACCTCAATCGTAGAGGCGTCGTCACCATCGATGACCTCAAGGCTTACGGAATCCGGGTCGTCGACGATCTGAACAACGAGATATTCGACGAGATCGGCGATGCGATCTGAGAGCATTGCCTCACCCTCGAGCTGTGCAGCGTCAACCTCAGGCACGATTTACTCCTCGGCGCCCTCAGCGGCCTCAGCGGCAGCCTTAGCGGCCTCGGCCTCTTTGGCAAGCTGCTTCTTGGACTTCTTGACGACGGTCTCGGTCTTCTCGCCCTCGTTGGCGGCCTTGACCAGAGCGGCGACGGCGTCGGTGAGCTGAGCGCCCTTGGACTGCCAGTCGGCGATCTTCTCGAGGTCGAGGTTGATGGTCTTGGGGGCGGTCATCGGGTTGTAGCGGCCAACCTCCTCGATGATACGACCGTCACGCGGGGCGCGGGAATCGGCGACGACGACACGGTAGTACGGACGCTTCTTAGCGCCGTGACGAGCAAGGCGAATCTTGACTGCCAAAGGAAACTCCTCCAACCAAGCAGCTTTAGGCTGCAACTACAAACAAACAGTTGAACATAATACGCCATCGACGCGGGCAGGTGAAGTCCGTGAGACCAACTTCTTCGGTGTAGTCGAGGGCAAATCCATATCTTAGACAAGAATTCGGGATTTGCAAGCACATACACGCACCCCACATGAGCTGCGCGGTATACTCATGACATGGAAAGACGCGAACATACATACGGTTATGAGGATGCCATAGGCGTCACGCCGCCTCCCTGGACGGGTCCGGCGGTGGGTCTGATGGACCTCGATGCGTTTTTTGCGAGCGTGGAGATGCTCGATCATCCCGAGTGGCGTGGAAAGCCGCTCATCGTGGGCGGAGACGCCGATTCGCGTGGCGTCGTGTCCACGTGTTCGTATGAGGCGCGTCGCTTTGGCGTGCACTCTGCCATGGCCTCGGCCGAGGCACGGCGCTTGTGCCCGCAAGCCATTTGGACGCACGGGCACTTTGATCGCTACCGCGAGGTGAGCACGCAGGTCATGGCGATTCTCGCCGACGAGACCCCGCGCGTTGAGCGCGTATCCATCGACGAAGCCTTTATCGATATCACACCGGGTCGCTTTGCGCCCGAAGACCCGCTGCTGGTTGCGCGGCGTATAAGCGACCGCGTGGCAACGCTGGGAGTAACGTGCTCCATTGGCGTGGGCTGCAACAAGACGGTCGCAAAGATCGCAAGCGAGCGGGATAAGCCGTTTGGACTGACCATCGTGCGCCCCGGAACCGAGCAGCGCTTTTTGGCCGCGCTGCCGGTATCTGCCATGAGCGGCATCGGACGCTCGGCCGAGGAACGGCTGCGCCGCATGCGCATCTACACGCTTGGCGAGCTGTCACGCGCACCGGAATCCACCTTGTCCTCTATTTTTGGTGTCAACGGCGAACGCATGCGCCAGCGTGCGCTGGGACTCGAAATCTCCGAAGTCACGAGTCTCGATGAAGAGCGCGAGGTCAAGTCGGTCAGCAATGAACGCACCTTTGCTAAAGATTTGACTGAGCGTGGGGATATTGAGGCGGCGATTGCGCTGTTGGGAGAGTCAGTGGGACGCCGTCTGCGCCGTCAGGGGCTGACGGGTGCCACGGTAACGCTCAAACTCAAGTATTCGTATGGCAGCGGGCGTACGGCACAGCGCCGGCTGCCTCATCCGACCGACGATGAGAACATCTTCGTGGCGGTTGCGCTCGAACTGCTCGACAACATCTGGCAGGAAGGCATGCATGTTCGCTTAGCGGGCATCGGCATGAGCGACTTCGACCACCGAGGCGGCATCCAGACCGACCTGTTCTGCGAGATCGATGACCGCGGAGCCCAATCCAGCGACCGCCGCGACCTCTCCGTCGCCATCGACGCCGTCCGAGACAAATTCGGCGACAGCGCCCTTTCCTTCGGCCGCCAATCCCGCTTCAACGATTAACCGCCTTTGGGCAAAAAGAAAGCCGGGCAGGTGCGGAAAACCGCAACTGCCCGGCGATATGCGTGAGGCTAGCTAAACCCCGTCTCAAATGAGCTACTAGAGGAGGTTGAGGGGGAGCTGGGGAGCGTCACCCCAGAGCTTTTCGAGACGGTAGAAGTCGCGCGCCTCGGGAGTGAAGACGTGGACGACAACCGAACCATAGTCCATGAGCATCCAGGTCTTCTGCTCGCGACCCTCGATGGAGAACGGGTGCTCGCCGCAAGCCTCGGAGACCTTCTCCTCGATCTCGTCGACGATAGAATCGACCTGGCGGTTGTTGGTACCGGTGGCAAGCACAAAGTAGTCGCATACGTCGGAAAGCTCGGTCAGGTCGAGCACCTGAACGTCCTCGCCCTTCTTGTCGTAGGCGGCCTGCGCGGCGGCGCGGGCGACATCCTCGGCGGCGACACCGCTCGCGGACAGCGAGGCGGCGGTGCGGTCGGACGTGGCGACGAAGCTCTTGTGCTCCACACCTTCAAGAATCTGCTCGTCGGTCATGGTCTCGTCGGCCATGGAATACCTCTTTCTAGACGCACCCGAGCTAGCGCAGCTGGGCGTAATGGTTGTAAATCGAAATAGCCGTGGGATAAAGATAGCGCCCGGACTGGATAACATAGACCAGACCCTGCGCAAAACAGGAGAAGAACAACTCATCGAGCGTCGACTCCCCCACCATCTTGCGCAACGCATGGGCATAGTCGCCGTGGCGGTTGGGCTCGATGGCATCGGCCACAAAGACCACCATATCGAGCGGCGTCATGTCGCAGGCACCCACGGTGTGACGGTCGACAGCCTGGAAAACGGCCAACGACAACTCAGGGAAAAGCTGCGGAAGCTCATAGGCGGCAACAGGGCCATGCAAAAGCGGCGTCGCGGCGGAAGGAGAGCCGGCAATCTTAATGCCGTAGTGCAGAGCGCGCGTGACCAGCTCGTCGTCGGAAAGCACCTTGTCCCAGTCATGGATCAGGCCGGCGGCAGCGGCATCAAAGCGGTCAACGCCGTAGACCTCGGCCAGATGAAGTGCGGTCTCGGCAACACCCAGCGAATGCACATAGCGCTTGCGCTTATCCTTCATGCGAACATCGAGCAGCTCTTGAATGCGCTTGAGCAGCGCGCGCTCATCGCCCTCAAACTGATCCTCTACCGACAACGTAGACCCCCATCACTCAAAATCTTCTTGGCCCAAATCGGCATATAGCCTGCGTTTGCGAATGTAGCCGAGCACGGACTCGCTCGTAAGATAGCGCACGCTCATACCGCGGGCAACTCGCTTACGAATGTTCGTCGAGCTGATCGCCAACGCTGGAATCTGAATATAGCGCACGTCGAACGGCAGCCCCGACTCTTTGATTCGGGCACGCGCCGTATCGATATCAAAGCCCGGTCGTGTCGCCGCAATAAAGGTAGCAAGCTCAGCGATTCGTTCGGCATCATGCCAGGTCACGATATCGATGATCGCGTCGGCGCCCGTAATAAAGTAGAGCTTTACCTGCGGCGGGTAAAAGTCGCGAAGGGCATGAAGCGTATCGGCCGTATAGGTTACGCCCGGACGGTCGATCTCGAACCGGCTCGCCAAAAAGGCCGGGTTCGCGGCGGTGGCGAGGACCGTCATGGCATAACGGTCCTCGGCAGGCGTCACCGGCTTGTCAAGCTTAAAGGCAGGAGAGCCCGCCGGCATAAAGAGCACAGCGTCCAAGTCGAGCGACTCGCGCGCCTGCTCGGCGGTCACCAGGTGCCCGTAATGGATGGGATCAAAGGTGCCACCCATAATGCCGAGCCTAAACTCCTGCCCGTCCTCTAGAGGAAGCTCGGGCAAACCGATTCCACCGCGCAGCGACATGGCTTACTCGCCCTCCGGTGTCTCGGTATCGCCCGCGGCATCCGCTGCATCCGTCGCATCGACAACCTCGACGCCCTCATCCGCAGCATCGGCCACGTCAATGGCTTCAACGGCAACGTCCTCGCCAGCATCCTCGAGCTCCTCGTACTCCGAGAAGTCCTCGGCGCCCTCAAAGTCAAAGGCGCGCTGGCAAATGCGGACCTCGTCGCCCGCACGGCAACCGGCCTTCTCGAGCGCATCGTCAACACCCATACGCGCAAACTTATGCTGCAGGTAAATGACGGCTTCCTCGTTTTCCCAGTCGGTCTGGATGACCATACGCTCAATGGCACGACCGACCACGCGGAAGGCACCGGGCTCTTCCTGAACAATGCGGAAACGCTTCTCACGCTGCAGGCGACGGCGCTCCCACTCATCGTCGCGCAGAACGACCGGCTCATCCGAGACAGCCAACTCGGCGCGCAGCTTAGCCACCTGCTCGCCCACGGCAAGCATCAGCGTGTTGAGGCCGGCGCCCGTCACGGCAGACACGGCAAAGAACATATGTCCATCGTCGAGCGCTGCGCGCTTGAGGTCGGCAATCTTGTCGGCCGTGCCCGGCGCATCGCACTTGTTGGCAACGACGATCTGCGGACGCTCCGAAAGCTCGGCGCCATACTGCTCGAGCTCGCGGTTGATGATGTGGTAATCCTCGACCGGATCGCGATCCTCAAAACCACCCGTCATGTCGACGACGTGCATGATCAGGGCCGTACGCTCAATGTGGCGCAGGAACTGGTGACCCAGGCCCTTACCCTCGCTCGCGCCTTCGATAAGACCGGGGACGTCGGCAACGACGTAAGAATATTCACCGGCACGCACCATGCCGAGGTTCGGCACGAGCGTGGTAAACGGGTAGTCAGCAATCTTGGGACGGGCGGCACTCATGCGCGCAATGAGCGATGACTTACCCACGGAGGGAAAGCCCACGAGCGCGGCATCGGCCATAAGCTTCATCTCGAGCTCGATCCAGTGCTCCTCGGCCGGTTCGCCCAACTGGGCAAAGGCCGGAGCGCGACGCACCGACGTCACAAAGTGCGTGTTGCCCAGACCGCCGGCACCGCCGGGCGCCACGACGACGCGCTCGCCGTCGTGCACCAGGTCGGCAATCTCAAACATCGGGGTCTGCGTCTCGGGGTCGAGCTCGCGCACCACGGTACCCATAGGGACCTTGAGAATCAGGTCCTCGCCGCTCTTGCCGTTACGACGGGCACCCTGCCCGTGCGTGCCGCGCTCGGCGCGAAAGTGATGCTTAAAGCGGTAATCGATCAGCGAAGACAGCTGAGCATCGGCCTGGATGACGACATTGCCGCCACGACCGCCGTCGCCGCCATCGGGGCCGCCCTTGGGAACAAATGCCTCGCGCCTAAACGACATGCATCCGGCTCCGCCGTCGCCGCCGCAAACGTTAATTCGGCTGATATCGGTGAACTGTGACAACAGAATCGCCTCCTACAAAAAAGAGGGAGACCCTTGAATCCTAAAACTCAAGTGCCTCCCACATATGTGCTCTATGAAGGGTGAATTACGCGTTCGCGAGCGGGCGTACGCTGACCCTGTGCTTGATACCCTTGTGGAACTCAACGGTACCGTCGACCAGCGCGAACAGCGTGTCGTCCTTGCCACGGCCAACGTTCTCACCCGGGTGGATGTGCGTGCCGTGCTGACGGACGAGAATCGTGCCCGTGGTTACCGTCTGGCCGGCATAGCGCTTCGTGCCAAGGCGCTGACCGCGGGAGTCACGGCCATTACGGGAGGAACCGAGTCCTTTTTTGTGTGCCATTGTGTATACCTACTCTTTCGTTACGAGTGTAATCTACTCGGCGACGGGAGCCTCGGCAACAGCCTCAGCCTCTGCCTTGACAGCCTTCTTGGCGCGGGAGGTAGCCTGAACCTTCACGATCTTCAGCTTGGTGAGCTGCTGACGGTGACCCTTCAGACGACGATAGCGCTTGCGCTTGTGGAACTTGAAGACCAGCTGCTTCTCGCCCTTGAACTGCTCAACGATCTGAGCGGTAACCTTGGCCTTGGCCAGCTTGTCGGGATCGGTGACGATCTTCTTACCATCGTTGAGGAAGATAACCGGCAGGGTGATCTTATCGCCCTCATTGCCCTCGATCTTCTCGACGGTGATGACATCGTCGGTGGCGACCTTGTACTGCTTGCCGCCCGTGTTAACGATTGCGTACATGTTTACTTGCCCTTCATGCATCAGTTAGTGCAACAGCCGAATATAGTAGCAGGCGATAATACCCCCGTCAACGAGTATGTGGAGCAAATCCACAAGTTCGCACAGGTATGGGGCTGACGAGTCGGCCCTCGTCGTCCTCGCATGCTTGATTCTGACGCTCGACATCGTAGGAGCAGATGGTCACGAGGTCTTGCATACCGGTGGAAACAATAGGTGCATCGACGCCCGGGGTCAAGCCCTGCAACAAAACATCAGCTGCGGAAAGCAAAATTTCCGGACGCATGGAGCCCTCGTTGTCGGCATGGGTGTCGAGCATGAGCACCAGATGGTCCGGGCACTCCCCCGCCGTGAGCTCATAGCCCACGAGCGTATGATCCAAGTCCAGGCGCTTGCTCTTTTTGCCGCGTGCGTAGTCGATGCCGTGGCCGGCGCGCAGCGTGTCGATCGCAGCGCGCACCTCGTCGGCGCTCACGGGAGCCTCGGGGTCCAGATGCAAGTCGATGCGGTACGACAGACGCGTAAGCTGAGCCGTCAGCGCCGGCGTGCGCACGTCGATGTAGGCGGCCTCGATAGGCGCCAAATCGGCAGGGGACGCCGCGACCAGGCGCTCAAACGCCTCATCGAGTGCGACGAACTCGGTCATAAACAGGTCATACCACTCGCAGGTCGACGACGTGCCCACCGGCAGCGCCGACGAAAAGCCCACGCGCATGTGCGGAGAGAAGCCCTGCGTCACGGCGTAGGGCAGCCCCGCGCGACGCACGATGCGCTCAATGGTATGAATCACTTCGAGATGGCCCAGGTACTTAAGACGGTCGCGCTTGCCATAGCGAACGCGAAGCCTAAAGAGCGTGGAGTTGTCGGTCAAGCGCTCACTCATGCGCGATCACCCACCAATACGTTCTTGGCATGGAGCGTGGGGCAGATTCCACAGCCGGTGCACGACGTGCGGGTGCAGTCGGGCGTCGTGACGCCCTCCAGCGAGCGGCGATATTCGCGCTCGAGAAAGCCGCGCGAGCAACCGGGGCTCACGTGCTCCCAGGGCAGGTGCCAGTCCAGTTCGTAGGGCAGGTGCACGAGCTCGTTGAGATCGATGCCGTTTTTGGCAGCAGCCGACTTCCAGTTATCGAGCGAGAAATGCTCCACCCAGGCGTCAAAACGCGAACCGGCTCGCCAGGCATCGATGATGACCGGCGTCATGTCACGGCCGGCACGGGACAACGCGGCCTCGACGAGCGAGGTCTCGGCATCGTGGTAGTGCACGCGGACCGCACGGTTGCGAACGCTCGTGATAAGCAGCTTTTGGCGACGCTTGACGTCATCGTAATCGAGCTGCGGGCACCATTGGAACGGCGTGGCGGCCTTGGGGATAAACACCGATACCGAGATGGATACCGAGATGGAGCCGCGGCGCGCCTTGGGAACCACGGAGCGGCCAAGCTCGAGCACATGATCGGCCAGGTTGGCGATGGCCACGATATCCTCGTCGCGCTCGCCGGGAAGGCCCATCATGAAGTAGAGCTTCATGCGGTTCCAGCCCGCCTCGAAGGCCGCCTTGGCCGCACGGTCCAAGTCCTCCTCGGTCACGTTCTTGTTGATGATGTCGCGCATGCGCTGACTGCCGGCTTCGGGGGCAAACGTCAGGCCGCCCTTCTTTTCGCCGGCGACCGACTCGGCCATATCCACACCAAACGAATCCAGGCGCTGCGAGGGAATGGACACGCGAATGCCCGTATCTTCCAGACGGCGGTTAAGGCGACCGAGCACATCGCGGATGCAGGAGTGATCGGTGGTCGAAAGCGAGGTAAGCGACACCTCGTCATAGCCGGTCTTTTCCAGGCCCTGGATCACCGAGGACACAATCTGGTCGGCCGAGCGCTCGCGCACCGGGCGATAGGTCATGCCGGCCTGGCAAAAACGGCAGCCGCGGGCACAACCGCGCAGAATCTCGATCGACAGGCGGTCGTGAACGAGCTGCGCGTAGGGCACGCACGACTGCGACAACGGATTGGTAGCGCCAAAGTCCTCAACGACGCGCTTGTAGACCACCGGTGGGACGTCCTTGCCTTCGCGCGGCACGGTGTAGCCATGCGGCGAGCAGGGCTCGTCATGGCGCACCTCGTAGAGCGACGGCACATAGGTGCCACCGACCGTCGCGAGCTGCTCGACAATCTGAGCGCGCGAGACGCCCTCGTCGCGCAAGCGGCGATGCAGCTGGCAAACCTCGAGCAGCGACTCCTCGCCCTCGCCAATGAGGATGGCATCGAAAAAGGCTGCATACGGCTCGGGGTTATAGACCGAAGGACCACCGGCAATGATGATGGGGTCGTCCTCGGTGCGGTCGGCCGCCAGCAGCGGAATGCCGGCCAGATCGAGGGCCTCGAGGAAGTTGGTGACAGCCATCTCGTGCGGCACGTGCATGCCGACGATATCGAACGAGGCCACGGGTGCTGCGCCCTCGAGCGACAGCAGCGGGATACCAGCCTCGCGCATGGCATCGCCCATATCGGGCCACGGCACATAGCCGCGCTCGCAGGAAATGCCCTCGGCCTGATTGAGGATGTTGTACAGGATGGCAATACCCTGGTTGGGCAGGCCAACCTCGTACACATCCGGGTAAATCATGCAGCAACGATAGTCGGCATCGGCCTTGGAGAGCGTGCCCCACTCATGGTCGATATAGCGGCTCGGCTTCTCGACCTTTGCGAGCAGGGGCTCAATCAAATGAAAACAGTCTTGGTACACAGCGCGCAAAAGAAACCCCTAAGCAGCGAGATCAGATGCGTCCTCAAAGGGACCCATGGGACGAGTAGCGCCGGCAACCGTGGTCACCAGGTCGCGAACGCGCGAGAACGTGGCGGCAGCCACCTCGTTGGCACGGCTGTAGTCGATGTCGCGCTCGTACAGCGAAACGAGCGCACGGCCCATGCCATAGGTGCCCGCGGCGGCGGTCAGCGCCTTGACGGCAAACCCAATATGCGGCGTCTGCTTTACCAGGGCGCGGGTGACGGCGCGGAGCACCAAGCCGCCGGCAAGCACGCCCGCGACCTCATAGCCACGCTCGGGCTTTATGCCGCGTCCAAAGATGACCGCGAGCTCAAAGAGCATGCCCACCTGCGCCAGCGCCATAACGGGATAATCGGCCCCCGGCAAAAACACCAGCGCGCCCGTCGCCATATTGGTAAGCGCGCACGAGGTGATGATGCGGTTGGCGGCAGCGATACGCATAAAGGTGAAGTTCGCCGCAAAGGCTGTCTCCTTGTCCGTGCGATCGAGAATCCAGCGAGCGAGCGTCTCGAGCAGATACGTCTTATCGGTAGCCGCCACCGCGCCGAGCATGGGCGTGGACTCCTGGATAAAAGGCACCTCGACAGCGGACTCGGCCAGTACGCACACGGGGGCGCCGGCAATCACGAGCTCCTGCACGGCACTCTCCAAGCGGTCGGAACCACACGAGAGCACCAGCACCACATCGGTATCGGTCTTTGGAGCAATTCGCTCCTCCCCCAGACGCTCGACGCGCACAATGCCCGAGGTCGTCTGCGGCACAAAGGCATCACGCACCGTCTCGGCCAGAAAGCGCGAGGCGAACGAATCCAGATAGACCGAGACGCGCACCGGCGTATCTGAATCCTTCTTAACGGACGCGCCCATCTTAAAAGCGCGGGTCAGCTTATCTACGGGAATTTTCAAGGCAAACCCCTCCAGCGGTTACGCGGCGCCCGAACGATGCCGCCATATGGATTGTACGATACCCACCGTCAGCAGCTGAATCATCATCGAAGACGAACCGAAGCTAATAAACGGCAGCGGAATACCGGTAATCGGCATCATGCCGATGCACATGCCGATGTTTTCGAAAGTCTGAAACGCCCACATGCCAACGATGCCCACACACGAAAGACGCAAAAACAGCGACTCGCACTTAAAGGCGACGCGAATCGTCGAAAAGATCAGCAGCACGTAGAGGCACAGGAGCAAAAAGGAACCGCAAAAGCCAAAGGTCTCGGACAGGAAGGCGAAGACGAAGTCGGTGTGGAACTCAGGCAGAAAGCCGCCGGCCGACTGCGTCGCATGGCCCAAACCCTTACCAAAGAAGCCGCCCGAGCCAACGGCGATCAACGACTGCTGCAGGTTGTAGGCATCGTCCGAATCGGCATTATCGGGGTCGATAAAGACCGTCAGACGGTTCATCTGATATTGCTTGATGAGCACATCGTGGCCGAGCAACGAATCAAAGACCGAATCGAGCGCCAGGACGAGGGCCACCAGGCCCACGAGCAGGGCCAGGGTCGACAGCACCCATTCGCGACGTGCACCGCTCATACAGATGACGATGGCGCCCGAAACCAGCACGACCAGGCCCGAACCCAGGTCGCCCATGGCAACGACGGCCAAAAACGGAATGGACAGCATGCCGCAAAGCTTGACGTAGTCGCGAACGGTATCGATGCGACCGTTATACTGCGAGCCAAGCGTAGCAATAAAGAAGATGGTGATGAGCTTGGCAAGCTCAACCGGCTGGAATGTCAAGCCGATACCGGGAATCTTGATCCAGCCCGTCATGCCCAGACCGCCCGTATAGGACAGACCCGGAATCTTGGGCGAGAAGATCACGATCAGGTCGATGACGAGCAACGCCGTCGAGAAATTGGAAATACCGCGCAGGTCGGTACGCCAGACCAGCACCGCCAGCACCGCCCCAATGCCAATTCCCAGAAGATGGCGCGAGAACGAAGCATCGGCCTTAAACTGCGAAGCCGACCAGATAATGATGGCACCGTAGGCGACGAGCGCCACAGTAGCCACGAGCACACCGATATGCACCTTTTGGCGAAACGTGCCGCGCGAGGCCGAAAGTTGCTTGTTGACGCGGTCCAGGCTGCTGCGAGAGCCGGTCTTGGTTGAACGGAACAGATCCGCCGGAGAAAAATCCATCGCAACCTCCTATCGAACCGAAGAATCGCCCGAGGCCGAAGAGGTATCGGGCTCGCCATAAATCACGCCGAGCACGTCGCGCACGACATGCATCGCGGTATCTGAGCCGCCGCCGCCCTGCTCCAGGACAGTAGCGATGACATACTTGGGGTCATCGGCCGGTGCATAGGCGCAGAACCACGCGTATTCATCCTCGCCACTTTTCTCGCCCGTGCCCGACTTGCCGTATACCTGCGGCGTCAGGGTGCCAAAGTGAGCCGCCAGGGACGTCGATGCCGTGTAAATCACGTCGTGCATGCCGTTGCGAACAAGAGCCAAATCCGAATCGCTGTTGATCTTGGCCTCCAGGCGCTTCTTCTTGCCCTTGCCGTTGTACTTATAGGCATCGCCGTCGCCATCGCGCGACACGGCAGACAAAAACACGTGAGGCACGTACTGTTTGCCGCCGTTGGCAAGACCCATATAGGCGCACGCCATCTGCAGGGGCGTCACCAGGATGTCGCCCTGACCGATGGCAATGTTGGTCATATCGCCGGCATTCCACTTGCGGTCCTCGGCAGAGGCGTCGGTGAAGTACGACTCTTTCCACTCGGCATCGGGAATACGGCCCGCGCCCTCACTCGGCAGATCGATACCGCAGGTCTTGCCTAGGCCCCAGCGACGAAAGACCTCCTGCAGGCCCTCGGAATGTTGCTCGTCATAAAAGAACGCCTTGCCCATGTCGTAGAATACGGGGTCGCACGAGTTGGCGATACCCGACTGCAGCGTCATGGTGCCGTGGCCGGAATGCAGCCAGCAGTACTTGCCCCACGACTTGCCCAGACCCGTCCAATAACCCGTGCAGTTGGTCGTCTGCGTTGAAGTGTAGGTTCCAAACTCAAGACCGGCCAGTGCCGAGAGCGGCTTGATGGTCGAGGCCGACATGTACTGTCCGCTAATGGCGCGGTTGAGCAGCGGGTGCGAACCCTTGTCATCATTGAGCTCGGTCCACACGTCATTTGAGACGCCGCCGATAAAGACGGACGGATCGAACTTGGGCTGACTCGCCATGCCCAGGATCTCGCCATTGTTGGGATCGAGACACACTACAGCGCCGTTGCCGGCATTGCTGTAGCCAGTGGTCTTGGCAAGCTCGATAGCGCTCGCCAGCGCCGTCTCGCAGGCCTGCTGGATCTTAAGGTCGAGCGTGAGCTTAATGTCGGAGCCGGCCTTCGCGGGCACGGCGCCGGCCTGACCGGTCACATTGCCCGAGGCATCGACCTTGACGGTCTGCTCGCCACGAATACCCTGCAGCAGGTTTTCGTAGTAGCTCTCAACGCCCGCCTGGCCCACGATATCGCCCGACTGGTACGTAATCTTGCCAGCAGAAGCATCATCATCGCCAGAGGTTTTCTTATTCTGGGCCTCGAGCTGCTCGGAGGTAATGGTGCCGGTATAGCCCAAGATATGACATGCCGTCTCGCCATATGGATACTGGCGCTCGGTACGTTCGGCAATCTTGACGCCCGGGAACTCGCCGGCATGCTCCTGAATATAGGCAACCGTGGAGCGACGGACGTCCGTCGCGATGGTATGCAGGCTCTGTGCGCCCTCTGTATTATCCTGAATATTGCGAAGGACCGCCACGTAAGGCATTCCAAGCACGTTGGCAAGATGGCGAACCAGAACCTCATCCTCGGCAAGGTCGCGGTAGGCCACGACAGCAAGTGAGGGACGGTTCTGGACAAGCGCCACGCCATTGCGGTCGAGGATGCGGCCGCGCACAGCGGGTGTGGTAACGGTGCGAGTCTGATTGCTATTAGCCTGCTTCTCGTAATAGTCCGACGAGACCATCTGCATGCCCCACAGCTTGACGGCAAGTGCCGCAAACATCGCGCCCACACCCGTGGTGAGGATGGAAAAGCGGCCCTTAAAGGCGGTCGCCGCGGTATTGCCCTCGCCCTCGGTGGCGCGCGGGGCCGTTCCATGCTGCGTATCGTAGGTAAAACGGGAATCGCCGCGACGCATGATGACCAGCGCGACCACGATGGCCACAACCAGCACGATACCGGCGATAATAACCGTCAACTGGGAAGACATCTACGGGCCTCCCCTATTTGAGCTTGCGGGTCTTGGGCTTAAAGCGCATACCCGCCTGGCGTCCGCCACGTGCGGAGAATCCATAGCCGGACTGCGGCACGACGCCGGACATCAAAAACGGAATGGCAACCAGACCCGTCAGGATCGAGGACGGCAGCGCATGGCCGAAGATCGCCACGACAAAGCTCGTCTCCAAACCCATAAACAGCAAGATGATGCTGTAGATCACATTAATGACGAGCGCAAAGGCGCCCACAGTGACGCCGCGCGCACTCGGGGTACCGCCCGTCTGACCGACGGCGCTGTGCACCAGGGCAAAAGAACCCACGGTCAGCAGGAGCGACATAACGCCCACCGGCACGGCAGCGGACAGGTCATAGAACAAGCCGCTGCAAAAACCGCACACGACGGCACGGGTCGGGTCGCCCGAGAACACGCTTAGGCACACCAGGATAATCATGAAGTTGACGCGACCGCCCGCAATGGAGATCTGCGGTGCCAGGCCTGCCTGCAGCAGCACGCACACAATGGCAGCGATCACAAACGTGCGGGAGCTCATCCCCTGCTCGTGTAGATCCATGGACATGCCCCCTATTCGCTCGAGCCGGAATCGGTCGTCTCGGACGTGTCGGAACTGTCATCCGAGCTCTCGTCCTTCATCTTGGTTGCAGCATCGCGCGACGTTCCCTGCGGCGTGCTGTTGGCCGTGCTCACGTCCTCATCCGAGGCCGACTGTTCGTCGGTCAGCGAGGTAATGACCAGCACTTCCTCGTTGTTCTCGGCCGTGGTCTGAGCGCGCACCACAATGGTGTAGTACACGTCGTTTGCCGATTTCTCAACCGACGAGACGGTGCCAAGCGGAAGGCCCTTGGGGAACACGCCACCGATGCCAGAGGTCACGATGATATCGCCAACCTTAACATCGGAGTCGACGCTCACATACTCAAGACGCAGCGTGCCGTCAGCCTGACCCTGCAGCATACCCTGGGCGCGCGTGTCCTGCACCATGGCGGACACGCCCGAGTTCTCGTCGCCAATCAGGCGCACGGTAGAGGTCTTGGCCGATACCTCGATAATCTGGCCGATAACACCGGCAGAACTCGTCACGGGCATGTTGATGGTAAAGCCGTCGGCAGAGCCCTTGTCGATGGTAACGGTCGAGGTCCAGGCATCGCCGGAGGCACCAACGATACGAGCTGCGGTCGATTTGAGGTTGTAGGTCGATTGCAGCCCGACCAGGCCCTCCAGGCGCTCGGCAGTCTTTTGAGCCTCAGAAAGCTCGGCGACCTTAGAGGTCAGCTCCTCATTTTGCTTCTTGAGCTCGTCGAGCGTGTCCTGCGACGCCGTTAGGTTAGAGAACACGTTGCCAATCGCATTGAAGGGAGCCGCCACAGCCGAGCCCACAAAGCGCACCGGAGAGGTAATCGTCGTTACGCCCGAACGCACGGCATGAATCGGCCCTGCCTCGCCCTCGCGGATGTAAAACGTGAGCAGCAACACCGAAATCAGGTTGAAAACAATCAACGGGCGCATACCCGTTGATTGTCGCTTGGTATTCAGATTTGTGGAGAAACCCGAAGATCGTGCCAAATGGAATCCACCTTTTGGAAATTAAGCATTGGTCTGGACGAAGCCGCCATCAAACGCATTGGCCTCGAGCACGCGGGCACAGCCGTTAACGACGTTATCGAGCGCCGTGGGGCTGACGTTGACCGAAACACCGGTCTCATCGCGCAGGCGCACGTCGAGACCGCGCAGCAGCGCGCCGCCACCAGTCAGCAAAATGCCGTAGTACATAAGGTCCGAGGCAAGATCGGGAGGCGTAGCGTCGAGTGCGTCCTTGACGGCCTTGGCCATCTCGTCGAGCGGCTTGTTGAGCGCGCGACGAATCTCCTCGCTCTCGATGCGCACGGTCTTGGGCAGACCGGTGATCACGTCGCGGCCGTTGACCTCGACGTCGAGCTCGTCCTTGAGCGGCACGGCGGAACCGACCTTGATCTTGATGTCCTCTGCCGTACGCTCGCCGATGGCAAGGTTGTAGGCATCGCGAACATGCGTGAGGATGGCCTGATCGAACTCGTCGCCGGCAATACGGATGGACTGCGAGACGACGATGCCGCCCATAGCGATAACGGCAACCTCGGTGGTACCGCCACCGATGTCGATGACCATGGAACCGGTGGGCTCCTCGACGGGCAGGTCGGCGCCGATAGCGGCAGCCATGGGCTCCTCGATCAGGTAGGCCTGGCGAGCACCGGCCTGGATCGTGGCCTCAAAGACAGCACGCTTCTCGACCGACGTGACACCGGAGGGAACGCAGACGACAACGCGCGGACGCGGGGTCCACGGATAGCGCTTCTCGGAAGCCTTGTCGATAAAGTAGCGAAGCATGGCCTCGGTAACATCGAAGTCGGCGATGACGCCGTCCTTCAGGGGACGAACGGCCACGATGTTGCCGGGCGTACGGCCGAGCATGCGCTTTGCCTCGATACCGACCGCCAGGATGCGCTCGTCGTTCTTGTCGATGGCGACAACAGAGGGCTCGCGAATGACGATGCCCTTGCCGCGCACGGAGACAAGCGTATTTGCGGTACCGAGGTCGATGGCAAGATCGCCCGCATAGCTACCGAAGAACATATCCATCAAAGAAAACAACGCAACTCCTGATGTGTTGGATGATTGCTGGAAAACTACTAGCTCATCATACTAGCGCAAGCCCGGCACCTCACTTGCGGTGAAGCGCCGGGCAAAGCTAAATCCCATAAGGTCACTACTGGTTGTCAGCAGCCGAGAAATCCATATCGAGCGAGGAAACGGCCCAGCCGATATGGTTATCGGAGCGCACGAATTTGACGGTGTACTCCTGCTCGCCGCCCTTGGACAGCGATGCCTTCACCTTAGCGGTCGTCTCGGTCATGGACTGATCCATGCCCTCGACGGACACGGTGGCACCCTGCGGAATCGAGGAGATAATCATCGACTTAGCGTCCTCGGACAGGCTCGAGGCCAGGCAAGACTCGGCCTTTGCGGTGTCACCGTCGCCGGCAGCCTGGAACAGATCGGAAACGACAGACTCCTGGGACGGGAAACCGAAGCCGCGCGTGTAGGCAAAGCCCAGACCGCCCGCGGCGATCAAAATGAGCAGAAGCAGCACGATGAAGACTTTGAGACCCGTGTGGCGATGGCGACGACGGACCTTGGCCTGCTTACGATCCTGACGGTCCTGCTGGACCATCTCGGACTCGGACAGCGTAAAGAAGCCGGTGTCCGAGGGATCGGGCATAAACTGACCGGTCGCGCCCGTAGGATCGAGCGGATCGACGGCAGGAGCGTCCATCGCGGGCGCCGGAGCCGTGGCCATAGCCGTCTGGGCAGACAGCGCGGCAAGCGAATCGTGCACGCGGGCAAGCTCGTCGGCCTGCTCGGAGGTAAGCTGGTAGATGCCATCGGCAGTAGCGGCGTTAAAGGCGTCGAGTGCGTCGGAGGGACGGCCGGCGGCAGAAAGCGCCTGACCCATGCCAGCGTTGAGCGCACGCGTGTCGTCGCGGGGGCCGGCAAAGTCGATAGCCGTGCGGTAGGTCTCCACGGCATCCGCCGGACGGCCGAGCTTAATGAAGCAACGACCAAGCTCGCCGAGCGCGGCGGCAGGAGCCGGATTGGCGCCGTCGATGGCAGCCTGACGGAAGGCAGTACCCGCGTTGGCATAATCGCCCGACTGGAACAGCGCATTACCCAGGCCCAGATAGGCCTTGAACGGCGTGGCATAGGAAGCATCCTGCGTAGCAGCAGAGAACGCCTGGGCGGCCGTCGTGTAGTCGCCCACGGCGGCGAGCGCCTTGCCGCGGTTGGTGAGCAGCGCGCCGCGCTTGCCATAGGTGCCGTCGTTGAGGGCGGCGGCATAGGCCTCGGCGGCCTCGGCATACATGCCCAGGTGCATCAAGGCGTTGCCACGAAGGTGATCGGCCTCGCCCATAATCTCATCGGGAGTTTTTGCCGCCCCAAGCATCTGGGCTGCAGCGGAAAAATCACCCGCGCGGTAAGCGGCGCGGCCCTGTTGGATCAGCTGGCTATTCAAGGAAGTCCCCTTTACTCGTGAACGATCTCGACATGGACGATCTCGTCGCCGGCACGCAGCTGCGAAATCACATCGAGACCCTCGACCGTGGTACCAAAGACGGTGTAACCGGAATCGAGGTTATGCTGGGCGCCCAGGCAGAAGTAGAACTGCGAACCCGCGGAATCGGGGTCCATGGAGCGTGCCATGGCAAGGGCACCATCGACATGGCTGTTGCGCGGATTGGTGGCAAACTCGCCCTTGATGCAGTAGCCGGGGCCACCGGTACCGGGCATGCCGTCGGGGCCCTCAAGACCGGCAGCGACGTCGGCGCCGGACATATCGCGGGTATTGGGGTCGCCGCCCTGAATGACAAAACCGGGCACATAGCGATGGAACTTAAGGCCATCATAGAAACCCATCGTGGAAAGCTCGCAGAAGTTCGCGACATGAATGGGAGCGCCCTCGCCGTCAAACTTAACCTTGATGGTACCCTTCGACGTCTCGATAACGGCGCACTCGTCGCCGGTAAGCTGATACTCGGGCGTGTAGAGCTCTTTCTTAAAACCAAACATGTGGTTCCTTCCTCGTGCGTTTAAAGCATATTTGTACGAATTGTAGCAATAAGCATGCGCTTACATCAATTGCGCACGTAGGTTATGCCGACTATGGCGAACTAATTTTAGGAACGCTGCTGCGGCTTCCAGGAGCCCACGTTGGCGTCGTACTGGTTCAGTGCGCTGTTGCCGCCCTGCGCGATGGGCGCCAGGATATCGCTTTGGTGGGAACTCATCGACTCACCATCAGGAATGGCCAGCGAGATGTCCCAGCTCTGACAGATCACGTCGACACGCTCGTACATCCACTCGGCAAGCTGCTTTAAGTGGGCGATGTCATCCGCATAGACCGTATCGTCCTGATACTTAAGGTTGTTAAGCTCATCTTGCGTCTTTTTGATCTGGTCGCGCAGGGCGTAGGCACTCTGCGACAGCTCCTGACGGGTGGACAGCGGCGTTCGGAGATAACCGTTGTTAAAGGAATCGATGACCTCGCCGATCTGGTCCTCGTCACCGTAGGACACGATGGTCTGATACAGACCGTCGAGCCTGGTATAGAGCTGATCATCGGTGAGCAAGGTTTCTTCCTGGACCACCTCGGCAGAATCGTCCTGCTTGGTATCGTCCTCAGTCGCCTCGCCCTTTTGGCGCGTAGGGAAGGTCGTCTGCGCGGCCTGGCCAAACTGGTCATAGAAGCCAGGCATGACACCCATGGGATCGGTCGTCACGAACCAATAGGCACCGCCGCAAAGGACGGCAAGGACCGCGATGACGATGAGCGGCTTGGGGATATGACGCTTGTGCTTGTGATAGGCGTCCTCGTCGGGGTGCACCTTGCGCTTGGTTTTTTGAGCATCGTCATGCAGGGAAACGGGCGTGGGAATATCGACCTTGGGGATACCGAAATCCTTATCGAAAGCAGGCAGCACGCAGGTCTCATTGGGGTCGGCGGCGTCTGAGAGCACCGCAGCGGCAGAGGCTGGCGCATGCGGCACCTCGGTATCGATCTGCTCTTGCGTTAGGCGCGGAAAGCCCGCCGTGCGGCCCGCTGCCAGGTCGGATGCGGCCGCGTCCTCGGAGAGGATACCCGGAGCGGGGCGTCCGCATTTGGGGCACGTGCGATCATGCGGAGAAAGACGGGCACCGCAGCCCTCGCAGAACACGAACTCGGTGTGCTCGGGACCGTCGCCCGGACCCACATAGGCGTTGCAGTAGGGGCAGAACGAGGCGCCGTCCTCGATAGTCTTAAGGCAATGCGGGCAGATCACGGCATCCTCTTTTCGAAGCAATTCAAACAATCGAGGTTAGAGCATAACATCGCCACGGCCCCACAGGAACAAGGCACCAATTCAACATCGCCAGGGCGCGTAGCTACTTCTTCTTTTTGCTTGGCATCGAGACTTTGATGCCTTGGGCGGACTTGGTCACGCGAGAGCGCTTGGCTCCGGCACTCCTCTTTTTCTTGGGCTGGGCCTGGGCCACGCCCTCGAGCGCGCGGGCCTCGGCCACGCGAACGGTGCGATCTTCGCGGCGCTGCGCCATGTCGGCGGCGACGCGCTTGGCAAAACGCTCGGCCGTCGAACCCGTCGAGCTCACCTTGCCGCCACCGCGACCCAGGCGGACGCGCACACCGCGGCAAAAACCAGTTGCGGCATGACGACGACGCGGCTTGAGCGAATCCATCATCGTGGCGAGCTTAAAGAACACCGAGCAGGTAAAGATCACGATGACAGCCAAGATAACCATCTGGCCCATCGACAGGTTGGCAATAGACAGCAGCTCCGGGAATCCGATAACGCCCACTAGGATGCCGGCGACTACAAACACAAAAAGCACCACACGTAAGGGCGTGAGAGGCTGCGAGATGCGCCAGATCAGGCTGACGCTCGCCGCGCAGGACGTAAGCAGGCACATCGTAGACAGCGTGAGCTGGCTAAAGCCAAACACGCGCGCCACAAAGATATCGAGCGCCGCAGCCAAAATGACCGCAATCGACGCCGGCAGTGCACGCTTGAGCACATTGGTCAAAAATGACCCCTTCACGCGAGCATTGTTGGGCTCCAAACCCAGCACAAAGCCCGGCGCGCCGATGCAGAAGAAGTTGATGAGCGTCATCTGGATGGGCTCGAAGGGGTACGGCGGCAGCGCAATGCACAGCGCCGCCAGGCCCATCGAGAACAGCGTCTTGGTCAGGAACAGCGACGCCGAACGCTGCAGGTTGTTGATGGAGCGACGGCCCTCGGCCACCACGGCGGGCATCGAGGCAAAGTCGTTGTCGACGAGTACGATCTCGGCCACGTTGCGCGCGGCATCGGAGCCGGCCGCCATGGCGACGGAGCAGTCGGCCTCCTTGAGCGCCAGCACGTCGTTGACGCCGTCGCCCGTCATGGCCACGGTGTGCTCGCGGCGCTTGAGCGCCTGCACGAGCTCGCGCTTCTGCTGCGGGGTCACACGACCAAAGACATGGTAGCGGTCCACTGCGGCATCGAGCTTGGCCGGCGTATCGAGCGTCGTGGCGTCCACATAAGCGTCCGCCCCCGGCACGCCCACCACGCGCGCGATCGACGACACCGTACGCGGGTCGTCGCCACTGATCACGTTGAGGGTCACGCCCTGCTCGTTAAAGTAGCCGATGGTCTCGGCCGCCGAGGTACGAATCTCGTCGCGGATGGTCACAAAGCCCACGGGCTCGGCCTCGCCCACCATATCGCCATCGGGCGTAAAGCCGTCAACGCGCGCCACCACGAGCACGCGGCAGATATCGGCAAGCTCGGCGACACGGTTCTCGACCTGCGAAAACACACGCTCCGAAAGCACAAACTGCGCGGCGCCCATCACATAGGAGCCCTGCGCAAACGACGCGCCGCTCCATTTTTTGGAGGACGAGAACGGAATGACCGACAGCGGCTCAGACACCTTGACCGGGCGATCGGCGTAATAGTTGAGCAGCGCCTGGCAGGTCTCGTTGGCATCGGCCGAAGTCGCACGCGCCACGTTAGCCAGCGCAAAATCGAGCACCGTGGTATCGACGGGGACAGCCGCCTCGTCCGAGCCGGCGCCTAAGCTCACGCCCTCAACCGGCAGCGGATACGTGCCCTCGACCTCCATGCGGCCCGACGTGATGGTGCCCGTCTTGTCCAGGCACAGCACGTCGACGCGAGCAAGCGTCTCGATGCAGTAGAGCTGCTGCGCCAGCACCTTGCGGCGGGCCAGGCGCACCGTGGCGATGGCGAGCACCGACGAGGTCAGCAGCACCAGGCCTTGCGGGATCATGCCCAGCAGGGCGCCCACCGTGGACAGCAGCGCCGACGAAGGCACATGGCCAGCCAGCAGCTCGGAGAAGCACCGCGAAAGTGCGCTATCGCCCGGGGTTCCCGCGGCATCCCACAGCTCGCTCACACTCGAGGCAAACAACGCCAAACCGAGTGGGATCATGATGATGCTCGCAAAGCGCACGATGGCGTTAAGCGCGTTCATGATCTCGGAATTGACCTTTTTGACGTACTTGGCCTCGTTATTAATTTTGGCCACGTAGTTGTCGGCGCCGACATGGATCACGCGGGCGCGCAGCAGGCCCGAGTCGATAAAGCTGCCGCTCATGAGCTCAGAACCGGGCTGTTTCTTAATAAGGTCGCTCTCGCCCGTCAGCAGGCTCTCGTTCACGAGCGCCTCGCCCGAAACCACCACGGCGTCAGCGGGAATCTGATCGCCGCGCCCCAGGCGGATGATGTCGTCGAGCACGATCTGGTCCAAGTCGAGCTCCACCTCGGCACCGTCGCGCACCGCGATGGCCTTCTTAGAGGTCAGAAGCGTGAGCTTATCGACCATCTTCTTGGAACGCATGGATTGAATGACGCCGATAGCGGTGTTCAAGAACACCACGAACAGGAACGTCAGATTCTTAAACGAACCGGTCAAAATGACCAGGAACGCCAAGATCACGTTGATCAAATTGAACAGCGTGCAGAGGTTCTCGATGATGAGCTCTTTGACCGACTTGGTCTTGAGCTCCATGTTGCGGTTGATCTTACCGGCGGCGATGCGCTCCTCAACCTCGGCGGTCGAGAGTCCGCGCTCGATATCCGTTGCTGCCATACCACGTCCCATCACGTCGCGTCGGTATAAGAAAAACCGCCCGGACCATGCGAGGTTCGGACGGTCTTACGTTCGATGGTGCCCCATGTTGGATTCGAACCAACGGCCTTCTGCTCCGGAGGCAGACGCTCTAATCCCCTGAGCTAATAGGGCCAACGTTTGGCATTATACCCAAGTGCACCACGGGCTAACAAAATAAAAGAAAAAGCTTTGCAATTCCGAGGAAGACGTGGCGCAACGGCCCACTTTAGAAGGCAAAAGCAAGTCAGATAGTATAAACTCTCATGCACCATATATACACGGCTCGCGATGCGGGCCGTTTTTGCAAAAGTTATCCATCGAGGTGAGAGGCACACCATGATTGCAATTCTAAAGCAGAGCGCCAGCGACGAGGCCGTCAGCCATATCGTCAGCTGGATTGAGAAAAAAGGCCTGAAGACCGACGTCTCGCGCGGCGAGAACGAGACGATCATCGGCCTGGTGGGCGATACGACCAAGATCGACCCGTTCCTGCTCGAGTCCATGGATGTCGTCGAGCGCGTGCAGCGCGTCTCCGAGCCTTTTAAGCGTGCCAACCGCAAATTCCACCCCGAGGATTCCGTCATCGACTGCGGCCACGGCGTCAAGATCGGCGGCGACCAGTTCCAGGTCATCGCCGGTCCCTGCTCCGTCGAGGGCGAGAACCTCATCCGCATCGCACGCCGCGTAAAGGCCGCCGGCGCCACGATGCTGCGCGGTGGCGCCTACAAGCCCCGCACCTCCCCCTACGCCTACCAGGGCATGGGCCCCGCCGGCCTCGACCTGCTGTGCGAGGCGTCTGCCGAGCTCGACATGCCGATCGTCACCGAGATCATGGACCCACGCGACGTGCAGGTCTTCTTGGACAAGAAGATCGACGTCATGCAGATCGGCGCCCGCAACGCCCAGAACTTCCCCCTGCTCAAGGAGGTCGGCAAGACCCAGACCCCGATCCTGCTCAAGCGCGGCATGTCCGGCACGATCGATGAGCTGCTCATGGCCGCCGAGTACATCATGAGCGAGGGCAACGACAACGTCATCCTGTGCGAGCGCGGCATCCGCACCTTCGAAACCCGCACCCGTAACACCTTCGATCTCAACGCCGTGCCGGTGCTGCACCACCTGTCGCACCTGCCTGTCGTCGCCGACCCCAGCCACGCCACCGGCTACACCCGCTACGTTGAGCCCATGGCGCTCGCCGCGACCGCCTGCGGCGCCAACGGCCTGGAGATCGAGGTCCACGACGAGCCGAGCCGAGCCTGGTCCGACGGCGCCCAGGCCCTCACCCCCGATCAGTTCGACGACACCATGCGCCGCATCCGAGCCATCCGCGAGGTTGTCTGCCAAGAGACCATGGAGTAGCCCATGGGTACGGTGAGAAACGCGCGCGTTAACCAGGGCGGCCCCAAGTGCGCCGGCATCGTCGGCCTTGGCCTCATCGGCGGCAGCTTTGCCCGCGGCTATGCACAGGCGGGCGTCCGCGTGCTGGCCTGGGACCCCGATGACGATGTCATGACGGCCGCCAGCATGGGCACTGTCGCCGGAGAGCTCAACGACAAGACACTCGGCGAATGCGACATCATCGTCCTGGCTTGCTACCCCGAGGCCTGCATCGAGTGGCTCGAGGCGCATGCCCAGGCGCTCGCCGACGCCACCGACACCGAGGCCATTATGGGCCCCGTGGTGATCGACACGGTGGGCGTCAAGGACATCGTGTGCGAACGCGCCTTTGAGCTTGCCCGCGAACACGGCTTTTACTTTGTGGGCGCGCACCCCATGGCGGGCACCCAGTTCTCGGGCTACGCGCACTCCCGCGCCGACCTGTTCCAGGGCGCCCCGCTCGTGCTCGTTCCGCCCGCGGTGGACGATGCCCTTAAGCTGGAGCTCTTGGGGCAGGTGCGCGAGATGGTGCGCCCCTTGGGCTTTGGCAAGTTCACCGTGACCAGCGCCGCCGAGCACGACCGCGTCATCGCCTTCACGAGCCAGCTTGCGCACGTGGTGTCCAACGCCTACGTAAAGAGCCCGACCGCCCAGGTCCACCACGGTTTTTCGGCCGGTAGCTACCGCGATCTCACCCGCGTGGCGCACCTCAACCCGCAAATGTGGTCCGAGCTCATGATCGACGACGCCGACGCGCTTGCCTTCGAGATCGACCACCTGATCGACTCGCTTGGCGCCTACAGCCGTGCGCTCAAGAACCGCGACCAGCGCTATCTGGAGAATCTCCTTGCCGAGGGCGACCGCATTAAGCGCGCGCTCGACGACGAGACCTCCCACTAGACCACCTATCACGCCAGGTCGAAAGGACCGAAGCTTATGGCGATTACCATCGATATCGACACTGCACGCCCCTACCAGGTGCATGTTGGCACGTTTTTGCTGGAGCAGGCGGGACCGCTCGTGCGCGCCACTGCCGGCGGTACCAAGGCCGTCATCGTGACGGACACCAACGTGGGCCCGCTCTACCAGATGCCCGTTAAGCAGAGCCTGGAGGCGTCAGGCTACGAGGTGAGCATCTGCACCTTCGAGGCCGGCGAGGCCCATAAGCGCGCCGAAACCTATATTGCCATTTTGGAGTTTGTGGCCGAGCACGAGCTTTCGCGCTCCGACGTGATCGTGGCACTCGGCGGCGGCGTCGTGGGCGACGTGGCGGGCTTTGTGGCCGCCACCTACATGCGCGGCTGCAAGTTTGTGCAGATCCCGACGAGTCTGCTCGCCATGGTGGATTCGTCGGTGGGCGGCAAGACCGCCATCGACCTGGCTGCCGGCAAGAACTTGGCCGGCGCCTTTTGGCAGCCGAGCGTGGTTATCGCCGACGTGGGGTGCCTGGCCACCCTTACGCCCGAGCAGTTCGCCGACGGCTGCGGAGAGGTCGTCAAGCACGCCGTGATTGCCGACCCGGAGCTTTTCGCCGAGTTGGAGAAGACCCCGCTCACGCTGGAGCTACTCAACCGCGATGTGGCCCGCGTAGCGCTCATCATCGCCCGCAATATCGACATCAAGCGCGCCGTGGTCGTCGCCGACGAGCGCGAGACCAACCAGCGCAAGCTCCTCAACTTTGGACACAGCGCCGGCCACGCCGTCGAGGCCTGCGAGCACTTTGAGCTCGGACACGGCAACTGCGTGTCGATCGGCATGGGCATCATCACGCGCGCCGCGGCCCTGCACGGCGTTTGCGATGCTGCACTGCCCGGTCGTATTGAGGAGCTCTGCGCCCGCCATGGCCTCAAGACCCGCTGTGACCTAGATGCCGATGCCGTCTTTGCCGAGGCGCTCCACGACAAGAAGCGCGCGGGCGACACCATCGACCTGGTGATTCCGCACGGCATTGGCCGCTGCAGCATCGACCGCACGCCGCTTTCCACTTTCCACGAACTCATTGCCGAGGGCCTCGGCCAGAAGGGAGACGCATCCGCATGCTAGCCCGCATCACCCCGTCCCCGCTCAAGGGCACCGTTCCCGCCATCGCGTCCAAGTCGATGGCACATCGCCTGATCATCTGCGCTGCGCTTGCCAACGGCGAGACACACGTCACCTGCAACACCACCTGCGCCGACATCGAGGCCACGGTGCGTTGCCTTACGGCACTCGGCGCCCGCATCGAGACCGTCGAGGACGGCTTCCAGGTCCACCCTACCATGAAGAGTGTTGAGTTTGGCCTGCTCAAGGCCCTTGCCGGCGGCACGCTTGACTGCGGCGAAAGCGGCTCCACGCTGCGCTTTATGCTGCCCGTCGCCTGCGCGCTGGGTGCGGATGCCACCTTCGTGGGCCAGGGCCGCCTGGGCGCCCGCCCGCTCTCGCCGCTCTCGGACGAGATCATCGCCGCCGGCTGCGACCTACAGGGTCTGGGCGGTTTTCCGCTCAAGACGAGCGGACGCATGCGCCCGGGCACCTTTGTGCTGCCGGGCAACGTAAGCTCGCAGTATATCTCCGGCCTGCTGCTGGCAGCCCCGTTGCTCGCCCAGCCCTCCTGCGTGCAGGTAACGGGCCTCATCGAGAGCCGCCCCTACATCAACCTGACGATCCAGGCCATGAAGGCCTTTGGCGTCGAGGTCAACGTCGAACGTATTCCGTCCAAAGACGGCCAGCCAGAGGTCACGAACTTCCGCGTGAGCAGCGGCTCGTACCGCACGCCCGGCAGCGTAGCCGTCGAGGGCGACTGGTCCAACGCAGCCTTTTGGCTGTGCGCCGGCGCCATCGGATGCGACCCCATCACCGTCGAGGGCGTGTCGCTGAGCTCCGCACAGGGCGACCGCAACGTGCTTGCCGCGCTTTCGCGCTTTGGCGCCCGTATCGTGCGCTCCACCAACGCCGCCACCGTGCAGTCCGACAAGCTCGCCGGCTTTGAGATGAGCGCCCACGACATTCCCGACCTGGTGCCCGTTATCTCGGCCGTGGCCTCGCTGGCTCAGGGCCGCACCTTTATCCGCGATTGCGCCCGCCTGCGCATCAAGGAATCCGACCGCCTGGCCACCACCACCCGCGAGCTCACCGCGCTGGGCGCGCAGGTGCGCATCGCCGGTGACGACCTCATCATCAAGGGTGTCGATGCCTTTACCGGCGGCGAGGTCGATTCGCACAACGACCACCGCATCGCCATGATGGCCGCCGTCGCCGCGAGCCGTGCCACCGGCGAGGTCGTAATCCACGGCGCCGAGGCCGTCAACAAGTCCTATCCCGATTTCTTCGACCACTACCGCCTGCTGGGCGGCAAGGTCACACTCGAGGAGGAATAGCATGTCCTCGACCTTTGGCAACGTCTTGCACTTAAGCATCTTCGGCCAGTCGCACTCCCCCGCTATCGGCTGCTCGCTCGATGGCATTCCGGCAGGTATCGCCGTGGACCAGGAGGAGCTGCAGGCCTTCCTTGACCGTCGCGCCCCCGGTCGCGACGAGACCGCGACCAAACGTCGCGAGGCCGACGCCGCGCATATCATCGCCGGTGTGGTCGATGGACACACCACCGGCGCACCCATCGCAGCGATTATTGAGAACACCAACACGCGCTCCAAGGATTACTCCGAGCTGCGCCGCAAGCCCCGCCCCGGGCACGCAGACTTTCCGGCGCGTGTGAAGTACCACAACATGCACGACGTCGCCGGCGGCGGGCACTTCTCCGGCCGTCTGACGGCCCCTCTATGCATCGCCGGCGGGATCGCGCTGCAGGCGCTCGAGGCCCGCGGCATTCAGATCATGGCGCACGTCGCGCAGATCGGCGGCATCTCCGACCTGCCGATGGACGATATGGTCTATCGTGAGGCCGACCGCAAGGCGATCCTTACGAACGATCTGCCGTGCATTGACGCCGCCGCAGCCGGCCGCATGCGCGAGGAGATCCTAGCCGCGCGCGACGAACTCGACAGCATCGGCGGCATCGTGGAGTGCGGCATTTACGGGCTTCCCGCGGGCATCGGCGACCCCATGTTCGACGGCATCGAGAACCGCATCGCGCAAATCGCGTTTGGCATTCCCGCCGTAAAGGGCGTGGAGTTTGGCATGGGCTTTGCCGTGGCCGCCATGCGCGGCAGCGAGAACAACGACCCGTATCGCATCGACGCCGAGACCGGCGGGATTGCGGTCGAGTCCAACAATGCCGGCGGCATCCTGGGCGGCATCTCCACCGGCGCGCCCGTCATGTGGCGCATGGCCGTAAAGCCGACGCCCTCGATTTGCCGCGAGCAGCAGACGGTGGACATGGACGCTATGGAAAATGCCGAACTCTCGGTGCACGGCCGTCACGATCCCTGTATCGTCCCCCGAGCTGTCCCCGTAGCTGAAGCAGCAGCTGCCCTCGCGATTTGGGACGCCCTCCTTGAGGACGCAGGCCAGCTCTAACCCGACTCACCTGATTTGCCCGTCAACTCTGCCATACGTGAAAGGGGCCTCCATGGACCTTGCCGATATTCGCCAGGCCATCGATGGCATCGACACCACGCTCCTCAACAGCTTTGTCGAGCGTATGGACATTGCCACCGAGGTCGCCAAATCAAAGATCGAGATGGGCAAGGCCGTCTTTGACCCCGCCCGCGAGCGCTCAAAACTCAACAACCTCGCCAGCCGCGCGCCCGAGCGCTACGAGGCGCAGACCATCACCCTGTTCCGTCTCCTCATGAGCATGAGCAAAGCCGAGCAGCAGCGCTACATCAACGAGCTCAAGGGCATCACCGTCTCGCAAAAGGCCCACGCCACGGCTGCAGCCTCCGACACGCCCTTCCCTCAAACGGCCACCGTTGCCTGCCAGGGCGTGGAAGGTGCCTATAGCCAGATAGCCGCGTGCAAGCTCTTCGACGTGCCCGACATCGCGTTTTTCGAGACCTTCGAAGGCGTTATGCGCGCTGTGCGCGACGGCTTCTGCGAGTTTGGCGTGTTGCCCATCGAAAACTCAACTGCCGGATCGGTCAACGCCGTCTACGACCTGCTCGCCCAGTTCGATTTCCACATCGTGCGCTCGCTGCGCCTCAAGATCGACCACAATCTGCTCGTCAAACCCGGCACCAAGCTCGCGGACATACGCGAGGTCTACAGCCACGGTCAGGCCATCGCGCAGTGCGCTAGCTTTATCGAGGCGCACGGCCTGAACGCTACCAAGTACCCCAACACGGCCATGTCGGCCGAGATGGTCGCCAGCTCCGAGCGCACCGATATTGCCGCCATCGCATCGCGCAGCTGCGCGGCACTCTATGGCCTGGAGGTGCTGGAGCCCAACATCCAGGACTCGGACAACAACTACACGCGCTTTGTCGTCATCAGCCGTGAGCCGCGCGTCTATCCCGGTGCCAACCGTACCTCGCTCATGATTACCACGGCCAATGAGCCGGGCGCCCTCTACCGCGTGCTCGAGCGCTTCTATGCGCTCAACATCAACCTCATCAAGCTCGAGAGCCGCCCCATCCCCGGCCGCGACTTTGAGTTTATGTTCTACTTTGATCTGGACTGCCCCTTTGGCAGCAAGGCCCTCGACGACCTGCTCGATTCCATCGACGACGTGTGCGAAAGCTTCACCTACTTTGGCAGCTACACGGAGGTGCTCTAGATGACCGATACCGCCGCAACCCGCCCCTACGGAGTGCTGGGCCGCGTGCTGGGCCACAGCTACACCCCGACCATCTACAAGGAGCTCGCTGGGCTCGAGTACGTGCGATTTGAGCGCGAGCCCGAGGACCTCGCGGCCTTTATGACGGGCGACGAATGGGAGGGTACCAACGTGACCATCCCCTACAAGCGCGCCGTCATGGAGTACCTGGACGAGCTGAGTCCGCTCGCCGAGCGCATGGGCAACGTCAACACCATCACACGCCTACCTGGCGATCGCCTGCGCGGCGACAACACCGACTACTTTGGTTTTCAGTGCCTTGTCGAGGAGCTGGGGCTTGAGGTCGCCGGCAAGAAGGCTCTCGTGCTCGGAGCCACTGGCGGTGCAGGCACCACGGCAAGTATGGTGCTGGGAGATCTGGGCGCCATCGTTGTGCCCGTGGGTCGCACGAGCGAGGTCAACTACGGCAATATCGCGCAGCAGTCCGACGCCGCCCTGCTCGTCAACTGCACGCCTGCCGGCATGTTCCCCCACTGCCCCGACGCGCCTTGCACGCTCGAAGGGCTCGATGCGCTCGAAGGCGTTATCGACATTGTCTACAACCCCGCCCGCACGGGACTCATGCTCGAGGCCGAGCGCCGCGGTATCCCCTGCATCGGCGGTCTGCTGATGCTCGTGGCCCAGGCGGCACAGGCCGTCGAGCGCTATACCGGCCAGGTCACCCCGCGCGAGCGTATCCTGGACGTAACGGAGCGCCTGTCGCGCCAAGAGCAGAACATCGCCCTGATTGGCATGCCGGGCTCGGGCAAAACCCGCGTGGGTGAGCAGATTGCCCTGCGCACGGGTCGCGAGCACATCGACTTGGACGCCGCGCTTGAGAAGCGTCTGGGCATGCCCTGTGCCGACTTTATCGTCGAGCGCGGCGAGGCAGCCTTCCGCGAGCAGGAGACGGCGGCGCTGGCCGACATCTCCAAGCGCAGCGGCCTGGTGCTCTCCACCGGCGGCGGCGTGGTCACGCGCGACGAGAACTACCCGCTACTGCACCAAAACAGCCAGATTGTGATGCTCAACCGTAAGCTCGATGAGCTCGCACACAAGGGCCGCCCCATCACCGCACGCGACGGAATCGATAAGCTGGCCGAACAGCGCATGCCGCGCTATCGCGCTTGGGCCGACTACATCATCGACTCACGCGACTGCGCTGCCAACACCGCCCATGCCCTCCTCGACACCCTCCCACCCGCTCTCTAACCAAAACCACCACAAAGGGGACAGGCACCTTTGTGGTGGTTTTTCAACCGCAAAGGAAGCAACCATGAAAGCACTCGTCATCAACGGCCCCAATCTAAACATGCTCGGCATTCGCGAGCCGGGCATCTACGGCAGCGACAACTACGACCGCCTGGTCCAGATTTGCCAGGAAGCGGGCGCCGCACAGGGCTTCGACGAGGTCGAGGTCTTCCAGTCTAACCACGAGGGCAGCATCGTCGACAAGATCCAGGAGGCCTACGGCAAGGTCGACGGCATCGTCATAAACCCGGCCGCCTATACGCATACGAGCGTCGCGATCCTCGACGCCCTCAAGGCCGTCGCCATCCCTGCCGTCGAGGTCCACATCAGCGCTGTCGAGACCCGCGAGGACTTCCGCCAGGTGAGCTACGCACGCCTAGCCTGCTTCGCCACCATCACCGGCGAAGGCCTGCAGGGATATGCGCATGCGCTGGAGCTGCTGAGGGAACGACTCGAAAAGTAACCTCGCGGGCAAATCCATCAACGCGATTCACACGCCAATAAAGCCAGTGCCGCCAGCAGCAACCTCGCTACTGGCGGCACTTTATTACTGGCATATAATCATTGCAGTCACACAACGTCTGGAGACGCGCATGTTAAGCATCCATCTGGGAGATTACCCCGGTTCCATCTACGATACCGAAACCTATTTTAGGAACTCATACTTGGACTCATGGTTCGAAGACCCTATGGCCGCACAGATCATTAAAAGCGTAGACGGATCAGAGCTCATCGGCCCCCACAACATCGTAAGCAAGCAGCTGGGCTCGATCACCCCACTCGAACTGTCCGGCGGCGTCAAGACGCTGCTGCTGGTGCGCAATCTCCCAAATATGGTGTTCAATGCATCTACCTGCGGAGACAACTGTGCCCGCTGGCTGCTCAAGATCGGCAAAGAGCAGGATGTGCTGGTGACCCTTTACCACATCATGAAATTCCCCTGGAAGAACTTTGAAATCCGCATCGATAACGATGACCGCATCGTCAGGAACATGCAGGAGTTCGTCGGTGCTACAAATGACTTTTTGGATGTTGATGAGTAATGAAGGGAACGCATACCGTTGTCGTAGAGCGGGCAAAGGTCAAATACACACTCACGTTTAAGCGCAATATTTCCTTTATACGCGGCAACAGCGGCACGGGCAAAACGACGCTCATCTCGATGATTCGCGACTACAACGACCGAGGACCGGAAAGCGGCGTTACGCTCGGCTGCGACGTGCCTTGCGAAACGCTTTCCGGCAGACGTTGGGAGCGCGAGCTGTCGATCATCGAAGATTCAATTGTCTTTCTAGATGAGGGCAACGAGTTTATCTACTCAAAGGACTTCGCCAAAGCCGTAAACGGCTCGTCCAACTATTTTGTCCTGATATCTCGTCGTGATGCCAACGAGCTCCCCTACAGCGTTGATGAGATCCTGAAGTTAGTCAACACCACAAGCAAAACAATCAATGGCCGCAAGAGCGACAAGCGCTACTACTCGGTGACCAAGCCGCTATATGACCGCACGGCAAGTATGCTGTATCAGGATCTAAATGTTGGATTCGAGGTACCCGACGCCGTAGTTGTCGAGGACAGCAAATCTGGCTATCAATTCTACAACGCTCTTTGCAAACAGCTAGGAATCGCCTGTTACACCGCCACCGGCGTAGCGAATCTAAAACGAACAATTCACGAGTGCCCCGAGCAAAACATTCTTGCCATAGGAGACGGCGCAGCGTTTGGTCCCTACATCGAAAAGGTGCTCGGACAGCGCGTTTACAAGAACGTACGCTTGTTCCTCCCCGAATCATTCGAGTGGACACTCCTGCAATCTGGCCTCATTCCCAGTAACGACATTCCAAAAATCCTCAAGGATCCTTCGAGCTATATCGAAAGCCGCGACTACCTAAGCTGGGAACGATTCTTCACCGACGTATTGATCAAGTACTCGGCAAACACTCGCTACGCCTACAGAAAGGCAAAGCTCAATGAGCAGTACCTGAGGCCGCAGGCGATGAATGCAGTTGCAAACGTCTTGCCCGAGTGCCTGAAGGCAGACTAGACAGACTAGATATAGTGGGGAGGGCCAAGTTGGTCCTCCCCGTTTTTGTTACGCCTTCTTGATCACGTACACCAACCCTATGTCGCACCCGCAGCGCACAATCGACGCAAAGAGCCATGGTACTGGCAGCGTTAAAAGCAACGGCATCGTCTGCCAAGGGATAAACCAGTCAACCGCATGAAAGGCAAAGACGGCAAGGCTTGCCTGTCCGCAGAACGCTCGCACCACCGCTTCGGCCTAAACGTATACCCGGCAAGAATAAAGAACACCGGCATGTAAAAAAGCCCAGACCACCAAGCGGTCTGGGCTTAATAAACGATGGTGCTCCATGGCGGATTCGAACCGTCGACCTTGGGATTAGAAGTCCCCTGCTCTATCCAACTGAGCTAATGGAGCAAATAACCGCACGCCCAAGCAAGCGCAAGCCTGTTAGGCACAAGTAATTATAACCTAGTTGAACTGCTCGCGATACGCCTTACAGACCTCATCGACTGGGCCGTCCATGCGAAGGTCACCCTTCTCAATCCAAACGGCACGCTGGCAGATGCGCTCAACCTGCTCCATGGAGTGCGAAACGAACAGAACCGTCACGTCGCCGCTCTGGATAAAGTGCTGGATGCGGTCCTCGCACTTCTGCTGGAAGAACACGTCACCGACGGACAGCGTCTCGTCAACGATCAGAATATCGGGCTCGGTAATCGTCGCGATTGCAAAGGCGATACGCGCCACCATGCCCGAGGAGAAGTTCTTGAGCGGCATATCGACAAAGTTCTGAAGCTCAGCGAACTCAATAATGCCGTCAAAGTTGGCATCGATGAACTCCTTGGTGTAGCCGAGCAGGGCGCCGTTCAGATAGATGTTCTCGCGGGCGGTCAGCTCGGGGTCAAAGCCGGCGCCAAGCTCAATCAGCGGCGCGATGTTACCGTGCACCTTAACGCTGCCCTCGCTAGGCTCAAGAACGCCAGCGATAATCTTGAGCATCGTAGACTTGCCGGAGCCATTGGTGCCGACCAGACCCACAACCTCGCCGCGATGGATATCAAACGAGATGTGCTTAAGCGCCCTAAACTCCTCAAAGAACAGCTCGTGCTTGGCAAGCTTAATGAAGTACTCCTTGAGGTTGGTCAGCGACTCGGACGCCATGTTAAAGATCATGGTGACGTCGTCGACCTCGACAGCCAGAGGCTGCTCGCTGTAATCAACAACAGATTCAGTCATCACAGCACTCCTTAGATGTAGAGGATGAACTTGCGCTCGGACTTATGGAACACGGTATAGCCAATAATAAGCGCAAGAACCGCCCAGGCAACGCACATACCAAACGTCATAAGCGAGGGCGTAGTCTGGAACAGGAAGATATCGCGCATAAACTGCAGGTAGTTGAACATGGGGTTCGCATACATCAAGATACGCACGAGATGCGGCATTTGCGCAATAAAGTCAGTCGTCCAGAAGATGGGCGTAATGTAAGTCCACGCCGTAATGACGACGCTCCACAGATGCATAACGTCGCGGAAGAAGACCGTAAGGGCAGAGAGCATCATGCCCAGGCCCATGCAGAAGCACATAAGCAGCAGCAGGCAAACCGGCAGCAGAATAAGGTGCCAAGAAGGCATAACGCGGAACCACAGCATGACGATGGCGACGGCGACCAGCGAGAAGGCAAAGTTGACCAGCGAGAAGAGCACCTTCTGCACCGGGAAAACCCAGCGGTGCACCTTAACCTTCTTGAGCAGAGGGGCAGCGCCCACGATCGACGTCAGGGCCTGGTTAGTAGACTCAGACATGACGGCAAAGGTAATGTTACCCACGATCAAGTACAGCGGGTACATCTCGGGCGTCATTGAGCCATTGCGGCCCTGGCCAAAAATCGTCGAGAACACGATGGCCATGACGATCATCATCAGCAGCGGGTTGAGCACCGACCATGCGACGCCCAGAACGCTACGGCGATACTTGATCTTAAAATCCTTGGTAACCAGCTGACGAAGGATAAACGCGTCCTTCTCAAATTCGTTCTTAGCAAACGTCGCAGGCAGACTGCGAGTTTCTTGTTGCTTTGTCTGATCCGACACGGATGCAACTCCTTTACTCGTAATCGTTGACAAACGAACAGTATAGACCCGACGGCCATGCAAACGATTCGCGCAACAAAACTGGAGAACTAACCCACATCTTAGGATGCCAGGCCCAAACGGCTATACTTTCTAGGATTGAATGTATAAGGAGCATTAAGTGAATTCTGAATCCATCGCCGTCATCATCCCTTGCTACAACGAAGCGCTCACGATCGGCAAAGTCATCGATGACTTTCACCGCGAGCTTCCGCAGGCGACGGTCTATGTCTATGACAACAACTCGTCGGACGATACCTCACGCATTGCCACCGAGCACGGCGCCACAGTCCGCTTTGAGCCCCGTCAGGGAAAGGGCAACGTGTGCCGCCAGATGTTTCGCGATATCGACGCCGATTGCTACCTGATGGTCGACGGAGACGACACCTACCCCGCCGAGGCGGCCAAGGCCCTCTGCGAGCCCATCCTTAACGGCACGGCCGACATGACCGTAGGCGATCGCCTTTCCAACGGCACCTACGCCGAGGAGAACAAGCGTGCCTTCCACGGCTTTGGCAATAATCTGGTCCGCGCCATGATCAAGTGGATCTATGGCTACAGCTTCGATGATGTTATGACCGGCTACCGCGCCATGAGCCGTCCGTTCGTTAAAACCTTCCCTGTGCTTTCCGAGGGCTTCCAGATCGAAACCGAGCTCTCGATCCACGCCGTCGACCACCGCTGGCGCATCAAAGACGTGCCCATCGAGTACCGCGACCGTCCGGAAGGCTCCGAGTCCAAGCTCAATACCGTGAGCGACGGCATTAAAGTCGTTGCGATGATCGGCACGCTGTTCAAGGACTACCGCCCGCTGAAGTTCTTCAGCCTCGTCGCGCTTCTATTCGCGATTATCGGCCTGGTTTTGGGCATTCCTATCTTTGTTGAGTACTTTCAGACCGGCCTGGCCCCGCGTTTCCCCACTGCCATGCTTGCTGCATCGTTTATGTTCCTCTGTGGTCTGAGCCTTGCAACCGGATTCATCCTGGATTCTGTGGCAAAGGTCGAAAAAAAGCAGTGGGAGGTCAACGTGTACAGCAAATACGCCTACGATGACCAGCCCGGCAAGTCCGCCACCGAGACAAGCGAGAGGTAGATCTTCCGCAGAATACTATTGGCACCACTGCGCAGATAGCCACCAACAAGAAAAGCCACCGTTAACAAGCGGCGGCTTTTGCTCTCGAAAAGTTAATAGCGGCTAGAGCGTCTTGAGGTACTCCCCCAGCTCTTCCTCCCAGTCGGGCATATGGAAGCCGACCGACTCGAGCCTGGAAAGGTCGAGCGCGGAGTGGACCGGGCGCGGGGCGACGGGGCCGGCGGCGCCGGCGTAGTAGTCGGCGGTCGATACCGGCAAGACCTTCTCCCCGTTGCCGTTGGCGGCCTCGAAGACGGCGCGGGCGATGTCGGCCCAGCTCTTCACGGCGCCGGAACCCGTGCAGTTATATGTGCCGAAGGGCGCGTGCGACCCTAGCACGTGGAATATGGCCCCGGCCATGTCGCGCGTGAAGGTCAGGCGGCCCAGCTGGTCGTCCACGACCGTGACCTTGTCCAGCTTATCCTCCGGGTCGGCGACGCGGTCGGAGAGCATTTTCATGGTCTTCACGAAGTTGTGGCCATCGCCGATGACCCAGCTGGAGCGCATGATGTAGTGGCGCGGGCACCCCGCCACGGCGATGTCGCCGGCGGACTTGGTCTGGCCGTAGACGGACAGCGGGCTGAGGGGCTCGTCCTCGGTGTGGACCTCGGCGGTGCCGTCGAAGACGTAGTCGCTGGACACGTGGACGAGCGTGATGCCGTGCCCGGCGCAGGTGCGGGCGAGGAGGGCCGGCCCGGTGGCGTTGGCCTTCCAGGCGGTCACGCGGCCCTCGGAGGTCTCCGCTTTATCCACGGCCGTGTAGGCGCCGCAGTTGATCACGGTGCCGTAGAGCGACCAGTCGTACTGCGCGTAGGCGTCCGGGTCGGACATGTCGAAGGTGTCGATGTCGCAGAAGTCGAAGTCCTTCGCCACGCCGCGCTCCTCGGCCAGCGCGCGGACCGCATGGCCCAGCTGGCCGTTGCAGCCGGTGACGAGCGTGCGCCTGGGCGCCATGGGGACGACGTCCTTCAGCATCGGGTGGTTGAGGTCGGCCTCGGAGACGGTGGCCTGGTCCAGCGGAATCGGCCACTGGATGGCGAGCTCGGGGTCGGCGAGGTTCACGAAGGTGTAGGTCTTCTTCAGCTCGAGGGACCAGTGGGCGTCCACCAGGTAGGTGTAGGCGGTGCCGTCCTCGAGCGCCTGGAAGGAGTTACCCACGCCGCGCGGGACGTAGATGGCCTTGGACGGGTCGAGCGTGCAGGTGTAGACCTTGCCGAAGGTCTCGCTGCCCTCGCGCAGGTCCACCCAGGCGCCGAAGACCGAGCCGCGGGCCACGGAGATGAACTTGTCCCAGGGCTCCGCGTGGATGCCGCGGGTGACGCCGCGGCTGTCGTTATAGGAGATGTTGTTCTGGACGACCCTGAGATCGGGAATGCCCAGGGCGGTCATCTTGGCGCGCTGCCAGTTCTCCTTGAACCAGCCGCGCGAGTCGCCGTGGACGGCGAGGTCGACGACCTTGAGGCCCCCGATGCCGGTCTCGGCGACGGAGAGGTCCTTCTCGAATGCGATGTCTGCCATGTGGGAAAAGCTCCTATCGAAGAGGTTCAGGTTGCGGGCGCCCGCGCGGGGACGCAGGATCATCCCCATGCCCTGCGGCCCCGCGCGGGCGCCCCGCGGTGCGGTTCGCCGGGGTTCGGCCTACTGCCCCTGGGCGCGGTAGCGCGCCTCGGTGGCCTCCTTGGCCGGGCGCCACCAGGCCTCGTTCTCCACGTACCAGTCGATGGTCCGCTTCAGGCCCTCGGCGAAGTCGGTGTGCGCCGGCCTCCAGCCCAGCTCGCGCTGGAGCTTGGTGGAGTCGATGGCGTAGCGGCGGTCGTGGCCGGGGCGGTCGGCGACCCAGTCGAAGTCCTCGGGGTCGCGCCCCATGGCCTCCAGGATCATGCGGAGCACGGTGATGTTGTTCTTCTCGCCGTCGGCTCCGATGAGGTAGGTCTCCCCCATGCGGCCCTTCGTGAGGATGTCCCAGACGGCCGAGGAGTGGTCCTCGGTGTGGATCCAGTCGCGGACGTTCTCGCCGCGGCCGTAGAGCTTGGGGCGGACGCCGTCTATGATGTTCGTGATCTGCCTGGGGATGAACTTCTCCACGTGCTGGTAGGGGCCGTAGTTGTTGGAGCAGTTGGAGATCGTGGTTCGCAGGCCGTAGGTGCGGGTCCAGGCGCGCACGAGCATGTCGGAGCTCGCCTTGGTGCTCGAGTACGGGCTGCTCGGGTGGTACGGCGTCTCCTCGGTGAACTTGGCCGGGTCGTCGAGCGCCAGGTCGCCGTAGACCTCGTCGGTGGAGACGTGGTGGTAGCGGACGCCGAATTTGCGGACGGCCTCCAGCAGGCGGAAGGTGCCCTCGACGTTGGTGCGCAGGAACGGCTCCGGATCGGCGATGGAGTTGTCGTTGTGGCTCTCGGCGGCGTAGTGCACGATCGCGTCGTGGCCGGGGACCAGCCTATCGAGCAGCCCGGCGTCGCAGATGTCGCCCACGACGAGCTCCACGCGGTCGGAGGGCAGGCCCGCGATGTTCTCGGGGTTGCCGGCGTAGGTCAGCTTGTCCAGGACGGTGACGTGCACCTCGGGGTGGTTGTCCACGACGTAGTGCACGAAGTTGCTGCCGATGAAGCCGCAGCCGCCCGTGACGATGATGT
>URZI01000006.1 GCA_900552385.1 uncultured Collinsella sp. | reverse complement strand
GGCGGCAAGGCCCAGTTCGGCGGCCAGCGCTTCGGCGAGATGGAAGTTTGGGCACTGTACGCATACGGTGCTTCCAACGTCCTGCAGGAGATCCTGACCGTCAAGTCCGACGATACCGTGGGCCGCGTCAAGACCTACGAGTCCATCGTCAAGGGCGAGAACGTCCCGGTTCCGGGTATCCCCGAGTCCTTCAAGGTTCTCGTCAAGGAGATCCGTTCCCTCGCGCTGGACATCGAGCCCATGCACGATGCTGACGAGGACGCCTCCGCCCCTGTGACCGCCGAGGAGACCTCTGCTCTCGACGACCTGGCTGCGCTCGCCGGCGTTGACGCCGACGTCGAGGCCGAGGATGCCGAGACCGCCGAGGCACCCGAGGCTGTCGCCGCCACGACCACTGATAAGGAGTAGTTGACTGTGGCAGATTTCGAAGCTACTGATTTTGACTCGGTAAAGATCTCCCTTGCCTCCGCCGACCAGATCCGTTCCTGGTCGCACGGTGAGGTCAAGAAGCCGGAGACCATCAATTACCGTACCCTCAAGCCCGAGAAGGACGGCCTGTTCTGCGAGAAGATTTTCGGTCCCGCCAAGGACTGGGAGTGCTCCTGCGGCAAGTACAAGGGCATCCGCTTTAAGGGCATCGTTTGCGAGCGCTGCGGCGTCGAGGTCACCTCGGCCAAGGTGCGTCGCGACCGCATGGGCCACATCGAGCTTGCCGCTCCCGTGTCCCACATCTGGTACTTCAAGAGCCCCACGAGCTTCCCGATGAGCCGTATGCTCGACATCAAGTCCAAGGACCTCGAGAAGGTTCTGTACTTTGCCAGCTACATCATCACCGAGGTTGACTACGAGGCTCGCGAGGCCGATGCCGACGACCTGCGCGAGGAGCTCGCCGCCGATCTGGAAGAGATCGATGCCGAGTGCGCCCGCCAGATCGAGTCCCTCAAGGAGCAGGGCGACCCCGAGAACTTTGACGAGTTCTCCGACGAGGAGCCGCTGACCCCCGAGGAGATCGCCTCCGGCATCGTCGACATCGAGGAAGAGTGCAAGGACGAGAAGCAGCTCCGCACGGACGCTTTCAACGCCTTCATGAAGCTCACCGAGCGCGACCTCATCTCCGATGAGCCGCTGTTCCGTGAGATGACCCGTTACTACTCCATGTACTTCAAGGGTGGTATGGGTGCCGAGGCCGTTCGCGACCTGCTCGCTGCCATCGACCTCCCCTCCGAGGCCGAGAAGCTCAAGGCCATCATCGCCGACGAGGACTCCCAGAAGCAGAAGCGCGAGAAGGCCGTTAAGCGTCTCGAGGTCGTTGACGCCTTCCTGAAGGGCGGCAACAGCCCCGCAAACATGATCCTGGACGTCATCCCGGTCATTCCGCCCGATCTGCGCCCGATGGTCCAGCTCGATGGCGGCCGCTTCGCCGCGTCCGACCTCAACGACCTGTATCGTCGCGTGATCAACCGTAACAACCGACTCAAGCGCCTGCTCGACCTGGACGCCCCTGCGATCATCGTGAACAACGAGAAGCGCATGCTCCAGGAGTCCGTGGACGCCCTGTTCGACAACGGCCGTCGTGGTCGCCCGGTCTCTGGCCGTGGCGGTCGCCCGCTCAAGTCGCTCGCCGAGGCCCTCAAGGGCAAGCAGGGTCGTTTCCGTCAGAACCTGCTGGGTAAGCGTGTCGACTACTCCGGCCGTTCGGTTATCGTTACCGACCCCAAGCTGCTGCTGCACCAGTGCGGTCTGCCCAAGACCATGGCGCTGGAGCTCTTCAAGCCCTTCGTTATGAAGCGCCTGGTCGAGCTCGGCAAGGTCGAGAACATCAAGGGCGCCAAGCGCGCTATCGACCGCGGTGCCACCTTTGTGTGGGATATCCTCGAAGAGGTCATCGACGGCCGCGTCGTGCTGCTCAACCGTGCACCGACCCTGCACCGTCTGTCCATCCAGGCCTTTGAGCCGGTGCTGGTCGAGGGCAAGGCTATCCACCTGCACCCGCTGGTCTGCTCGCCCTTCAACGCCGACTTCGACGGCGACCAGATGTCTGTCCACGTGCCGCTGTCCAGCCAGGCTCAGGCCGAGGCCCGCGTGCTCATGCTCTCTGCGAACAACCTGCGCTCGCCGGCATCCGGCAAGCCGGTCAACATCCCTTCGCAGGACATGATCATCGGTGTGTACTACCTCACCCAGGTCCGCGAGGGTCTGCCGGGCGAGAACCACGTGTTCGCCAGCTTCGACGACGCGCTGCACGCCTATGACTGCCGCTCCGAGGTCGACATGCAGGCCAAGATCCAGGTCCGCGTGTCCGCTGCCGATGCCAACGTCATCAACGAGGACGGCACCCGTATCTTCCGCGTCAAGAACGGCAAGAACGAGTTTGTCGACTACGATGTCACCGGCAACAAGACCGCGCGCTTCGAGACGTCTATCGGCCGCATCATCTTCAACCGCCAGTGCCTGCCCGAAGACTATGAGTTCATGAACTACAAGATGGTCAAGGGCGACGTGGCCAAGCTGGTTGCGGACTGCTGCGATCGTTACCCCGAGGCCAAGGTCGGTCCGATCCTCGACGCCATCAAGTACTCCGGCTTCCACTACGCTACCCGCGCCGGCCTCACCATCTCGGTGTGGGACGCTCTCATCCCTGCCGAGAAGCAGGAGCTGCTCGATCGCGCCCAGGCCAACGTCGACCAGATCAACGAGTACTTCGAGGAGGGCTTCATCAACGAGACGGAGCGCCACATCGAAGTCGTTAACGAGTGGACCGCTTGTACCGACAAGGTCGCAGCGCTCATGCTCGACATGTTCGACGAGGAGAACCCGCTGTACATGATGGCCGACTCCGGCGCCCGTGGTTCTAAGACCCAGCTGCGTCAGCTCGGCGGCATGCGTGGCCTGATGGCAGACATGTCCGGCGAGACGATCGACCTTCCCATTAAGGCGAACTTCCGCGAGGGCCTGCTGCCGCTCGAGTACTTCATTTCGACCTACGGCGCCCGTAAGGGTCTGGTCGATACCGCATCCCACACCTCGGACTCTGGTTACCTGACCCGTCGTCTGGTCGACGTGGCCCAGGACGTCATCGTCCGCGAGGAGGACTGCGGTACGCACGAGGGCGTTACCTACAACCTCATCATCCCCGGCACCACCGACCTCAACACCGACCTCGTCGGCCGTTGCTTCATCGAGGACGTCGTGGCTCCCGATGGCACCGTGCTCTTTGAGCAGGACGGTTACATCGAGAAGGTCGCCGACATCCAGAAGATGGTCGATGCCGGCCTCAAGAAGGTCAAGCTTCGCGCGCTGCTCACCTGCCGCTCCAAGTACGGCGTGTGCCAGAAGTGCTACGGTTGGGATCTTTCCACTCGTCGTCCGGTCGCCATCGGTACCGCAGTCGGCATTATTGCCGCCCAGTCCATCGGCGAGCCTGGTACGCAGCTTACGATGCGTACCATTCACTCCGGCGGCGTCGCTGGCGTCGACGATATTACGCAGGGTCTGCCTACGGTCAGCCGTATGTTCGATATCGTCGGCAACGTCAACGAGAAGATTCTGGGTCGCGAGGCCGAGCTGGCTCCGTACTCCGGCCACCTCTCGATTAAGCCCGAGAAGTCCGAGTACGTGCTGACGCTCACCGACTCCGAGGATCACACCCGTGTCCTCGACGAGCGTCGCGTTCCCGCTTCGGTGCGCTTTATGCCCGAGATCGAGGACGGCTGCGAGGTTCGCGCCGGCGACCAGATCACCAAGGGCTTCGTCAACTTCCGCAACCTGCGCAAGCTGACCGACATCGAGTCGACGATGCACACCTTCGTCGAGAGCGTCAAGGACGTCTACACCAGCCAGGGCGTCGACCTGAACGACAAGCACATCGAGGTGCTCGCACGTCAGATGCTGCGTCGCGTTCAGATCACCAACCCCGGCGATTCCAAGTACCTGCTTGGTCAGTACGTCGACCGCTACGAGTTCGCCGACGAGGTCGAGCGCGTTGCCCGTCTGGGCGGTCAGGCTCCTGTGGCCGAGCCCGTCATCCTGGGTACGCTCAAGGTCGCGTCCAACATCGACTCCTGGCTGTCGAGCGCTTCGTTCATCCGTACCGCCGGCGTCCTTACCGAGGCTGCCATCGAGGGCAAGGTCGACCACCTGCTCGACCTTAAGTCCAACGTCATTGTCGGTAAGAAGATCCCGGCTGGTACTGGCCTCAAGCCGTACGCCAACGCCAAGCTGACGTATCGCACGGCCGACGGCTACGTGGACATCGACGGCCCGGCTTCGCCCAACGCCAAGTCGCTGCCCGAGTGGGCTCCTGTGGAGCTCAAGGACCTGGACGAGCAACTCCCGCAGCAGCTCGACTGGGCCGGCTACGACGAGTTCGGTGGTGCTGACGGTTCGTTCACCCGCAACGGCCACACCATCTCCGCCGAGAAGGCTCGTCTGTATCTGTTCGACGACCTGGGCGTGTCGCAGCGCTGGACCAACAAGTTCAGCGAGGTCGGCATCGAGACGGTTGGCGACCTGGTTGGCAAGTCCGAGGAGGATCTGCTGCGCATCGATGGCATCGGTGCCAAGGCGATCGAGGAGCTCCGTGACGGCCTCGAGGCCCACGATCTGCTCTACATCCTCGAGAACAACGACGACGTTGCCGACGAGGAAGACCTCTCGCAGCTGCTGCAGATGGTCTTTAGCCCCGACGGTCCGGACGATATCCTGCTGGGTACCTCCGCTCCGACGCATCACGCCGACGCCGACGAGGAGCTCCTGGGCGCCCCGATCGACGACAAGAAGGCTCCCGCCAACGGTGCCATCAACGAGGACATGGCGTCCCTCGACGAGCTGCTCAACCAGCTCGTGGACACCGACGACGCCGAAGAGGCCAAGGACAACGACGAGGAGTAATTTCCTAGTACGTTAACCGTCCTTCCAAAGACCCGTTTCCCAACAGGGAAGCGGGTCTTTTTTGGTGAGGAACGTTACCCCGACGAGCACGTCGGATTCCCGGAACGGGCCGCCCGCTGTTTAAGTTTGTCGCGAGTTCCGCACGCAAAGGAAAGCACTTAATGTGCTTTCCGTCTTGCGCAGGACTGTAGAGCAGCAAACTTAAACAGCGGGCGGCCCGTTCCGGGAATCTGCCCCCGCGCACAGAAGGGGATTCCTTTTGCCAATAAGGGACAGGTTTATTTTGGTAGGTTATTCCTGCTTGAATTTGAAACATTTCGTTCGGTCAAAGCGTATCTATGGTGAGGGCCTCAGCAAGAATCATTAACGTCACCGGGAGGTGATTATGGAAGAACAAGCATTTAGACAGGCGGTCGAGGATCACCGTGATGTCGTGTTTCGAATCGCATTGACGTACCTGCGCGATCGTGCCGATGCCGACGATATTGCCCAGGATGTCTTTCTTAAGTTGCTTAAAAGCGATGGACACTTTGAAAGTTGGGAACATCTTCGCCGCTGGCTTATCCGGGTCACGATCAATGAATGTAAATCCCTCTTTCGAAAGCCATGGAGGCGTGTGGAGGATATTGAGAACCTGGCCGAGTCGCTTTCGACAGCGCAGGATGAGACCAAGGCCGTCCTGTCAGATGTCATGCGGCTTCCGGAACGATTCCGTATCCCCATCGTGCTCTATTACTATCTGGGCTTCTCGACTTCAGAGATTGCCGAGTTGCTGCACGTACCAGCCGCGACCGTTCGAACGCGTTTAGCTCGCGGCAGATCGAAACTCAAGTTCATCCTAGAGGAGGGCGACCGTGAAATCCAACCAAATCAAGCAGGCCTTCGAGTCCGTCCAAGCCGATGGCGATCTTGCTGACCGTGTTCTTTATGCCGCTGCTGGTGAGCCGCTTCGCCGAAAGGGTCACGCGAAGCCTCTGTATGTTGCCGTGATCGGATGCCTTGCCGGAGTGCTGGCGACCGGAGGGGTCGCCTACGCCGTCGTCAATTCCAGTTATTTTGCCTCTGCCTGGGGAAACCATGGCAACGGAGAGTCCATTACCTGGACTCAAGGTGGCTCGTCGGGGACTAAATATACCTACACCAGAGAGTTTGGTGATGGTATCGCGCCCCAAAGCTTGGAGGGTTCAGTACAGAAGGTCAATCTGTCCGTCGAGGGCAACGGCTATACGCTCGACATTCATGATATGGCTATCGATAAAAACGGTTGCGGTGCCGTGACGTTTACGTTGTCCAATCCAAATGGTGTTAACTACTACAAGCCGGCAGCAGAGACAGGCGAACTTGTTCTCTATGGTGAAGAAGAACAAGGCATCGGCACGCCCAGCATGAACTTCGGCGAGGAATGGGCTGATACACGCTGCACAATTGATAAGGACACATCAAGCGACACGGTCATTAATGGCACGATGTACTTTGCCTCGTGGAATCGCGAGCGAGATTTGGGACATGCGGTCACCTGGAATATCTGCTGGACTGAGGGCGAAGGCGAGGACGCGAGGCTGTTCGAGGCATCGACGCCCGAGTTTAGCGTTGGAGCGTACGTCGATACAAAGGAACTCCGCTCCGATGACTCGCCTCTCGAGATCAGCCCGTTTTCTATCCAGACACACATCGATGATCTGGGCATTGACGCAGTCACGAAGAAGTTGACCGTTACCTACAAGGATGGATCGGAGCAGATTATCGAAGATGATGCTGCGGGTGCGTACAATTTGTATGTCTCGCTGACGCGCAATAGCGGAGAGAACATCTCGGTGCCGACAAAACTGATTAATGTCGATCAAGTGGTCTCGGTAACCCTTGAGGGCACGAGATACACGTCAGCAGGAGAGACCGAAACAGAAGTACCCTTTACCATCGTTTATTCGTAAAGTCTGGGCCGCTTCCCAAGAGGGGAAGCGGCCTTTTTAGCGTTATATGGACGAGTGGATTGGACGTTATTCGTCTGATTCTCGGAAGAACGTGGCAAATAGATGCGGATCACCGTGAAGAGTGGCGTTTTCCATGATAAAACCGACCAAAATAAACCTGTCCCTTTTTGGCAGGGAACGTTGCCCCGACGAGTACGTCGGATTCCCGGGCCGGGCGGCACAGGGGTTAAGTTTGTTGCGAGTTCCGCACGAGCCGGAGGCCACTTAATGTGGCCTCCGTGCGAGCCAGGACTGTAGAGCAGCAAACTTAACCCCTGTGCCGCCCGGCCCGGGAATCCGCCCACGCGCACAGAAGGGGATTCCTTTTGTGTAGGCTTTGCGGAAATGTGGGTATTTTAGGATACGCCCGGCGGCGTGGTCTGTTGACGACACAGCTAGCGCCACGTATCCTATCGAACTGCGTGTTTCGTAGGGGGATGCTGACCCCTCGATTCAAGCCGTTGCACTTTACAGAAAGCTGGAATCATTCGAGAAGGAGTACGCTTTGCCTACTATTAACCAGCTGGTTCGCCAGGGCCGTCGTTCCGTGCCCAAGAAGTCCAAGAACGCTGCCCTGCAGCACAACTCCCAGAAGCGCGGCGTGTGCACCCGCGTCTTCACCACGAGCCCCAAGAAGCCGAACTCGGCTCTTCGTAAGGTTGCCCGTGTTCGCCTCGTCAACGGCATCGAAGTTACTGCTTACATCCCGGGTGAGGGCCACAACCTGCAGGAGCACTCTATCGTGCTCGTCCGCGGCGGTCGTGTCCGTGACCTCCCTGGTGTCCGTTATCACGTCATCCGTGGCGCCTACGACGCTGCTCCGGTCCAGAACCGTATGCAGGCCCGTTCCAAGTACGGTGCTAAGCGCCCCAAGGCTAAATAAGCCAGATAACGTTTTGATACTTTCGCCGTGTGCCGCCTAAGCGCCGCACGGTAGACACTTAAGGAGATTTCACATGCCGCGTCGTGCAGCAGCTAATCGTCGTGAGGTTCAGCCTGACGCCGTTTACAACAACCGCCTGGTGACTCAGCTCATCAACAAGGTCCTTCTTGACGGCAAGAAGGCCACCGCTGAGCGCATCGTTTACACCGCTTTCGAGATCGTTGCCGAGAAGTCCGAGGGTGGCGACGCTCTCGCTACCTTCAAGAAGGCTATGGACAACGTCAAACCCACGCTCGAGGTTAAGCCCAAGCGTGTCGGTGGCGCTACCTATCAGGTCCCGATGGAGGTCAACTCCCGTCGTTCCACCGCTCTGGGTATCCGCTGGATCGTCAACTTCTCCCGCGCTCGCAAGGAGAAGACTATGGCCGAGCGTCTCGCCAACGAGATCCTCGACGCTTCCAACGGCCTGGGCGCTTCCGTCAAGAAGCGTGAGGACGTCTTCAAGATGGCCGAGGCCAACCGCGCGTTCTCTCACTATCGTTGGTAAGTTAAGGTAAGGAACTAACATGGCTAAGCCTAAGTACAAGCTTTCCGATACCCGTAACATCGGCATCATGGCCCACATCGATGCCGGTAAGACCACCACGACCGAGCGTATTCTTTACTACACCGGTAAGACCCACAAGATCGGTGAGGTCCATGAGGGCGCTGCCACCATGGACTGGATGGTTCAGGAGCAGGAGCGCGGCGTAACCATTACCTCCGCTGCTACCACGTGCTTCTGGAACAAGGACGGTAAGGACTACCGCATCCAGATCATCGACACCCCGGGCCACGTTGACTTCACCGCCGAGGTCGAGCGCTGCCTGCGCGTCCTCGATGGCGCTGTCGCCGTCTTCGACGCCGTTGCCGGCGTTCAGCCCCAGTCTGAGACCGTTTGGCGTCAGGCTTCCACCTTCAACGTCCCCCGCATCGCCTTCATCAACAAGTATGACCGCGTGGGCGCTGACTTCTTCAACGCTATCGAGACCATGAAGGATCGTCTCGACGCTAACGCCGTGGCCGCTCAGGTCCCGATGGGCGCCGAGGACAACTTCTGGGGCGTCATCGACCTGGTCACCATGACTGCATGGGACTTCAAGGCCGACGAGAAGGGTATGACCTACCCCGAGCCGATGGACGAGATCCCGGCTGAGTTTGCCGACATCGCTGCTACCAAGCGCGAGGAGCTCCTTGACGCTGCTGCCAGCTTTGACGACGAGCTCATGGAGAAGATCCTCATGGAGGAGGACTTCACCGTCGAGGAGCTCAAGGCTGCTCTGCGCAAGGGTGTTCTGGCCAATGAGCTCAACCTCGTCTTCGTGGGCTCCGCCTACAAGAACAAGGGCGTTCAGGAGCTGCTCGACGCTGTCGTCGACTACCTGCCCAGCCCGCTCGACGTTGAGGCCGTCACCGGTACCGATCCGGACACCGGCGAGGAGATCCAGCGTCATCCTTCCTTCGACGAGCCCTTCTCTGGCCTGGTTTTCAAGATCATGACCGACCCGTTCGTCGGTAAGCTCACCTATGTCCGCGTTTACTCCGGCCGCGCCGAGTCCGGCTCCTACGTTGTTAACGCTTCCAACGGTCAGCGCGAGCGTCTCGGCCGCATCCTCGAGATGAACGCTGCCGAGCGTATCGACCGTGACGACGCTGCCGCGGGCGACATCGTCGCTTGCGTCGGCTTCAAGAACTCCACCACCGGCGACACCCTGTGCGCTGAGGGCAAGGAGATCGTCCTCGAGAAGATCGAGTTCGCTAAGCCCGTTATCGACGTTGCCATCGAGCCCAAGACCAAGGCCGAGCAGGACAAGATGTCCCTGGCTCTGACCAAGCTCGCCGAGGAGGACCCGACCTTCCAGGTGTCCACCAACCACGAGACCGGCCAGACCATCATCGCCGGCATGGGCGAGCTGCACCTCGAGATCATCGTCGACCGTCTGCTCCGCGAGTTCAAGGTTGACGCTAACGTTGGTAAGCCCCAAGTTGCCTACCGCGAGACCGCTGGTCACGACGTCGAGAAGGCTGAGGGCAAGTTCGTCCGTCAGTCCGGTGGTCGCGGTCAGTACGGCCACGCCGTCATCAAGCTCGAGAAGATGGAGGAGGGCTTCGGCTACGAGTTCGTCAACGCTATCGTCGGCGGCGTCGTGCCCAAGGAGTACATCCCGTCCATCGACAAGGGCATCCAGGAGGCCCTGAACACCGGTGTTATCGCCGGCTTCCCGGTCCTCGACGTTAAGGTCACCCTGTTCGACGGTTCTTACCACGAGGTCGACTCCTCCGAGGCCGCCTTCAAGATCGCCGGTTCCATGGCTATCAAGGACGCCCTCAAGAAGTCCGATCCGCAGCTGCTCGAGCCGATCATGGCTGTTGAGGTCGAGACCCCCGAGCAGTACATGGGCGACGTTATGGGCAACCTCTCCGGTCGCCGCGGCAAGATCGAGGGTATGGAGGATCGCAAGAACAGCAAGCTCATCCGTGCCAAGGTGCCGCTGGGCGAGATGTTCGGTTACGCTACCGACCTTCGCTCCCAGACCCAGGGCCGTGCATCCTACACGATGCAGTTCGACTCTTATGAGCCCGCGCCCAAGTCCATCGTGGACGAGGTCATGAGCAAGAACGCCTAAGTTCGAGCTCCCTGTTACGTAATCCGCGAGAACATCTCTCGCACTCTTTGGAGGTTTAAGTTGGCTACCCAGAAGATCCGCATTCGCCTCAAGGGCTATGATCACGAGGTCGTCGATCAGTCCGCGAAGCTCATCGTCGAGACCGCTCAGAAGACCGGCGCTCGCGTTTCCGGTCCTGTCCCCCTGCCCACCGAGCGCAACCTGTACACGGTTATCCGCTCGCCGCACGTGAACAAGGACTCCCGTGAGCAGTTCGAGATGCGCACCCACAAGCGCCTCATCGACATCCTCGACCCCACCTCGGGCACTGTTGATTCGCTTATGCGTCTCGACCTCCCCGCTGGCGTCGACATCGACATCAAGCTCTAAGCGATATCGCTCATAGCTTACAGAGCCCCGCTGCCATGTTGGTAGCGGGGCTCTTTTGTTTTGAATGATGGTTTGGACTGCCGGGTAATACTGCCGAGTAGGTGGCTGCGGCGCCCTATTCGCTCAAGGGGCGCAGCGATGCCTCCTCAAAATGGAAGGATCGCAAGCCGTCTTCCGTCTCGATGCACGCGCGACCAAAGTCATCGACCGTTTGAAAGATGCCACGCGCCAGCTCGTCCCCGACAGGGGAACGGGCGGTAACGCGCTCTCCAATCCAATTGAGATGAGCGATATATTCTCCGTGGACGGGCGCGAGCGGTCCGGCGTTTTCTTCCATGGCGTTGAGGCGCTCTGCCCATGTGTCTACAGCGTTCACGACCGCGTGATAGACCTCCTTGAGTAGCACGTCGACGGCGGGAACATTCTCGTTGAGGTCCGAGAGACCGATTGCCGCCAGGCCGCCATCGGGCACCTCTTGGGGCGTGTAGTTTACGTTGACACCAATGCCGCAGACGGCGAAAGGTTTGCCTTCGTTATCGCGTGCGGCCTCGACCAGAATGCCGCCGAGCTTGCGTCCTCGCGCGACCAGGTCGTTGGGCCACTTGAGGGCTATTTCGCTTGCAAGGCCTTGCTTTTCGAGTGCTTCGAGCACCGCTAGGCCGCTGACGGCGGCAAGACCAGAGTACTTTGCGGGATTAACGCATGGACGCAGGACAATCGAAAGCAATAGGTTGCCGGCGGTTGAATCCCACTTGTGGCCGCGCCGGCCGCGTCCTGCCGTTTGCGCGCGGGCGGCAAGTCCTGTGCCGTGCGGCGCACCCTGTTTTCCTGCCTCGAGCAGGTCATCGTTGGTCGATCCGGTTACATCGACAATCGTTAATTGGGCATCCATAGCGGCTGCTACCTCCTTATTGAATAAGTGAATGACGCAATGGTGTCGAGAGATAGACACAATGTGAAGCCTTTGTCGCATTTGGACAATTTAATGTTAACACGTCAACAAAGACTGAAATGCGTTATCCTCTCTTGGTCGATGTAAACACGTCAACAACTCAAAGGAGGTTAGTGATGGGTTTCACGATTCTTGGAACAGGTTCGGCACTTCCTGAGCGCAGTGTTTCCAATGACGAGCTGTCTGAGTTCCTCGATACCTCGGATGAGTGGATTTTTACTCGCACAGGTATCAAGAGCCGCCACGTCTGCACCACCGAGTCACTTGACGACCTTGCCGTAGCGGCGAGCGAGCGGGCACTCCAGGTGTCCGGGATCGACGCGAGCCAGCTGGATCTGATCGTCTGCTCGACGACGACGGGTGACCACCTTGTTCCCGCCGAGGCGTGTGCCGTTGCTGAGCGACTAGGCGCGACGTGCCCTGCCTTCGATGTCTCGGCGGCTTGTGCCGGCTTCGTATTTGCGCTCGATGCCGCCGAGGGCTATATCGCCCGCAGCCGTGCCGAGCGCGTGCTTGTTGTTGCTGCCGAGCAGATGACGCGCGCGCTCGAGTGGACCGACCGTGCCACCTGCGTGCTATTTGGCGATGGGGCAGGCGCCGCAGTGATTGAAGCTGGGGGAGACAACCCCCTTGCCGTTGAGCTTTCGACGGCGCCCGACGTCGAGACGTTGCGCGTTCCCGGTCTGGTCGGTACGTCGCCGTTTAAGGCCTCCGCAGATAGCGCGAGTGTGCTGTCCATGAATGGCCGCCGCGTGTTCAAGTTCGGCGTCAACGCCATCTGCGACACGGTCCATAAGCTTGCGATCGATGCGGGCATTTCGGTCGAAGACATCGATCATTTTGTATTCCATCAGGCTAACGAACGAATCCTGAGCCAGGCGGTCAAGCGCCTGGGCGTGCCGGACGAGCGCGTGGTTCGCACGTTGCGCGAGACCGGCAACATTTCGAGCGCATGCATTCCGCTTGCCCTCGACCGGCTGGCAAACGCCGGTGCACTTCACACAGGCGACACCATCGCCTTGGTTGGATTTGGCGCCGGTCTGGATATAGGTGGCTATCTGCTTCGTTGGAAGTAGTCGCACATAGGAAATGAAAACGCCCCTAGGGCACAAACAAAGGAGAACTACCATGGCAGATCAGAAGACCTTCGAGCGCGTTTGCGACGTTATCCGCGAGACCGCTGGCCTTGACGACGTCGAGATGAAGCCCGAGTCCACGCTCGAGGAGATTGGCCTCGACAGCCTGGGTACCGTCGAGATTCTCGTCGCCGTTGAGGACGAGTTTGGCATCCAGCTTGATACCGAAGAGAACCCCAAGACGGTCGGCGAGTTCGCCGATACGGTCGAGGCGGCATTGGAGAAGTAGAGATGCTCAAGACTCCTCTCTGCAATCTGCTCGGCATCGAAAAGCCCGTGTTCCAGGGCGGCATGGCCTGGATTGCCGACGCCTCACTGGCATCGGCCGTATCCGAGGCGGGCGGCCTAGGCATCATCGCGGCAATGAATGCCGACGCCGACTGGCTTCGCGACCAGATTCATGAGCTGCGCACCAAGACGGATAAGCCCTTTGGCGTTAACGTCATGCTCATGAGCCCGTTTGCCGACGAGGTTGCACAGGTTGTGATCGATGAGCAGGTGCCCGTTGTGGTGACTGGTGCCGGTAATCCCACCAAGTACATGAAAGCTTGGAACGATGCGGGCATCAAGGTCATCCCCGTTGTGGCTTCGGTGGCGCTCGCCCGTCTCGTGGCGCGTCGTGGAGCCACAGCGGTTGTTGCCGAGGGCACCGAATCGGGCGGCCATATTGGCGAGACCTCGACGATGGCACTGGTGCCGCAGGTCGTCGATGCGGTCGACATTCCCGTAGTGGCTGCCGGCGGTATTGCCGACGGCCGTGGCGTGGCGGCCGCCTTTATGCTGGGCGCTGCCGGCGTCCAGGTGGGTACGCGCTTTCTCGTTGCAAATGAGTGCACCGTCTCGGAGCAGTACAAGGAGATGGTCCTGAAGGCCAACGACACTTCGACGCGTGCGACTGGCCGTTCGACGGGACATCCGGTGCGTGCGCTTAAGAGCCCCTTCACCAATGCCTACGCCAAAAGTGAGGCGGCGGGCGCAAGTGCCGAGGAGCTCGGGGCCATGGGTACGGGCGCTCTTCGCAAGGCTGCAAAGGATGGTAATTACGAAGAGGGTTCGTATCTGTGTGGACAGATTGCCGGCATGGTCAACGAGCGCCAGAGCGCGCGCGAAATCGTCGACGATCTGGTCGATGGCGCCGAGCATGTCCTGAAGGGTGCGTCCGCATGGGTAGCGTAGCGTTTCTGTTTGCCGGTCAGGGTGCCCAGCACCCCGCGATGGGCGTTGACCTCATCGAAGCATCACCGGCGGCTGCCGAGGTGTTTGCAATCGCCGACGAGGTGCGTCCGGGAACCAGCGAGCAGTGCCGGAGCGCCTCCAAGGAGGAGCTCTCGCAGACCGAGAACACGCAGCCGTGCGTGTTCGTTCACGACCTGGCAGCGGCTGCCGCCCTGCGCGAGCGCGGCGTGGTGCCTGCCGCCTGTGCGGGATTTTCACTGGGCGAGGTCGTCGCGCTCACCTTTGCGGGGGCGTTCGATACGCGAGCGGGCTTTGAGCTCGTGTGCGAGCGCGCGGCGCTGATGGCCGCGGCTGCCGAGCGTCACCCCGGCGGCATGCGCGCCGTCATCAAGCTCGATGCGGCGCAAGTCGAGAACCTGGCCGCACAGGCCGGCGAGGACTGCTGGCCGGTCAACTACAACAGCCCGCAGCAGACGGTTGTTGCCGGAGCGCCCGAGGCGCTGCAGGCGCTCGACGACCTAGTAAAAGAGGCTGGCGGCCGCGCTATGAAAGTCGCGGTGTCGGGCGCATTTCATAGCCCCTATATGGCCGAGGCGACTGAGGGGCTGGCGACGTATATCCAAGCCGGCCACGCGCCGTCTCCGCTGCTGATTCCGGTCATGGCAAACATGACGGCGGCGCCCTATCCGGCGGACCCGCGAGCGGCATCGGATATCTTGGCCAAGCAGGTGAGCCATGCCGTGCGCTGGGTCGACACCCTGCATGCGCTGCAGGATCAGGGCATCGACACGTTTATTGAGGTCGGCCCTGGCAAAACGCTGTCGGGCCTGGTCAAGCGTACGTTGAGCGACGTTCGCGTGTATTCGTGCGAAACGGCCGAACAGGTCGCAGCTATTGCCGACGAGCTCGCATAGCCCACAGGGCTATAACCCGAAAGGAATGACATGGGCAACTTGAACAACGGCACGCTCGAGCGCAACGGCTCACGCCGCGTGGCACTGGTCACGGGCGGCTCGCGCGGCATCGGTCGCGCTTGTGCCGTGGGCCTGGCGGAGGATGGCTACGATATCGCCGTCGTCTATGCCGGCAGCGTCGATGCGGCGTGTGAGACGTGCGAGGCCTGCGAGGCGTTTGGTGCTACGGCGCGCGCATATCAATGTGACGTGGCCGACCCCGCCGCCGTCAACACATGCGTGGAGACGGTCCTCAACGACTTTGGCTCCATTTGGGCGCTCGTCAACAACGCCGGCATCACGCGCGACGGCCTGCTCATGCGTATGGGCGACGATGCCTTCGGCCGCGTGCTCGATGTCAATCTCAAGGGCACGTTCAATACGACGCGCGCGCTCACCAAGACCTTTATGCGCCAGCGCGGCGGCTGCGTCATCAACATGAGCTCGGTCGTGGGCCTGATGGGCAATGCCGGACAGGCCAACTACGCTGCCTCCAAGGCGGGCGTGATCGGCTTGACCAAGGCGGTAGCGCGCGAGCTTGCGCCCCGCGGCGTACGAGTGAACGCGGTCGCCCCCGGGTTTGTCGAGACGGATATGACGGCAAAGCTCTCGGAGAAGGTGCGTGCGGCAACCGAGGACCAGATTCCCCTTAAGCGCATGGCGCAGCCCGAGGAGGTGGCCGGTGTGGTGCGCTTTTTAGCGAGCGATGCGGCCGCTTACATTACGGGCGAAGTCATACGCGTCGACGGCGGAATGGCGATGTAGAAAGCAAGTCGGGTAAGCGGCTTGGATGAGGAGACCATGATGGAACAGAGAGTTGCAATCACCGGTATTGGTGCCGTGTCGCCGCTTGGCAACACCGCGCTTGCCACCTGGGCGGCCATGTGCGCCGGAACGTGCGGCATCGGTCCGATCACACACTTTGATACCGATGCGTTTGCCGTCAAGGTGGCGGCCGAGGTCAAGGGTTTTGACGGCAACGATTACTTTGGCAAGCATGACGCCAAGCATCTCGACCCCTGCGTTCAGTTTGCGATGGCGGCGTCGGACGAGGCCATGCACGATGCGGGCCTCGATGTTGAGGGCGCGGTCGATCGCGATCGCCTGGGCGTCTACGTGGGCTCGGGCGTGGGCGGCATGCAGACGCTCGTCGACAACGTCCACACGATTGCCGATCGCGGGCCTCGTCGCGCATCGCCCTACATGATCGCAATGATGATCCCCAACATGGCTTCGGGCAACATCGCGATTCGCCATAAGGCAAAGGGCCCGACCCTGCCCGTGGTGACCGCGTGCGCAACCTCGGCCCATGCGGTGGGTGAGGCGTTCCGCGCCATCAAGCACGGCTATGCCGATGCAATCCTCGCGGGCGGCGCCGAGGCCGCCATTATTCCCGATGCCGTTGCGGGCTTTACGTCCTGCCGCGCATTGACCACCAACCCCGATCCCGCGACGGCTTGCCGCCCGTTCGATGCAGACCGCGACGGCTTTGTGATGGGCGAGGGCGCCTGCGTGCTCGTGCTCGAGGGTATGGAGCACGCACAGGCCCGCGGTGCGCACATTTACGCCGAGGTCGTGGGCTACGGCAACACCGATGACGCCTACCACATCACGAGTCCCGACCCGGACGCGGCAGGTATCGCCCGTGCGATATCGCTGGCGGTGGCCGAGGGCGACGTTAAGCCTTCCGAGGGCCTCTACATCAACGCCCACGGCACCTCGACCAAGCTCAACGATTCGTCCGAGACGGCGGGCATCAAGCGGGCGCTCGGCGAGGACGCGGCGCGCGCCGCGCACGTCTCGTCGACCAAGTCGATGACCGGCCACATGATCGGTGCCACGGGCGCCATAGAGGTCATGGCCTGCGCCATGGCGCTCGAGCAGGGCGTGGTGCCCCCGACCATTAACTACCACACGCCCGATCCCGCCTGCGATCTTGACTACACGCCCAATCGCGCGGTTCGCGCCGACCTTACCTGGGCGCTTTCGACCAACCTGGGCTTTGGCGGGCACAACGCCGCCATCGCGCTGCGTAGATATACGAGGAGCTAGAGCATGGATTCCAAAAGACTTGCCGAGATAGCCGATGTGATGGAGGACCGCGGCCTTACGCGCGTGCGTGTTGAGGAGCCCGATGGCACTGCGGTCGAGCTCGAGCGCGCGAGTGCAGCGCAGCCGGTTGCCGTGCCCATGCCTATGCCGGGTGCCGTGACTGCTCCGGCGGTGGCTCCTGTCGCCGTGCCTGCCGCCGCACCGGAGCCCGCCGCGCAGGCGCCTGCCGCCGCACCGAAGCCTAAGGGCACCGAGGTGACCGCTCCCATGGTCGGCGTTTTCTATGCTGCCCCGGCGCCGGGCGACGAGCCGTTTGTGCACGTGGGCTCCAAGGTCAAGGCCGGCGAGACCCTCTGCATCATCGAGGCCATGAAGGTTCTCAACGAGGTGACGGCAGAGGCGGATGGCGAGGTTCTCGAGATCTGCGTGGTCGATGGCGACCTCGTGGAGTTCGGCAGCTGCCTCATGAGGATCGGATAGGTGATATCCATGAACAAAGAAGAGCTTAAAGAACTGTTACCGCATCGCGAGCCGATGCTTTTGCTCGACGAGGCCGAGCTGGTGGGCGATGAGGCCCACGGCAAGATCACGATTACGGGCGACGAGTACTTTTTGCAGGGGCATTTTCCGGGAAACCCGGTCGTCCCCGGCGTGATTCAGTGCGAGATGCTCGCCCAGAACTGCTGCGTGCTGCTGATGGGCGATGAGGAGGCGCGCGGCGCGACGCCGTTCTACACGAGTCTGGACAAGGTGCGCTTTAAGCGTCCGGTGCGCCCGGGCGACACGGTGGATCTGGTGTGCTCCATCACGCGTGCGCGCGGGCCGTTCCGCTTTGCGACGGGTACTGCGAGCGTCAACGGTGAGGTTTGCTGCCGCGCCGATATGTCTTTTGCACTCATGCACGAAAGTTAAGGAAGGCTTCATGTTCGACAAAGTGCTCATCGCCAACCGAGGCGAAGTCGCGGTCCGTGTTATCCGCGCGTGCCGCGATATGGGCATCAAGACCGTCGCCGTTTATTCCACGGCCGATGCGGAAGCACTGCACGTGCAGCTTGCCGACGAGGCGTACTGCATCGGCGGCCCGCGTCTTGCCGAGAGCTACCTCAACGACGATGCCGTGCTCACCTGTGCGGTAAAGTCGGGCGCCAAGGCCATTCATCCCGGCTACGGCTTTTTCTCCGAGAAGGCGAGCTTCGTGCGCGACTGCGACAAGTATGGCCTGGCGTTTGTCGGTCCTTCGGCCGAGGTGATCGACAGCATGGGCGACAAGGACGCCGCACGCCGAACGGCTGCCGCGGCGGGTGTGCCCATCGTGCCGGGCTGCGATTTGCTCAAAAGCCCCGAGGAGGCGACGGCCGAGGCCGAGCGCATTGGCTGCCCCGTGCTTATTAAGGCGCGTGCAGGCGGTGGCGGTCGCGGCATTCGCAAGGTCGAGCGCGTGGAAGATGCGGCAAAGGCCTTTATTGAAGCGCGTGCCGAGGGAGAGGCCGTTTTTGGCGACGGCGAGTGCTACATGGAGAAGTTCGTCGCGCCGGCGCACCACGTTGAGGTGCAGATTATGGCCGATAAGCAGGGTCATGTGTTTTCGCTCGGCGAGCGCGAGTGCTCGGTGCAGCGCCGCAACCAAAAGCTGATCGAGGAGAGCCCCGCGCCGTGCCTCGACGGACACGACGACATTCGTGCCCGCATGCACAAGGCCGCACGCGACCTGGCTCGTGCCGTCGGCTACGAAGGAGCCGGTACCATCGAGTTCCTGTATTCGGACGAAGGCAATTTCTACTTTATGGAAATGAACACGCGCTTGCAGGTGGAGCATCCGGTTACGGAGTTTGTGACCGATACCGACTTGGTCAAGTGGCAGCTGCGCGTGGCGGCCGGCCAGCCTCTGCCCTTTGAGCAGGAGGACATGCCGGTCCGCAACCACGCCATGGAGTGCCGCATCAATGCCGAAACGCCGGACTTTCTGCCGTCATGCGGAACGGTTACCGCGTTGCGTGTGCCGGGTGGTCCGCGCGTGCGCTGGGATTCCGCCATGTTTACCGGTGCGAAAGTCCCGCCGTACTACGATTCCATGCTCGGCAAGCTCATCGTGTGTGCGCCTACGCGCGACGGCGCCATTCGCAAGATGCGCTCGGCCCTGGGCGAGCTCGTGATTGAGGGCGTGAGCGAAAACAGCGAGCTTCAGCTCGACGTGCTGGCAAACGATGAGTTCTTGTCGGGCATGTACCACACCGATCTGATGGGGCATCTCTATGCTGATGAATAGAAAAGCGAAGACGGTCAACGTCCTCGAAGGACCGATGACCGAGTCGTGCGCCGAGTTTCCCGCGCGCCACGTGTTTATCAAGTGCCCGGAGTGCCGCCGCGTGATCGATGAGGCGCGCCTGCACGACAACCTCGAAGTCTGCCCTCGTTGCGGCAAACACTTTCGCGCGAGCGGTCGCGCGCGCATGTGCATGACGGTCGACGAGGGCACGTTTGAGGAATGGGATGCCAATCTGGCGTCGGAGGACTTCCTCTCGTTTCCCGGCTATGCCGACAAGCTCAAGGGCGCGGTCGAGCGTTCGGGCGAGCGCGATGCCGTTGTGTGCGGCAAGGGCAAAATCTGCGGTTGCGATACGGCACTCTTCTTTATGGATGCCAACTTTATGATGGGCTCGATGGGCTCCGTGGTGGGCGAGAAGATCTGTCGCGCATTTGAGCATGCGATCGAGCTGGGATTACCAGTTGTCGGCTTTACCGTTTCGGGCGGCGCGCGCATGCAGGAGGGCGTGACATCGCTTATGCAGATGGCCAAGATTTCTGCGGCGGTTAGGCGCCACAGCGAGGCGGGCGGCCTGTATATCACAGTGCTCACCGACCCCACGACCGGAGGCGTAACCGCGAGCTTTGCCATGGAGGGCGACATTATCCTGGCCGAGCCCGATGCCCTGACGGCATTTGCCGGTCCGCGCGTGATCGAGCAGAACATGCACAAGCGCCTGCCCAAGGGGTTCCAGCGTTCCGAGTTTTTGCTGGAGCACGGCTTTTGCGATGCCGTCGTTCCACGTGGCGAGATTGCGCTCACGGTAGGCGAGCTGCTGGCGCTGCACGAAGGGCGCGCGCCCGGCCTGGGGGCTCCGCATGAGATCGTGCATACGGGTCGCCGCGGCAAAAAGCTGGGACATCTGTTTAAGCGCTCGACGGCACCAAAAACCGCACTCGAGATTGTCAAGCAGACCCGCTCGGCAGATCGTGCCACGGCGGGCGAGATAATCTCGTTGGGTCTGGATGGATTTGTGGAGCTGCACGGTGACCGTTACTTTGGCGACGATGCTGCCGTGGTGGGCGGCATCGGCTGGAAAGACGGACGTCCCGTAACGGTCATCGCCATCGAGCGCGGCACCACGACCAAAGAGCGTATGCGCCGCAACTTTGGCATGGCGCATCCCGAGGGCTACCGCAAAGCGCGTCGCCTGATGCGCCAGGCCGAAAAGTTTGGTCGACCGGTTCTGTGCCTGGTCGATACTTCGGGTGCGTTTTGCGGTATCGGTGCCGAGGAGCGCGGCCAGGGCGAGGCGATTGCCCAGAATCTCATGGAGATGAGCGGCCTTAAGACGCCGATTGTCTCGGTGGTGACAGGCGAGGGCGGCTCTGGTGGCGCGCTGGCGCTGTCCGTGGCCGACCGCATCCTGATGCTCTCGAGCTCGGCCTATTCGGTCGTGAGCCCCGAGGCCTGTGCGTCGATCCTGTGGAAGGATACCGAGCGCGCGAATGAGTCCGCCGAGGCGCTGAAGCTCACAGCCCCCGATCTGTTGGCGCTCGGCATCATCGACGGCATTGTTGACGATAGGGGCCTATCGCATGAGGAGATCGCCGGTGCCGTCGTGTCCTCGGCATTCAATGCCTTCGTTACGCTTGGACGTCTCGACGACGCGACCCTCACAAGCCTCCGCTACGAAAAGTACCGCGCAATCGGTCAGTACCGCACGATGTGACAAGGGGACAGTCCGCATGTCACATTGGGAAAGGCGTTCCATGTCACAAGTTTCTAACACCTCGTTTACAACGACGGTTTCATCAAATGCCATGGCCGTGGTGGACTATCTGTCCAAAAGTATGATGTCGGCGCTGCCCTTTATTGTCTGCGCGGCATTGTTTCGCACCGTCGCCGTCATTATGGGCGAAGGCATGCTGGGCCTGTGGTCTGCCGATTCCGAAATCTATCGCCTGTTCTACAGTTGGCTCTATAACGCCGGCTACTACTTTTTGCCCATTTATCTTGGTTGGGCGGCCGCCCGCCAGCTCGGTTGCTCGGAGCAGCTGGGCATGATGCTGGGCGGCGTATTGATTGCGCCCGATCTGCTTAAGCTCGTCGATGCCGCATCGACGGCGGCATCGATGACTTCCGTGTATGGCCTGCTTCCCGCGCCGGTCAACGATTACACGACGACTGTTATTCCGGTTCTCATCTCGGTGCCCGTGCTATGGCGAGTGGAGCGTTTCTTTCGGCGCGTAATTCCTAAGGCCGTGGCGTTTTCGTTCGTTCCGTTTGCAACCATGCTTGTCATGGTTCCGGTTTCGCTGTGTATCACGGCGCCGGCGGGCAGCTATCTGGGCATGCTGTTGGGGCAGCTTATGTTTATGCTTGGCAATTCCGGTGGCATCGTGTCGCTGCTTACGCTCATGGGGCTTGCCGCGGGCTGGGAGTTTCTTAAGATTGCGGGCGTCAGCAACGTTGTCCTATCGCTTGCGTACGCGCAGTTTATGAGTGTGGGAACGGATTCGTGCATTCTCATTGCCGCGACGATGGCGACGTTCGCCGTTTGGGGCATGTCCTTTGGTGCGTCGCTCCGCGTTGCGGATAAGGACGAGAAAGCGCTCATGCTGGGCTATTCAATCTCGGGTGTTCTTGGCGGCGTAGGCGAGCCGGCGCTGTACGGTTGCGGCTTTAAATATGGCAGGTGCCTGACGTGCATGGCCATTGGCGGCGCCGTCGGAGGCCTTGTTGCAGCCGTGGGCCACGTTACGGCTTATACCATCGGCATGACGAATGTCCTCATGGTCATTGGCTTTGCCACGGGCGGCATCTCGAACCTGCTGTGGTGCTGCGCTGCCGGCGGCACGGCATTTGCGGTGTCTGCGGCGCTGAGCTACTGCTTTGGCGTGGTGCCGACGAAGGAGCAGACGGCAGAAGACGAAGCCGATTCGACCGAAACGATGGTGAGCGCTGCTGAAGCAAGCGCATAGACCTGTGCGACAAAAGGACGATTCCATTGTCATGTTCCAAGGCCGCGGCTCGTGTGGGTTGCGGCCTTTTGTATCTGGGGGACAAAGTGGCTACACTACAATCCGTTTGAGCAATAGATATATAGGTAGTGCCGTGGGGGCTGATGAAGATGGTCGAGTGGATTGTTAAGCGCGCGCAGGGTGACCGTGCGCGCGTGGGCACGTTGACGGGCGTGGTGTGTATTCTCGCTAATGTTGCACTTTGTGCTGCGAAGGGCGCAATTGGCGTGCTGTCGGGATCGGTTTCGATTGTGGCGGACGCCATGAACAACTTGTCCGATGCCAGCTCGAATATCGTGAGCGTGCTGGGGTTTAAGCTGGCGAGCAAGCCGGCCGACCCCGAGCATCCTTACGGCCACGGTCGCTACGAGTATCTCTCGGGTCTGGTCGTGGCGGCGCTCGTGCTGCTGATTGGCGTTGAGCTGGTGAAGTCCTCGGTTGAGCGCGTCATCCACCCCGAACCTGTCGAGTTCTCGCTTGCCCTGGTGGCAGTCCTTGCGCTTTCAATGGTTGTTAAGCTGTGGATGGCGGCCCTCAACCAAAAGCTCGGTGACCGCATTGAGTCCGAAACGCTGCATGCGACCGCGCAAGATTCCAAGAACGATGTTCTTGCCACGGGCGCCGTGCTGGCGTGCGCAATTGTTTCCCAGGTGATGCATATCAATCTTGATGCTTGGGTCGGACTTGCCGTTGGCGCTTATATTGGCTGGAGCGGCTTTGAGCTTATCCAAGATACAGTGAGCCCGCTTTTGGGCCAGGCACCCGATCCCAAGTTGGTCAAACACATCCGAGACAAGATCATGAGCTATCCCGGCGTTTTGGGCGTTCACGATCTGATGGTTCACGATTACGGTCCGGGTAGGAAGTTCGCAAGCGCTCACGCCGAGATGGCGGCCGAGGCCAGCCCGCTGGAAAGTCATGACACGCTCGATAACATCGAGCAGTCGTTTAGGGACGAAGACGGCATGATCGTCACGCTTCATTACGATCCCATCGTGACCGACGATTCAAAGGTGGCGAGCATGCGCCTGCGCATCAACGCTATGGCTCAAGAGATCGATAGCCGCCTTTCGATTCACGATCTGCGCTGCGTGCCGGGCCCCACGCACACCAACGTGATCTTTGACTGCGTGCGACCCTCGGATTTGGGCATGGGAGCCGATGAGCTCAAACACGCGTTAGCCCAGAGGGTCGAATCGGAATACCCCAAGTCGATTGCCAAGATTACGATCGACGAAGACTACGTAGGGCATACCCACGAGTAGGGCTGTGCCGGCAAAGCAAGTTATACAGAAGGGGAGAATATGAAGAGGCTGTATCTGCTCCGCCACGGCCAGACGGAATTCAACGTCAAAAAGCTCGTCCAGGGCCGCTGCGATTCACCGTTGACCGACCTCGGCCACAAACAAGCGGGAATGGCAGCCGCATGGCTCAAAGCCCACGGCGTCGTTCCCGACAAAGTGGTCTCATCACCCTTAGGCCGAGCCATGGACACGGCAAGTCTCGTCGCATGCGAACTCCTCGGTCCGGACGCCGCTGTCGAGCCCTGCGAAGGCATTATCGAGCGCGGCTACGGCACCTTCGAAGAAGGTCCCCACGACGCCCTGCCCACCGATGTCTGGGACCCCGGCGAGGACCTGATTCCATTTGGCGGAGAAGGAAGCCATGCCCTGCAGGAGCGCATGGTAGGCACCCTCACCAATCTCATGGGCGCCGAGGGCATCGAAACCCTCCTAGCAGTAAGCCACGGCAGCGCCAGCCGCCAATTCATCAAGGCTGCAGCCCCAGACGGCTTCGAGCTCCCAGCAAAACTCCCCAACTGCGCCATCATGATCTTCGATTTCGAAGAGGAAAAGTCGGGAGAAGAAGGCGACGCGCCCCAATCCAAGTTCATCTTGCAGCAAATCATCGATCCTCAACAAAGTAATTAGCTGAGCGAGCAGAGTTAAGCAGACATCAACGTGTCGTCTCCCGAGCACGGCGGAGGGCCGGAGAAATATATTAAGGTCATCGCGAGTTCCGCACGCAAAGGAGAGCACTTAATGTGCTCTCCGTCTTGCGCAGGACTGTAGAGCAGGGACCTTAATATATTTCTCCGGCCCTCCGCCGTGCTCGGGAGCCATCCACGCACTTTACCTGCGTAAACAATGTGAGTGAAATATGAATCTCGATGGATACGCCCGCAGCCGTGTATACTAAACAGCTGTGTGAAACCAGGGGAGTATTCTGGCTGGACAAAATGCCTGCTTAATAGGGTTGTCAGGTAGTCCGGACGCAATACAAGGCTGGGGAGCACGTCGTGTAAGTAGTGGTCCTCTAGGGGCGTACGCTCGGTGGTGTACGCATTGTCCCAAGACCACGCGAGAGTTGGGATCATATCTTGATCAGCATGATTCTCGGCCGCAAGATTGGCATGACCCAGGTTTGGGACGAGGACGACAACGTCGTTCCCGTCACGGTCATCCAGGCTGGCCCCTGCGCTGTCTCGCAGGTTAAAACTCAGGCAACCGACGGCTATGACGCCGTCCAGATCGGTTTCGGCGACATCAAGGCCAAGAACGTGAACAAGCCCATGGCTGGTCACTTCGCCAAGGCTGGCGTCGAGCCTGTCCGCTTCCTTCGTGAGGTCCGCGTCGAGAACGGCGAGGAGCACAAGGTCGGCGAGGTCGTCACCGTCGCTGATTTCGCTGATGTCGAGAAGGTCGACGTCATCGGTACCTCCAAGGGTAAGGGCTTCCAGGGTCGCATCAAGCGCTGGGGTCAGCGCCGCGGTCCTATGACGCATGGTTCTCACTTCCAGCGTCACCCCGGTTCTATCGGTCAGTGCGCCTATCCTGCGCGCGTCCTCAAGGGCGTCAAGATGGCCGGTCACATGGGTAACGAGCGCGTTACCGTCAAGAACCTTTCCGTTGTCCGCATCGATGCCGAGCAGAACCTCATCTTGGTCAAGGGCGCTGTCCCGGGTGCCAAGAATGGTCTCGTCGCCATCCGTATGGCCTAAGGGCCCAGCCCATTTAGCCCAGCGTCATACCAAGGAGAACACTTAAATGGCAAAGTTTGAAGTAAAGAACAGCGAGGGCAAGAAGGTCGCCGAGGCCGAGCTCGCCGCTGAGGTGTACGGCATCGAGCCGAACATCCACGTTATGCACCACATCGTCAAGTGCCAGATGGCCTCTTGGCGTCAGGGCACCCAGTCCGCTAAGGGCCGCTCTGAGGTTTCCGGCGGCGGCAAGAAGCCTTGGCGTCAGAAGGGCACCGGCCGTGCCCGCCAGGGTTCCATCCGTGCTGCCCAGTGGCGTCACGGTGGCGTTGTCTTCGCCCCCAAGCCCCGTTCCTACGCTAAGCGTATGAACAACAAGGAGGTCAAGCTGGCTATGCGCTCCGCGCTGTCCGCCAAGCTGGCCGATGGCGAGCTCGTGCTCGTCGACGACTACGGCTTCGAGAAGCCTTCCACCAAGGCTGCCGTTGCCATGCTCAAGGCTCTCGGCCTTGAGGGCAAACGTCTGACCATCATCGTTCGCGATGAGGATGTCAACGCCTACCTGTCGTTCCGCAACATTCCCAAGACGTTCATCATCACCGCCGACGAGGCCAACACCTACGATCTCGTCAACAACAACGCCGTGCTGATGCCCGCCGACATCGCCGCTCACTTCGGGGAGGTGCTTGCTTAAATGACCGCCCACGAGATCATCATCCGTCCGATCGTGTCCGAGCGTTCCTTCTCCGGCATGGAGCAGAACAAGTACACGTTCGAGGTCGCCAAGGATGCTAACAAGTATCAGATCAAGGACGCTGTCGAGGAGATCTTCGGCGTCAAGGTCGTTCGCGTGAACACCCTGACGGTCAAGCCCAAGACCAAGCGCGTGCGCTATGTCGCCGGCAAGACCCGTTCTTGGAAGAAGGCCATCGTCACGCTGGCCGAGGGCGACACCATCGAGGTCTTTGGCAACCAGGCCTAAGACTCGCTGCTGTTGAGTGAGCTCATGCCTCCCAAATAGGGGAGGCGAGAGCTCAAGGTTTTGGGCGTATAAAATGGACACGCCCGGAACCGTGTATACGTCCGGTGTCATCGCACCCGAGGCAGAACCTCGAATCCCTGTCTGCGATGGCTAACGGATTCCTATTGAAAGGGATTGTAATGGCTGTAAAGCACCTTAAGCCGACCTCCGCTGGTAGGCGTTGGCAGACGATCTCCGACTTCTCCGAGATCACCTGCACCAAGCCCGAGAAGTCTCTTCTCGAGCCCCTGCCCAAGAAGGCCGGTCGTAACAACAACGGCCGCATCACCACCCGCCACCAGGGTGGCGGCGTGAAGCGTCGTTACCGCGTGATCGACTTCAAGCGCAACAAGGACGGCGTGCCCGCCAAGGTTGCTACGATCGAGTACGATCCGAACCGTTCCGCTCGCATCGCTCTGCTGCACTACGCTGACGGTGAGAAGCGCTACATCCTGGCCCCCAAGGGCCTCGAGGTCGGTCAGACCGTCATGTCCGGTTCTGACGCCGACATCAAGCCGGGCAACGCTCTGCCCCTCGCCGACATCCCCGTCGGTACGCTCATCCACGCCGTCGAGTTCCAGCCGGGCAAGGGCGCTGCTATCGCCCGTTCCGCCGGTAACTCCTGCCAGCTGATGGGTAAGGAGGGCAAGTACGCCATCGTCCGTATGCCTTCCTCCGAGATGCGCCGCATCCTCGTTACCTGCCGCGCCACCGTCGGTGAGGTCGGCAACGCCGATCACGCCAACATCGTCATCGGCAAGGCCGGCCGTAAGCGTCACATGAACGTGCGCCCGACCGTCCGCGGTACCGTCATGAACCCTGTCGACCACCCGCACGGCGGTGGCGAGGGCAAGAACCACACCTCTGGTCGTCCCTCTGTTACCCCCTGGGGTAAGCCGACGAAGGGCCTTCGTACGCGCAAGAAGAAGAAGGTCTCGAACCAGCACATCATTCGTCGCCGTAAGAAGTAATTTCGGATACCGAGTTTTAGGAGAAAGCACTTATGAGCAGAAGTCTCAAAAAGGGCCCGTTCGTGGAGACTCGCCTTCTCTCGCGTATCACCGCGATGAACGAGGCTGGCAAGAAGGACGTCGTGAAGACCTGGTCCCGCGCGTCCACCATCTTCCCCGAGATGGTTGGTCACACCATCGCCGTCCACGACGGCCGCAAGCATGTGCCCGTGTATGTTACCGAGTCCATGGTTGGTCACAAGCTCGGCGAGTTCGCGCCGACTCGTACGTTCCGTGGCCACAAGGCCAAATAGGGGGTTAACCGTAAATGGCAACTAAGTCTATTGAAACTGAGGCCACCGAGGTTCGCGCCGTCGCTAAGTACGTGCGTGTTTCCCCCAGCAAGGCCCGCCTGGTGGTCGATCTGATCCGCCGCAAGCCTGTCGCTCAGGCCTTCGACATCCTCCACTTCTGCGACCGCGCCGTCGCCGTGGATGTCGAGAAGGTTCTCCGTTCCGCCGTTGCGAACGCCGAGAACAACAACGGTCTGCGTGCCGACAACCTGGTTGTCGCCGCTGCCTATGTTGACGAGGGTCCGACGCTTAAGCGCATCCGTCCCCGCGCCAAGGGTTCCGCTTCTCGCATTCTGAAGCGTACTTCCCACATCACCGTCGTCGTTGCTCCTCGAAAGGAGGCGTAAAGCTGTATGGGTCAGAAAGTCTACCCCACCGGCTTCCGTCTTGGCATCACCGAGAACTGGCGCTCCCGCTGGTTCGCAGAGAAGGATTACGCTAAGACCCTCGGTAACGATCTCGAGATCCGCAAGTACCTCGAGAAGCGTCTTTCCCGCGCAGCTGTCTCCCGCGTCGAGATCGAGCGCGCTGGCGACAAGGTGAAGGTCATCATCCTCACCGCTCGCCCCGGCGTTGTCATCGGTAAGAAGGGTGCCGAGATCGATACCCTCCGCACCGAGCTCGAGAAGGTCGCTGGCGTCTCCAAGGGCCAGCTCTCCGTCGACGTTGTCGAGATCAAGCGCCCCGAGCTCGACGCCAACCTCGTTGCTCAGTCCATCGCTGAGCAGCTCGAGGGCCGCGTTGCCTTCCGTCGCGCTATGCGCAAGGCTGTCCAGTCCGCCCGCAAGGCCGGCGCCAAGGGCATCCGTATCCAGTGCTCCGGTCGTCTCGGCGGTGCCGAGATGGGCCGTCGTGAGTGGTACCGTGAGGGTCGCGTGCCTCTGCACACCCTCCGTGCCAAGATCGACTACGGCACGGCTGTCGCCAGCACCACCATGGGCGCTTGCGGCGTGAAGGTCTGGATCTACCTGGGCGAGAAGCTCCCGGGCCAGCCTGTTCCCAACCCTGCACTCGAGGGCTCTTCCCGTCCTCGTCGTCGTAACTCCGAGAGGAGGGGTCAGTAGTGCTTGCCCCCAAGCGTATTCTTCACCGCAAGGTGCAGCGTGGCTCCATGAAGGGCCAGGCCAAGGGTAATACCGAGCTGCATTTCGGCGAGTTTGGTATCCAGGCTCTCGAGGCCCATTGGATCACCAACCGTCAGATCGAGGCCGCTCGTATTGCCATGACCCGCTACATGAAGCGTGGCGGTCGTGTCTACATCACGATCTTCCCCGATAAGCCCATCACCAAGAAGCCTGCCGAGACTCGCATGGGTTCTGGTAAGGGTAACCCCGAGGAGTGGGTGGCCGTCGTCAAGCCCGGCCGCATCATGTTCGAGGTCAAGGGTGTTCCCGAGGAGGTCGCTCGCGAGGCTCTGCGTCTTGCGCAGCACAAGCTCCCCATCAAGACCAAGATTGTTGCTGCCAAGAACGCTGAGCAGCGCATCCAGAAGGAGATGGCTGAGGAGGCCGCTCTCGAGGCCAAGTGGGCTGCTGAGGACGCCGCCGCCGCCAAGGAGGAGAACTAATGAAGCCCGCAGAGATTCGTGAGCTCTCGGACGCTCAGCTCGTTGAGAAGCTGAAGGAAATGCGCGCCGAGCTCTTTAACCTTCGTTTCCAGATGGCCACCAGCCAGCTGGACAACACCGCTCGCGTCAACACCGTGAAGAAGGACATCGCTCGCGTCCTCACGGAGCAGCGCGCCCGTGAGATCGCAGCGGAGAAGTCCGCTGTCGCCGAGTAGGACCTAAGGAGAGAACATGACTGATTCGCGTAACTCGCGTAAGGTCCGTACGGGTGTCGTTACCTCCGTCTCCGGTGCCAAGACCATTGTTGTCACCATCACCGAGCGCAAGCGTCACCCCAAGTACGGCAAGATGATGACCAGCTCCAAGAAGCTGCACGCTCACGACGAGGAGTGCACGGCTGGCGTGGGCGACACCGTCCGCGTTATGGAGACCCGTCCTATGTCCAAGATGAAGCGTTGGCGCCTCATCGAGGTCGTCGAGCGCGCTAAATAAGCAGTCGCTCTTACGACTTGTACGTTTCCGAAGATGTGCGTATGCCTGGCTTGCATACCACAGGCCGTATAAAGGCAGCGCACCTCTCTTCGGTTCTTAGTTCGGAGGAACATCTACCATGATTCAGATGCAAACCATGCTGAACGTCGCCGACAACTCCGGCGCTCGCAAGATTCGCTGCATCAAGGTGCTTGGCGGTTCCAAGCGTCGTTATGCAGGCATCGGCGATGTGTTCATCGGTGCTGTCCAGGAGGCTACCCCTGGCGCCAACGTCAAGAAGAAGGACGTTGTCCGTTGCGTCGTCGTTCGCACCGTTAAGGAGATCCGCCGCAAGGATGGCTCCTACATTCGCTTTGATGAGAACGCCTGCGTTGTCATCAACAACGATGGTTCGCCCGTCGGCACCCGTATCTTCGGGCCTGTCGCTCGCGAGCTTCGTGACAAGAAGTACATGAAGATCGTCTCGCTCGCTCCCGAGACCCTGTAGTTAGGGGAGATATATGTATATCAAGAAGGGCGATAAGGTCCAGGTTCTCTCTGGTAAGGATCGCGGCAAGCAGGGCGTTGTCCTGCGTGCTCTCCCCGCCGAGAACAAGGTCGTTGTCGAGGGCGTTTCGGTCGTCAAGAAGGCCGTCAAGCCCAACGCTGCCAACCAGCAGGGCGGCATCGTTTCGCAGGAGGCTCCTATCGACGTCTCCAACGTCAATCTCGTCTGCCCCGAGTGCGGTAAGGTTACCCGCGTCGGTCACGAGAAGGACGGCAAGAACAAGCTGCGCGTCTGCAAGAAGTGCGGCCACAAGTTCTAAGCTGCCCGCAACAGTTAAGTTGCTAGCAAAGGCCCGGATGCCAAGGCACCCGGGCCTTTTTCTATCCCTACTCATTGGGGACAGACTTAAATGAGTGGTCGTTGGGGACGTTCTTAAACGGCTAGTTGATGGGGACAGTCTTTAGATTTGTTTATCTGGTCATCTGGGATAGGCTTCAACGAAAGCGGCACATAGGGACTGTCTCTAGGTGCCGGCACATAGGGACGTTCCCTTTTTGCCGGCAGTTTGGGACGGTCCTTTGATGTCTGATGCCCTCAGAGGGGTGGAGTATCACGGCCTACTCTGTTCTTTAGGGCTTTGGTGTTCCGCCTCTTTATGCTTCACAAGGATCGTCGCATGCGCATTTATGCGCATAGTTTTGCGCGACAATGCGCATAACTGCGCAAACATCTGCCAACTATGGCTAAATAATGACCGACAAGCAAATAAATACGCAAACACGAGCAGATACGCGCGCAATTGTGCGAATATAGGGTTGTTAGAAATGAAGGACTTCCGATGACTTAGGAGGCACATCATGGCAGATTCCAAACAGGCTCCGCTCGACGCCGAAGCAGCCGCTAAGGCGGCATTCGCCTCGGTCCAGGATCAGCCGTTCCCCGACGATATTTTTACGGCTCCCGAGCTTCGTTGGGCTGTTATCGGGTGCGGCGTTATCGCCAACCAGATGGCCCAGTCTCTCGCTCTTGCCGGCCGCAAGCTTGCGGGCGTTGCCAACCGCACTCTGTCCAAGGCTCAAGCTTTTGCAGACCAGTATGGCGTTGAGAAGGTCTATGAAACGGTCGAGGACCTCTACGCCGATCCGAACATTGACGCGGTCTATATCACCACGCCGCACAACACGCATATCACCTACCTGCGCGCCGCTCTGTCAGCTGGCAAGCACGTGCTTTGCGAGAAGGCCATTACCCTCAACTCCGCCGAGCTCGACGAGGCGCGTGCCATTGCCGACGAGCACAACGTGGTCCTCATGGACGCCACTACGGTGCTCCACATGCCCTTGTATCAGGAGCTGCACCGCCGCATGGATGCCGGCGAGTTTGGTCACATGAACCTTGCTCAGCTCAACTTTGGTAGCTATAAGGAGTACGGCGATCTGACCAATCGCTTCTACAACCGTAGTCTCGCCGGCGGCGCCATGCTCGACATTGGCGTGTATGCCCTGTCTGTCATGCGCCTGTTTATGGCCAGTCAACCCGTGGAGGTCGTCTCTCTGGGCAACACCTGTGAGACCGGCGTTGACGTCGCGAGTGGCATTGTCTGCCGTAACGCCGAGCAGCAGCTGGGCGTGGTGAGTCTTACGCTCCACTCCAAGCAGCCCAAGCGTTCGGTTATTAGCTTCGACAAGTGCTATATCGAGGTCAACGAGTATCCGCGCGCCGACCATGCGACCATCGTGTGGACTGCGGACGGCCACCGCGAAGAGGTCCACGCTGGCACCGAGGCATACGCTCTGTGCTACGAGATGGCCGACCTGGAGAAGGCCGTTGCCGGCGATGATTCGAAGTGCGAGCTTCTGGGCTATGCTTCTGATGTTATGGAGCTTATGACCAAGCTTCGCGCCGACTGGGGAGTTGTGTACCCCGAGGAGGAGTAAGCGATGCTTGCGGAAGATAGGCTCAACGCGATCGTGTCGATGGTGCAGCGAGCCGGCTCGGTTACCGTGCCGGAACTTGCTGAGGCCCTGGGCGTGACGGCGTCTACCATTCGGCGCGACCTGCAGACGCTCGACCGAGCGCACCGCATCGCCAAGGTCCACGGTGGGGCGACGAGTCTTGAGCGCGCGCACGTGACGCGCGACCTAACGCTTAATGAGCGCAGCGACCTCCATAACGATGACAAGGAGCGTATCTGCGCCCGTGCGGCGGCGCTTGTGGAGCCTGAGAGCTTTGTATACATCGACTCGGGCTCGACGACGCTCAGGCTCATCGAGCATCTTCCGCACCTTGAAGATGTCACCTATGTGACCGATTCCGTGCTCCATGCTCAGCGCCTTGCTTTGCGCGGCATGCGTACCGTGGTGCTGGGCGGCGAGCTCAAACCCGAGACCGAGGCGCTCGTTGGCCCCGATGCCTTGGCAACCTTAGACCGCTACAACTTCAACTGTGGCTTTTGGGGCTCTAACGGCATTGCCGCCGAGCAGGGCTTCACGGCGCCCGATATCGAGGAGGCGCAAGTAAAGCGCATCTCGATGCGTCATACAGCCAAGCGCTTCGTAATCTCGGACGCCAGTAAATTTGGCATGGTGGCGCCCGTCAAGTTCGCGGACTTCCGCGACGCAACGATTATTACTGCAGGCGAGGTCCCCGCCAAGTACCGGGCAATGGACAACGTCATCACGGTCTAACAGCAGGGGTCAGGCTAAGGCCAAAACCACCGCGAAGGGACAGGAACCTTTGTGGTGGTTTTGACGTTTGTCCAGATAAGACCTGCCAAAATAAACCCGTCCCTTTTCGGGAGACTTTAGGGCTCCCAGGGGCAGGGGGCTTCGATGTGGATGTGCTCGCCGGTTACGGGATGCGTGAAGGACACGCTGTGGGCGTGGAGCATCAGGCCGCAGGGGCGCGGCGTTCCGTATAGGTCGTCGCCAACCAAGGGATGATGCTCGCTTGCCAGGTGCACACGGATTTGGTGCTTGCGGCCGGTGAGCAACTCGACATCGATATACGAGCGCGCGGGCAGGCCTCGACGGCTCTTAAGGCGCTTGAGCACCTTCACGCGCGTCTGCGACGGCTTGCCGCTGGCGCCGACGCGCATTTTGCGACTGTCGTGGCGGTCGCGGGCGATGGGCTTGTCGATGAGCTTCTCGTTCCAGTCGATCTTGCCCTCGGCCAGCGCCAGGTAGTGCTTTTCGAAGGCGTGGTCGATCACCATCTGGTCAAAGGCGGGCTGCGTCTGTTTGTCGAGTGAAAACAACACCACGCCGGTGGTGTTGCGGTCCAGGCGGTTGAGCGGCTGCATGTCGGTCGCGGCAAAGCCGTCACCCATCGCCAGCAGCAGGTCGCTGGCGTAGTCGGTGAGCGTGCGCTCGCCGGTGCCGTCGCCGTGGACGATCATGCCGGCGGGCTTGTCGATGGCCATGAGCCAGGCGTCGCAGTAAAGGACTTGAGGTTCTTCGTTCACGTGTAAGCCTTTCGGTTAGCTGATTCCCACAAACATGCAGCCCGAGGTCGCCCCGCGCAGGCGGGCGGCGGGCTTGCGGCCGGCTTGAGCCGCCTCGACGGCGCGACGGACGCGAGCGACGGCACGGGCGATCTCATCGGCCTCGAGCAGGGTTCCGTCGACCATGAGACGACGCACGCCGGCATCGAGCAGCTGAGGAACCTGAGGCGTGAGGTCGATGGGGTAGGCGTCGTACAGGCGTGAGCGGCCGTGGATGTCGGTACGCACCGGCATGACCTTTCCGTCGATATTCTTGAGCGAGAGCTTGCGGGCACGCAGGCGGCAGTTGGCGCAATCGTGGATGCAGCCGTTGGCAACCTGCAGAATGCAATGCTCGCTTGTCATGACGCGCGGGCGGCCAAAGACGGTGATGCCCAGAGCCGCGGGCGCGGCGGCGCCGAGCGAGACAATCTCGTCGAGCGTGATCTCGGGCGAGAGCCAAAACGCACCGGCTCCGCGCCCGGCAAGCGCCTCCATGCAGGGCGTGTTGTGCACCGGCAGGCAAGAGCGAATCTCGGCCGTGGCGCCAACCTGGGCGGCCAGGGCAAGCTCAGAGATGTTGCCAATAGCGACCGTGGCGCCGGCAACAACCCACGGGTCGACGCGTACGTGGTCAACGGCGCGGCAGACCTCGTCGAGCACGGGTACGATGCCCTGCTCAAATGCATCGGCGGGGGAGAGCTCGGCCGCATCGAGCGCGTCGGTGGTCATGTAGATGCGCGTTACACCCTCGGCGCGAGCGGCCTCGGCGGACTCGAGCGAGGTGACGGTGGCGCAGATCTGCGGCTCATCGCGGTAGTGCTCGGGCGCGGGGCGGGAATCACTGGTTACAATCGCCGGCAGCTCGAGCGTTTTCGCGCGCTCCTCGTACGGTGCCAGAATGGCCTCTTCCAGCGCCTTACAAGCGGCGGCGCGCACCTTGTGCACGGCGGAAAAGCCCATACCGCAGCCGGCGTCGAGCGAAACGTCAAAGCTTGCGGCCTCAAAGGGAGAGGAGCCCATGCGCCCGACGTGCTCAACCAGATCGGATGCCTCGACGGCGCGGGTCTTGGCAGCCTCGACGGTAAAGCCCGTGGCCGTGGCCGTAAGCGAAGGGTCGTCGCAGCAGGTGAGCGTAACGGTAAACGGCTCGCCCAGACGCGCCACAACGGACACGTCTACGGCGCGGCGGCGCAGCACATCGCGTTTGAGCGCAGCCCCGGCGGCGTCAATGGCGCGCTGGCTTCGAATCACGCGCACGCGGCAGCCCTCGGGCATGCTGCGGGGCACGCGGCACTCGATGATGTCGCCCGCGGCGGCATCATCGGCGGCAATGGTGGTCAGGAACTGGTCAAACTCGTTATCGTGACGAAGCTCCAGCAGGTCGCCCTTGCCCACGGGCTCAAACAGCTCAATGCGGGCGATGGCGGCGCGGCGACGGCGGTCGTCGGGCTTGAGTCCGCGTACATCGCGGTTGGCCAGACGGCTGCCCAGCACCGTGCCCACAATCTGGCCGCGGTTGTTGGAGCGCTCGTAGCTCATCATCTCGTCGCCCGAGGTGCCATCCTGGTAGGCGTGCGTAAAGTCGCGGTTAAAGCAGCGCTTGAGCTGTCGCTGGCGGGCGGCATCCTCATCCTTGGAGGTCGAAACATCGGCCAGCATGTCATCAATCTGGTGACGATACACATCGACGATGGAATACACGTAATCGGGGGCCTTCATGCGGCCCTCGAGCTTGAGCGATGCGGCGCCGGCGTCATACAGACGGCGAACAAGCTGCGACGTGTTGGTGTCGCGCGGGCATAGCGCACGCTCGCGACCGGCAGGGGAGAGCGAGCGGCCATTCTCGTCGATCAGCTCGTAGGGCAGACGGCAGGGCTGAGCGCACATGCCGCGGTTGGCCGAGCGGCCCGCCATGGCAAAGCTCGAGAGCAGGCATAGGCCCGAGTAGCAAAAGCAGATGGCACCGTGGCTAAAGACCTCCAGGTCAACGTCGGGCGCGGCGTCGTGGATGGCGGCGATCTCGTCGATGGAGAGCTCGCGCGAGAGAGTCACGCGGTCGGCGCCCTGCTCGCGGCACCAAAGCGTTCCGCGGTCATCATGGATGTTCGCCTGGGTCGAGATGTGCGTCTCGATGCCGGGCATCGTGCGCTTGACCTCAAAGAACAGGCCCCAGTCCTGGATAATGAAGGCATCGGCGCCCAGCGTGGAGCAGCGATGGATGAGTTGCAGCGCATCGCCCATCTCGGACTGCTTGATGACGATGTTGACCGTGACGTAGACGCGCGACCCGGCTAGATGTGCGGCGCGGCAGGCTTGCTCAAAGGCCTCGTCGGTAAAGTTGGTGGCCTTGCGGCGGGCGTTGAAGCTGCCCATGCCGCAATAGATGGCGTCTGCCCCCGCGGCGAGTGCGGCGGCAAAGGGCTCGGGCCCTCCGGCGGGCGCCAAAAGCTCGGGTCTGCGGTTGGTGGTTCGACTGGCGGTTGCGGTCATATCCTGCCTTTCAAAATGCTCAGATATTCAAAAGTATAGTGGTGCCGTTGCGGCAGGCGATGCCCGTGCTCCAAGCGGGATAAAGTCTTCAGCAGCTTGGGCTGGCTGACCCCGTGAAGAACCGTTCAGCGGTTCGGGGAAACCGTTGGGCGATAAAATATTCTCGCAAATTGATAATATTCTTGCATCGCACGGAAACCTTGATTACTATCCCAATCAAGCGCGGTGTTCAGACCGAACTGTGCCTCCCGGTGCGAACGCCGCGCTCACGCTTTCTAGTTAACCGTAAGGAGATAAACATGAGCAAGACCGTCGTGTCTTCCGATAACGCACCCGCAGCCATCGGACCGTATTCCCCCGGTATCCAGACCGGCAACATGGTGTTCCTGTCCGGCCAGCTGGGCATCGACCCCACAACTGGCAAGATGCCCGAGGGCGTCGAGGCCCAGGCCAAGCAGTCCCTTGCTAACGTCGAGGCCCTGCTGACTGCCGCCGGCGCTACGTTTGCCGATGTCGTCAAGACCACGGTCTACCTGGCCGACATCGCCGACTTCGCTGCCGTGAACGAGATCTACGCCTCCAAGTTCGAGGCTCCGTTCCCCGCGCGCAGCGCTTTCCAGGTTGCCGCCCTTCCGGCTGGCGGTCTGGTCGAGATCGAGGTCGTCGCCGCTCTCTAAGGCGTTGGCAACAACTAAACATGACATGCAAAAAGACCCTGCAGCGCGTGCGAGCTGCAGGGTCTTTTGTTAAGTGACGGATCGCTTGTGGAGCCGCGCTCCATTTTGCTCGTTAGCCCTCCTTGCGAACTTTTTGCAGGTAGCGGTAGACGCTGGGCTCCGAGATGCCCAGCGCGGTGGCGGCGCAGGCCACGGCGCCCTTGAGCATGAACACCCCGTTGCCGTTGAGGTGGCGAATGACGTCCACGCGGTCGCTCTGACCAAGCGACGCCACATCCAGCCCGCGCGCGCTCAGCAGCTCGGCAATGCTGCGGTCGATGAGCTCCTGTGTGGACTCCGAAAGGCTTTCGACCTCGATAGGGGCGGGCTCCGTGCGCGTCGGCGCCGCGTCGAAGCACGTCATGAGCTGCTGCGCCATGGCGTTGATGGAGCGTACGGTCGAGAGGTCGGTGTTGACGCAGAGCATACCGACGATTTCGTCATTCTCGCGGATAAAGTACGTCGCTGACTCCAACGTCTTGCCGCCGGCACCGCGCCCCTCGTAGCCCGTAATAAACGGCAGGTCGCGATACTTGGCGTCGTGCATGATCTTGAGTGCCAGATCGGTGGCGGGACCGCCGACCTTGCGGCCGCTCACGATGCCGTTGCGAATATCGACGATGGCGTGGTCGGGATCCGAGAAATCGTGCAGCACGATTTCGCTGTTTTTGCCGAGTATCTGCTCCAGAAAATCGACCATCGGCAAAAAGCGACGTACGGTCTCGTTCACGGGCAACTCCTTTGGGTGAAATCGGAAATGTTCATAACAATTTTTTCTCATGGTAACACGCTGCCCATCATCTCGTATATCCGCAGGTACATTGCGTAATGCAGACGAACGGTAGGAATTTAGCGGTAAACGGTTGACCAAAAGAAAAGTTAGATGTTATTTTGACCAGACACTTTCCTGACCTGCGGAAATTCGTTATTTCAGCTGAAGAATAGTCTGATAACAAAAAATTATTATTGAGAATGAGAATCATCTTTAATACGATATGCAATGAAGGCACAACCTCAACCCCGCACTGCGTCACAATAGAGCGTTAGATGCGAAAACAACTACTTCGAGGATTGGTGGTCAAATGACCCAGGAGACGGTTACGAACGGCACTGAAGCCCTGTTCACTCGCGAAGGCATGCCTCCCGTTAAGGAAATGATCCCGTGTGCCCTTCAGCACGTACTGGCATCGTTTGCCGGCATCATTACCCCGGCGGTCATCATGGCCGGCGTCTACGGCTTTAATAGCCAGCAGAGCACCGACATCATCCAGGTCGCCCTCATTCTTTCGGCGATCGATACGGCCCTTCAGGCCTTCGCTCCCTTCCGTCGCATCGGCGGCGGCCTGCCCATCGTCATGGGCGTTTCGTTCGCGTTCCTGCCGGCCCTGCAGGCCATGGGTGCCTCGGGCTTTAGCTTTGGTGCGCTGCTGGGTGGCGAGATCGTCGGCGGCGCCGTCGCGGTCCTCTTTGGTCTGGCCTACAGCAAGATCAAGTGGCTGTTCCCGCCCGTCGTGACCGGTACGGTCATCTTCTCCATCGGCGTTTCGCTGTATCCCACGGCCGTCAAGTATATGGCCGGCGGTATGGGTACGCCGCTGTGGGGCACCCCGCAGGCCTGGTGCGTTGCTCTTATCACCTTCGCCGTGGTCTTTGCGCTCGCCAACTTTGGCAAGGGCACGCTCAAGCTGGGATCCGTGTTCTTTGGCATGATCGTTGGCATGATCGTCTCCATCCCCTTTGGCATGATCGACTTCTCCAGCGTCGCCACCGCTCAGGTCTTCGCCCTTCCCAAGCTCATGCCCTACGCGCTCGAGTTTGATCCCGAGGTCTGCATTACCCTCGCCGTCGTGTTCCCCATGGTCGCCATCCAGGTTATCGGCGACGTCTCCGCTGCCTGCCTTGGTTCCATCGACCGTATGCCCACCGAGCGCGAGCTCTCCGGCGCCATCGTGTCCCAGGGCCTCACCTCTATGGTCGGCGGCCTGCTGGGCGGTCTTCCCACCAGCGCCCTTGGCCAGAACGTGGGCATCATCTGCTCCAACAAGGTCGTCAACAAGTGGGTCTTTGTGATCATCGCGGCCGTCTTTGCCATCGCCGGCCTGTTCCCGCAGCTCTCTGCCGTCCTTTCCGCTATCCCGCAGCCCGTCATCGGCGGCGCGACCGTCGGCGTCTTTGGCACCATCACCATGAACGGCGTGCGCATGTTCACCCGCGAGGGCCTCACGCAGCGCACTACCACTATCGTCGGCACCTCCGTCGTCTTTGGCCTGGGTATCTGGATGGCCAGCGGTTGCCTTGCCGGCGAGGGTATGCCCGCCTGGGTGTCCACCGTCATTGGCTCCAATGCCGTAACCCCCACCGCCATCATGGCCATTGTCCTTAACCTGATCCTTCCGCAGACGCCGGTCGTGGCTCAGCACATCGATGCTGCCAAGGACGCTGCCGTGGATCTGGTCTTGCCCGAGAGCAAGAAGTAACCAATTCGGTGCTATTCGTCGGCGGACGCATCGCCTCGTCTGCCGACGCCATGCGGCGCCAAGCCGCACTTCAAAGGGTTTGTCCCTTTGGTGAAGCGTTGACGGGAGAGGGCCCGTTTCCGGTGTAGGCCGGCGCTTCGCACTCCGCCATGTCAGAGGTGTCAAACCCCGCCTCTGATGTTGAAGGGAGCATCCATGCTTCTGGTCGCTAACGGTTCCGTCTTTACCCGCAACGCTCAGACCCCGTTCATTCCAAACGGTGCGGTCGCCATTGACGGAGATACGATCGTCGAAGTGGGCCCCGAGCGCGAGCTCAAGGCCAAGTACCCGGATGCCGAGTACGTCGATGCCCGGGGCAACCTCATCATGCCCGGACTCATCAACTGCCACACCCACATCTACTCGGGTCTGGCCCGCGGCCTCGCCATTAAGGGCTGCAACCCCACCAACTTCCTGGAGAATCTTGAGCAGCAGTGGTGGAAGATCGACGACAACCTGACGCTCGACGGCACCAAGGCCAGCGCCTATGCCACGATTTTGGACTCCATCCGTGATGGCGTCACCACGATCTTCGATCACCATGCGAGCTTCTGCGAGATCCCGGGAAGCCTTTTTACCATTAAGGATGCAGCTCAGGAGCTGGGCATGCGTTCGTGCCTGTGCTACGAGGTCTCCGATCGCCGCGGCCAGGAAAAGTGCGACCAGGCCATTGCCGAGAACGCCGAATTTGCCCAGTGGGCCGCCAAGGAGCGTCGCGATAACGACAACCACATGATCGCCGCCATGTTTGGCGGACATGCTACCTTTACGCTTTCGGACGAGACCATGGATAAGATGGCCGAGGCCAACAACGGCCTGACCGGCTTCCACATCCATGTGTGCGAGGGCATGAACGACGTGTGGGATTCCCGCCTCAACCGCGGTGGTATCAGCCCCGTCGAGCGCCTGCTGCAGCACAACCTGCTGGGTCCTGACACCATGCTCGGCCACTGCATCCACGTGACGCCTGCCGAGATGGATATCGTCAAGGAGTCCGGCACTTGGCTGGTCAACAACCCCGAATCCAATATGGGCAACGCCGTGGGCTGCGCCCCCGTGCTCGAGTTCTTCCGCCGCGGCATTCCCGTGTGCATGGGTACCGACGCCTACACCCACGATATGCTCGAGAGCCTTAAGGTCTTCCTGATCATTCAGCGTCACAACGCCGCCATGCCCAACGTGGGCTGGTGTGAGGCCATGACCATGCTGTTCGAGAACAACGCCAAGATGGCGAGCAAGTACTTCGATCGCAAGCTCGGTGTGCTCGAGGCCGGCGCTGCCGCCGACGTTATCGTTATGGACTACAAACCCTTTACGCCGCTGAGCGAGGAGAATATCGACGGCCACATGCTCTTTGGCATGATGGGCAAAAACTGCCGCACCACCATCATCAACGGCCGCGTCCTGTACAAGGATCGCGAGTTCGTTGGCATTGATGAGGAAAAGATCAACGCGTGGACCATGGCTGAGTCCAAGAAGCTCTGGAGCACGCTCAACGATCGCACCTACTAATTCACAAGTAGATTCACGCGCGTCGGATGTTTCGCCGCATCCGACGCGCGTATAGGCGACCTCCGCGGGGTCGCCGGCGCTGTGCTAGCGCTACACCGTATTTGCGCCCGTCGCGCGGTCTCGCCGGGCGTTACAGAGAGGAGCTCACTATGAGCGACATCATGAGGCCGATCCCGTTTTCGCAGCTGATGAACTGGATCATCGAGGAGCACAAGACCCAGGACGCCATCTTTGGCGTGCGTAAGATGGTCACGACCAACCAGGAGGGTGCGCTTCCCATTTTTGACGAGCGCATCGAGACTCCGTTTGGCCCGGCTGCCGGTCCCAATACGCAGCTTGCCCAAAACATCGTGGCATCCTACGTGGCCGGTTCACGCTTCTTTGAGCTCAAGACCGTTCAGGTGATGGACGGCGAGGAGCTCTCCAAGTGTGTGAACAAGCCCTGCATCGTGGCGCAGGACGAGTGCTACAACTGCGAGTGGTCGACCGAGCTCGAGGTTCCGCAGGCCTTTGCCGAGTACGTGAAGGCATGGTTTGCCTGCCACCTGATTGCCCGCGAGTATGGCCTGGGCAGCCCGGACGGCTTTGTCTTTAACATGTCCGTGGGCTATGACCTGGAGGGCATCAAGAGCCCCAAGGTCGACGCCTACATCGAGGGCATGAAGGACGCCAGCGGCTCCGAGGTTTGGAACGAGTGCCGTACGTGGGCGCTCGCTAACCTGGACAAGTTTGAGCATGTCGATGCCGCGTTTGTCGAGTCCATCCCGGCGCGCGTCTCTAACTCCATTACCGAGTCCACGCTGCATGGCTGCCCGCCGGCGGAGATCGAGCGCATCGCGACCTATCTGATTACCGAGAAGGGTCTCAACACCTACATCAAGTGCAACCCCACGCTGCTGGGCTATGAGTTTGCCCGCCAGCGTCTGAACGAGCTGGGCTTTGACTACATCGTCTTCGATGACACGCACTTCCGCGAGGACCTGCAATGGGCCGACGCTGTGCCCATGTTCGAGCGCCTGATTACCCTGTGCGCCGAGCACGGCCTGGAGTTTGGCGTCAAGCTGACCAACACGTTCCCCGTCGACGTGACCAGGAACGAGCTGCCCTCCACCGAGATGTACATGTCCGGCCGTTCGCTGTTCTCGCTGACCATCGAGGCTGCCCGCCGCATTACCGAGCAGTTTGATGGCAAACTGCGCATCAGCTACTCCGGCGGTGCCACGGTCTACAACATCCGCGCCCTGTACGATGCCGGCATTTGGCCCGTCACCCTGGCGACCGACGTGCTCAAGCCTGGTGGCTACGAGCGCTTTAGCCAGATGGCCGGCGAGTTTACCGACCTGGATGGCAAGCCATTCGCGGGCGTCTCGCTCGAGGCTGTGACTGCGATCCAGACCGACTCACTCACCAACCCGCTCTACAAGAAGCCGCTGCGTCCGCTGCCCGACCGCAAGGTCGCCGGCAAGAGCCCGCTTTCCGACTGCTTTACCACGCCGTGCCGCACGAGCTGCCCCATCCAGCAGGATATTCCCGCCTATCTGGCGGCTGTTGACGAGGGCCGCTACGAGGACGCACTCAACACCATCATCGAGCGCAACGCCCTGCCGTTCATCACCGGCACCATCTGCCCGCATCCCTGCGGCCGTGCCTGCGAGCGTGCGTTCTACGAGCCCGAGGGCGCCCAGATCCGCGCCAGCAAGCTCAAGGCCGCCCGCGAGGCCATGACCGCCGTGCTGCCCAAGCTGCGCGCTCAGGCCATCGCCAACGACGGCGAGCGCAACGTAGCCGTTATCGGCGGCGGCCCGGCCGGCCTAGCGACGGCGTTTTTCCTGACGCGCGCCGGCGTGCCCGTCACCATCTTCGAGGCCCGCGACTCGCTCGGCGGCGTGGTCCGTCACGTGATCCCCGAGTTCCGTATCGCCAGCGACGATATCTCCCACGACGCCGAGCTCTGCCTGGCCTTTGGCGCCAAGGTGCAGCTCAATGCTCGCGTGGAGTCCATCGACGAGCTCAAGGCTCAGGGCTTTACCGACGTTGTCGTGGCCACCGGTGCCTGGATGCCCGGCTCTGCGGGCCTGGGCGAGGGTGCCGAGCTCGATGTACTGGAGTTCCTCGAGGCTGCCAAGAAGGGCGAGAAGCTCGAGCTGGGCGAGGACGTCGTGGTCATTGGCGCCGGCAACACCGCCATGGACGCGGCCCGCGTGGCCAAGCGCCTGGCCGGCGTGAAGAACGTGCGCCTGGTCTACCGCCGCACCAAGAAGCAGATGCCCGCCGATGAGGAAGAGCTCGATCTTGCTCTTGCCGACGGCGTTGAGTTCTGCGAGCTGCTGGCGCCCAAGGCGCTCAACGGTGCCGTGCTGACCTGCGACGTTATGGAGCTTGGCGAGCCGGATGCAAGCGGCCGTCGCAGCCCTGTCGCCACGGGCGAGACCGTCGAGCTTTCCGCCACCACGGTGATCTGCGCCGTGGGCGAGGGCATCGATGCCAGCCTGTACGATGCCGCGGGCGTCGAGCACGACCGTCGCGGCCGCCTTGCCGCCACCTCCACCGGCGTCGAGGGCGTCTGGGCTGCGGGCGACTGCCGCCGCGGTCCTGCCACCGTGGTCGAGGCTATCGCCGACGCCGCCGAGGTCGCCCGTGCCATCGCCGGCGTGGACTTTAACAAGTACGCCGACCAGAATGCTCAGACCGGTCGCGAGGACACCTGCTACGAGCGCAAGGGGTCGCTGTGCCGCGACAAGCGCAACTGCACCAAGACTCGCTGCCTGGGCTGCGGCTCGGTGTGCGAGGTCTGCTGCGATGTGTGCCCCAACCGCGCCAACGTGGCAATTAAGGTGCCGGGCCTGGCCAAGCATCAGGTCGTCCACGTCGACGGCATGTGCAACGAGTGCGGTAACTGCGCCGTGTTCTGCCCCTACCAGGAGGGTCGTCCCTACAAGGACAAGCTCACCCTGTTCTGGAGCGAGCAGGACATGGAGAACTCCGAGAACGAGGGCTTCCTGGCTGTGGACGAGGACCACTTTAAGGTCCGCGTCGCCGGCACGGTCCGCACCGTCTCGGTCGATGCCGTCAACACCGGTCTTCCCGAGGCCGTCCGCCTGACCATCAGGGCCGTGCGCGACAACTATTCGTACCTTCTTAAGAAATAGGCGAGTCTCTTATGGCCAAATCCATTCAACATAACGTGGCCTACGTTGCCTGCGGAAGCGGTTGCGCCTCCGCAGGCGGCGACGCCCGCTGCAGCGAAGGCTGCATTGGCTGTGGCGCCTGTGTCACGGCCTGCCCCCACGGCGCCATTGCGCTGGTCGATGGCATCGCCCGCGTGGATCGTTCCAAGTGCACGGGCTGTGGCCTGTGCGGCATGGCGTGCCCGCAGCGCGTGATTGCCTTCGTTCCCGGCTACCAGAACATTCTGGTGCGCTGCAACAACACCGATAAGGGCGCCATTGCGCGCAAGATCTGCGACACGAGCTGCATCGGTTGCGGCATGTGCGCCAAAAAGTGCCCTGCCGGCGCTATCCGCATCGAGGACAACTGCGCCCATATCGACGGCGTGGACTGCCTGTCGTGCGGCATGTGCGCCGTCGTCTGCCCTCATGGCGCCATCCACGACCGCACCGGCATCGCCGCCGGCGTGTAGAAGGGAATCACCATGGCACAGGAATTCACTTTTACCGTTAACGGCGTCGAGCGCACGACGACTCAAAACAAACCGCTGCTGCGCTACCTGCGCGACGACCTGCACATTCACTCCGCCAAGGACGGCTGCTCCGAGGGCGCCTGCGGTACCTGCACCATTCATGTGGACGGTGCGGCTGTCAAGGCGTGCGTGCTGACCACCGCTCTTGCCGCCGGTCGCAACATCGTGACCGTCGAGGGCCTGCCCCAGGACGTGCGCGAGGCCTTTGTGTACGCCTTTGGCGCCGTGGGCGCCGTGCAGTGCGGTTTTTGCATCCCCGGCATGGTCATGGCGGGTGCAGCGCTCATCGCCGAGGACCCCGAGCCCACCGAGGAGCAGATCAAATACGCCATTCGCGGTAACGTCTGCCGTTGCACCGGCTACAAAAAGATTATCGAGGGCATCTCGCTGGCCGCTGCGGTGCTCCGCGGCGAAAAGCAGATCGACGAAGACCTGGAGCGCGGCGACGACTACGGCGTGGGCAAGCGCGCCTTCCGTATCGACGTGCGCAAGAAGGTGCTCGGCGAGGGCAAGTATCCCGACGACATCGACGAGCTCGATCAGCCGGGTCTGACCTACGCCAGCGCCGTGCGCTCCAAGTATCCGCGCGCCCGCGTGCTCTCCATCGATACCTCCAAGGCCGAGGCCCTGCCCGGTGTGGTGGGCATTCTGCGCGCCGAGGACGTGCCGGTCAACCAGGTCGGCCACCTTATCCAGGACTGGGACGTCATGATCGCCCAGGGCGATATCACCCGCTGCGTGGGCGATGCCATTGTACTGGTGATCGCCGAGGACGAGGCGACGCTCGAGAAGGCCAAGAAGCTCGTAAAGATTGATTACGAGCCGCTGGAGCCCGTGCGCAACATTGTCGAGGCCAGGGCTGCCGACGCTCCGCGCCTGCACGACAGCTTCTTTGCCTTTGGCAACACGGTGGAGCTCAAGGACAACGTGTGCCAGAGCCGTCACGTGACGCGCGGCGACGCCGCCAAGGCGTTGGCCGAAAGCGCGTTTACCGTGACACAGCGCTTTACCACGCCCTTTACCGAGCATGCCTTCTTGGAGCCCGAGTGCGCCGTCGCCTTCCCGTACAAGAACGGCGTCAAGGTGCAGTCGACCGACCAGGGTGCCTACGACACGCGCAAAGAGTGTGCCCACATGTTTGGCTGGGACAACGAGCCCGAGCGCGTGGTCGTCGAGACCATGCTTGTGGGCGGCGGCTTTGGCGGTAAGGAGGACGTGTCCATCCAGCACCTGGCCGCGCTCGCCGCATATAAGTTCCAGCGTCCCGTGAAGTGCAAGCTCACGCGTGCCGAGTCGCTCGCTTTCCATCCCAAGCGCCATGCCATGGACGGTACCTTTACGCTGGGCTGCGACGCCGAGGGCAACTTTACCGGTCTGGACTGCGAGATCAACTTTGACACCGGCGCCTACGCGTCGCTGTGTGGCCCGGTGCTCGAGCGCGCCTGCACGCATGCCGTCGGCCCCTACAAGTACCAGAACACCGACATTCGCGGTTATGGCTACTACACCAACAACCCGCCCGCCGGCGCGTACCGCGGCTTTGGCGTTTGCCAGTCCGAGTTTGCGCTCGAGAGCCTGATCGACCTGCTGGCAGAGAAGGTCGGCCTGGATCCGTGGGAGATTCGTTACCGAAACGCTATCGAGCCGGGCGAGGTTTTGCCCAACGGCCAAATTGCCGACTGCTCCACGGCGCTTAAGGAGACGCTGCTCGAGGTCAAGGATGCCTACTATGCGCATCCCGGACACGCCGGCATTGCCTGCGCCATGAAGAACGCCGGTGTGGGCGTGGGCCTGCCCGATGCCGGCCGCTGCAAGATTCGCGTTGAGAACGGCGTGGCTGTGGTCTATGCCGCCACGTCCGACATCGGCCAGGGCTGCAACACCGTCTTTTTGCAGGACGTTGCCGAGGCCTGCGGTCTGCCGCTGAGCTGCATTGCCAACGGCGAGTGCTCCACCGAGAACGCTCCCGACTCCGGTACCACGTCTGGCTCACGTCAGACGGTCGTGACCGGCGAGGCCGTGCGCGGCGCCGCCTTCCTGCTGCGCGACGCCATGCTTGACATCGAGGCCGGCAAGCCCGCACCCGATACTCCCGTGAGCGCGCATGGCGACGGCGTCAAGATCGAGTACGACGACGGTCGCGCCTACCAGCTACGCACGCAGGAGCTCGTCGCCGGCCAAGGTATGCATCCTCAGGATCCCGCGGCCGCCATCAAGGCGCTCGAGGGCTGTGAGTTTAGCTATGTGTACCTGGAGCCGACCGACAAACTGGGCGCCGACGTTCCCAATCCCAAGAGCCACATCTGCTACGGCTTTGCCACGCATGTGGTCATTCTGGATGATGACGGTCGCGTGAGCGAGGTCTATGCCGCGCACGATTCCGGCAAGGTGGTCAACCCCATCTCCATCCAGGGTCAGATCGAAGGCGGCGTGCTCATGGGCATGGGCTACGCGCTTACCGAGGATTGGCCGCTCAAGGACTGCGTGCCCCAGGCAAGGTACGGTACGCTCGGGCTGTTCCGTGCGCCCGAGATTCCGGATATCCACGCCATCTACGTGGAGAAGGACGAGCTGCTGCCCGTGGCATATGGCGGCAAGGGCATTGGCGAGATCGCAACGATCCCCACGGCGCCCGCCGTGCAGAACGCCTACCGCGCGTTTGACGGTAAGCTGCGTCCAAATCTGCCCATGGTGGATACCCCGTACAGCCGCGCTCGTCACCGCGGGTAGGGTAGAGCGCAGACGGCATTGCTGACGGGCTGTTCGCGTTCAACACCAACTGCATATGCTGCGCCTTTGGCCCCAGCTCCGTCGCGAGCTGGGGCCTTTTGTTTGGAGTGGAAACTGCGTCCCGGATTTGGCGCTCAGAACGGGACACGCTTTCCGGATGGGATGCTTGGCGGAAACTACGGCCCAGTTTTTGGCTCCAGAACGGGATGCATTTTCCGGAACGGTCCACGTGCGGTGGTGTACCGCCCCTTTCGTGTGCGCCGCTTGTCGAATTACGTTATAGCTAGCTATATTATAGGAAGGTATAATATAGCTAGCTATAACGTAAAGGAAGGATGGTCTATGTTTGTCGGAAGAACAGCGGAAATGTCCGAGCTCAATCGACTGTATGGCACGGACTCCTTTGAGATGCCTGTGATTTACGGCCGCCGTCGTGTGGGTAAAACGCGCCTTATCACAGAGTTCATCCAAGGCAAGAAGGCTATTTACTTTCAAGCTCGTCGTACCAATGCGGAGGCAAACCTGCACGGCTTTAGCCAGGCGATACTTGCAGGCTCGGTTGGTGCTGCAGGCGTGTCGTTTCGTAGTTTTGACGAGGCGTTCGATGCATTGGTCACCATGGCTCGAACGGAGCGTTTGATTGTCGTGATTGACGAGTATCCCTATCTCGCCCAATCGAATCCCGAGATCAGCTCGTTGCTGCAAGACAAGATCGACCACTTATACAAAGAGACCAGGCTAATGCTGATCCTATGCGGCTCGTCTCTTTCGTTTATGGAGGAACAGGTGTTGGGCTACGAGAGCCCACTATACGGTAGGCGTACGGCCCAGTTTAAGATCATGCCGCTCGATTTTACGACGACCCTCGGGTTGTGGCAGAGCATGGGTCGCGAAGACGCTGCAGTTTGCTATGGCATGACAGGTGGCATTCCTGCATATATCGAGAAAGTCGATCCTGCCGCACCGCTCAAGGACAACATCAAACGTCTTTTTCTTACTCCTACGGGCTATCTCTTTGAGGAGCCGAGTAACCTGCTATTGCAGGAGTGCCGCAATCCCGAGCAATATGATGCGATCGTGCAAGCAATTGCCCAGGGGCGCTCGAAGATCTCGGAGATTGCGAGCTCTACGGGAATCCCTGCGAGCAACGTAAAGAGCTATGTGGATAAGCTGGCGTCGCTTGGGATTGTCGAGCGCGAGCTGCCCCTAAACGAGACGAGCAATAAGCGAGCCGTGTATCTGCTGAGCGATCAGATGTTTAGGTTCTGGTACAAGTTTGTTCCGCAGAACATCGGGCTGATTCAAAACGATATGGCCGAGATGGCGTATGAGCGCATTGAGCCGCACGTATCGGATTACATGGGTACGGTCTTTGAGCTTATATGCAGACAATACGTGTACGAACTCGCGCGGGCGGGCCAGCTTGATGTGGTTCCGGCAAGCGTTGGGCGCTGGTGGGGGACGGATAATCGCACGCATACGCAGGAAGAAATCGACTTGATTGTTGACGATGGCGAGGGCACTGCGCTGTTTGCGGAATGCAAATGGCGCAATGAACCGGTGGGCGAAGACGTGCTGCAAAAGCTCGTGCATCGAAGCGAGCTCTTTAGGCGGCAGCACAAAAGCTATGCGATCTTCTCGAAGCGAGGCTTTACGCAAGGATGTCAGGAAGCTGCGGCGAGCAGGGGAGATGCCAAGCTGATTTCGTTTGCCGAGATGTGCGAGCGGAGATAACCAAGCACGCTCTGATGTGATGCTCGGAATGGGTCGCGCTAAGGATGCCAAGCGTAAAACCTTCAATGAAAATGGCGTAAAAACTACATCTGTCATGGCGTAAAAACTACATTGAAAGTAGCGTAAAATCAGCATTGAGAATGGCGTAATTTCGCATATCGCGTGATAGAGAGGGACGGCCGTCTATGGATGCACCAAAGAGATTGACCCAAAAGGGATATAGGCCCCGGCTCATAGAGGAGCGCCTCGACACCCTTATGCGGGCGTTTGGCTGTGTGGAGATCAACGGCCCCAAATGGTGCGGCAAGACCTGGACGGCGCTCTCTCGCTCGGCGAGCGTCTCCAGGCTCGATGAGCCTGCGCAGCGTGCGGCGGCAGAGGTCGACCCAAGCCTGGCGCTCATCGGCGATGCGCCACACCTGGTCGATGAATGGCAGGAGGTGCCCGAGGTTTGGGATGCCGCCCGGCGTTTCGTGGACGCGAGCGGCAACGAACGGGGGACACTTTTGCTCACGGGCTCGACCGCGCTCAAAAGCGAGGAGCGCAGCCATGTTCGTCATTCCGGCACGGGTAGGATCGCCCGTCTGTCAATGCGCCCCATGGCCCTGTGTGAGTCGGGCGACGGCGAGCCGCTCGTGTCACTGGCAAGCCTCTTTAAGGGCGAGGATTTTGCCCCTCAGCGTCGCGAGAGCACGGTGGATGACGTCGCCCGCTGGTGCTGCAGGGGCGGTTGGCCTGCAAATCTTGGGCTTTCGGAAGATCTTGCGCGAGAGACGGCAAGCCAGTACGTGCACTCGGTGCTCGACGTCAACGTGCTGGACGAGGGCATGTCGCCCGAGCTTGCACACGGCCTTTTGCGAGCTCTTGCCATGAACGAGAGCCAGGCTGTCACGTACAAGACGCTCGTAAAGGATGCCTCGTACGGTGAGGCGGGCCCCGACGAGAGGACCATCGCTGCGTACTTGGACCTCTTCAACAGGCTCAAGCTGACCGAGGACCTCTGCGGATGGGAGCCGCCCATGCGCTCGAAGGCCCGCGTTCGCGTGCGCCCCAAGCGCTACTTCTGTGACCCGTCACTTGCGGCGGCGTTGCTGGGGGCTACCCCTGAGCGGCTGCTTGGCGATATGCAAACGCTGGGGATGCTCTTTGAGAATCTCGTCCTGCGCGACGTGCGCGTGTTCCTTTCCACCTACGGCGGTGTCGACAACAGTGTCCATTATTTCCGAGATGAGAAGGGCCTTGAGGTCGATCTGATCGTTGAGCACGACGGGCGTTGGGGAGCCATCGAGGTCAAGCTGAGTGATGCGAAAGCAGACGATGGAGCGAGAAATCTCAAGGCGCTGGAGAGGAAAGTGCTCTCCAATCCTGCCGCCCAGAATGCCGCGCCGGCGTTTTTGGCGGTCGTGGTTGGAAAGGGGAGTATTGCCTACACACGCGACGACGGCGTGGCGGTGATTCCCATGGCGGCACTTGGGGCGTAGTGGTTTTGCGGGCGTGCCGTGCTTCCTTTACCGAAAATCCATTTGGTAAACCAGATGCTCGCGGATAGAATAAAGTTGACGGCAGCCCAAGGGTGATAGCTGGGCAGCGCTGTTGCTTGGTCAAGAGGTCAGTGCCTTAATGGCAGCGACTTGTTATGCTTCGAATGCTGCTTGAGTGCCTCGGAAAGTTCGATAAGCGCCGTGAAGAGCGAGACCAAAGCAACCAAGAGCTCTACGAGCTCTGATGGGCCCGGGATGACCGCTGATTCAAGTCACCGGGCCCAAATCTTTTTCATGCATTTGAATAGAGCGGGCGATTCTCTTGGGGCCGTCTGCATGGCGTGCGACCAGCGCATGGTATTGCGCCCCGCTTTCATGTCCGCACGGGCGCCTATCCTTACGGCAATGTAGCCGCCTATGTAGCAAGCGGCAGTTGACGGAGAGAGGCCATAATCGTGTCAGCTGAAAGGACGCCGGGTATCTCGGCTATCGATACGACGAACTTTGCGCGCCAGATTGTGCTGGACTTTGAGTTTGCGCCGGTGCCAAAGCAGCGCCGGCGCCGTGGGCTGCGCAATGAGATTATTGAGGTCGGCGCCGTCAAGCTCGATTACCACGGCAACGTTATGGGTGAGTTCTCGCAGTTTGTGCAGACAGAATTTACCGAAGGCGTTGCATATCCCGTCCGCGAGCTTACGGGGATATCGGCTGTGGACACCGCGATGGCCGATCCGCTCTATGTGGTGATCAAAAGGCTCAGCGATTGGATCGGTCGCTACTCCGCCCAGGTGGTTTGCTGGAGCGGGGCGGACCGTCGACAGCTTTTGACCGAGTGCCAGGCAAAGCGCATCGATCTTTCCGCATTTCCTACGGACTGGGCCGACCTGCAGGCGTTTTACACCTCGATCATGGACGTGGGCAGCCACGGGTGCGTCTCGTTGGGCGACGCGGCGACGTGGTTTGGCATCGAGTTTGACGAGTCGACGGGCCATGCCCACAGCGCCCTAGCCGATGCGCGCGTGACCGCCAAGCTGCTCAAGCAGGTGATGGACGGGGACTATCACGTGAGTCCGCGCGCCCAAGAAGTCCGCCAACGTTGGGGGATGGGCGAGCGGGCCCAGACACGCCTCTCTAGCAAGTGCCCCGAGCTGGGCGACCTGCTGCTGAAGCTGAAGGCGGCGGGAAGGTAGGGGCGTTAGCTGTCTGCATGGCGCGTGCCTGTCGCGTATCGTTACTCTTCCTGCTGCTTGGCAGGCAAGATGTAGACGTTCTCGGCGTCCACGGCGATCTGCGCGGGGCGGTTGTAGAGGGTGTCGATCTCCTTTACGCTCTGCTTGAACGGCGTGACGTCGGGCGTCTTTGCCTGATGGAGCTTTTCGAGGAGTTTCTCGGATTGCTTGTCGTTGAACTTTCCGATGCTCTCTCCTGCGCCTTCGAGCGCCTCGTCGATGAGTGTATGGTCGCCCACGGGGGTCTTTGCGATGGCGTGACCGAGCAATTTGCCCGCGGACGCGATACCGCCCAGCAGTGCCGCATCGACGGTGTCGACAGCCCCCGCTTCGAGTGCGTTGTAGCAGTCGGTGTAGAGCTCGCGGTACGCGATCGAATCAGCCTCGATCTTCGCAGTGGCGTCCGCGAGCTTTGCGGGCTCGAAGTTCTGGGCGAGCATGGGTTCGAGGAACAGCGAGAACGCGTGGATGTAGGTGGCGAGCTGGCAGTCTTTGAGGTAGTCGAGCACCTTGTCGAGGCGTCTGCCCAAGCCGTCTCGCACCTCGATGAACCCTTTCTTTTTCAGATCCGCCTGTGCCTGCGAGCGGAAGAGTTCCATGTCCTGCGCGGACGACTGCTTGATGTCGAGCACCTTCATATGGGCGTTTGCCATGTAGGTGGCGTTGCCGTAGTTGAGGCCGTAACCGTTGAGGATGTCTGCGAGCGTCTTGAGGTTGCCACGCATGTTGGCCTTGTCGCGCTGACGCATGTACTCGAACATTTCGTCGACGGACTCCTGGATGGAGTCGAGCTTTTGGTTTATCTGCGCGATTGCGGCTGCCATGAATAGCGATGTTGGATCGTAAGGCACCTGCGTGACGCTCGTGGCGATGTCGCCCTCGACTACGTGGAAGCGCGCCTGCCCAAGGCCCTTGGCGGCGTCGCGGTAGCCCCCTGTGAGACCGCTGCCGTCCTTGAACGTGTTGAGTTTCGACGGATCGAGCGGGTTACCATATTTGTCAGTCGCCTGGAGCAGCGTGGGCACGCTCACCGTGTTGGTGACGGTGCGAAACATCGAGGGGAGCGAGGCGAACGCCACGCCGAGTTGGGGAATTCGCTCGAGCGGTAGCTTGATGGCGCCGGAGACGTCCACCCGCTTCTGAGTGAGCGCGAGGTGGATTTTGGTCGATGCGAGCTGTTTTGCCACGAGCTCCTCTCGGCCGTCGTTCGCCGAGGGTTTGGTCTCGTTGTCTGCCATAGCGCGCTCCTTGCTTACGTTGATAGTCGTGGGCATTATCTCACCGTTGAGCGGCCTGCTGGGACGGGACGGACTAGTGGCGGTTCGAGGACGATTAGTGGACGAAGCACGTCAGCCTTGCTGGCTTTCCTACGGACTGGGCCGACCTGCAGGCGTTTTATACCTCGATCATGGACGTGGGCAGCCACGGGTGCGTCTCTTTGGGTGACGCGGCAACGTGGTTTGACATCGAGTTCGACGAGTCGACGTGCCACGCCCACAGTGCCCTAGCCGATGCCCGCGTGACCGCCAAGCTACTCAAACAAGTGATGAACGGGGACTATCACGTGAGTCCGCACGCCCAGGAGATCCGCCAGCGATGGGGGATGGGCGAGTGCGTTCAAACACGCCTTTCCAGCAAGTGCCCTGAGCTGAGTGATCTGCTGCTGCAGCTGAAGTTGGAGGGGAGGTAAGGAGATGTGCTGAGAACGGTGGTCGAGTGTTGGATATACCTTGGCATCAAGGCCAATTTGATAGATCAACGCATGCAGATAGGCTGCCTACCGATAGTCCCAGGAATGACCTTCGATTCAAGTCGCCAGGTTTCAAGCTGTATATCATTTGGAACATCTGAACGGCTGGCGGGCTTGGAGGGTTCACGGCTGTAGCGTGCCGTGAGTGAGTTCGGCTCTCGCTTTAACTTGGGGCCTCGCTGATTTCTCATGCGTGACGTTTAGAATCTGATGCAAATTAAAGGCCGTATGCTCTTTTGCGGGACATGTTGTTGAACGACCGGCTTCATAAACCTGTAGCAGCTTCTCAGGGCAGATGAAAAGGGGCTAAAAACTGCTTATCTTGTTCGTGATATACGATGCTATTCTGCCAGGACTAACAACTTTCTCAAGGACGTTCCGGATCGCATTCGCGATTTGAGTTATCGACTGGACCTTGCAGACCTCGAGCGGGAGAGCTTGGATGAAACCCTCGGCAAAGTTTTGGGGCGGTAGCCACATTGCGGGCCCTTATTGTCTAACCTAGCTCGTCAAGCAGAGAGGGGTTTGCGTCTATATCCATGCCAAGGGCTTCTGCGACAGATTGCGCAACCGCAAAGGCCATCTTGGGAGGAACGGCGTTTCCAATTTGCCGATAGCGGGAGCATTGCGAACCATACCAAGGCATATCCCTCGGGAAGGTCTGTATGGTGGCGGCTTCCTGGACCGAGATGCGGCGAAGGCGAGGAGGAACGCTATCGGCTACTTTCCCGCCTTTCTGAAGCTCTTCGTGGTATTTCTCGACCCATTGGGTCGCTCCGGTTTCGAGCGTCTCTTGATCGACAATCGGCGTTCTGTTCCCGCCCATTGAGGCGGGAAGCGTCGGCGCGGGCTTGTCCATGTCCATCGGGCGGCCTTGGCCGTTGAACAGCATGCCTGCAAACGGCGACGGGCGGAGCACGGGGCTTTTTGCCGTAGTTACCTTCGCCTTGCAAGTCTGATCATTGCCCGGCTCGCCGAGAGGAGGCAGCCCGCGCAGGGCGTCGGCCACACCCACCCATTCCTTGACTGTCGGCTGCGGGTAGTTGTACTCGATGCAGGGGTCCTTGATCCCGACAAGGAACATGCGCTCTCTGGTCTGCGGGACGCCGTAATTGGCACTGTTCAGCACCTCAAGGTTGGTTTTGTAGCCAATCTCTTCCGCCTTCTTGCGGATGTCGGCAATAGTTCCAGCCCAGCGTTTGTTCTTGGCGAGTGCCTTGACGTTCTCCATCACGAACGCTTGGGGCTGGACCCTCTCGACCATGCCGAGGAAGTCGAAGACGTGACGCGAGCGGGGGTCGTTCGGGTCCATCTTCCCCGCGACCGAGAAGCCCTGACAGGGCGGTCCTCCAATGACTAGCTCCGCCGAACCCCTTCCGGGCAGTTCCTCAACCTCCCTAATATCTCCCGTGACTATCCTGTGGCTCAGTGTTTTGCCGGTCTTCTTCGAGATCGCGTCCATCGCGGCAGCGTAGGTTTTCATGGCGTCCGGGTTGATATCGTTCGCAAATACGGGGGTGAACCCGGCGGCGATGAAGCCGAGGTCGAGACCGCCCGCTCCCGAATAAAGGCTGACGAAACGCTTCATTAAAGCAATCCTCCTGAATAGTAGAGCTCATTCCAATATGGAATGAGCTCATGAGATGATATCATATACAAGCATGGGTTGCTGCCGGAAGGGGGCGTTTATGGAAGACTTCAATCTTTCTCTCGGGAGACTTATCGCTAAATGGCGGAGACGCTCCGGGATGTCACAGGCGGCGCTCGCTGAGGCAACGGGATGCCAGCAAGCGTCGATTTCGAAACTGGAAAGTGGCTCCAAGCGCATAACTGTCTCTGAGCTTTCTCAAGTGCTTTGTGCCTGCGGATTAACCTTCAGTGCGGTAAGCGACGATCTTGATGGCCTTATCGCTTATGAGCCTCAACCTTTATGGGAGCGTGTAAATGAGTAGCAGTGCAAACATTTCTGAAATATGCGAAGCGCTCCTGGCAGCGTCCCTGCCTATAGATCCGAACTCGATGGAAAGCGCCGCGATTCAGGTTGCGGACTATTACGAGAACGGCCCTGAGGAATCCAGGATTCCCGCCGAAGAGATCTCCGATCGCTTCAGCGAGATGTGGAGCTTTTGGCTTGAGAACTACGATAGTCCCTCAAAGGAATTGAAGGACGTCATTAGCGCCGCGGTTGGCGTCGACCATGAAATGGAAGAGCTCGCGAACGGCTACTTCAAGCTCGAAGAAAAACTCGAGGAGAAGCAGTTCATGGCAAGGAGTCATGCAATCGCTTTGATTGGCTGTGCTCCGCTCATTCGTACCCTTGTCGTGGAGCAACACCTCGGTCTCGATAGGATTAGAGGCATTCTTAACGTTCCTGCCGCAACTTTCGACGCCATCAATGCTGTAATCAGTTCTATCGGTATTGACCCGCCCTTCGGCTCTGAGAGGATAGCCGGAATACATGAAACTGACGTTTCAGACGTCGCCGCCCTGTTTGGTGATATCGAACCTGACGTCGCTGGAGAAACTTTCCGAGGCCTTCTCGGATCGTTCTCGAGATGCGATACGCTTGCCGACGATGTTATCGACTTGGGCCTCATTCCTTTTGAGCCGTACCAGTTTATGCTCTACTTTGAGTTGCTTACGCTTGAGATGGTTGACAGATTCCCCGGCAGGGCGATTTACGAATGCACGCCCCGTTCGAGCAATGTAAAGGCGCTTTGGAACTCCATGTATCATCCCACTCAGGAGAATCCATACCTCAACAACGCCAAGTCCGTCTATTCACTTGACGAAGCATGGGCCGAAACGAAACTCTCCCGGCAGACTGGGAACGGCTCGATTCTGCTTGCCGATGTCTTTAGCATTCTGGCAGAGTTGCCCTACACGACGAGAAGACGCGTTGCTCACATTATTCGTTGTTATTTGATTCTCATTGCCGATTCTCGTCAAACGAAGACGCCTTTGGAGCCGATCGGCGTCGATTCCATCAAGGCTTTTGTCAAGCGCGTGGGGATCTCAAACAGTTTAACCAAGGGCGTTCTCGATCAGAGGCTGGTAGATTTCCTTACCCGCTGCATTCATCCGGAAGAGGGCTGGTTCGCAAGGGGTCTCGGCTCTTCCGTGAACGAGACGAACGCTTCGGGGCGCAAATATGGCGATGTTGAATACTTGGACCTTTCAAATCGTGCACATATCGAGGCCTATGAGGCACACGGTGGCGGTCTGCGGGATGAGTACATTCAGGCGCACATTAACTCCCTGCATGAAACTGTGCGCTACCACGAGCACGAGGCGAAGTTGCGCAACGAACCCTACGACATGACCGTTAGAGTCACGTACGTTGCCCATGACGTTTCGAGACTGATTGACTTTCATGATGGATGCACAAAGGAAATCGAGGGCATTCCGTTCGAGTTTCGCTTTATGACGTACGTCGATTTGCTCAACGCTGCTGGCGGCATCGATGTCGTAATCGGAAATCTGGCGGATTTTAATGAGTTGATTCATCAGAGGATCTCTAGGCTTCCCGATGCGTATATGTTGAAGCGGCGCTATCAGGAGATTACTGGATTGGGATTATCCGAAAAGAATTAGTTGCTGGGGTCCGCGTTCCGAGCTGTGGTGGTTCGGAACGCGGGCCTCTCTGTGCTTCCATGTAGCATAAGCGCTCGGGTATCTGTGCTTATTTTGACGTGTTGGATCCATTGGAGATGGGTGCGATTTGTATTCAGCATCTCTTTACTGCTGCGCATCTAGCCGCGGCATCAATGAACTTCGCTAGCGCTTTCGGACTGTCAAAAGGCATACACAAGTGTCAGTCTTTTGACATCGCGTGGCCTGAGCGGCGGCGTGCAACGGCTGCACGCCGCCTGCGTCTGCCTACATCCCCGCAACCCCACGCGCGGCGCTCAGCAGTTCGTACTCCCTCTGGCTCCACTGGCGCAGCTCGGCAGCCCCGACGGCATCTCGGCACAGGTCCAAAAACACCTCGGCTCCCTCGCAGAAGCACTCACGGGCAAAGGCACCGGATCCGTCCACGATGCACGCGCCGTCGGCAAACAGCATCCAACTCGACGGCTCACGCGAATCGTCTCCGAGCAGCTTGATCTGCAGTACGTGCGGGTCGTCGGCGTCGCAGAGCTCTTCCTCGAGCACCTGCACCGTAAAGCGCATCTGGTGGGAAAGGCTGCTCTTGACCATGGCCGAGGCGTAGCCATTTGGCTTATCCAGAAGATGCATGTGATTCGGTTTGACGACCAGGTTGTGGAAGTTGCGCTCGCTGCGCACAGAGAAATTGTCCATACGGACTCCTTTCATCGATGCTGGCAGGGCCACCGTGCCTCTTGGTCGGTTGGCGTCGGGATCGTGGAGCCAACTCTCTACCCCGACTCTGGATAAAACGCGCCCGCTCCTTGCAGACACGATGGAGTCTATCAGCGCGTGCGGACAAAAATCAACCCCGTGCGGCAATGGGCGCACGGGGTTGATTTGGTCTACGACCCTCAATTTTTGGCATTTGTTATTCGTCGTCCTCGTCGTTGGGGTCGCCCTTGAGGGTGTTGATGTCCAGGTACTGGTTATCGTCCTCTTTTTGCTGGGTCTCCGACTCCGCTTGGGTGGGGCCGCGGAACAGCTGGAATCCCTCAAACGCAATGACACCGAGCAGGGCAATGATAATGGCGATAAAGGCAACCTTGACTGCCTGCGGAAATTCCGAGAAACGCAGCGCCTTTTCCTCGGCGTAATAATCGGCGAAGCGCTCTTCGCCCGTGCTTTTGGTATACGCCGGTGCGGACGCGGCCTCCGGGTCATATTCCGGTGCAGGTGTGGCAGTGTACGGATCGTTGAGATAATCGCTCGATGCGGTGCCATAATCCTCGGTCTCGATGCGACCGGTGCCAGCATAGCCATCGGGATAATCGGAATATGCCGCACCGCCCTCATAGTCCGCGGCGCTCGTGTTGGCGGCAAAAAGCGGGTTAACTGGAACGTCGAGCGCCGGCATGCCGGTAGAGGTCTCATCCAGATCGGCTGCAGCCCAGGAATCGTAGGCAACCTGATGGGCAACGGGCTCATCGAGCCTTGCGACCGGAGGCTTGCGTGCCGCAGGAACAGGCAACTGCTGGGCGCTGTACATAACGGTGCTGTCGGCCGATTTGCCCTGCGTCGCTGCAGCGAGAAATGCCGCCGTCTCGGACGGGTCGCTTGCGGGGCGGGGAGCGGGCGTGGGCGCCGAAGTGGGTGCGGGCGTAGGCGCGGGCGTCGAAACAGGCGACTGCGCAGGAGTCGGCGCAGATGCGGTCTTAGGCGCAAGTGCGGGATTGGGATTTGACGGGCGAGCCCCGCCGCCCATGAGTTCGTCGGCGGTCCACGGGCGATCATCCATCACGTCGTCAAGGCTCAGCGAAAACAGGTCGTCTTCACTCTCATCGAACATGCGGTGCACATGTCCACCAATTGCCGGAATCAATCCGCGACCGGTGCATGATGCCTTGCTCAACGCCATTCTGTTCCATCCTTTCGAAATACTAATGACATCGATTATATGGAACTTCCCAAGCGGCTCGGTCTTGGATTCGTGCTTTCCAGAACTCGCGCCCAAAAGGGGAGGGGCAATCCAGGCGAGTGCCTACTTGTCGCCGGCCGCCGCCTTGGCCTCATTGAGGTAGCTATAGAAGCTGTACTTGGAGATGCCAAAGAACTCGCAGGCGCGCTCGCTCGACTTGGAAATGAGGAAGGCACCGCGACGGTCGAGGTAGCCAATGGCACGAATGCGCTCGTCTTTGGTCATGAGTGCCGCGGGCTTGCCCACAAACTGCTCGCACTCGTGCAGCAGGTCCTCGAGCAGGTCGCCGATGTTCTTGGTAATGGGCTCGGGCTCGGTATAGCCCGTGCCGCCGGTGCCGGTAAAGGCGTCGAGCGAACGCTCAAAAGCCTTCATAAGCGTAATGTCAAAGTTGATGCCCAAAATGCCGACGGGCTTGCCCTCGTCGTTGCGGATAAAGATGGTCGAGGACTTGAGCAGCTTGCCATCGGTGGTTTTGGTGAGGTATGGCTCGCGGTCGTGCACGTCGGTGGTGCCCTCGTGCATGGACTCAAACACAATATGGCTGGGGCCGTCACCCAGTTTGCGCCCGCTGACGTGGCCGTTTTCGATCACTACGATGGAGTGGTCCACGTCCTCGGTCTCCAGATCGTGGACGACGACTTCGCAGTTGGGGCCAAATTGGAGCGCCAGGCCGTGTGCGAGGCGCTTGTAAAACTCAATCTGTGCGGGGGTCATGGGTGCCTTCCTAAAAATTAGTTTGGGCACACTTTGCCATAAACCACATCTGTTCGCAAACAAATCCATCAACAAGGCAATTCATGACCGTTCGGCGGCGAAAAAGTACCGATTACGGCAACAAACAATTTGTTAGGTTTTCCAATCAAAAAGTGTGATAGAACAGTGCTAACAAACTTTTTGTTTGGCATCCACATAAAAGTTCAGTCGCATGAATGGGAATGGGCTGAAACGCGTATGCGGGGGCCGGCAAGAGAGGACTTAAGGAGTTCACCGTATGGCCGATAAGATCCAGTGGGCGGGCAACACGATGCCCAAGAGCGATGACAAGCACTTGGGAATCATGAGCCTCGACCACGTGAAGAAGGCCCGTGCCTTCCACCAGTCGTTCCCTCAATATACCGTCACTCCGCTTGCCCGTCTGGACGGTCAGGCTGCGCGCCTGGGCCTGTCCAACCTGTGCGTTAAGGACGAGAGCTATCGCTTTGGCCTCAACGCCTTTAAGGTTCTGGGCGGCTCGTTTGCCATGGCCAACTACATTGCCGATGAGACCGGCAAGGACGTTGCCGACTGCACCTTCGATTACCTGACTTCCGATCAGCTTGCCAAGGACTTTGGCCAGGCCACCTTCTTTACCGCCACCGACGGCAACCATGGCCGCGGCGTGGCATGGGCTGCCAACAAGCTGGGTCAGAAGGCCGTCGTGCACATGCCCAAGGGTTCCACCAAGCCTCGCTTCGACAACATCGCCGCCGAGGGCGCCACGGTGACCATCGAAGAGGTCAACTACGACGAGTGCGTGCGCATGGCCGCCGCCGAGGCCGACGCCTGCGAGCGCGGCGTCATCGTTCAGGACACCGCCTGGGAGGGCTACGAGAAGATCCCGTCTTGGATCATGGAGGGCTACGGCACCATGGCTTCCGAGGCTGCCGAGCAGCTGCGCGAGATGGCCATCAACCGCCCGACGCACGTGTTTGTCCAGGCTGGCGTGGGTTCGCTCGCCGGCGCCGTGGTGGGCTACTTCACCAACCTGTATCCCGATAACCCGCCCACCTTCGTCGTGGTCGAGTGCGCTCCGGCCGCCTGCCTGTACAAGGGCGCTGCCGCCGGCGACGGCGATCCGCGTATCGTGGACGGTGACATGCCCTCCATCATGGCCGGTCTGTGCTGCGGCGAGCCCAACATCCTGGGCTGGGATATCCTGCGCAACCATGCCACCGCCTTCGTGTCCTGCCCCGACTGGGTCACCGCTCGCGGCATGCGCACCCTGGGCGCTCCCGAGAAGGGCGACCCGCGCGTCATCTCCGGCGAGTCCGGCGCTGTGACCACCGGCCTGGTCGAGACCCTCATGCTCGATTCCGAGTACGCCGAGCTCAAGGAACTCATCGGCCTGGATAAGACGAGCTCCGTGCTCTGCTTCTCCACGGAAGGTGACACGGACCCCGACCAGTATCGTCGAATTGTTTGGGAAGGCGAATATCCCACTTGTTAATCGTTGGGGCGGAGTAAATAGGTATCGCTCCGCCACCTCACAGGTAGATTCCTTCGTTTGAAAGGTTATGAACAATGGCTAAAGAACTCGATTTCGACGCTATCAAGGCTGCTGCTGAGTCTCACCGCGCCGACATGACTCGCTTCCTGCGCGCTATGATCTCCCATCCCTCTGAGTCCTGCGAGGAGGGTGAGGTTGTTGCTTGCATCAAGGCCGAGATGGAGAACCTTGGCTATGACGAGGTCAAGGTCGACGGCCTGGGCAACGTCATGGGCTTTATGGGCGAGGGCGACAAGATCATCGCCATCGACTCCCACATCGACACCGTCGGCATCGGCAACATCGAGAACTGGGATGCCGATCCCTATGAGGGCTACGAGACCGATGAGATCATCTACGGCCGCGGCGGCTCCGACCAGGAGGGTGGCATGGCTTCCGCTACCTACGCTGCCAAGATGATGAAGGACATGGGCCTCATCCCCGAGGGCTACAAGATCATGGTCGTCGGCACCGTCCAGGAAGAGGACTGCGACGGCATGTGCTGGCAGTACATCTACAACAAGGACGGCATTAAGCCCGAGTTCGTCATTTCCACCGAGCCCACCGACGGCGGCATCTATCGCGGTCACCGCGGCCGCATGGAGATCCGCGTCGACGTTCACGGCACCTCCTGCCACGGCTCTGCTCCCGACCGCGGCGACAACGCCATCTACAAGATGGCCGACATCATCGCCGACGTCCGCGCCCTCAACAACAACGGCTGCGACGAGTCGACCGACATCAAGGGTCTCGTCAAGATGCTCGACCCCAAATACAACCCCGAGCACTTCGAGGACGCCCGCTTCCTGGGCCGCGGCACCTGCACCGTCAGCCAGATCTTCTACACCAGCCCCAGCCGTTGCGCCGTGGCCGACTCCTGCGCCATCTCCATCGACCGTCGCATGACCGCCGGTGAGACCTGGGAGTCCTGCCTGGACGAGATCCGCAACCTGCCGGCTGCCAAGAAGTACGGCGACGACGTGAAGGTCTCCATGTACATGTACGACCGTCCGTCCTGGACCGGCGAGGTCTACGAGACCGAGGCTTACTTCCCCACGTGGATCAACAAGGAGACCGCTCCGCACGTCAAGGCCCTCGTCGACGCCCACAAGGCTATGTTTGGTGACGAGCGCATCGGCTGCGAGCCCAGCATGGACAAGCGCACCGGTCGTCCGCTGTGCGACAAGTGGACCTTCTCCACGAACTGCGTTTCCATCCAGGGCCGCTACGGCATCCCCTGCGTGGGCTTTGGCCCGGGTGCCGAGTCTCAGGCTCACGCTCCCAACGAGGTCACCTACAAGGACGACCTGGTCACCGCTGCCGCCATGTACGTGGCTGCCCTGAACCTCTACGATCCGAGCCAGGCCGATGGCGACGCCACCGTGTTCCGCGCCGGTCTGACCAACAACAAGATCGATTAGTCCCATTCCTCGATTTTGTTGAGCCGGGGGCCGCTCGTGTCCCCGGCACCCCCTGTTGACTTGGGGCCCGCGGTCGTTATCTCCCATGCTTCCTCAACGGTGGCGGGTCCTCGTCATGGTGCTCTGCATGTTCTGCCACACGCGCATGCCGGAGCGCATCAACTCATTGCGATCGTTTCATCTTTAGAAAGGACATTTCCATGGACGCTAAGTTTACCGAGCTCGTCGAGCAGCTGAACGGTCTCGACTTTAAGGGTATGTACGGCAGCGACTTCCTGCATACCTGGGACAAGACCACCGATGAGCTCAAGGCTCTCTACATCGTCGCCGACGCCCTGCGCGAGCTGCGTGAGAACAACGTTTCGTCCAAGATCTTCGACTCGGGCCTGGCCGTCTCCCTGTTCCGCGACAACTCCACCCGTACGCGCTTCTCCTTCTCTAAGGCCGCCAACCTGCTCGGCCTTGAGCTGCAGGACCTGGACGAGAAGAAGTCCCAGATCGCCCACGGCGAGACCGTCCGCGAGACCGCTACCATGATCTCCTTCATGGCCGACGTCATCGGCATCCGCGACGATATGTACATCGGCAAGGGCGACGCCTACATGGCCGAGGTCTCCGAGTCTGTCCAGCAGGCTTACGAGGACGGCGTTCTGGATCACCGTCCCACGCTCATCTCCCTGCAGTCCGACTCCGATCACCCCACGCAGTCCTCTGCCGACATGCTCTACCTCATCAACGAGTTTGGCGGCCTCGAGAACCTCAAGGGCAAGAAGGTTGCCGTCACCTGGGCCTATTCGCCCTCTTACGGCAAGCCGCTGTCCTGCCCGCAGTCGCTGATCAGCCTGCTGCCCCGCTTTGGCATGGACGTCACCCTGGCCCACCCCGAGGGCTACGACCTCATGCCCGAGGTCGTCGAGCGCGCCAAGGGCTATGCCGCCGAGTCCGGCACCACCTTTAAGCAGGTCAACACCATGGCCGAGGCCTTCGAGGGCGCCGACATCGTGATCCCCAAGAGCTGGGCTCCGTTTGCCGCCATGGAGAAGCGCACCAATCTGTACGCCGAGGGCGACGACGCCGGCATCGCCGCGCTCGAGAAGGAGCTGCTCGCCCAGAACGCCACCCATCAGGACTGGTGCTCCACGACCGAGCTCATGGAGAAGACTGCCAACGGCCAGGACACCATCTTTATGCACCCGCTGCCCGCCGACATCTCCGGTGTCTCCTGCGAGCACGGTGAGGTTAACGCCGACGTCTTCGACATGCACCGCGTGGGCATGTACAAGGAGGCAAGCTACAAGCCGTACGCCATCGCAGCCATGATGTTCCTGCAGAAGGTTGCCGATCCCGCCGCTACCCTCAAGGCCCTCGACGAGCGCAACACCGCCCGTTGGTTCCAGGCCTAAAGCCGGGTTGAGGTAAGCCATGTAAAGGGGGCGCTCTGCCAACCGGCGGGGTGCCCCTTTTTTGCATCGCGGGCGTGCGGGATAAGCGCTTTCGATGTGGATGCCCGCGGCGCGAGTTATGGGTACGATGGTTTCAGGGGAGGTATCACCATGAAACTTGGATGCGTCATTATGGCTTCGGGCGAGGGCAAGCGGTTTGGCTCTAACAAGATGCTTGCCGATATCTATGGCGAGCCGCTGATTGCCCGGACCATCGATTCGGTTCCCCGGGGCTTTGACGTTGTGGTTTCGACGCGTTGGCCCGAGGTCGCCCGGATTTGCGAGGACAAACATTGCCCGTGCGTGCTGCACGATGGCGAGCTGCGCAGCGAAAGCGTCCGTGCGGGCCTTTCGTGGGGAGTCGAGCGCAACTGGAAAGGCTGCCTCTTTTTGCCGGGCGACCAGCCGCTCGTGAGTTCGGATTCTTTTGAGGCCATGGTTCGTGCATTTGACGAGCGTGGCCGCAAGCATCCGGTGCGTCTTGCGTGCAACGGTGAGCCTTCGAGCCCGGTGCTCTTTCCGGCGGAACTGTTCGATGCACTTATGTGTCTTGAGGGCAAGGACGGCGGCGGTTCGATTCTCAAAGGCCGCGTCGACGTTGCGCTGGTCGAAGCGCGCGCCTACGAGCTGTGGGACGTCGATACCGCCGAGGGACAGCGACGCATAACGGAGCATATCGCGGCCTGCTCGTATTTTGATCGCGTGGCCAACTGTATGAATCGATAAGGAGCAACATGATCATCATCAAAAACGGCGCGCTCGTGACGCCACAGGGGCTTCGCCGCGCCGATCTTGCCATGGATGGCGATAAGATCGTGCGGATTGCCGCGGCGATTGAGCCGGGCGCCGACGATACCGTCGAGGACGCCGCGGGCTGCTGGGTGTTTCCCGGCTTTATCGACGGCCACACGCACATGCAGTGCTGGACTGGCATGGATTGGACAGCCGATAGCTTTGAAACCGGCACGCGTGCGGCTGCCTGCGGCGGTACGACGACCATCGTGGACTACGCGACGGCTGATCGCGGCGTGACCATGCCCGATGCCTTGGCCGAGTGGCATCGCCGTGCCGACGGAACCTGCACGGCCAACTACGCCTTTCATATGGCACTCGCCGAGTGGAATGAACGCAACCGCGCCGATCTTTCGGCTATGCGCGAGGCGGGCGTATCGTCGTTTAAGACCTACTTTGCCTACGATCATTTGCGCCTGGACGATGCCGAGACGCTCGAGGTGCTCGAGGAGCTCAAGCGTATTGGCGGCATACTGTGCGTGCATTGCGAGAACGGTACGCTGGTGAATGAGCTGCAGAAGCGCGTGTACGAGCAGGGGATTCATGGGCCCGAGGGGCATGCGCTCAGCCGCCCGGACGTGTGTGAGGCCGAAGCCGTGAGCCGCCTGCTGTATCTGGCGCACCTGGCCGGCGACGCCCCAGTCAACGTGGTGCACCTTTCGACCAAGTTGGGGCTCGAGGCCATTCGTGCGGCCAAGGCGCGCGGGCAGAAGAATATCTATGTCGAGACCTGCCCTCAGTATCTGATGCTCGACGACACCTGCTATCTGGAGCAGGGCGAGGACGGCTTTGCGGGCGCCAAGTACGTGATGAGCCCGCCGCTGCGCCATGCCAGCGACCGTGCCGCGCTGCGCGAGGCGCTTGTGGCCGGCGAGATCGATACGATTGCGACCGATCATTGCAGCTTTAACCTGCACGGGCAAAAGGACCGCGGGCGCGACGATTTCCGCGCGATTCCCAACGGCGGGCCCGGCGTGGAGCATCGTCCCGTCGCGATTGCCACGAGCTTTGAGGGACAGCTGGGACCCGAGGATCTGTGCCGCTTGATGAGCGAGAACCCGGCGCGCGTGTTTGGCATGTATCCGCGCAAGGGCTGTCTTGCCGAGGGCTCCGATGCCGACGTGTGCGTGTGGGATCCGTGCGCACGTTGGACGATCAGCGCCGGGACACAGCATCAGGCCGTGGACTACACGCCGCTCGAGGGCTTTGAGGCGCATGGTCGCGCCAAGGCCGTGTTTGTGAACGGCGTGCTGGTGGCGCGCGATGGCGAGCCCACCGGAGCCCAACCCGGCCGCTACGTCCCCCGCTAGCAGCAAAGATGCCGTGTCCCCTCCGCAGTTGCGGTGGAATACGGACTGTTTGCGGCCGTCATGCGGCCAAACAGTCCGTATTTCACCGCAACTGACGAGATGGGGCCGGCTACTTGAGGCTGGTGGCGACGATGGGACGGTCGAGAGCTGCCTCGAAGCGGTCGGCCATCGTGGGGTCGCTGAGCGTGTCGACTTGGTTGAGCATGACGCGTGCGGTGCCGAGTTCCAGCGCCTGCATCTCGGCATTGAGCGCCTGGGCGACGCGCTCGGGCGTGGCGATGTCGGTGAGCTCGCAGCCGCAACGCTCGCAGAAGAGCTCGGGGCGGTGGACAACCTCGGCGACGGGCTTGCCCAGCCCCGAGGCGCCGACGACCCAGACAACGTTTGCCGTGCCAGAGGGAATCACCGGCTCCCAGGCGGCGTGGGCCTTGAGCGGGAGTCGCTTGCTGCCGTCCGCCTCGGTCAACACATAGTCAAAGCGCTGCGCCAGCTCGTTGAGCGGCTCGGCGGGGGCGGAGAGCTTGCCTGTCTCCGGGTCCAAAACACCCGCCTGGCAGATGCTTCCGCGGCTCATGCCAGCGCATGCCTCGCAGGTGCAACCGGGGACATGCAGGGCCCCCGGCTTCCAAGGCGCGGCATCCAGGCGACGGCTCGACCCGTCCCACGGCACGCCGGCGACGGGAAGCATGTGCGTGGTGGTACAGAGAAGCACCCTGCCGCCAGCGCGCATGAGCTCGAGACCCAGCGTTTTCAGCAAGGTCGACTTGCCGCCGCTGCCGATAATCGCGGTAATGCCCGGCTCGATCCTGAGCGCCGAGGCAAGATTGCCGCTAACCGTTTCCATCTGTTCACCGCCGTATAATACTGTGATAATAAATAATCATCAGAGTAGCGGTCGAACCGCTTTTGCTCTGCTCAAACCGTAGCACAGGGAGGTGCCCCGGGAATGCTCGTTTATGTTCGCGGCGCCGGCGATATCGCCACGGGTGTTGCTGCCCGTTTGGTACGCGCCGGCGTGTCGGTCGTTATGGCCGATATCGCGGTCCCCACGTGCATCCGTCGCACAATCAGTTTTTGCGAGGCCATTCGCTTGGGCGAGGTCCAGGTCGAGGGCATTCGCGCTCGCTTGGCACAGACGCCGGCTGAGGCGCTCGAGATTACCCAAGCGGGGGATGTCGCCGTGGTGGTGGACCCCCAGGCACAGATGCTCGATGAGCTTAAACCCGCGGCTGTGGTCGACGCGATTCTGGCCAAGCGCAACCTGGGCACCACGCGCGACATGGCGCCTACCGTCATCGCCGTGGGGCCGGGCTTTACCGCGCCGGTTGACTGCGACGCCGTGGTCGAGACCATGCGCGGGCATTTTCTTGGCCGTGTCATTACCCAAGGTACGCCCCAGCCCAACACAGGCGTGCCGGGCATTATCGCCGGCTATGGCAAGGAGCGCGTTATCCACAGCCCCGCTGCCGGCGTGTTTCGGTCCGACCGCGCAATCGGCGACATCGTGAGCGCCGGAGACGTGATTGGCTACGCGGACGATACGCCCATGTGCACGCAGATCGATGGCTGCCTGCGCGGGCTTTTGGCGAACGGCGTGCAGGTGACTGAGGGCTTTAAATGTGCCGACGTCGATCCGCGTGGCGATGCCAGCTATATCAACTATATTTCGGACAAGGCGACGTCGGTCGGCGGCGGCGTGCTCGAGGCACTCGCTATGCTCACCGATGTCTTTAGAGGATAGAAGGCGGCAATGGAAAAGCTCGATGTTGTGAATGCGGCGCTTGGCGCTCTGCGTGCTGGCGAGACGTGCGAGCTCGTGGTCGTGGCCGGCACGGCAGGGTCATCGCCGCGCGGCGTGGGCGCCTGGATGGCCGTCTTTGCCGATGGCGGCCAAGCGGGTACCATCGGCGGCGGCAAGATCGAGCTCTTTGCGCTGGACGAGGCGCGCGAGCTGCTGGCCGCAGGGCAGTCGCGTCTGGTCCGCTACACCATGGGCGGCGAGAACTCCGATACCGGCATGATCTGCGGCGGAGCCATTTGCCTGTGCTACCTACATCTGGATGCGACCCAGGCACCGTTGTTCCAGGAAATTGCCGACGTCTTGGTCTATCGGCGCATCGGCGACTTCGTCATCGACTTTGAGCCGTTTATCGCGAGCGCGCTCGAGGGCGATGTGGCCGAGTACCATGGCGAGGCATCGCGCCATACCATTGCGGGCTGCCCCGGGCTTTCACTGGTGGAGGAGGGGAGTAACGTCACCTACACCAACGCTGCCTCTGAGATTCCCGCGGCGCACATCGAGACGCTCTGCCCCGAGGGCCTGACCTACATCTTTGGCTGCGGACACGTGGGCGCCGCGACGGCGCGCGTGCTCACGGCGGTGGGCTTTGCCGTCGTGGCCTGCGATGACCGCCCCGGCACGTTGACGCCCGAATGGGTGCCCGGTGTCTACGATCGTCGCCTGGTCGATTACAAGAACCTGAGCGAGCTGTGTCCCATCGGTCCGCGCGACTTGGTGGTCGTCGCCACGGCGGGTCACAAGTCCGATATCGACGTGGTGATTCAGGCCATGCGCGCCAAGCCCGCCTATCTGGGCTGTCTGGGCTCGCGTCGCAAGACGGCCTTTGTGCGGGCCCGCTTGGAGCAGGAAGGCTTTACGCAGGACCAGATCGACGAGCTGCATCTTCCGATCGGTGTTGCCATCGAGGCCGAGGACCCCGAGGAGATCGCCATCTCCATCGCCGCCGAGATGATCCACCTGCGCCGCACCAAACTCGTCCCCCGCAAGCGCTAATCGCATCCCCACCAATAAGTTGCGGTGAAATACGGACTGTTTAAGCCTGTTAGGCCGCCAAACAGTCCCTATTTCACCGCAACTGCTTTTTGGGATCCATTTGTGCGGGGGAGTTGTGGAGTTGTGCAGGCAGACGAGGTTTTTCTGGAAATACGCTTCCGATGCGCGTATAGTACCGATTGTTTTGTCGGCTCCTGCTGCGTCGAGTCCAAACCGCGAAATGCCATGAGCGGCGCGGATGCAGCCAGGAGGCACGAGGACAACCCATCGTGGCCACGCCCCGTGCTTAAAACCCCAAGAAGGAGTGAACAATGGCAGAAGAGAAGTATGTGCCGCGTCTGAAGACCAAGTACAACAACGAGGTCAAGCAGCAGCTTCAGGACAAGTTCCAGTACGAGAACGTCATGATGATCCCCAAGTTTGAGAAGATCGTCGTGAACATGGGTGTCGGCGAGGCCGCTACCGATTCCAAGGCCATCGACGGTGCCGTGCGCGACCTGCGCGCCATCACCGGCCAGCAGCCGATGATCACCCGTGCCCGCAAGTCCATCGCTACCTTCCGCCTGCGCGCTGGTATGCCGATCGGCTGCAAGGTTACCCTGCGTGGCGACCGTATGTGGGAGTTCTTCGATCGTCTGACCTCCGTCGCGATCCCCCGTATCCGCGACTTCCGCGGCATTTCCGCCAAGAGCTTCGACGGCCGTGGTAACTTCTCCATGGGCGTCACCGAGCAGCTCATCTTCCCCGAGATCGACTTCGATTCCGTCGATCACCAGCGTGGTATGGACATCACTTTCGTGACCACCGCCAACACCGATGAGGAGGCCAAGGCCCTTCTGGACGCCTTCGGTTTCCCGTTCAAGAAATAGGTTCACCTGCCCTATAAGCGCCGTTCCCACAAGGGGGCGGCGCTTGGGGCGAACAATACTCTATGTGAGGAGGATATAAGTGGCTAAGACATCGATGATCGTCAAGTGCAATCGCAAGCAGAAGTTCTCTACTCGTGAGTACACGCGCTGCCAGCGCTGCGGCCGTCCGCACTCTGTGTACCGCAAGTTCGGCCTGTGCCGTGTCTGCTTCCGCGAGCTTGCACTCAAGGGCGAGCTTCCCGGCGTTAAAAAGGCCAGCTGGTAAGTCACTACCAGCGTTTCAAGCATCAGTTTGGAACAGGGAAAACGCGCTAAAAAGGCTTTGCCGTTAAGGGCGGCGAAGAACCAAGAGCACGTGTTCATCAAGAACGAAGGAGAATCTGTATGAACCTTACAGACCCGATCGCAGATATGCTTACGCGCATCCGTAACGCTAACTCTGTGAACAAGGCCACGGTCTCCATGCCGAGCAGCAAGAAGCTCGTCGAGATCGCTCGTGTTCTGCACGAGGAGGGCTACATCGAGGGCTACGATGTCGAGGACACCGTTCCCCAGAAGACTCTGCACATCACGCTTAAGTATGGTCCCAAGAAGGCTAAGGTCATCAACGGCATCCGCCGCATTTCCAAGCCGGGCCTGCGTAAGTACACCGGCGTTGCCGACATGCCCCGCGTCCGTGGTGGCCTTGGTACCGCCATTATTTCCACCAGCCATGGCGTCATGACCGACCGCGATGCTCGCAAGCACAACGTCGGCGGCGAGATCATCGCTTACGTCTGGTAATTCGCTCGGTAGGTAGAAGGAAAGGAGATCACCGTGTCTCGTATCGGTAATAAGCCTGTCCAGATTCCCGCCGGAGTCGAAGTGGCAGTCAACGGCAACAACGTTGTCGTCAAGGGCCCCAAGGGCCAGCTCGAGCTCGATGTCTTTGAGAAGCTCGCTATCAACGTCGAGGACAACGTCCTCACCGTTTCCCGTCCCGACGACGAGCGTGAGACCCGTGCCCGCCACGGCCTCACCCGCGCCCTCATCCACAACATGGTTGTTGGCGTTTCCGAGGGCTTCGAGAAGAAGCTCGAGCTCGCCGGCGTCGGTTACCGCGTGCAGCAGAAGGGCAAGAACCTCGAGTTCTCCCTGGGCTTCTCGCACCCCGTGATCGTCGAGGCTCCCGAGGGCATCACCTTCGAGGTTCCCGACAACACCCACGTGAACGTCAAGGGTATCAACAAGCAGCAGGTCGGTCAGATCGCCGCTGAGATCCGCGGCCATCGTCCTCCCGAGCCTTACAAGGGCAAGGGTATCCACTACGTTGGCGAGCACATCCGCCGCAAGCTGGGTAAGGCCGCCAAGTAGTCGTAACCGACTCACTCGCATAAGACCAGCACCCCGTCAGGTGCTGGCAAGATCAACCTTTTTAGGAGTTTACGTATGAACAAGCATAAGGCGAAGCTGGAAGGCCTCAAGCGTCGTCAGCGTCGTGTTCGCGGCAAGGTCTCGGGTACCTCCGAGCGTCCGCGTCTTCGCGTGACCCGTACTAACGCCAACATCTATGCCCAGATCATCGACGACAGCAAGGGCTCCAGCCTGACGCTCGTCTCTGCCTCGACCCTCGAGGCCGAGTTCAAGGGCACCCACACCTCGAACAAGGAGGCTGCGGAGAAGGTCGGTCAGCTCGTTGGCAAGCGCGCCATCGAGGCCGGCATCACCAAGGTCGCCTTCGATCGCGGTGGCCGTATCTACCATGGCCGCGTCAAGGCCCTCGCCGACGGTGCTCGTGCCGCCGGTCTCGAGTTCTAGGAGGTATGTAGCACATGGCTCGTAATCAGAAGCAGCAGCGCGAGGCCTCCGAGTTCGAGGAGCGCGTCGTTTACATCAACCGCGTGTCGAAGACCGTCAAGGGTGGTCGTCGCATGAGCCTCGTCGCTCTCGTCGTCGTTGGCGACGGCAAGGGCAACGTCGGCGTTGGCATGGGCAAGTCCGCTGAGGTGCCCATGGCCATCTCCAAGGCATCTCTCGATGCCAAGAAGAACATGTTCCACGTGCCGGTGACCGAGCAGGGCACCATCCCGCACGAGGTTCTCGGCCACTTTGGTGCCGGCCGCATCATCATCAAGCCCGCTGTCGAGGGTACCGGCGTTATCGCCGGCGGCGCTGTGCGTCCCCTCTTTGAGCTTGCTGGCATCAAGAACGTCCTGTCCAAGTCCCTCGGTACCGACAACGGCCTCAACATCATCAAGGCTGCCGTCGAGGGCCTCAAGGAGCTCTCCAGCCCTGAGGACGTCGCGGCTCGCCGTGGCCTGACGGTCTCCGAGATGTTCGTCGGTAAGGAGAACTAAGCATGGCTGACACCATCAAGATCAAGCAGGTCCGCAGCACCAACGGTTGCAAGCAGGACCAGGTCCGTACTGTCCGTGCCCTCGGTCTCCACAGGATCCGCGAGGTTCGCGAGATTGCTGACAACGAGTCCGTCCGCGGCATGATCTTCAAGGTCAAGCACCTTGTCGAGATTGTAGAGGAGTAGCAAATGCAGCTTCACGATCTTACTCCCGCGCCCGGTTCCACCAAGAACCGCAAGCGCGTCGGCCGTGGCAATTCTTCGGGTCACGGCACCACTTCTGGCCGCGGCCAGAAGGGCCAGGGTTCCCGCTCCGGCGGCACCAAGGGTGCCGGCTTCGAGGGTGGCCAGACTCCGCTGGCTATGCGCCTGCCCAAGCTTCCGGGCTTCCGCAACCCCCGTCGTATCGAGTACACCGCTGTTAACGTTGAGCGTCTCGAGCGTAAGTTCGAGGACGGCGCTGTGATCGACGGTGCCGCTCTTAAGGCCGCTCGCATCACCAAGAGCGAGTTCGAGCCCGTCAAGGTGCTCGGCAATGGTGAGCTCACCAAGAAGTTCACGGTCAAGGTCGACAAGGTCAGCGCTTCTGCGCAGGCCAAGATCGAGGCCGCCGGCGGAAAGGTCGAGCTGCCGTGCTAAATGGTCTTAAGAATGCTTTCCGCATCAAAGAATTGCGCGAAAAGATTCTTTTTACCATAGCTATGCTCGTCGTGTACCGCATTGGTGCGCACGTTCCTGTGCCCGGCATTCCCTTCCAGGGGATGCTGGGCCTTTTCTCGACCGATAACAATTCGGTCGCCGCAGGTGCTATGGCCCTCCTGAATCTTTTCTCTGGCGGCGCGTTGAGCTATGTGTCGGTGTTTTCGCTGGGCATCATGCCTTACATCACCAGCTCGATCATCCTCCAGATGCTCCAGGCCGTCGTGCCTTCCCTGCATGAGCTTGCCCGCGAGGGCGAGGTCGGTCAGACCAAGATTACGCAGTATTCGCGTTACCTCACCCTGGCTCTGGCAATCCTCAACTCCGTGGGTTACCTCTTCCTCTTTAAGAGCTTCGGCATCAGCTTCAATGGCGCCGGCGCTCCCGAGATCATCTTCGACCTCATGATCGTCGGTACGCTCACCGCGGGCGCCATGCTGATCATGTGGATTGGTGAGCTCATCACCCAGCGCGGTATCGGCAATGGCATGTCGCTGATCATCTTCGCGAACATCATGGCCGGTCTGCCGCAGGCTATCTTCTCCAGCACCGAGGGCAATGCCGGTGGCATCATCACCATGGTGATCATCTGCGCCATCATCCTGCTGGTTATCCCGCTGATTGTTTTCCTTGAGCGCGGCCAGCGCCGCATCCCGGTCTCCTACGCCAAACGCGTCGTGGGCCGTCGCATGATGGGTGGCCAGACCACCTACCTGCCCATCAAGGTCAACACCGCGGGTGTCGTGCCGATCATCTTCGCTTCGGCGCTGCTGTACTTCCCGGCTCAGATTGCCGTGTTCTTCCCCGGCATCGGCTGGATTCAGGCAGTTGCCTCTGCGCTTTCGACCGGTTGGCTCAACTGGGTGCTTAACGTTGTCCTCATCGTGTTCTTCGCGTACTTCTACACCTCCATGGTGTTCAACCCCGATGACACGGCCGATAACCTTAAGAAGCAGGGCGGCTTTATTCCGGGCGTCCGTCCGGGTAGGGCTACCGCGGCCTACATCAAGAACGCGCTCAACAAGATCACGCTTCCCAGCGCTGTCTTTTTGGCGCTCATCGCCATCGTGCCTTCGATCATCTTCTCCTTCACGGGTAACCATCTGATCCAGGCATTTGGCGGCACGTCCATCCTCATCATGGTCGGCGTCGTGCTCGACACGGTCGATAAGCTCGAAGGCCAGATCAAGATGTATGATTACGATGGATTCTTTAAATAGGCTAGAGGAGGATTGCTCATGAACCTCGTATTGCTAGGAGCTCCGGGTGCCGGTAAGGGCACCGTCGCACAGGAGCTCGTCGCCGAGTTTGGCGTCGCCCATATTTCCACGGGCGACCTGCTGCGTGCTGCCGTCAAGGGTGGCACCGAGCTTGGTATTCAGGCTAAGAAGTACATGGACGCTGGCGAGCTCGTTCCCGACCAGCTCGTGATCGACCTTGTCAAGGAGCGCCTTGCCGCCGATGACGCCCAGCGGGGCTTCATCCTCGACGGCTTCCCGCGCAACACCGCCCAGGCCGTGACGCTCGATTCCGAGCTCTCCGCCATGGGTCGCGAGATCGACTGTGCCCTTCTGGTCGATGTGGCCCCCGAGGTCATTATCGATCGTCTGTCTTCGCGTCGCACCTGCCGCGCCTGCGGTTACACCGGCACCGCTGCCGATGCCACCTGCCCCAAGTGTGGCGGCGAGATGTATCAGCGCGACGACGACAAGCCCGAGACCATCAAGAACCGTCTCGACGTCTACGAGAAGTCCACGAGCCCGCTCGTCGACTACTATCGTGGCCAGGGTCTGCTCAAGTCGGTCAACGGTGACCAGGCTCGCGAGACCGTGTACGGGGATGTCAAAGAGGCTCTCGGTCTATGATCAAGATTAAGTCTGCAACGCAAATCGAGCAGATGAAGAAGGCAGGAGCGCTATCTAAGATGGCGCTCCGCCACGTTGGAGCCATGGTGCGCCCCGGCGTTTCGACTTTTGAGCTCGATCAGCTCGCGGAGCAGATTATCCGCATGCATGGCGGCACCCCGGCCTTTAAGGGTTACGGCGGGTTCCCGGGGACCATTTGCGCATCGATCAACGATGCCGTGGTCCACGGTATTCCCAACCCCGACATGATCCTGCGCGATGGCGATATCATCTCCATTGATACGGGAGCTGTCGTTGACGGTTGGGTCGGCGATAACGCTTGGACGTTTTTCGTCGGCACCCCCACGCCCGAAGCCAAGGCTTTATGCGAGGTCACGCGCGATTGCCTTAAGGCTGCCATCGAGCAGGCTGTTCCCGGTAACCATATCGGGGATGTCGGTTATGCCGTTCAGTCCCTCGCCGAGTCTCACGGTTACGGCGTGCTTCGCGATTATGTGGGCCATGGCATTGGCCGCGTGATGCACGAGGACCCCAACGTTCCTAACTATGGAAAAAAGGGGAGGGGCGTTCGCCTCCAGGCCGGCATGGTCATTGCCATCGAGCCGATGGTTACGATGGGTTCCAACCATGTGAGCACGGGCTCCGACGGTTGGATTGTTACGACCAACGACCACCTGCCCGCCGCGCACTACGAGAACACCGTCGCCATCACCAATGACGGTCCGGTGATTCTCACCACGGATGCCCAAGGTGCTTGGTGCTCCCTCCAAGGCGGAGAAATGTAACAAGTTCCATTTAGTTGTGGAGCCATTACGAAGTTATTACGATGCGTGCATACGTGTTGTAGAATACTCAATCGCTGTCGTTTTCTAGAGAAAGATGATTGCTTGTGAAGAAGGAAGACGCAATTGAGCTCGAGGGTACGGTAAAGGAACCGCTGCCCAATGCCATGTTTAAGGTCGAGCTCGAGAACGGTCATTCGGTTCTGTGCAACATTTCTGGCAAGATCCGAATGAATTACATCCGTATTCTCCCCGGTGACAGGGTTGTCGTGGAGCTTTCCCCGTACGACCTGACCCGCGGCCGCATCACCTATCGCTACAAATAGCGGCACGCATACACGCACTCCATTTCCGACTGCAGGCTTAGCTCAACCTACGGTCGGATTGTGTGTGAAGACCAGCCATAGTTTTAAACGCCTGCGGCTGGGCGAGTAGATAGTAGGGAAGTAGTTTGAGCGCTACCGAAAGGAAGAACGATGAAGGTACGTCCTTCGGTCAAGAAGATGTGCGATAAGTGCAAAATCATTAGGCGCCATGGCAAGGTCCTCGTCATTTGCGAGAACCCCCGTCATAAGCAGCGTCAGGGTTAAGAGAGGAGACTACGTTGGCCCGTATTAATGGTGTCGACCTCCCGCGTGAGAAGCGCGTTGAGATCGGTCTGACCTACATTTACGGCATCGGCCGCACCACTGCGACGAAGATTTGCGTCGAGTGCAACGTTAACGTGGATACGCGCGTTAAGGACCTCACCGAGGATGAGGTTAACGCCATCCGCGATTATATCGATAAGAACCAGATCATGGTTGAGGGCGACCTCCGCCGTGAGCGCAACCAGAACGTCAAGCGCCTTATGGACATCGGCTGCAACCGCGGCCTTCGTCACCGCAAGGGCCTCCCGGTCCGCGGCCAGCGCACCCACACTAACGCTCGTACCCGCAAGGGCCCGAAGCGTCAGATCGGTGCTAAGAAGAAGAAATAAGGAGCGCTAGATAGATGGCTACTGCTAAGAAGAACGTTCGCGCTGCCCGTCTGAAGCGCGCGGACCGTAAGAACATTTCCGTGGGCCAGGCTCACATTCGTTCTACGTTCAACAACACGATCGTTTCAATCACCGATCCCCAGGGCAACGTCATTTCCTGGAAGTCGGCTGGCCAGGTGGGCTTCAAGGGCTCCCGTAAGTCCACGCCGTTCGCTGCCCAGATGGCTGCCGAGGCTGCTGCCAAGCAGGCCATGGAGCACGGTATGAAGAAGGTTTCCGTCTTCGTCAAGGGCCCCGGCTCCGGTCGTGAGACCGCCATCCGCTCCCTCCAGGCTGCTGGCCTCGAGGTCTCGAGCATCCAGGACAAGACCCCCATTCCGCACAACGGCTGCCGCCCCAAGAAGCGTCGCCGCGTGTAACTGAAAGGATCGTATCAATATGGCAATCGACAGGACTCCTGTTCTTAAGCGCTGCCGTCAGCTCGGGATCGATCCCGCTGAGCTCGGTTACAGCAGCAAGAAGGAATCTATCCGTCAGCCCAAGCGCCGTCGCAAGGAATCTGAGTACGGCATGCAGCTGCGCGAGAAGCAGAAGGTCAAGTTCATCTATGGCGTTCTGGAGAAGCAGTTCCACGGCTACTTCAACAAGGCCCGTAAGATGAACGGCGTCACCGGTGAGAACCTCATGATCATTCTTGAGTCTCGCCTCGACAACGTTGTCTTCCGTCTTGGCTTCGCCCGCACCCGTAAAGAGGCTCGTCAGTCCGTCCGTCACGGTCACTTCACCGTGAACGGCAAGCGCGTGGACATCCCGTCCTACCGCGTCAAGGCCGGCGACGTCGTCGCTGTCGGCGAGAAGTTCCGTGACCTCCTCCCCATCAAGGAGGCCCTGATTTCCTCCGAGCGCTTTGAGGTCCCTGGCTGGCTCGAGGTCGATATCGAGAAGCTGTCTGGTAACGTGCTCGCTCTGCCGACGCGTGAGCAGATCAGCGGTGATATCAACGAGCAGCTCATCGTCGAGCTCTACTCTAAGTAGTCCATCCGGGCTGCTGAGGCTGGAGGTAATACATGTCAGAATTCATTAGGCCTCAGGTTCAGGTCGAAGAGATCAACGAGACGTCTGCTCGTGTCTCCGTCGAGCCGCTCGAGCGTGGCTACGGCGATACGCTGGGTAACTCCCTTCGTCGCGTTCTTTTGTCCTCGCTCGAGGGTGCCGCCGTCGAGGCTATTCAGATCGATGGTGCGCAGCACGAGTTCATGACCATCCCTAACATGGTCGAGGATGTCACCGACATCGTCCTGAATGTCAAGGGTCTTGTCTTCAGGGCTCTCGGCACGACCGACGAGGCGACCGCCACCATTTCGGTTGACGGCCCCTGCGAGGTCACCGGTGCGGACTTCTTTATTCCGTCCGAGTTTGAGCTGGTCAACCCCGAGCAGCACATCGCTACGCTCACCGAGGGTGGCCATCTCACCATGAGCATGCGCATCGGCTATGGCCGCGGCTATGTTTCTGGCGAGGCCAACAAGCGCGACAACGATCCCATCGGTGTGATCCACGTCGACTCGCTGTACTCGCCGGTTTCCCGTTGCGCCAAGCTCGTTGAGGCTTGCCGTGTCGGTCAGCACACCGACTACGACCGCCTTGTCCTCGAGATCGAGACCAACGGCTCCATCGCCCCGCGCGACGCCGTGGTCCAGGCTGCTAATATCATCAACCAGCATATGGCCGCCTTTATGAACCTTGCCGAGACCCCCGAGGTCGAGGAGGAGGCTTCGATCTTCGCTCCCGAGGTCACCAACGACAACGCCGAGCTGGACAAGCAGATTGAGGATCTGGACCTTTCCGTCCGTTCCTACAACTGCCTTAAGCGCGCCAGCATTCACTCGGTCCGTCAGCTCGTTGAGTTCTCGGAGAACGATCTGCTCAACATCCGTAACTTCGGTGTTAAGTCGATCGAGGAAGTGAAGGACAAGCTTGAGTCCATGGGCCTGAGCCTGAAGGCTTAATGCTTCGCATATTTGAGGAGAAACTAGACCATGCGTCACAACGTTAAGAAGGGCCTGAAGCTCGGCACCGATGCGAGCCACACCAAGGCCATGAAGAAGAGCCTTGCTAAGGCCCTCTTCGAGAACGACCGCATCAAGACCACCGAGACCCGCGCTAAGGCACTGCGTTCGGTCGTCGATCCGATCATCACCTGGGCCAAGAAGGGCGACCTGCACTCTCGTCGTCTGGCTATCGCCAAGCTCGGCGATAAGCAGCTCGTTGCCGAGATCTTCGACAAGGCTGCCCAGGGTATGTGGCAGGACCGCAACGGCGGTTACACCCGCATCATGAAGCTCGGTAACCGTAAGGGCGACAATGCTCCCATCGTTATCATGGAGCTCGTCACCGAGCCTTGCACGCCTAAGGCCAAGAAGGCTGCTCCGGCCCCCAAGAAGGCCGCTGCTCCCAAGAAGGTCGAGGCTGCCGAGGAGGCTCCTGCTGAGGAGACCGCTGAGTAGACAATCCGTCTGCATAGGCTATATTCGAGGGGTACGTTCGCGTACCCCTCTTTTTTTTGTCGAAATGCCATTGCCTGTTTGTTGGGAGCGCCCATGACCGCGCCGTCTGATTTCAATTCGATTCCTGAGCTCGATGCCACGCTCGTTTTCCGCGTGGCCTACGATGGCTCGTCCTATAGCGGCTTTGCCGAGCAGCCTGGCCAGACGACGGTTGCGGGCGAGCTGCGCCGCGCTATCGAGACGCTCCTGCGCCGTCCGATCGACCTGACGTGCGCAGGGCGCACCGATGCCGGCGTGCATGCGGTGGCGCAGTACATTAGTGTGCCCGTAACGGACGCTGAGCTCGCGTGTACGCGCCGTAGGTGGCTGCGGGCTATGGATGCCCTGCTGCCCAAAGATATCGCCATAAACGAGGTCTACAGGGCCCGTAAAGGCTTTTCTGCACGTTTTGACGCGCGTTCCCGTACGTATACGTACCGTATTGCCGATCGAGATGCGCGCCCCGTGCTGTCCCGCGGTGCCGTGTGGTGGCATCGCTATCCCTTGGATGTTGAGGCTATGTCTGCTGCCTGTCCCGCGCTGCTGGGCGAGCAGGACTTTAAAAGCTTTTGCAAGGTTGCCTCGGCCGTTGGCAAGCCCACGCATCGCTGCGTGATGCGTGCCGAGTTTGGCCATGAGATTGCGTTTGGCGAGGACATCCTGACGTTTACCATCGAGGGCAATGCGTTCCTGCATTCGATGGTCCGTACGATCGTGGGCACGCTTGTCGAGATTGGCATGCATCGCCGTGAACCCGAGTGGATGCGCGAGGTCATCGATGCTTGCGACCGTACCGCTGCGGGCCCCACGGCTCCTGCCTGCGGCCTTACGTTTATGGGCGTGGATTACGATCCCGCCGAGCTTGTCGTGCTCGACTAGGGGAGGGCTCGACGCGTCGTGCGTCGACACCTGTCATCTGTGGGCTGCGCGTGTGCAACATCTGTTCTTGACGTGCAATACAACTGGTGTCTCATTGCTTTTATTGCCGGGGTGTACCATGAACCACGGTTTGATTTATTGCTGTCGAGAGGACGGATAACTTGGTTCGACGTGGCTCGCATCCGCGACTTTCGGTGATCCTTGTGGTAGAAGGTTCGCCCAGCTATGCGATGCGTGCGCTCGAGAGTATCCAGAACCAAGACCTCTACGATTTGCAGATTGTCGTTGTCTGCCGCGATGCTGCGCCTGGTGTGCGCCATTCGCTTCAAGTTGCCGCCGACAGGGACATCCATATTGATTTGATTGACGTCGAGGACGCGAAGCGCGGCGCTTGTCTTCGTGCCGGTTTTGCTGCCTCGCGCGGCTCTCAAATCATCGCCATGAACGCCGATGAGTGGTTTGCTCCGCAGTCCCTTTCCAAGATGGTCGATATCGCGTGCGATACTGCGGCAGACATAGTGTTCCCCACGGTGTCGCTCGACCGCTATGATGCACATCGAGAGCGCCATTCGCGCGTCTTGGATGTTGCCCCTATTGTCATTGAAGACAAGTCTTCGATGGTGACCGGGCTGTCCCAGTTGATTTTAGGCGGCCTAGTCGCTCAGACCTCTGGCGTGATGTACAGCCGCTCGCTGTTTGAGGCATGCCTTTTGTGCGACAAGGTGTTTCGCACAGTTGGGTTTATGGCGTGCGCGCTCTCGCGGGCGCAGTGCGTCTCCGGCTGCGGCGACGCTTGTTTCCACGCCGCGGCACCTAAGCTTACAGATGCCTTTGATCCCACCATGTATGCCAAGGTATCCGATGACATCCGAGCACTCGACGAGCTTGCGGACTCACTCTCGGAAGCAGATAGCGGTGGTCGGCTCAAGCTGGCAAGCCAAAAGTTCTACTTTGCCGGACTGGTCGCCTGCATCGAGAATTTGTGCCTGAGCCCGCACGGGTTGTCGTCAATCGAGCGTTCCGCCCGCATGCGTGATATGCTCGATGCGCCTCGAACCCGTCAGATGGTCGCCGCGCTCAAGGACAACCATCGGGGACTCGGTCTGTTGTTTGGGCCGATCGCCAGCGCCAAGCCCGCGCGCTGCGTGATGTGTACGCATCTGGCAGCTTTTCTTAACCGGACGGGCGCAAAAACCGCCTAAACGGCTCATTACGAAACAAACTTGCATAGAATTGTTTCGAAATGCATTCTTATACACAAAAGCCTTCAAATAGCGTTAAACTATTCAATCACTGATTGATTGTCTCCGCCATCTTTTGGAGAGAGGGTTTGTATGGCTAAAAAACGCAATGGGCGCCAGGATGCCATTAGAGATATTGTGCGCAATAAGGACATCCGTACGCAGCGCGTGCTGGTCGATGAGCTCCGTGCTATGGGCTTTGATTGCACGCAGGCGACTGTCTCTCGCGATATTGCCGATATGGGGCTGCGTAAGCTCCCTGAGGGCATCTATGTTCTGGCAGAGGACCTGCACCTGCAGCGTATGGTTTCCGAGCTCGTTACGGGCGTTCTGCGCACCGATAATCTGGTTATGATCAAGGCTCAGCCTGGCACGGCTTCCGGCATCGCCGCCGCCGTTGATGCGGCAGAGTTGCCCGATGTGCTTGGCTCGCTTGCCGGCAACGATACGATTTTGGTTATTGCCCAGACGGCCGAGGACGGCGAGCGTCTCGAGGCGCTGATCAATAAGCTGAGCAATTCTCGCAAGTAGGCGTGCGGGTCGTGCGCTCGGCACTGTGCGCGCTGACATCGTGGCTTGTAAGGGGTATCGACGTTGGTCGGTACCCCCCTTTTTGTTTGCCGGTATAAAGACCGCCCACCAGGTCGCTTCAAACTAAAAGGCCCCCGAGCAGTTCAATAGGCTGCTCGGGGGCCTTGTTGCATATGGCTGGATGATTTCTAGCCGACCGTATCGTCAGGCGTGGGCGAGGGGTCGGGAGTGGGCGTAGGCGTAGGCGTGCCGCCATCGCCGCCGGTCGAACCACCAGTGGAGCCGCCCGTCGAGCCACCGGTCGTACCGGTGTCGCCGGTGGTGTCGCCGCCCGTGGTCTCGGTGGTCGTGGTCGTCGTGGTAGTCGTTGTGGTAGTTTCCTCTTCGTCCTCGTTCTCGTCCTTGTCCTTGTCGTCGTTTTCCGTCTTCTTGGCGTTGTTGGTGCCGTAGAACTTCCAGACGCTGTTGTTCTTGTAGGTGGGCGCCGTTCCGGTCGCAAACTCCTCGCGCTCGGTACCGGTCAGAACGGTGTTCATAAACCGCTTAAAGACAGGCAGGTTGGTGCTGTCGCCCAGCAGGTCCGTGCCGTATTTTTGGATGGGGATCTCGCCCGCGGAATAGCCGGTCCACAGGGCGCACGCCAGCTGCGGGGTATAGCCGCAGAACCACAGGTTGGTGGTGTTGTCGGTGGTGCCCGTTTTGCCGGCATAGGGCTGGTTGACGCTCAGGGCGCCAGCAGCGCCCGTACCGCCGCCCTGCATGACGCCGGACAGAACATCGGTGACCGCGGCGGCCTCGCCCTCGGTGAGCACCTGTGAGGGATTGTCGGTGTGCTGGTACAGCACCGAACCGGTACGAGAGTCAATCTCGGTGATGGCGATCGGCTGGCGATAGTAGCCGCCGTTGGCAAACGTCGCGTAGGCGGCGGCCATCTCGAGCGGCGAGATCGAGCCAGTGCCGAGGGTCATGACGGGAACGTCCTCGATGTTGTCCTTGGCGGGGTCGATGCCGAGCTTTTTGACGAGCGAGATGATCTTGCTGTTGCCGACGGCTTCCGCCACCTGGATGTAGCCGGTGTTGGAGGAGTATGCCGTTGCCTGCTTAAGCGTGATGTTGCCATAGCTATGGTTGGCGTAGTTTTGGACCTCGGTCGTAGTGCCCTTGGCCTTGAGCGGCGAGTTGCAGTTGAGGGTGACGTTGGGGTTCATGCCGTTTTGGATGGCAGTTGCCAGCGTAAAGGCCTTAAAGGTGGAGCCGACGGGACGCTTGGCCGTGGCATGGTTTACGTGGTTCTCGTCGGCGTTGTAGTCGTAGCCGCCCACCATGCACTTGATGTAGCCGGTCTTGGGGTCGACGACGACCATGCCCATGTCCAGGCCGTCGAGTGAGAGCGTGTCGAGCTGCTCGCGGACGGCATTCTCTGCCACCTGCTGCATCGTGGGGTCGATGGTGGTCTTGACGGTCAGACCGCCCTTAAAGAGCACGTCGGTCGAGAACTCCTGCTCCAGCAGCTGCTTGACATAGGCGACAAAGTAGGGCTGCGAGTATACGTCGACGCCACTGCCCGAGATTTCGGTCACGTTGAGGGTGATGGGCTCGGCCTGTGCGGCATCGTGCTCCTCCTGCGTAATGTGGCCCAGGCGCAACATGTTGTCGAGGACCTTGTTGCGGCGAGACAGTGCCAGATCGGGATTGACCGTGGGGTCGTACTGCGAAGGCGAGTTGGGAAGGCCGATCAACAGTGCGGCTTCGCTCAGGGTGAGGTCGGCGGCGCTCTTGGACAGGTAGGTCTCGGCTGCGGCCTCGATGCCGTAGGCGCCGTGGCCGTAATAGATGGTGTTGAGGTACATCATGAGGATCTCGTCTTTGGAGTACATGTCCTCCATCTTTACGGCGATGTAGGCCTCGCGCACCTTACGCTCGATGGTCGAGTCGAACTGCTCCTCCTGCAGGATGGTGTTGCGCACCAGCTGCTGGGTGATAGTCGAGGCGCCTTCGTGCCCGCCGCCGAGGGTTGCCACCGCAGCACGCGCGATACCCCACAGGTCGATACCGCCGTGCTCGTAGAAGCGCTCGTCCTCGACGTCAACGGTGCCCTGCAGCACGTAGGGGGAGACCTCGTCCTTGGTGATGGACTTGCGGTTTTGCGTGTAGAAGCTTGCGATCTTGTTGCCGTTGCAGTCGACGATCTCGGTGGGCTCGCTCACCAGATACGCGTTGGCGTCGGTGTAGTCGGGCAGATCGGACAGCCAACGGTTGACGTTGCCGACCATGCCGATGCCAAACGCCACGCCCGCGATAAGCAAAAAGCCCAAAAACGAGAGCAGGATTATGGGCAGAGCATGCGTCTTTGAACGGCTGCGTCCCTGTCGTTGGCGAGGACCCATATATTGACCTCCAGGTATGTCGTGCCGGACGGTGAATGTGTCGTCGGGGCAGGATGGACATAAGTTATTACACGATAAACCAAACGGGGCGCGCGAGGCCTCGTGTATGCTGGAAGACGGCATTTTTCAGAGTGAATGCATACCTTGGTAAGGAGTTTGCCGATGGCGATTCGGACGATAGGGCCGAGCGGACAATACGAGACTGGATTGGATGCTGCCGGTGCGGCGCTGCCCGAGCTGCTGGCGCCGGCGGGCGGGCTCGACCAGATGCTTGCGGCCATCGCCGCGGGTGCCGATGCCATCTATGCGGGGTTGGGCGGCTTTAACGCCCGCGTGAGCGCCCATGGCTTTACGGATGACGAGTTTGCGCGCGGTTGTGCCGTGGCGCATGCCCATGGCGTGCGTGTGTACGTGACGCTCAACGTGTTCGTGTTTGACGATGAGTTGTCCGACGCGGTGGCGCTGGGAGCTCATGCACTGGAGCTGGGCGCCGATGCTCTGATTGTCGCCGATGCCGGGCTGGCCTGCGCGCTGCGCGCGGTGATTCCCGGGGTCGAGATTCACCTGTCCACGCAGGCGGGCGTTCATAGCGAAGGCGCCGTGCGGCTTGCCGCCGATGAGCTGGGGGTCGAGCGCGTGACGACGGCACGCGAGCTGACGGTCGACGAGATTGCGGCGCTATGTGCCACGGGCGTGCCCATCGAGGTATTCTGCCACGGTGCGATTTGCATCGGCTATTCGGGGGCGTGCGAGTTCTCGGCCCTGCGGCGTAGGCGCTCGGCGATGCGCGGCGACTGCACGCAGCCGTGTCGTCTGGCGTACGACCTGGTGGACGAGGCTGGGCAGAGCGTTGTCGCCGTCGAGGGAGATCGCCTGCTGTGCCCGCGCGACTATCTGGGTATTGCGCATCTGCCCGAGCTTGTAGATGCCGGCGTGGCGTCGCTCAAGATCGAGGGGCGCATGAAGAACCCCGATTACGTATTCAACGTGGTGCGGGTGTGGCGCCGTGCACTCGATATGCTGCGCGACGGCGCGTGGGACCCCGATGCCGTGGAAGAGCTTGAGCGCGAGCTGGGGAGGTCGTTTAACCGTGGGTTTACCGATGCGTATCTGCGAGGGCGTTCGGGTGCCGAGCTGATGAGCTTTGAGCGCGCAATTAACCAGGGCGTGCGCGTGGGGCGCTTGGTCGCTGTGGGCCACGAAGAGGTGACCGTTGAGCTCGACGCCGCCGTGGCGGCGGGTGACACGCTCGAGATTCGGTTCTATCCGGGTGTCGACGCGCGTCCCGATGTGCCCAAGCGCTGGCCGCAGGTGCCCTGCCCGGTGGATTCCGCAGCGGGGAAGCGCGTCGTCGTGCATTGCAAGCGTAAGGTGGACGCGGGCTGCGAGGTATACCTGATTCGCAGCGCCGGCGTGTTGGATCAGACGGCGGCGGTGTTGGAGCGCATGCGGGCCGAGGCGGATGCGATTGCGCCCGTTGCGCGTGCCGTTGAGGTGCTGCCCTTTGAGGGCGTTGCGGTGGATGGTGGTGCGTCGACGGAGTTGGTGGAGTGCGCGGTTCCCGCTCGCATGGTTTTTGCTTGGCAGCTGATGGATGCCGACCCGCGCGGAGAACTCGATTTGTCCGACGCCGTTGTGGTGCTTGACGAAGTGTGCCGCACGGGTGACGCTGACTGGACCCGCTCACTGATGCAGCGTGCCAGGCGTGTCGTCTGCCGCAGCCTGGGACAGGTGGCGATCGCTCGCGAGCTGGGCGTGACGTTTGACGTGGCGGCGCCGGTGTTCTGCGCGAATCGGGCCACGCTTACCTGGCTGCGCGGACTCGGTGTGGGGCGGGTGTACTTGCCGGCCGAGTTGCTCGGCAATGATGCGGAGCGTATTGCCGAACTGGCCGCTGAACCCGGCGTCTTGGGTCCGGTCGACGCCGACCGTCCCGAGCTTATGGTGTGCGAGCACTGCCTGCTGACCGCCGAGGGCGTCTGTGCCACCGATGCGACGGGACAGGTCCGTTGCCGCGACTGCTTGCGTCGTCGGCAGGTACGCTATCTGGTCGAGCGTGACGGTACACGTCTGCCAGTTGCCATTGACGCATGCGGCAGGACGAGGATTTTCCTGTCGTAGGTGCCGCGTCGCGTCAGTTTGTTATCATATGAGAGTTTATGGACTTCCAGCACCGCCGTTTTCGGCGAGGGTGCTATAGCAAAAGGAGGATACCCAATGCTGTCTGTTGACGAGCAAATGCGTATCATCACCTCGGGCGCTGCGAAGATCGTCCCCGAGGCCGACCTTCGCAAGAAGCTTGAGAAGGGCGAGCCCCTCAACATCAAGCTCGGCGTCGATCCCACCAGCCCCGACCTGCACCTGGGCCACGCCGTGCCGCTGCGCAAGATGCGTCAGTTCCAGGACCTGGGCCACAACGTCACCCTCATCATCGGCAACGGTACCGCACTGATCGGCGACCCCTCGGGGAAGAATTCCACCCGCCCGCAGCTTTCTCAGGAGCAGATCGAGGCTAACGCCGAGACCTACGTGAGCCAGGCCATGAAGATCCTGGACCCCGAGAAGACCACCATCGTGCACAACGGCGACTGGATCTTGTCGATGGATCTGGCCGGTCTGCTGCAGGTGTGCTCCAAGTTCACCGTCGCCCGCATTCTTGAGCGCGATGACTTTACCAAGCGCTACCAGTCCCAGACGCCGATCGCCCTGCACGAGTTCCTGTATCCCGTGATGCAGGCATACGATTCGGTCATGATTAAGGCTGACGTGGAGATGGGCGGCACCGACCAGCTTTTCAACCTGCTCGCCGGCCGTGAGCTCATGGAGAAGATGGGCATGGAGCCGCAGATCGCGCTCACCATGCCGCTGCTCGAGGGCACCGATGGCGTACGTAAGATGTCCAAGTCCTATGGCAACTACATCGGTCTGACCGACGCGCCCAAGGATATGTTCGGCAAGACCATGTCCATCCCCGACGAGATGATCGGCAAGTACTACCGCCTGGCGAGCTCGCTCACTCCGGCCGAGGTCGACAAGATCGACGCTGCCCTGGCCGATGGCTCTGCCGACCCCTACGAGCTCAAGCGCGCTCTGGGCCGTGACCTGTGTGACACCTACCACGGCGCCGGTGCCGGCGACGAGGCTCAGGCCGAGTTCGACCGCGTGTTCAAGGAGGGCCAGCTCGCCGACTTCCCCGAGAAGCACGTTGAGCTGACTGTTAACGACGAGGGCCAGATCTACCTCGCCGGCCTGCTCAAGGACTTGGGTCTTTCGGCGAGCGCCGGCCAGGCCCGTCGCGATATCGACGGCGGCGGTGTCAAGATCAACGGCAAGGCCGTGGCTCCCAAGAGCTATAACATCGATCCCAGCGCCCTCAAGCTGGGCGACACCCTCTCCGTGGGCAAGCGCAAGGGCTTCAAGCTTATTTAGTTACGCGGTTTTACCAAACCGCGTAACAGCTCGACGCTGCGCGGGCTCCAGAGCGACAACTTGTCATTCAAAGAGGACGGCATGACCAGAAGGTCTATGCCGTCCTCTTTTCATGCCAATTTGTTCGCTCTGGAGTCCGCTCGCTGTCCGTCCTCCACCTACGGCGTTGTCCTGGTTGGCACTTAGGGACGTTTCTTTTTGGTGCAAAGCAACCTGTCCCCATTGCGCCATGCGGCGTGTGCCGTTAAGCGGAGGGGCGTATTGTTGGCCCATCGTTTGGGCATACAATTGCTATTGGCTTGCTGCGGTGAAGGTTTGTCCGCCCCGCAGCGTTTTCTACGGTTAAAGGAGTATGTATGTCCGTTGAGGTCATGAGGTCTGTGATCGATGCTGCCGAGGGGCGCGTGCCCGTCGACACGCTGTTTACCAATGCACAGATCGTCGACGTGTATGGCCAGCGCGTGGCGCCCGGTAGCGTTGCCGTCAAGGACGGTGTGATCGTCGGCGTGCTCTACGATGGTCGCGACGATGCCGCTGGCACCTACGAGGCAACTGAGGTCATCGATTGCCAGGGCCGCTATCTTGCCCCCGGTTTTATTGACGGACACTTGCATATCGAGTCTTCGAACATCCGCCCTGCCGAGTATGCGCGCATGGCGGCGACGCGCGGTACCACTACTGCCATTGCCGACAGCCACGAGATTGCCAACGTGGCGGGGCTCGACGGCCTGCGCTTTATGATCGAGGACGGTCGTCGCGCTCCTATTTCCATCAAGTACATGATGCCCTCGTGCGTGCCCGCACTGCCCGACGAGCAGGCCGGTGCCGTCATCACCGCTGCCGATATGCAGGCGTTTTTTGCCGAATATCCGGGTGATGTCTTTGGTCTGGGCGAAATGATGAACCTGCCGGGCGTCTTTATGGCCGATCCCGAGACCTGTGCTCGTATCGACGCTGCCAACCAGACGCCGTCCAAACAGGTCGATGGTCATGCCCCGCTCGTTGCCGGCAAGGACCTCAACGCCTATGCTGCGGCAGGCATTATCGCCGACCACGAGTCGACGATTCCCGAGGAGGCGCTCGACAAGCTGTCTCGCGGCATGTACGTGATGCTGCGCGAAGGTACGTGCAGCCATGATCTGGCCAACCTGTCGCCGATGCTGCTGGAGAATCCCGCGCGCGCCCGCCGCTGCTGCTTTGCGACTGACGACCGCGCCCCTTCCGATGCGCTTGCAACCGGCATGATCGACAATGCCTGCCGCGTGGCGATTGAGGCCGGTATCGACCCCGTGGTCGCTATCTCTATGGCGTCCCTCTCCACGGCCGAGGCGTTTGGCCTGGATCACGGCTGCCGCGACCCGCGCGAGCTCCGCGGTGCGATTGCCCCGGGCAAGCGTGCCGACCTGCTGGTGCTCAATGACCTGACGTTTGCCACGGCTCCGCATCGCGTATATGCCGCCGGTGCTCTGGTGGCGCAGGACGGCACCTTTGTGGGCGAGATTGCACCCGAGATGGCCGAGGTTGCGGCCCTTGCCGATGAGCTGCGCGCCTCCGTTAAGCTGCCGAAGCTTTCGCTCGACGTATTCGACTATGCCTTTAAGCCGGGCGAGGCGGTGATTGACGTGGTGCCGGGTAAGGCCATCACGGGTATGGCTCGCCCCGAGAGCGCCGAGGGTCTGCGCCGCATTATGCTGATTGAGCGCCATGGCCGCGGCGTGTCGCTGCAGGCCGAGGGCGCCGACGGCGACGGCCCCGCTGGCCTGGGCCTGGTCGGCAAGCATATCGGTCGCGGCTGGGTGCGCGGTTTCACCATCACGGGTGGCGCCATTGCCTCCACGATCGGCCACGACTCGCACAACGTGTGCGTGGTGGGCGACAACGCGGCCGATATGATGGCGGCTGTTGAAGCCGTGGGCCAGGGTGGTCACGTGCTAGTGCGCAACGGCGAGGTCGTGGCTCGCATTCCGCTGGCGCTCGGTGGCCTTATGAGCGAAGGCGCGGCCGAGGACGTTGCCGCGCAGCACGACGACTTTATGGTCAAGGCGCGCGCCATGGGTATTGAGCCGCCGCTCGACCCCATCATGGGCATCATCTTCCTGCCCCTGCCGGTCATCCCGACGCTCCGCATCCGCCCCGAGGGCATGTTCGACGTCACGACCTTCACCTACGCCGACTAGTCATCGGGGACGTTCTTAAACGACTAGTCGTCGGGGACACTCTTTGACGTGTCGCCTGACGCCGCGACCGTGAGGCCTCTGGCATGTGTGAGCTATTTGCCAGGTCCTTGTAACGTTTACGCCCGCGGAGTCTTATTTGAGCTCCCTTTGGGTACGTTGGAATCGGATACACGTTCGATTCCAACAAGCCCGAAGGGAGCTTTTCTATGTTTAAACTGATTGCATCCGATATGGACGGCACACTGCTTGACGAAAACGGCCAGGTGCCTCCCGAGACCTACGAACTGATTTTGGCGCTACACGAGCATGGCGTGCATTTTGCCGCATCGTCAGGCCGTCGTTACGACCGCCTGTGCGAGTTCTTTGCGCCCGTTCGCGACAAGATGGACTTTGTCGCCGCTAACGGCGCCCAGGTCTACGCCGACGGTAAGATGGTAGACCGTGAGGTGTATTCGCACCTGGCGATTCGAAGGCTCGCCCAGGCCGTCGCGACGTTTCCCAATCTGCATCTTGCGCTTTTTGACCGAACCAAGTCCTTCTTGCTCGATGACGAGTGCAAGTTCGTGCGTGAGGTCGATAAGGACCTTCCCAATGCCGAGCGCATTTGGGAGCTGCCCGATCCCAGCGTAAATATCATCAAGGCGAGTATCTTTTGCGATGACGGTGCCGTTATGGACAGCGCTTACGTACTGCAGCGCGAACTCGGTCAGCTCTTTACTTTTGCGCCTTCGGGCAACGCGTGGATCGATGCCATGCAGCCCGGCGTGTCGAAGGCCTCGGGCATCGCGCAGCTCGCGGAGCACTATGGCGTCGAACGCGACGAGGTCATGGCGTTTGGCGACTCGATGAACGACTACGAGATCATTCGCTTTGTCGGCACGGGCTGCGCGATGGAAAACGCGCGTCCCGCGCTCAAGGCGGTGGCCGATCGCGTGGTGGGTTGTAATCGCGACCACGCCGTCCAGCAGGAGCTCCGTCGCGTGCTGGAGAGTCTCGCTTAATCCGGCAGATGGGGACGTTCCTTTTCTGCCGGCAGTGGGGGGACAGTCCTTGCAGCTTTTTTGCGAAGACTGTCCCCAACGACTAGTCGTTTAAGAACGTCCCCAATGACTACCCAACGACTAAGCGAGGGCGGCCATGATGGCGCGGGCGACGCCGTCGTGGTCGTTGTCGTATTCGGTGATGGCGTCGGCGGCCTCGCGGTCTTCGGACTCGGCGTTGATCATGGCCATGCCGTGGCCCGCTGCCTGTAGCATGGGGATGTCGTTGATGTTGTCGCCGAACGCCCAGGCGTCGGCGAGACGCTCGCCCAGGTGCTCGCATAACCACGTGAGGGCCGTCCCCTTGGTGGCGCCCTCACCCATGACCTCGATATTCATGGCGTACGAACGCGTGACCTCAATGCCTCCGAGCGTGTCGAGCTCTGCTGCGATGGCGTCGCGATCGGCCGGGTCGTGCCAGTACATGGCGATGCGTTCGAGCGTCTCGACCTCGTCGATCTTGCTGTCGATATCCATGTCGATCGGTGTTCGTGTGCGCTTGAGCGAAGCCGCGATGTGGGGGTCGCCGCCATAGAACTCATCCAGACGCCCGTATAGCGAGCGGGGGAGGAAGCACTGCCCATCCGCGAAGATATCGAAGGTCACATCGTGGCCGGCGGCAATGCGATGGATGCGGTGGGCAATGCCACGGTCGAGCGGACGGCTCAAGATGCACGTGGCGCGCGAGGCGTCGGTGGGCGTATCCTCGTCGAGCTGCCAGACGCTGGCGCCGTTGGCACAGACCGCGTAGTGCACGGCGGGATGGGCGAGAATGGGCTCAAAGATGCCCGACAGTGGACGTCCCGTGCAGGGAACAAACTCGATGCCACGACGTGCGAGCTCGTCGAGCATTGCCCAGGTGGCATCGCTCATCTGCTTATCGCTCGTCAGCAGCGTCCCATCCATATCGGAAAACACAATCATTCGTTGCGATCCTTTCTACTGGCATAAAAAGCGTGGCCGAGGGCTTGGGTCCCTGACCACGCTCGAGTTCTATAACGGTCCGCGTCCTAGCGGTCGGCGAGCGGCTTGTACTCCAGCGGCTCGATCACCGGACGATAGGCGGGGCGGATGATACGGTGCGCGCAGAAGAGCTCTTCCATGCGGTGCGCCGACCAGCCGGCCATGCGGGCGACGGCGAATAGCGGCGTAAAGAGCGTCTCGGGCACGCCGAGCATCTTGTAGATAAAGCCCGTGTACAGGTCGATGTTGGCGCAGATGGGCTTGGTCATGCCGTGGTCGCGCATCACCTGCGGTGCCAGGCGCTCGATGCGCTCGATGAGTGCGAACTCCTCGCCCAAGTCCTTCTTGGCGGCAAGCGTGCGCGCGTAACGGCGGCACACCTCGGCGCGCGGGTCACTGAGCGTATAGACGGCGTGGCCCATACCGTAGATGAGGCCCGTGCCGTCGAAAGCCTGCCTGTCGAGGATCTTGCCCAGGTAGGCCGCGACCTCGTCCTCGTCCTCCCAGTTGGAAACATGCGCGCGGATGTCCTCGTGCATAGACACGACCTTGGCATTGGCACCGCCGTGGCGCGGGCCCTTGAGCGAGCCGATAGCCGCGGCGTAGGCGGAATACGGGTCGGTGGCCGAAGAGGACAGCACGCGGCAAGCGAAGGTGGAGTTGTTGCCGCCGCCGTGCTCGGCATGCAGCATGAGCATAACGTCGAGCAGCATCGCCTCATCGCGGGTGAACGCCATGCCGCCGCGCAGGACCTGTAGGATGGTCTCGGCGGTGGAGAGACCGGGCGTGGGGTGCGGCACGTGAACCTCGGAGCCGCGAAGCTTGGCGATCGAGGCCATGTGTGCGAAGGCGGCGATGCGCGGGAGACGTGCGAGCATGGAAATGGCGACGTCGATTTCGTGCTCGGGCGTGATCACGTCTGGTTCGGCATCGAAGGCGTAGAGCAGCAGCACGGCGCGCTGGAGCACGTTCATGATGCTCGACGACACCGTGGTCATGGGGAACTCTTTGACGTACTCGTCGCTCAGATGTCTAAAGGCACCTAGGCGCTCGCAGAAGCCGTCGAGCTCTTCCTTGTTGGGCAGCGAACCCGTGATAAGCAGATAGGCGACTTCTTCGTAGCCGTAGCGATTCTCGGCCTGGGCATTGTTGACCAGATCCTCGATGCTGTAGCCGCGAAGCGTGAGCTTGCCCTGATCGGGCACGACCTTTCCGTCGACCTTGTTGTAGCCGTGCACATCCGAGATACGAGTGAGGCCCGCGACCACGCCCGAGCCGTCGGCATTGCGCAGGCCGCGCTTGACATTGTGCTCGACAAACAGGCCCTCGTCATAAGGGTCGGTCGGCAGGCCGTGGTAGAGGTTTTCGCTCTCAGACGAAATCTGGCGACTTGCTTCGTAATCCAGAACAAGGCGGCTCAAGTGGTCATCGAAGCGGTAATAGATTTTCTTGGCGTCGTAGGCCATGCGCGCTCCTCTCCGGGCCGCATCGGGGTGACTTGCATGGGCATGCGCGCGTCAGGCTATCCCCAGCGGCTTGTTCGCTACAGGCGGTACATAAAGTTAAAGACGTCCTCGCGCTGGATGGACACGTTGACGCCCGAAAGCTCGCCGGCCTCGGCCAGGGCCTTCTGCAGCTCGGCGAAGTCGAGCTTGGACTCGGCGGTGTCGGCCAGCATGGTCATGGTGAAGATGTCCTCGATAATGGACTGCGTGATGTCGCGGATGTCGACGTTGGCCTCGCCCAGAACGCGGGTGACGCCGGCGACGATGCCGGGGCGGTTCTTGCCAAGGACGGTGATGACGATACGGGAGGACGAGATCTCGGCCATGGGAAACCCTTTCGCGTGGTTGCGGCGCGCGCGGGGCGCTCCGCTACGGTACAGTGTTCATCATTGTACCTGTCTGGCGCAAAAAAGGCGCGCTCGCTGCGGCGTTACATGCCTGCAACATGAGCGTAAGGGGGAAGGCCGTACGGGGAAGAGCCGTCTGGCGCGTGTCCGGCTCGTGTTGGGTTGATTTCCGATCTCAGCCGAACACATTGAGCGGACAGGCCGTTCCCGCAGTCAGCCGAACGCCTCCGACGGCTGATTCCGAACTGGAAGCGGAGGGCATCCCCGCCCTTCGGTAGGGGATACCGCTCCGCGGCGCATGCCGCGGGCGGCGCCTCTATCGGACCACCGTGACCTCAGTTGGGATGGGCCCAGCACTGCCGCGTACTCGGTGAGCTAGAGCCAACTGTTCGTCTTCACGTCGCGTATGGCGATATTTCGGTCGTCCGGCTCGGTGATGCCGTAGCCGAACGCCTGGAGCGTCTCGATGGACTCCTGGATCCTCTGTTGGAACATGGGACCCGGATCGACCCTCGGCCCGAGGTGCCCGCGCCAAAGGCACGGCGTGGCGCGCAGCATGTTATGGATTTTGGAGATGGGCTCGATGTCGGCGTAGACGTTGAGCGTCGCCATGGCGTTCTTGTGGCCGAGGATCGATTGGAGCGCCTTGATATCGCCGCCTTGGCGGATCCACTGCGTTGCGAACGTGTGGCGAAGGCCGTGGAACGTGATCAGCTCGTCGTTGGTGCCCATGAGGCCGTTGGTCTCCGAGAACGTCTTGAACGCCCTGCGGATATAGCTTGTCGTCGCGAAGGTCGCGCCCGGCTCCGACAGGATGTAGCAGTCCCCGATCTCGACCGCCCCGGTAAGGCCGCGCAAGCGCAGCTTTCCGCAGTCGATCTCGTGGGTCTCCTTCAGGAAGGGGAGTAGGCCGACCGGGTCGATGGGGATACCCCTGGCGTCATGGGTCTTGGTGTCCTTGATGAACGAACCCATTCCCTTCGCGTACGCCACCGAGTGTCTGATCGAGATCAGGCCCGTCTCGAAATCCACATCGCACCACCGAAGGCCGCAGACCTCGCCGATTCGCATCCCCGTGTGCAGGGCGAGTACGACCGCCCTCTAATCCTCGGCGGACCAATCGAGTCCGAACTCCTTTCGGGCATCCTCTTCGCTCATGACTTCGAGAAGGTCTCCGGGTTGGCAACGAAGGGCGAGGCATAGCTGCTCGAGTGTGTTGAAGCGAATGCCGCGAATATGCCCTTTTTTAATACGGGACAGGTTCACGGGCGTGGTTCCAATCCTTTCGGCAAGTTCGTTCGAGGAAATCTTTCGCTCGGCCATGATCTTGTCGAGGCGAACAATTACGGGCATGGCGTTTCCTTACGCAATCTCGTCGGAGTCGAGGTACAGCTCTCGGGCGTACAAGAAGAGCTGGGAAAGCATGAACAGGACGATGCCGAGAACCAGAGAGGTCCAATCGAATGATGAAGCGATCTCTTGGGCGCCGACGGCCCCCTCGCCGCCAAACATCGAAACGGAGGTTTTGAGTGAGCCGGCGTAGAGGCTGGTGGCAGCTTGAACAACGAAGAGAATGCCGAGCACCTTCAAGCATGTCGCAGACCCTTTCTTGAAGGGGTCTCCGCTCTTGATCGTCCACACGAGAACGGCGCTGAGGATGGTCGTAGCGATACCGATGACGGCAGGGACCAATGTCGAGATCGCAAGGGCTGGATACGCGGGGGAGTCTGCAATTACAGGGTTGTCGAGCACTTCGATTGCTGGCTTTAAGGAGAACGCCACTTGTGCGATGGCGGTGGCGCAAAGGGTCGCAGAGGCTATCGCACATGCGATGCGGAAGGAATGAAGCCGGGGAGTGCGATTGTCGGAACTCATAATAACCTCCGAAGAATTTAAAAAACTCAGGTTACTTTTTAACAGTTTATGTTAAATTGACTTTGCCGGCAAGTAATCACAGCATGCTGCAATCGTAACCCCGCGCATCGAGCTGAATCGTGTTGAAACGAGCTGGTGATACGTATGCTCAAAATCTCGAAGGCAATCTTTAGGTCGCTTCTCTCCTCCAGGTCGCTCTGTGTTGTCGTTGTTGCGTTGATGGTTCTTTGTGCTCTGCCCGTCTTCAGGAGCGCGGCTGGCATCGACGGACGGGTCGAATACCTCGAGTCGGGAATAACCCGTGTTGAGCAGGAATTGTCAGCATCCTATGCGGATGCGCTTGTGAATGCGGGGGAGGACGGTGTCTATACCTCTTCATCAAGCATGCCCGCGCTTCTGTACCCTCTTGCCGCGGGACGTCTTATCTTGGCACCGCTCTCTCCCCTACTTCCGTTTCTGCAGATATCGGATGGAGAGTACACCTATTATGACGGATCGAAGGAGTACTTGCTATGGGTCGCAACGGCCGTTGCCGTCTCGTTCCTTGCCGCGCGTCTTAACAAACGTGAAAAGCTCATCATCCAGGCACCGATGGGCGAGCTGGGTAGACTTGTTGCATCGAGCGTATGGGCGAGTGTTTTTGCAATGCTTGCCGTCCTCGCCATCAATCTTCCAGGGATAATCGCCGCGCTTGTGAAGAATGGCCCGGGCTCGCCGTTCTATCCGATAGGCTACATTCAATATGCGACTCCGGTTATCAAACCGGCTTGGCTGGTGTTCGCGCAGACGGCCATCTTGCAATTCTTGGTGGCAGCGTTCATCTCGCTTGTCGTTCACCTTGCCGTGAAGATTGCCAATAACCCTACGCTTGGAATCGTGTTCGTATGTGCCCTGATGGGGGTGACGATGGTTCCCGGGTATTACGGAAGATCCATCGCTTTACGTGAGTTCGCCCTGTTGAATCCCCTTACGTATGCGAACACTGAGTTGACCGTCGGCGCCTATAGCCCGTACCCGACAACGCAGATAGTGAATCTGCCTGGACTTTGCTTCGAGCGTGGCGCGATTGCCCTCGTATGCGCAATCGGGATCGAGGTGCTGGCAATTAGCCTGCTTTGCGTTGCTGGAAAGAGCGGCTGCGCGTGCCCGATATCCCCGATTTGTCTTGAGAGAGGTTCCTTCACTGCATCGAGAACGGCAACTCGTTCGAGCGCTTGTGCCTCCGCCGTTGCATACGTAAGAACGATGGGGAAACTGCTCCTGCGTTCTCCTACCCTCGCCGTATGCGCGATTGCAATGTCGACGACGATGCTGGCCCCGGCTCTGGTCGAGATGTTTCCTGACGCTGATAACGTTTCCGCTGTTCGGTATAGGGATGGGGAGCTCCGTTCAATAGATCGGTATCTAGAGCAGAACGCTGCGAATATGGACGTCGAGGGCAAAGCGGCCCTGGAAGACATGCGGGATGCTCTTTCGGGTTTCGTGTACGCGCCTATGCCTGCGGAGGGGTTTCGAAGCCTTGCGACGTACGAGCGCGCTCGAGGTGAGCTGGGCGCGGCAGATGCGACTCTCCTGCAATCGATCGGAATCGAGCCGGAGACTCCTTCTCGTGCGGAGGCGCGCGCCCTTCTGCTTGAGTCGATCGCGAGCTTGCCGGACCCCAAGGTTTACGAGTTAAGTACGAAGATGCCCCCATTAATCCTCCTTTCGTATCTCCAGGCAGCGCTTCCCTCCTTATTTTTGCTGTTGCCCGTGGTTGTCACATCGCTCGCGTGCACCCACCTGCAGTGTCGTTCCCTTCTGGTTCTCCAGATCCCCGCAACAGCGCATGTGCGTTTTCTGACGGCTGTTGCGCTGGCTCTCCTGCTTGGCTTGGTGCTGCTTTTGGTGTCGATGGTTCCCGCTGTCGTTGTGTCCGTGATTAAGAACGGTGCGGGTGGATCGGAGTATCCCATCGCTCTCATTCGGGCGGGAGCTTCGACAACGTCCATGGTGGGGGAGGCGGTGTTGTGCAGTATTCCGTTGCTGGTCATGGCATACGGCGTGATTTCCGTCGTCGCTGCGTTGACAGCAGCGATTAGCCGCAACCCCGTTGTCACCGGAATGGTTTGCGCGGTTCTCTTGGTGTTGGGTTCGTTGAGCGCTCATGTTGAAAGCGTGGGCATGGGCGTCGCGCTGCTGGCTCCATTCGCCTCGTTTGATCCCGCTTCCCAGGTGGGGACGATTGGGTTCCTTGGGCGAGGGACGAACGCGATGCCTTTTGGAGAGGTCGTCGGCGCATCGGGCGCTCTGCTGGTGGTCTTGGGCGCCGTATCTCCGTTGATGGTGCGCCTGAGTGTTCCAAAGATCGAAAGGGGATGATCTCGATGATTGACCTTCAAACGCTGACGATCTCTTATGGAAAGAAGGTGCTCGTAGATTCGGTGAACGCTGAGTTTGCCCCGGGTACGGTCTACGGTCTCGTCGCTCCGAACGGGCATGGAAAGACGACGTTGCTGCGTGCGATGGCAGGTTTGCCGGGTCCTCGCGTGGACGGGAGCATCGTTCTGGATGAGGTGCAGGGTACGGGTGCGAGAGAGGTCCGTTCTATGATCTTCTATGCACCTGGTGAGGGGACGCTGCTGTATCCCGGATTGCGTGCGGAAGATCACCTCAAGATGGTTTGCGATATGTGGCCGCATGCTCGCGATATCGAAGAGATAGTGGAACAAACGCAGATAGGCGAGTTCGCGAAGATGAGGATCCGCACTCTGAGCCAGGGCATGAAGCAGCAGCTTACCCTGGCGATTGCGTATGCGACGGGCGCGCGGTACCTTCTATTAGATGAGCCCATGAACGCGCTCGACCCCAGCAGGGTGGACTTGCATTCCGAGATTCTCAGGAAGCTGGCCGATTCTGGTACGTGCATCATCATGTCATCCCACATCTTGGATTCGGTCGATAGGCTGTGCGATGAGATTCTGTTTTTGAAGGATGGGAGGCTCATTAGAAGCGTTCCGCAAGATGATGCTGCGCCGAAGTCTCCTGGATCCCATTTCGCAAAGCCTGCCGGACGCGCCGAGGGTGCGCTAAGCACGTATCGGCGACTCTACGAAAAGGGCGGGTAGAAATGCAAGTTAAAAATCTATGTGGCCAATGTGATACCGTTGAACCCGCATATCGATACCGCTCAGCCATTCGCCTCGCCCCCCGTCGCACGTATCTTCATCCGGTCTGTTACTTTTAATCTAACAATTCTTTGAGGAACGTAGGTGCTTCCAAATGTACTGTCGACTTCTTCTCAAACTAATCCTAAGAGACAGGGCCGTATGGATCTCTACGCTCGTTCTCGCTGCAGCCTTTTCCGTCCCCATTGCGTTCAATTCACCCATCTACGGGCCCTTCTTTATGAAACAGGGCATGCAGGGCTTTGTCGACGCATTCAATACGCGCGCGCCCCAGGCCAGCGGCACAGACCTATCTCCAGAGCAGCAAAATGACGCGGAGCTTGCAAGATACGCGAACGCCGCCCTTGCCGCTCAAACCGACGCCGCCTTTCTCGATTCTGCCGAGAGCTACTACGCGCTCATGGGCGAAGGCTTCCAATCCGGGTCCATCGTGGGAGACCGAGAGACCAATGACGCGGAGCTCGCATATTGCCGTGCCCTGAGCAGCTCCGGCATCACGGATATCCCGGCCTCCGCAAACGACCTGCCGTTCCTTTCCTTCCTGCCTTACGCCATTGCCACGGCGCCGTCTTTCCTTCCCTTCATCCCCTTCCTTCTCTCGTCGATACTCGTGCTCGGGGCCACAAGGCCTGCGACCCTGGCGGCGAAGGCGCCCGTGCCCAAATTCCGGCGCCTTATCCAGACCGTGTTTTCGATAATCGCCGCGGGGACCGCGATGCTCCTCGCCGGCCTCGCACCCGGGGGCATTTGCGCCTTGGCCCTAAACGGCTTCGGGCAAATTGGGTACCCGATCGCCTTCTTCCATGACGGCGCGCTTGCCACCACGACCGCGGGAGACGTCTTCACGACCCTGCTTCTCGCGCTGCTTGCGGGCGGAACCTTGATATCCGTTTGCTCCGCCGTCCTATCGACCGCAACGAGGCGCGTCTTCGCGGGCCCCCTTGCCTCCGCGCTGCTTGTCGCGGCCCCGGCATTCCCGTTACTGTCCGATTCGGCACTGGGGCATAACGCCGCGCTCGAGCTCCTGCCGCTGGCCGTGTTCTCGCCTATCGAGGCAACGGGTTACGTGGGATGCTTCCCGACGGAATTCATTGGCTCCGGTTCAGGCAGAGCATCGATGCTTGCCGTGGCCCTGGTATACGTCGCGGTCCTTTTTGCGGTCGGCGCCGTTGCGACACGTTCGCCCAAACAGTCTGGACCCGCGAAAAAGCACCATGGGCTCGAGCTTCTGGACGCGAGCGTGGGATACGGGAGCACGACGATACTTTCGATCGGATCGCTTTCCTTGGGCCCGGGAACGGCGGCGGGCCTCATTGCCCCCAACGGCTCGGGGAAAACCACCCTTCTTGAAGCGCTGTCGGGCCAATTTCCCACCCGCATCCGCTCGGGAAGCCTGGCGGCAGACGGAATCAGCCAACGCCGATCAGCCGAATTCGCAGAACTCGTCTACCTGAGCTCTTCGGGCGGCGCGGATCTCTACCCCACGCTATCGGCCCTCGAGCACCTCTCTTTCGTTAGGGAGGCGTGGAAATCGGCCGCCGACATCGACTCGCTCTGCGACTCCCTCGGAATCTCCCCATATCTCGACAAGCCGACCCGTAAACTCTCGACAGGAATGAAGCAGCAGGTAAAGCTTGCCATGGCGATATCGACCGGTTGCCCGTACCTCATCCTCGATGAACCGCTGAACGGCCTCGATCCGGGAAAGCGGAAAACCTCCTGCGACGCGATGCGCAGCGAGGTGGCGCGGGGACGCAGCGTGCTCATTTCAAGCCATCTACTCGACGACCTGGCAGACCTCACCGACTCGTTCTACTTCATCGAAGCCGGCACGCTCGTGGAAAAGATCAAGTCGTCCTCGCAGACGCTCAAGCAGGAATACCTCGATACATACGA
>URZI01000005.1 GCA_900552385.1 uncultured Collinsella sp. | reverse complement strand
AGCCGGGGAAAACGTCCCCGGCACTTGGAAGCCTTCCTAACGGAAAACCAATTACTTTATATCATGTACTGTCCGGAAATTCAAGGGAGCTCGAAGCGTTTCCAGACGTCGGCGGAATCTCAAAGCCCGCTCGCCAACTCATGGGCAAGCCACCTGAGACTACTCACTTCACCCGCGGACGACGAAGAGCTGCGACCTGCGGTTTTTCAACCAGCATGAAAGCCGCCCGCGTTGATTCACTTGCGATTGTAGCTGGCGGCTTGCGGGCAAAAGGGCGATTGAGTTTCAAAACGGGCGTTTTCGGCGATATTGAGCTTGCAAAGGCGTCCCGCCGCGCCCTTTGGGACAAAAACAAAAACTCAAAGCCCTGAGTTTGAAAAAAGTTTTTAGAGTTGTCCCAGCTTTTGTCCCCAAAGCCGACGAAACGCGACATGGTGTCACCTGGCGGTACTCGGCTCGAGGCGGCACCGAAAACTGGGTGCAACTGGAGTGACGGAACGCTAGAACCGAAGCCATCGAGTGGGAGTAAACGATATTCGTTGATTTCAAGCCTCTGACCTGCGAAAACAGGTCGGGGGCTTCTTATTACGGGCTTTAGCCTGTGCGGGGCGCGCAGCGCGCCGCATCAGAAACCACCCGCTATGCGGGTGGGGCCAAACGGCTTTACAAAGCCGCCCCCTCGCCGGACACTTGCGATTGTTCAGGCCGCAAGGAATCCGAGTCGAGAGGGCGGTGGTGGCGTATGGCCCAGAAGGCCTACAGCCTGTCGCACGCGAAGTGGATGTGCAAGTACCACGTCGTGTTCACGCCGAAGTATAGGCGCAAAGTCATCTACAACCAAATAAGGTCCGACCTTGGGGAGATCTTCAGGAAGCTCTGCCAGTACAAGGGGATAGAGATCATCGAGGGGCACCTGATGCCCGACCACGTCCACATGCTGCTGGCGATACCGCCGAAGTACAGCGTATCGAGCGTGATGGGCTACCTGAAGGGGAAGAGCTCGCTGATGATATTCGACAAGCACGCGAACATGAAGTACAAGTTCGGCAACAGGAAGTTCTGGGCCGAGGGCTACTACGTGTCCACCGTCGGCCTGAACGAGGCCACCATCGCGAAGTACATCCGGGAGCAGGAGAAGGCCGACATCGCGATCGACCGGCTGAGCGTCAAGGAGTACGAGGACCCCTTCGATAGGGGGCCGGGGCGTAAATAGCGCCGGTTTGACCGGCCCGTCACGGGTCAATCTGCAGTGCGGCCCGAACCCCGTGAGGGCCGGCGCCTTTAGACGCGTGCCGGAAATCCAAGGGTTATACCCTAAGAGCAAACCACCCCTTTTAGGGGTGGTTTTGATTTTGCAACCTCTGTGCAACCTTTGCGGTTTCGCGCCCCGTGAACAGGGGACGCAGCACTGTTCACGTCTGGGCCCATATCGGCACCGATCAATGCCCGCGCTGCTTGCGCTTCAGCTTCCGCTGCTCGAGGCACGTCGCCCGGTGTTCCTCGCCAGAGGAGAGCTGGCCGTTCCTTGCGAAACCGCGAGGCCAGCTATATCCGCTTGCTGCGGGCTTGCTTGAATCAGTTCCTCTTGAAAGAGCCTATACCTCCGAAGAACTTGTTGTACGTCTCACCGTCCTCCTTGGCCTCGTACTTGACCAAGGCAAGTTCGATAGTACAGAGGTAATCCGCCACTTGCTCGAGGCGGTAGTCGGTCATCGAGGTCTTGCGGCGTCGGACGACCCCTTTTGAGAGGACCTTGCCCACCGAGTCGTCTCGCCCGCGGAACAGAAGGAGCGCATCCTCGCGACCTTCGGCGACCTGTGCTGCGAGATGGAGGGCTGCACCATCGTGCAGGGCCCTTTCCAAAGCGAAGTGTCGAGCCGAAGTGTTGAGCGTCGGCCCTGAATGTTCAATGGCCGTTGTTTTCTGCCCCTCAAGTGGTGAACTTCTCCTCGGGGCTGTTGATTCCCCCACGCGCCCCCTTCCGTTCTCTGTGTTCCCCTTATACTCCTTGTACAAGGAGGTAAGAAGTCATGGACAAGACCGCACAGGACAGCTTGGCAAAGAAGCCCGTCGACATGAGGGACAGGATTCTCGAGCATCTCGAGGCCCTCACCTCTGCCGTCTCGCTCGACGACCTTGCCCGTCTGTCCACCTCCGACATCGCCGAGACGCTCATCATCTCCAGGAGTCTGGCGAGCCAGTACCTCAACGACCTTGTTCGCGCCGGCCTTGTGGTTAAGGTGGCGGGCAGGCCTGTCCGTTATTTTCATCGCCGTGCGTTCCAGAAGCGTTTTCAGGTAAAGCTCTCTGCAAGCGAGTACGCCTCGCTCGCCGACCTCATCCAGGCGACGGGAATCGCCGATCACCGTGACTTCGCGCGTGCCGTGGGCTTTGACCTGAGCCTCAGCTCCGTTGTCGAGCAGTGCAAGGCTGCGGTTCAGTACCCTCCGTTCGGCTTGCCCATCCTCTTGAGCGGCGGCGTGGGTGTCGGCAAGTCTTTCCTTTCTCGTCTTGTGTACGAGTACGGCAAGAACCAGGGCTTGCTGTCCCGCGACTCCTCCTATGTGCGCATCGACTGCGCCGGGGTCCCGGACGCCGCCTCGTTCAACGGGCTTCTTGACGAGTCGATCGCGAAATCGCGCGGGGGTGTGGTTTTTGTCAACGGCATCGAGGCACTCTCTCCCTCTGCGATGGAGCACTGCCTTGCGACGGCCCTCGGGCTCGATGCCTCCCAGGATGCGCCGCGCGCTCGCCTCGTTCTTTCGACGACGCTTTCCGCCGATGACCTGAAGGTTTCCTCGGCCTACAGCAAAATGCCCATCTGTGCCCGCGTCCCCTCACTCAAGGAGCGGACCCCCGAGGAGCGCGAGGATCTCATCTTGAGCTTCCTGCGCAGCGAGGGGTGCCGAATCGGTTCTGATGTGAAGATTAGCCGCGGCGCATACCGTTGCCTCGTGAACGCGGACTTTTCCGATAACATCGCCGGCTTGCGCGCCTGCGTGACGAACTGCTGCGCCAAAGCGTTCCTCAATCGCGAGGGCGACTACGTCGTCGTTCGCCCGTATCTTCTTCCCAGCGGGCTCCTCTCCTCCGCGCAGATCGATCAACAGCCCGATGATGGCGTTCTGATCGACGCGTCCCTGGATGCCGCCGAGAGCACAGGGCCGGTCGAGCAGGCGCTCGATGCCCTGTGCTCTCTCGATGAGCGATTCTGCGCCGGGGAGCTCTCTGTCTCCGAGCTCGTCTCGCAAGCTGTCTCCGCTGTGCGCGGCGTTGAGGATCACTTGATCTTCGGCCGCGGCGTTACCTCCTCGAGGTCGCGTGCCTTCGAGCGCATCGTGGGCGCGGTCCTTGCCGACGCAGGCTCTTCTTATGGCATCGAGCTTTCGAGGAAGGTCGCTTTTCTACTTGCCCAGGAGATTTGCCTGCAGTTGTGGCCGGGCATCGGCCTGGCTAAGCGAAAGTCTGCCTGTGCGGAGCAAATCTCCCATCTCCTCGGTGCCGTGACCTCCGAATTACCGTTTGCCTCGAGCGTCTCCGATCAGGTCGCCGCAGACGTGGAAGGGGCGCTGGGAATCTCGCTCGATCACTTCACGAAGACGCTTCTGACGCTGTGCGTCGCATCGGAGTCTCGCGATGCGAAGGCCCTTCGGACGCTCTGCGTCATCTTGTCCCACGGCTACTCAACGGCGACGAGCATCGCCGACGCGGCGAACCGTATGCTCGGCATGCATGTGTACGAGGCTGTCGACATGCCCTACGACCAGCAGCTGAAGGACATCGTCGGTCCGCTCCAGCGCCTCGTCGACCGCCATTCCTACTGCACCGGGGTCGTGTTCCTCATCGACATGGGCTCCTTGGAGGAGGCCTATAAGGCCCTCGAGAACGTTACCGACCCCACTATCGGCGTGGTGAACAACGTCTCTACCGGTCTTGCGCTCGAGATCGGGGTCGGGCTGCTCGGCGGCAAGTCCATCGCCGAGGTTCTTGGCGATGCGACCGCCGCGTGCGTGACGCACTGCAAGGTGATCGAGCGCGTCAACCGTGAGGACGCCATCGTCTTCTGCTCCGAGTCCGGGGTCGACGCCGCGGAGAGGATACGCCAGCTCGTCTCGCAGAGCCTCCCGCGCACCATAGGCGCGCGCCTGCTCACGAGGCCCTTCAAGCAGCTCGTCGCGAACGGGTCGAATGACGCCGTTTTCTCCGAGCACCGCGTCTGCGCCGTCATCGGCACGGGAGACCCCGGGGTCGCCTCCGTCCCCTTCGTCGCCCTCGAGGACATCATGTCGACGGCGTCCGCCTCTAAGGTTGATGCCGTGTTCGGCAGGTGGCTTGACGCTTCCGAGCTCTCTTCTTTCCACGAGAAGCTGCTCTCGAACATGACGCTGCAGAACGTCATCCGCTCCATCACCATCCTCGACCCGGAGCGGCTATTCCACGAGATCGAGAGCGCCGTGCACGAGCTTCAGCGCAGGACAGGCGAGAAGATCGGCAGCAACGCCATCATTGGGCTCTACGTCCACCTCTGCTGTCTCGTCGAGCGCCTTGTTACCAGAAACCCCATTGAGACCTACGTTGGCCAGGACCGCTTCGAGGAGGAGCGTGCCGATTTCATCGAGTCCTTCAGGCAGAGCTTCTCGAGCATCTCGACGCGCTATCGCGTAGAGGTTCCCGTAAGCGAGATCGCATATGTCTTCGACTACATAAGCGTGAGCGCCGCCCCGGCGCGAGAAGAGCGCCTCGGCTCCTCGGACCTCCTGCTCGACGAGTGACCTTCCCCGCGCCGCCGCAAGCTGACTGCGCGTCCTCAATAATCCGATAACCCCTTGCCCGGCGCGAATCCGGATAGCGCCGAGGCAGTACCGAACGTAAAACTTCATTTGATAGGAGCAAACATGAGTGTTGTTATGGCACGAATCGACAATCGCCTGCTTCACGGCATCATCGTGACGCAGTGGGCCCCGGTGTCGGGCGCGACCCGAGTCATGGTCATCGACGACAAGGTCGCCGGCGACGAGGTCCTGAAGTCCACTATGAGGATGGCGCGCCCCGCGGGCATGGCCGTCTCGATCATCTCCGAGGAGACCGCGCTCAAGAACTTCGCGGCGGGCAAGTACGACCGCGAGAAGGTCTTTGTCATCGCCAAGGAGCCCGAGACGATCCTTCACCTGGTCGAGTCGGGCATCGAGCTCCCGTCGCTGATCGTCGGCGGCTCTCTTGTCAAGGAGGGCGGCGTCCAGCTCACCCAGCGCGCCTATGCCTCCGCCGAGAACGTCCAGAGCTACAAGGCGCTCATCGCCCGCGGCGTCAAGGTGACGGCACAGTTCGTGCCCGCCGACAAGCCCGTCTCCGTCGCCGACCTCATCTAAGGAGGGATCATGGTCAACTTCACTATCCTGCAGGTCGTCCTTTTGACCCTGCTGGCCTTCATCAAGCACGTGGACTACTACGGCATCCCGATGATCTTCGTCAACTATGCCGTCTTCTGGGGCCTTATCACCGGCGTCGTCATGGGCGACTGGCAGACCGGCCTCGTCATCGGCGGCACCATCCAGCTCATGCAGCTCGGCGTCGCGGGCTTCGGCGGCTCGTCGATTCCCGACTACGGCACGATGGCCATCATCGCCACCGCCTACGGCGTGACCCTGGGCTCCGACACGGGCCTCGCCATCGGCCTGCCGGTCGGCATGCTCGGCATCCAGCTCGACGTCATCGTCAAGATCCTCAACGGCTTCGTCGTCGAGAAGTCCCAGAAGTTCTGCGACGAGGGCAAGTTCAAGCAGATGAACGCCATCCTGTGGGTCTGCCCCGTGCTCTTCGGCCTGTGCGCCGCCCTGCCCGTCTTTGTCTCCGTGACGCTCGGCCAGCCCGCCGTCAACTGGCTCCTCGAGGTCATGCCTCAGTGGTTCCTCTCCGGCCTCACCCTCGCCGGCAAGATGCTCCCGGCCATCGGTATCGCCATGCTGCTCCGCTACATGCCCACCGGCAAGTACTTCCAGTACCTGCTCGTCGGCTTCTTCCTCTCGGCCTTCCTGAACGTGCCCATCATCGGCGCCGCCATCGTCGGCGTTGCCCTCGCGATCGCGTTCTACCAGCGTGCCGAGAGGGACACCGAGCTCGCCGCCCACGCTTCCGCAGACGCCTTCATCGGAGAGGATGAGTAACCATGGAAAACGAGAACATCACCGCCGTCGCCGAGGGCAAGCCCTCCGGCTACAAGGTCACCAAGAAGGACCTGCGCAACGCGAACTGGCGCTGGCTCATGAGCGTGTGCACCTTCAACTACCAGACCCAGCAGGGCGCCTCAGTCGCCTACGCCCTCTCGCCGGTCCTGAGGAAGATCTACACGAACGACGAGGACTATAAGCAAGCGCTGCAACACCACTTCCGCTACTACAACACCCAGCCTTGGCTCGCCGCCATCATCCTCGGCGCCTGCGTGGCCATGGAGGAGCGTGACGGCCTCGCGGCGGCGGACGCCGTCCAAGACCTGAAGATCGGCACCATGGGACCGCTCGCCGGCGTCGGCGACTCCCTGCTCATGACCATGATCCCGACCATCATGGGCTCCATCGCCGCCTATATGGCCATCGAGGGCAACCCCGTGGGAGCCGGCATCTGGTTCGCGCTCATCCTGGCCATCTTCTGGGTCCGCATGCACGCCCTCGAGTTCGGCTACAAGCAGGGTGTGAAGCTCGTCACCGACTTCAGCGAGAAGCTTCCCAACCTCACTGCCGCCGCCTCCGTGCTCGGCCTCACCGTGGTCGGCTGCCTCATCGCCTCGGTCATCGGCGTCACCTGCCCGATTAGCTTCAGCTTCGGCGACGTCTCGATGGAGATTCAGCCGCTGCTCGACAAGATCCTGCCTGCCATGATCCCCGCCGCCATCACGGGAAGCGCGTATTACCTTCTTACCAAGAAGAACGCGAGCATGACGGCCCTCATCCTCGTGGTGATCGTCCTCGCGATGGTCGCCTCCGCCGCCGGCATCCTTGCCTAGCTTCGACCCAAGAGATTGGTGAATCAATGAGAAAGATAGTTGTGGCGAGCCATTCCCTTCTCGCCCAGGGCTTCAAGGACACCCTCGAGTTTCTTACGGGTAAGAGCGACGCCGTCAACGCCGTGTGCGCCTACGTGAACGACAACGGCGAGGGGCTCGACGCAGCGGTCGAGGCGGCGCTTTCGGGCACTGACGAGGTCGTCGTCCTCACCGACGCGCTCGGCGGCAGCGTGAACCAGCGCTTCTCCCGCTTCGCCTCCGACCGGATCCACGTGATCGCGGGTGTCAACCTCCCGCTCGCCATGACGGTCGCGCTCGCGCGCCCCGACGAGAAACTCGACTTCGACGCCCTCGTCGACGAGGCGCGCCAGCAGATCGTCTACGTGAACGGTGCCAGTTCCGCCGAGTGCGAAGACGACGAATAGAGGAGGTCGACGATGAGAGAGTTCCTTAAAGACGTGTGGATGCACGGCGGTGAGGAAAGCCGCGCCATCACCCCCGAGAACATCACGGGCGAGAAGGGCCGCGCCGCCATGTCGGCCAGCCACCTCGGTGTCGGCCGCAAGGGCTCGTGCTGCGTGCCCCTTGAGTCCGGCGAGACCATCACGCTCGCGGACATCGAGGGCCCCGGCATCATCCGCCACATCTGGATGACCGTCCCCGACAAGACCGCCGCCGGCAGCTTCGTCATGCGCGACCTCGTGCTGCGCTTCTACTGGGACGACGAGGAGACCCCCTCGGTCGAGTGCCCTGTCGGCGACTTCTTCTGCAACGGCTTCGGTGAGCGCGCCATCGTCAACTCGATGCCCATCTGCGTGAACCCGACGGGCGGCATGAACTGCTACTTCGAGATGCCCTTCAGGAAGCACGCCAAAGTCACGCTTACGAGCGAGCACCCCGGGTTCATTAAGTACATCTTCTACACGTTCAACTACGCGCTCACCGACGTGCCGGACGACGCCATGTACTTCCACGCCCGCTTTAACCGCGAGCGCAGCACCCACAGGGGCGTCGACTACACCGTGCTCGACGGCGTGCGCGGCAAGGGCTACTACGTCGGCACCTACATGGCCCTGTGCGCCCTGGAGCGCTATTGGTGGGGCGAGGGCGAGATGAAGTTCTTCCTCGACGGCGACGAGGAGTTCCCCACGGTCACCTCGACGGGAGCCGAGGACTACTTCGGCGGTGCCTGGGCCTTCCTCGACAGGCCGCCCCACGCGCTGCCCGAGGCGCAGTGCTTCAACACGCTGTTCGCCGGCTACCCGTACCGCTCGACGCGCGACGCCACGCGCGACCGCTTCAGCGCGGGCAAGCCGAACCCGAACCCGATGCTCGCGACCAACGACGACGCGCTGCCCAGGCACGGCCTCTACAGGTGGCACCTTCCCGACCCGATCTCGTTCAAGGAGGACCTGCGCGTGACGTTCCAGGACCTCGGCAACGACGACATCAAGCTCTACGAGCGCGAGGACGACATCTCCACCGTCGCCTACTGGTACCAAAGCGAGCCGCACGCCGTGCTCGCCCCGTTTGCCGCAAGGCAGGACCGCGTGCCCAGGTAGGGTCGCCTCGAAACAAGCCAACGTTATGGGCGTCCGCGGTTGACCATGACTGCGGGCGTCCCTTTGTAAGGAGGATCACATGAGCGAAAAGCAAATGAGGCTCGGTGCCCTCGAGGCCGGCGGGACCAAGATGGTCTGTGCCGTGGTGTCCGGCGACGGCGAGGTCCTCGACCGTATGGAGACCCCGACGCTTGCGCCCGCCGAGACCGTCCCGCAGATGATCGAGTGGTTCGCCGCCCGCGATGTGGACGCGTTGGGCATCGGCGCCTTCGGCCCGACCTGCGTCGACCCCGCCGACGAGCGCTACGGCTCCATCCTCCAAACGCCCAAGCTCGCGTGGCGAGGCTATGGTCTTCGCGCCGCGTTCGCCGACGCCCTCGGGATTCCGGTGGCCTACGATACGGACGTGAACGTTGCCTGCCTCGGCGAAGCGGTCTTCGGCTGCTGCAAGGGGCTCAAGGACGCCGTCTACGTGACCATCGGCACCGGCGTGGGCGCGGGCGTCATGTGCGCGGGCAGGCTCCTTCACGGCATGCTGCACCCCGAGGCCGGCCACATGCTGGTAAGGACCCGTCCCACCGAGGAAGGACGCTGCGTCTGCCCGAGCCACGCGAGCTGCCTCGAGGGCCTCGCCTCCGGCCCCGCCATCGCCGCGCGCTGGGGAAAGCCCGCGGCCGAGCTCGCGGACAACGATGAGGTGTGGATGCTCGAGGGGGATTATCTGGGGCAGATGTGTGCGAACCTCGTGCTCATGTACTCGCCTCGCCGCATCGTCCTCGGCGGCGGCGTGATGCACCAGGAGCAGCTCTACGGCATCGTCCGCAAGAAGACCCTCGAATATCTGGGTGGCTACATCCAGACCGCCGAGCTTAAGGACATGGAGAGCTACATCTGCGCCCCGGGCTGCGGCGGCGACCAAGGAATCCTCGGCGCGGCCGAGCTGGCAAGAAGGGCGCTCGCGTAACTTGCGCTCTCTCCGCCATACAACGCGTTAAGAAAAGACGAGCGCTTCTTGCCAATTGGGCGGCAAGAAGTGCCCGTCTTTTGCATTTTTGTCTCTCAAAATCTTATTTTCACGATTTGAATTTTCATCCCGTTGTCACCGACCCTTGCGAGAAACCGGAAAAAGCCGCTGACAGAAGGGTCTCTCAAATCGTTATAACCCAGCATATAGCCGCGACTTGTGACCTGCAGACGGCTGTCCCACGTGCCGATTTCCTTGGCGGCATCCGAAACCGCAAAATATGCCCCCACATCCTTGATTTTTGCAGTCTTAAGCCATGTTTTTGCGATTATCTTTACTGCTGTCCGATTGGCAGCATCAAAGACCAGCACACCGCCGGGGAAAGCGTCCGCCATCTCCCGCACCAGTTCCCGGACCTGCTGGGTCAGAAAGTAATAGAACACCCCGGAGGCAAAGAACACCGCCCCGCCGGAGGCATCGATTTTGCCAAACCATGCGGTGTCTTTCAGGTCGCAGGGGATATTTTGTTCCCGATTCCCGGCGGGCAGTAGCTGCTGCCGCAAGGCAATCACATCCGGGAAGTCCAGATTGTAGATCTTGCATCTACCGTTGTCGCAGGTTCTGCCGGTGTTGTCCAACCCGCAGCCCAGATTGACCACCGCCGCATTGGGATGGCCTTTCAGGTAATCCCGCACCTCGAAAGCAAGGTCACTCTGCCGCATGGCCACCTCCAGCGCACCAAAGCGCTGCATCAGGCTGCGGGAGTTTTTCTCTGCCTCTGAAAAGTCGTAGTCGATCTGGTCGAGCAGGCGAACCGCTGTTTCATCCCTGTAAAGGTTCGGGTACAGCTCCGTACACAGCTTTCGGGAATACAGCGGGAGGATCAGCGTCTCCTGCACGGTGTTTTTCTCAATTTTACATTTCATAGGTTTCTTCCTCAGTGAATAAAGACTGTCATAAGTGCCGCCGCCAGCACAGCCGCTATGACCGTCATGCCTATCGCCATGTGCAGGGTGGATGCAAAAACGCCCGCATGACGTCATCAAACGCCATATCCGCCACACTGCCTTGCAGAACGGCGCAACGCCCCTCCTGAATTGCAGCTCGGTTGAGCTTTCTAGTCCTCTCCACGCTGACGGGCGTTTTCAAAGAACGACATCTGGCCCCTCCGATTTCGTGCATTCCGCATAGGTCAACGGGAACGAGGCCTTCAGCACCGCGCTTTTCTGCACTGCCCAGCCGTTTTGACGCAGGAAACGTAGGTATTCCTCGCTTGTCCACCTGCTGTGGAGGGGGAATCCCGCCATACTCATGAAAAAGGCTTTTGCCTTGCCGGAAACCGAGCTCCCCGCGTGGGTGAAGGTTGGCGCGATGAGCACGCCGTCGTCCTTCAGCACCCGCCTGATTTCTTGCAGGGCCTTTTCCGGATGCGGCACTATGTGAAGCGCGTTGGACGCGATCACCACATCAAAGGACTTCTGTGCATAGGGCAGGCGGAACATATCTTGTACGGAAAAGTGCAGCTTTGCGGATTGATTGTCCCGCTTTGCTTCAAGGATCATCTTTGCAGAAGCGTCCGTAGCCTCGATGTACGCCGCCGCATTCACGACGCTCTTTGCGATAAGCCCCGTGCCGGTGGCAACCTCCAGCACGGTTTTTGCTTTCACCACCGGCCTGATCAGCCCATACATCTTCTCATACGCCGCCCGGTCCTTTCGCATGAAACGGTCGTACCGACCGGCATTCTTGTCCCAGAAGCCCTTGCGTTCGTGCATTGCTATCGCCCCCAAATAGTTAGAGGCATCTAACTATAACACACGAATCATGCAGTAAGATAAGGCTAACCTTATTCTCGGCTAAGACGCATCTCTCCGACCCTTTGAATCACCCCTTTTCACGCCACCCGCTACGAACCCCGGCGGGAACCAGGGAGTGATTAAAGGAGCGGCCTGCGGTTTTGCGAATCAATTGAGTCATTCCCGAAATCGCGAATCAAGGGCCTGATTCGCCCAAATTGCGCACGATTCAGTCCTTAGACGGTACGACGCGACACGCATCGACAACACTCGGACTGGATTAGGCACTGAGTGGGAGTAGGCTGACAGGGTTCTGACCTGCACTTTTGAGTGCCGCACTGTGCCGCTGAGTTTCGTTTCGTACGAGAGTCACGGCAAAGCCACCAGCGACATTGGTGAGTAAACTCAATTATCGAGCCTCCGTTCCCATGTTGGAATGGAGGCTTTTTCTTTGCCTTTTTACTCCCTTTCATCTGCGATTTCGCCATTTACTCCCCGTGTTTCAAGACGACAAGGCATGGGGCGGTACTCGGAGGAATGGGAGTAAGGATTCATTCCAGCGGCGGACGAGATGGCGACTCGCATCGCCGGCATGCTCATGCACATGGGCGGCGACTAGACAGGGCGATCCCTGCAACGGGTATTATTATCCGGGAAGCGTTTGATTGCGAGGCACGCCGGTGTGAGGGCCTGAGTCGTCAGGCCCTCACAGGGGGACCGCGATGGTGGCCACCGCGCCGCCCGAGGGGCTGTTGGCGAGAGAGACGGAGCCCCCGTGGGCGCTCGCGGCCTCGGAGGCGGCGTGGAGGCCGAGCCCGTAGTGGCGGCCTCCGTCGCGCGAGGAGCGGGAGGAGTCATCTGTGAAGAGGCGCTCACAGCCGCGTTCGAGGGCGGCGGGAGAGAAGCCCGGTCCGTCGTCGGACACCTCGATGACGAGGTGGCTGCCCTCGACGTCGCAGGAGACCGCCACGCGCGAGCGCGCGTGCTCGGCGGCGTTGGCCACGAGGTTCGCGGCGGCTCGCGCCAGGGCGGTTCGGTCGAGCGGGGCCTCGGGCGCGCCCGCGACAGCAGGGCCCGTGGCCGCGTCGAGCGTCACGCCTCGCGCCCGGGCGATCTGGGCGGCCTCGGCGAGGACCTGCTCGCAGAGCTCGGCCGGCCGCATGGGGGCCCTCTCAGCCCCGCCGGACCCGCGCGAGGCCTCGATGAGCAAGCGCACGTAGCCGTCGAGCCTTTCGACACTGCCGGCTATGTCGCGCGCGGCGGCCGCGAGGTCGGCGTCTTTCTCGTCTTCCAGCTCCTCCGCCACGAAGTCGGCGTTGGCGCGCAGCACGGTGAGCGGCGTCTTGAGGTCGTGGGCGAGCGACGCCACCTGCTCGCGCTGCCCCCGCTCCGCGGCCCAGCGGGCCTCGAGCGACTCGGCGAGGGAGGCCCGCATGGCGTCCATCGCGGCGAGGACGTCGTTCACCTCGCGCACGTTGGTGCTGCCGACCGCGAAGTCGAGCTCCCCCGCGCCGACGCGCTCCGCCGCCTCCGCGAGCGGCGCCATCTTGCGCGAGATCACGCGGCTCGCGCGGCGCGCCACGAGCGCGAGCGCGAGCGCGCTTCCCGCAGCGGCGCCGACGAGCATGAGGTTCTGCGGGTTGGGAAGCAGGCCGGCGAGGTCGCGCGAGACCCACTGCGGCAGGTACTCGCTGACGAGTGCGCAGGCCCCGCCGCCCTTGAGCGGGAACGCGGCGTAGGTGAGACCCGAGCCCCCGCCCTCAATCTCCACTGTGCCCGGATCCGCGGCGAGTGCCGCACGGGCCATTTCCGTCGCGTCTTCGAGCCGCGTGCCCTCGAGGTCTGTCATCAGCACGTATCCGTCCTTATTCAGGATGAGGTAGCGGTACGCCGTCGGCACGTCCTGCTGCCCGCAGACGCCGTCGCGTGCCAGGCCCTCCGCGACCTCGCGCGCATTGGCCGGCCCCCAGCTTGCCTCGTAGACGAAGCCCGCGTTGATCGCCGCGGAGAGCGCCATGAACGAGGCGAGCCACGCCGTGGCGACCGCCGCGAACGCGTAGGCGAAGTAGCGCGCGATGACGAAGGAGAGCGGCATGCCCCCGCGACCTCGCGCCCTGGTCCTCAGAGCTGCCACTTGTACCCCATCCCCCAGACGGTCGCGATCGGATCGGCGCCGGCCTCGGAGAGTTTCCTCCGGGCGCGGCTGACCTGCATGGATATGGCCGCGTCGTCGGCGTCGCTCTCCCAGCCGAGCACCGCCTCGCGGATCTGCGCGCGGCTCATGACCTGCCCGGGGTGGCGGGCGAGGTACTCGCAGATGGCGTACTCGGTGGGCGTGAGCGGCACGGCCTCGCCACCCACGGCGAGGCCGCGCGCCCCGAGGTCGATCCGCACCTCCCCGAAGGAGAGGGCGTGCGAGCGCGGCCGGCGCTCACGGCGTAGATGGGCCGCGACTTTGGCGCGCAGCTCCGCGGCCCCGAAGGGCTTGCGGACGTAGTCGTCGGCGCCCAGGCCGTAGCCGGCCACGGCGTCCTCCTCGGCCACGCGCGCGGTCAGGAAGATGATGGGCCCGTCGAAGTCCGGGCGGATCTGCCGCACGAGCTCGAAGCCGTCGAGCCCCGGCATCATGACGTCGCAGAGCACGAGGTCGAAGCGCGAGAGGTCCGTCCCCAGGACCGCCGTCGGGTCCGTTGCCTTGACGACTTCATGGCCGTCGCGGCCGAGAACGCGCGCGAGCGCGTCGAGGATCGCCCGCTCATCATCCACTGCCAGTATCCTCGCCATATTCGACCTCCTGAAACTCCCGTTGCATTGTACTTGCGCCGCGCTCAGCGGTCTAGAGCCCCGCGCGCAGCTGCGGGCGCCTCGGCCGCATCGCACGCGCGGTAGCGCACGCCCGAGCCGCCGCGCGCCTCGATCTCGAGCCAGCCCTCGCCGTTCGACTCCCGTCCGAAGAAGATGAGCTGGAGCTCTCGGACATTGCCCCTGTCGTCCGCCGCGTCCACCAGGTAGACGTAGTTCGCCCCCGCCCCGGTGGCGTCGGCGTAGGAGCTCGCGTGGCTGCCGGGCTCGGGCGCGGGCGCCCACATGGCGATCTCAGGGTTGGGCAGCACGCGGTCGGCGATCGAGCGCAGCGCCGACCCCCAGCCGGCGTCGAGCAGGGCATTCCCGCCCAGGACGAGCGCTACGGAGAGGAGGGCGAGCACGGCGGCGAGCGGCTTCCTACTCATCTGCCCTCCCGTCCTCGAAACGGCAGAACCAGGCCAGAAGGACGGCGGCGGCTGCCAGGGCGAGCACGAGGCCAGCGAGCGCAGTCGTGAGGAGAGGGGCCGCCGCGCGTGCGGCGTCGATGAAGGCCTCTATCCCGAGCGACCCCAGGCGCGCGGGCCAGGCGAGCGGCACCCAGCTCAGGGGCGTCGCCAGGGCACCGGTGAGCTCGCCGGTCATGAGGCCGTGCGCAAGTCCGCCCACTGAGAAGAACGCGAGGAGCATCCCCGCCGCGCCGGCGCAGATGGCGGCGTTGCGGCTGAGGCGCAGGGCCACGCCGAGCCCCAGCGCGTAGAGGGGCAGGCTGCCCAGCACGATGCCCGCCCAGGCGGCCGCAAGCGGAGCGGGCCCGAGCGGCAGGCGCCCGGCGACGGCGAGCACGGCCCCGAACACGCCGAGCGCCACGGCCAGCGCGCCCGCGCCGAGCGCCGCAAGGGCGAGCAGCTTCGCCGCGACGGCGCGCCCGCGCGAGGGGACCGCCGTGAGGTTGGCGAGGTGCCCGGCAGCGCGCTCCTCGTCCACGGCGAGCCCGCAGACGATGGCGGACATGAGCGGCATGAGGGCGCCGAGGAACTGGGCGTAGGCGTCCGCGCCCAGCGCCGGGTCCCATCGGGTTACAGAGAAGTACTCGCCGCAGGCAAGACCGGCTGCCAGGCCGCAGACGAGGTGCACCGCCGTGAGCGGGGAGCGCGCCAGGCGCAGGGCCTCGGAGAGCAGGGCCCGCGGGAGAGTCATGCGCGGCGTCGGGTCGGAGAGTCGTGTCATGGCCATCACCTCTCCTCGGAGCGCGCGAACCAGGCCGCGCCCGCCGCCGTGAGCGCGGCGAACGCGAGTGCGCAGACCGCAAGGCCCGCCAGTGTGAGCATGCCGTCCGCCGTGAGCGCCCCGCCGAGCGCCATGTCCGCCGCGAGTGGCTCGCCGCTCGGCAGCACGGGGATGAAGCTCGTGGGGATGACCATGCTCGCCGACGGCGGAAAGAGCTGCGGCAGCGGCATCAGCGACCAGGCGAACCCACCCACGAGCTGCGCGGCGAGCGGGCAGAAGATGCCCGCGAGCATGCCGAGTCGCGCCGTGAGGAAGAGCCCTGCGGGGATCATCCACGCCGCGGTCACCGTGTTGGCGAGCGCGCAGAGGAGCATCGTGAGCGTGCCCGCGGCCGTGAGGCCCTGCGAGGAGAACGCCGAGCCCGCGAGGTAGATGCCGAAGACCACGAGGTTCGAGAGCGTGCAGAGCGCGAGGCACCAGAGCGCCTTGGCCCACCAGGCGCGCCCGAGCGGGAAGCCCAAGCCTAGAAGCCCCCGCATCCGCGTGCGCGTGTCCGCCCGCGCGACGCACGCCACCACGAGCGAGAGAGACACGGGCAGAAAGAGCGCGTACCAGTAGTTCCACGCGCTGAAGATCTGCACGCCCCGGTAGGGCATCGCGCCGAGCAGCGGCATCGGCAGCGCCATGAGCACGGCCAAGCGAACCGGTGCCGCGTGGCGCGACTTCAGGGCCTCGGCGCGCAGGCCCGCGAGCAGGCCGCCTTTCTCGCCCGTCATGCCGCCACCTCCCCGCGCGCTCGTCGCCCCTCCCGGCAGACGCTCATGAAGAGTTCCTCGAGGTCCTGCCCGGGTCGAAGCGCATCCTCGTAGGCGAGGCGCCCCCCGTAGATGATGCCGATGGTGTCCGCCATCTGCTGCACCTCGGAGAGGATGTGGCTCGAGACGATCACCGTCGTGCCCGCCGCCGCGAAGCCGCGGATCTGGTCGCGCAGCTCCTCGATGCCGATGGGGTCGAGGCCGTTGGTGGGCTCGTCGAGCACGAGCAGGCGTGGCCGGGCGATCAGCGCCAGCGCGAGCCCCAGGCGCTGCCGCATGCCCATCGAGAAGCGCCCGGCGCGCTTCTTCCCGGTGTCGGCGAGGTCCACGGCGGCGAGCACCTCATCTACGCGGCTCTCGGGAAGGCCCAGCAGCGTGGTGCGCACGCGCAGGTTCTCGCGCGCGGTGAGGTTGGGGTAGAGCGGCGCCTCCTCGATGAGGCTGCCGATTGCGTAGAGGTCCTCGCGGCGCCAGGCGTGCCCGGCAAAGAGGATCTCCCCGGCCGTCGGCCGCAGCATCCCGCAGATCATCTTGAGCGTTGTCGACTTGCCGGCGCCGTTGGGGCCGAGCAGCCCGTACACCTCGCCCTCGCGGATATGAAGGCTCACGTCGGCCACGGCATCCTGCGCCTGGTCGCCGCGGACGAAGCGCTTGGTGAGCCCGCGCGTCTCGAGCATGTAACCCATGGGTTCGTCCTTTCTCTTCCGGGCGCGCGGGCCGAGTCGCCGTGCCCGCGCGTCTTACCTTTCGGGTTCACCATCCATGGTGGGGCGCGTTTCTAACGAAGCCGTAACGGCCGTTGGACTCTTTTGGCGCCAGCCCTTCTCGACCCGTACGCCACTCATGGTATGTTTATCGCTATAACAAGGACGGAGGTGCCGCTAAATCGAAAAAGGCAAACCCTGGAGACGCGATTTTCGCCAGAACGAGCAAGAATATCGAAGATGTCTGCACACCATTGGCGTAGGAAGGGGAACAACCGGCTGCAATCAGCGGACACTCTTGCGCGTATGCGACCGATAGCATTATCCCGAGATACCTAGCATATTTAATCAGGGCTGCCAGTGACAACGTGAGGGTAATTTAGCGGTGGCGGTTCTGCCCGCTGCCGTCCCGTGCTGATTCTGGCTTGCGAGGCGATTCTGCTATTCTGCGAGTTGAAAAGGTTCCATCCCGGCGACAAGAGCTCCCCTGCTCTTCCGCGAACAGCGGATAGCCGGGGTGGTCGTTTGTTGGTAGTACTTTTTTGAACGGTAAAGTTACCGTGATTATCAAGCGGTTGACTGCCGTTGCCTAAGCAGTCTTGTTATATCGTTGCCGCAGTCCCCGGCGCAGTGCGCAGCTCCTGCCGAATCTTCCGAAAGCGTTCCGGGACTTCGGCAAGCTCCATCTTCTGCGGGGCATCGACCGTACCCGCTTCCTTCGCCGTTTCGTAATACCAGCACTTATAATCCACCATCTCCATGGTGTGCTGCAATTCCGCCATCTGCTGTTTCAGAACTTCTTGTTGGCGCCGGAACATGGCAAGGCGCAAATCGATGGTGTCGTCTCCTTGCAGCGCCATCTCAATGTACTGCCGGATGTCCTTGATGGACATCCCGGCTTTCTTCATGCAGCCGATCACCTGCAGCCATTCGATATCCGATTCTCGGAACATGCGAATGCCACCGGAGGAGCGCTCCACGAAGGGCAGCAGCCCCTCCTTGTCGTAGTAGCGCAAGGTGGACGCCGCAACCCCCAGCAGCTTCGCCATCTCTCCCACCGTATAGACCATCTGAAAACCCCTCCGAATTATTCCAGAATCCCCTTGACTTAAAGTTAACTTCAAGTTCTAGGATGCACATGAAGTTCAAAGGAAGCATGCTTCCAAACAGAATGTTTGTCAATCATAAGGAGGGGAATCGAACGTGAACAGGCCGTATGTTTTCTGCCACATGATGTGCGCTTTGGACGGAAAGATCATGGGCGGTTACATGGGAACGCCGCAGGGCAGAGCGGCGGGCGATGCGTTCTACGACATCGCCTTCGGGAAAGAGCCCTTTTACCATCACCAGGGCTGGCTGTCCGGCAGGGTGACGACGGACGATAACTTCACCTTCTACAGGAAGCCGGACCTGGACGAAGATGCGCCGGCCGTTCCGGCAGGTGATTTCATCGCGCAGCCAGACTTCGGAATGTTCTATGTCTCCGTGGACCCCCACGGCAAGCTGGGGTGGGAAAGCAGCACCCTGCGCTATGTGGACACCACCGCCCATGTCGTCGAGGCGCTGACAGAACAGGTCGGCAACGCCTACAGGGCATTTTTGAGAAAGCTGGGAATCTCGTACATCATCGCGGGAGAAACGGAGCTGGATCACGGTCTGGCCCTTTCCAAGCTGAAAGAAAAATTCAGCATCGAGACCCTGATGCTGGGCGGTGGCGGCGTGCTGAACTGGTCGTTCCTGCAAGCGGGGATGTGCGATGAGATCAGCATCGTGTTGGCGGCGGCGGCAGACGGGAGCCCGGATACGCCGCCGGTTTTCCGAGCCGCAGAAGGCATTTCGGAGAGCAAGGCCCTTGGCTTCACGCTGAAAGAGGCGAAGGCCATGGACGGCGGGGCGGTCTGGCTGCGCTATGGCGTGAATCGATAATCCTAAGCAGGAGGTTTCAATTATGAGGTATGAACGAAAAGAGCAGTTCGAGAAGGTCAACGCATTCGGCACGGGAACGGCGAACACCGCCTATGCCCAGTACTTCACCGGCGATTCGTTCCTGAATCCGCTGACCGATCCGGAAGGTGGCCTGTTCGCCGCCAACGTGACCTTCGAGCCGGGATGCCGCAACAACTGGCATATCCATCACGCGGACAAAGGAGGCGGTCAGCTCCTACTCTGTACGGCTGGCGAGGGCTGGTACCAGGAGGAAGGCAAGGTCGCCGTCAGCCTGCACGAGGGCTCCGTCGTGATGATCCCCGCCAACGTCAAGCACTGGCACGGAGCGAAGAAGGACAGCTGGTTCAGCCATATCGCCGTGGAGGTTCCCGGCGAGAATTGCGAGAACGAGTGGTGCGAGCCGGTATCCCATGAAGAGTACGCAAGGCTGTAGGGAGGAACGAAACATGGCAGTCAAGCAGACGGCAGGCAGAGATGCCCTGGGCGAATTCGCCCCGAAATTCGCGGAACTGAACGATGACGTGCTCTTCGGAGAGGTCTGGAGCCGAGAGGGGCAGCTCAGCCTCCGCGACCGCTCCCTCGTGACCGTCGTCGCGCTGATGGCTCAGGGACTTACCGATGAGAGCTTCCGCTATCACCTGGCGGAGGCAAAGAAGAACGGTATTACAAAAGAAGAAATCGCGGAGGTCGTGACCCATGCAGCCTTCTACTGCGGCTGGCCCAAGGCGTGGGCGGTTTTCCGCATGGCAAAGGATGTCTGGGGCGAGGAGTAGAACGATGATCTTGAATGAAACCTACCCGTTGGCAAACGGAGTCCAGGTTCCCAAGCTGGGACTGGGCACCTGGTTCATCGACGATGCCGAGGCGGCGGAAGCCGTTCGCGAGGCGGTAAAGCGGGGCTATCGCCTGATCGACACCGCGCAGGCCTACGGAAACGAACGCGGCGTCGGCGAGGGCGTGCGCACCTGCGGCGTTCGCCGGGAAGAGCTTTTCGTCGCCAGCAAGATCGCGGCAGAGCTGAAGACCTACGAGGATGCGGCGAAGTCCATCGATGAGACGCTGGAGAGGATGGGGCTCGGCTACCTCGACCAGATGATCATCCACTCTCCCCAGCCGTGGAGCGAGTTCCGTGTGGAGAAGCGCTATTTCGAGGAGAACAAGGAGGTCTGGCGTGCGTTGGAGGATGCGCGGGCGGCGGGCAAGGTCAAGGTAATCGGCGTGTCCAACTTTCTGCAAGATGACCTTGAGAACCTCCTGAGCTCTTGCCGCGTGATGCCCATGGTCAATCAGATCCTCCTGCACATCACCAACACCGATTCGGCATTGGTGGACTTCTGCAAGGCGCAGGGCATTCAAGTGGAGGCATACTCTCCCATCGCCCACGGCGAGGCGCTGAAGAATCCGGCGATCGTTAAGATGGCAGAGAAGTACGGCGTATCTGTCGCCCAGCTCTGCATCCGCTATGTCCTTCAGCTTGGAGCCGTCGCGCTTCCCAAGACGGCAGATCCCGCCCACATGGAAAGCAACGCGGACGTGGATTTCGCGATCTCCGAGGAAGACATGGAAACTCTCAAGAACATGGAGCGCATCGCCAACTATGGTGAATTCAGTGCATTTCCCGTGTTCAGCGGAAAGCCTCTTGCATGAGGAGAAAGCGTGAAATGAAAACCTTGATTCTGTACTACTCCTATGGAGGCAACACGAAGCGCATCGCCGAGATGATCCAGAGGGAAATCGGCGGGGATATTGCTCGTATGGATACGGTTGTTCCCTACGATGGCGATTATGATGAAGTCGTCAATCAGGGGCAGCGTGAGATTGCCAAGGGTTATTGCCCGGAACTGAAGCCGCTGAACATTGGCTGGAGAGATTACGACGCCATCATCCTGGGTTCTCCTGTCTGGTGGTACACCTTTGCGCCCGCCATGCGCAGTTTCCTGGAGCGGGCTGACCTGACCGGGAAGATCGTGTATCCGTTTGCCACCAATGGCGGCTGGCTGGGACACGCGCTGAAGGACTTTGAGGAGGCCTGCAAAGGCGCAATCGTGAAGCCGGGCCTCGATGTGCAGTTCGATGAATCCATGCTCCGTACTTCTGAGAAAGATATTCAGGCATGGATTAATGCAATCCGCAGATAATCGATCTGCAGCTTTCGGCATCCGCCACAGAGCTGGCAAGGATTTGGGACGATCCCAAAAATGCAAACAGAGCGTTCCGACTTTCCGACGAAACGCTCTTCGCTCCCTTCGTGCCCTTTTTCCTCGCCTTCACCGGGCGACCCGGGAGCTGGGGCTGGCAGACGCCTCTCTGCTCTTCGTCCACAACGTCCAGGGAAATCTCGCGGTCAACCGCCTGCTCGGTTGGAGGCGAGGGCCCGAGTTCGCCTACGCCCAGGAGCTGCTCAGCGCCTATTCCGAAGGGGGCATGCGGGCGGTATCGGCTCGTCACGATTCCCGTAGTTGATCTTGACTGTGGACTCCTTACAAGTCTTGCTCGAGATCGAGCGGAGACTGGGCCCTGCCGAATCGGAGCTATGGCGACCAAAAATGTTGCCAGAAGACGCCGTCGACACTGTTTGCGATGGGGTAGAGCTCGATGGCGGTTCGGCACAGTCTGTTTCGACGGTTTCGCGGGGCGTTGATGGCGTGAAGGCGGCCGTTGGAAAGAAACTCATTTCCGTGGGGAAGAAACTTCTCGGTGAGTAAAGCTCATCGGAGCGGGGATAGAGCTTTGTCTGCGGGGTACGAAATGCTGGCTAGTGGTTGCGACGCCTTGTTGCGGAAATGCCAACTGCTGCAACTGCGCCACCGGCAACACTCAGGGCGACAGCCATCGCACCGTTGTCGCCCGTCGCGGGTAGGGTGGTCCCGGCTGGTTTAACCGCCGCTACTGCCTTAGCGGAAACGGGATTTGCCGCGGGCTTTTCTGCCTTGGGCTGCGGTGTGGGCTCGGGCTTGGTTTCCGGTTCGGGTTTGACCTCTGGGATCGGCTTAACACTTGGATCGGGTTTGGAACCGCTCGTATCGGTTGCAATCAAGTGCACGTCGCTGTCGAAGACGTAGCGGATGTAGTAATCGTGCCGCGTCTCGTGCATAATCCCCTGCCCGCTGTCGAAGTCACGGTCAACGTGTGTGCCAAGGTGGGTTGAGCTGACAAGGTTCAGTCTGTAAGGGATTTGGTCGTCAGCGTAGCCGCCTGTAAAGACTGCGGTTGCTCTAACGTGATTGTCGATCATGGTCAGGGCAATAGAGACGCTGGCCTCTTTGGGGTTCTCGGTTTTTATAAGGCCTTCGGTATCGGTGTCGATCTTGAAGAGATGGACGGTGTCGTTAAGCCCGTAGATGAAGTCCTCGGGTTTGTCGGGGAAATCGTATACAAACGCCTCATTCTGGACCAACATGAAGGCAGGAGGGAGCTCCAGGTCATAGTTATGGTCGACAACGGTGGTAGCTGTGAGGCTGCCTTCTGCGTTGGCTTCGTCGCAGGTAATGGGTGCTGCGACATCGGTTTCGGGCATTTCTGTCGCCAGTGCTGCGCAGGGTAGCAAAAGCAGTCCTGCCACAAGAATGCTTACTCCGAAGGCGGCGATTCTGGCGTCTGCATGACGCTTGACGTCGCGGATAGACAGGCCAGTCCGTTTGTTATGGGTCTGCGGTGCAACATGCTGTCCATACATAAGACGCTCCTTGTTCGTAGGCCGGTTTCCGCGGATCTATATTGCGCCTGGCCGATGCGGCTAGGCTCTTTCACGCGAACGCTTATGCGAGCAGGGAGAAAGCTCAAGCTAATTTTCTCACAGTCGATACTTTGCGAGCAACGATTTGCTGTTCAATTCTCGGAGAGAGAATCAAGGTGGCCGAGGAGTTATCAGGCAATGAGATTGTGTCTAGAGAACACGAACGAGAGATGCGATCTACAGACGACTGAATAGCTCCATCCGTTTTGGTTACAACGAAATGTATGCCGCGCGCCTGCGGCATGAAGAAGGGAGATTCTTATGAATATCGTTGTATTGAGCGGTAGCCCGCGCAAGGGCGCCAATACCGACACCATGGTCGAGGCGTTTGCCGAGACCGCGCGTGAGGGTGGCCATACGGTCGAGGTCATCCGCGTTGCCAGTAAGAAAATCGCTGGTTGTCTGGGGTGTCAGTATTGCTTCGCCCACGAGGGCACTTGCGTGCAGAAGGATGACATGGCCAACGTGATCGAGTCGCTGAAAGACGCCGACATGGTTGTCTTCGCTTCGCCTATCTACTGGTTTGATATCACTGCGCAGGAGAAGGCCGCCATCGATCGCCTATACGCCTTCGGTGCTACGGGCTTCCCGTTCACCAAGACGGCCCTTTTGCTCGATAGCCATAGCGAGGGCGTCTATGATGCGGCGATCGCTATGTACAAGTCAACCTGCGCGTACTGCAAGTGGGAGGACCAGGGCATTATCACCATTAGCGGTATGACCGAGCGCGACAGCATGGCCTCTTCGCCCAAGTTGGAAGAGGTGCGAGAGCTCGCTCGCAAGCTCGCCTAAGGACAAGAAGAACGCAAGGCAATCGGTGTTGGTGGAAATGCTTGCTGTCCTTATCAAGAGGAATGCTGATTGCCATGCGTTGATGCTTCCGCGGACAATTCCGGCGTGCTAAAACGCCTTCTCGTTCAAGAATTCCCTGAACGCGGGAATGTCAAAGCCAACGAGACCACGCCCGCGCTCTCCAATGACGCCGTCCTCCAGGAGGCGGCGTTTGTATTGGCTTGCGTAGTTGCTGGCGACGCCCATGCGTTTGGCTATCTCCGAGACCCTGCTGGGGCCAGAATCGGGCAGCATCGCGAGCAAAAACTCAATGTCTTTATCGGAAAGCTCCCGATAGGTCGTTTCGAGAATTCGATCGCGCAGCTCCATGCGGGCAAGCAGAGAACCCTGCTGTACATCAGATGCACTGATTTTGGGCGAGTTCTCCGAAACATCCCATGTGCGATATCCGACGAGCTGCATCATATAGGGAAATCCGTCGACGGCCTTCACGGCATCCTCGAGCGCTTCTGGCGTGATTGAGCGGCCTCCGGCCTCAACGGTTTTGCGGAATGCGTTTGCAATTTCAACGTCAGTGATTCGTCCCAACTGATGATATTGGGAACGCCTGAGGAACGAGACGGAATCGTTACGCAACAACGCCGATACTTTGTAGGGCAGTCCTGCCATGAGTAGGGCAACTTTTTTACCTTCGCGTACAAAGTGCTGGTAAACAGAGGCAAATTGAAGCATTTCTTCGAGATCGACGGTGACTTCATCGATGGTGATGAGAAGTCCGATGTCATGTTTTTCGAGTTGCTTAAAGATGCCATTCATGCGCGTGCGCCAGTTGCCCTGAGCCTCTTGAGCATATGTCCAATCGATGCCCACTGGGCCAATTTGAACACCGTTTATGCGCGCGTGAGGCTGTGAGAGGTAGCTATCTGCGGCTTCTTTGGTTCGCTCGATAATATCTTCGAGCATGCCTGGCATGGCGGAGACATTTGCTGCGATCCAGCCGTGTTCAAGCGCCGTTTCTGAAAGGAGCGAGAGAAGCGCCGTCTTGCCCGTTCCCCTTGCGCCAGTAAAAATGGTTGACAGGTTGGGATCTCCCGGGCCGTTGATGAAGCCACGGTTGATGTCACGCAGGATATGCTCGCGACCCGCTAGAAAGGGAGGGACGCTTCCGAACGTCGGGGTAAAGGGGTTCTTGCTGTACTCCATGGTAGCTCCTTTGCAAGTTTTGCTAATTTTTGCAAGTTTTGCTAACTTTTGCAAGTTTTGCTAACGACCGACCAAAGGGCATCGAAGCAGCGGCGCTGACATTTTTTACGCAGAAAAATAAGCAGAAATCAATTTATCTGCGTTAAAAAATAGTTGAGAAGAAAAACGACGAGTCCCGGGCGCAATGCCGTTGCGTTCCGGGCCTCGTCGCTTTGCGAAGTATCTAACGATCTCGTTGCCGTCGTCCTAGTCAAACAGACTCGGCATGTCGTTTTCTTTCATGAGGGCACCGGCGGAGGGCAGACTCTGCGCGGTGAACTTCTCGGCCGAGACGCCGGCGCCAAGGATCTCCTCGGTCGTGCCGACGGTGGTGACCGAGCGGCCCTTCTTGGCGGTAAAGGCCTGGACACCCTGCGTGTTGGTGGTCGTCTTGGTCTTGAGCAGCGACGTGTTGAAGTTCATCAGGCGGTAGTCGCTCGAGACCAATGCGATGTCGCGGTCTTCCTTGAGCACCTGGGCATACAGCAGCTTGCTGCCGCCGTAGATGGCGTTCTTGAGGCGTTTGCGGTTGGTCTTGGTGACGTATCCAGAAAGCGCGACGCGCACCACGCGGCCGTTCTCAAAGACAAACAGCACGTCGGCCTTATAGTCCTCGGGGTCGATGACCCAGATGACGCTCTCGTCGGGCTCCATCTCGAGGTCGGTGGGCAGATACGAGCCCAGCTGGGCCGACTTGGTATCCTCAAACGCCGCAACCTTGCACTTGTACACCTGGCTCTTGTTGGTAAAGACCAGCAACTCGTGGGTGTTGGAGGACGGGAACTCGATAAAGGGTTTGTCGCCGTCTTTGTACTTGAGCGTGGTCGCCTTCTTGAGCACGCGGTCCGTCATCTTCTTAAGGTAGCCATCGCGCGAGAGCATGATGGTCACTGGGTACTCCTCGACCTCGGGCTCCAAGCTTACCTCGATAACCTCATGGGGCTCGATCCTGCCCGTGCGACGCGGCATCACGTACTTCTTGTTGACTGCGGCCAGCTCGTCGCTGATGACCTTCTTGATGTTCTCCTCGCTGGAGAGGATCTCCTCAAGCTCGGCAATCTCGCCCTCAAGCTTGGCAATGTCCTTGGTGCGGTTGAGGATGTACTCCTCGTTGATGTTGCGGAGCTTGAGCTCGGCAACAAATTCCGCCTGCGTCTCGTCGATGTCGAAGCCCTTCATAAGGTTGGGCACGACCTCGGCCTCGAGCTTGGTGCCGCGGATGATGGCGATGGCCTTGTCGATGTCGAGCAAAATCGCCTCGAGGCCGTGCAGCAGGTGCAGGCGCTCGGACTTTTTACCCAGGTCAAAGTTAATGCGGCGACGCGTGGACTCAATACGCCACTTGACCCACTCGTGCAGGATCTGGCGCACACCCATAACGCGGGGATAGCCGTCGACGAGCACGTTGAAGTTGCACGAGAATGAATCCTGCAGCGTGGTTGAGCGATAGAGCTTGGCCATGAGCTTGTCGGGGTCGACGCCACGCTTAAGGTCGATGGCGATGCGCAGGCCCGAGAGGTCGGTCTCGTCGCGGATGTCGGCAATCTCCTTGACCTTGCCCTCTTTGGAGAGCTTGACGATGCGCTCGATGATGACATCGGTCTTGGTGGTGTAGGGGATCTCGTAGACCTCGATGATGCGCTCTTCAGGAATCCAACGCCAGCGGGAGCGAATCTGGAAGCTGCCAAGGCCGGTCTCGATGATCTTCTCCATCTCCTCGCGGCGGTAGATAATCTCGCCGCCGGTCGAGAAGTCGGGCATGGGCATGTACTCGAGCAGATCGCAGTCAGGATCCTGCAGGTAGTGCATCGTGGCGGTGCAGACCTCGTTGAGGTTGAAACCACAGATGTCAGACGCCATGGCGACACCGATGCCCTTGTTGGCCGAAACCAGAATATTGGGGAACGTGGTGGGCAGCAGGCGCGGTTCCTTCATGGCGCCGTCGTAGCTGTCGACGAAGTCGACCGGGTCCTTGTCGATGTCCTTGAAGATCTCGGCGCTGATGGGGGAGAGCTTGGCCTCGGTATAACGCGAGGCGGCGTAGCTCAGGTCGCCCGAATAGTACTTGCCAAAGTTGCCCTTCGACTCCACGAAGGGCGCAAGCAGAGCTTCGTTGCCCGTCGCCAGACGCACCATCGTCTCGTAGATCGCGGCATCGCCGTGCGGGTTGAGCTTCATGGTCTGACCCACAATGTTGGCGCTCTTCTGGCGCTCGCCCTTGAGCAGGCCCATCTTGTACATGGTGTAGAGCAGCTTGCGGTGCGAGGGCTTAAAGCCGTCGATCTCGGGGAACGCACGCGAGACGTTGACGCTCATGGCGTAGGGCATGTAGTTGACTTCGAGCGTCTGCGTAATCGGCTGATCAGTGACCTCGGAGTGCAGGCCGATGACGTTCTCGGCGTTGACCTGCTTTTTCTTTGGCTGGTTCTTCGTCTTCTTCTTTGCCACGATTTCCTCTTGAACTTCTTATGGGCCGTCGTTATCGATTTGCTGCTACTGCAGGTCCAGCTGGTCCAGGTATTCCTTGCCGTGCTCGGAGATATGGCGCTTGCGGCCTGCCTCGTCGTTGCCAAGCAAAAGGTTGAACATGGTTTCCATCTTGGTGACGTCCTCGGGCTCCACCTTGATCAGGCGGCGCGTCTCGGGGTTCATGGTGGTGAGCCACATCATGTCCGGATCGTTCTCACCAAGACCCTTGGAGCGGTTGATCGAGCACTTTTGGTCGCCGATCTCTTTGAGGATGCCGTTCTTCTCGAGCTCGGTGTAGGCAAAGTAGGTCTTCTCTTTGCAGTTGATCTCGTAGAGCGGCGACTCGGCGATATACACGTAACCCTCGTCGATAAGTGTGGGCACCAGGCGGTAGAGCATGGTGAGCACGAGCGTGCGGATGTGATAACCGTCGACGTCGGCGTCCGTACAGATGATGACCTTGTTCCAGTTGAGGTTGTCCAGGTCAAAGGCGCCGAGGTTCTTGATGCGCTTGTCCTTGATCTCCACGCCGCAGCCCAACACGCGCATGAGGTCCATGATGATGTCGGACTTAAAGATGCGCGGATAGTCTTCCTTCAGGCAGTTGAGGATCTTACCGCGGACGGGCATAACGCCTTGGAACTCGGCATCGCGCGAGGTGCGAATGGCGCCTGCTGCCGAGTCGCCCTCTACGATGTAGATCTCGCGGCGGCTCTTGTCCTTGGAGCGGCAGTCGATGAACTTCTGCACGCGGTTGGCCATGTCGGTCTTCTGCTGTAGGTTGGTCTTGATGCTCTGACGCGTCTTCTCGGCGTTCTCGCGCGAACGCTTGTTGATGAGCACCTGCTCCATGATCTTGTTGGCAGCGTCTTTGTTCTCGATTAGGTAGGTCGAGAGCCGCTCCTTAAAGAAGGCCGTCATAGCCTGCTGGATAAAGCGGTTGTTGATGGCCTTCTTAGTCTGGTTTTCATAGGACGTCTGGGTGGAGAAGCAGTTGGTCACCAGCACCAGACAGTCCTGGACGTCCTGCCACTTAATGCCGCTCTCGTTTTTGTTGTACTTGCCCTGTTGCTTAATGTAAGCATCGATGGCACTGGTCAGAGCGCTGCGGGCGGCCTTCTCGGGCGAGCCGCCATTCTCGAGCCACGATGAGTTGTGGTAGTACTCCTGCATCATGAAGGTGCGCGAGAAGCACATGCACGCGGTGATCTTTACATTGTAGTCGGGCAGGTCCTCGCGATCGCGACCGCGACGGTCGGCCTCGATAAAGAAGGGCTCGGTGAGGTAGTCGGTACCGACCTTCTCGAGTACGTAGTCTTCGATGCCCTTGGGATAGCAAAAGTCCTCTTCGGAAAACTCGCCATCGTCGCCCTCAATGCGCAGGCGGAAGGTCACGTTGGCGTTGACCACGGCCTGGCGGCGCATGGTCTCGCGATACCAGTCGTGGGGAATGCTGATCGAGGTAAAGACCTCAAGATCGGGGCGCCACTTGATGGTGGTGCCGGTGCGGTTCTCGTCGCTGGGCTCAATCTCGAGTGCCTTCTTTTTGGCACCGACGACCTTGCCCTTCTTAAAGTGCAGGGAGTACTTGTTGCCGTCGCGCCAAACCGTGACGTCCATGTATTCGGAAGCGTACTGAGTCGCGCACGAGCCCAGGCCGTTGGTGCCGAGCGAGAAGTCGTAGTCGCCGCCCTGGTTGTTGTTGTACTTGCCGCCGGCATAGAGCTCGCAGAAGACGAGCTCCCAGTTAAAGCGCTTCTCGGAAGGGTTCCAGTCGAGCGGGCAGCCACGGCCATTGTCCTCTACCTGGATAGAGCCATCGCGAAAGGCGGTAAGGGTGATGAGCTTGCCGTAGCCCTGGCGCGCCTCGTCAACGGCGTTGGACAAGATCTCGAAGGCGGCATGCGCGCAGCCGTCGAGCCCGTCCGAGCCAAAGATGACGGCGGGGCGCAGGCGTACGCGCTCCTCGTCCTTGAGCTGGCGGATACTGTCGTTACCATAGTTTGCGGTGTTTTTTGCCATACTCGCTCTCTCGGTGCTCCTTTGCTGCGTTTAAGTTATATAGATAGTCAAGGTAGCATAGCCCAGCCCACAGACGATTCCACCCAACACGAAATCCATCGAACAATCGTTCGGAGTACGAAGGAGATTCGTTTACTCGGACAAAACCGAGTCGGCTCTGTCCGAGTAAGTTTGAATAGCGAATCGAAATTGCTATGTCCGCATAACGATGGCGGATATGGTTTCCGTAATGGCAGATATAGTTGACATTGGCTGATAGATGCAATATATTCCCGTCATGTTGCAACGGATATCTGTCCATTACTACGAAAGGAGCTCAATGCCGGGCAAAAAGAACCTCCGCATGAAGGCGGCGCGCGCGGCGGCTGGCCTTTCGCAAGCCGACTTGGCCCAGGCCGTGGGCGTTACGCGCCAGACCATCGGCCTGATCGAGGCGGGCGGCTACAACCCCACGCTCAATTTGTGCGTGTCAATCTGTAAAGCGCTACGCGTTACGTTGAACGACTTGTTTTGGGAAGACGAGAGCGACGTCGACCCTGACGCTCTTTAGGAGTTCGCTATGAAATTTGAAGATTTAAAACTCGTGCAAAAGTGGCGTGAATATGCCGGCCCAAAGGATGAGCGCCTGGAGGCTGAGAGCGCGAAGATCTACAAGATTGGTTTCGTGCTGCTTTCGTTTGGCATGTTGATGATCTTTTTCTACCAGTTTATAGCTCGACAGGTTGCGTGGGTTCACAGCGACGCCAGTGAAATGCCGCATGGCTTTGCAACGCCGTTCGAGGCAGCCATGTATTTGTGGCTCGTTCTCGTGATGTTGATTTGCGCAGGACTGCAAACGCGGAAGGGCTATGTCGATACCAATCGTTTTGGGCAAACCGAGTATCTTCCTGTTGGATATTTCCTGCTTCTCAGCGGTCTTAGCGGCGCCGCGTTCGCGCTTGTTATTGCCGCAATGCGCTGTATCGCTGAGGCGCAGATCGTGCCGCTCGAAAGCGTCTTTTGGTTGGCGAACCTGGCCACGGGCGTGTTCTGCGGCGCGACGATTTTCGCGCCCACGTTTGCTGTCCTGTGCGCAACGTTTTTCACGGCGAAAAGACGCCGTGCCAAGCTCGAGGCAGAACTCGACTCCACTGACGATATCTAATGCGTAATGGGCTGGCTCTGGGTATCCAGAACCAGCCCATTTGATGTTCGATGAGCCGAGTCGGCGTCTCTCGCAAAGGTAACTGAGAGCTAGTGAGGCTTATCAGAATTGACCTCATCGGCGGTGTCGTTTTCGAGCGCCGTGCGGCGGGCGCTGTAGGCGACAAGGCCGGCGCCGGCTGCGGCGAGTGCTGCTGCGGCTGCTGTCAGGGGGACGTTGCTGTCGCCCGTGCCCGCAAGCGCGCCCGCTTTTCCGGGGCGCTTGTTATTGCCGTGATCCTTGCCGCTGCCAGAGCCACTGCCGCTACCGGAGCTGCTTCCGCCGGAGCCACCTCCACTCGTGCCGCCATCGCCGTCGACCGTCATCGGGGCGTCGTGAAGTCCTGTCGTATCCGCGTTGTCGCATACGCCGACCTGAACTTCTGAGCGTTCGCATGCCGCGTCGGGCACATGAAGCTCGTGCAGTACGGCACCCAGCGCCGAGTTTGCGCCCGGTCGAATTTCCTCGAGCGTTACGGGATCGAGCGCCACCAGATTACGCGCCTTCGCATATAGCGTTACGCGTTTGCCCACCTCGTCGCTCCAACTCTCGGGGATGGCGAAGCTCATGCGGAACTGTGCCGTGCAACCCGGTGCCAGCACGGCGTTGCCGCTGTCGGCTACCAGCGGGTGCGTTGCAAAACGTGCGCCCAGCGTCTCGAGCGCGTACTTCACGTGTGCCATGTCGTTGGCCGAAGCATCCTCGGCAAGCTCCGGATCGTAGATCGAAGCCATGCGTGCGTTTGCTCCGAACCCGATGGATGCGCTGGAGAACGGCTGGCTGGAGCCCTCTCGGTACAGATCGATCGTGCCGGCGGTCAGCAAGGTGTTGCCGTCGTTTCGCACCGTGACCATGAAGGATTCGCCTGCTGCTCCGGGCACCACCGCGCCCGAGGTAGCGACCGCGCCCGTCGGAGTGGCACACGCCACCAAGGGCACTTCGATGCCGTGTAGTTCTGCCTCGCTCTTCTCCGCGCTCACAATGTGCGTGGCGAGCGCGGAGAGCATGCTCCCCGACGTCAAGAATGTCGTTATCTGATCGACGGGATGGTCCAGCTCGCACATCACGAACGGCTCCGTAAACAGATCGCCTGACAAGGTGCTGGCGAAGATGCGGAAGTGCTTGCCCATCACTGCAACTGGGTTGCCTTCTTCGTCGTAGGTCTGTCCCACCTTGCCATCGGTGTTCTCTACATAGAGCGCGCACCTGCCGTTGTTGCTTACGCTAAACGATGCCGGGCCACAGCCTGCGGCACCCACGGGCTGCGTTGCAAACGCCGATGCGCCTCGCGTCCAAGTAATATGCTGCAGTTGCTCGTTGACGGTTGCCAAAAAGCCCGAATGTTGTGGCCACGGTACCGCACGGGGTACCGTGGCGTCTGGTGGCATAACGCCCCAGCCCGCAATGGACTGGCCGATCACGGCGTACGATGCGCAGCCGCAACCGTCTGCGGTCTCGTACGCAACGGGCACCACCATTTTGCCGTTGATATTCTCGGGCTCGCCCAGCTCGATGCTCGACGGTGCCTGCGGAAAGCGGAGGACCTGACGGAACGTGAGGCTGTCGCCCGAAACGTCCGACCACAGGGTAAAGCACTCGAGCGCGACCTCTGCCTCGGCGCCCAACGCCTTTTCTGCCGTGGTTCCGCGGCGGTGGAGATAGGCGCCCGACAGACGCCCGTCGACAAGCGTCTTGCCCACCGTGATGCGTGGACACTGCAGACAATGGTAACCGTCCTCCTGCAGGCGGCCGCGCGAGATGCTGCGCCACGACGTGTGCGATACCACGCGAACTTCGCTATTGCTTATGCGCAGGCGCACAACGGACAGTATGCCGGCTGTGCTTGCCGTATCGAAAAGGGTGCTGTCGCCGTCGGGGCGCTCGCCCGAGACCAACAGCACGTAGGCGTCCTGGTTTCCTCTTCCGTCCGTATATTCCACTACGTCGAAGTCGTAATCGTATATGCCGTCGCGCTCCACGTCTTCCTCGCCAAACCCAAGGGGAAAGTCCACAGGCGTGGGAGCGGACCACGTTCCGTTTGCCTTTGTGTGTACCACCAGGCGCGAGCGACCATTGTCGCCGTAGCGCACCGAGGCGATACGGAACAGGCATTCTACGCCGGCAATCATTGCCAGCTTCATGTGGGCTTCGCTGAGCACGCCAGCAAACAGCACGTTGTCGCTCGAGGGCTTGATGCCGCCACGCTCGTCCTCCGATACACCAGCAGAATTGGCGTTGGGGTCCGCAACAGCGTTCGTCGCCTGCCAGATATGGGTGTACGCATACATCGGCGCGGCGTTTTCGTCGTCCTCTATCAGTGCATGGACAAAATGCTCGATTTGTCCCGTGTCGTCGCTTTCTGCATCTGCCTCGAGCTCAATGCGCGTGACCGCTTGATCCCAATCGCGCACGACAGGCGCGACGTTTATCGCGGTGGCTGCAACCTCGGCGCGTGCGAGTAGCTCGGCGTTGGTGACGATGGTGGCCGATGCGATAAATTGCGGCACGCCGCCCGCCTCGATGTTGCCGGGCGTGCCGAAGCAGGCATCCAGCGTGTAAGGCGTATCCCCACCCAATGCGAGCTCAGAGCGTTGGAGCACATACTGGTTGCCATTGTTCACCGACATATTCCACGAATCGAGGAGTGTGGGCCACGACCCCGACCAAGCCTTGGTGGTCCACTTGAACATCACAAACTGGAGTATCACATCGACATCGACGTCTGCACCCACGCGCAGTCGCGGAAGCTGGTGTCCATCTGCCTTCTCGTACCCAATGAACAGCGTGAGGGATGCAGCGCCGCGCACGGCAGACGAAGCGACGCCTGCAACGCCGGCTCCAAAGGTGACAGCAAGCCCGATCTGGATGGTGAACGAGCCCGAGGTGTTTGAATAGTCGAGCGAAACGTTTTTAAAAAACGCCGCGCCGCTGCCGTGCGTGTGGGCGCCCACGGCGAGCGCCAGTTTTGCCAGCACCCAGGGGTTGACGTTTAGGAAAAACGGCACCGGTCCCAAGGTGAACTGTTCGGTCCAGTTGAGGTCGGTTCTTACCTGGAAGAGGGCCTTAATATTGCCGTATGCGGGGTCGTTGTTGTTACCCCAGGTTTTGCCCACCCAATCGTAGGCGAGCGAGCCGTACAGCTGTGTGGCGATATCCATCGTGAACAGCGGCGTGCAATGGTGGCGAAGGAGCTTGGTGTTTCTTTGATCGGTGCCCGAACCGGCACTCATCCTCTTGTACTGATTCCACTTCCCCTCCATCTCGTCGAGGTAGCGGTTTGCCTGCTTGGCGCCCGACTCGCGCGGCGATTTCTTCCAGTATTCCGGATCAGGGTTGCCCGAATCGTTCATATAGCTAGCTGGTTTGTACCCTCCGCCAAACAGCACGTATCCAGCAAACGAGAAATCGAACAGAATGGGAAATGTGGGCATCCAGCACGTGAACTTATTGCCGCCGATACCGGGAAACGCCGCGGGGAAATCAAACGGAGTGATCTCTTGGTCCATGGTGGTGGGAATGATGGTGGTCGAGCCCGATTCCGCCTTTGCGGCCGGCGCGGTGACAACGGCCATAGGGGATGAGAGCGTGTAGGTTTTGCCCTGGTAGTCGAGCATAAAGCGCAGCTTGCACCCTTCCTCCAGAAGGCCCGAAGCTGCATCGAGGAACGTGTCTTCAAGCGTGAACGTCGCCAGATTATCCGCGCCCGATGCGCTGGCCTTGATCTGGCCGATCTGCGTGACGGTTTCGGTTGAGCTGCCCGCAGCGGGCATCACTTTATTGATATGCAACGTTGCCTGCCCGCCCTGCGGCAGATGAGCCTGCACGGTAAAAGCGTGCGTGTCGGGCTGGTCGTTTGCTGCTTCGTCCGCTGGCATTGCCATAAACGTGGCGTCGGCGTACTGGATGTCCCATTCGTCGAACGTGAGCTGTCGAAAGTACGGCTCGCCATCGGAGAGCGGACGTGTGGGTGCGGTAATAGCGGTGCCGCCCTGGATACGCGCAAGGGGAATCTCGACATCGCGGTAGCCTGCCATGCTAATGGAGATGCCGCCGTTAAAGTCGTACGCGTCGAGAAGCGTTGCCTCGTCCACGTAGCCTTCTGAAAGAGGGGCGACCTCAAAGATGGCCGTGCCTTCGTCATCGGTCGTGGCGGTGAGCTGCTTGCCTGCGGCATAGCGCGATATGAGCGTGACCTGGGCACCCGTGATGGGCGTATTCTTGTTGGCGACGTCGACCACGACCACACCAAACATGGTGCGCGAGAGCACCAAGACCTTGAAGGGATCATCTTCGTCGGCGTATGCCTCGGCGGGGGCGAACGGCAATATGAAGGCGTTTGCGCTTCCCGGCACGCGCGGCAACATAATGCTCGCCAGCGAGGACGCTCCGGCAACAAGTAACGAACGGCGATCAAGCATCTTTGGCTCCCATCCCGCAGGTATCGGTGGAAATAATCCAATTTTGCGAGAAGGCATCCTGTCACGGTAGTGCCGTCCGAGGGCCAAAATGTCCAATTTGAGCGAGCGAAGCGCCGGGGCTCCGGGGCGCACGTGCCGCGCTAGGCAGTCTGGCCGCTAACGCAGCATATGCGCGACCAGTTCGGTGCGCGTGCCGATGCCAAGCTTTGCATACACGTTGGACAGTCGATTTTTAACGGTACCTGGCGACACGCCCATGTGGCGTGCGATTTCGGCGTTGGTCCATCCGCGGCAGGCGAGCATGGCCATGGTGAACTCCGTGGTCGTTAAATCGTCGGCAACGTCCTCGCCCGAATCGGGGTTGTGGATGCGCCGCCAGCCGTAGCTGAATCGATACGTAATCTCGATGATACGTGCGAAATCGTCAGGGTATTGCGATTTTAGGCATGCCTCGATGAGCCCCTGCAAAAGGCCGTGGTGCTCGCCAATGAGCTCGATAAGGCCGTCGGGGCGCGCAATGTTCCAAGCGGCTCCGAAGTGCGTTTTTGCGGCGTCGACGTCTTTGAGACTCATGCATGCCATGGAAGCTGCCAGGTGCAGGAACAGTTCCGAGATCGGATAGCTCCCCTGTTTCATGATCAGGGCGTTTTCCGCCATGCCCAGACTGCGGCCATATTCGCCGCGCAGGTACAGGGCATGCGCCATCACGTAGCTGGCGAACAGGCGCAGGCCTTCGGGCAGATGCGCCGCAAGCGGATAAAACTCTTCGGCAGAATACGGGGAAGACAAGTGCAGCAGGACGCTTGCGGCCGAGGCGAACAGGATATGCGTGGCGTGGACGGCGGGTGATTCCTCGTCAGTTGGCGTATCGAGGATGCCCGCAAGACAACGGCGGGCGTCGGCGATACGGTTGAGCGACAGGCTGGCGTATCCGCAGATAAAGCATGCGGAATAGCGCAGTGCGGAATCGGTGGCGTCAAGATAGGGGCGCGCCGTCTTGGCAGCGAGGGCGGCCTGTCCGCGAAAGTACAGCGCTTCTGCCGTGGCGATGGTGCGTGAATCGGGGTCGGAAATGCCTGCAACCGCAGCGTCAATCTGCCCCGGCACAAAGGCAGTGCACATCAACGGCATGGGAATGCGCGGGTAGCCATCGCAGTCCATCTTCCATCTCCCATCAGGTGGCAACAATGCAGCAATTGTACTCCTGTTGCTCGGGACCCCTTTCGTTTTACTGCTCGGTTGACGCTGCGGATCGTTTTGGAAGGCTTACGAGCATGGTGGTCCCGTTCTCGGAACTTGTTTCGACCTCTACTGTGCCACCGTGAAGAGCTGCAATCTCCCAAACGAGCGCTAGTCCGAGTCCTGCGCCGCCGTATGCCCTGCTGCGGGATTTGTCTAGACGAAAGAACGGTTGGAAGATGCTCTCACGGTACTGCTTGGGTATTCCCGGGCCCTGGTCCTCGACTCGCAGGAACACGTGGCTGTCGTTGTCGCAGATGGAGACGGTAACGCTCGAGTCGGTGCGGCTATAGCGGATAGCGTTTTCGGCCAGGTTAAACACCAGCCGATAGAGGAGCGTGTCGCTCCCGATTACTAGAGCGTCTCCAGCACAATTGAGGGCTATGCCCCTTTTTTCGGCAAGTGGCGCAAGGTCGGTGAGGACCTCTTCGGACAAGGGGCCAAGCTCCACATCGTCCTCGCAAGGAACGCTGCGGAGCTCACTCATCTCGAGCAATACCTTGGCCATTCGAGACATGCGCTCGGTTTGTTCTTGTAGCAGGCCGAGTAGCTCGGCAGTTTCGGGTTGCAAACCGGAGTGCTCGGAGATGAATAGTTCAATCTGTGCTTGCATAAGGGCGAGCGGGGTGCGCAGCTCGTGTGCGGCGTTGCCGGTAAACTGACGCTGTGCAGAGAACCCTTCGCCAAGACGGGCGATCATGTCGTTGAAAGAGGCGCTGCATCGTTGTAGCTCGATGGGCACATCTTCACTGAGCCTGATTTCGCTTAGGTTGTCAGGCTGCACACGCTCGACCTGGGCCGCAAAAGCCCGTAGCGGTTTGAGTGCACGGCCGCTCACAAAGTATGCCAGCGCGCCGCCAAGGAGTGTGACTCCAGCCGTGATGTACCAGGCTGTCGTGCCAAAAGACTCCTGTGCGTCGTTTACGACGATCGTGACCTCGTCATCGAGGCTCTCCTTCGTTGGGTCAAACGCCTGAGGTGCATCTACGCCGGCTGCGCTAAGGGCCGAGATGTCGCTGCCGATAGCATCCATGTAGCGCATGCCCGTATAGCCGACCAGACAGTTCGTCAGCACGCATGCCGCACACGTCAGCAGTGCCGTCATAATCGTTATGCGCCATTGCAGCGAAAGCCTTTTCATTCGCTATCCTCCATAACGTAGCCCTCTCCAATCCGATTGCGAATCGGGTCGTATCCCAAAGCGCTGCGTAGCTTTTTGCGGAGTGACGAGATGTGAACGCGGGTTGCGTTGCTAAAGCTGTTCACGCTGCTATCCCAAACGTGCTCGATAAGCTCCTCTTGGCTTACCGGTCGCCCCTGATTAAGCATCAGGTATTCCAAGATTCCCGTTTCCTTGCGTGTAAGAGATAGAGCCTCACTGTCCACGGAAGCGATGCGCGCCTTGGTGTCAAAGCTGAGCTTTCCGCAGGCTAATACTATGTCGCTTTGTGCGAAGCGCCTGAGGGTAAGGCTGCGGATCCTTGCCGCAAGTTCGTCCAGATGAAACGGCTTGGTAAGGTAATCGTTGGCGCCGGCATCGAGTCCGGCGACTTTATCGGATACTTCGCCACGCGCGGACAGAATCAGTACCTTAGTCTCGCAATCGGTTTTCCTAAGTTCCCTGAGCACGGTCATGCCATCGATACGGGGAAGGTTGAGGTCGAGTACCACGAGGTCAAAGACTTCGACGCTCAGCAGGTCGAGCGCCTCCTGTCCGTCGTGGCAGCAGTCGACGCTGTACGCCAAGTTTCGCAAGCTGCGCGCGATTGCATCGCACAGTGCTCGCTCGTCTTCGACGATCAAAATACGCATAACAGTCTCCTTGCACATTCCAAATCGCGCTTAACACGGATTTTATAGTCGATATGGTCCAATGGTCGCGTAACGAAAGGAGTGGTTGGGTTGTTCAAAGCGGTAAAACCCGTGGTACAGGTCGCTTTGTTGATCGTCGGAATTGCCATGGTGTGCTTTGGTGTTATGCGTGGCGAGGCGGATGCCGTGCTGGCCAAAGCGATTAGGCTGTGCTTGGAGTGTATCGGAATTGGATAAAAGAGAAAACACTGCGTCGCATGTTTTGGCCCGATTTCGCGGATTCATTCAGGCGGCGGCGACGCTGGTCACCAATATTCACCTGCCAAACTTTGCCAAAGGAAGCATCTATCAGGGCGCGGGAAAAACAGTCTGCGTACCTGGACTTAATTGCTATTCGTGCCCCGCGGCATCGGGTGCGTGCCCCATCGGGTCGTTCCAGTCGGTGGTAGGTTCATCCAAGTTCAACTTTTCTTACTATGTTACCGGTACGCTCATTTTGCTCGGCGTGCTGCTGGGGCGCTTTGTATGCGGCTTTCTGTGCCCGTTTGGCTGGCTGCAGGAGCTGCTTCATAAGATTCCCGGCAAAAAGTTCTCCACGAAAAAGCTCAAGCCGCTCACGTACATCAAGTACGTTGTGCTGCTGTTTGCCGTGGTGCTGCTGCCCGTCTTGGTGGTTAACGACGTGGGCATGGGCGACCCGTTCTTTTGTAAGTACATCTGTCCACAGGGTGTGCTCGAGGGCGCCATTCCGCTGGCCATTGCCAACGCCGGCATTCGATCTGCGCTGGGGCAGCTCTTTACCTGGAAACTTGCCGTTCTCATTGCCGTGGTAGTGCTGAGCGTTTTGTTCTACCGCCCCTTTTGCAAATGGATTTGTCCACTCGGCGCATTCTATGCGCTCATGAATAGGGTGTCCCTACTGGGGATTCGGGTTGACGCATGCAAATGTGTCTCGTGCGGCAAGTGCTCAAAGGTTTGTCAGATGGACGTTGATGTGGTCCGCGCGCCCAATCATGCCGAATGTATCCGGTGCGGAAAGTGCATCGGGGCCTGTCCTGTCGATGCCATCAGCTATCGCTATGGCCTGGATGTGTCGGCGGAAAAGCTTCCCTTGATCGCCGATAAAAAGTAAACAAGCTTCGACAAAACGGAGGAATGACTATGAAGCTTTCTAAGATTGCGGCCCTGTTTATGGTGCCGGTATTGGCCTTGTGCCTTGTGGCATGTTCGGCGCCCGGTGGCAATGTGAGCGAATCTGCGAGCTCCGATCCTAAGATCGCAGAACTCACTGCGCAGAAGCCGGCCAATGCCGACGAGGCCGCCGAGCTGTATGCAAAACTCATGCAGAAGGAGAACGATATCTTTTCGAGTGATAACGCGCTGTGGGAAAAGGTATTCAATGCGGCAAATAAAGACTCGGCAATGATTGAGGACGGCAGCAATTACGGCGATTTTCTGCTCAAGACCATCGACGGTGCCAAGGATGAGTTCACGGCGGATGAGCTTAAGACGCTCAAGACCGGTGCACAGCAGATCAAGGAGATCGAGGACAAGCTCGAGAGCTTGGAGAAGGAGTTCCCCGGCTGTGGAAGCACGCCGAGCGCAGGCGAGAGCGTCGACGCTTCGGCCGCTGGCATGACGGCTGGTGCCAATGCTTCGAGCGAGGCGACGAAGTTCCCCAGCTTTACGGGCAAGGACCTGGATGGCAACGACGTGAACAGCGACGAGCTGTTCTCTAAGAACAAGGTCACCGTCATGAACTTCTGGTTCACTACTTGCAAGCCGTGCGTGGGCGAGCTGGGCGATCTTGAGAAACTGAATCAGGAGCTTGCCGAGAAGGGCGGCCAGGTCGTGGGCGTCAATTCCTTTACGCTCGATGGCAACAAGGGCGAGATTGCAGATGCCAAGGACGTGCTGAGCAAGAAGGGCGTGACATATAAGAACATCTGGTTCAAGTCGGATAGCGAGGCCGGTAAGTTTACGTCAAATTTGTTCTCGTTCCCGACAACGTATGTCATCGATCAGAATGGCAACATCGTAGGGGATCCAATCGTGGGAGCCATCAGCTCCGCCGAGCAGCGCGCAGCACTTGACAAGCTTATCGACCAGGCGATTGCGAATAGCGAGCAGTAAAAAAACGCGTAAAGCATAGCGTGGATCGTGTGTCGCTGTGCAAAGTAGTCCGCTACCTTTCAAGATAAGCTCCACCATATAGAGGTCCCGCTCGGGACCTCTTTTTTTGGGCACTGCCCCGTTCGTTTTTTGGCGCGGTTCGTTACATTCCTCACTGGCGCCGGCAAAAAATGGGGATAGAGTAGGACAAACGCGTCGAATACGAACGGCGGAGGAGAGCGGGCAGGGTGCCTGCGCAGGAGAGGTTGCCGTCCATGCTGGAGCTCAAAGGTATTTGCAAAAGGTACGCTACGCAGTCGTTTACGCAGGTGGCGCTCGACAGCGTAAGCCTGTCTTTTCGCGATAACGAGTTCGTGGCCATTCTGGGTCCCTCGGGCTCGGGTAAAACCACGATGCTCAACGTTATCGGTGGGCTCGATCATTTCGATTCCGGCGACCTGCTGATCGACGGCATCTCGACCAAGGACTTTCACAATCGCGATTGGGATGCCTATCGCAACAACCGCATCGGCTTTGTGTTCCAGAGCTATAACCTCATTCCGCATCAGACCATTTTGGAAAACGTGGAGCTGGCGCTCACGCTCACGGGCGTGGGACATGCCGAACGCCGCCAGCGTGCGCGCGAGGCGTTGGAGAAAGTCGGCCTGGGCGAGCATGTTAACAAGCGCCCGAGCCAGCTTTCGGGTGGACAGATGCAGCGCGTGGCCATCGCCCGCGCCCTGATCAATGATCCCGAGATTGTGCTGGCCGACGAGCCGACCGGCGCTTTGGATTCCATAACGTCCGTGCAGGTCATGGACTTGCTCAAGGATGTTGCACGCGACCGTCTGGTCATCATGGTCACGCACAATCCCGAGCTGGCGTACCAGTACGCCACGCGCATCGTCAACCTGGCGGACGGCAAGATCACCGACGATTCCGATCCTTTCGATGTCGCTGACGCCACGCGCCGCCAAGCCAAGCCTACGCGCAAAACCTCGATGAGCTTTGTGACGGCGCTGGGGCTTTCTGCCCGAAACCTCATGACCAAGAAGGGCCGTACGACCATGACTGCCTTTGCGGGCTCGATTGGCATTATCGGTATCGCAGCGATTCTGGCGCTGTCCAATGGCGTAAACAGCTACATCAAAAAGGTCGAGGAGGATACGCTCTCGAGCTACCCGCTCACCATTTCCAAGCAGGATTACGACCTGTCGTCCATGATGGGCGGACAGGGAACTGCGGATGATGACTCGCCTGAAAACGTGGATTCGTCCGACGACAGTGCCGGCGGCAAGGCTAAGGGAACCGATAAGATTCCTGTGGTCACGGCCGTAAAGGATATGTTTGCAAGCGTTAAGTCCAACGACATGACGAGCTTTAAGACATGGCTCGATGCCGGTGGCGACGGCATCGATAAAGAGGTCAACGCCATTCAGTACGGCTACGGTGTATCGCCGGTTGTCTATCGTGCCGGCAAGGGCGATGAGAAGCCTGTCCGGCTGGTGCCCAACGCCATGACCGAGGCCATGAGCGGAGGCGCGAGCTCGGCGGCAACGGTGAGTATGGAATCCATGGGAACCTCGGTCTTTAACGAGATGATTGACGACCAGAGCCTGCTCGACAGCCAGTACGATGTCGTCGCCGGTCATTGGCCCACGTCTGCCAACGAAGCCGTGATGGTGCTTTCGAGCCGCGGTACGGTGGGTGACTACACGCTCTACAGCATCGGCGCGCTGGATATCGATGAGCTCAACGATCTGGTAAACAGCGCTATGACGGCTGACGGTGGGGTCGAAACGCCCGAGACCGGCACCGACTTTACCTACGACGATGCGCTGTCTACCACGTTTAAGGTGCTGTCGCCGGCTGATGCGTATCGCAAAAACGAAGAGACCGGCATGTGGACTGACATGTCTGGCGACACCGACTTTATGGCCGCCAAGGTTGCCGACGGTATCGACGTGCACATTGTGGGCGTGGTGCGACCCAACGAGACCGCCAACGCGAGCGCGTTGTCCCCGGGCATTGCCTACACGCATGCGCTGACTCGCCAGCTTATGGAACGCGCCGCAAATTCGCAGATTGTGCAGGAGCAACTCGACCACCCCGAGACGGATGTCTTTACGGGCAAAACCTTCGACGAACTGCAAGGCGAGGCCAAGCAAGGCGTGGATCTGGGCAGCATGTTCAGTGTGGACGAGGCGGCGCTCAAGAGCGCGTTCTCGTTCGATACCTCCGCGCTCTCGGGTGTTGTCGGCGGTATGGACCTTTCTGGCATCGATCTGTCGGGGCTGGACATTGACCTTTCGGGCGTTGGCAAGGACATCGACTTTGGTGACATCATGGCCAAAGCGCCAACCCCAGATTTCTCGGGTATCTTTGACGGTCTGGAACTCACGCCCGAGCAAATGCAGCAGGTGGGAGCACTAGCCAACCAGCTGTTTGAGGGCTTTTTGCAGTCTGATCAGTTTAAGGCGCTGTCGCCCGAAGATCTTAAAGACGCGTCAAAGCTCGCTGCCGCATTCTCGACGTATCTTGAGCATGATGCCGCAGCCCAGCAATGCCTGGCTCAATTGAAGGCGCTCGGCGGCGATGCCCTGGCCGAGCGCCTGCAACAGGCGATGACCGACTATGTGCAAAAGCAGCTGGCTCCGTATCTGCAGCAGGCTATGGATCAGGTGATGAAGGCAATCAGCGAGCAGATAGCGTCGACGGTATCGTCCCAGCTCAAGGCGGGCGCAGCGGGGCTTATGGACCAGATGGCGACGCAGATGTCTTCGAGTTTTGCCAACCTGACGAGCGCCATGCACGTGGATGCGAGCGCCTTTGCTCGTGCCATCCATTTCAACATGGACGCCGAGGACCTGAGTTCGCTCATGATGAGCTATGCCAAGGCTTCGAAGCTCACCTACGACAACAATCTGACCACGTTGGGCTATGCGGATGAGGCAGACCCCATCTCGGTTAAGATTTTCCCGCGCGACTTTGAGGCCAAGGAGCGCGTACTCGATCACATCGATGCGTACAACAAGCAGGTCAAAGCCGCTGGCCACGATGATCGGGCAATTTCGTACACCGACTACATGGGCATCATCATGGGCTCGGTGACCGACATCGTGAACACCATCAGCTTGGTGCTCATCGCATTCGTGAGTATCAGCCTGGTGGTGAGCTCCATCATGATCGGCATCATCACGTACATCAGCGTGCTGGAGCGCAAAAAGGAGATTGGCATTCTGCGTGCGATTGGCGCGTCGAAGCGTAACGTGGCAAACGTGTTCAACGCCGAGACCTTTATCGAGGGCCTCATTGCCGGCGTCTTTGCTGTTGTCGTCGTGGTGGCCGTGAGCTTCCCGGTCAATGCTTGGGCGCTTACTGCCAAACAGGTACCCAATCTGATGAGCCTGCCCGTGCAGGATGCGCTGGTGCTCATTGCAATTTCGGTGCTGTTGACGGTCGTTGCCGGCCTGCTGCCTGCCCGCAGCGCATCCAAGAAGGACCCCGTCGAAGCCCTGCGCTCCGAATAATGCGACAAAGGGACAGTCCCTTTGTCACGTTCGTTGATATGAGAGAAGAGTAGATGATTCTATCGCTGGCCCCTATGGAGGGGATTACCGGGCATGTGTTCCGTCGCGTGCATGCGGAGTGCTTTGGTGCGCTCGACTGCTACTACACGCCGTTTTTGCCGCCGCCGCGGGTGGGAAACCGCTTTGGCGGCAAAGCGTTTAAGGAGATCGATCCTGCCAATAACCAGGGGCTCAACGTAGTGCCTCAGCTGATGTCTAAGAACGCGGACGAGTTTGTGTGGGCGGCACAGGTGCTTGCTGACATGGGCTACCGCGAGGTCAATCTCAACCTTGGCTGCCCCTCGGGTACAGTTGTTGCCAAGGGCAAGGGCTCGGGTTTCTTGCGCAATCTCGACGAGCTCGAGGCGTTCTTAAGCGATGTGTGCGAGCGGTCGCCGTTGCCGGTGTCGGTAAAGACCAGGCTGGGGCTGGAGAATGACGACGAATACGAGCGCGTGCTCGATCTGTATTGCCGCATGCCGCTGTCGGAGCTGATTGTGCACCCGCGCGTGCAAAAGGACCGCTATACGGGCTCGCCGCGCAAAGAGTTTTATGGCGAGACGTTGGAGCGGGCACCGTTTCCCGTGGCATACAACGGCGACATTTTTGATCTTGAGGACATGGATGCGCTGGTGGAGGCCTATCCCGGTACACGCCATGTGATGCTGGGGCGCGGCCTGCTCGCGAATCCCGCTCTGGCCCGTATGGTCAACGGCGGCCCTGCTGCCACGGCAGCCGAGCTGCAGCGCTTCCACGACACGTTGTTCGCGGCCTATGCAGAAGAGATTGGCGGCAACGCGGTCTTTCGCATGAAGGAGTGGTGGTTCTACGCCAAGTGCGCCTTCGCTGACCCCGCTACCGTTCACAAGCTCGTGCGTAAGACCAAAAAGGTCGACGAATACCGCGCCGCCGTCGAGCGGGTCTTTCGCGAGCAGCCACTCGCACCCATAGCTCGCTTCCGCGGCTAGTTAGACATCGGGGACGTTCTTTAGCGACTAGTCATTTAAGAACGTCCCCGATGACACCCGCAAAAACTGTACACCAGCATCCAAAGATGTCGAAAAATGTCGACTTTGGATGCTGATGTATATGTTTGGGTCGGCGGGGGAGTTGAGTCTAGGCAATCATTGCATCGAGCGTGATGAGCTCCCTGAGTCGCTCCGTGCGTGTTTGCCCATGGCGCTTTGCTTTTGCGTCAAACGCATCAAGAACAGACTCACCCACACGTGCCGATAAAACAACGCTTGGTTCATCGGAGATCGACGGCCTTCCCAGCTTGATGGTGCGACCCTTCGGCCACTCATCTTTTTCGTATGCCTCCGCGGCTTTCTCCAACTCTCCGGGAGCAAACCCCATCATCTTTTCGAGCTGCTTAGCGTCCATAGCGCCTCCTATCGATCGGCATAATGTCGAGCACAGGTCAACGGATACTCTTTTTGTATACAGTTTTGTAGACAAAAATATAAACAGTTTATCAGGCTAATTAGCTTGTTTTGACCCGCGTGTTCGATAGGAAATGAGCATTGACGGCTTCGATGCTCCTTTGCTTTTCAGCTTGGAATTTGGATGCTCATTGAACTTCCGGAGGGGAGCGCTTTATTAAGCTATCGAGATTCTGGGCAGGAGCTCTCACTGGTCTTCGGTAATGGGACCAGCTTAATTCGCGACACAGTGTGTCGCGAATGGGAGTAGTCGTTAGGTGTCCTTCAATGGCTACTCATATAAGAACGTCCAAGTGCCGGATTTTGTCATTTAGTGTCGTTCTCAGCGACTATTCTGGAGGGTCGTGGTCAAAAAAGGGCAAATATGAGTACTGTTGCCATTATGGTTGCATTTATTTTGCTATAAATAGTAGCTCCTGATGAGATTTGTTCCCATTAGGAGCTACTTTTATTGAACATATGAGGAGAAATAACGTCGTCTGCGGACGTATGGAACGTTGAATAGTTCCTGAAGTGATCAAAATCGCTGCTACTAAACAGGTAACAGTACTCATATTTGCCCTTTTTTGACCACAGCCCTCTCGGAAACCCTTTCCAGAGGCGTCAAACAGCCATAATCCAAAGGTCGCCTCAAACAATTAGCCGGTTAAGAGCGTCCATGACTACCCGCAAAAGCTGTACACCAGCATCCAAAGATGTCGAAAAATGTCGACTTTGGATGCTGGTGTACATGTTTAGGCCGTATGGGGTGGGGCCTTGGGCGGACGGGATGCGCATGCTAGAGCAGGTTCTTCTGTACCCATGCGATGATGTCGCTCGACTCGTAGAGTGGCTTGCCGTCGATGAATAGGCAGGGAACCTGGCGCTTTCCGCCGGCGGCGATGAGTGTCTGCTCGGCTTCGGTATCGGTCGAGATATTGCGCTCGGGAATGGTCACGCCGTTATCGGCTAAAAAGCGCTTGACCTTTATGCAATACGGGCAGCCGGTCATAACGTAAAGCACGAGCTCGTGATCAGTAGTCATAGGTCTCCAATCGGTTGCGGTTTTGATTGAAATACCCAAAGCCGCCGCGGTCTATGCGCGGACCAGTGACGACTCGATGGCCTGGACCAGAAACGCCGCGGCTCCGGTGCCGCAGGGCTTGTCGTAGTAGTCAACAAAGCGCTGATCGGCAAGATAACCATTGGCGAGGCCCAGGTACGCTTCGTTCTGGGGCTCGCATCCCCAGTTGAGGGCAATCCAGCGACGATGCATCGCGACAAGCTTGCGAGCCTCGCTTCCATTCGCATCGCCAATGCCCATGGCAATCGAGAGCTGGCCCAAAATGGCGCGTTCAAGTTCCTTCATGTCGTTCCATGTCTGAGGATCCATATCCAGTAACGTTTCGTTTGCTGCATCGATAGCCTCATTGCCATAGCGAGCTCGAGCCTCGGCACCGTAGCGCTCCTCGTTTTCCTGCACGGTGTGCCAACGCTCCAGTTGCGGCAGGACGGCGCCCATGAGCGAGACGGCTTCGTCGAGCGACATGCCGGTGTTTTGCGCCAGCCGCGGGGCACAATCCTCAATCATCGCCTCCATGGTGGTGTCGTAGGTGTACTTGCCGTGGTCGTAGCACCACTTGCAGTAATGGTCGGTCGTGGCGCCCGTGGCGTCGGTGCCGCAGTCGTCGGGCGTGAGTATCATGCCGCAGCTCTGGCAATAATGCTCGGGCATTTCGAGCAGGTGGGGCAGCGGCTCTCCGGTTACGGCGGCAATGAGCTTCATCATGTCGATACCCGGGGTGACTTCGCCGCGCTCCCAACGGCTGACGGCTTGGCGTGTGACGAAGAGCTTGGCGGCGAGCTGCTCCTGGGTAAGGTGATGGGCGCGACGGATGGCAATGAGCTTTTCTGCAAAGGCCATAGCGGCTCCTTTCTGCTGGTTGGCGGCTTAAGCATACGCGGCAGCAGGCGCCCTTCCAAGCAACCGTTGGTTGCACGACGGGGAACCGCGGCGAAGAATTGCGCGCAACGCCCCACACCTTCATGCCGTACAATGGCCGGCATGGAACCTATTGCACACATACATACCGACCTGCCGCAGAAGTTCGGCATTCCGCGCAACAGCTTTTTGGCGCCTCATCTGCAGGGACGCATCGTTTTTGAGCCGGAATTTGCCTCCAATGCAGCGGTTGAGGGTCTGGACTCCTTCTCTCACCTATGGCTGCTGTGGCGTTTTGAAAACGGCACACCCGGCGGCACGGCTAAGGACATAGCCGCCGATGCCAAGACGCGGGACAGGTCCGGAACCAACGCAAAATGGTCGAAAACCGTGCGTCCGCCGCGTCTGGGCGGAGCCGAGCGCGTGGGTGTGTTTGCCACGCGCAGTCCGTTTCGCCCTAATCCCATTGGGCTCACCTGCGTCAAGCTCGACCGCGTGGAGCTTACCGACGATGGTCCCATCATCCATGTGTTGGGGGCCGACCTGCGCGACGGCACGCCCATCTACGACATTAAGCCCTACATTCCGTTTGCGGACTGCCACCCGGATGCAACGGGCGGCTGGATTGAGGATGCTCCGTGGCAAGAGCTCGATGTTGAGTTTCCGCAGGCGCTGCAGGATATGGTCTCGCCCGCAAAGCTCCCCGGCTTGGTCGAGGTCCTTCGCCAAGACCCGCGCCGCGCAGGCAGCAAGTACGAGCCAAACCGCGTCTATCACCTGGCCTTTGCCGGGCTCGACATATCTTTTACGGTCGATAAAACCCAGCTAACCGTGGTCGCCGTCAACGACGCGCAAGACTAACCAGCCATTCGTCCGCACCCGTCAAATTAAGCGCCAAACCCCATGCCAAAATCGCCCGTGCTGGTGGACAATAACGCCTACCAAAACAATCACTTTGCACGGGAGTTCAGCATGAAATACGACTTTAGCTCGCTTATCGACCGCCACGGCATGGACTCCATCGCCGTTGACTCTTGGGGTGAGATCCCCGGTATGGCTCCGAACGCACCCGACGAGGGCTTCGACCGCATTCCCATGTGGGTGGCCGATATGAATTTTGCCACGGTGCCCACGGTCCAGGAGCACATCATTCAGCGTGTCCAGCACCCCATGTTTGGCTATTTCAATCCGCGCCCCGAGTATTTCGACCGCATCATCGAATGGCAGAGCCGCCGCAACGGCGTTGAGGGCTTGGCACCTGAGCATATCGGCTACGAAAACGGCGTGCTGGGCGGTGTCGTGTCGACGCTGCGCGCGTATGTCCAACCAGGCAATGCGGTGCTGGTCCACAGCCCTACCTACATCGGCTTTACCAAGTCCATTGAGGCCGCGGGCTATCGCATTGTCCACAGCCCGCTTAAGTTCGACGACCAGGGCGTGTGGCGTATGGACTTTGAGGACATGGAGCACAAGCTCGCCCAAAACCACATCCATGCCGCGGTGTTCTGCTCGCCGCACAATCCCTGCGGCCGCGTATGGGAGCGCGACGAGATTGAGCGCGCCATGGACATCTATCGCCAGCACGATTGCGTGGTGATCTCGGACGAGATTTGGTCCGATATCATCCTGCCGGGGCACAAGCACATCCCGACGCAGTCGGTGAGCGAGGATGCCCGCATGCGCACGGTTGCCCTCTATGCGCCGAGCAAGACGTTTAACCTGGCGGGTCTGGTCGGCAGCTACCACATCATCTACAACGAGACGCTGCGCGACCGCGTGTGTGCCGTGTCCAACAAGACTCACTACAACGAGATGAACGTCCTCTCGATGCACGCGCTTATCGGTGCCTACCAGCCGCAAGGCTACGAGTGGCTGGACGAGCTCAACCAGGTGCTTGCCGGCAATATCGAGTACTTCTGCAATTACGTGGACGAGCATTTTGAGGGCGTGTCTTATTCGCGTCCGCAGGGCACGTACATGGTGTTTATTGACTGCACCGAGTGGTGCCGCGAGCATGGTCGCGATATTCAGTGGCTGCTCGACGAGGGGGCGCGCGTGGGCGTGGGGTATCAGGACGGCCGCCCGTTCCATGGACCCTGCCACATTCGTGTGAATCTGGCGCTGCCGCTTTCGCGCGTAAGGGAAGCCTGCGATCGCTTGGACCGCTACGTTTTTAATGCACGGTAGGCGTGTGCTGCATGCGGGGCCTTCTGCCAAGCCGGCTGGAAGGCCCCGCATGGTAAAACGTCTGTAACCATTGGACGCTCGAGTGGTTTCGTTTGCTATTATCTTTAACCATTTCAGTCTGTAAACAGGATCTTCTGGAGCTCGATGAAAAGACCTCGCCGCTCGGTGTCCATATCGTTGTTTGCCGCGCTTGCAGTGGCGAGCGTCTTTGTCGTAGCGATAGCTGGCTGCTCCGGGTCGAATGACGGAGCCTCGACGTCTGCATTAGAAGGTCTGGACGCCTCGCAAGTCAAAGACAACGACCTTAAGACGCTCAACGTCGGAAGCGATCTCTATCCACCGTTTGTGTATACCGACGAGTACGGCGATATCGTTGGCCTGGATGTCGAGATATTGACCGAGGCTTTGGCTCGCATTGGTTACAAGCCAAAATACCAGCTGATCGACTGGGAAAAGAAGAAGGAGCTGCTGGCGAGCGGCGAACTCGATTGTGTCATGGGCAGCTTTAGTATGACGGGTCGCGAAAACGAATATCGTTGGGCCGGCCCGTACCTTGCGAGCCGCCAGGTGGTCGCGGTCGATCCCCAGAGCGATATCTACACGCTTGCCGATCTTGAGGATAAGATCGTGGCGGTTCAGTCCACCACCAAGCCCGAGGACATTTTGCTCAATCGCATAAATGAAAACGTTCCGCAGATCAAGGAACTCTACAGCTTTTCGGACGGTTCATACCTGAACCCGGCGCTCGTCGAGGGCCTGGTCGACGCTATCGCCGCGCATGAGTCCTCGTTCCTCACCTACGAAAAAGACTATGGTGTGACATATCGCATTTTGGATGAGCCGCTGCTAGAGGTCGGTTTGGGCACCGCTTTCGATATCAACGATACGCGTGGCATCGACGTCAAGCTCACTCATGCCTACCAAGAAATGCTTGCCGATGGCACCATGGAACGCCTGGTGTCAAAGTACTTCGATGACCCTTCGCCATTTTTGAATATGGAGGGTCTGTCATGATCGATGCGCCCGACCACGCCGCTCAGGAGCGGGGCAATCGTTCGGCGGGGGCATGGCTCCTTGTCGCTCTGCTGGGGATAGCGCTCTCGGTTGTTGCCGGCATGATGAGCTACGGTTACACGGCGGCCCAAGCCGAGCAGCGCTTTGCCGACGTTGTCGATTACGTGGCGACGCAGAGCCTTTCCTACGATGCATTTAATAGCGCCTATGCGACCAAAAACCTGATTCGCGTTATGGAGATTGCCGGAGAGGCAGCGCGCGATATGGAGCGCGACGGTTCGGTGGATAACGCCACGCTGGAGCAATATGCCGACCAGTTCAACGTGAGCGCACTGATCGTGACGGACGCATCGGGCAATTTGGTGTCCGAGTCCTCGACGGATGACGTGGGCTACGAGTCGCTCGCTGCGTATCTCAAGGAAGCGCCCGTGTTGGAGGTGGCAGCCCATCCGCTTAAGTCCTATACCGCCCGTATCACGCTTGCGGATGATTCGGTCGCAGACATTGGCTGCGTGACTCGGCAGGATGGCGAGGGCATCGTTGCCGCAGTGAGACACCAGAGCGCCAAGGCGGTCGCGAGCAATACGCTCAAACTGCAGAGCTTGCTCGGTGGTTATGAGATCATCGACAGCGGCAATATCGTGATCGAAAGCGACGGCAAGGTCGTTGCGACCAATGCCGTTGAACCCACCATATTGGGCGTGTTTGATCTGCCTGCGACGGATGTCTTCATTGTCGACGGTATAAAGGATCGATGCCCGGCTGGTAAGGTCAGATTGGTTAACGCCAACGGCGAGTGGTATTTGGGCACATTTGGAAAAGCGCGCGGGTTCTACGTGTACACCTATGCCTCGGCGCGGCGTTACTTTGAGGTCGTCGCGGCTGTTGCTGCCGGCGTGCTGGTGCTCTACAGCGGTGTTGTAGCCGTTGTCGTGATGGTGCGTCGCCGCGCTGATCGTCGACGTTTGACGGACTTGCTGCAGCAGGAGCGCGACTATGGCGACAAGCTGGCAAAGGCAGCGCGTGAGGCCTCGTCTGCCAACTCTGCAAAGACGGAGTTTTTGCGCCGCATGAGCCACGATCTGCGCACGCCCATCAACGGCATTCGCGGCATGGTCGAGGTCGGCGATGCCAATGCGGACGATCTGCAAAAGCAGACCGAGTGCCGCTCAAAGATCTGGACGGCATCGGGACTGCTGCTCGACCTTGCCAACGAGGCGCTCGATATGAGTCGCCTGGAGAGCGGGCAGGTCGACCTGAACCTCGTGCCCATAAATTTGGTGGCCCTCAACTGTGAAGTGCGCGATATTCTGGAGCGCCAGGCCGAGGAGCGTCTGGTGACAATTATCTCCGACCAGCAGACGCTTAATCATCCCTATGCGCGGGTGAGCGTGACGCACCTCAAGCGTTTGTTGCTCAATATTGCCGGCAATGCCGTCAAGTACAACCGCCAGGGCGGCTATGTCCGCCTGGTGTGCCGCGAGGTGGAGCCAGCGGATGGCGTCCCCGTCTATGAATACACGATCGCCGACAACGGTATTGGCATGAGCGAGGAGTTCCAAAAGCACCTCTACGAGCCGTTTTGCCGCGAGGAGCAGCAGGTGGAAAGCGCTTCGTCGGGAACTGGCCTGGGCGCGCCTATCGCAAAACAGCTGGTCGAGCTTATGGGCGGAACCATGAGCTTTACGAGTGTCTTGGGGCAGGGGACGACGTTTACCATTCGCCTGCCGTTCGAGAAGTGCGACCGCTCCGAGATTCCTCAGGCAGTTCCCGCGGATGCGGGAGACGGCGATGCGCTCCAGGGCTTGCGCGTTTTGCTCGTAGAGGATAACGATCTGAATGCCGAGATCGCGCAGTTTACGCTCAGCCGTGCCGGTGCCATCGTGACGCATGCTAAGGATGGTGAGTCTGCCGTCGAGATGTTTACCGCGAGCGCGCCGTACGAGTACGACGCGGTGTTGATGGACATCATGATGCCCGGTATCGATGGCCTTGAGGCCACGCGTCGGATTCGAGCACTCGATCGCGAGGATGCCGCGACCACGCCGATTGTTGCCGTGAGCGCCAACGCCTTTGCCGACGACCGCAGGCTTTCGCGTGAGGCGGGCATGGACGCGCACCTGAGCAAACCTGTGAGCTCGCAGGAGCTCGTTGAGGCGCTAGCGCACATAGCCGCCGATGCTTCATAAGCATATGGCCCGGTTCCAAGGTGGGTTGGAACCGGGCCATATTATTATTGATGAGGCCTGCTGAGGGGCTTACTTTTCTTGAATCTGCTTGCCGCAAAGATGCTCAATCGAAATCTCGTAGAGCTGGACGCCCTTGATGTCTTTGGCGATTTCCTCTTCGACTTCTTCGGCAGAAGGGTAGTACTTAAGGGCGAGCTGGCGGACTTTGTCCTCGATAAACGCGGGGGTGTCATTCGCCAGGCGACAACGGCCAAAGACGACGGTGCTCATAACGTAGGGAGCCCAGTCACCGTCCTGGTACCACTCGTTGCCGTATACGGTAAAGCAGACCTTGTCATCGCGCTTGAGTGCGTCGACCTTGTGGCCGGCTTTGGCGCCATGGAAATAGATCTTGTCGTGCTCGGCGTCAAAGAAGTAGTTGACGGGAATGGCGTACGGGTAGCCATCGTCGCCGTTGACGGCAAAGACGCCGCGCTTGCAGGTGGCGAGCAGTTTGCGCGCTTCCTCGTCGGTGATAGCGCGTTTCTTTCGACGTAAGGGCCTAAACATCGTTGGCTTCCTTTCTGGTCGTGCGTGGTGGTTGAGCACAAACTATAGCGAAACGGATCCGTTTTTCTTGATGCGGGCGAGTATGTTTTTGAGCTTGTTAAAGTCGAGCGGTTTGGATAGATGGGCGTTCATGCCGGCGTCGTGTGCCGCCTTGGCGTCCTCGGCAAAGGCATTGGCGGTGAGCGCGATGATGGGGATATCGGCTGCATCGACCTTCTCGCTCAGGCGAATCGCGCGGGTTGCCTCGTAACCGTCCATGTCCGGCATCATAATGTCCATCAGGATCGCATCGAAGCTGCCGGCGGGATGCGACAGGTACAGATCGACGACTTCGTTGCCGTTGGCGGCGCGGGTGACCACGATGCCCTCGGATTCTAGCAGCGCCTGGGCAATCTCGGCATTCAATTCGTTGTCTTCGGCGAGCAGCACGTTCATGTCGGCGAGCGAGCAGTCGGGCGCACTCTCAACCGTATTCGCCCGCGCCTGGGGATTCTCGTCGATATCGAGCGGAATCTCCACGTAGAACGAGGTGCCCGCATGGAGCTCGCTGGTGACTTCGATGGTGCCGCCCATTAGTTCAATAAGCGACTTGACGATTGGCATGCCCATGCCGGTTCCTTGGAACTTGCTACGTGCATCGTTACCTTCTTGGGCAAACGGCTCATAGATATGCTTTAAAAACTTGGAAGTCATGCCAATGCCGGTATCCGAAACGCTAAAGCAAAAGAGCGCGCGCCCGTTATCGAGTGGCTTGGTCTTTGAGCTAAAGGTGACGGAGCCGCCGTGCTTGTTGTACTTAATGCTGTTGTCTAACAGGTTGATCATGATCTGTCGGATATGGGTGGGACTGCCGACCATGTATGGCCCCGTGGTGTATGGCAGACTATTGTCCTGCATGGTGATGCCGTTATCGGATGCGCGGAGCTTGCACAGAACCAGCGTATCGTCACAGAGCTCTTTGAGGTTAAAAGGCGCATGTTCCAGTGTTATCTTGCGGTCTTCGATTTTGCCCATCTCGAGGATGTCGTTAATCAGCGAGAGCAGGTGATTGGCGGCAACACGAGCCTTGGCGCGGCTTTCGCGGGCGACCTGGATATCGCCTTCCTTCAATTCCTCGATATCGATAAGGCCCAGGATGCCGTTGAGCGGCGTACGGATGTCGTGGCTCATGCGCGTGAGGAATGCCGTCTTAGCGGCGTTGGCGGCGTCGGCTTTTTCGCGCTCGGTTCGAGCGCGCACGAGCGCCCAGATGAGCAGGACGATGTTGACCGACAACATACCGATGAGGGTGGAGGCAACGGCGGTGCGGTTGCGATAAAGGAATTGAAGCGTGTTGGATTCCTGGGCCGTGTACGACGTAGAGGAGTAATTGCTTGCGGAGAGCGATTCTCCGGCATTGATGATGCCCTTGTTGATGATTCCCAGCAGCTCGGGCTTTCCGCGCGAAATCCAGCACGAGAGCTCGCAGGTGTCAGGGAGCTCGACCGTCTCGCAGTCCTCGAGATCATAACGATCGCCGAGGGTTTTTACGCGTGAACTGGGAGCGACGACGCAGCGCGCCGTTCCCCTCCTGAGGGCGTCGAACGCTTCATCGTCGGATCGGTATTCGGTCACGGTCGCTGTGGGGAACAGACTTTCAAGTACGTTTCGGTTGATAAACGATGATTTGGTACAGGCGATGTTCTGAAGATCTTTGTTCAGGTTGCTTCCGCTGTGGATGGCGGTGAGGGATATGGTCCCCAACGATACCGACTGCACAACGCCTGATTGCTCGGCAAACCAGTAATCTCGGTATACCGGCAGCGCGACGTCTATGCTTCCCTTTGACAGGGCCTTTGACATCATCTTGTAGCTATCAAAGGCGACGGTTTCGACCGTAATGCCAAATTTATCGTGCAACGTCGTCGCAAGCGATGCGAGCGAGCCTTCCATTTTGCCGTCTTCGTCTTCGTTGCAGTAGGGGAGTTTGCCCGTAATGTAGCCGAGCGTGATGGTGTTGTTGTTCGCCTTGAGCCAGGCGCGCTCATCGCCGGTGAGCGAGGATGATCCGCTGTTTTGCGCTGAATAGTTCGATTTGACCTCGTCGTTATAGCGGGGGTTGACGCGGTTGATTGCCGCCATTGCGGAGTTGATGTTGTCCATCAGGTCGGGGCGGCTTTTGGGAACGGCAAAGTAGTAGTCGCTCGAACCGACGTAGAACATGGGCGACGCCTCGGGCGACGAAATGGTGTCGTTCATGATGATGGCGTCGACCTCGCCGTTTGCGAGCGCGTCAAAGAGGACGGAGCCTCCGTCATACTCCCTGTATGTGCAGGCGATTCCCTCGTTGGCGAGCCACTGCTGGCCGACGATGGTTTGCATAACACCGGAGTTGTAACCGATGGTGAGACCCTGGAGTGCTTGAGGGTCACCCTTGGCCAGGTCGTCACGGTCGGGCCTGGCGTAGATGTAGTAGCGCTCGGTGCCCTCGGGGTTCGAGGAAAAGAGCAGCTTTTGGGCGCGTTCCTCGGAGTAGGAGATGTTGGGCATGAGGTCGATCTCGCCTGCCTCGAGCATGTCCATAAGCTCGGTGAAGGTGCCGGAGACGTATTCGTACCGCCAGCCGGGCGTGTAGTACGACAGGGTCTGGAGGTACTCGTAACCCCATCCCGAGAGACGCTCGCCGGGGGTGCCGTTCTGGAAGCCCTCGTTGTTGACGAGCCAGCCGACGCGGACCGTCTTGACTGGCTGACTAGAGTCATCGGCAAAAGCCTGGACAGGCGCGATGGAACTCAGTGCGGCAAGCGCGGCAAGCACAATGGCCAGGGCGCGACATATAACTGAACGAAGGACAGTGGCAGCTCTCACATGCAATCCTAACGAATCGAGACAATACCGCATAAGGATACCAGCTCAGCCTGCCCAGTCGGCAGCTGTACCGCTAAACGCTCCCGCCCGGCAGTCATCGGGGACGTTCTTAAACGACTAGTCATTGGGGACGTTCTTGTTTGACTGGTCATTTAAGAACGTCCCCAATGACTAGTTCCGTTTGCTGGGGAGGCGTGGGACAATACCGAGCGAACGTGATTGGTTGTCCGTGGAAGGGGTCGCGATGAAAAAGCTCAGGACGCTTGCCGATGTGCTGCGACAGGCTGGCTTTGCACGCATTACGGGCCTGTTTCTTATTTTCTATCTGCTTTGCTCGACGGCTGTCTGGCTGTCCGAGCCCACGACCCTCACGTTTGGCGATGGTCTCTGGTTTAGCTTTGAGACGGTCTCGACGATTGGCTTTGGCGATATCCCCGCTGAAACGCCGGTTGCCCGCGGCATTACCGTTATCCTAAGCGTCATCAGTATCTTCTATATCGCCATGCTTACGGGCGTGGCGGTGAACTACTGCAATACGCTTATCAAGCTGCGCCAAAAGGACACCATGGCGCGCTTTATGGACGATCTTGAGCATTTGGAAGAACTCGACCGCGATGAGCTCGCCGATCTGTCGCGCCGCGTGCGCGAATACCGTCGCCGGCAACGATAGAACGGGTGCCGCGCGTCACGACGAGGGGGATTGCATATGAACATCACGGTGTACCTGGGCGCGAGCGTCGGCAACGACCCGGCGTTTCTGCCCGCGGTGCAGGAGCTGGGCAATTGGATTGGCGCCAACGGACACGCGCTCGTATACGGCGGGTCCAAATCGGGACTGATGGGCGCGCTCGCCGATAGCGTACTCGAGGCAGGCGGACATGTGACGGGTGTGGAGCCGAGCTTTTTTATCGAGGCAGAGTTTCAACACGACGGAATCGACGACCTCATCGTGACGAGCGACATGGCCGAGCGCAAAGCCAAGATGATCGAGCTCGGTGATGCGTTCATTGCCTTTCCGGGCGGCACGGGCACGCTCGAGGAGATTGCCGAGGTCATGTCCGCCGTGTCGTTGGGGCATCTGAGTGCGCCGTGCATTCTGTACAACCTGGATGGGTACTACAACGACCTCAAAGCCCTGCTCGGGCACATGATTGATAAGGGGCTTTCGAGCTCGAGGCGCCAACTCGGCATCTACTTTGCCGACGATTTGCGCGAGATTGCCTCGATTATCAACGGATAAGTCTTGAGCCTGCCCCACTATGACTCCCAATGGTGCCGTTTGCGGCGCAGATGGTTGGCTCGTTCGGACAACGCTCGCTCTACAATAAAACGTATCTATGTCGACTTTGACCGCGGGAGGACCCGATGGATAGCCTTGCCAAACCCACGAACCGAGCGCTGTTTTTGGTCAGCGTTGCCGTGACCGGTGCACTCGCGGGTGCCGCAGTCTGGCTATTCTTCTTTGCGATGGAGCACGGCATTGATTATTTGTGGACCGAGGTCCCGCATATGCTGGGTGTCTCTTCGCCCGAACTCGCCAGCGGCCCGTTTGGCTTTTTGCCGTACCCGTTTTTCGTTTGCCTGTTGGGCGGCTTGGTGATTGGCCTGTACGAAAAGATGACGGGCATCAAGACCGATGACCTCAACCAGGTGATGGCAAAGGTTAAGCAAGACGGGCGCTACCCGTACGACAACCTGGGCAAGCTTTCGCTCGCGGCATTGCTGCCGCTGCTGTTTGGTGGAAGTATTGGACCGGAGGCCGGTCTGACCGGCGTTATCGCAGGTCTGTGCAGCTGGGTCGGCGACCGTATGCGTCGCTTTGGCGCCGAGTTTAGGGAGCTCACGCTGCTGGGCACCCAGGCTGCCCTGACGGCGCTCTTTACCGCGCCCGTGTTTGGCTTTGTGGCGCCGCTTGCCGGAAGTGCTGACGGCCAGGGTGCCGGCGATGGCGAGGATTCCGAATCCGGTGAGATCAACATCAGGCTGCCCAAGGCGCAAAAGACCGTGGTTTACGGCATCGCGATTGCTGGCGGCCTGGGCACCTACCTGCTGCTCGGCCAGCTCATGGGCGGCGGCATGGGTATGCCGAGGTTCGAGGCTGCCGTGGTGGGCAACCTGGAGCTTACCTGGCTCATCCCCCTGGCACTGGTCGGTACCGTCTGCGGCTGGTTGTACTTTGTCTCTGAGCAAGCGAGCGAAGCGCTTGCTCATGCAATGGGGGCGCGCCCTGTCGTCAAAGCCATGCTGGCCGGTCTGGCGCTCGCCATCTGCGGCACAGTCCTGCCCTACACCATGTTTGCCGGCGAGACCCAGGCCGACGTGCTCATGGAAACCTATCTGACCATTCCCGCCGGCGTGCTTATCGCGACCGGTCTTGTCAAGGCCATGCTGACGCCTGCCCTCATCAACCTTGGTTGGCGCGGCGGCCACTTCTTCCCGGTTATCTTCTCGGGCGTAAGCCTGGGCTACGGCCTTGCCATCATCACCGGCGCCGATCCGGTCTTTTGCGTCGCCGTCTGCACGGCATCGACGATGGGCGCCGTCATGCGTCAGCCGGTCATGGTCGTGGGCCTGCTGCTCATGTGCTTCCCACTCAAGGGTATCGTCTGCATGATCATCGCCGCCGTTATCGCCGCCGGCATTCCACTGCCCAAGCCGCTGCGCAAGTAGCACGGTAGCGCGCGCCGGGGCCATGCCGTTTGCCACGGATTTGCAGGGAGGGGCGGCGATCGCGTCCTTCGCGGATTGAGACGCGCGTGGCTACAGGTCGCGTACTCGATAAACCTTGGTGCTGACGGTGCAGCTGATTGCGCATAGCGCGAGGGCCAGCACGGCAATTCCTGCGCACAGACAGCCAAGGACGGCAGGATCGGGATTCGCTCCGGCAATCGACATGAGCCAGTTGCTGATGGGGTTGGAGGAGCTCAGCGTGGCCATGGTGCCGCAGCCAAACAGGGCAAACAGGCCAAGGGATAGGCGCAGCGCCTCCATGTGTCCAAATCGAAAGAACAGCGGCTGTGCCAAAACACCATCATGAGGGAGATGAGCATCGATGCGGCGGAGGCTATTGTGATCTCAAAGACGGTCTGTCCCGTCGAGGGAATGCCCGTGTGATCGAAGAACGGAAGGGCGATGATGTTCAAAAGCACGGCGGCGCATGCCATGACGGCCGAGAAAGCAATAATGCACAGGTAGCGTGCGCAGATGATGTCTTTGCGCGAGAACGGCAGCGTTGCCCGATAGCGCTCCCATCCGTTTTGATTCAAGACTTTAGTCCGCTGGCCGCGCAGCGGCCAGCTTTAAACCACCCGCTACGCGGGTGGAGACAAACGGCTTTACAAAGCCACCCCTCCGACCGATATTGACGATTGTTCAGGCCGTCAAGAATTCGAGTCGAAGGGGTGGTCGCCATGGCCCAGAAGGCCTACAGCCTTTCCCACACGAAGTGGATGTGCAAGTACCACGTCGTGTTCACGCCGAAGTATAGGCGCAAAGTGATCTACAACCAAATCAGGAGCGACATAGGGGAGATCCTCAGGAAGCTGTGCGAGTACAAGGGGATCGAGATAATCGAGGGGCACCTGATGCCCGACCACGTGCACGTGCTGCTGGCGATCCCGCCGAAGTACAGCGTCGCGAGCGTCATGGGCTACCTGAAGGGGAAGAGCTCGCTGATGATATTCGACAGGCACGCCAACCTCAAGTACAAGTTCGGCAACAGGAAGTTCTGGGCGGAGGGCTACTACGTGTCCACCGTCGGCCTGAACGAGGCGACGATCGCCAAGTACATCAGGGAGCAGGAGTCCCACGACATCGCGCTGGACAAGCTGAGCGTGAAGGAGTACGAGGACCCCTTCAAGAGGGGGTGATGCTGCCGGTTCGACCGGCGCGCCACGGGTCAAGATGCACTAGGCCTGGACGAAGTCCGGGCCCGCGCCTTTAGACGCGAGCCCGGGGCCCGTGGGTTATACCCTAAGAGCAAACCACCCTTTTTAAGGGTGGTTCTGATTGTCGAAGCCGGCCAGCGAGCTCATGACCATGATGGGCGACATGGCGCTGACCGCGCAGGCGCCGGCGCTCATGCCGGAATCGCCGTCTGTCGCGTTGGCAAGGGTCAATACGACGAATATGAACAGGCCGACGCCCGTGATGCTCGGGATGAGCGTACGAACGATGGCGAGCTCGGACATAAAGGCGCGTTTCATTTCGAAGCCCCTTTCAGCGTGAGGCGCAGGTAGTCATCAATGGTTGCCCGATCGCAGGGAATCTCGGGGAAGGCCTCGAACGTTTCGCGACGGTTGGGCACGAGCACGTCCACGCTATAGGCGTGGTGGGCGGCACGGGCGCCTTCGACGCAAGACATAAGCTCGGCAGCCTGCGATTGGGTGCAGTGGGCGATGCCAGCGCGGTCGGTAATTTCCTCGCGCGGCAGGTCAAACATAATCGAGCCGTTATCGATGCAGATGACGCGATCAGCGGTGCGATCGAGGTCGGACGTAATGTGGCTCGAGAGCAGCACACTGTGCTGGCCGTCGGCGACAAAGGCAAGCAGCTCATCAAGCAGTTCCTCGCGTGCCATGGGATCGAGGCCCGCGGTGGCTTCGTCCAAAACGAGCAGCTTGGCATTGTGGCTGAGTGCACAGGCAAGCTGCAGTTTCATGCCCATGCCGCGGGAGAGGTCCTTGACTTTTGTCTTAGGATCGAGGCCAAATCGGTTGATGAATCCGGCGAACGTTTCGCGGTCCCACGTGGGGTACGCCGGGCCTACGAGCGACTCGATCTGGCCCACCTTGAGCGTGGAGGGGAAGGGGCACGTGTCCAGGACAAGACCGACGCGGGAGCGTAGATGGCGCTGCGCTTCACCGGGTGCGTCGGCGCCACAGCGCTGCCCAAACAGGTGCACCTCGCCGGCATCGAGTTTGATAAGCCCAAGCGCGGCTCGAATCGTCGTTGTTTTGCCAGCACCGTTGGCACCGACAAAGCCGACGATCTGGCCGGGTTCCACGGCAAGCGTGACGTCGCGCAGCGAAAAGCGGTCGCTTACAGTGCGTGAGATGCCTTTGAGTTCTAACAAGTTTTGCATGGCATAGCCTTTCTTGCAGATGGCTACTGCATGGTTTCGGGGGCTACCAGGTCGAGCATCTCGTGCAGTTTGTCGCGCGTGACGCCCAGGGTTTCGGCTTGGCTCGCCGCTTTCGCAAGCAACTCTTCGATATGACAGAGCTGGTTTTCACGCAAGAGCTCCTGGTTGCCCTCGGCGACAAAACAGCCCTTGCCCTGCACGGTGCAGATAAACCCGAGCTGCTCCAGGTCGGCGTAGGCGCGCTTGGTGGTGATGACGCTCACGCCAAGATCGCTCGCGAGCGCACGGATGCTGGGGAGTTTGGCTCCCGCAGTGAGTGCGCCCGAAAGGATTTGAGCTTTGACCTGCGAGGATATCTGTTCGTAGATGGGCTTGTCGCTCGAATTGGATAGGATGATGTCCACAGCGGCTCCTTAGCTGTTGGGCTACACGTGTATATAACCGGTAAACACAGTATATATACACTATGCACAGTTCTGCAAGAAGTAAATACTGATTGGGCCGGCTACCCAGGTCCCAACTGATGAATTTGTCCTGATAGGCGCCCTAGAGCGGGATTTCGCGGCTACAATAGTGCGGTTACAACGACGTAATGCACTCAATGCAAGAAAGGATCCGCATGGCAAGCCTGTCGGATGAAATCTCGTCGCGCCGCACATTCGCGATCATCAGCCACCCGGACGCCGGTAAGACCACGCTTACCGAGAAGCTGCTGCTCTATACCGGCAGCATCCAGACTGCCGGCTCGGTCAAGGGCAAGAACTCGGCCAAGCATGCCGTCTCGGACTGGATGGACATCGAGAAGGAGCGCGGTATCTCCGTTACCTCCTCGGTGCTGCAGTTCACCTACAACGGCGCCTGCGTCAACATCCTCGATACCCCCGGCCACCAGGACTTCTCGGAGGATACCTACCGTACCCTTATGGCCGCCGACGCTGCTGTCATGGTCATCGACGGCGCCAAGGGCGTCGAGGCCCAGACCAAAAAGCTCTTTAAGGTCTGTACGCTGCGTCACATTCCCATCTTCACCTTTGTGAACAAGCTCGACCACGAGGCTCGCGATCCGTTTGAGCTCATGGAAGAGATCGAGAACGTTCTGGGCATCAACACCTATCCCATGAACTGGCCGATCGGCAGCGGCCGCAACTTCCGCGGTGTGTTCGACCGTCAGACCCGTCGCGTCATTGCCTTTGAGGGCGACGGTCACGCCAACGCCACCAAGAAGGTCGCCGAGGTCGAGGCCGAGCTGGGCGATCCTTCCATGGATGAGCTCATCGGCGAAGAGAACCATAAGAACCTGATGGACGACATCGAGCTGCTCGATGGTGCCGGCGACGAGCTCGACTTGGATGCCGTGGCCTGCGGCAAGCTGAGCCCGGCGTTCTTTGGCTCGGCGCTCACCAACTTTGGCGTGGAGCCCTTCCTCAAGGAGTTCCTGCGTCTGGCCCCGACGCCGCGCGCCTATACCGATACGCTCACCAGCGAACCGGTCGATCCCTGCCGCGACGACTTTAGCGGCTTCGTGTTTAAGATCCAGGCCAACATGGACAAGAACCACCGCGACCGCATCGCCTTTGTGCGCATTTGCTCGGGCAAGTTCGAGCGCGGCATGGATGCCTTCCACGTGCAGGGCAACCGCAAACTCAAGCTTGCCACGGGCACGTCGATGATGGCCGATGACCGCGCGATTGTTGACGAGGCGTACGCGGGCGATATCGTGGGCCTGTTCGACCCGGGTATCTTTAGCATCGGTGACACCGTGTGCTCTGGCAAGCGCCACGTGCAGTATCCGCAGATTCCGACGTTTGCCCCCGAGATGTTCGCTCGCATTACGCAGGTTGACACGCTCAAGCGCAAGCAGTTCGTCAAGGGCATGGAGGAGCTTGCCCAGGAGGGCGCCATCCAGATCTTCCGCGAGCTGGGTGCCGGCATGGAGAGCGTCATCGTGGGCGTGGTCGGCGTGCTGCAGTTTGAGGTGCTCGAGCGCCGCCTCAAGGCCGAGTACCGTGTTGAGGTTCGTCGCCAGCCGCTGCCCTATACGGACATTCGTTGGATCCAGAATGACCCCGATACCATCGATATCCCGGCTCTTTCGCTCACGCGCGACACGCTGCGCGTCGAGGACATGCGCGGCGGTAAGCTGCTGCTGTTCACGAGCCCGTGGAACGTGGATTGGGCAACTGACCACAACCCCGACCTTATCCTGTCGGAGTTTGGCAACGTGGCCTTTTAACGCATCGGCGCGGTGGCCCTGCGGGGCTGCCGCGCCGTTTGCTTGCCTGATGCCGTGTGAGCGGCTATTATACCCACCGTCGTCTCAAGACCGGGGCGTCCGAGCAGTTCGGGTCCGATATCCTGCTCGTTAAACCTAAAACCAAAGGAGTACATAATGATCAAGAAGGTCATGGAGGACTACAAGGTCCTGTTGCGGAGCATTCCCGCGGCAACGGTTTCGCTGTTTTTCGTGAGCGTCATCATGATGAACCTGCTGGCCAACAAAGAGCTCATCAGCCTGCCGTATCTGGCGCTCGACTGTGGCTTTGTGGTGAGCTGGGTTTCGTTTTTGTGCCAGGACATGATCTGCAAGCGCTTTGGCGCCAAGGCATCCATCAAAATCTCTATCCTCGCGCTGCTGGTCAACCTGGCCGTGAGTCTGTGCTTTTGGGCATGCTCGCTCACGCCCGGCATGTGGGGCGCCTACTACGACACGGGCATGATCGAGGTCAACACTGCCCTTAACGCCACCATCGGCGGCACCTGGTACGTGGTGCTGGGCTCTTCGCTGGCAATGCTCGTTTCTGCCGTGGTTAACTCCACGCTCAACCAGTCGCTCGGCCGCATGCTCAAAAAGAATAACTTTGCGAGCTTCGCCTTCCGCTCCTATGTGTCCACGGGTGTTGGCCAGTTTATCGACAACCTGGTCTTTGCCATTGTAGTGAGCCACACGTTCTTTGGTTGGACCTGGGTGCAGGTCCTTATGTGCTCGCTGACGGGCGCTGTTGCCGAGCTGCTGTGCGAGGTCTTCCTGAGCCCTGTGGGCTACAAGGTCGTGCGCGGCTGGGAGCGCGAGAATGTGGGCTCCGAGTACCTCGAGCGCCACGCAACCGCCTAAGGAGCAAGTATGCGGGTTTTGATCACGGGCGCTTCGGGCGGTATCGGAGCCGCATGCGTGCGGCGCTTTTTGGATGAGGGCCACGAGGTCGTGGGCTTTGACCTGCTGCCGGCGGCGGTCGAACACGAGCGCTACCGCCATCTGATCGTTGATGTCCGCGAGCCGGGCTCGTTTCCAGGCGACCTTGAACCCCAGGTGATCGTGAACGTTGCCGGTACGCAGGATTCGGCCGATGACATCGCCGCCAACCTGTATGGCACCATCAACGTGACCGAGCGCTACGCCTTTGCGGGGGAGGGGCTTGCCGCCAAGCCGGTGCCGGCTATCCAATCCGTGGTCAATGTGGGGTCGGCGAGCGGGCATACGGGATCGGAGTTTCCTGCCTATGCTGCCAGCAAGGGCGGCGTTATCGCGTACACCAAGAACCTTGCAAACCGCCTGGCGCCGCAGGCCATCGCCAACAGTGTGGACCCGGGCGGCGTTATCACGCCGCTCAACCGTTGCGTGATGGAAGACGAGCACCTGTGGAATCAGATTATGGAGCTTACGCCGCTTAAACGCTGGGCCACCGCCCAAGAGATCGCCGAGTGGATCTACTTTGTGGGCGTGACCAACCAGTTTATGACCGGACAGAGTCTGCTCATTGACGGTGGCGAGGCCGGCCGCACCCAGTTTATCTGGCCCGAGTAGAAAACGCGCCCGATGGCAAGATTGCCGTCGGGCGCGTTTTTGATGTATCGATTTTTAGCCGAGGCAAGTCCAGTTGACGGGGGTCGAGCCGTGCTGTTCGAGTAGCCGATTGGCTGCCGAGAAGGGACGCGATCCCATAAAGGCGGGGAGTTCTGCCGTGGCACGGTTGGCCGAAAGCGGCGAGGGGTGCGTAGAGGCCAGGCAGAACTTGCCGGTTGTCTTGCCCGCACCAGTTACGACGATCTTGCCTTCGACCATCTGCTGGGCAAAGCGACCCCATGTCAAAAAGACTACCGGCTGGGGCAGCTGGCAGCAGCGTTCGATAACGTAGTCGGTGAGCGTGTTCCAGCCAAGCTTGGCGTGCGAGTTCGCGGCGTGTTCGCGCACGGTGAGCGTAGTGTTGAGGAGCAGGACGCCCTGTTGTGCCCATGGTGTTAGATCTCCCGTGGCGGGAATGGGACAACCCAGATCGGCTTTGAGTTCCTTATATATGTTGCGCAGGCTCGGCGGCAACTTGGTTTGCGTTGCGGGGACCGAGAACGACAGCCCCATGGCCTGGTTGGGTCCGTGATAGGGGTCTTGACCTAAGATGACAACCTTGACCTGGTCGGCCGGCGTGTAGGCGATGGCATTGAGGATGTCGTCTTGTGCCGGGTAGATGGTCTGTTCGGCACGCAAGAGGGCGATGCGCTCGAGCAGCTGGTTCGTAGTGTCACGTACCGGCTGCGGCGCATCGCCCAACCAAGTTGCTATGTTGCGGTCGCGGGTCGCGGCGTCCATGGGGCTCCTTTACGTCAGATGCTCTGTTTGCATCTATTGTAAAGGCGCACCGGTTGCCTTTATGCCACGGCTGTATGAAGAGCGGGGTCTACGAGACGTGCTCGGGCGCTCCCGCCATGCGAGCCTGTCCATGTGCGCGGAGGCGCGGAAGCTCGACGGTTGCCACCATGACGCCGGTGAGGATGAGGGCGGCGCCAAAGAAGGCGATGGGGCTCAGGACCTCGCCGACCAAGAAGAACGAAAAGACGGCGGAGCAGACCGGCTCGAGCGAGAAGGCGAAGCCAGTGGTCTCGGCGGGCACGTGGGGCTGCACGAGCGTCTGGGTGATAAAGCCGTAGGCAGAGCAGATGAGCGCGAGCGCGACGACAACGACGATCTCGCCTGACGTGCTGGGAAGCGTGAAGCCGCCAAAGGTGAATGCGGCAATGCCCGAGAACAAACCGCCAAAGCCTAGCTGCCAAACGCCCAGAGCCAGCGGATCGACTTCTTCGACAAAGCGCTTGGCCACGATAATGTGGCTGGCATAGATAAAGGCCGAGAGCAGCATGATGATTGCGCCGGGATTCAGGCTGGTAAAGTCGGCGCCCGAGAGCAGCAGCATGCCGCAGGTGACGATAGCCGTGCCGATGAGCACCTTGCGCTCGGGGGCGCGACGCAGCAGAGCTGCGTTGGCAAACGGCACGATCACGACCGTCAGGCTCTGCAAAAAGCCGGCGGTGGAGGCAGAGGTGAGGCTGGAGCCCAGGCACATGCAGGTGAGCTCGGTTGCCATAATGGCGCCGATGATGGCGGCACGGACCATAAGGTCGCGGTTGATGCGCAACGCGTGCTTGTGGAAGAGCAGCAGGCAGACCACAAAGGCGATGATGCAGCGTAGCGCGACGATGCTCGTAGCGTTCATGCTGTCCATGCCGATCTTCATGAGGGGATACGAAAAGCCCCATGCGACGGGAACGGAAAATGAGAGCGCGATTGCTTTTTTGCGATCCATGGGACTCCTTTTGTTACAGAACGGTTACGCACAAAGGATTCTGCTCCCAGATGTGGGTGTAGTAAAGCGAATGTATCTTCAGTATGATTAAGAAATACTAATGTAGGCAGAAAAAGCGCTGGCAAAACGTTTTACGGCTGCATTGATGTGGAGGCACGATGGCATCGCGGTATCAGATTGTTTGTATGGTGGTCGATTGCGGCAGCCTGAAACGTGCGGCCGACGAGCTGGGCTATACGCAAAGCGCGGTGAGCCAGGCCGTCAAGGCGCTCGAGCGCGAGCTGGGCACCACGCTTATCGAGCGCGGTAAGCAGGGTGTTTCGCTTACGCGCGACGGTAAACAATATCTGCCGTACCTGCGCCAGATTGTGACTGCCGAGGCCGAGCTCGAGGGCAAGCGCCAGGAGCTGCTGGGACTTTCGTCGACTGATATTCGCATCGCGACGTTTACCAACGTGAGTCGAACCGTATTGCCGCGCGTGATCCGCGATTTTGGAGCCCTGCACCCGGGCGTACGCTTTACCCTCAAGCAGGGCGATTACACGCGCAACGCCCAGTGGGTGCACGATGGCGTGGTTGATTTTTGCTTTACGGCACGCGGATTTACCGCTGGGCTCGAGAAGCGCGTGGTCTATCACGACGAGTTGGTGGCATTGTTGCCGGCCGCGCATCCGCTGACGGCAAAGGAAAAGGTGACACTCGCCGACCTGGCGTCCGAGCCGTTTGTACTGCTGGATGAGGGCGAACAGAGCCTGGTGCTCGATGCATTTGCGGCGCATGGGCTGTCGCCGCACGTGACGAGCGAGGTCACTGACGACTACACCATCATGGCGATGGTGGAGGAGGGCCTAGGCGTGAGCATGCTCTACCGTCGTACTGTGGAGGGCATGCGAGCCGATATTCGTGTGCGGCCCATCGTGCATGCCCCCTCGCGCGACGTGGTGGCGGCCTGGCGCAGCTGGGACACCATGCCCATCGCCACGAGGCACTTTATCGACTATATGAGCTCGCATATTGTCAATTAATGACTGGCGTAGCGTTGGGTGCGGTGTTTAGCGGGCTGTCGCTTTGGCTTGGGTGGCGCGATAGGTGCGTGCCGGGTGGCAGAGTAGCACCGCCACGACCATAAAGAACGCCGTGGTGCCCAGGCTGATGGGGTAGACCATCATGATGTTCGCAAAGGTGCGGAAGTGCGGGAACACGCAGAACACCCAATAGAAGCGGATGCCGCAGACGCAGATCATGGTGATGAGGGCGGGCGTGAGCGAGATACCAAAGCCGCGCAGGTAGCCTGACATGTTTTCGTAGAACATGCTAAAGGCGTACGCCGGGAAGATCGAACACACGCGGATATAGCCGATCGAGACGATGTTGGGGTCGCTGTTGAACAGCGACAAGATCTCGCGTCCCAGGCCGACAATAACGATAATTGTGGTGAGCGCGACGATACCGCCTTCGACCAGGCAGACCTTGAGCGTCTTGGTGCAGCGGTCGATCTGACGGGCACCGTGGTTTTGTCCCACAAAGGTGGTGCACGCCTGACTAAAGCTGTTGAGCAGGTTGTAGCATACGTACTCCAAGCTCATGGCGGCGCTCGAGGCGGCCATGACCTCGGTGCCCAGGCTGTTGATGGCAGACTGGATGATGATGTTGGCGACGGCAAAGACAGCGCTTTGGATGCCGGCGGGCAGGCCAATCTTGACGATGCGCTTGAGGGCGACGGGGTCGATAGCCAAGTCGCGTGGGGTGACGCGGACGACGGAGTCGGTCTTGAGCAGGCGGATAAAGAGTGTGGCGGCGCTGACGGTGTAGGCGATGGCGGTGGCGATGGCGACGCCCGCGACACCCCAGTGGAGTACGGGGACAAAGATGAGGTCCAGGCCAATGTTGAGGACGGTGGACACGGCAAGCGCCTGCAGCGGCATGCGGGTGATGCCGACGGAGCGGAAGATTGCAGCCTCAAAGTTGTAGAGCAAGATCGAGGGCATGCTCAGCAAAAAGACGCGCAGGTAGAGCGAAGCGAGCGGCATGGTTTCGGCGGGAACGTTGAGGGCGGCGAGCATGGGCTCGGCAAAGATCTCGCCCAGAGCGATGACGACAAAGCCCACGAGCGCCATTAAAATCGAGGTATGGACGGCGCGTTTGACCATGTTCTGATCGTTGCGGCCGATAGCGTTGGCGATGACCACGTTGGAGCCAAGCGACATGCCAATAAACAGATTGAGCATAAGACTGGTAAGCGGAACATTGGAGCCGACCGCCGCCATGGCGAGGGTTCCCTGGTCGCCCGAGAAGTTACCGATGATGACCGTGGCGATGAGGTTCGATAGCTGCTCCAAGATGCTCGTGGCGGCCACGGGGAAGGCGAACAGGGGAATATTGCGCCACAGCGAGCCGGTGGTCATGTCGATGTGCTTAGATGCGGTATCAGCCATACGCTCTCAATCTCTAATATGCTTTTCCGTGCTTATTTGCGCAGACGATGATACTCCTAATGCAACCAGTCGGCACTTAGGGACGTTCCTTTTAATATGAGCAGGACATTGTCAAGAGGCAAAATCGGGCCTGGCCCCAACGATATGGGGTCAGGCCCTCTCCCTATATCAGCCCGTCCGCGGCGACCTCGGCGTGTCTTACCGACGCTCGTCTTTGCAGTTTAATATCCGCCCGCGGCGATCTCTCGCTGGGCAATCCGTTGCTACGGCTGAGGCTTCTACGTCGAACCGACAGTCTGTGCACGCGTGTGGCGCCCTGGGCGCTCGCAGAAAAGGGACCTGAGGTTCGCCTCAACGGCTTCGGATCGAACCGCTTCCGGGGTGACTGGCTTATGTGCGGGGGACCGCCCCCCCTACGCCTCCTCGGCCATGAGGCCGACCGCCCATACCCAGCAGGCGAGCTCGCGCGCCGTGGCCACGTTCGCCTTGTTGCCGTGGACCCCGCGCGCGAGCAGCGCCTCCCGCCTCTCGACCAGCCTCCGCACGCCCTTGGCGGCATGCCTGCGGGCGCCCGGGTCCGGGGCCTGGCCCCTGGCGAGGTCCTTCGGCCGCGCGGAGCACGTCAGGTAGTGCCACGCGGCCTCGACCAGCGTCTTCCTCAGGTGCTTGTTGCCAGCCTTGGTGATCGCGCCCCTGCGGTCGCTCTCCCCGCTGGAGTGCTCGGAGGGCGTCAGGCCGACCCACGCCGCGAACGAGCGGGCGTTCCTGAACCTCGAGAACTCGCCGGCCTCGAACACGAGGTCGGCGGCGGACGCGGTGTCTACGCCCTTGAGGCAGCGGAGGGAGTCGACCCTCCTCCTCCACCTGGGCTTGCGGGCCTCGGCCTCGACGAGCCCCTCGAGCCTCGCCTTCTCCTCCGCCGCCCGCCTGACCGCGTCGACGTAGTAGGCGAGCACGTCGTTGTCGGCCCTCTCCGCGAACCTTATCGACTCGATCCAGGACCAGTGCGCCCGGGTCCAGTTGCCCTTCCTGCGGCCGGTGGGCGTCCTCTCGTCGAAGACGAGCCCGTGCCTGAGCAGGAACTTGGAGAGCCGCTGCTTCGAGCGCGAGAGGTCGTCCCTCGCGTCCTCGAGCGCCCTGGTCAGGTCGCGGGCGGCCTCGCACTCGTCGTCGGGGACCCACACCTCGACCACGTTGCCGACCGACAGCATGCGGGCGAGGAACTCGGCGTCGTTGCGGTCGTTCTTCCTGCGCCTGTCCGCGCTGGGCTTGATCATCTTCGAGACGGCGCCGACCGCGCAGTCGACCCCCAGGCCGGAAAGCCTCTTCTGCAGGTCGAAGCCCGTGACCCCGGACTCGTACACGCACCTGGCCTTTGGGTCCACGGAACGGACCCACTCCGCGACGGCGCCGGCGTCGTAGCCGAAGGTCGCGGCACGTACCTCCCCGGTCATGACGTCGAGGGAGACGGCCTTTATCGAGCGGGCGTGGACGTCGAGGCCGATGAAGGTGGTAGTATCGAGCATGGGAGCCCCTTCCATGAATGCGGCGTGGCCGCCACGGTTGGATTAGACACTCACCATTGTCGGCCTAATCCGCGGTCTTTCATGCAGCAGGGGCTCTCAATGTTTCTATGTCCTGCTCATATCGTCTCTGCCGGCAGCTGGGGACACTCCCACCTAGTCATTGGGGACGTTCTTAAATGACTAGTCGAACAAGAACGTCCCCAATGACGAGGCGGGGGAGGCGTGCGACAATGGTGGGCGTTGTGTTGTTCGCGCCAAGGAGTTGCCATGTTGTTGTGTCCCGTTTGCCATGAACCGTTGGTGGACGATGAGCGCGGTGCTGCATGCGCGGGCGGACACCGGTTTGACCGTGCGCGCGAGGGTTATCTGTATCTTCTGCGCTCGTCCAAGAGCGGCGACTCCATGGGTGATCCCAAGTCGCAGGCGCGCAGCCGTCGTGACTTTCTGAACCGTGGATACTACGCGCCGTTGCGCGATGCGATGGTCGAGCTGGTGCGCGAGCGGGTGTCTGGGCACGCCGCGTCTACGAACGGCCCCATGACCTTGCTCGATATTTGCTGTGGAGAGGGCTACTACACCAGCGCCATGGGCGCGGTGCCGGGCGTGGATGCTTACGGTTTCGACCTGGGCAAAGAGATGGTGCGCCTGGCCGCCAAGCGCGGCGATGCGACCTATTTCGTGGCCAATATGAAGGACATTCCCGTGGCCGATGGCGCCTTCGATATGGTGACTGAGCTCTTTGCTCCCTTTAACGAGCGCGAGTTTGCCCGCGTGCTGGCGCCCGAGGGCTCGCTCTACACCGTGGTGCCAGGTGCCCGCCATCTCTTTGGGCTTAAGGAGGTGCTCTACGACACGCCGTACCTTAACGACGAGAAGCTGCCGCAGGCCGCCGAGCTCGAGTTGGTCGGAACGCAGCGGGTGTCTGCGAATATTACGCTTCAGACCCAGGCCGACATCGAGGCGGTGTTCCAGATGACGCCGTACTACTACCGCACGCGCCCTGCCGACAAAGAGCGCCTGGCAAACCTGGACACGCTCCAGACCGATATCGACTTCATCATCGCCGAGTACCGCCACAGCTAACAACCCGCCAAAAAGGGACAGGTTTATTTTGGTAGGTTTTATCTGGGAAAACGCAAAGGGCCGACCGCGTTGCTACGCGATCGGCCCTTTTTATTGGCGTATATACCAGAGTCGCTGAGCGATTGACACGGATGCGGTTTAGCTCAAACGGTCCATGCCCTCTTTCTTGACGCGGTTGGCGAGTACAAAGTAGATAATGCTGACGATCAGGCCGGTAAAATCGGGGATGCTTGAGCCGGTCCCACCCAAGAGGGGCAGGGAGAGAAGCAGACTGATGACCGAACATGCTAGGCAGACGATGGACCAAATCCAGACAACGCCAGCCTTGGCGGGATTATTTGCCGCGCGGATGCCAAAGACGGCGGTCACAATTTCGACGACACCCAATACGATGACGACGATGCAAGAAACGATCATGGCACCCGTGATATCGCCTGCCGCGCTGCCCGCAAAGAGCGCTGTAGCGCCCATGCCTGCGCTTAGAATGCCGACGACAAAGAAGAAGAACGATAGGATTTTGAGTAATTTGCAGGCGTTGCTCATGGCTGGTCCTTTCGATACGAGTACGCCAACTTGGCGCACCCAATGTACTGCACATATGGTGAAGCACATTGTAGTTCAACGCAGCGATGCATGCGCCTGAAAGCGCTTTGAGCCCGCGCGGCCCAACCCAACCTTTCAAAAGGGAAAGCTGGACGTAAGCCAAATCGATGGCAGCCCATGTGCGGCGCTGAGATGATGAGGCCGTAACAAGGAGTTGGTCTCAAGGAGAAGTCATGATGTACGGAGCAGGGCAAGTGTGTGAGCCGCGGTCGTTGGGAAGGCGCATGGGTGATTCCGTGATCGCTGCCGTGTGCACGGGATTGATGGCGGTGCTTTGCATTGGGATGCTGTGGGCCATGTCGCATGTGGGACAATAGCGGACGGTGGGGTGCCGACACAAACGGCGCTCACGTATTCGTTTTGCTTGCTAAGGAGTACCCATGGGCGTAGTCGATCCCTTTTCTGTTGCTCGGGCCGCGGGGCTTGAGCTGGCCGGGAAGTCCGAGGGACTCACGCTCACCGACGGCACGATGGAGCTGCGCGCCGATTTCACCCGCATGCATCCGCGGCTCAAGCAGGGCCGTTTGCAGCAAGAGCTGCTGGTAAAGGCTGCGCGCGCAAAAGGCGTCGAGTGCCCATGGGCGATTGATGCCACGGCAGGCTTTGGCGAGGATTCGCTGCTGTTGGCGGCCGCGGGCTTTACCGTCGATCTGTATGAGCAGGATTGCGTGATCGCGGCACTCCTCAAGGATGCTTTGGGTCGCGCGGCAGATGATCCGGCGCTTGCGACAGCCGTGGCGCGCATGCGCTTACATGCGGGCGAGGACAGTATTACCGGCCTTCGCCATACGGCTGAGCTGATCGGGCGGGGCGAGCTTGCCGCCCCCGACGTGGTGTATCTGGACCCCATGTTTCCCGAGCGCACCAAGAGCGCGGCGGTGAAAAAGAAGTTCCAACTTTTGCATCATCTGGAACAGCCGTGTGCCGATGAGGAGACGCTGGTCGAAGCTGCGCTTGCGGCGCACCCGCGCAAGGTCGTTATCAAGCGACCGGTGAAGGGGCCACTGCTTGCCGGCGTTAAGCCGAGCTATCAGCTTGCGGGCAAGGCCGTTCGCTACGATGTTTTGGTGCCGCCGCGCCCGTAGCTTGCGTGCGATGGTTGGCGCTCCGTCAGTGCCGTGCCGATGCGGGGCCTATTTCCAAGGGTGCGATGTCAGGTGCCAGCCACCGCAGTATTCGCATCTGTAGCAGGCCAGCCCGCGGCGTCCGCGGTTTTCGCAGTCAGCCATAACTGCCTCGGCCTCGGCGCGCGTGTCGTAACGGTTTTTGCGTTCGCACGACTTGTAGCGCCAGGCTTCATTGCGCTCGGCGTTCAGGGCGTCGCGGCGCTCGTCTTCGCGCGCAAACAGGTCGCTCATATCGCCGCCGGTGGCAGCGCCCAAAAACTCGCTTTTGGCCTTTGACCAGGCGGCTCGCTTTTTGCTTCCCATCTGCATCGCGCCCCTCTCCAAACGTTGGTATCATTGCTCAATCAAAGTGATACCAATAAACGTGAGGTCGCCGCGTGATGATCAGAAAAACCCTCGATACCGACATTCCCGCCGTCATGGCTATCTATGACGCGGCCCGCGCCTTTATGCGCGCGCATGGCAACGCCACGCAGTGGCCCGAGGGCACGCCTTCTGCCGAGCAGCTGGCTGCCGATATCGCCGCCGGTGGCAGCTATGTGTGCGAAGTCGATGGTCGCGTGGTGGCGACGTTTGCCTTTTTACCGGGCCCGGACGAGTGCTATGACGTAATTGAGGACGGTCAATGGCGTAGCGACACTCCGTACGCCGTGCTGCACCGTGTGGCATCCGACGGCACCGTGCACGGTATCGCGGCCGCGATGTTTGCCTTTGCCAAGGAGCGTGCCGATCACCTGCGCATCGACACACATCAGGACAACCTGCCCATGCAGGGAGCCATTGCCAAGGCCGGGTTTAAGCGCGCCGGTATCGTATATGTGTCGGACGGTACGCCGCGCGTCGCGTTTGATTGGCTGCGCGAGGCATAAAGGCCGAGTCACATACCAGCGTTTCACCGAAATGAAAATGGCCCCGAGTGGGGCCATTTTTGGTAAAACGCGTTGTTGTGGGGCTCGCGTTGTTACTGCCCCAGATGAACCCGGGCAGACAAAAAGGGGAGGTGCCGGCTTTCGCAAGGCGCGAACCTACGAAAATCGCCGCTCGGCAACGCGGGGCGATGAGCTCGGTCGGGGGATAGGGCCCGCTTCGCCCGCCGGCCCGTAAATTGTATCATCCAGTGTGGAACGAGGGTGCCCGTTGCCGCGTGCAATGGGCTTGCAATAAGAGGAGAAGCATGTCGAAACAAGCGGTCGTTGGAATCTTGGCGCATGTCGATGCCGGCAAGACCACGCTGGCCGAGGCCATGCTGTTTAACGCGGGTCGCATTCGCAAGCGCGGACGCGTGGACGATGGCAATTCGCATCTGGACACTAATGCGATCGAGCGCGAGCGCGGTATTACGATTTTCTCGTCGCAGGCTGTGCTCGACCATGGCGATACCCACGTCATGCTTGTGGATGCTCCCGGCCATGTCGATTTTTCTGCCGAGGCGGAGCGCACGTTGCGCGCGCTGGACTACGCGATTCTGGTGGTGGGCGCCAACGACGGCGTGCAGGGGCACACCGAAACCCTGTGGCGCCTGCTTGCGCGCTATGACATCCCGACGTTCATCTTTATCAACAAAATCGATTTGGAGAATCCCGGTCGCGATGTTTTGCTGGCACAACTTGGGCAACATCTTTCCGAAGGCTGCCTGGATGCCAACGAACTGTTGGCGGGCGGTGCCGTTCAGGAGGACGCTGCTGCGTTGGATGAAGCGGCTCTCGACGAGTTTCTCGACGCAGGGGAGCTTTCGACTGCCACGCTTTCGCGGCTGGTCGCAGAACGAAAGTTGTTTCCCTGCTTTGCGGGCTCGGCGCTCAAGGACCAGGGTGTGGCAGAGCTACTCGACGGCATATGCGCTCTGATGCGCGAGCGAACATGGCCCCAGGAGTTCGCCGCGCGTGTCTACCGCGTGAGTCGTGGAGACCGTGGCGAGCGTCTTACCTGGGTCAAGGTGACGGGCGGCACACTGCATGCCAAGCAGATGATTGGCGGACGTTCCGGTGCCGAGGCATGGGAGCAGAAGGTCGATCAGGTACGCATCTATAACGGCGAGAAGTATGAGCTTGCCCAAGAAGTTGCTGCTGGCGGTATTTGTGCCGTGACGGGTCTTGCGCACGTTCGCCCGGGGGACGCCCTGGGCGCGGAGACCGCGGGCGATGCGCCCGTCATTGCGCCAGTCCTCACCTATACGGTGCTTCCGGGCGAACACGATGTCCATACGGTGTTCAAAGCGTTGACTGAGTTGGCGGACGAAGATCCCATGCTCGGCGTAAGCTGGAATACGCATCTTGAGCAGATTCATTTGCAGTTGATGGGCGCCGTGCAACTCGAAGTCGTGCAGCGGGTGTTGGCCGATCGTTTTGGCCTTGCGGTTGCGTTTGAGTCTGGCGGCATTCTCTATAAGGAGACTATTTCGCAGCCGGTCGAGGGCGTGGGCCACTTTGAGCCACTGCGTCACTATGCCGAGGTGCATCTGCGCCTGGAGCCGTTGCCGGCGGGCTCGGGCGTACAGTTTGGCACCGTGACCTCGACCGACGAGCTCGATCTTAACTGGCAGCGTTTGGCACTCACCAACGCCATGGAGCGCGATCACCTGGGCGTGCTGACCGGCTCGCCCATCACCGATGTGCGCATTACGCTCACGGGCGGCCGCGCGCATGCCAAACACACCGAGGGCGGAGATTTTCGCCAGGCCACGTACCGCGCGATTCGCCAGGGTTTGATGCAGGCGCGTGAGGCCGGCGCGGCGGTGCTGTTGGAGCCGTGGTATCGCTTTGAGCTCGAGGTGCCGGGGGAGTGCGTGGGCCGGGCGCTCTCGGATGCCACGCGTATGGGTGCCGAGTACGAGCCGCCGACGATGGCGGGAGACCGGGCGAAGCTTGTGGGTCGCGTGCCGGCATCTGAGGTACAGGATTACGCGCTGGAGGTGGCTGCCTACACGAGCGGTCGCGGTCATCTGTACCTAGAGTTTGCCGGCTATGCGGCTTGTCATGATGCCGAGTGCGTAATCGAGACGGCCGCCTATGAGCCCGAGGCCGATCTGCCCAACACGCCCGACTCGGTCTTTTGCTCTCACGGCGCCGGCTACACGGTCAAATGGTACGACGTACCCGCCGCAGCTCACGTAAAGGTCGATCCCGCCACCTTCCGCCCCTGGCGAGCAGCAGACGCCGAGTTTTTCGGCCATAGGTGATAGAGGGTCAGACTCTTTACCGCATTTAATTGGTATAACTCGGTATAAGTTGGTATAACTGTTACCAGGGTTTACCGATCCGAGGAGGCCGACATGAATCCAAATCCCTTTAAGCCAACGGCAGGCAAGCGGCCTCCGATGCTCATCGGTCGAGAGTCGGTCATCGAAGATTTCGAGGAAGGACTCGACAACGGCGCCGGAGCGCCGGGTAGGCTCATGCTCATTACGGGAAACCGCGGCTGCGGCAAGACGGTTCTCCTGCGGGAGCTGCAACGTCTAGCCAGCGAGCGCGGATGGTCGGTTATCTCTGATTCCGCTTCGCTTGGCTTATGCGACCGCTTAGCCGACGCGCTTCGCTCGAATAAACCCGTTGTGACGTCAATGGAGTTCGGGCCGTCGTTTGGCCGGATGTCGGTCGAGGCGGCGCGAGCAAAGGGCGAGACGTTACGAGGGCTGGTCAACGAGCGCCTCAAGAAGCTCGGTCCAGGCAAGGGCATACTGTTTGCGATTGACGAGGCGCAATCTGCGTCTATCGAGGAACTGGCGGCTCTTGCCGTTCTCTATCAGCAGGTGCTCGGAGACCAGGATGCCACGGGCTTGTCCGATAGCGACCAGCGCGGTCTTGCGCTGGTGTTCGCCGGCTTACCCAGTATGGTTGACGATCTGCTCGAAGAGCCGAGCGTGACGTTTTTGCGGCGTGCCCAGCAGCGTACGTTGGGGGCGATCTCTTTGCCCAAGGTGCGCGATTCATATATCCAGACGGTCAAAGACGCTGGTCTTCACGTTGACGCGGAGACGGCGGACCTTGCGGCACACAAGAGCATGGGGCATCCCTACATGGTTCAGCTGGTGGGCTATTACATGTGGCGGTCTGCTGTTCGACGCGGCTCGCAGGTCATCGAAAGGCGCGATGTCGAGGATGGCCATGCGGATGCCGTCTCCGAGTTCTACGAAGCGGTTGACGCGCCCCTGTATTACGGGCTGCGCAGTCCACAGCGCCTTTTTATCGAGGCTATGGCGGTTGACGAGGGCGAACCGACGCGCATGGCGGATATCATTGAGCGTTGTGATCGTACCCAGAGCTGGGCGAGTAAATATCGCGCAAGCCTGATTCGCGAGCGCGTCATCGAGGCTGCCGGATACGGCCTCGTCCGGTTTACCGTGCCCATGCTGGGCGCGTACGTTCGCGATCGAGTTTTATGGCATGAGTAGGGTGATAAAGGTGACGGAACAGAAGATGAGCCCGCAGGCTATCGAGGTGCGTGGCGCGCGCGTCCATAACCTTAAAGACATCGATATCGATATTCCGCTGGGAAAGCTCGTGGGTATTGCCGGCGTGTCGGGCTCGGGCAAGAGTTCGCTGGCACTGGGAGTTCTTTATGCCGAGGGCTCGCGTCGCTACTTGGAAGCACTCAGCACCTATACCCGCCGTCGTCTGACGCAGGCCGAACACGCCCAGGTGGACGAGGTTCTGCACGTGCCGGCGGCGCTCGCATTGCATCAACGCCCCAGCGTGCCGGGCGTGCGCTCGACCTTTGGTACCATGACCGAGCTCAACAACAGCCTGCGTCTGCTCTTTAGCCGTTGCGCCCATCACGTGTGCCCGCATTGCGGGGCGCGTGTGGAGCCGAGCCTTAACGTAGCTGCGGGCCTGTCGCTCACGTGTCCGACATGCGGCCGCGAGTTCTACGCGCCGAGTGCCGAGGATTTGGCTTTCAATAGCGGCGGCGCATGCCCCACCTGTGGCGGCACCGGTGTCATGCGCGAGGTGGACGAGGCGAGCCTGGTGCCAGATGAGTCAAAGACCATCAACGAGGGCGCAGTCCTTCCCTGGGGCACGCTCATGTGGGATCTGATGAAGCAGGTGGCAGGCGAGATGGGCGTACGCACCGACGTGCCGTTTAGCCAACTCACGCCTCAAGAGCGCGACATCGTGTTTCATGGTCCGGCGGTTAAGAAGCACATTCTCTACGTTCCCAAAAACGGCGAGGGCGCCACGCCGCTCGACTTCACCTATTACAACGCCGTCTATACCGTCGAGAATGCGCTCGCCAAGGTCAAGGACGATAAGGGCTTAAAACGCGTTGCGCGCTTTTTGCGCGAGGGAGCATGCCGCGATTGCGGCGGCACGCGTCTCTCCGAGGCTGCGCGCCAGCCCCAGGTGCGCGGTATCAATCTGGCGCAAGCAGCGGCCATGACGCTGGGTGAGGCGATTGAGTGGGTGCGCGGGGTGCCTACGTCCTTGCCGGCCGAGATGCGGCCCATGGCGACGGATATCTGCGATTCGTTTTTGAGTGCGGCCCGTCGTCTGGTCGACCTGGGTCTCGATTACCTTTCGCTCGATCGCGCCGGCGCCACGCTCTCCACGGGTGAGCGCCAGCGTGTGCAGCTCGCCCGCGTGGTGCGCAACCGATCGACGGGTGTGCTTTATGTGCTGGACGAGCCTTCGATCGGCTTGCATCCTGCCAATGTCGACGGCTTGGTGGGCGTGATGCGCGATCTGGTGGATGACGGCAACACCGTGGTTGTTGTCGACCACGACACGCGCGTACTGGCGGAAGCCGACTATCTGGTCGAGATGGGCCCCGTTGCCGGAGCGGGCGGCGGTAATGTGATCGCCGCTGGTACGGTGGACGAGGTCGAACAATCGCAGGGCAGCCGCATCGCCCCGTTTTTGCGCGCAGAGTCCAAGCGCCTGCGTCCGCAGGTGACTGACGAGGAAATGTTCGACCAGGGGCATATTCGCATGGCAACCGATGCCATCCATACCGTTAAGCCGCTCGAAGTTGATATCCCGCGCGGCCGCCTTGTTGCGGTTACGGGCGTTTCGGGTTCGGGCAAGACGACGTTGGTGCTCGAGACGCTCATCCCGGCGCTTAAGGCGCAGGCAGCCGGCGAGCGCCTGCCAAAACATGTGCGCTGGGTCGATGCCGAAGGCATTGCCCGCGCAAACCTGATTGACGCTACGCCTATCGGCGCCAACGTGCGCTCGACAGTGGCGACTTATGCCGACATTCATGACGAGCTGCGTCGCGCCTTCGCCCGTACGTCCGAGGCCAAGGCAGCCGGCTACAAGGCGGGTGCCTTTAGCTACAACACCGGCGCCTTGCGCTGCCCTACGTGCGATGGCACGGGCTCGATATCACTCGATGTACAGTTTTTGCCCGACGTCGAGATCGTCTGCCCGGCATGTCGCGGCTCACGTTATGCAGACGCGGCTTCGCATATCCATCGCGAGGGCAAGGACGGGAGTCTCCTTACGTTGCCGCAGCTCATGGACATGAGTGTGGACGAGGCCATCGACGCCACACTGGGACTCAAGAAGGTTCAGGCGCGCTTGCAGACCTTGCACGACTTGGGCTTGGGCTATCTCACGCTCGGTGAGCCCACGCCGGCGCTTTCGGGCGGCGAGGCACAGCGCCTTAAGCTCGCGAGCGAGATGGGCCGCGTGCAGGATGATGCCGTATTCGTGTTCGACGAACCCACGATTGGCCTGCATCCGCTCGATGTTCAGGTGTTGCTGAGTGTGTTTGACGGCCTCGTTGCCAAGGGCGCCACGGTTATCGTGATCGAACACGATCTCGACCTTATCCGTAACGCCGATTACGTGATCGACATGGGCCCAGGCGGTGGCGACGCGGGCGGGCAAATCGTCTGCGCCGGTACGCCGGGTGACATCGCGGCCTGCCCCGCAAGCATCACCGGTCGCTACCTATAGGCGATGCGACAAAGGGACTGTCCCTTTGCCTTATTGATGCCTATTTCACGCATTGAGCCGCGAGATAGTCGCGGAAGAATGGCAATTCAAATGCGACGAGCCCTCGTCCTCGCTCCCCGATGATGCCGGCGTCTATCATGCGGCGTCGGTAGCGGGAGACCTGCTGCGGCGAACGCTTAAGGCGCTCGACAAGGTCAGCGGTGGTGGACTCTTCCTCGTCATCGAGCATGGCGATGAGGAATCGCTTGTCCTCTGCAGTGAGTTCCCGATAGGTTGCCGCGAGGATTCGGTCATCCATCTCGTCGCGCGCGATTTTGATTCCCAGGTCAAAGTCGCGTGACGAGATTTCCTTCGAATCGCTTGTGAGATCCCAGGCACGGTAGCCTACGAGTTGCAATAGGAAGGGAAAACCAGAGATCGAGCGAACGGCTCTATCGATTCCCTCAGCATCTGCCAGGCGATCGTTTTCCTGGATCGTGCGAATCAAGGCCTCGCGTACGTCATAGTCGGCAATGCGACCCAGATGATATTGTTGGGCGCGGCGAAGGAACGAGACCGTCTTGTGGTTCAGCAACGTCGAGACGTTGTTGGGAAGCCCCGCCATGAGCAGGGCGACGCGTTTTCCATCGGTCACAAAGTGCTGATACGTCGCTGCGAGCTGAATCATCTCGTCGAGTGTCGGGTCCACCTCGTCAACCGTGACGAGCAGACCGGTGCCCGCCTCGTTGAGCTGGTCGATGATGTCGCTCATGCGATAACGCCAGGTTGAGGCATCGTGAACGCGATTGACCTCGATGCTGCCGAGCGGTGCAATTCCGAGGCCGGTGACTTCGAATTGGCTGGACGAGTCGATGAGATGGGCTGCGGCGCGTTTCGCCCCGAACTCGATTTCCTCAAGCATTCCCGGGAGCGCGGTTGTCTTTACGGCAATCCAGCCGTGGGATTCCGCCCTTGTCGCAAGTGACGACATGAGAGCGGTTTTACCGGTTCCACGCGCGCCTGAGAAGATCGAGGTCAATTCTGGGCGTCTGCGCTGGCTCAAGAAGGCACGGTCCAAATCCCGAATAATCTGTTGTCTGCCAGCGAGATGGGCGGGAACCTCACCAAAACTGGGGGTAAATGGGTTCTCGAGATATTCCACAATGCCCTCCTTTAGCGTCTCGGGTTAACTTCATTTTATTCTAGTTAATTTAAGTTAAAAATGATTAATTACGTTTAACTCTATGGCGGTCGAATGTGACAAAGGGACTGTCCCTTTGTCACATGCCGGCAAAGCCGGTCTGGCGGAGAGCTTCGTAGAGGACGACGGCAGCGCTGTTGGAGAGGTTGAGGGCGCTGATGCGGTAGTCGTCCAGGTTGACGAAGTTACCGCAGATATCCTGCTGAAGGATGGCTTCGTGGCTGTCCTCGGTATGCCCCAGCGATTCCTCGTGGGCTTCCCAAGCCTCGGCGTTATCGAGTGAGTCGCAATCGCGCAGCATCGGGATGCGCTCGCAGCACGTGGGCGCTGCAGCGAGTAGCTCCTCGGGAATGCCCGAGCTCTCGCTGCCAAAGACCAAATAGTCACCGTCGCGGTAGGTGCTTTGCGCATAGGTGCGGCGTGCCTTTTTGGTCAGCAGATGCAGGCGGCCATCGGCGGGGGAGAGGCCGTTGCGCGCAAGGAAATCCTCCCAGCCGGCATAGGTCGTCACATCCAAGTTTTGCCAGTAGCCCAGGCCGGCGCGACGTACCGTCTTGTCGTCGAGCGAAAAGCCCAGCGGCTCCACCAGATGCAGGCGGGCGCCGGTGACCACGCAGGTACGGCCGATATTGCCCGTATTGGCCGGAATCTCGGGCGCATACAGCACGATATTGAACATGAATCTCCTTGGCTCAGAACGAAAAACCACCACGAAGGGCACCTTCGTGGTGGTTTGGCGGTTACGTAGGCAGAAAAATGCCCGCTTGGATAAACCTAGACGCGGTGCCAGTCGGTCAGACAGGCATCGAGGGCAGCGATGAGCGCATCCTTGTCCATGTAACGACCGATGATGCACAGGCTCGTCATGCGGTCGCCCGTCTCGTCGTCCCAAATCTGCATGATCTCGGGGTTCTCGTCGATGATCTTCTGCTTCTCGCCCTCGGGCGCGGAGTCAACGAACAGACCGTTCTCCATCAGGCGCATCTGGTGGCCGGCCTGCTCAAACATGTAGCACATGTCCGGATCGCCGGTCTGCCACAGCGGACCCTTGACACGGATGACCTCGTCGGGCCACTCCTGCTCAACAAAATCGGTGAACTTTTTCAGGTCAAACGGCTTGCGGCGCGAGTACACAAAGGTCTCGATGTCATACTCGAGCACCTCGGGGTCGTCGTGCTCCTCGGGATGCTCCATGGCCTCGATCCAGGCGGCGGAGTTGTAGGCGCGCATAAAGTCGAAGCGGCCGGTATCGAGCAGCTCCTCCATGGGAACCTCGCCGTTTTGGGCCTCGACGATCACGGCGTCCTTCTGCAGGCTGCGCACGATGGCCTTGAGCTCGGCGATTTGTTCAGGCGTGACGGTATCGGTCTTGTTGAGGATCAGCGTGGAGCAGAACTCGATCTGCTGGATGAGCAGGCTTTCGATGTCGTCCTCGTCGATATCCTCGGCCAGCAGGTCGCGACCGCCGTTGAACTCGTCATACATGCGGGCGCAGTCGACCACGGCCACGATGTTGTCGAGCGCGAGCTTGGGCTCGCCGCCCACCTTGGCCTCGTCGCAGAAGCTCGAGATGGTGTAGGCGATGGGGATAGGTTCGCAAATACCCGATGCCTCGATGATGATGTAGTCGAAGTTGCCCGAATCGGCGATGCCCTGCAGCTGGTTGGCCAGGTCATCCGAAAGCGTGCAGCAGATGCAGCCGTTGGTGAGCGGGATGAGGTCGTCGGTCTCGGAAAGGCCGCCGTCGGCGATAAGGCTGGCATCGACGTTGATCTCGCCGATATCGTTAACGATCACGGCGGCGCGGATACCGCCGTCGTTAGCGAGGATGTGGTTGAGCAGCGTAGTCTTGCCGGCACCGAGGTATCCGGTAAGCATGATGATCTTCACGGGTTTGTTGGGCATGTGCCCTCCTTTGTTAGACATGGCTTACAGTTGAATCTTATGCCAAACGCCTGCTCTTATACCCACGCGCCGGCAAATAACACAAGCTACTCCCAGGCTCCCCATACATCGGGGCAATAACCGACGGTGGCCTTTTTGCCGTTGCGCACGATGGGCTCGGCCAGAACCTGCTGGTTTTCGAGCAGCTTGCCGAAGCGCTGACTGGGGGTAAGGTGCTGAATGAGTGCGAGCGTCTCCTCGTCCTTGGCTTTGGGGTTGAGCAGCTTGTCGATGCCGCCGACCGCCTGCATCACGCTCGTGAGCTCGCCCTTGCTCATCTCCTTTTCCTTAAGGTCGATAAACTGCACCTTAATGCGGCGCTCTTTGAAGAAGCGCTGTGCTTTCTTGGTGTCGAAGGACTTCTTGGTGCCAAAAATCTGCACGTTCATGTATTTGTTCCGCCGTTCTACCTGATGAAGTTGGTCGTTGCTCGATCTGCCTCGGGCGCGTTGATGCCGGCGGCCTGTCCCGCCTCGATGCAGCGCAGGAGCCAGGCCATGTTTTTGCCGATGTTTCGCATAGTGGCAAGGCCCTCGGCATCCCCATCGGCGTCGCCGGGTACGCGGCCAAACACGTTGTTCCAGTAGGTGGAAGCAACCACGGGCATTTGCTTAATGGTGAAGTACTTGTTGAGCACATCGAACGTGGTCGACGTGCCGCCGCGACGGGCGACGGCGACCGCGGCGCCGGGCTTGTGCTCAAAGGCATGCCCGCCTGCATAGAAGGCGCGATCGAGGGCCGAAAGGATGCGTCCGCTGGGGTGCGCATAGTAGACGGGTGAGCCAAAGACAAAGCCATCTGCCCGCTTGGCGGCAGCGATGAGCTCGTTCACCACGTCGTCGTCAAAGGTGCAGCGACCGCCAAGCTTGCCGCACTGGCCGCAACCGATGCAATCGCGAATAGGTTTGGTGCCCAGTTGAAACACCTCGGTATCAATGCCTTCTGCATTAAGTTGCTCGGCAACCTCGGCGAGTGCGCGGGCGGTGTTGCCGTTTGCCTTGGGGCTGCCGTTGACCAAAAGAACCTTCATCACAAACTCCCTCTGCTGTCGGTGACTGCTGCGGAGGATTATCGCACGAGAGGGTAGATGGCGTGGGGCGCGATGTGAAACGGCTTGTGTTTCACATCGCGCCCCACAACGTTAGTCCAGCTTGGTGCCCGGTACTTGCGGTGCCTCTTTAAGCAACGCTTTGAGCTCGTTCAAAATGGAAACGGGCTGTCGGTCAACGCTGTCCAGATGAAGCGTCGCCACACGAATGGGCGGTTGATATTCAAGCGAGTCGATGAGCACGGGCAACCCCAAGAATAGCTCGATTTCGTCTGCGATCGCGTCGGTCTTATCGGAATCAAAGTCGTCGAAAAGCGCCACGAATGTCGGCCCCGTCGAGCGGAACAAGCGACCCTTGCCGCGCGAGCATTCCATGAGGCAGGCGGCGCTTTCTGCCAAAACGCGGTCGCCCGCATCAAAGCCAAAGCGGGCATTGACCTCGGCGATATCGTCGATTTTAATGGCGATCAAACCAGCCTTGCGCGCCACGCGACGCATTTCACCAATGGCGTTGACCAGGGCGTGAATATCGCCCAGGCCGGTCACGGAATCAGTCGTATCTGCCAAGCTTCGGTTGATGATAATGCCCACATACATGCTGGGCTCGGTATCGGTGCCGTCCAAGCGGTAGCCCGTGCAGTCGCAAAGCGCGTATTTTCCGGTGGCATCCATTACACGATACTGCATGTAGTGGAAGTGCCATGTGCCGTTTATCACCATGTCGAGCTCGGCGCGCACATTGTTGCGGTCTTCGGGATGAACGCGGGCGAGCCACATGTCGAGTGAGTTGTAGGGGTGCTGGGAGGGCAGGTCAAAATCGCGCACGGCGTTAACCGACCATTGCGATTCGCCCGTATCGAGATTGAGGATAAACGGATAGCGCGTCTCGGAGCTCATAGAGATCGCTTGGAATACGCGGTCGTTGCACGGAAGCTGTTCGGCAATTGGGTGCTGAGGCGCGTCATTGTCTTTCGGCTGCTGCACGCGATGCATAAGCTTATAGCGATACATCTTGCGATCGGCATCCATCGTCATCTGGCGACGCGTGTCGCCGGCAAGTGGATCGACGCGCGAGCAGCCAAAGCTAAAGCTGACGATCATGGGCGCCTTGCCGCCCGAGCTCGCCTCGATCAGCCCGGAACGTACCTGCTCCAAGCGCTGCTCGAGTTCGGTTTCGTTTGCGGAGGGCGAGATAAGCACAAACTCGTCTCCACCGATACGGAACAGCATCTCATCGTGCTCCATGGTTTCGGAGAGCGTGCGGCAGATGCTCAGAATATAGCGGTTGCCTTCGGCGTGGCCAAACCTATCGTTACAATGCTTGAGATGGTCGATGTCAATATAGGCGCAGGTGAAGGGGTCGCCTTTGCGCCAGAGTTGCTCGACGTGACGGTCAAATCCGTTGCGGTTGCCCAAGTTGGTGAGCGGATCGATATAGGCGTTGCGCTCAAGCAGCTGGCGCTCTTGTTGCAGGATGGCATGCGTCTTTTGCAGCTGCTCACCAACAGCGCGTAGCTCAGCAGGCAGCGCGGCAACATCGAGTTCGGCGGTCGATACGCCATTCGCAAGTCGCTGAAGATAGGTAATAATCGATTGCTCGCCCAGGCGATATGACTCGTTCATGATGGATAACCTCCTTGGGCGGAACAACGGTTTGTATCATATCCCCAATTCGGGTTGAATTGGGGATATAAGTTAGCTAATGGAGACAAATACCCCCTTCGACGGTGGTGTTTTGCGCACGAGCGTATCAGTTGTTATTGCCACCATCGAGCAATGCCTCAAAATCCTTCGCCTGCATGGGGCGGTAGTAGAGGAAACCCTGAGCGTAGCGGGCGCCCATTTGTCGTAGCATGTTCGCCTGCTCATTTGTCTCGACGCCTTCGACCACGACGGGCAGATGGAGCGACTGCGCCATTTCGAGCATCGATGAAATGATTTGCGTGCTGCGGCCTTGATCGCGGTCGGTGGGCACAAAGGTGCGGTCGAGCTTGATGACGTCGACGTTGACGTTCTTGAGCATCGCGAGCGTGGACTGGCCGGTGCCAAAATCGTCCATGTAGGTCGAGAAGCCACGGGTGTGCAGATCCGCGGTCAGCTTATCCACGGCCTCGGACTCTCCGGTATAGGCGGTCTCGGTGATCTCGATGTGCATGAGTTCGGGCGGCAGGTTGTACTGGGCGGCGAGCGACCCCATATGCTCGGCGACATCGCAGGCAAGAATGTCTACGCGCGACACATTGAGGGAGATCGGAACCACGCGAAGTCCTCGATTGAGGCGCTCGCGGAGCCACATGGCGACGCCCTGCCAAATATATTTGTCGAGCGTCACTACAAAGCCGCTTTCCTCGAGTGCGGGGATAAACGTTGCGGGCGAAATGAGAGAGCCGTCCTTGTCAATCCAGCGGGTGAGTGCTTCGGCGCCAATAATCTCACCGGTTTCCATATCGACCTGTGGCTGCAAGTGGTAGGTAATACGACCATCTGAGAGCGCGTACTGGAATTCGGCCAGCGTGCGGTGGAACGCGACTTCGCGCTCGTACTCCGCGGGGCAGAAAATGGCAATGCGCTCCTTAAAGTCGTTTTTTGCGCGTTGATTGGTAAACGTGGCCTTCGCCTGCGCATCGATGGTGATTTCCTCATTGGAGTCGATGGGGTAAACGCCCATGGACGGCCAAAAACCTACGCCGTCATCATGCCTGGCTACTGCCTCGCGAACGCGGTTGTAGATTTGATGGACGGTGATGTGCCTAAAGGGGATGAGTACGCAAAAGTCATCTTGGCCCCAGTACCCTGCGACGCCCATGCCGGCATTCTCGATGTCCTTGAGGACCGTGCCCACATCGGCAAGCAGGCGGTCGCCTTCGGCCTGTCCATACCATTCGTTAAACAGGCGCATGTGGCCCATGTCGACCGTGGCGATGCACCAGGCGCCGTCGCGCCTTGCCTCGAGAAAAGCGTTGGCGCGCCGCATAAACTCGCTGGGTCGATAGAGGCCCGTGAGCGAGTCGATACGTTCGGCGATGGCGCTTTTGCGCTCCGCCTCGGGTATGGGGAGGCTGTCGTTGGGAACAAGCCCGCCGGCCGTGCGAAGGCGACGGTCGAGTTCGCCTAAAACGGCGGTCGCCTGATGGGTTAAGTGTTCGTAAAAGGCCGGGACGACAAGACAGACGGGAGTAATGGTGTCGCCCGCGATTTGCACAGGAGCGAAAACGGCCTCTTTAAGGTGGTGGGTCAGTTGCTCGAATGCCTCGTGGTCCAGGTCATTGCTGAGCACGACGAACTGGACGCTACGTGAACGGTAGACCCTGCTCCTGCCGCGGGTGATCGACAGCATGCGGCCTGCGTATTCGGCGAGCATGTTGTCGACAGCCTCGGCTCCGTAGAGCTCGTTGAGCTTTGTCGTGCCACGAACGCGCACCGCTATAAGGCCCGTCTCGCAACGGTCGCAACGACAGGCGTCGATGGCATTGACCAACATGCGCTGGGTGCCGAGGCCTGTCGCGGCGTCGACGGTTTCGGCAAGTGAGTGGTTGACGAGCTCGCCGACATAGAGCGAGGGGACATTTTCGTCGCCGTCGATGCGAAACCCGCGAGCACGGCAGAGGACGTAGTCGCCGACGGCATTGCGCACACGATACTGCATGACGCGACGGTGCTTGGTGCCGTTATAGACCTGGTCGATGTCGTTGATGTAGGCCTCAAGGTCATCGGGATGCACGCGCGTTTTCCAGTAATCGCGACGGTTGTCTATGTGCTCCGAGGGAAGGCCAAGATCGCGCAAGGCACCTTGTGACCAAAGGGTGCGATGTTTGTCCAAGTTCTCGATAAAGAAATAGCGGCCCTCGTTGAGCATCGAAAAGGCGTCGAAAATGCGATCGCTTATTTCGAAGTCGTCGGCGTGGACTTGCGTGATATTGCGCCGATCGAGGTGCATGGCATGACGTAACTTGTAGTCGTACATGCGATGGTCGGCATCGAGCGTCATGCGATTGGGGGCTTCGCCCAGGGCGGGGTCGGCATGTGACACTCCGTAGCTAAACGAGCGGGGCATCTCGGAATCGTCGTTTTTGAGCAGGAGCGTTCGGCAGTGTTCCAGACGTTCGGCGAGGTCGTCCTCGGTTGCAATCGTAGACAGGATGGCAAACTCGTCGCCTCCCAGACGAAATGCCGCCTCGTCTACTTTCATATACAGCTTAAGATAGAGGCTTACCTGCAAGATATAGCGGTTGCCCTCGTCATGGCCAAAGACGTCGTTGCAGTGCTTGAGATTGTCGATATCGATGAACGCCATGGTAACGGGGGTGTCCTGCTCCCAGAGCTCCTCGAGGGAACGGGCAAAGCCGCCACGGTTGCCAAGCCCGGTAAGCTGGTCGGTAAAGGCGGTCCTGATCAGATCCTCCTGACGCTCGAGAAGGTCACGGACGGTCTTTTCGAGCGTTTCGGTGTAATTGCTGACAGTATCCATGTCGTAAGCGGCTTTCTGAGGTCGGGCGGATTGCGTCGGGCGAGCTCGTTGTGCACACGCGTTGTTGTTTGGCGCTTTGCGTGTATCCAGGCCCCCGCCTTGCTGCGTTGTTGGGTTAATTTACCGGCTAATGTTCGCTGTTGATAACTGCTGAGTAGTATAAACAACAGTGCAGAATTATATATGGGTGCACATGCTGTGGGCGGCTATTATTCGACAGGCGGTAGCGCGACGATGCGATGTTCGATGAAAATGCGACTGAGACGATATATGTTGACGGGTATACTTGTTCCGGTTTTAAACGCAGGAACGGAGATGGTCGCATGGCACAGCCGGATACGACGCGCACGGTGGGGCTGGCACTCGAGGGAGGCGGCTACCGCGGTATGTATACGGCGGGCGTGCTCGACGTTTGGATGGAGCACGGCTTGACCTGCGACCATATGGTGGGTGTCTCGGCGGGCGCGGCGTTTGGCTACAACTTTAAATCGTGCCAGATCGGCCGTGCCATTCGCTACAACAAGGCCTATTGTGCCGATAAGCGCTATGCGGGTGTAGCAAGCTGGCTGCGGACCGGCGATATGTTCAATGCCGATTTTGCCTATCACGAGGTGCCTATCGAGCGCGATCCCATTGACTTGGAGGCGTATCGCGCCTGTCCCATGCGGTTTACGTGCGTGTGCACCGATATCGAGACGGGCAAGGCCGTCTACCACGACCTGCCCTATGGCGACGAGCGCGATATCGAGTGGATCCGGGCATCGTCGGCGATTCCTGTGGCGACGCGTCCCGTTGCTATTGACGGGCATAAGTATCTGGATGGTGGCGTGGCTGATTCCATTCCCAGTGCATGGCTGTTTGCGCAGGGGTATGACCGCAATATCGTGGTGCTCACGCAGCCGGCAGGCTTTGTGAAGCAGCCCAACAGCGTGATGCCCATGCTGCGTCGCGTGTTCCGTCACTACCCGGAGTTTGTCGCAGCGCTTGAGCATCGGCATGAGGTTTACAATGCCACGCTCGATGACCTGGCGCGTCGCGAGGCTGCCGGCGATATCTTTGCGGTGCGTCCGAGCGAATCGGTGAAGGTGCCGTCACTGTGCCGCGAACCCGATGAGCTCGAGCGCATCTACCAGATCGGCCGCCACGATGCGGAGGCGACCTTGCCGGCGTTGGAAGCGTATCTGGCGGGGTAAGGGTCGCATGCGGAAAGCGCATCTCGGAATGGAGGTCCAAACTGGGATGCGCTTTCCGCTATTGAAGAATATGAGGCTGCGGAGCAACTGCTCGGCCTAGGCTTATGCCTGCTGCCAGGTGTCGACAAGCTCCTTGGCGGCAGCGTGGGGGTCGTCGGCACTGCAGACGGCGCTCACCACAAAGAAGCCATCGACGCCGGTGGCCTTGAGCTGCGGCAGGTCGGCCGTCTTGACGCCGCCGCCCACCACGATGGGCACGGGGCTTGCCGCGTGGAGTGCGGCCAGATCCTCAAAGCTCTTGGTGATGATGGAGCCATCGGCTGCGCGTCCGCAGTCGCGCTTGGTCTCGGTCTCGTGGAGCGGGCCGATGCCCAGGTAGTCGACCAGGCTCATGTCGGCGGTCTTGACGTACTCGAGCATCTCTTCGCAACGGGCCGAAAGGCCCACGATGGCATCGGGGCCCAACAGCTTGCGGCAGACCTCGACGGGAATATCGCTCTGGCCCACGTGCACGCCGTCGACGGCAATACCCTGCTCGCGTGCGGCGAGTACGCAGTCAAGGCGGTCGTCGATCAGCAAGGCGACCTGACCGGTCTTGCCGGCCTGTGCGATTGCCTGCGCGGCGTCGCCGGTCAGCGCAATGATCTCGCGGGCGCTTGCCACCTTGGAGCGCACCTGGATGCAGGTAAAGCCTGCGTCGAGCGCCTGGGCCACCACATCGCCCACGGGGCGTCCCAGCGTGTTTTCGGGGCCGAGTACTAGATAGGCCGAGATATCAAGGTTGTCGCGGATGCTCATCGTGCTTCCTCCTGCTTTTTGATCTGTGCTTCCATGCGCTCGAGCTTGCCGGTCATGGTGTCGGTAAATCCGGGACGAATATCGGCTTTGAGCACGACTTCGGTGCGGATGCCCTTGCTCGCCAACACAAAGGTCGCGTCGCGCACGACCTGCATGACCTCGTCCCAGTCGCCTTCGATCTCGGTAAACATCGAGGTGGTGCGGTTGGGAAGGCCGCTCTCGCGTATGACGCGCACGACCTCGGCGACCTCGGCGGAGAGCTCATCGCCGGTGCCGCACGGGGCGATGGCCACGGCGACGAGCGTGTTCATGCCGGTATTGGTTGCAGGCTCGGACATGGCCTATGCCTCCTCGAGCTCGAGTTGGTTATCGGCAATGTCCTGGGCGGTTGCGCGGTAGAGCTCGTCGATAAAGGCGACCTTAAAGCTTGCCGGGGCATCGGCGACGGCGGCGGCACGCGTGCCGGCCACGTTGTAGGCGGCGGTGCCGCAGACGGCTGCCGTAAACGGGTCGGCGGCACAGGCGTACACGGCCAGCACGCCGCCCTGCGAGCAGCCGCAGCCGGTGATCTTGGACATGAGCGAGCTGCCGCCGTGGGACTTGGCCACGGTCGTGCCGTCGGTGATCAGGTCGACCTCGCCCGAGACCACTACGGCGCCGCCGGTGTAGCGGGCGAGCGCCACGGCGGCATCGCGGGCGGCGTCGACCGTGTCGGTGGTATCGACACCGCGCACGCGGCTCAGATCGGCCGCCTCGCCCTCAAGACCCCACAAGCCGGCGAGTGCGATGATCTCGGAGGCGTTGCCGCGTACGATGGCGGGCTTGTACTGCTTGAGCTCGTTTACCAGCTGGGTGCGCAGGCTACCGATGCCCAGACCCACCGGATCGAGCACCCAGGGCTTGCCGGCGTCATGTGCCGCCTTGGCCGCGCGGGGAATCGTCTGCTCGTAGATGGGGAAGAGCGTGCCCATGTTGAGATAGATGGCGCCGCCGCCGGCAACGAGCGCCTCGCCCTCGTCGGGCAGATAGACCATGGCGGCCGATCCGCCCACGGCGAGCTGCGCGTTGGCGACAAAGTCGATCGTCACCGTGTTGGTGATGGAGCCTGCCATCGGATTGGTGGCGCGAATCTCCTTCACGGCCTTGACCACATTTTGCTTAAGCTGTTCCGAATCAATCACTGCACATGCCTCCTTGGCATAGAAAAGGGGCGCTGTGCATAGACAGCGCCCCTGTAAAGGCGGCATGCTCCCTACGCCAGCATTAACTGACAGGTTCAAAGGATTGGGCCCCATGCCCTCTCAGCCTTGTGGTTTGCACCGCCGGCACTCCCGCATCGAATCTGTTGTTCCCTATACTAGCGCACCGTTACAATGGATACGGTGAAAATGACTGGGGGACTCTATGATCAAACTTGTGCTGACCGATATGAACGATACGCTGATCCCAGCCGGGCATGACGGCGCCAGCGACTACGCCATTGAGGGTATTCATGCCATGCAGGTGGCGGGTCTGCACTTTGGGCCGGTTTCGGGTCGTCAGCCGTCCGCGATGGGCTGGATGTTCAAAAACCGTTCCGAGTGTTTTTCGACCGGTGCGTTCTGTAACGGCCAGGTGATGTTTGTCGACGGCGAAGTAGTCGCCTCGCGCGCAATCGACAACGATGCTCTGATGCGTTTGGCCGACTATCTGGAGCAAGAGACCGACGATACATTTCTAAAAGTCTACAGCCTGGGCGATGACTTTTGGGGCAACGATGCCTATTGCGTGACGAGCAATCCCGAGCGTGTGCGTCGCGCTATGGAGTCGGGCGGCAATGCGTGGCTCAAAGGCGAAGAGGCCCCGTGCCGTCCCGTCGTCGATGACGCGCCGGTGTTTAAGGCGAATATCTGGAGTGCCCGTTCGCGTGAGGAGCTCGCGGAGCTACGCGAGCGCGTTGCCGCTGAGGTGCCGGAACTCTCGCTCGTGTTTCCCAACAACCGAGTGCGCCTGTTCGACATCCTTCCGGATGGTTGGGACAAGGGCTGCGCTGCGCTGGAGCTGGCGCACGCTTTGGGCCTGACGCCCGACGAGGTGGCCGTATTTGGCGATTCCGATAACGATCTGCCCATGATCGATGCCGTTCCTAACTCCGTTGCAGTCGCCAATGCCAACGAGGCCGTCACGGCTGCCGCACGCTGGCATATCGGCGCTGCGGCAGATGATGCGGTCGCCGGGGCTCTGCATCAGATTGCCGCCTGCGCCACGACGGGGGAGATGCCGTCGTTTATGCGTCAGGAGGGTGCAGCCGACGCGAATCTCGCGAACAGCTAAGGAGACAGCCATGAAGCTCCAGCAGCTCAGATATGTCGTCAAAGTTGCCGAATACGGCAGCATTACCGAGGCCTCGCGCCGTCTCTTTGTGTCGCAACCTTCGATTACCGCGTCGATTCGCGATCTCGAAAACGAGATGGGCGTGCGCATCTTTGAGCGCACTAACAAGGGCGTCGTTGTGTCCGAGGAAGGCGAGACCTTCTTGGGCTATGCGCGCCAGGTACTCGACCAGGCCGACCTGCTCGAGGGCAAGTACAAGGGCGCATCCGAGCAGGTGCCGCACTTTAGTGTGAGCTGCCAGCATTATTCCTTTGCCGTTAACGCGTTTGTTGACGTGATTCGCGAGTTCGATGCCGCGCGTTACGACTTTACCCTGCGCGAGGAGCAGACCCACGAGATTATCGAGGATGTCGCGCATATGAAAAGCGAACTGGGCATCCTGTACTTATCCGAGCATAACCGCGAGGTCATCGAGCGCATGCTGGTGGCCAACGAGCTCGTGTTCGAAGGACTCTTCTGCGCCACGCCGCATGTCTTCGTCTGCGCCGACCATCCGCTGGCGGACCGCTCCAGCGTGACGCTCGAGGATCTGGAAGACTACCCGTTCCTGTCCTACGAGCAGGGCAGCTACAACTCGTTTTACTATTCCGAGGAGCTGACCTCGACGTTCGAGCGTCGCAAGAATATTCGCGTGCGCGACCGTGCGACGTTGTTCAATTTGGCCATGGGCCTCAACGGCTACACGGTATGCTCGGGCGTGATCAGCCACGAGCTCAACGGCCCCGGCATTATCTCGATTCCGCTCGACGTGGACGAGTACATGGAGATTGGCATCATCACGCGCAAGAACACGACGCTCACGCGCTACGGTCGGGCCTATATCGACGCGATTCGTCAGCATATCTAGGCCGCTGTACTCCGCACGGTTCAAGTCTCTTTATGGCAGTCCAGACTGATATAGGAAGCATCTATATCAAACTGTTATAAACGTATATTTTACGATGGTCATATGAGCGCTCATACTCTGTCCCAGTAAAGCAACCAATGCAAAGGGAGATATCTATGAGCACTTCGATTCAACCGAACGCGCCGTTTCGCGCCGATATCGTCGGCAGTTTTCTTCGTCCGCAGGCTGTAAAGGACGCCCGTGCCGCCTATGTCGCGGGTAAACTCGACGCTTCCGGCCTTAAGGCCGTCGAGGACGACGCCATTCGCGATTTGGTGGCCAAGCAGAAGGCCGCCGGCCTGCGGGTGATCACCGATGGCGAGTTCCGCCGCAGCTACTGGCACCTCGATTTTATGTGGGGCCTTAACGGCGTTGAGCGCCGCACCTCACGCACGGGTTATATGTTCCATGACGAGGAGACGACGGCCGACACCGCCGTGGTTACTGGTCCCATTAGCGGCGAGAACCACCCGTTCGTCGAGCATTTTAAGTTCGTCAAGGCGCTTGAGGGGGAGGGCCAGGTCGCACGCCAGACCATTCCGGCGCCGATCCAGACGTTCTCTGAGGTCACACTCGATCGCTGCGACGGCCAGCAGGAGAGCCTGCGCGCTGTCTATAAGACCGATGAGGAACTTGCCGACGCCATTGCGGCCGCTTATCGCACGGTGATCACCGACCTGTACGCAGCAGGCTGCCGCAACATCCAGTTTGATGACTGCACCTGGGGCATCTATTGCGATACCGACTTTGTGTCCAAGACCGGCATGAGCCCGGTCGACCTGCAAAAGGTAAGCGAGCTGGGCGTGGCGCTCAACAACGCCGCCATCGAGGGCAAGCCCGACGATCTGGTTATCAACACGCACGTGTGCCGCGGCAACTACCATTCCACCTATGCCTTTGAGGGCGGCTACGACCCCATCGCGCCGTACCTGTTCGCACATGAGAATGTCGATGCGTTCTATCTGGAGTTCGACACACCCCGCGCCGGCGGCTTTGAGCCGCTCAAGTACGTTGCCCCCGGCAAGAAGGTGGTGCTGGGACTGGTCACTACAAAGGCGGCTGAGCTTGAGGACGAAGACGTTATTGTCGAACGTATCCACGAGGCCACAAAGTATGTGCCGCTCGAGAATCTGTACCTGTCGCCCCAGTGCGGCTTTGCCAGCTGCGAGATTGGCAACAAGCTGACCGAGGACGAGCAGTGGGCGAAGATCGCGCTGGTCAAGCGCATTGCCGAGCGCGTTTGGAAGTAACGCTACCGTTTGCAGGTGACGGCGCGTGCGAGACATGGCGTATCACGTACAATGGTTCGGATCGTATCGATCGGGCAGGTTATCCGATATGCCTGATCGCCCTTCCATCATGAAAGGACTTCCATGTCCCAATCCTCGACGCCCGCCGTATCTAAACTCGAGGAGACTGTCGAATAGTAGTTGTGTTCAGCTAAATCAAAAAATGGCGTCCATGCGCATGTACGCGTGGACGCCATTTTTAATGCGTCAGTATCCAGTGGATGCCGCGCGCCATGCGCAGGTCAGTTTGGGCAAAATGATTGCCGGGGTTGAGCTCCAGCGTTGTTGGGATGTCGCGCTCGATAAACAGCTCTTCCATCGCGCGCGTATCGTCGAGTACGTGCCGCATCATGCGGTTGGGCGTCTTGGTTTCCTTTTTACCGAGCGACAGATAGGCGGCGTCGGGCGTAGCCGTCATCGTGCGCTCGCGCGCGTAGTCGATAAAGCCGGGGAACCACAGCGACCCCGATGCACTCGCTGCGCGCTCAAAGACATCTGTTTGCCAAAGTGCCCACAGTGCAAAAAGACCCGCCAACGAGTAGCCGGCAACGCCGCGCCAGGCAGGCGGTTGCGGGAGCGATGATTCGGCCTGGGGGATTATCTGCTTCAACAACTCGTCAAGAAAACCAGCAGCCTGTCCGCCAAAGGGCTCGCTATCGCGTACGGTACCATCGCATGCCCAGGGGCTCAGCTCGCGATTCCAATCGAGCCCTCCAATGGCGACAAGGGTGAACGGCGGGCAGTCGAGCTCTCGGCAGCGCTCGTAGACTTCACTACCGTCGCCCATAACCACGGGGAGATAGATGACGGGCGCGCCTTCCGCACGCTCTGAATAAACGGTTATCTGCTTATGATGCGCTTCCAAGGCAGGCTTCTCTCGGTGTTGTGATATTGACAGCCTCAATTGTCGCACGCTGGCACGGGGGCAGACGCTAAAAGAAAGGCGCGGAGCCGCTCGATGCGATTCCGCGCCTTGTTGTTTTGCTTTAGCAGACTATGCCGTTACGCCACGAAGAAGTAGACGAGGAAGGCGAGGGCTGCGATCCACATGAGCGGCTTGATCTTGGAGGCCTCGCCCTTAAAGAGTGCGACGATCACGTAGGTGATAAAGCCCAGGCCAATGCCGGCAGAGATGGAGTAGGTGAAGGGCACGCCGGCGACAATCATGAACGCCGGGAAACCCTGCGACACGTCGGACCAGTCGATCTCGGAGGCCTCGCTCATCATGAGGTAGCCGACGTAGACCAGAGCACCACAGGTGGCGGCGCTGGAAACGATGGTGACGATGGGGGAGAAGAACGCGGCGAGAATGAACAGCACGCCGGTGGTGACGGAGGTGAGGCCCGTGCGGCCACCGTCGGCAGCGCCAGAGGTGGACTCGACGAAGGTGGTGATGGAGGAGACGCCCATGAAACCGCCCACAGCAGCGGCGGCGGAGTCGACGATCAGGATCTCCTTGATATTCTCGACGTTGCCGTCGTCGGTGAGGAACTCGCCCTGCTTGGCCACGGCCATCGCGGTGCCCATGGTGTCGAAGAAGTCACTCATGAGCAACGAGAACGAGATGACGAGGAGCGCGGGGTCGGTAAGGACCTTGACGATGGCAGGCACGCCGCCGGCGTCGGCGATGGGGCCACCGATGCTCGAGAAGTCGAGCGGGGCGATGATACCGGTCGGAGCCTGGGTCACACCTAGGGGGATACCGGCGATGACGGCGACGACGATGCCGATGAGCAGCGAGCCGGGGACGTTGCGGCAGGCGAGGGCGACTGTCACCAGGATGGAGATGATGCCGACGATGAAGGTGGGGGAGGTGATGTCGCCCAGACCGACGAGTGTACCGGCGCCAGCGGTGATAATGCCGGCATCGCACAGGCCAATCATGGCGATGAACAGGCCCAGACCCACCGAGATGGCGTGACGCAGGACAACCGGGATGGCGTCCATGATGGCCTCGCGCAGGCCACAAAGCACGAGCAGCAAGATGACGACGCCCTCAAGGAAGATGACGCTCATGGCCACGTGCCAGTCACCGCCGCAGACGGTGGTGGTGATTCCGGCGATCATCGCGTTGACGCCTAAGCCCGACGCGCAGGCGAGCGGGCGGTTGGCGAAGATGCCCATGCAGATGGTCATGATGCCGGCGCCCAGGCAGGTGGCGCAGGCGAGCGCTCCCGCATCGATGCCAGCGCCCGAGAGCACCGCAGGGTTGACGGCGATGATGTAGGCCATCGCCAGGAATGTTGTCAGTCCAGCGCGAAGTTCGGTCCCGATTGTGGACTTGCGCTCACTGACGTGAAAAAGTTCGTCCATGCATACCCTTTCCTTGTTCGGCCCCGAGTTTAGGCCGATTGACACGAACTCAACTACTATATCGCCTTTGAAAGGTTGATGTTCCTCGCATGTTGATGTTCGGCGCTTTGTAGCAGACGGACGGTATTTTTCGCATGAAAATGTGTGGGTACCGTATACTTAAGCAGTTACAACGACCCCTATGGAGGAACGTATGATTAAAGAGCTCTGCCACGACGAGGCTATTCTGTCCCAGCGTTGCGAGGTCGCGACCGTCGAGGACGAGTCGGTGGCACAGGACCTGATCGATACCATCAAGTCGCTCGACGATGCCGGCTGCCTCGCCGCCAACCAGATCGGCGTCACCAAGAAGGTCTGCGTCTATCTGGACGACGCCGGCGAGCCCCATGTGCTCTACAACCCCCGTCTGGTGTTTGGCCTGGGTGCCAGCAAGATGGAGGAGAGCTGCCTGACGCACGGGGAGGTCACCAAGTCCACGCGCTACATCAAGTGCAAGGTTGCCTTTGACCAGATCGTCGACGGCAAGATGAAGGAGTGCCGCCGCGACTACGCGGGCTTTGAGGCACAGATGATCCAGCATATGATCGATCACTGTCTTGGAAAGTTGGTCTAAGGGGACCAAAGCACCGCACCTTGCCGCTCAATCGTCGCTCGCGTACCTTAAGTACGCTTCGCTCCTCTTTCGTGGCAATCTGCGGCACTTTGACCCCTTAGACGACCTGCGGGGTTAACTTGGTTGAGTTTATCCTGCTTGAATAGCCCGGGCATGACATTGTTGTCATGTCCGGGCTTTTGTGTTTAGCGCCTTTTTGTTTGGAGACAATGAAATTAGCAAGAACGTAAAGCTAGGAGGCGCTATGTGTACGAGTATTCGATTCACCGATAATTCTGGCCACATGTATCTGGGCCGCAATCTCGACTGGAGCTTTGACTACGGCCAACAGGTTCGCGTGATGCCGCGCGGGTTTCACATTCCGTATTCGTTTATCGACGACGCGACAGCGGCGCACGCGGTGATCGGTATGTGCATCGATTACAGGAACTACCCTATGTTCTTCGATTGCGGCAACGATGCGGGCCTCGCCGTGGCGGGTCTCAATTTCCCGGGTTATGCCGAGTATGCCGAGGACCCTGTCAACGGCAAGACCAATATCGCGGCCTATGAGTTTCCCCTGTGGGTGGCAGCGACGTTCTCGACGGTCGATGAGGTCGAGGCCGCGCTGCGCGACACGGTGATTGTCGCCAAATCTGCCGGAGAGGGGCTGGGCGTGTCGCTGCTCCATTGGATTATCGGCGACAGCCAGCGCAGCATCGTGGTCGAGATGATGGCTGACGGCCTGCATGTATACGACGATCCGGTCGACACCCTTGCCAACCAGCCGACCTTCCCGTGGCACATGGAAAACCTGCGCACCTATATCACCGCCACAAGCGATTTTCCGCAGACGGCGACATGGCGTGGCGCCGAGCTCAAGCCCTATGGAGCCGGTGCCGGCATGCGCGGCATTCCGGGCGATTGCTATTCGCCGAGCCGTTTTGTAAAGGCGGCGTACCTCAATGCCAATTACCCGCAAAAGGAGAGCGAGACCGAAAACGTCGTTCGCATGTTCCGCTCGCTCGAGGGCGTGGTGATGATCGAGGGAGCGTCCAGGATGGGCGATGGCAAGTTCGAGAAGACTATCTACACCGGATGCTTTAGCGCGCGCACGGGCAATTATTACTACGCGATGTATGGGGATCCGTCGATTCGCTACGTGAGCCTGATGGATGCCGAGGGCGCGAGCCCCGATAGGCTCGTGGTTCCCGAGCCGCGCCGTTCGTAGCCGATAGCTTTACCGCAATGCAAAACGGCCCTGCATCTCCCGTGAGGTGCAGGGCCGCTTTCGTTGATTTGTGACGTCGCTAGAAGTTGGCGTCGTTGAGTTGTTCACTTTCGAGGCCGTCGAGCTGTTGCTGTTCGGGCGTATCGGCGACGCTCTCGAGCAGCTCGGTGGGATCGATGTTCATGTCCCTACCGGCTTCGTTGCCGTTGACCAAGTCGTCCGAGAAGATGTCGACTTCCATTTCCTCGGCCTCTTCGATCTGAACCTCGAGCGGCACCTGGGTGCGCACGAGTTTGACGGCCGGGCGCATGCGGGCAAAGAGCGGTACGTACTCGATGATGATGGCCGAGTTCTCAAGACCGTACCAGCGTGCCGGGCTTCCGCAGGCGCGGCGGACGGCGTACTTGATGGCCATGACGCGATGGTCGTTGCGGTTGATGTCCGTTTCGGGGGCAAGCATCTTGCGCAGCATGCAAAAACGGAAGTCGCCCACGTTGCCGCGCGTCTCGTAGATGGAGTAGGTGTGGTGCTGCGGCGGCAACTCACCCGAGGCCATCAGGTCGCCAACGATCTGGCGCAGGTAGGCGTTGATGCGCTGATTGACCTTAAAGCCCAGGTCCAAGCGCACGCGGAACAGGAAGTCTGTGCCAAAGGTCTCAACGGAATACTCGTGCGTATAGGGCTCGTCGGTAACGTGTACGTTGATGAACCAATATGCCTTGGCGCGCTTGGGGTGCTTGTCCAGGATGGAATAGAGCACGTCGCGGTCGAGCGTGAGCGGGTCGGGGCTGTTGGTGAGGAACACCAGATTGTCGGCGAGCACGGGGTAGGTCTCGTCATTGCGCAGGCGGTTGAGCTGGTCGATGTACTTGGAGACGGGCAGCAAAATCGTCTGCGTGCGCTCGATGGCGGTGCCGCGGCGCCACACGTACATAAGGCCAAACAGCAGTGCGGCCAGGAAGATCATGACGTAGCCGCCGTCAAAGAACATGGTGAGGCACGAGGCGAAGAAGCACAGCTCAATGGCACCAAAGAGCAGGGCGAAGACGCAGGCACCCAGCCTGTGCTTGAGGATGCCGGCGATGTAGCTCGTCAAAAGCGTCGTGGTCATGAGCATGGTCACGGTAATGGCGAGGCCGTAGGCGCTCTCCATGCGCTCGGAGTTTTGGAACAGCAGCACGATGAAGATGCAGCCGACCCACATGATGTTATTGACGAGCGGAATATAGAGCTGGCCCTTGGTGTCGCTGGGGTAGTGGATGCGCAGATGCGGCATAAGGTTGAGACGCGTTGCCTCGGATACCAGCGAGAACGAGCCGGTGATGAGCGCCTGCGAGGCAATGATGGCCGCCACGGCCGAAAGCACGATGGCAAAGGGGCGCAGGGGCTCGGGGAGCATCATATAGAACGGGTTAACGATATCCATCGCGAGCATCTGGGGGTTGGAGTTGTTGGCGAGCAGCCAAGCGCCCTGACCCAGATAGTTAAGGATGAGGGCCGCCTTAACAAACGGCCAGGATGCGTAGATGTTGGCCTTGCCCACGTGGCCCATGTCTGAATAGAGCGCCTCGGCGCCGGTCGTCGACAGGAAGACGAAGCCGAGCACCATGATGCCCGAGTGGTTGATGGGCGAGAACAGGAACATAATGCCGCGAATGGGGTTGAGCGCGCGCAAGATGGACAGGTTGCCGAGCATGTTGAACAGGCCGGCGCCTGCCAGGAACAGGAACCACAGCGTCATGAGCGGGCCGAAGAGCTTGCCGATTGACGAGGTGCCGGCGCGCTGCATGGCAAACAGACCGCAGATAATGATGATGGTGATGATGATCACATTGGTCTGACCGTCACCCAATAGTGCGTGGCCCCACTCGATGGTACGCAGGCCCTCAATGGCTGTGGTGACCGTGACCGCGGGGGTGAGGATGCCGTCGGCGAGCAGTGCCGCACCGCCGATCATGGCGGGCAGAATCAGCCATGGTGCCACCTTGCGTACGAGGCTGAACAGGGCGAAGATGCCGCCTTCGTTGTGGTTGTCGGCCTTCATGGCGATTACCACGTACTTGACCGTGGTCACGAGCGTCATGGTCCAGATGACGAGCGAAAGCGCGCCCAGGATCATGTCCTCGCTGACGGTACCGATGCCGCCGTTGTTGGCGACGATTGATTTCATGGTGTACATGGGGCTCGTGCCGATGTCACCATAGACGACGCCGAGCGTTACGAGCAGCATGCCAGCGGAGAGGGGGATGGCTCCGTGCCCGCCTTGCCCGTGCTGGTCTTGGAGGTTTGCCTCCAGTTTATTGTGTGCCACGAGGACTCCCTTAGACATCCGGTTATCTGTCTAGGACAAAAAACTTTATGCCGTCTTTATACATACAAGAGCAGTTTGGCACATCGGGTTATTTTAGACAATAATCCTCAGCTGGGGATTATTTATCTACGCAGGTAGCATTTCAAAGCAGGGGCTTTTAAGCACGTACTGTCTGGGCGATGCCAGCCTTGGCGTTTGCGCGTTTGCCGGCGAGTTCGCAAAAAATCGCGCCGCCGATGATAAGCGCGGCGCCCATCAGGCGGACCGGTGTTATGGCTTCGCCCAAAAGGACGGCCGAGAACACGACGGCCGAAAGCGGCTCGAGGTAGCCGACGACCGCGACGGTCTGGACGGGCAGCTTGGCGACGGCACTAAAGTAGAGCAGGCAACCGATGCCGGTGTTGACGACGCCGAGCATGACGACGGCGCGCCAATCAATACTGGCGGCGACGCCGGCGGACAGGAATGAGGGAGCGCCCTGCGTGATGAGCGTGAGGACCAGCGCGGTCACAAAGGCGGCGCTCACCTGGAGCGTGGAGTTCTCGAGGCCTTCGATGTGTGGCGCACCCTTGCTAGCGATGACCATCAGCGCATAGCAAAATGCCGAGGCGATACCGCAGGCGATACCCGCAATGGGCATATTGCCGCCTAGACCTTGTGCTGCAATGAGAAAAGCACCGCAAGCAACGGCGATAAAGCCGGCGATTTTGCCGCCGGTCAGCTTTTCGCCAAAGATGAGCGGGGAGAGCGCCATGACAATGATGGGGCCGCAGTAGTACAGCAGCGAGGATACGCCGACGCCGATCGTCTGGTAGGCGCGGAACAGAAAAATCCAGCTGGCGCCCAGCGCAGCTCCCGAGAGGAGGAGGGCTGCGGCTTCGCGGGGGCGAGATGGCGCCTGCAACTTATGGCGTTGGGTGATGGCGAGAATGGTGACAAGCGAGAGTGCGCCCAAAAACGTGCGTAGTAGCACGATATCCGAGCTCGGCAGCGCGATGGCAGCGGCGATGATGCCGTTGAAGCCAAACAATAGCAATGCTGCTAAGTACGTAAACAGTCCGTTGTTCATGCGCTTCCGTCCCCTCTATATCCGAACAAGTTCACTATGGGTGAACTGGCTTTAGAAGAAAAGCGAATATAATGCATAGTTAACATGACAAAAACTCATGCATAGGTGGAGGCGCCTCGTGGAAACGAATATTCAAAAGATGCAGGTGCTGCTGGAGACGGTGCGCGCCGGAAGCTTTACGCGTGCTGCCGAGCGGCTGAGCTATTCACAGTCGGGCGTGAGCCGTATGGTGGCCGATCTTGAGGCCGATTGGGGCTTTAAGGTGCTCGACCGCAGTCGCGAGGGCGTAGTGCTTTCTGCCGACGGGCGGCAGGTCATGCCGGCTGTCGAGGCGCTCTGTGAGGAATTCACTCGCTTGCAGCGACGGGTGGATGAGATGCGCGGGCTCATGCGCGGCAAAATCTGCATCGGTACGTTTTCGAGTGTGGCGACCCACGTGCTGCCGCCAGTGATTGCGCGCTTTCGCGCCGATCACCCGGACGTCGATTACGAGTTGCTGATGGGCGATTACTCAGAGATTGAACAATGGGTGTCAGAGGGCCGCTGCGATCTGGGCTTTATCCCGCATGAGCCCCGAGAAAACGGCATGGCATCGCGGCCTTTGGTGCGCGACGAGTTGATGGCGGTAGTGCCGACAGGCTCTTTGCTTGCCACGGCGGAGGCCGTCTCTCTTTCCGATTTGGCTAACGAGCAGTTTATTCTGCTAGAACGCGGCACCGATGACGAGATTACGCCGCTGTTTCGCCGCGCGGGCCTGGCGGTGCGCTCTAAGCTGTCGACTTGGGATGACTATGCGATTATGGCTATGGTCGAGGACGGCTTGGGCGTGAGCATTCTTCCCGCGCTCATCTTGCGCCGCTGTCAGTTCGATGTTGCCGTGCGACCACTCGAGGGACATCCCCATCGGCAGATCAATGCGATATATCGCACGGCTGACGTTTCGCTTGCCGCCGCTCGATTCCTTGAATACCTCTAAACGTGTGCACGTCATTGTCCGCTTTGGGCAAAACTCGGAGTTCCGTACGTTTTCTTATGAAATTGAACTTTCGAATGAGGTACGGCGCTATACTGCTTGCTAAATTGAACCTTGGTTCAATTCGTGTTCTATAAATTGAACTTTGCCAGCAAGGAGGTTCCTGTGGCCCAAGAGACGTTTTGCGATCGCCTGCGACAGACTATGTCCAATCGCGACGTTCGCCAATCGGACGTAATCCGCGCATCGGAGATGCTCGGCAAAAAACTCGGCAAGAGTCAGATGAGCCAATATGTGAGCGGCAAGACGATCCCGCGGCGCGATGTGGCTGAGCTGCTCGCCCGTATTTTGGAGGTCGATGTTACCTGGCTGCTCGCCGGCGACGCCGATCAAGGCGAGGCATCATCACCCCGCAACGATTCCAAGCCCGAACCCCATCCCTCAGCTCAAATTGCAAGGAGCACCACCATGCGTACTTTTTCTAAATCCACCAAACTCGACAACGTCCTGTATGACGTGCGCGGTCCCGTCGTCGACGAGGCCGCCCGTATGGAGGACGAGGGCGAGCGCATTCTCAAGCTCAATATCGGCAACCCGGCGCCCTTCGGTTTCCGCACACCCGATGAGGTCATCAAGGACATGCGCCAGCAGCTGCCCGACTGCGAAGGCTATTCCAACTCGCGTGGCCTGTTCTCCGCGCGCAAGGCGATCATGCAGTATTCGCAGATCAAGGGCCTGCCCAATGTTCAGATGGAGCACATCTACACGGGCAACGGCGTGTCCGAGCTCATTCAGCTTTCGATGAACGCGCTGCTCGACAATGGCGACGAGATTCTGATCCCCAGCCCTGACTATCCGCTCTGGACGGCGTGCGCAACCCTTGCCGGCGGTCATCCCGTACATTATCTGTGTGATGAGCAGGCGGATTGGTATCCCGACTTGGAGGATATGGAGTCCAAGATTACGAGCGCGACCAAAGCCCTCGTCATCATCAACCCCAACAACCCCACGGGTTCTGTCTATCCGCGCGAGGTGCTCGAGGGCATCGTCGAGATTGCACGCAGGCATCAGCTGATGATCTTTGCCGATGAGATCTACGACCGCCTGTGCATGGACGGCTACGAGCACGTCTCGATTGCCTCGCTCGCCCCCGACCTGCCCTGCGTTACCTTTAGCGGTCTGTCCAAGTCGCACATGATTGCGGGCTATCGTATTGGCTGGATGGTGCTTTCGGGCAACCAGCGCTGCATGAGCGACTTCATCATGGGCATCAACATGCTCTCCAACATGCGCCTGTGCTCCAACGTGCCGGCTCAGTCGATCGTTCAGACGGCACTCGGTGGCCATCAGTCGGTCAACGACTACATCCGTCCCGGCGGCCGTGTCTACGAGCAGCGCAACTTTGTGTATGAGGCGCTCAACAAGATTGACGGCATCTCGGTGGTTAAGCCGCGTGCGGCGTTCTACATCTTCCCCAAGATGGATGTTAAAAAGTTCAACATCACCGATGACGAGCAATTCGCCCTTGACCTGCTGCACGAGAAGAAGATCCTGATTACGCGCGGCGGCGGCTTCAACTGGGCTGAGCCCGACCACTTCCGCATCGTGTACCTGCCGCGCATGGAAGTACTCAAAGAGTCCCTCGAAGACCTCGCCGACTTCTTCGACCATTACCGCCAATCATAACGACAGAGATAGTCTGTCATTTAACGGGCGGCCCGTAACAGATTCGGGTCGCCCGTTTTCTGTTAAAGCTCGCGTTGTCGGCGTCTCGATCGTTTGGGCGAGTGGGAATCGCGTGTGAACGGAAAACTGTATTCCAAAATGGAATACAGTGTGCTTCAACTGGAATTGATGTCCGTGTGTCCGCTTTTTTAGAATGTTCTCGACAAGATGAAAGGCGGTTCCAACCAATGATTATCGATGCAAATTCCTACTGGTTCGACGAGCGCATCTTTCATGACGAGACGCTCTGCGAACAGTTTTTGGCCGAGGTACCCCGCGCCTATGACACCGAAGGCTATCTGACCATGAATTCCGCCGGCAAACGACAGATCGTGATCGAGATGCCCGCCGGTTCTCCGGGTCTTAACTACATTGAGGACGACTACACCCTCGAGAAGCGCTTGGCCGATATGGATGAGGCGGGGGTCGACAAGGCGATCCTCAAGCTCCCCGGCTGTCACGAGTGGATGTCGCTCGAGATGTGCCGGCGTTTCAACGACGGTATGGCTGCTGACGCGAAGGCGTCAAGTGGCCGTCTGATTCCGCTTGTCGCCGTGCCGCCCTTTGGCACCAAAGCGAATTTGGAGGAGCTCGACCGCAGGCTCGACGATGGTTTTGCGGGTGTGCAGCTCTGTGCTCACTACGGCAAGCGCTATCTCGACGACCAGGTCTTCTCGAGCTTTTTCGAGCACCTGAACGAACGCCATGTCACCGTTTACGTGCACCATGTTCCCGTGCCGGTCGAGAACGAATCGCTTCTCGCGTACGACAACCTTCGCCGCTCTTATGGCCGCTGCGTCGACCAAACTACGGCGATCGGCCGAGAGATCTTTGGCGATTTCTTTGAGCGCTACCCCAATATCAAGATGGTCCACTCCATGCTCGGCGGCGCATACTTTGCGTTCAAGGAGATGCTGCTGCCTCATGGTCCCAAGCGCCCTGATGCTTCTGGCCGTTTTCAGGTCGATACCGAGACCGTTTCCAGGCGCCTCGAGAACAACATCTATTTCGACATGTCCCATGCTCAGCCTTGGGGCAAGATACTCCTTACCTGCGCGGTTGACGTGCTGGGTGCAGACCATATTGTTTTTGGCACGAGCTATCCCGTTAAACGCGAGTGGCTCACCGAGGGTGTCGCCTGCGTTCGCGCTGCAAATCTGAGCAATACAGACAGCGACCTTGTGCTTGGCGGTACGGCGCAGCAACTGTACGGTGTCGAGTGAGCGGCAATCAGAGGGGAGTATCTGCCATGGACGAAGGAGAGATGAGGGCTGGGGCCGCTCGTGTGGCCATCGATCTTGGGGACGTGTTGCCGTTCGACGGTTTCGACGAACTCCGTCATGAGGTCTTCGCCCGTGCCCTTATCATCGAGGGGACGGGGCGACGCGCCTGCGTCCTTTCGCTTGAGGTCACCTCGATCGCTCCGGCTCTACTCGCCGATCTGCGTGAGGTTGTTGAGGATGCCGCCAATTGCAGCGGTGCTTATTCTTGGGTGGTTCCTACCCACACGTTTTCCATGCCTCACGTCCGCACTCCCGGGCATCTTGTCGACGATGCTGCCCGCAACCGCAACGAGCGCTATCGCGCAGCGCTCGTCGCTGCCGCCCGCACGGCTGTCGAGCGCGCTGTTGCGGGCATTCGCTCTGCCACGCTCGCCACTGTGGAGGGCGAATGCCCCGTGAACGTTAATCGCGACATTGAGACGCCTGCCGGCTGGTGGTTGGGCTCGAATCCCAGGGGGTTTGCCGACCACACGATGCCCGTACTCGCCATAAGGGATGCCGGGGGCGAGTATGTTGCCGTGCTCGCGACGGCGGACGTTCAGTCCTCCGTGCTCGACGGGTCGCGCGACTCCGAGGGGAGGCACATGGCGAGCGGAGACCTCTTTGGTTTTGCCGCCATGTCACTCGAGCGCGAGCTGGGCGGCGTTGCCCTGCTGCTGCCAGGCGCCGCGGGCGACCAAGGTCCGGCGGAGCGCGCCATGAACGTCATGTTCGATGCGGCCGGCGTTAAGCAGACGGTCGATGCCCATGAAGACGGATACCGCATGCTGCACCAGCAGGGGCAGGCCTTGGGCGATGCTTTGATCGAGGCCGTTCGCATGGCGCGTGAGGATGACGCCACCGGCATCGATGCCCGCACGGTCGACGTTTTTCTGCCCGCTCAGACACGCGCCGATTTTCACTCTTTGGCTCCGCACCGAACGTATGAATTTCATGCCGCTGGCGAGCAGCGCACGAGGGTCTATCTGCTCCGGCTGGGAAACGTCGAGCTTGTCGGCGTACAACCTGAGGTCTCGAGTGCATTCGGCGCCACTGTGCGCGCCGCTCGGTCCGGCTCTGTGTTCTTTGCCACGCTCGTCAACGGCGGACAGAAGTACCTACCGGCTCCCGACGCGTACGAAAAGATCACCTATGAGGCCATGAACTCCGGTTTTGCCGCCGGATCCCATGAGCGCCTCGTCGAAATCATCATTGCCGCCTTGAATGCGGCGTGACACAGAAGGAGAACGTGCATGAACATTGGACACGCGCGCCGCAAAATCACCCCACAGGGCGACATCTACCTGATTGGCTACCGCAATCTTCCCAACCGTCTGGAGCCTGCGACAGGCGTCCATGACGACGTCTTCGCCAACGCCATCCTCTTCCAGCAAGGCGAACGTGAAGTGTTTCTCTTTAATGCCGATGTCCTCGAGTTCGAGGAAAGCATGGCCGAGGAAGTCAAGACGATGCTCGCCGAGCGCTACGGAATCGACCGTGACTGCGTTCTGCTCTCCGCGACGCACGACCACACTTCGATCGTCGCCTACCATCGCAGCTGGTGGACGGGAAAATTCAACGAGGACTACTATCGCTGGTTCCTCGATACCATCTGTCAATGCTTCGAAGAGTGCCGCGCCAACGCGCGACCTGCGACCTGCCGCATGGGCAAAAAAGTCATCACCGGTTTCTACGACAACCGCATCATCCCAGGTGAACTCGCCGACAATGAGGTCATTGTCGTATCGTTCTTCGATACCGAAGGCAAGCCATTTGCGGGCTTTGTGAACTGGGCGGTGCATTCTGCCTGTGTCGGACCCGACTGCACGGAGCTCACGAGCGAACTCGCCGGTCTTACCGGCAAAAAGCTCGCTCAGAGTCTTGGTTACTATCCGGCCATGGTCGTCGGTGCTGCTGGCGACTGTAGCGACCGCAATTTTCGCCAGGGACGCGGCATTCCCGAGGTTGAGCGTGTTTCGACCGGTCTTGCCGAGGCGATTTCCCAGATCAAGCTCGATCGCGAGGTCGTTCTTGACCGCATCGAGCCTCAGACGTTCTATCACACCGTTGCCCATGACGACTTTTCGCTCACGCTTAAGTGTGCCGTCATCAGTCTGGGCGGCCTGCATCTCTTTGTGTTCCCGAGTGAGCTTGGCAGCGACCTGGGCATTCGCATGAAGCGCGAATGCCCGGTCGAGGGAATAGTCTGCGGTTACACCAACGGCTATTTTGAGTATTTCCTTCCGGCGCGCGAGTACGGCCTCTCCTTTGAGACCGAGCGTACTCAGATTCCCCAGGGTGAACCGGAACGTCTGTGTGACAAGTTCTGCCAGACGACGAGACTTCTCGGCGCAGCAGCTTCGCGTCTGTAGGCCTGATTGCGTGGCATGGGCCAATGAGGCTCGCTGCCATGTGATCGGCATCTTCCATCTTCTCTGCCGTTTCCCATCCCGGGCGTACGTGCGTCCGCGGATTTCAAAGGGGGAAGCGGGTTCCTTGCCCTCCCACGTCGACTACGGAGGCATGAAATCGATGCTATACCCCGCTCAGAAAAAGGAGAATTCCATGAAATACCAGAAGCTTTGCGATGAAATCATCACAAAGGTCGGTGGTCGAGACAATGTGTTAGACGTGAGCCACTGCATTACGCGTCTCCGCTTCCACCTCAAGGATGAATCGCTCGCCCAGACCAATGAGCTTAAGGCGACGAAGGGCGTCGTTGACGTTATCCAGGCCGGCGGACAGTATCAGGTCGTGATTGGTGCCACTGTCGAGGCCGTCTACAACGACCTTGTTCAGATTGGCGGGTTCGACTCCAAACCCGCGCTCGATATCGATGAAGGCGACGACGTCAAAAAGAGCGATCCATTCTCGCGTCTGCTTGCCATCATCTCCGAGATTCTGCAACCGGTTCTTGGCGTGCTTATGGCCGGTGGCTTTATCAAGTCGATGCTCGCGCTCTGCACGGTTGCCGGTTGGCTTGCCAAGGACAGCAATACGTATGTGACGCTCTCGGCAATCGGAGATTCGGTCTTCTATTACTTTCCGCTAATCATTGGCTGGACGTCGGCCAAGAAGTTCGGACTTAAGCCCGTTATGGGAATGGCGCTCGGTGGTATCCTCGTTTACCCGACGCTCGTTGCCCTTATGGGCGGAGATCCGCTCTACACGCTCGGCGCCGGCACGGTCTTCGAGTCCAATGTCTACGGTGATATTTTTGGCATCCCGCTGATCATGCAGAACTACTCATCGACGATTCTGCCTGCGATCTTTATCGTCTGGATTGCCTCCAAGGTGCACAAGGCCCTTTCTAACGCGCTGCCCGCGCTTGTGAGCTCGTTCTTCTCCAACATCCTGACGCTCCTCATTTGCGGCATCCTTGGCCTGCTTGTGGTCGGTCCGGTCATGACGGTCCTCTCCAACATCGTTGCCCAGATCATCTTGATGCTCATCAACTTCCAGCCCGCCATCGCCGGCTTCGTCATCGGCACGTTCTGGAGCCTGCTCGTCATGTTCGGCCTGCACTGGGGTATCATCCCGCTGTGGTTCCTCGATGTCGCAACCTACGGCTATGACCTCATTAATCCGCTCGTGTATGCAGGCGGTTGTGCCATCGCCGGTGCTGTGCTTGGCATGATCATCCGAACCAAGGATTCCGAGGAAAATGCTGCCGTCAACATTCCCGCCCTTGTCTCTTCGATTTTCGGTGTCAACGAGCCTGCGCTTTACGCCATCTTGCTGCCGCGTAAGCGCCTTATGTGGGCAACCTTTATTTCCGCTGGTTTAGGCGGCGCCATCGCCGGCCTCATGGGTGCCAAACTCTATGCCTTCGGTGCCTCCGGCCCGCTCGGTTTTCCGAGCTTTATTAACCCTGCCGGCATCGACATGGGCTTTATCGGCCTTGTCATCTCCGGTGTGGTCGCTTTCGTTCTGGCTCTTGTCGCCGCTATGGTGATCGGTACCAGGAAGGACGAGGGCGGTAAGGCGCTCAACATCTCGGTGGACTAGTCTGTCTGCGCACTTTAACTAAATATGCCTCGGACGGCGACGTGCCGCCCGAGGCATATTTGTGTTTTGTGCCGTTGTCAGCGTGTTTGCGGACACAAGTCTGCGGTTGTGGAGCAGCGGGGATTATGACGGTCGTGCCGCGGTGGAAGACGTACGGTCGCCCTGCAGGAGCTGACGGTAGGGGAGGAAGCCAATGAACGAGACGGCAGCCTGCGAGTGCGCGGCGTTTCGCTTGAGGTAGAGCCTGACCTCGGAGGTCGTCGCGGGCTCGAGCGGCACCAGGGCTACCTTTCCGCTGGCGAGCGATTCCGCCGGCTTGCGCATGAGGAATGAGACGCCGGCGCCGCGCGCGACAAGGGAGATGATGTTCTCGGCTCGTTTGCCGGTGAACGTAACACGTGGGCCAAATCCAGCTTCGCGACAAAGGGAAAGGACGAGCTCGCTTACGAACGAGCCTTGGGGAAGCATGAGGAAATTCTCGTCGATAAGGTCGTCTATCTCGACGGTGTCACATTCGGCGAGTGGATGGTCGAGCGGAAGGACGGCCACGAGCCGGTCGGTCGTAAAGGGAATCTTTTTGAACTCCGGCTCGATGGCGCCGCTGTCACGGATGAAGGCCAGGTCAATGTCCTCGTGCAGGAGCATGCGCTTGAGTGTGTCGCCCTCGCCTTCGATGAGCTCGACAGAATATGAGGGGTTCGCCTGCTGAAAATCGATGACGGCGTCCGTGATCCCATAAGGGGCCATAATGGGGATAGAACCTACGGTGAGGTGCTCGAGCGGCTCACCTGCACCTATTTGAATGGCGGCAAGATAGCGATGCTGAAGCGTCGCAATTTTTTGAGCATAGGGGAGAAGCGCTTCACCTTGCGCGGTGAGTGTTACGTGGCGCTTGCTTCGATCGATGAGCTTGCAGCCGAGTTCGCGCTCCATTGCCATGATGTGCTTGGAGAGGGTTGATTGCGACATGAAAAGCAGTTCCGCCGCATCAAGAAACGTGCGTGACTGGGCTAAGATGGCGAATTCGCCAAAGCGGCTGATATCCATAGGGAGGCCTCCGGTACCCTCATTTTGGCAGGTGGCCTAAACCACGACGCCGTTGCAGTGGTCGATTTCGTGTTGGATGATCTCGGCGGTGTAGCCCGAGAAGTTTTTGATGCGGTGGACGAAGTTCTCGTCCAAATACTCAACCTTAATGCGGCGATAGCGGGTACAGGGGCGCTCGCCGATCAGCGAGAGGCATCCTTCGCTCGTCTGATAGGCATTGACCTGCTCAAGAATTTGAGGGTTGTACATCAGGAGTGTCCTGTTGCCGTCCTTTACGCAGATGATGCGCTTGCGCACACCGATCATGTTGGCGGCGAGCCCCACGCACTCGTGCTCATGCTCGTGGAGTGTATCCAGGAGATCCTGCCCGGTCACGGCATCGTCGGGTCCCGCGTCTTCGGAAGGCAGGCGCAAAAAGAACTCGGATTTCATGATGGGCTTAATCATGGCGGGCTCCTCATGTCTTATGCTTTCGTGGACTTTTAATAATAGCGCGGAAGGAAAGCTGCGCGTCCGCGTTACAATCTTTCAACGTTGGACCATGTTGCCAGATTCGTCGTGTACGGCGTCTGGCGTAAGTCTAGGGCTCATTTTTCGCCCTGGACTGTTCCTCTGGGGCGATGCGACTGTCGTTCCAAGAGGAAGGAAATGCATGGGGAGCAAATCTCAGCAACAAGTTCAAGCAACGCCATCGGCCACTGCGGCGATTCTCGTCGTTATGTATATTGCAGCCTTTGTTGCCGCGTTTAACGAGAACATCATTAACGTGGCGTTGCACGACATTATGGCAGCCTTTTCGGTGAGTGCCACCACGGCGCAGTGGCTCGTCTCGGGCTACATGATCGTGACGTCGATCTTTACGGCCATCATGGCCTTCCTGTCCGGCCGTTTCTCGACGCGCAAGCTGCTGTTTTTCGCATGCGGATGCATGGTCGCCGGCGAAGTTCTGTGTCTGGTCGCTCCGTCGTTTAGCGTTTTGCTGCCAAGTCGTATTTTGCAGGCTGCGGGATCGGGCGTCTTGTTCCCGCTCATGATGAACGTTGTGCTGTCTTGCGCTCCGCCCGAGAAGCTCGGTCTGTATCTGAGCTTGGGCGGTGCCTGCATTACGCTGGGGCCGGCGTTTGGACCCGTGATCAGCGGTCTTATGTGCACGTTGTTTGGCTGGAGGGCGGTGTTCATAGTGCCGCTGGTGGGCGGCATTGTGGTCGCTGCGGCGGGCGTAAAGCATGTTCAGAATGTCGGGGAGCGCTCGAACACCACGCTCGATATTCTGTCGGTTGTTTTACTCGCCGCCGGCATTACGGCATTTGTGTATTCCGTAGGCGAGTTCTCGACCAATCTGATTGCCGGCATCGTGACGTTCTTCGCCGCTGTTGTGCTGCTCGGCCTGTTTGCGGCCCGTCAGCTCAAGCTCGAGCATCCGGTGCTTAACGTGCGTCCCATGGCGAGCGTTCGTTTTTGGCCTGCGTGTCTGCTTGTGGTGGTGTCGATGATGACGACATTCTCGATGAGCGTTTTGTTGCCGCTCTATTTTGAGGGCGCATACGGCATGACCGCACTTATTGCGGGCTTGCTCATTTTGCCGGCGATTGCCTGCAACGCAGTGACCTCGATTGTGGGCGGACGAGTGATGGACGCCCGTGGCGCATGGCCGCTGCTACCGATTGGCTTTGCTCTGATTGCCGTGGGGCAGACTGCCATATCGATGACGGCGGCAAGCATGAACATCGGCGTCGTTGTGGCGCTGACCGTTGTGGTGTATGCCGGAGTCGGTTTGGTGCTAAGCCCCTCGCAGACGGCCGGCTTGGAGACGCTACCTGCCGCTGAGCATCCTCACGGAACGGCATTGCTCAACACGTGGAACATGATTGCCGCATCGTTTGGCCCGTCGCTGTTTATCGGTCTGCTCTCGAGTTCTGCTGCGACCGCCGGCGCCGCTGGCGCTGCGACCGACGTTGCCCAGGCGATTGGATTTGTAACTGCCGTGCGTGTGGCGGCTGTAATTGCCGTGGTCGGGTTCGCGGTGTCGCTGGTGTACGCTCGTCGTGAGTCGCACATGTCGCATTAATGTGTGCACATAGATTCTGCAGCTAGATTGGATGGCGACACCATAAACTAATGGACGTTTTGCCGAGAGGCATGAATGTTTAAAGCGCAAAGAGTGCGCGACGGGCCCCGCGAATGGGGCGATGATGCCCGAGAGGGCCAAGAAGGAGTCTCATGTCCGAGAACGAAGAGATCATGAACGAGACCGAGAACGAGACCATGGCTGCCGAGGTCGAGGCAGTCGAGACCGTGGAGACCGAAGCTGCCGAGGTTGAGGCTGCTGACGAGGTTTCCGCCGAGGAGGAGGCCGAGGTTGTCGAGGCCGCCGTTGATTACGATGACGAAGAGCTGATGGACAAGATGCAGAAGGCCGCCCGCCTGCTGCGTAGCCGTCGCTTTGCTATTTCCAAGGAGGAGGAGGCCAAGGCCGAGCGCATGGCGAACATCGAGCGCGCCATCAAGCTTCTTGACCTCAAGCCCAAGATGGAGCAGAAGGAAATGTCCGACCTGCTGGGCATGCGCCTTCGTGAGCTCGATGGCCTGATGGCCGAGGCCGAGGCTGCCGATCTGGTCGGCCGCATCGACGACGCCGAGGGCGATATGCGCAAGATTGTTGTCTTCGCCGCCGAGGATGCCGCTGAGGGCCTGGTCGAGCTTGCCAACAAGAAGGAGAAGCTCCTGCCCGAGCTTTCTTACGAGGAGGCCACCGAGCTGATGGCCGCTCTCGATAAGGTTATCGCTCCGCTCGTCGCCATGGGCCTGGACGAGGATCGCGGTCCTCGCGGCGGCCGTGACGACCGTGGTGGCCGTGGCGGCGACCGTGGCGGTCGCGGCGGCTTTGGCGATCGTGGTGGCCGTGGTGGCGACCGCGGCGGCCGTGGTGGCGATCGTGGCGGTCGCGGTGGCGACCGTGGCGGCCGTGGCGGCTTTGGTGACCGTGGCGGCGACCGTGGCGGTCGCGGCGGCTTTGGCGGCAACCGTGGTGGCTATGGCGATCGCGGTGGCAACCGTAGCGGCTTTGGCGGCAACCGTGGTAACGACCGTGGCGGTCGCGGTGGCGACCGTGGCGGCCGCAACGGCGGCGGCTTCCGCGGCAACCGCTTCTAGTTGGGTTACGCGGTTTTACCAAACCGCGTAACTAGTTGACGCTGCGTGCCCACCAGAGCGACAACTTGTCATTCAAAGAGGACGGCATGACCAGAAGGTCTATGCCGTCCTCTTTTCATGCCAATTTGTTCGCTCTGGTGGGCGCTCGCTGTCGGTGCCAAAACATCGACATTGCCATGATCCAGACCTGCTAAAAGATAGTCGTTGGGGACGTTCTTGTTTGACTGGTCATTTAAGAACGTCCCCAACGACTACGTAGCATGAGAGTGGATAATCTCCCGGTATGAGCCCATATTCATGCTCAAGGTGGGAGATTATCCACTCTCGTTTCGTTTGTTGATTTCGATGCCTACATTTGTAGGAACAGTTCGTGGAGGCGGGTGTCTTCGTCGAGTTCGGGGTGGAAGGTTACGCCGAGCTGGTTGCCCTGGCGCGCGGCGACGATACGGCCGTCGACTTTCGCTAAGGCCTTTGCGTCGCCGTGGACCTCGACGATGCGGGGAGCGCGGATAAACGTCAGTGGCACTTCACCGTCGATGCCGGCTAGCTGCCCCTTGGTTCGAAAGCTGCCGAGCTGCCTGCCGTAGGCATTGCGCTCGACAAGTACATCCATGGTTTCCAAACGCGGCGTGCCCTTATCGTCATGGGCGGCAAGGTCGTGAGCCAGCAGAATTAGGCCGGCACAGGTGCCCAGGACGGGCATGCCTTCAGAGATGCGGGCACGAAGCTCCTCGAGCATGCCCAACTCATCAAGCAGCTTCCCTTGAACGGTAGACTCGCCGCCGGGAAGTACCAGACGGTCAAAGTCCTGCTTCAAATCAGCCGCCTGCCTCAGCTCAATACAGTGTACGCCCAGCTCGGATAGTCTTGTCTCGTGCTCGACAAAAGCGCCTTGGACCGCCAGCACGGCGACCGTCTGGTCTGCATAATCGCTCATGTGCGATCCTTTCTGCTGGACTAGCGCCCGCGCTCTTCCATGATAATCTCGATCTCGTCGGCGTTGATGCCCACCATGGCCTCGCCCAGGTCCTCCGAAAGCTCGGCGATGAGCTTGGCATCGGTGAAGTTTGCCACGGCCTTGACGATGGCGGCTGCGCGCTTGGCGGGGTCGCCGCTCTTAAAGATGCCCGAGCCGACAAAGACGCCTTCGGCGCCCAGCTGCATCATCAGCGCGGCGTCGGCGGGGGTCGCTACGCCGCCGGCGGCAAAGTTCACAACGGGAAGCTTGCCCGTGGCATGGACCTCGCGCACCAGCTCGACCGGAACCTGCAGTTGCTTGGCTGCCTCAAAGAGCTCGTCGTTGCGCAGGGCAACAACGTCACGGATCTGCTTTTGGATCTTGCGCATGTGACGCACGGCCTGAACGACGTCGCCCGTACCCGGCTCACCCTTGGTGCGAATCATCGTGGCGCCTTCGGCAACACGGCGCAGCGCCTCGCCCAGATCACGGGCGCCGCAGACAAACGGCACGTCAAACTGGGTCTTGTCGATGTGATAGACGTCATCGGCAGGGGAGAGAACCTCGGACTCGTCGATGTAGTCGATCTCGATGGCCTGCAGGACCTGCGCCTCGACGATGTGACCGATGCGGCACTTGGCCATGACGGGGATGGAGACGGCCTCCTGGATGCCCTTGATCATCTTGGGGTCGCTCATGCGCGAGACGCCGCCTGCGGCACGGATGTCGGCCGGGATGCGCTCGAGGGCCATGACGGCGCAGGCGCCTGCCTCCTCGGCGATGCGTGCCTGCTCGGGCGTGGTAACGTCCATGATGACGCCGCCCTTGAGCATCTGCGCGAGCTCGCGATTGAGTTTGACGCGGTCGGCCTTGCTGTTCTGTTCTGCCATGGTTGCTCCCTTGGTTGGCATGTGCATTGCTTGACGGAACATCCTATCGGGGAGCTGGGTATGACAAAATACTCAGTTTTCGAGATAATTACAAGGTCAGACTAATACCAGATTGAATGACTTAATAAGGTCAGGTGATAGGCTCATGCTTGACTACAATTTGGAAAAACGCGGCGAAGCATCGCTCTATGAGTATGTTTACCAGCAAATTCGAGATGATATCGTAGCTGGACGCATTGTGGCGGGGGAGCATTTGCCGTCTAAGCGCGCCTTTGCCAGTCATCTGGGAATCAGTGTTATTACCATCGAGAATGCATATAGCCAGTTACTCGCTGAGGGCTATATTTGCTCAATACCACGTCGTGGCTACTACGCTTGCGAGCTTCCGGATGCACCGGTTTTGGCTTCGGCTGCGGAGGGCATCGACCGAGATGCCGTCTCTGTGGGCCCCAGCGTGCATGATGTCAACGGACAGGTCGAGCGATTCGATGCGCTTTCTCCTTCTGCTTTGGAGGCGGCGCGGCTTTGGCAAAGCGCGCTACGGGCGACGCTGGCATCCGAAGACGAGCGCGAAATCTTTTCGCCCGCACCGGCGCAGGGCACTGCTCGGCTGCGACGCGCAATTGCTCACCATCTGCACGGGACAAGGGGTATGAATGTCGACCCCAACAACATCGTTATCGGTGCGGGCGCCCAGCTGCTCGATACCATGTTGGTTCAGTTGCTTGGCGCGGACAAGGTGTATGCGGTTGAGGATCCGGGCTATTTGCGTCTGACGCGTATCTATCAGGCTATGGGCTGCCAAGTTCGACATATCCCGTTGGATGATGAGGGCGTGGACTTGAGCACTCTGCAGAAAAGCGGGACCGATGTCCTTCACCTGATGCCGTCCCATCAGTATCCGACCGGCCTTGTGACGAGCATTGCGCGTCGCTATGCGCTTCTGAGCTGGGCCGCCGAGCGACCAGGTCGGTATCTCATCGAAGATGACTTTGATTGTGAGTTTCGCCTTGCCGGGAAGCCGATTCCCGCGCTCGCGTCGATTGATGCCGCCCAGTCGGTTATCTACACCAACACGTTTTCGAAGAGCCTTTCATCGGCGTTGCGTCTAGCGTACATGGTGCTGCCCGATGAGCTAATGGAGCGGTTTAGGCGCAACCTTGGTTTCTACGCCTCGTCGGTGAGCTCTGTTGACCAGGTCGCTTTGGCGCGTTTGCTGGAATCTGGTGATTACGAGCGACATGTGAACCGCGTGCGCGTTCGTGCTCGCGAGGCGCGTGATGGCCTGACCTCGCTTGTACGGAAAGCGTTTCCGGCAGGGGGGGTCTCGATCGAACACGCAGACGCGGGCCTTTACTGCACTGTGGTTGCGGAGTGCGAAGCGGGCGGAAGCTCTTTTGCGCAGGCCCTCACGCGCTCGAGTATCCCTTTTGTCGATATCAGTGACTGTTATTGGTGTGCCGATGGCGCATCTGTCCCTAAAAACTCAACTCAAATTCTTGTCCAGTATGACGATTTGAGTCCAAAAATGCTTAATACCTTGGAATTGCAGCTAATGGGGGGTGCTCTGCAATCTAAGTGAGTAGACTTTTGGCGTGATGGCGAGCGGGTGGTTTTGTAGCAAGCTATCTACCTGCGGTTTTGAAAAGCAGGATGACCGGCCTGCTCGGGATGTTCAAAAAAGTCTACTCACTTGCCGCGCAAAGCTCCTGCATGAGAAAAAAATGGGGTTTTCAACAGGGCTTCGTCCAGCTCTCGGCAAGCTTTTGGCCAGTTGGGGAGGGCTGTTGAAAACTTGGCAGTCCGTTCGGCGCCATTTTTGGTGCGTTCGCGCCAATGCGTGACTGACTGGGTTGAAATTCGTGTTCTCCTGTGCCTATGAAGGATCTACTTTGTGACATATCGGCTTTTAGGTACTGGCGTTTGCCTCCTCAAGTCCGCGCTTTGTGTCCGCCGCTTCCACGACCGGAAGAAGACCGGCAGCGATATGATCTTGCCCGCAACCCGACGGCTGCGGTCGCGCTCGGTTTTCCGTTGTATACATTGGTTCGGACGAGAAACAAACGGACTTGTCCTGCCAGCATTAGGCAGCGGCTGTTTCTTGGTGAGCTCCCCAGGGAATCCGTGCTGGAAACGGAGCATGGGTTTTTGGTTACGTCTCCTCTACTGACGACATTCATCATGTCGCGGCATCTGACGGATCTTCAGCTTCTTTTGGTATTGGCGGAGATGTGTGGCTTGTTTGCGGTGTGTGCCCTGCCGGCGGCACTTGAGGCGGAGCTTTCGCATGCAATTGATTCGGGCGCGATTTCGACAACGTTCGGTTGGGTGCGCTGCCCGTCCGAGGACGGCACCGCCTCAAATTTATGGCGTCGAGACGCTTTGGTTTTGGGCGGAGACCTTGACCGTTTTTGTTCAGATGTTTGCGGGATGCGTTACGGCAATAGATTTATGGCGGTATCGCAACTCGTTCCATTGGGTGCCGCGTCGCCTTTTGAGGTCGAGGCGTATTTGTTGCTTGGACTGCCGCGAGCCCTGGGAGGCGAAAGTTTTTGCGGCATAGAGCTTAATGTTGAAGTGATGCTAAGCACAAGTGCTCGAGCGATTGTGGGAAAGTCCCGTGTATATATCGACCTACTTCTTTCTTCGCCGGACGGCAGGCGACAGGTGGCCATTGAATGTCAGGGAAAGGCCTCGCACGGACGCGCAGGGGATGGCTTGCGTGACGCTGACCGCATGACGGCCCTTCAGGCCATGGGCTACGATGTGCTTCTCCTGACACACAGACAGATATCGGATGAGGATAGATTCCGCGCGATCGTTAAGGCCATATGCAGGATGCTCGATGCTGAATATCGTGATAAAAGCTCGGATGAGCAAAGGGCTGAGACATTACTCCGGTCTGAACTATTCGTTGACTGGACAAAATTGGGAGTAATTGACGGAAAGATGCCCGTTAGACACAAAATGGCTCGATCGTGGACGGCTGCGAATCTAAGTGAGTAGACTTTTGGCACTTTGGCGACTAGGTCGTTTTGCAACAAGGCATTTACCTGCGGCTTTATAAAGTGATATGGATGGTCTGCTCGGCAAGTTCCAAAAAGTCTACTCACTTAGTTTTTGACGAGAAGCCGATGCCGAAGACGGTCCTATTTCAGGGCGTTAACAAGTTCGTGAGGCACGAAAAAGGCCCGAACCAATACGGTCCGGGCCTCATCGAGCTTGAGGTTATGTCTCAGGCGGTTGGCTTAGCCAAAGTAGCGCTTGAGCAGGCCGGCGAAAGCCTTGCCGTGGCGGGCCTCGTCGCGAGCCATCTCGTGCACGGTGTCGTGGATGGCATCGAGGCCGGCGGCCTTGGCACGCTTGGCAAGATCGGTCTTGCCGGCGGTGGCGCCGTTCTCGGCCTCAACGCGCATCTCGAGGTTCTTCTTGGTGGAGTCGGTCACGACCTCGCCCAGGAGCTCGGCGAACTTGGCGGCATGCTCGGCCTCCTCGTGGGCAGCCTTTTCCCAGTACAGGCCGATCTCGGGATAGCCCTCGCGATGAGCGACGCGAGCCATGGCCAGGTACATACCGACCTCAGAGCACTCGCCCTCAAAGTTGGCGCGCAGGTCGGCAACGATGTCCTCAGAGACACCCTCCATCTTGGCGACGCCCACGACGTGCTCGGCGGCCCACTCGAGCTGGCCCTCCTCCTGCTTCAGGAAACGAGAACCGGGAACGCCGCACTGGGGGCACTTAAAATCCTCGGGCAGCTGGTCGCCGTCGAACTCTTCCACATAACCGCAAACGGGGCAAACAAACTTCATGATTCGATCCTTTCGATCGATGGCGATTGCGCGCTCGTCCGGTCCCGTAAGGGCCCTCTCCGGACGTGCGTCTTGACGAGTTCTATTATCCATAAATGCAACCAAATGTGAAGCCTATTAGGAATGATTTTTAATAAAACAATTTTGAGATATGAAGATGTTGATTGATTAACGATTGGCAGGCCGTCTTTGACCGCCGCTGAGTACAATCGGGCGAGCAAATGTTGACCTATCAACAAATGAAGGAGTTTCCTTTATGCATCTAGCCCGTCGTGCCTGGTGCCGAACATATCAGACGGTTTTTCGCATTGCATTGCCGATCCTGCCCTATACCGAGCCGCGCATTTTGGAGCATGCCGAGGATGTGCCCGCGGTGCTTCAAAAGCGCTCGATCCAGAAGGTCCTTATCGTGACGGATCCCGGCATTGCCCGTCTGGGGCTCACGGCACCGCTCGAGACGGCGCTCGCATCCAGGGGGATTGGCGTTACGGTCTATGCCGAAACGCGTGCAAACCCCACGGTTTCAAACGTGGAAGAAGCGGCGTCCCTGTATCGAGAGAGCGCCTGCCAGGCCATTATCGGCTTTGGCGGTGGCTCGGCCATGGACTGTGCCAAGGGCGTGGGCGCACGCATTGCGCAGCCAAACAAGCCCATCAACAAGATGCGCGGCCTGCTGCGGATTCATCGTCGCCTGCCGCTGCTCATCGCCGTTCCCACTACCGCCGGTACGGGAAGCGAAGCCACGCTTGCGGCGGTAATTACCGATGACGGGACGCACTACAAATACCCCATTAACGACTTTGTGCTCATCCCGCGTTTTGCAGTCCACGACCCCGAGTTTACGTGCGGCTTGCCCGCTTCCATTACGGGGCAGACGGGCATGGACGCCCTGACGCATGCCGTTGAGGCCTTTATCGGGCGAAGCACCACGCCCTATACGCGCAAGATGGCGCGACAGGCGGTGCAGCTTATCCACGACAATTTGCTCGAGGCCTATGAGCATGGTGACGACATACGCGCTCGTCGCAATATGCTTTCGGCGGCGTATAAGGCGGGCGTTGCGTTTACCCGCTCCTATGTCGGATATGTGCATGCCATCGCGCACAGTCTGGGCGGCCGATACGGAATTCCGCACGGTTTGGCCAACGCGATCATCCTGCCGCACATGCTTCGCGCTTATGGTGACGCCGCCGCCCCCAAGCTTGCCGATCTTGCTCGCATGGCGGGCATTGCGCCGGCTACCGCGCAGGATAGTCTTGCGGCCGAGGCCTTTATCGATTGGGTCGACCGCATGAACGAGATCCTGGGAATCCCCAAATATGTCTCGGGCATTCGCCGCTCCGACATTCCCGAGATGGCGGCGCATGCCGATGCCGAGGCCAATCCGCTGTACCCCGTTCCGCTTTTGATGGACCGCTTGGAGCTCGAGCGTATGTACGAGGTCGTCGCGGGTGGTATGTTTGAGGACGAGAACTAGGAGGGTGCCATGAACACCGAGGAAATTGCGCGCATCGTCGGCGATCAGCGCACTTACTTTAAAACGCACGCTACGTTTGATGTTGATGCCCGACGTCGCGCGCTCGTGAGTTTACGCGATGCGGTACGGGCGCACGAGGCCGATATTGCCCATGCACTCAAGACCGATTTGGGAAAGTCGCATGACGAGGCATATATGTGCGAGATCGGCACGTCGCTTTCCGAGATTCGTCATCAGATCGCTCACGTGGCTCGATGGAGTCGTCCGCGCCTGCGTCCGTGTGACCTTGCCAACGCCGTGAGCGCGTGCAAAACGCAAGCCGTGCCCTATGGCGTCACGCTCATCATGGCTCCGTGGAACTACCCGTTTTTGCTAACACTCGAGCCGCTCGCCGGCGCCCTTGCCGCGGGCAATACCGTGGTCATCAAGCCGAGTGCCTATGCTCCGGCATCGAGCGCGGTGCTCAAGCAAATCTGTGAAGAGGCATTTGATCCGCGCCTGGTGACGGTTGTCGAGGGCGGGCGCGCCGAGAACGAAGCGTTGCTCGATGAGTGCTGGGACAAGATCTTCTTTACCGGTAGCGTTCCGGTCGGCAAGCTCGTCATGGAGCGCGCGAGTAAAAACCTCACGCCCGTGACGCTTGAGCTGGGCGGCAAGAGCCCCTGCATCGTGGATGCGACGGCAAACTTGAAGGTCGCGGCACGGCGTATCGCCTTTGGCAAATGGCTCAACGTAGGGCAGACCTGCGTGGCGCCCGACTACCTGCTGGTCGATACGCGCGTGCACGACGAGCTGCTGGGCCTCATCAAGGAAGAGGTCCGCCGTATGTTTGGCGAGCATCCGCTCGATAACGAGGATTACGGGCATATCGTCAATGCTAAGCATTTTGCGCGCGTGCGCGGGCTGATCGATCCCGATAAGGTCGTGCTGGGAGGCACGGCGCGCGAGTCGTCGCTCAAGATTGAGCCGACGATCCTAGACGGCGTGACCCCCGATGACGCCGTGATGCAGGAGGAGATCTTCGGTCCCATCTTGCCGGTGCTGACGTTTGAGAGCCTAGACGAGGCCGAAGCGTTTATTACGGATCGTCCGACGCCGCTGGCCCTGTATATCTTTAGTCAGGATCGCGCAGTTCAGCAGCGCTTCGTGCGTTACGTGCCCTTTGGCGGTGGCTGTGTCAACGACACGATCATGCACTTGGCTACGAGCCATATGGGCTTTGGCGGCATGGGCGCGAGCGGTATGGGGCAGTACCATGGACGCGAGAGCTTCGATACGTTTAGCCACAAGAAGAGTATCGTGAACAAGGCAACTTGGCTGGACGTGCCGTTTCGGTATGCGCCCTACGCAAGCTGGAAGCACAAGTTCGTGCGCATGTTTGTGCATTAGAAAAGGGCGCAGGTAATACGAACAAGTGTTCCTATTACCTGCATTTTGCGTTAGACTACTGTTATGGAGCACGGATGGGCCAACTCCCTTTAGAAGGGATTTGGTATGAACGTAAGCGATGTTATTTCGTTATTGGCGTTGTTGATTGCGGCTATCGAACTCGGTCTGTTTATCGGCCGAATGAAATAGCCGCCCCCGCGTAAGCGAAGACGGCCACTTCTCACGATGAAAACGTGTATCGGAGTTGGCAAGACCCGCGGCAACGGGTGCCATCCGTGTTCCTATCTTATCTGCAAGCGTTCTGTCGCGCAAGCGTTGAGACAAACGATTGAAGGACGCAGGCAGGATGTATTTGTGTCCGCACGGGACCGTAGACTTCTCAATAAGGTTACACACCGGTTTATCCGGCCGTTAGAGGAGCTGCTATGTACGAGCCTTCGCGTGTTCTTCTGTCATTTCACATTGCAGGATTTCAGTATGCCGATGGCGCCTTGGTCTTGGGCGATCTTAAAGCGGGCGATAAACTGACGCTGTGTGCCGAGCGCGATAATCCCCATGACCCCGAGGCAGTTGCGATCTACTGTGGCAAGACCAAACTTGGCTACGTTCCGGGAAACGAGGTTGGCCCACTGTCCTTGATGATGTATTACGGCCACGAGGACGTATTTGAGGCCCGCGTGCAACAGGTTGCCCCCGAGCGCAGCCCGTGGCATCAGGTGCGCGTTGGGCTCTATGTGGTGGATGCTCGCTAATCGGTATGGGAGACTGCCATGTTTGATGACGATGACCTGTTCGATCTGACAGACGATCCGTTTGAGTGGGATCTGCTACTCGATGACGATGAGTTGGAGCAGGATCGTAGGAAACGGCAGGGCAAGAAAACTCAGGGTGACGCTTCGAAAAAGCAAGACAAACGCCGTCGAGGTCTGTTCGGCGGGCTCTTTGGCTAACCGACGCGCCAGAGCGTCTGTATACTAGGCACGTGTTAGACGCGTTGCGAAATGAGGACACAGACGATGATGTGGTTTACCGCCGACCTGCACCTGGGCGATACGAATATCTTGCACGACATGGATCGGCCGTTTGATTCGGTCGAGGAGATGAACCGCAAGGTCATCGATGCCATCAATGAGTGCGTGGCTGCGGACGACCGCCTCTATATTCTGGGTGACTTTACCTATCGTTTGCCCCTGGCGGAGGCGGTGCGCCTGCGCGAGCGTATCGAATGCCAGAACGTGACGCTCATCCGCGGTAACCATGACGGCGACTGGAAAGATCCCGACACCCCGCAGATTTGGGAAGACGTGCGCGATTACCTGGAGATTGCTCCCGGCTATGCCAAGGGCCATCGTCTGGTTATGAGCCACTACCCCATGCTCAGCTGGAACGGCAAGGCACGTGGCACCATTATGCTGCATGGGCATATCCACAGCAGGGGTGACCGCGCCAACGCACGCAACCGCGATCGCGAGCGCCCTATCTTTCGCTACGATGTCGGTCTCGATGCCAACGAGTACAAGCCCGTAAGCCGCGATCAGATTCTTAGCTTCTTTGGGTTATAGGGCGCCAGAGCCACCACAAAGGGGACAGGCACCTTTGTGGTGGTTCTGGCGCCGTTGCCATTATGGCGGCGGCGCCTTTTTTGTCCGCGCGGCGCGGTAGAGTGTAGCCGGTTGATATTTGCGTCCATCGAGGAGCTGCTATGAACGAGATCAAGTGCCCGCATTGCGGCGAAGTTTTTAAGGTCGATGCATCCGGCTATGCGGATATCGTCAAGCAGGTGCGCGATGCCGAGTTCTCGCGCGACCTGGATGAGCGTGTGAAGGCAGTCCAGCGTGAGGGTGAGCAGGCGCTGGAGCTTGAGCGCTCGCGTTCGACGGCTGCTTTGCAGGAGGCAGAGTCTCAGCGCAATGCTCAGCTTGTCGAGCAGAAGAACGCTGCAGCTCAGCAGCTGGCACAAGAAGTCGCCAAGCGCGATGCTGAGCTTGCCGAGCTGCGCGCTAAGCTCGAGGGCGCTGCCGTAGAGCGCGAGAGTGCAAGCCAGCGCGCGGCGGTAGAGGCGCGAGCCAATGCTCAAAAGGAAAATGCCGAACTCCAGCGTGAGATTGATAGCCTGCGTGCGCAGCTTGGGCGCAAAGATGACGAAGCAAAGCTTGCCGAGTCGGCGGCGCGCAACGCTGCTCAAAACGATTTAGCTGCACGTGATGCTCAGATTGCCGAGCTGCAGGCCAAGCTTGCCGCGGCGGACAAGGCCCAGGAGATGGCGCTTGCCGCCGCTGCGGCTGAGTCGCAGCGCGAGCTCGATGCCGCTCGCAGCGAGGCCGAGCGCGCGCTTACTGACTATCGCGCGAAGGTGCAAGAGAAGTTTTCCGCCGCAAAGGCTCAGTCCGAGCAAGAGGCCGAGGGGCTGCGTGCCCAGTTGCGCGAGCAGGAACTGATGGCAAAAATGAACCTGTCAGAGGCGGTCGCCGCGGCGGAGCGAGAGCGCGATGAGGCACGTGCCAAGCTGACGAGCGAGCTGGCGGTGCGCGATTCTCGCGAGGAGCAAGCCAAGGCGGCACACGAGCTGGAGCTTGCGCAGGCCAAGCGCGCGAGCGATGACCTGATTCGCTACAAGGATGAAGAGATTGAGCGCCTTAAGGACATGAAGGTCCGTCTGTCCACCAAGATGGTGGGCGAGTCGCTCGAGCAGCACTGCGAGACCGAGTTCAACCGTCTGCGCATGACGGCGTTTCCCAACGCGTACTTCGAGAAAGATAACGATGCGTCCGAGGGTACCAAGGGCGACTTTATCTTCCGCGAGCGCGACGCGAGCGGTAACGAGGTCATTTCGATTATGTTCGAGATGAAAAACGAGAACGACGAGACCGCGACCAAGCATAAAAACGAGGACTTCTTTAAGAAACTCGATCACGATCGTCGCCAGAAAGGCTGTGAGTACGCGGTGCTCTGCACGCTGCTCGAGCCCGAAAGCGAGCTCTATAACGCAGGGATAGTCGACGTGAGCTATCGCTACGAGAAGATGTACGTGATCCGTCCGCAGTTTTTCATTCCCATGATCACGCTCCTTCGCAACGCTGCCATGGGTTCGTTGCGCTATAAGCAGGAGCTGGCGGAGTACAAACAGCAGAATATCGACGTCACGAACTTCGAAGCCAAGATGGAAAAGTTCAAGAATGATTTCGGTCGCAACTACGAGATCGCGAGCCGCAAGTTCCAAACGGCAATCGATGAGATCGACAAGACGATTAGCCATCTGCAGAAAACCAAGGAGGCGTTGCTGTCCTCCGAGAACAATCTGCGCCTAGCCAACAAGAAGGCCGACGATCTTACCATTCGCAAGCTCACGTGGGGCAACAAGACCATGAAGGCGGCGTTTGACGAGGCGCGTGGGGCTGCGTCAGAGACAAACGATGAGCCGGCCGAGGCGGATTCGTATGAGGTCGAGGATGCCGAGTAAGGCATAACGTATAGTGCAAAAGCGGGGCCGCTAGCGATGTTGCCAGCGGCCCCGCTTCGTTTCGTTCCAGTATGTTCGGCTAGTCCTCGAGCAGGTCCTCGATAAAGCCGACGCGGTAGTTTTTGAAGATGACCTCGCCGCCGTCTTGCGTGGCGTCCAGATCAACATCGCCCATGATGCCAAAGTCGTGGTCGCCATTCTCGTCGGCAAAGATCTGGTGCACGTGCCACACGTGTGCGGTCTTCTCATCGGATTCGTCGATGGAAAACATCGCGGCGCTGCGGGCATCTCCGTCGGTGAGGATCTCCTCGTGCTGCTCATGGTAGGCGTCGAGCGCCTTTTGCCAGCGGATCTCGCTCATGCCCCAGTTATCGTCGAGCTCGCCCAGGTCGCGAACGTGCTCGCGGGCGGCAAGGGTCACGCGGCGGAAGAGCGCGTTGCGTACCAACAGCGTGCAGCCGCGGCGGTCCGCCACGACCTCGTCGATGCCCTGGGGCGGCGCGGCATCGAGAGCCGCCGGGTTGCCGGCGTTCTCCCACTCGTCCACCAGGCTCGAGTCGACCGAGCGCACCACAAAGCCGAGCCACGAAATGATGTCACGCAAGCGCTCATCGCGCTTCTCGATGGGTACGGTGCGATCAAGGGAACGGTAGGCCTCTGCCAGGTAGCGTAGCAAAATGCCTTCGGAGCGGGCGATGCCGAGCTTTTGAATGTAGCCCTTAAAATCGCTCGCGCTTTCCAGCATATCGCGCAGGACGCTCTTGGGAGAGAGCTGGTAGTCGTTTGCCCAGGGTACTTCCTGGCAGTACTTGTCAAAGGCGGCGTCGAGCAAATCCTCGAGCGGCTTTTCGTATGTGACGTCCTGAATGCGCTCCAAGCGCTCCTCATACTCGACGCCGTCGGCCTTCATTTCGGCCATCGCGCGGTCGCGCGCGGCGCGCTCCTGTGCGCGCAGCACCTGCTTGGGATCCTCGAGCGTTGCCTCGACCATCGAGATCAGATCCATGGTATAGGTCTCGCTCTCGGGATCGAGCAGCTCCAGCGCGGCAAGCAGAAACGGCGAGAGCGGCTGATCGAGCGCGAAGTCCTCGGGCAGATCGACCGTCAGCGCATAGTCGATGTCTGGTGCAGCGTCAGCTGAGGCGTCAGGCGCGGGTGGCACCTCGGTGCGAACGACGACGCCGGAATCGATGAGCGTGGCGAAGATTTCGTCGGCGCGAACCTCGAGCTTTGCCTTTTCCTCGGGGGTCTGCAGGCTTGTCTCGATGAGGTCGTGTACGCGGGCACGGGCGTCACCGCCCTGCTCGACCACGCTAATCACCATGGAGTGCGTAATGCGCAGACGCGGCTTGAGCGTTTCGGGCTGCGTCTCGATCAGGCGCTCAAAGGTCTGCTTGTTCCAGGTGACAAAGCCCTCGGGGGCCTTCTTCTTTTTAATCTTGCGGAGCTTCTTGGGGTCGTCGCCCGCCTTAGCCATGAGTTTGGCATTTTCGATCTCGTGCTCGGGCGCCTCGGCGATCACCATGCCCTCGGTATCGAAGCCCGAACGGCCGGCGCGACCGGCAATCTGATGGAACTCACGGGCGCGCAGGCGACGCATCTTGTAACCGTCGAACTTGGTGAGCGCGGTGAGGACCACGGTGTGGATGGGCACGTTGATGCCGACGCCGAGCGTGTCGGTGCCGCAAATGACGGGCAGTAGGCCCTGCTGCGCCAGACGCTCGACCAGTAGGCGATAGCGCGGCAGCATGCCAGCATGGTGCACGCCGACGCCGCATCCAAGCAGACGTTTGAGAATCTTGCCGAAGGCCGTGGAGAAGCTCGTTCCTTTGGCGGCTTCCTTAATAGCCTCGCGCTGTTCCTTGCTGGCGATGCCAAAATTGGCGAGCGACTGTGCCGTCGCAAGGGCGGCATCCTGGCTAAAGTGCACGATATAGAGCGGGGCCTCGCCGCGGCGCATGGCGAGCTCGACCGTGCCCTCGAGGGAGGTCGTCACATAGTCGTAGCTCAGCGGAACAGGACGCGGGGCATCGACGACCAAGTCGCAGGCAGCGCCGGTGTGTTCCTCGAGCGAGGCGGCGATTGCGGTGACATCGCCGAGCGTGGCACTCATGAGCATGAATTGCGTGTGGGGCAGGGTGAGCAGCGGCACCTGCCAGGCCCAACCGCGGTCGGGGTCGGCAAAGTAGTGGAACTCGTCCATGGCCACGCAGCCCACGTCGGCATCTTCGCCCTCGCGCAGTGCGTCGTTGGCAAGGATCTCTGCCGTGCAGCAGATGATGGGCGCCTTGGTGTTGATATGCGTGTCGCCGGTAATCATACCTACGTTGTCGCGGCCGAGCACCTGTACCAGATCGAAGAACTTTTCGCTGACCAGGGCCTTGATGGGTGCTGTGTAATAGCAACGCTTGCCCTGTGCCATGCCCATAAAGAGCATGCCCAGCGCGACGAGCGATTTACCCGATCCGGTCGGTGTGCCCAAGATGACGTGATCGCCGGCAGCCAGGTCCATGAGGGCCTCTTCTTGGTGATCCCACAGCTCAATGCCGCGATCGCTTGTCCATTCAAAGAAGCGTTCGAAGGCTTGATCGGGCGTGAGCCATGGTTCGGGCTCACTGCCGTCCTCGGGCTCCCACCAGGTGGGGGAGAGCGCGCCGAGCGAGCCGAACTCTGCCTCGGTTCCCGTGCCGCCCGAGAATGAGCTGGCGGCCCCGGCGCCGGAGACGGTGCTGGCGGAAGTGTCTGTCGCGGTCTGTGCCATTTGGTTGCTTTCTCTCGCGTTTGTCCGCCATCCATTATGGCGTAGCGGCGGCGTGGGGCGCCAGCGCGAAAGAAAATGCAGGAAATGGGCGTTCTACTCAGCCGTTTGGTGCAGTTGCCAGCTAAGTGAGTAGACTTTTTGCAATATCGCGAACACATGGCTTTTGCGCAAGGGTTCTACCTGAGGTTTTATGTTTCGCTATGCGGGCTGTGCTTGGCTATTGCAAAAAAGTCTACTCACTTAGGTTTGAGGGCCGTTCGCTCATATGACCCAATCCGCTGTCAAGAGCCACAATGGCCCCGCCGACCGCT
>URZI01000004.1 GCA_900552385.1 uncultured Collinsella sp. | reverse complement strand
GAGATCATGCCTAGTCTCGTGGGCTCGGAGATGTGTATAAGAGACAGTCCCAGGCCAAGGCGCGCATGGACGTGCCCACCTATTGGAACGGCGGCAGCCAGGAAAGCGCCTGCGACCCGTCGCGCCCGGCATGGGCCAGCTACTGCAGCCTGGGCACCGCGGGCCACGACTTTACCTTTGACTTCACGGCATCGGGCACGTACCGCATCCACTTCTACTTCATGGACAACGACAGAAACGACCCCCAAAACGACAAGGGGATCTACTACCTGCGCACCACTGCAGAGGTGACCGTAAACGACGCCGCTCGCTCAAGCGTCACGCAGATCGTCAACGACGCCGTAGCCCAGTGCAGGCAAGAAACAAACGGCTCGGAATACGACATGGCGCTGTGGCTCCACGACTGGACGCTCGACCAGCTGGAGTACGACCACAGCCTCAACTGGTGCTCGGCCGAAAGCGGCCTCACGCGCCACCAGGGCACTTGCGAGAGCTACCAGCGCATCTACTCCAAGCTCCTTGACGCCGCGGGCATCGCCAACGGCCGCATCACCGGCAACGGCCACACCTGGAACGCCGTAAAGATCGACGGCAAATGGTGCCAGATGGACCTAACCTGGGACGACACCAGCAACAACTGGTACGGGGACCTGGACCAGCGCCATCTGTACTTTGGCCTGACCGACGATCTCATGGCAATCGCCCACTCCGACCACACGGCAAACTACCAGAAGGACGGCTATGCCTACCGCTCGACCGGGTAGTGTCGCGATAGTTGGTGTAATGGACACTTTGCCCCCTGCATCCAGGATCCGGAATCTATCGAGATCCTAGGCCGTCTCCACGCCGTCAGCAAGCTCCAGGCTGGATTCGACCATCTTCCTGTCGGTCTTTCCTGGCTCGGCCCAGTCATGACAGCCCAAGGCGCCCCTCCGGAGCTCCGCGTCGTGCATCTCGGCCATCTTCCTCTCCGAAAAGTAGCGTGAGCCGGCCCATGTCTCGGCCTGGTCGCACATGACGGCTCCCACGAGCCTGAGCAGCGAACTCTCCGACGGGAAAACCTGCACCACGCGCGAGCCGCGTTTGGTTTCCCTTTTGGCGCGCTCCCGCAAGTTGTTGGTGCGCAGGCGCTTCCAGTGCGACGGTGGGAAGTCCAGGTGCGCTAGCGCGTCAGGCTCCGCCTCCTCGAGCGCCCTTGCCGCCCCCAGGCAGCACCCCACCAGCATCTCGCACGCCGCGTGGTACATGGCCACGGCGGTGGCGGCGTACCTGGCGCGGAAGACCGAAGAGAAGATGCTGGCCCACGCGGCGCCTCAGCTGCCAGGAGCCGGCCTCGCGCATGCAGTCGCGCATCGCTGCTAGGCCGCCCCCCCTGGAAGACCTCGCCTATGGCCCTGACCAGGCCCCGGGGGCATCGGATACGGACGAACTCGTTGCCGGAGGCGCCACGGTCGCGCGGCGCATGCAGGAAGCCGAGCCACGAGTCATGCGACTCCGTGTCCACCACCGATACGCCGAGCACCTGCCTCCAGCCGGACTCGTCGCAGCCTATCGCCGTGACAGCCGCGGTCGAAGCCGCGCGGCCCCCGCAGCGGCACTTGAAGTAGGTCACGTCGAGCCAGATTAAGGGTATCGAGCGCACCTCGAACGTCCCTCCGCCAGGTCGGCTATCTCGGCGTCGAGGCTAACGGCGATTGTACCCACACGGCCCCTGCCGAGCCTCCCGATGCCCATCTTCTCGGCTACCCTCTGCACCTTCCTAGTGCTGGTGCCGGTAGCGCGCATCTCGGCCACCGCCGCGACGAGCGCGCGGTCGACGCGCCGGTGGTGCTCGAGGACGTCCTCGGGGAAGAAGCCGCCCGTCCAGAGTTGAGGGACACCCAGGTTGAGCATACCCACGCATGTCACGAGGCGGCCTCTGTTGCCGTTCCTATTGTTGGCCCCATCGCCGCAGAGCTGGTCAACCTCGGCGTCCATGATGGCGGTAACCACCTGCACGGCAAGCGGCATGAACAGAGATTGGATGTCCACCACCCCGTCCGCCAACTTCAGCATCGCAACGGACGCGGCATCGCGTCTGACAGCATCACCATAGCGGTCACCGCTCTTTCCCAGAATCCGTATTATGGTATTCCGGATTCAAAAAAAGGGGCAGTTTTCCCCTTTTCGACGGCAGGCCGTCGGCGGATTTACATCAACATATCCGGTGCGATCGAAATCATAAGTCACATTAAAGCAGTGATTAACACTTATTTCTTCAATGCGCAGGACCACTGCATGAGACCAGCTCTAATCAACGCAAAATAATGGGAAGAGAATTTACGCGCAAGGTATATAGGCCATTTCCAATTATTATATGCAAGCTGAGCGGCCCCATTACCAACCACAAGCGCCCAGACGCCCATGCCAGTAAAGGAAATTAAGACATACGACAATACAAAACCTGCAATAGCCGAAACTATATAAGCCGGGAGATAGGGGATTTCATTCGTACTGATAATGTAATTACAACACAATGAATGATGGTTCCAAACCGCAAGATAAACAACCAAGGCGAAATAAAGAAGCCCGTCGGGGGAAAAACCTTTCTTAACTAGGAACAAGACTGGGAAGCCGACAAACCAGACACCGATCGTGCATACAACAATTAAAATCCAATATAGAGACAGACTTTTTTCAATAATTTTTCGTGCAGTCTGAACTTCGCCACCAGCATAAGCAGATTGAAACATTGGAATAAAAGATCGAACGTAGGCGCTGGCAAACCCGTAAATTGCACCGCCAACTTGAATAATTAATGAATACTGAGAGTTAACCTCCACACCAAGAAAATAGGAGCAGAGCAGCGAACTCAACTGAGTGGAAGCATAGCAGCAAAGTTGAACAACGCCGTCCCTCCACGCCAAATAAGCCACTGAAATAAACGTTTCTTTTATTTCAGAAATAGAAACACCCGTACAAGCATCGTTTGCTTTTTTTATCGCCTCTGAGTGAACCTCCAGAAAGCGACCGCAAAAAAATCTCAGCACAATGTCATTAAACAGATAACCGATGGCAGCGCCAATGATGCCAAAACCCATAAACAGCAAAAACGCAGAAACCACAAGCTGCCCAATGCGACCATAAGACTTTGCCCTGCTTTCAGCGGAAATATCCCCGAACCCTCTCAGGCAGGTCGTATAATGAAAAAAGAATAGATTAAAAAACACATCAAAACAAAAAATTAACCATGCGGTCCAACAAGAAAAGGGATCAATAGCACTTGAAATTGAAGAAATGTAGGCAGTTCCAACTGTAGCGGTAAGCATCAGGACAACGCAAGAAATTAACGCGTAAACAATCCGGGATGTTTTAATCAATTTGCCAAGCAGCTCATAGTCTACAGAATCACCAACTTGAGATGAATCGTAGCCGCTCTTGCTAATGCTACGCGCACCGCTAAGACAATAGACAATATTTCTCGCAAAAGTTGGTGTAAAGCCAAATTCAAATAACAGCGTTAAATTCCCAATGGCAACAAAAGTGTACCAGAGACCAAGTTCGGCGTTAGATAAGTAAGCAAGCAGAAACGGAAGAAGAAGGAAGCTGCTCCCCATTGAAAGAACAGTGCTTACATAGTTCCATATAATGTCTGACTTGGTAGTATTAATTTTTGCCATTATTTAGCCATCTCCACAACATCCTTTGATGGCACCCTGGATTGACAGGGCCCCTTATCTGAAAAGGCGGGCAGCGCCATAAGCATAAAGAAATTACATGCTGGATATAACATTCCGCATTCAACAAACCCCATTAGGGAATACAAGACCAAGCCCATGAATGTCACGTGGGCCGAAATACGCGCTTTATTTATCGCTACGCAATAGAAAGCAACAAACGCGGTAAATGGGATCAAACCGTATTGAATAAGTAGTCGACAATATGCATTGTCAAGCATGACTCTTGTTTGTATTAAATAACCACCCGTTGCAGACGGCAGCGAAACTATGGCCGTTAAGTCATTACCAAAAACAGTCAGAGGGTAGTTTTCAAAATAATAGGCGGAATAAAAAATCCGGTTGGTCATTAAATTATCAAGCTGAACAAGACATTTATTGGCACCATGGGACCACATAAAGGGCAGGGCTATACTAACAATCGCCAGAAAAAGCGGTAAAAAAGTAAATAGGGACCCATATGGTTTTGAACGGGGGCTTCTGAATGAAATAACCGAATACAAGGCCATTACGAAAATGCCTGCTGCAGAAGTTTTTGAATCAGCTACGAAAAAAGCAATTGCGAAACAGAAGATGCCCGCAAGACCGCTTCTGCCTTTCAGCTCAAAAATAGAAGCAGAATAAGCAATAAACAAAAGCTGTCCAAAATTATTAGGATGGGCAAAACCCATCGAATTTCGTACAAAATTGCTACCGCGCGACATTAATACAGAAGGAATGGCACCGACACTATTGAGACCAACAACCATCAATAGCATAAAGACGGACGATACAAGAATAGACCTTGAGATGTAGTATTCAGGGACGTCTTCAGCGCAAAGGCAAAACAGCGCCAACCAAATAATCTGAGGGGCTTTATTTGATTTCAGCGACCCGACGCAAATTAAAATCAGCAGCAAGCCAACTAGCACTTTCACATGAGAAGTCTTTTGTAGTAAAAGCTTCAGCAGTAGAAACGCTAAGGCAAACAACTCAAGGACCAGCGAAAGCACCGCAAGAGAAATCCCAAACACATTGGTAGCATTTACTGATCCAATATAATAGGAAACTGAAAATAAAGCCAAAGCAAAGCTGAACATTACAGCCCCGGCATTTGCTCGTATAATCTCAGTCCATGATCTTTCCACATTAGTCAAATTCAATTAACGTACCCCATAAACAAACTTAGTAAAGCCAATTGCAGCCATAACACGCCTCGCAAGAAGAAGACGGATCGTAATGCGATTTTTCACTTCAGAGATAAATCGACGTGAATAGCGGTGAGAAGCAAAGCCTTCCATTAAATAGCTGAAATACGACTGGCAGACCATATTAGAGACAGGCTTAAAAAGCTGATTCGATTCCAAACGTGCACAATTACGAATCAAAGATAAGACTTCCCTGACTGCAGATTGCTTATATAGTTCGCTTAAATCCGGATTCACGTGACATAGCTCATATAGTTTTACCAGTAAATTATCAACACTCTCGATAGCCGAGATATCAGTATTTCTCGTTACTGAATCACTATTGTTGACATAGCAATAGACCGCCGAGTCCACTACTTTTACACTTTCAGCCAGACGATAAGCATCTACCATAAACAACGCGTCTTCACCGAAACGAATGCCATCTTCAAATTTAAGAAAACCATTCCGGAATAATGATTTCTTAAATATCTTTCCACAAACGCTTCGGAATACAACACCTTTAGTAAAGCTCGAAAACGGAACTTTATTAACATTATCCCAAAATGCAAGGCTAAGAGAGCATGCTGTTTTCCAGTCGATGCTTATAGCCTTGCCCGAATAATCGCCATGCTCATTCAGTAGAGCCCCGATAACCAAGCTACAGCCATCTGAGGATTCAAGCAACAGCCTAACTGCATTTATAGGCAGCATATCGTCAGCATCAACAAATGCCACCCAATCACCGGAGGCCTCATCGATACCCCTATTACGCGCCACGCATACACCACTATTGTTTTGACTAATCAGCTTAATCCGGTTGTCGCCCTCTGCAATAGCCATAACTAGCTCAGCGCCACGATCTGTCGACCCATCATCAACAATAATTATTTCAATGTTGCTCACACTCTGACGCTGAAGACTATTTAATGTCTTTTGAATCGTTTTTTCAGCGTTATACATCGGCACAATCACGCTCACGAGAGGATTGTCGACCAAGGAAGATTGACAGCAATTTACTTGCTTGCTTGTTGACGTCATAAACAGACGCCCCCCGCAAGCTTATTTGGACGACCCATAGAAATAATTGCTTCAATCCATTCGGCAACATTAAAGGAGTATTTTAAAAATTTATCAGAAATATCAGCCGCATCTGGAACGCCAAATGAACAGACGTAAGGTAATCCGTTAAGCTTGGCCTCAATTGCGGCAACACCAAGTCCCTCAAACGAAGCAAGAAATTCAAACGTAGCATATGAGCTGAGGGCCTTTATATACCTACCAACAACGATTTCGGTTCCACCCAGCCCATTTGAAAGGCCAGATACTAAAACCCTAGGCTTATTGTGGTCTAAGGCAGACGAAACCATTAAAAAGCCTTCCTTCCAAATCTAAGTACTGATAGAACAGAGGAGATGAACCAAGACAGCTTGGGTCCAATTACTGGCGCAAGCTTTTTCCGCATTTCAACACGGAACTTCTTAGCGGGTGACAACCAGGTGCCTGAATAATGGTGAATAGAATATGTATCATCAGTAATTTCAAACTTGCCACTATGACTGTCTAGGGGATCAAAATAAGTAGCAGGGTATGCAGTGAAACCATTTAACTGCTGAAATGAACCATCTCTCTTAAGAGCACAACTCACTTCCAGGTAATCAGTTAGCACCCTCGGAGAGGTATCCATAGAGTTGCGGCCTTTTCGCATCTCAAATCTCATAGATTCATATAATTTTGCGACATCGCTCATGACATGGCTTCCGGCCTCAGAACCCATGATGAGGCCGGGATTCAAGAAGAAATTATTCTTCATGAATCCCGCAAAAGCCTCATTATCTAAAAGCTCGTCCAGAGGCTTCAGGACTTCGACATCTGTATCGAGAAGGATTCCACCCTCTGAATACAGTATTCTGTAGCGCGCATAATCGCTGACAAACGCCCATTTTTTTGAGGCATATGCCTCACGACAAAATTCACATTGATTTATATCGAAATTGCTTTCGTCCCATCTACGAATTTCCCAATCAGGCATGATCTTCGACCAAGACTCAATGCATTTTCTTTCAAGTTCAGGAAGCTCACTTCCACCGAACCAGATGTAGTGCAGAACTTTAGGAATCATCAATTCCCTTTCGAACAATAGGCTACTTCTTGATGATTTTTTTAACCAGACGCTTCATCGGGTCATAAATTCCAAGCTTTTCGCATGTATGCCTAGCAAAGCGCTCGGCTTTTACTTTTCCGGAATCGGGGAACCACTTATTCATAAGCTCCTCACCATCCAGATTCGCCACATCAGCCATGAATTCATCGCGACGCGGATTCAGCTTCACGGACTTAGTAAGTTCACGAACACCTTCTACTGCAGCCTCAACATCAATCTCCTTCATACGGGCATAGCTTGAGGCTCGATCAAGCAATTCTTGTCCCTCATCGCTTTGGATGAGAACTCGAGTGACGCCCCGATTGTCGTCGAACTCTTTCGAGAGTCGATAAACATCGAAGAAATCCCAGCAAGTCAAATCAGTAACGCGATAACGCTTTTTAAACGGGCATTCGTAACAAATGGGTCGATCTGAAAGATCAGCAAAAAAGGCCCTTAGGTAAGGATCTGTTTCGACACCTTCACTGTACAGCCGTTCACCATACAGAGTCTCGCCTTCGAGCTCGCACATATTTGAATAGCGATAGCCAAACCGTGATTTATCTCTAAAAAGAACGGTCTCACCTTTTACGCCAACCTTTGCGTCAAGCCATTCGACCTGCCGCGCGAACACAGCGCGAGCGGGGTTCGCGCGGCAGACGAAGTCTGCCACGCGTAAATTTGCCGGCTTGCCGCCCAAAAATCGAAGCAGGCCTTCGCATTGACAAGGGGTACCAATAAAGAGAACTTCACGTCCAGTTTTTAGTTGTTGTTTGACCTCGGGATACGCAGGGCCAACAACGCTCTGAACATATTTACTGTTGCGGAAGCGCCAAAGTTCATCAACGCTTTCCACAGAAAAATGTCCGACCTTAAGTCGCCCAGGGGCTCCTTCGGCTCGCACAAGCTGTTCACCGCGCAAATAACCTGCACCAAACACAATACCGCCGTTGGCAATCACGGCCTGAGCAAGGGCAGTGAAGGCTCCACCAGAAGTGCTTTCAGCAAGCACCTTTTGATCATTATGCTGGACTAGAAAGGCTCGTTGGGACTTAGGCTCGTCCTTATCAACATTAAGCACTGGGCAAGCCTTTTCGCATAATCCGCAATCAATACACTGGTCAGCATTGACTACGGGGTACTCGCAGCCCTCGGCGTCATATTCCATTGATATGCACTGCTTGGGACATTTTTGAGCACAGGCAGCGCAACCGCAGCATTTACTTTTGTCCGTGATGGAGATCATACTGTTCCCTACAACTCAAGAGCTGATTTAAGCCAATTGGCCGATTCATTCCTATACACATTAAGTCGTTGACGTACTGACACAAAGTCAATTTCATTTGCCATTGCGGCACGGAAAGCATCCTTCGATTCGCAAATACGATCGGAGTTTCCAAGGACACGCAACAATGTATCAATACGTGAGTTCGTAGACTGAGCACCCATATTCTCGTGGCGACGGAACGAGAAGAAGGGCACCTCAAAAATATTTGAGAAAACGCTTCCGTGGAAAGAGTCAGTACAGACATACGAAGCATGGGCAATCAAGTTGACCCACTCAGCCGGACCGGCTTCCCAAGGATAATAATCCGCGTAATCGTCATCAGCCTTAACATATTCATCGGGATGAGCAATGGCGACGATCTTCAAATTATGCTGCTTGGCAAGCTCTTGGGCACATTCACGATTCCATGCATTCTTACCCATGAAATAGCAGAAAACATAGGGCTCGTCAGGAACGTCAATCGAAGAGGAACAAGCAAGGCTTGCCCACTGATCTCTAGCCAGCAGCATCGTAGGGTCGCATACAACAGAGCATCGGACGCCCGTAGCTTTCTCTACCAAATCCGCTCCCGTATCCTCGCGAACAGAAATGGCCGAAAAATCGGAAAGAAAATCTTTTGTTTTACGAAGATATTTTTCAGAAAGGGAAGATACTCCAAAACTAGTGGAATAAGACACCTTGCGGACAGGAGGCTGCACGAAAGATAGTGTAAAGTACCTACCAGCAATGTTAACAGGCAGCCAAAGCTGATCGCTGCCAACAACAACGCTGTCATAATCAGCCACAAGCGCCCCAAGTTCTTCAAACGAAGCGGCTTGAGGAGTAAAACTAAAATGTGTTGACTCGAAAGATGAAAATGCACTTTTCCTCTTTGCCATTTTCTTTCCAAAGTCAGCATCAAGCTTCTGCTTGATGCGATGCTTTACAAAACCCAGCTTTGCACGATAAAGATCTACATCAAATAGATGCTCAAGATAGTAATCATTGCGTCCTTCAGAAATAGCATGACCCAGGCCACGTTTATCAATAGTATTGACTTCAACTCCCAGCTCCTCAAGGGCACGCTGGGTCGCGTACGCCTGAAGAACGCTGCCAAAGTTGATTTTGTCATGACACGACGCGACTGCGACTCGCTTAGAACATGTAATAGTCAAGCTATCCCCTTAATCAACAGAACCTAAATAGGTCATATAACAATCCAATAACACTCTGGCCGCAGCATTAATTTCAAATACCTGCAAACCGGCATCGTCGCCAGGCGCGAAGACCTCTGTGCTCAACTCAATAAGTCTTTCGGCCCACTTTATACAGGAGCTAGAAAGTGATTCAAATTGCATCATGGATGTAACAGCGGTCTCAGAGGTAACGGTATCAGACGCAAGAATGGGTGTATGCGATGCCTGGCATTCAACTCCGACCATTGGGAGGCCTTCATACAGGCTCGGCAGGCAGAAAACATCAAATGCTCGATATAAAGATGCTGCGTCGCTTCTAGTGCCCAAAAACCGAACAGAATGGCTAATCCCCAGACAATCAGCTTGGTCCTTTATCTGTTCAACCAACGGACCAGAACCAACCAAAACTAAAACTGCATCATTACGAATCTTTAAAACCTGATCGAATATATTAAGCAAATATGAGTGATTCTTCTGCTCTGTAAAACGACCAATGTGCCCAATTAGAAGCTGTCCATCAGCAACACCAAGCGATCGCCGCGTCCTTAGGCGATCATCATCATCTGGCGCAAAAACAGACAAGTCGACAGCATTACGCATGACTACAAATTGAGAACTCGATCCAAATAACCATTCACCAGCGAATTTACTACATGCAAAACGGTGAGTCGGATACCGGTTTGATTGCGTTTTCAGCACGGCCTTCAGGGCATTCTTGGCATACTCACCCCTACCACTCGTAGAGTGGCTATGGGCGATACGCACGGGGACACCCGCCTTCTTCGCAGCACGAAGAGGAAAGACCGAAAGCGCGTTGATGTGACTATGGACAATCTTCCAGCCCTCTTGCTTAAAGAGACGCTGAAGCTCTCGCTGGTATTCAGCTACATGCTGATAGGGGGGTATCTCAAAGACCCTGCCACCGAGCGATTCGATCTCGTCACGGGGAACAAGCGTCGAATCGGAATCAACAAGAAAGTCAAACTGCACTTTACCGCGATCGATGTGACGATAGTAATTCATAACGACAGCTTCGACGCCGCCACCAACCATCTTGCCAACAACCTGAGCCACCCTAACCGGTTCAGTCATTTAGCAAGCACCTCCACCGGTAAAGACTTCAACGACCGTGAGGAGAACAATCTTCAAGTCCGTGATGGGGCCGCGCTTGGCGATGTACTCCAAATCACGGCGGACCATGCCGTCGAAGTCGGTATCGTTGCGGTCAGTCACCTGCCACCAGCCGGTAATGCCCGGCTTCACAGCCAAGCGCTGCAGGTCGTACTCGGTATACTCCGCGACCTCGTTGGGCAGCGGCGGGCGCGGGCCGACGACGGACATCTGACCCATGAACACGTTCAGGAACTGCGGGAACTCGTCGATGGAGTGCTTGCGGATGAACTTTCCAATCTTGGTGACACGCGGGTCATTCTTCATCTTGAACATGGCGCCGGCGATCTCGTTCTGCTCCCTGAGCTCGGCGAGGCGCTCGTCGGCGTCCTTGTACATGGAGCGGAACTTCCACATGCGGAAGGTAGTCAAACTACCGTCGGGACGGGTGCGGCCAACGCGGATCTGACTATAGAAGGGGCTGCCCTCGCTCTCCAGTCGGATGGCCGCGGCCAGCACCAGGCTGGGCACAGCGATGACGACGAGCACGGCACCGCTGAACACGATGTCGAATGCGCGCTTCACTGCCCTATATGCCAAGCGCGAGCGGTCCCAGTCCATGATGGATTGCATGGCCTTGTAACGGCCGGCGCCCTCGCGCCGGTCCATGGCCTGGGCAATCAGTGCCGCCCCCGCAGGCGCACAGCTCTTTGTTACTTCTTTAGCAGCCACAGTCAAAAATACATCCCCGTTCCCCAGGGATCCCCCAATCGGTAAATTCAAAAATGCAAACGAACAGCTGATGCAACGTCTCCCTTACGTTTTGCTAGGAACGTCAAGCGGTAGCAGCTCCCTAAATGTGGAGTCACCCTCGCCCACGTCTACCAGGCACCAGCGTTTATGACGGTCGACTTTCTTTACGCGGGCCTCTTGCCCCACCAAGGGCCCCTGCTCTATGTGCAACACGCCGTCTTCTATGCGGGCGACGCTGTTGCGCACCACGCCGTCGTCGTCGAGCACGCTGCGGTACCAATCCTGCGCATCGTCCGGCATGGGCATGTACGCCCGCTCCCTACTGCCGGCGATGCGACAGCCAAAGCTCAACTGGGCCAGGGCCCTATCGAGCGCAGCGGCATCGTGCGTGGCGACGAAGAAATATTCCTTGTACATGGGCTTGGTTTGGAGCGACCAGGCGCCGTCCCGCTTAAACCAGAACTCCTTTTGCATCACAAAAGCGTCCTGCATCAGCTCGTGCGGGATAATGCAGCGGACCTTTTCGCAGGTCTCGCGCTCTTTTCCATTGGGGGTGTGAACCAGATACCAGCGGACGCGGCCGTGCTGGCTGTTGGTGGTGGCGCCGCTAAAAGCACCTGGCAGCTGCTCTTGGCGCCGTGCCGTCTGTTCCATGTTCTCGCCCCCCCTCTTTTGGCTTTGCGATGCACGCAAATGCAGGGGCGTTTAGAACAAGCTTCTCGCTCGCAGCTAGGCGTAGTCGCAAAAGTACAGGTTTTTGTATCTTTCGACATGCGACATTATACGAGCAATTAATCAGCGTTTTCCCAGATTACGCAAAATGTACTGATAGTAGGTACATCTCCATAGCCCTCTACAAAAACCTGTACCTTTTTGTGCAACAAAAAAAGCCGCTCAACCAGCGGCTTTTCTTATTTTGGTAAGAAAAAAGGCGACCGCCCTTTGTGGACGGTCGCCTTTGTTAATTGTTGTGAAGCTTACCTTAGGCGCGGGTCTTGATCTCCTCGGTCACCTTGGCAACAAACTCGTCAACGCTCATCTGAACGGTCTCGTTGGAGCGATCGCGGACGGAGATGTTGCCGGCCTCGACCTCCTTCTCACCCAGGATGAGCATATAGGGCACGCGGTCGATGCTGCGGGCCTCGCGGATCTTGTAGCCGATCTTCTCGTCGCGGTCGTCGCAGACCACGCGAATGCCGGCCTCCTCCAGCTTGGCGCACACCTCGTGGGCGTAGTCGCGGCTCTTCTCGGACACGGGAAGCGCCTTGACCTGCACGGGAGCCAGCCAGGTGGGGAACTTGCCCGCAAAGTGCTCAATCAGAATACCGATGAAGCGCTCGATGGAGCCAAAGCACACGCGGTGCAGCATGATGGGGCGCTTCTTGGTGCCGTCGGCGTCCACGTACTCCAGATCAAAGTTGAGCGGCATCTGGAAGTCGAGCTGCACGGTACCGCACTGCCAGGTACGACCGAGCGAGTCCTCCAGGTGGAAGTCGATCTTGGGGCCGTAGAAGGCGCCGTCGCCCTCGTTGACCTCGTAGTCCATGCCCAGCTTCTCCAGAGCGGTGCGCAGGCCCTCCTCGGCGCGGGCCCAGTCCTCGTCGGAGCCCATGGAGTCCTCGGGGCGGGTGGAAAGCTCAACGTGGTACTTAAAGCCAAACTTCTGGTACACGGAGTCGATAAGGTTGACCACGCCCACGATCTCGTCGGTCAGCTGGTCGGGACGCACGAACAGGTGGGCGTCGTCCTGGTTAAAGCAGCGCACGCGGAACAGGCCGTGCAGGGCGCCGCGCAGCTCGTGGCGGTGTACCAGGCCAATCTCGCCAGCGCGGATGGGCAGCTCGCGGTAGGAGTGCGGCTTGGAGGCGTACACCAGCACGCCGCCCGGGCAGTTCATGGGCTTAATGCAGTACTCTTCATCGTCGATGACGGTGGAATACATGTTGTCCTTGTAGTGATCCCAGTGGCCCGAGGTCTTCCACAGCTGCTTGTTCATGATGAGCGGCGTGGAGATCTCCACGTAGCCGGCCTTGTGGTGAATCTCGCGCCAGTAGTCCAGCAGCGTGTTCTTAAGGATCATGCCGTTGGGCAGGAAGAACGGGAAGCCGGGGGCCTCGTCGCGCATCATAAAGAGGTCCATCTCGCGGCCGATCTTGCGGTGGTCGCGCTTTTTGGCCTCCTCCAGCATGTGCATATGCTCGTCGAGCTCTTCCTTGGTGGCAAAGGCAACGCCGTTGATGCGGGTGAGCATCTTGTTGTCCTTATCGCCCTTCCAGTAGGCGCCCGAGACGCCGGTGAGCTTAAAGGCCTTGAGAGCCTTGGTGTAGCAGATGTGGGGGCCGACGCACATGTCGATGTAGTCGCCCTGCTGGTAGAAGGTGATGCGGGCGTCGTCGTCCAGGTCGCCGATGTGCTCGACCTTGTACTTCTCGCCGCGCTCCTCCATAAGGGCGATGGCCTCGGCACGGGGCTTTTCGTACACGGTGAACTTGAGGTTCTCCTTGACAATCTTTTTCATCTCGGCCTCGATCGCGGGGAAGTCGTCCTCGCTGATCTTGACGCCCTCGGGCAGGTCGACGTCGTAGTAGAAGCCGTTGTCGGTCGCGGGGCCGTAGGCAAAGTCGGCCTGGGGGTACAGGCGCTTGATGGCCTGCGCCATGATGTGCGCGGCAGAGTGGCGGATGACGTGCGTGACCTCGTCCTGCGGGAGCTCGGCCACCGAACCGTCATTGTAGAGTGCCTTCATGGGTATGTTTTCTCCTCTCGGATGCCTGATGCAAGTGCGTGCGATGCGCTCGGCGTTTTTGACTTGCATCATTATAGGCAGGTTGCCTTGGTATACAAGCGCCCGCCGCACCTTAATGGCACGGCGGGCGATTTTCTACGCATGCTTCATCGTGTGGACCGGGGCTGCGGGGCGCGCATGGCTTGCGGCGTGCCCGTGGCTTGCGGCCGGCCCGGCGATGGATGCGTTACTGGATGCGAGTTCGGCAGTAGGGGCAGACCTTCCAGTGCGCATCGAGCGGGCGATGGCAGCTGGGGCAGACATTGCGAACCTGGGTGTCGCACACCGGGCAGACCACAAAGTCTTTCTCGATGGGCGCGCCGCACTGCGGGCAGGTGCCGTACTGGGCAAGCTGGCGCTCGCGCAGAGCCATGTCCAGCTCCTGCTCCTCGCGGTCGGACGCGTAGGAGTGCGGACGCAGGACCAGGTAGGCGATGAGGCCCACAAACGGGATGAGGGCGATGATGCCCCATGCCACGTATGCGCTGGCGCCGCGGCGGCGAGCGTCGATGAACACATAGACGACCGACAGCACATACAGGGCGATGATAAAGCCAACGAAGGCATAGACGACGCCCATAAGCTGCGGCGACATGAGCTCGGAGATGTACTTGGACATTACGGGTACCTTTCGGAATATTAACAGTCCGTGCAAGTTTACCACGGGGTTTGTTTATATGGGACCACGGCTAGGGGCGGGGCTGGCGCGGACACAAACATCTCAATCTGAAACAGGTGGGAGCGAAATCCGGTCCTAGATGTTACAGGTCGAGACAAACGGAGGGGGCGCCAGACTAACGTCTCGATCTGTAACATCTAGAACCCAAATCATCAGCAAACTGTTACAGATCGAGACAAACGGTTGCCGTAGTTGTCGGTAGACGAGGTTGTCAACGTTGCCGGGGTCTCCCCTCGCCTGCCGTTGGCGGGTGTTGCGGGGCTGTTCGCCGCATTGCCGCCGCACTGGGGACGCGCAGACCGTAGGATAGTCTTATTGACAGCCTGTCAACTTGTCTGGGAGGCACCGTGGCAGAAACGTTTGATATCGCGATTGTCGGCGCGGGCATCACCGGATGCGCCATCGCACGGCAGCTCGCGCGGTTTGACCTGTCAATTTGCGTGGTCGAGGCGGCTAACGATATTGCGCAGGGCGCGTCGAAGGCCAACGGCGGCCTGGTGCACGCCGGCTACGATCCGACGCCGGGAACCGTAAAGGCGCAGGTTAACGCCCGTGGCTGCGAGTTGTACGGTACATGGGCGCAGGAGCTGGGCTTTTTGTTCCGTCGCACCGGTTCGATGGTGCTGGGCTTTAACGACGAGGACCGTGCGCATCTGGAACAGCTGCGCAGCAACGGCCATGTCAACGGTGTGCCCGAGCTGTCGATCGTTGGACCCGACCGCATCCACGAATTAGAGCCGCGCGCCAGTGCCTATGCAACATGCGCGTTGTGGTGCCCCTCGACTGGGTTTGTCGACCCGTTTGAGGTTGCCATCGCCGCGCTGGAGAACGCCGTGGCCAACGGGGTGACGTTTATGCGGTCCGCTCCGGTGGAAGCGATTGAAGTCGCGGGCTCGGGCGAGGACGCGCGCTTTACGCTGGCGACCCCCGCTGGCAACGTGCGCTGCCGCTACCTGATCAACGCCGCGGGCAACGGCGCCGCCGACATCTCGCATATGGCGGGCGCCGAGGAGTTCCAGATGGTCTGGCGTCAGGGCAACATCGTGGTGTTGGACAAGGAGCCGCGCACGCTCATGCCGCTCTACCCCGTGCCGACGCCGGTATCGAAGGGCGTTATCGTGACGGGCACCGTGCACGGCAACACCGTGATCACCGCAACCGCCGCTGTGCGCGAGCCGGGCGACACGCAGACCTATGCGAGCGATGTCAACGCGCTGTTAGCGGGCGCGCGCAAGCTGGTGCCCGATCTGGACACGCGCCGCGTGGTGCGCGCGTTTGCCGGCGGACGCCCGGTCATTCAGGGGACGAACGACTTCTTTATTGGACAGTCGGCCGTGGTGCCGGGGCTTTTCCAGGCGGCGGGCATTCAGTCGCCGGGTGTGGCGAGCGCGCCGGCCATTGCCGAGCGCATGGAGCTTGTGATACGTGAGGCGGGCGTGGAACTGCACGAGCGGGCGGACTGGAACCCGATTCGCCGCGCACCGGACGACTTTGACCGCGCACCGCTCGCGCACAAGGAGGAGCTGATCGCGTCCGACCCCACGTGGGGACAGATCGTTTGCCGCTGCGAGACGGTGCCCGAGGCCGAGATCGTGGCCGCGATCCGGCGCCGCCCGGGCGCGGTTTCGGTCGAGGGCGTCAAGCGCCGCTGCCGAGCCGGCATGGGTCGGTGCCAGAGCGGTTTTTGCCAGAGCCGTGTGGTGGCGATCCTGGCGCGCGAGCTGGGCTGCGACCCTAGCGAGGTATTACTGGAGGACGCCGGCTCCTGGCTGGTCGAGGGACCTTTGAAGGGGGTGCGCTAGGATGGCGACGTTTGATATGTGCGACGAACTCGCGGAGGCCGGAGCCGCAGCGTCGGTAGCAACGCAGGCCTTCGACGTGGTCGTCATCGGAGGCGGCCCCGCCGGCATGGCGGCCGCGCTTGCCGCGCAAAAGGCAGGCGCGCACGTGGCCATCGTGGAGCGCGAGCAGCACCTGGGCGGCATCCTCCGCCAATGCATCCACCCCGGCTTTGGCCTGTCGCACTTTAAGCAGGAGCTCACCGGTCCCGAGTACGCGCAGCGCTTTATCGACCAGGTGCGCGCGACCGACATTGCACTGTTCTTGGACAGCATGGTGATTGGGATTAATTCGGGCGAGGGCGCGCCGGGCAAGGGCGAATCCACACTCCACACCGTCACGCTCATGAGCCCCGATGGCATGTTGCAACTCACCGCACGCGCCATCGTGCTTGCCATGGGCTGCCGTGAGCGCACCCGCAGCGAGATCAAGATCCCTGGCAGCCGACCCGCCGGCGTGTTTACGGCCGGCCTTGCGCAGCGATACATCAATATCGAGAACCTCAAACCCGGCTCGCGCGCCGTCATTTTGGGTTCGGGCGATATCGGGCTGATCATGGCACGTCGCTGCGCGCTCGAGGGGATTTCCGTCGAGGGCGTGTACGAGCTCATGCCGTACGCCAACGGACTGCGCCGCAATGTAAAGAACTGCCTGGACGACTTTGGCATTCCGCTGCACCTGTCCACCACGGTCACGCGCGTAATCGGGCACGACCGCGTTGAAGCCGTCGAAGTGAGCCAGGTCGACGAGCACCTGGCGCCCATTCCGGGAACCGAGCGCATTGTTCCGTGTGACACACTGCTGCTCTCGGTGGGCTTGATTCCCGAGAACGAGCTTTCGGTTGCCGCGGGCGTTGAGCTTGACCCACGCACGCGCGGCGCCGTGGTGGACCAGAGCCTGCAGACGGGCGTGCCGGGCATATTTGCCTGCGGCAACGTGCTGCACGTGCACGACCTGGCAGACAATGTGACGACCGAATCCGAGCGCGCCGGTGCGGCTGCGGCGGTATACGCGCTGGGCGGTGGCGCGGATGCCGAGGCGGGCGCCCAGCGCGTGGGTTGCCAGCTCACGGTCTCCCCTGCCGGTATTGCGGGCTACGCGCTGCCGGGACGCATTACGGCTGCGGCACTCACCAAACTCAACTTCCGCGTGCGCCGACCGGTCGACGCCGCCCGCGTGCGTATTCTCGCTGGCGGCGAGGAATTATTCGTAGGCAAGGTCCGTGCATTTAAGCCAAGCGTCATGGAAAGCTTTCCAATGCCGGCAAAGGTCATCAAACAAGCGCTCGACCTGGGTGTCAGCGAGATTGTCCTGTCCGTCGATCCCGTAGAGGAGGCGTAAGGCCATGAGCATAAACGCGATCGAAACGCTGCAGTTCAACTGCACCACCTGCCCATCCGAGTGTCTCCTGACCGTAGAGGTGGAGCGTGACGCAGACGACGCCGTGGTAGAGGTTCGCTCCGTGGCCGGAAACAGCTGCCCGCGCGGCGATAAATTCGCACATCAGGAGCTCACCTGCCCCATGCGCGTACTCACGACGACCGTGGCCGTCTCCGGCGGCGACGAGACGCTGCTGCCTGTGCGCACCGCCAAGGCCATCCCTCTGGCACTCCACGCCCAAGCCATGAACCTCATCCGAGGCCTAGTCGTCAACGCCCCCATCCGCATGGGCGACATCATGCTGGAAGACCTCCTCGACACCAACATCAACCTCATCGCCAGCATGGACATCGACCGAGTCAAAGTAGCTAATTAGGGACGGGGCTCTTTTAGCTACCCCGCCATCCACCCCGCCCCTCCTCAATTGCGGTGAAATAGTTCCTGATTTCCGCCAAACCCCGGCATCCAGGAACTATTCCACCGCGACCATCCTTGGAATCGGTATTTAGCTTGTGCCTACTTTAGTACCAATTCAAAACTATGCCGGATTACGGGGCTAATTCGGAGACCCCCATCCATACCGGCAATTTTCGATTTTTGATAAGCCGTCTACCTGCGGTTTTAATTTAGCGATTTTCCCCATGGTCAAGTAATACAGGTCCAGCCCCGTAATCCGCCATACTTTTGAAACCAGCCCATTTGGGACGGGCCTCTTTTAGCTACTTTTGCCCGAACGTTCGCTCAAATGATTTTTCTGGGACGGGGATGAAATAATCATGGGTGCCGAATGATTATTTCATCCCCGTCCCAGAAAAATCATTCCGCATGTTGGACACAGCTAAAATAGCCCCGTCGCAAATTGACTACCCTGGCATTGGGGATACCATGGTGGCACCCTAGCGAAAGGATGATTCATGGCACATGTCGATGACCAGCGTGTGGCGCGCGTGCTCGATGCGCTCGAGGCTCAGCACCCCGGCGCACAGCTGCTCGTAAACGACCCATGGTCGATCTATTACCTGACCGGCTTTTATGCCGATATGTTCGAGCGTTTTTGCGGCGTGCTGCTCGCACGCGATAGCGAACCTGTGATCTTGGTCAACGCGCTGCATCAGCGACCCGAGTACGACAATGCCCGCGTGGCCTATCACACCGATACTGACGTAGTGGCCGACGCCATCGCGCGCGAGATCGACCCGACCAAGCCGCTCGGCATCGACACCGTCATGCGCTCCGGCTTTTTGATGCCCCTTCTGGAGCGCCATGCCGCCAGCGAGTTTTTCCTGGGTGACTTTGCCGTCACCGCCGCACGCACCCACAAGGATACCGCCGAGCAGGAACTCATGCGCGTGTCCTCGGCCGCCAACGACGCCGTGATGGCCGATGTTATCAAGCTCGTCCACGAGGGCGTGACGGAGCGCGAAATTGCCGACCAGATGCTCGGCCTGTATCGCAAGCACGGCTGCGAGGGCTTTAGCTTTCCGCCCATCGTGAGCTTTGGCGCCAACGCCGGCGACCCGCACCACGAGCCCGACGACACGGTACTCAAGCGCGGCGACGTGGTGCTGTTCGATATTGGCGGACGCCATCGTAACTACTGCTCGGACATGACGCGCACGTTCTTTTGGGGCGAGCCGGACGAGGAGACGGCGCGCATCTACGACATCGTGCGCCGCGCCAACGAGGCCGCCGAGGCGCTCATCGCACCAGGCGCGCGCATGTGCGACCTGGACCGTGCAGCGCGCGACGTGATTGAGGACGCTGGCTACGGCAAGTACTTTACACATCGCCTGGGCCACTCGATTGGTCTGCAGGACCACGAGCCGGGCGACGTCTCGCTTGCCAACGAGCAGGTTGTCGAGCCGGGCATGACGTTCTCCATCGAACCGGGCATCTACCTCCCCGGCCGCACCGGCGTCCGCATCGAGGACCTAGCCCTGGTGACCGAGAAGGGCGTCGAGATTCTCAACGCCTACCCTCACGATCTGGTCCGCCTAGTCTAGCCAATGTGACAAAGGGACAGTCCCTTTGTCACATCCCACCAACACCGCGCCACAAAAACGGCCTATCTACTACGTTTAACCCGCATAGGTCGACCATGCGGGTATTTATTGAAAACCGGCAAGTCTTCTACCTGCGGTTTTGATTTCACGATTTTCCGTGTGGTCGAGGGTGACCAGTCAAACGTAGTAGATAGCCCCATTTCGTGGCAAGCGAGTCAACTCGGAGCACAGGGCAGCTAAAAAAGCCCCGTCCCAAATAGACTGCTTTTGAGTTGCGGTGATATACGGACTGTTTGAGGCTTCTGGCTTGTAAAACAGTCCGTATTTCACCGCAACTGCTGAGGGGATGGGTTAGCGGAGCAGGCCGGCTACTTCGCCGGCTAGGGTGATGGTGCCGGCTGCTACGAAGGGCTCGCCCGCAGCCTCGAAAGCTGCGAGGGCCTCGGAAACGCTGGGGTATACGCCCGCGAGCTTATCGGCATCAACGAGGGCGGCGAGCTCCTCTGCCGGCAGGGCGCGATCGGAATCGGTCTGGGTCACGACCACGCGGGGGAATGCCGGAACCAGAACGTCAACGATACCCGCCACGTCCTTATCGGCCAGCGCGGCACACAGCAGCGTGGGGCGGTTCTCCACGCACGGATCGATCTCGTCCAGCGCGCTCACAAAGTTCTCGCAGCTCTGAGGGTTATGGCAGGCGTCGATCAGCTTGAGCGGATCAGTTCCCAGCACATCAAAGCGGCCCGGCGTGGGGCAGCCCATAAGCGACGCATCGAGCTTGTCATGATCGAGCTCGCGGCCCAGATAGCCCTCGCAGAGCATTATCGCGCACGCAGCATTTTGCGGCTGATACGCCGGCTTGACCATACTCGACGTATAGATCGCACGCGGCGTGGTGCAGCTAAACTCAACCGTATCGCCCACGTGTTCCGGCACCTTGGTCGTGGCATGGTTCACCACCAGCGGCACGACGCCGCACTCGCGACAACGTGCGTCCATCACACACTGAACGCTCGCCTCATGTGTGCCCTCGCCCAGAACAACCAGGCGCCCAGGCTTAATAACCGCAGCCTTCTCCCCCGCAATGGCCTCGAGCGTGTCGCCCAAAATGCGTGTATGGTCGAGTCCAATGCCCGTAATGGCAACGGCGACGGGATCGGTCGCACTCGTGGCGTCCCAGCGCCCGCCCATACCAACCTCGAGCACGGCAACATCCACGCGAGCCTCGGCAAACACCACCAGTGCGGCAGCCGTCAGCAGGTCAAACGGCGTAATAGTATAGGCGCGCTCCCCCGCCGTCACACGACGGGCATTCACTCGATGCCCCGCCTCGACAGCGGCCGAAACGCCACGGGCAAACGCCTCATCGCTCACAACACGCCCATCGACCTCCATACGCTCGGGATAGCGCACAAGCTGCGGCGACGTATACAGCGCGGTCTTGAGCCCCTCGCCGCGAAGAATGGCAGCCGAAAAACGCGTGGTCGAAGTCTTGCCATTGGTACCGGCAACCTGAATGCAATCAAAGTACTCGTCCGGACGCCCCAGCTCATCGAGCATATCGACAACCGTCTCAAGCAGAGGCCCAGCATCCCCAGAAATCCGCCCCGTATCAGCAGCCAGCCCAACAGCCTCACCAAACGAAAGCAACTCAAACGAGAAAGGAACGACATACGACCCAGAACGCTTAGCCATAACCCAAAGTCCCCTCAACATAAAAAGAGGCCCGAATCAGCAACGAGCCCCTCCCATTCAAAATATCAGCCAAACACCGCTTTGCAGCGAGATCAAGGTCACAACCAAGTGGCCCTACCAGGCAGCGAACGCCCCCGTAACCGCTATGGGAGCGGTTTGGGGCTTTGCTCGATACAAGTTCCGCACGAGCCGAAGGCCACTTAATGTGGCCTTCGTGCGAGCAGGACTGTCCGCAGTAGCGAGCAAAGCCCCAAACCGCGTCCCCCAGTACCGCCTACGAGAAGTCAGCAACCTGCGAGTTCAGCGCCGCCAGGATCTCCTTGAGCTCAGCTGCACGGTCCCTCTTCTTCTGCACCACCGCGGGCGCGGCCTTGGCCACAAAGCCCTCGTTGGCGAGCGTCTTCTCGCAGCCGGCAAGCTCCTTCTGAGCCGCGGCGATCTCCTTCTCAAGACGTGCCTTCTCGGCCGAAAGGTCAACCTTGCCCTCGAGCACCACAAAGGCCTCGACGCCGCTGTCGACCACGGCGATGCTCGCGGCCGGCTTCTCGACATCGGTACCCATGACCAGCGAAGCGGTGTTCGCCAGCGGCTCAATGGTCGAACGCAGGCTCTCGAGCTTCTCGATGTCCTCGGCACCGGCGCGCACGACCACGTCGAGCTCGGCCTTGGGGCTCAAGCGATAACGCGAACGCGTGGCGCGGGCGGCGGAAACGACGGCGCGGCACAGCTCAAACGCGCGCTCGGCGTCCTCGTCAACATACTTGGCGTAGTCGGCGGGCTCGGGCCACTTGGCGATCATGAGCGCCTCGGCGCGATCCACGTTGCCCTCGGCGTCCAGGTCGAGCACGCTCGCCGGCATGTTGTCCCAGATCTCCTCGGTGACGAACGGCATGAGCGGGTGCATCAGGCGAATAGAGGTGTCGAGCACAAAGATCAGGTTGCGCTGAGCCTGCAGACGGCCCTCGCCCTTCAGACGAGCCTTAGTGACCTCGACGTACCAGTCGCAGACCTCGTTCCAGAAGAACTGCTGCACGCCGCGGGCCATATCGCCAAAGGTGTAGTTCTCAATACCCTCGGTGACCATCTTCACGGCCTTTGCCAGGCGGCTGAACATCCAGGCGTCGGCCGGCGTCTCCACGACGGGCTCACCGGGCGTGTAGCCCTCCATGTTCATGAGCAGGAAGCGGCTGGCGTTCCAGATCTTGGTCACAAACGACTTGGCCTGGTCGGTACGCGGGCTGTCGATGAGCTTCTTGGTCTTCTTATCGATGTTCGCGTCAAACTTGACGTCCTGGTTGTTGGTGCACAGCGTCAGCAGGTTGTAACGCATGGCGTCGGCGCCGTACATACCGATGAGGTCCATGGGGTCAACGCCGTTGCCCTTGGACTTGGACATGCGGCTACCGTCCTTGGCAAGGATCGTCGGGTAGATGACGACGTCCTTAAACGGCACCTCGTCCAGGAAGTACAGCGAGCTCATGACCATGCGTGCGACCCACAGCGCGATGATGTCGCGCGCGGTGACCAGCGCCGTCGTGGGGTGATGCCCCTCGAGCAGCTCCGGCTTTTGCGGCCAGCCCTGCGTGGCGAAGGTCCACAGCTGCGAGCTGAACCAGGTGTCCAGCACGTTCTCGTCCTGATGCACGTGATGACCGCCGCACTTGGGGCACACGTCGGTGTCCTCGGCCAGGGCGTCCTCCCAGCCGCAGTCCTCGCAGTAGAACACGGGGATGCGGTGGCCCCACCACAGCTGACGGCTGATACACCAGTCCTTGAGGTTCTCCATCCAGGTAGTGTAGGTCTGCGTCCAGCGCGCGGGGTGGAAAGTGACCTTGCCGGAGTTGACAGCGTCGAGCGCCGGCCCCTTGAGCTTGTCAACGGCCACAAACCACTGCTCGGACAGCCACGGCTCAAGCGCGGCGTCGCAGCGGTAGCAGTGCATGACGGAGTGATCGAGGTCCTCAACGTGATCGAGCAGGTCGTGCTCCTCGAACCACTTAATGACGGCCTCGCGGCACTCCTCACGGGTCATGCCGGTGAACTCGCCGTAGCCCTCGACGACCACCGCGTGCTCGTCGAAGATATTGATCTGCGGCAGGTCGTGGGCCTGACCCATGGCGTAGTCGTTGGGGTCGTGAGCAGGCGTTACCTTGACGAAGCCAGAGCCGAAATTGGAGTCGACATGCCAATCCTCAAAGATGGGGATCTCGCGGTCGACGATGGGGAGCTTGACGGTCTTACCCACAAAGGCGGCCTTCTCGGGGTCCTTCGGGGAGACAGCGACGCCCGTGTCGCCGAGCATGGTCTCGGGGCGCGTGGTGGCGACGACGATGTAGTCCTGGCCGTTGACCGGCTCGGTCAGCGGGTAGCGCAGGTGCCACAGGTGGCCCTTCTCGTCCTTGTACTCGGCCTCGTCGTCCGAGATGGCGGTGGTGCAGTTGGGGCACCAGTTGACGATGCGCTTGCCGCGGTAGATCAGACCGTCGTGGTACCAGTCGCAGAAGACCTTGCGCACGGCCTGCGCGTAGTCCTCGTCCATGGTGAAGCGCTCGTTGTCGAAGTCGACGGAGCAGCCCATGCGCTTGATCTGCTCGACGATGATGCCGCCGTACTCGTGGGTCCAGTCCCAGCAGGCGTCGACAAACTTGTCGCGACCGATCTCCAGGCGGCTGATGCCCTCACTCTTGAGCTTCTTGTCGACCTTGGTCTGCGTGGCGATACCGGCGTGGTCAGTGCCCAGCACCCAGCGCGTGGACTTGCCGCGCATGCGGGCCATGCGGATGATGGCGTCCTGGATGGAGTCGTCGGTGGCGTGACCCATGTGGAGCTTGCCGGTCACGTTGGGAGGCGGAATGGTGACGGTGCAGTCGCCCACGCCCTCACGGCGCTTGTAGTAGCCGCCGTCGAGCCACTTCTGCAGGATCGCCGGCTCGTTGGTCGACGGATCGTAGTTCTTGGGCATCTCTTCCATATATCTCTCCCTGTCCCGCCGGGGAGGAATGTAGGCCCGCCAGGGTCTGCATTCCTCCCCTTAGGTATCGATTACTTCAGTCTGATATGACTTCGCTGAGGCTTAAACAAACACACAGAATAACACAGGTAGTTGGGGTTATTGCGTATATATAAAATAGCCTCCGACCACGGATGGTCAGAGGCTATTTGCAAGCACGTTTTTTGCTGGTTTACCCGTATATGCGCTGGGGCTGCTCTTCGCCCTTGACGGAGGCTTCAGTCACAACGACCTTGGAAACACCCTCCTCACTGGGCAGATCGAACATCGTCTGCTGCAGCACGTCCTCGCAAATGGAGCGCAGGCCGCGGGCGCCGGTCTTGCGGGCGAGCGCCATGCGGGCGATCTCGTGCAGGGCGGCGTCCTCAAACTCAAGCTCAACGTCCTCGAACTGGAACATCTTGCGGTACTGACGCACCACGGCGTTCTTGGGCTCGGTCAGAATAGACACCAGGTCGTCCTCGTCGAGCGCCTGCGTCTGGGTGACGACGGGCGTACGTCCCACAAACTCGGGGATCATGCCAAAGGCGTTGAGGTCTTGCGGGAGCACCTGACGCAGCAGGTCGTTCTCGTCGACCGAGGTGGGGCCGGCGATCTCGGAGTTAAAGCCCACGCCCTTGTTGCCCACGCGATCGGCGATGATCTTATCCAGGCCCACAAAGGCACCACCGCAGATGAACAGGATGTTGGTCGTGTCGATCTGCAGCAGCTCCTGCTGGGGATGCTTGCGGCCGCCGGTGGGCGGAACGCTGGCCACCGTGCCCTCAAGAATCTTAAGCAGCGCCTGCTGAACGCCCTCGCCCGAAACGTCGCGAGTGATGGAGAGGTTCTCGGCCTTGCGGGCGATCTTATCGATCTCGTCCACGTAGATAATGCCAACCTGCGCGCGTTCAATATCGCCATCGGCGGCGTTGATGAGCTTGAGTAGGATGTTCTCCACGTCCTCGCCCACGTAGCCGGCCTCGGTAAGCGCAGTGGCGTCGGCGATGGCAAACGGCACCTCGAGGATGCGCGCGAGCGTCTGGGCCAGCAGGGTCTTACCGGTACCGGTGGGACCGAGCAACAAGATGTTGGACTTGGCGAGCTCTACCTCGTCCATATCGTCGTCGAACTGCGAGCCCATGTCGTCGTCAAAGGCAGACACCGCGGCGCCGCCCTCGATCACGCGGCGATAGTGGTTGTACACGGCAACCGACATGGCGCGCTTGGCGTCCTCCTGACCCATAACATAGGCCGAAAGCTCGTCATAAATCTCGTGCGGCGTCGGCACGTGCGTGATGACCTGACGGTCGTCCTCGAGCTCAAAACCCTCGGTCTCGGGGTCCACGGCGGGCTGGGATGCAGCCTGGCCGTGGTCGTTGAGGAAGCCCGGCAGTTTGCCGTTGCGGGCGGCGTCCATAAAGTCCGAAGCCAGCGACTCCTCAAGGATCTCGGAGCAGGCGGCGACGCACTCGTCACAGATAAAGATGTTGGTCGGGCCCTTTACGAGACGACGGACCTGGCCCTGCTCTTTTCCGCAGAAGGAGCAGCGGATGGGGTTGCCGTTCTCGTCAAAGTTGTCCTGCATGTTACCTGCCATCCTAGGCGTCCTTCGCGGCCAGATCGCGCGAGGTGACGATACGGTCGATCAGGCCGTAGTCGAGGGCCTCGGCAGCGGTCAGGTAGTTGTCACGCTCAGTGTCGGCCTGGACCTTCTCAATGGGCTGGCCCGAGGCGTCGGACAGGATCTGGTTGAGCTCGCGACGGGTCTTCTTGATCTCCTCGGCAACGATCTCAATCTCGGTCTGCTGACCCTGGGCACCGCCGCTGGGCTGGTGAATCATGACCTTGGAGTGTGGCAGGCAGAAGCGCTTGCCCTTAGCGCCGGCCGAAAGCAGCACGGCGGCCATGGACGCAGCCATACCGACGCAGATGGTGGAGACCTGCGGCTTAATGAAGTTCATGGTGTCAAGAATCGCCAGGCCGGAGTAGACCTCGCCGCCGGGCGAATTGATGTAGAGCGAGATATCCTTCTCGGCATCCTGGCTCTCAAGATGCAGCAGCTGGGCAACGACCAGGTTGGCGCTTACGGAGTTGATCTCCTCACCCAAGAAGATGATGCGGTCGTTGAGCAGGCGCGAATAGATATCGTAGCTGCGCTCGCCGCGCGGCGTCTGCTCGATAACGTATGGCACGAGGGCGGAATCGAACTTAGCGATCATACGCATCTCCATTTCTCTCTTGCGGACCAAATTGGTTCTAGATAAACGTACGGTGCCCGCATGCTATGCATTGGCTGGCACCGTACGAAGCAACCGGATAACCGGTGTATAACTTTACCCCATCACGGGCGCACGCATGCGCTCGCGGGCAAGGTGGCGAGAATTACTCGGCGTCCTTGGCGGTCTCGTCGACCTCGGTCACCTTGGCGTTCTCGACCAGGTGGTCGACGGCCTTGGAGCGACGGATGGACTCGCGGACGGCAGGCATGCGGCCATCGGCGATGAACTCGGCCTTGGAAGCCTCGACGTCCTTGACGCCGGCCTTCTCGAACTCGGCGTTGATGTCGTCCTCGGTGACCTCGATCTTGAGCTCGCGGGCGAGGGCGTCCAGAGCCAGGGACTCACGGGCGACGTCGTTGGCCTGCTTGTGCAGGTCGCCGATGAACTGCTCCATGGTCAGACCGGAAGCGGGCAGCCAGGTGTCCAGGGTCATGCCGCGGGCAGCGAGGTTGGACAGGAAGTTCTGGCCAAGCTCCTCAAAGACGGACTGCTCGTAGTCGGCGTCCATCTCGTCGAGCTGCAGACGCTCAGCGAGAGCGGAGACGCAACGGTTCTCCTTCTCGGCCGGGAGGCGGGAAGCCTTGTCCTGCTCGATCTCGAGCTTGATGGCGTCGCGCATAGCGTCGATGCTGTCGAAGCCAAAGTCGGACTTGACGAGCTCGTCGGTGAGCTCGGGGGTGTTGCGGACCTTGATGCCCTTGACGGCGACCTCGACGGTGTGGGTCTCGGCCTCCTCGCCCTCCTCGACCTCGTCGGTCCAGGTGACGGTCTTGACGTCGTCAACGTTAGCGCCGATCAGGGCCTCGTTGAACTCCTTGGGGTTGCTGTCGCTACCGGCGATGAGCATACGGCCCTCGGCGGCAAAGTTGTCGGCGTTCTCGACGACCTTGAGGTCGACGGTAACGTAGTCCTCGGCCTCGACGGCGCGACCCTCGACGTCCTCGAAGGTGGCACGGTAGTTGAGGAGCATCTCGACCTGGTTGTTGATCTCGGACTCGGTGACCTCCGCGGGAGGCATCTCGATCTCGACGGCGTCGAAGGAGGAGAGCTCGGCAGCAGGACGCAGGGAGAACTCGACGGTGTAGGTGTAGTCCTCGTGATCCTTGGCGAGGTCGAGCTCCTTGTAGTCACCGTTCTTGGTGGGGACGATGTCCAGCTCGTTGAGGACGGCGGGCTCGTTGGCGGCGATCAGGTCGTTGGTGGCCTGAGCGAGGGTAGCCTCGGCGCCAAGTGCAGAGTCGATGACCGGACGGGGAGCCTTGCCGGCGCGGAAGCCGGGGAAGCGGTACTTCTTGGCGGTGTCCTTGTAGGCCTTCTTGATCGCGGCGTCGACGTCGACGGCCGGGATGGTGACCGTAGCGGTGAGCTTGGCGTCCTTGACGTCAGAAGCGGTGATGTTCAACACGTTCCTCCTCATACTGCCCAGCTTATCTGAGGTGCTGGTACCTTTATGCAACAAAGTGTCGCGACGGCCGAGGCCGACGCCGGTGCGTTGGTGCGGGCGAAAGGACTCGAACCTTCACGGGAATCCCACCAGAACCTAAATCTGGCGCGTCTACCAATTCCGCCACGCCCGCATGAGCGCACAGATTAGGAATGATAGCAGATACGAACGGCAAGCGCACGCACACCTTTTACAAGCTCACGACCTCACCACGAGTGCAAAAGGCGGGACGAGTTACCTCGCCCCGCCAATTACGACTTGTTCGCTAACCCGCTACTCCCCCAGCAGGGCATTCTCGGGCGTGATCGGCAGCGATCGAACCTGGTGGCCGGTGGCGTGCGCCACGGCCGAGGCAACGGCGGCGAGCGGCGTGTTGATGACGACCTCGCCGATCGACTTGGCGCCAAACGGGCCCGTCGGCTCGTAGCTCGGCTCAAAGGCCACGCGAATGCTGCCGATATCCAGGCGCGTGGGCAGCTTGTAGCTCATAAAGTTGCCGGTGCGCAGGCGGCCGCGATCGTCGTGCTCGACAATCTCGTAGAGCGCGTGGCCGATACCCTGGGCAATGCCACCCTCGGCCTGGACGCGCGCGAGTGCCTCGTTGATCACGGTGCCGCAGTCGACAGCCGCCGCATAATCCACAACAGTCACCTTGCCGGTGGCCTTGTCGACCTCGACCTCGGCAATGCCGGCCATAAACGGCGGAGGCGAAACGGGCAGGCAGGCAGAGGCGTGCGAGGTCAGCGCGTCGCCGCCCGCGATGTTCTTGACGCACAGGTTGGCAAAGTCGCGCAGCGTAAGGTAGCGGTTCTGCTCGCGCGCGGCACGCTCGTCGGACAGGCGCACGTACTGGCCATCGAAGACCACATCGGCGGCGTCCACGTCCCACATCTGGGCGGCCTTGGCGCAGATCTTCTCACGCAGCTCGGTCGCAGCGTTCTTGGCTGCCAGACCTGTCACGTACGTGCCCGAGCTCGCGTACGAGCCGGCATCGAACGGCGACACGTCGGTGTCCACGCCGCGCACCACGATCAACGAACTCTCCACGCCCAGCTCCTCGGCGGCAATCTGCGCCAGGATCGTGTCGACGCCCATGCCGTTATCGGTGGCGCCGGTGCCGATGGTAATGAAGCCGTCCTCTTCCAAGCGCATGTCGATGCCGGCGATATCCACGTTGGAGATGCCCGAGCCCTGCATGGTGAGCGCGCAGCCCAAGGCGCGCACGCGGTCGCCCAGGTCCACGGCCAACGGCTTGTCGCGCCAGCCGATCATGTCCATCGCGCGCAGCAGACAGCGGTCGAGCGCGCAGGCGTTGAGCTTCTCGTTGTAGTACTGCGGCATGACCTCGCCCTCGCGCACGATGTTCTTAAGTCGCAGGTCGGCGGGGTCCATGTGCAGCATGTCGGCGAGCTCGTTGACAGCGCTCTCCACGGCAAACTGGCCCTGGGTGGCACCGTAGCCACGATACGCGCCGCCGCGGTTGGTGTTGGTGTAGACGGCGTCCCAGCTAAAGCGGCTTGCCTTCACATGGTTGTAAATGGGCAGGCTCTTGTGGCCCGAGAGGCCGATCGTCGTGGTGGCATGTTCGCCGTACGCGCCGGCGTTGGACAACGTATGCAGGTCGATAGCCGTGATGGTACCGTCGTTCATGGCGCCCAGCTTAACGGTCATCTGCATCTGGTGGCGCGAGTTGCCCGCGGTGATGGTCTCCTCGCGCGTGTAGCAGCAGTAGCTCGGACGGCCGGTCTGCTGGGTAACGAATGCCACGAAGATCTCGCAGCAGCCCGTCTGCTTGGAGCCAAAGCCGCCGCCGATGCGCGGCTTAATTACCTGCACCTGCGACTGCGGAATATCGAGCGACTGCGCGACCATGCGGCGCACGTGGAAGGGCACCTGCGTAGAGGTGGTCACCGAGATGCGCCCAAACGCGTCGGTCGTCGCGAAGGCGCGGAAGGTCTCCATGGGCGCGGTCTGCGTGGCCTGGCTGGTGTAGGTGCGGGTGAAGACGATGTCGCTCTGGGCGAAGGCCTCGTCCAAGTCGCCAAAATCGCTGGTACCGCTGCACACCAAGTTGCGCGGGACGTCGCCGCCCTGCGGGAACATAAAGGTCACGTCGCCCTCGGGGTGGACCACGATGTCATTATCGAGCGCCTGGGTAAAGTCGAGTAGCGGCTCGAGCACCTCGTAGTCGACCTTGATGAGCTTGAGCGCCTTGTCGGCGGCCTCCTCGGTCTCGGCGGCGACGATCGCCACCTCCTCGTTTTGGTAGCGCACCAGGTTCTCAAGAATCAGACGGTCGTAGGGCGAAGGCTGCGGATAGCTCTGGCCGGCGATGGTAAAGCGGCGCTTGGGCACGTCCTCGTAGGTGTAGACGCCCACCACGCCGGGCACCTTCAGGGCGCGCGACGTATCGATGGAGCGGATCTTGGCGCGGGCATACGGGCTGCGCTTGAGCTTGACGATCAGGGCGCCGGCGGGCACCAAGTCGCCCGTGTAGACGGGACGCCCCTCGAGCAGGGCCTTCGAGTCCTTCTTGGGCTGCTTGTGAGTGATCTGCTTGTAGGAGACACCGTCGCAGCTGGTGTCGTTGACCGGCAGCTCGGGCATCTCAAAGCCCACCTGCACGCCGGACTCGTTGAGGAAGCGCACGATGGCGCGCAGCTGGCTCTCGTAGCCGCTGCAACGGCAGAGGTTGCCGGCAAGCTGGCGCGAGAGCTCCTCGCGCGTGGCGACGAGGCTCGGGTCCTCCTTGGCGGCGCGGGCAAGCGCCAGCACGTTCATAATGAGGCCGGAGGCGCAAAAACCGCACTGCTCGGCGCCTTCGGCAGCCATCGCACGGGCCAGTGCCTCGGATTCGGCCTTAAGGCCCTCGAGCGTGGTAATGGTATGGCCCTCAACACGGGCAGCGGGAACCGAGCAGCTCAGCACCGGGTCGCCGTCGAGCCACACCGTGCACAGGCCGCAGTTGGTGGTCTCGCAGGCGCAGCGCACCGACGCGCAGCCCTGCTCGCGCAACAGCGCAAAGAGCATGGTGTCGGGGGCAATCTGAACCTTGACCTTGCGGCCGTTGAGCGTAAAGGAAAGATCGATGAGTTTGGCAGCCATTAGCGCACCTCGCTAGAATCGACGCCGGGCACGCGGCGGCAGGAATACTCGTCCGTGGCAAACTTAGGAATCTGCACGCCCTCGAGCTCGCGGGCAAGCGCGGCCGAAAGCTCAATGCCGGCGGCGCGGCGCACAGCCTGGATGGCGAGCGGGGCCGAGATGCGGCGGCGGTAGTCTGCCGAGCCCCACAGGTTGGTGCCGTAGCTCAGGGAACGCACGGACGCGGCAAGGGCGCGAAGCTCGTCCTCGGAAGGCTGCTCGCTGGTGAGGCCAGATGCCTCGCCCTGCAGCAAGGTCGCGCGCAGCGGGCGGGCGCCCACGGTGACGTGCCAGGCGCCGTCCCACCAGGCGGCGGTGACGTTTAAGGAGGGGAAGTCGGTCGCGGCCTTGCGCACGGCCTCGTAGCTCGCACGGTAGTCGTGCTTAACAACCACCACGTGCTCAATAACGTCACGCACGTAGCCCATGTCCACGAACTCCGCGAGCGGCACGCGGCCGGCGCCCGTCAGCTCAACGTAAGAATCAAGAGCGAGGAAGGCGGAGAGCACGTCCGAGAAGCCAAAACGGCCGTAGATGCTGCCGCCCACCGTGGCGGTATTGCGCAGCTGCACGCCCACAATGTCGTGGACAGCAAACTCAAAGACATTGTTGACAAGCGCGTTGAGCCCGGTATGGCGCTCGAGCTGGCGCAGGGTGCACATGGCACCGATGCGAAACTCGGTCTCGGTCTCCTCGATCTGATCGAGTCCGCAGGCCGAAAGGTCAATCGCCGTCGCCACGCGACGCGAACCCAGGCGCATCCAGATGCCGCCGCCCACAATCTTGTTGTTGCGGTTCTTCTGTAAGAGCTCATAGGCTTCGGCCGCGTTTCCAACACGGACGTAGGTACCGAACTTGAGCACGTTCTCCCCCATCTCTTCACTTGTCCAGTACTTTTAAGTGTACCAAACGAGGGGCCGCACACTGTTTTAGGACAAAATCCACCCACCCATCCATAACTTGCGGTGATATACGGACTGATTAGCCGTTCTGGAACGCATAACAGTCCGTATTTCACCGCAAGTTATGAGGAGTCCTCCGGGATAGAAAAGGCTCCCAGCCAGATAGTTGGGAGCCTTATCGCATGCTATGTCGAGCGAAGATTTAGCAGACGCCCTGGGCGAGCATAGCGTCGGCGACCTTCAGGAAGCCGGCGATGTTTGCGCCCATGACGAAGTTGCCCTCCTCGCCGTACTTCTTGGCGGTGTCGTCCACGTTGTGGAACATGCCGCGCATGAGCTGCTCGAGCTTGCCGTCGACCTCCTCGAAGGTCCAGGACAGGTGCTCGGCGTTCTGGCTCATCTCCAGGCCGGACACGAGCACGCCGCCGGCGTTGGCAGCCTTACCGGGCATAAAGGCGACGCCGTTCTCCTGGAAGTAGGTCGTGGCCTCGATGGTCGTGGGCATGTTCGCGCCCTCGCCGACCACCTTGCAGCCGTTGGCGACGAGCGCCTGGGCATCCTCGAGCAGCAGCGTGTTCTCGCGAGCGCAGGGCAGCGCAATATCGCAGGGAAGCTGCCACACGCCGCGGCCGTCGCCCTCGTGCCACACGGCGTTGGGCTTCTCGTCGACGTACATGGCGAGCGTAACGCCCTTGTCGTGGCCGGAGCGCTTCTTGTTATAGACGTGCTCGAGCACGGTGTAGTCGATGCCGTCGGGATCCTCGACCCAACCGTGGGTATCGGAGCAGGCGAGCACCTTGCCGCCGAGCTGAGTGACCTTCTGGACCGCGTAGATAGCGACGTTGCCGGAGCCGTGAACGACGACGTTCTTGCCCTCGAAGGAGTCGCCGCGGCTCTTGAGGTACTCATCCACAAAGTAGGCCAGACCGTAACCGGTGGCCTCGGTACGGGCGAGCGAGCCGCCAAAGGAGAGGCCCTTGCCGGTGAGGACGCCGGTCCACTCGTTGGTCAGGCGCTTGTACTGACCGAACAGGTAGGCAACCTCACGGCCGCCAACGCCCAGGTCGCCGGCGGGAACGTCGGTGTTGGGACCGATGTGGCGATAGAGCTCGGTCATGAAGGACTGGCAGAAGTGCATGATCTCGTTGTTGGACTTGCCCTTGGGGTCAAAGTCGGAGCCGCCCTTGCCGCCGCCCATGGGAAGGGTGGTCAGGCTGTTCTTGAGGATTTGCTCCAGGCCCAGGAACTTGAGCATGCCCAGGGTGACCGTCGGGTTAAAGCGCAGGCCGCCCTTGTAAGGTCCAATGGCAGAGTTGAACTCGACGCGGTAGCCGCGATTGACCTGGACCTTGCCCTGGTCGTCGACCCAGGGGACACGGAACATGACGATGCGCTCGGGCTCGACGAGGCGCTCAAGCAGGGCGGCCTCCTCGTACTCGGGATGGGCGTCGAGCGCCGGCTGGATGGTACCGAGGATCTCGGTCGCGGCCTGGATGAACTCAGGCTGCTCGGGATAGCGGGCCTTGAGCTCGTCGAGAACTTTCTGCGTGTAGCTCATGCTTCCTCCAATTGATGGAAAAGAAAAGTGTCGTTCGAGGCGCCCCATGCGCCGCGAGCTTTATCGAGTATGGATAATATCGCACTGTTGCGGGAAAGTTACGCATAAGCCGACGAGCAGATGTTTCGTTTTGATTACGATGCAGGTAGAGGCGTTTTTGAGTGTCTGACGCGCAAAACCCGTGTTTCAAACCTGTTTCGTCCATATGGTCCATACCACCACATTGGGGACAGGCACCTTTGTGGTGGTTTTGACTCGTAATGCCACAAGAAGGCCATTCAAGCAACGAAACCACCACAAAGGTGCCTGTCCCCAATGTGGTGGTGTGGTTGATTAGAGGACGAGTTGATGGTAGTCGGCGGGGGTTATGCGGCCTTCGGTGGCAGCGCGGAAGGCGGCGAGCGCATCGCCCGAGAACGGCATGGCCCAGCACAGACCGCAACCTGCGGTAATGGAGCCGGGCAAAGGCATAATGCGCCCGGGCACGCCGGCATCCAGGCACAGCTGCTCGCATTCCATCACATCGAAGGTGCTGTCAAACGACACGATAATCTTGCGCTCGTGGTCGAGGGCCTCACCGGACGGGCCTTCGCGGTGCGACTCGCGATACGCAGCCGCCGCTGCCTCTTCCTCGGCCGTATGTCCACAGCCGCCACAGCCGCAGGTGCAAGGCTCGGACCCATCGCAGGTGCAAGGTTCCCCGGTATCGGGGCAAATATCGTGAGACATGGCAACTCCAATCGTCTAGGCGAGTAACTCGGCCGCCGCAAACTCCTCGGGCGTATTGACGTTTTCGAAGCAAAGCGTCGAGCCCGCGGCCTTAACAATCTGCGACTCATCCATATAACCAGCCTGAACGCGATTGATCAGGCAGCGAATGCGCTGGCGGTCGCAGGCGAGCAGCTCATGGGCAACCGGCGCACACGCGTCACGGCGCCAGACGGCGCAAAGCGGCTCAATCCCCCGCTCCTCGCGCGGCACGCACACGTCGAGCGCCTCGGCCTCAACACGATCGGCAAGCACGCCGAAGAGTTCCGACGAGACAAATGGCATATCGCAGGCGACGATCGCCACGAGCGGCAATCGGGCCGCGGCCAACGAGCTCGCGATGCCGCGCATGGCACCCGCCGGTCCTTCAAGGTCCGCCACCACCCGCGGCACCAGGCCGCCAAACGCATGCTCCTCAAGATAGGCAAGCTCGCTGGGACGCGAAGTCGTCACGACCAACTCGCCGGCAACTGGCGCCAGCCGACCCAGCACGCGCTCAATGAGCGGCTCACCGCAAAACGCCATGCGCGCCTTATCGCAGCCCATGCGAGACGACAACCCGCCCGCCTGGACGACACAAGAAAGATCGGCCCGTCTTACGGTAGTCATACGGCAAACCACCCCCATCGGCATGCTCAAAACCCGGCACACGAAGCCAAATACCGTCGCCGATAAAGCGGGCGGCACGGCAAACCCATGCAAAACAAAACAGCGCCTTTGCGGCACGCAGCAAGACCGCGAGCACAAAAGCGCTGGTAGCGTATGGCGGGAACGTATGTGAATCGAACACATCCAAGACGTTTTGCACGCCTCGCAACGGTTTTGAGGACCGCGGAGCCCACCGGAGCCCATCCGTTCCCAAGTGCGGCGGTATTTTACCAAACCGAAACGGCTCCATCCCAAAAAGACGAACAAGAAGTTGCGGTGGAATAGTTCCTGTATTTGCTGCCAAAGCCTCCAAATAGGAACTATTTCACCGCAACTGAGGAGGCGGGAGCGAGTGACCGGCCTAGCGCAGGGACCTCAGGCCGCCGGCATCCTTGTCGAGCACCGTAAAGCGCACGGCATCCAGGTGCTCCAAGATGCTGATGGCACGTTTGCGCGACACACCCAGCGCCTCGCGCAGCACGCTCGTGGTGGCAGCGCCGCCGGCTGCCTCAATGGCAGCGGCAACAAGCTCACGCGCATGGACCTCGGCGGCAGCGGACAAGGCCACATCGCGCTCGACCTTAACGATCGAGCGGTTGAGCGAAAGCTCGCGCAGGGCACGCGTCATGGTGTCGCGATCGAGCTGCAACTGCTCGCCAACCTCGGGCAGCGTCGGCGCATCGAGGCCGGCTTCGTCCAGCAAGGCAACGATCCGATCGCAAGCCTCTCGCACCACGCGTGCGGCTGCGGCGGCCGAGTGTGGATCGAATACCTCGGCGCCCTCGGCGGCGCACACGCCACGCGAGCAGCCCTCGGCAATCAGAGCCGCGGCAACGCCTTCATCAGCGGCAGGCCACGCAGCATGGGCAACGGCGCCGGGCGTAAAGCCCGTCTCCTTGGGAGCCGCCGCATGCATGGCTGACAGGGTCGCCGCCAGTGCATCCATCGCAGCGTCGAGCACCACGGTGTCCGCCAAGAGCTCCGCATCACCCATGGCAAGCTTGCGAACGGAGCCCTGCGCCACCAAACCGCGCAGTGCGGCATCGGCCTCGCCGGCACCAAGATCCAAAGCCTCGGCAACATCAGCCGCCGCAACCGGCAGCGCTTGCAGCGCCAGCAACGCATCCACCGCACCCGAAACATCTCCGGCCTCAAGCGCAGCAAGCAGCGCGCGCTCCCCCGTCGAAAGCTCGCGCGAGCGACGGCAGCGCGAAAGCAGCACACGCCCGCCGCCAATGAGCATAACGGGCGAATACGACAGCACCACGGCATGGTCTCCGGCTCGCAGCGGCAGCGGCTCCTCCAAGCGCACCTGTACGGTACGGGTCTCGCCCACCGCCATGGGAGCCTCGCCCTCCAAAAGCATGATGCGGCCGACGACCTCGGCCGTGCCGGCCATCACATGCACGCGCGCGCCCGACTCGAGCACGCGCGGCTTGGCGCCCTCGCGACCCAAATACGTAAACGTCATCATAAAGCGCAACGTCTGGCCAAAGCGGTCCGCCACGCCCAGCATCTCGCCACGGTCAAGCGCCGCGACACCGTCACCAACCAGGTTGAGCGCCACGCGCTGTCCGGGCAGTGCTCGCGGCGTATCGCCATGCACCTGAATCCCGCGCACGCGACAGACCGTACGCGACGGCAGGGCGACGAGTTCGTCGCCCACCGCAACCGGCGCATCGTGCAATGTTCCCGTTACGACAGTGCCGACGCCCTTTATCGTAAAGCAGCGGTCAATCGGCAGACGCGGCGCGGCATCGGTGAGCTCGGCACGGGCACGGCAGGCATCCCAGCAAGCGGCAACCTGCTCGTCGAGCGTAGCCAGCAGGCCATCGATCCCCTCGCCGGTCTTGGACGACACGGGCACGAGCGGCGCGCCTGCAAACACGGTACCTGACAAAAAGTCATCGACATCGAGCTCGGCAAGCTCGGTCATCTCGGCATCGGCCAGGTCACACATCGTCAGCGCGACCACCATATGCGTAACGCCCAACAGCTCCAGCACATGCACGTGCTCGCGGGTCTGCGGCATCACGCCCTCGACAGCCGAAACCACCAGCACCGCCACGTCGATGCCCGTGGCGCCCTGCACCATGGCGCGCAAGTAATGCGCGTGGCCCGGCACGTCGACCAGGCCAACGATCTTGCCACTCGGCAGTGCCAGCTCGCCAAAGCCCAGCTCCACGGTCATACCGCGACGGCGCTCAACCTCCAGACGGTCGGGATTCTTGCCGGTCAACGCCTCGATCAGTGCCGACTTACCATGGTCAACGTGGCCCGCCGTGCCAACGATAACGGGACACTCTACCAGCGCTTGAACCTCACTCATCGAGCAATCGCCTTCTCAACGCACGCGACGAGCGTCGATGCCGCTGTCTCGATATCGCGGTCGCCCACGAGCGTGCGCACGTCAAACAGGATGCGGTCATGCGAGGCGCGCGTGACGACCGGCGTATCGAAGTCTTGGACGAGCGAGCGCTTGAGCGCGTCAACGGAAAGACGCTCATCGACAAGACGCACGGCAACGCACATCGTCGGCAGCTCGACGGTAGGCAGCGAGCCGCCGCCGGGAGTCGACGACTCCTCGACGATTTCCGCCTGCACGGCACACGGGCAGCCAGCCTTATCGAGGCCCGCCACCATCAGCGCGCGCAGCTTGCGTGCGCGACACTCCAGATGAGCCTGCGGAAGCGTGAGCATGTTGAGCACCGGCACCTCACGATGGGCCACATCCGCCCCATCCATGTAAATGCGCAGTGTAGCCTCGAGCGCCGCGAGTGCGAGCTTGCCCGGGCGCAGGGCACGCATAAGCGGATGCGACCCGCAGGCCTGGACCAGATCGCGACGGCCCATGATAATGCCCGCCTGCGCGGCGCCCAGCAGCTTATCACCCGAGCACGACACGATATCGAGCCCTGCCGAAACCGAAGCCGGCGTGGTTTCTTCGCCGCCGCGCACCAAGATGTCGTCGGGCAACAGCGCGCCCGAACCCTGGTCCTCGTAGAACAGCAGACCATGCTTGTGGGCCAGGGCGGCAAGCTCCCGAGAGCCCACTTCCTCGTGAAAGCCCTCGATGCGATAGTTGGAAGGATGGACCTTGAGGATCATGGCCGTATCGGGCGTAATGGCTTGCTCATAATCTGTCAGGTGTGTGCGGTTTGTGGCGCCGACCTCGACGAGCTTGGCGCCCGAAGCCGCCATGACATCGGGGATGCGAAAGCTGCCGCCAATCTCGACAAGCTCGCCGCGGCTGACGATAACCTCTTTGCCCGCAGCATGAGTCGCCAGCACTAGCAGCACGGCGGCGGCGTTATTGTTAACGACCAGCGCGTCCTCGGCTCCGGTAAGCGAGCGAATGAGCTGCGCGGCATGTTCCTTACGCGACCCGCGTGAGCAGGTGTCCACGCTGTACTCGAGCGTGCTGTAGCCGCGCGCGACCTCGGCCACGGCCTTGGCAGCCGATTCCGCGAGCGGGGCGCGACCCAAGTTGGTATGGATAACCACACCCGTGGCGTTGACGGCGGGACGCAGGCTCGGCAGCGCGGAGCGATGCGCACGCCACTCGATGGCCGAGGCCAGCTCGCGCTTGGAACGCGGCGCGGCACCGGCGCGAATCGCGGCGCGCTCCTCGTCGAGCTCAGCCGTCACAGCAGCATGGACCACCGCGTCGCAGGTCTCCCCCGCCGCCTTCACCACCGGCCACTCGGCAAGCAGCTCGTTGACGGAAGGAATGGCGCGCAGGCGGGCGCGCACCTCATCGGACATGTTCTGGCTATCGCTCATGTACGGCCTTTCAAAAGAAACGTGGATCAGTCGAATGCATCAGCTGAGTCAATTACTCGTTATTATCCTCGCGCGCCGCGATCTTTTCCACGCGAACGGCGTTTTCCTGGGTGAGCGCGGCACCCGTCAACGGGTCCCAGCGCAGCGGCGTATGGTCGAGTGGGCCCACGCCCAAGGCTTGAGCGCCACCGGCATCGGCGCTAAACGAACGCCCGCCGGGGGCGGCCGAGGTGAAGATGCACGCCGGATGCAGATACGGCGTCGTCTCCACGCGCACGCGGTCGCGGCCCAAATCGCTCACGAGTTCGACGACCTCGCCATCGGCGATGCCCATGTGCGCAGCGGCATCGGCATTCATCTGCACGGCATCCAGGTCCGATCCAGCCTCAGCGGCACCTTGGGCCGCGAGCCTGCGCGAAGTATGCGACTCAAAGGGACGGTTGCCGCTAATGAGGCGAAACATCCCCGGGCCGGGCTCCACCATCGGCGCAATCCAGCCTGGCACGCGTCCCAGACCGGCTCGTTCCCACACGTCGCTTGCCAGCGCAATTTTGCCGCCATCCAAGGGAATCACCGGCTCACCCGTGCGCGTCGGCAGCGTCATGCCCGTATCGGCCCAGCCGCGCTCCATGAGCTCGTCCAGATCGATCCCAAAAGGCGCCACCTGGGCAGCCGCCAGATCGTCAGACGTAAACTGGAAGTACTCGCCCACGCCACACGCCTGCGCCAGACCGGCAAAAATCTCCCGACCGGGACGTGTGTCGTCATGCTGCACGGGCAGCACGGCGTTGCGGTAGAACACGCGCGCATCGTTGGCGCCCGTCACCGTTCCCACGCCGCGGTCAGCCTCCAGATACGTCACGTCGGGCAGCACGAAGTCAGAAGCACGCGCCGTCTCGGACCAGCGAATATCAATCGTCACGAGCAAGTCGAGTTGCTGCAAAATACTCAACCAAGCCTGTGCATTGCCATAGCCCGCACCGGGGTTACTGGCATAGACGATGAGCCCACGCAAATCGCCGGCAAGAATCGACTGACCGATAGTCGTGCACAGGCCGCGCACCGGATCGACCAGCGGATAGCGCTCGGACCCCAGCTTGGGCCCGCGCGGCACCGGCGGCGTCGCAAAGCGCGCGGGATCGAGGTCGCCCAACACAAGCGGTGTGGGCGGGTTGAGCGCGCCGCCCGCATGCCCGATGCAGCCCAGCAGCACATCGACCAAGCAGATAGCACGCGCGGTCTGGGTGCTATTGGCATACGCGATACCGATGCCACCATGAAAACCCGCATCCACCACAGCGGCAGGCGCGGCGGCAGCGAGATCGCGCGCCGTGGCGACAATCTCTGCGGCCGGCACGTCGCACATCGACTCGGCCCACTCGGGCGTCCAGGCACGGGCCGCCTGCGCCAACTCGTCAAAACCAGTGGTATAGCGGTCCACGAACTCGTGGTCGTACAGGCCCTCGGCAATCAACACGTGGGCAATACCCAAAAGCAGCGCCAAGTCGCAGCCCGGGCGCACGCGGAGCCAACGGTCGGCAAGCGCAGCCGAGCCACTGCGCCGGGGGTCGACCACGATAATCTTCGCCCCCCGCCGGCGGGCATCGTTGAGTGCATCAACGGCCCCAATCGTCGACGAATCCACCAAGGAACGCCCCAGGTACATGATGCAATCGGTATGTGCCAGGTCGGAGGCGGGACTATAGCCCAGGCTGTGCTCCCAACCGGTAAGTCGGCTTACCTCGCAGGCGCCATCGGCACCGTACACGTTGGGCGAGCCCAGCGCATGCATAAAGCGATACGCCCAGTAGCGGTCGAACGAGGGAACGCCGAGCGTCATGCCCAGCGCGCGCGGACCATGCCCGTCAACAATCCCCAAAAGGCGCTCGGCAATCTGAGCAAACGCCTCATCCCAGGTAATCGCATCGAACCCCGAGCCATCCCGGCGGCGTCGCATGGGGTGCACAATGCGGTCGCGCTCGTCAAACGGCATTGCCAGGCGATGCCGTCCGCGGGCGCACAGGGCACGCGCCGCGCACGGATGCCCCGCAACCGGCAGCTCAGCCACCACACGCCCATCCTCAACATGGGCCGCAAAGGCGCAATCGGCATAGCATCCCCCGCATGTGGCCACCACGGCGCGACCGTCATGCATAGCTCTCGATGCCATCTCGATTATTCCTTCCAGCTCAGGGGTTCAAGCCCCACCGTACCACAGCTCTGCCACCAGCTGCCGCGACGCAAAGCCCGCAGTATCTACAGCAGCAAGACACGAAGAGCCTCCCAAAAGGCAACCGCCCCTCGGGAGGCCCGTACGTCATTCCGGCTTATTACGCCTCGGACTTCTTGGCGTAGATAAACCAGTAGCCGAGCGCGACCAGAACCGCGCCGCCCACGATGTTGCCCAGCGTGGCGGCGGACAGGTTAAACGCAATGCCCGCGGCGTTGAGTGCATCGGCGCCGGCGACGTCGGCACCATAGCCGCACGCGTGCATCACGGCGCCCATGGGCAAAAAGTACATGTTGGCGACGCAGTGCTCAAAACCGCAGGCCACAAAGGCAGCGATGGGCAGCAGAATGCCCACGACCTTATCGACCACGGTCTTGCCGGCGGTACCGATCCACACGGCCAGGCACACAAAGATGTTGCACAGGATGCCGCGGAAGAAGATCGTCACCCAGTCGATCGTCACCTTGCCGGCGGCGACGCTCACCATGGAATTGGCGACCGCCTCGCCGTTGAGCTTGTAAATGCCGGCCATGTACACCAAAAAGACGATGAACAGGGCACCGACAAAGTTACCGACCCATACGACGGCCCAGGCCTTGAGCATCTGGACCAGGGTGATCTTTTTACTCTTGAGCGCGCAGACCATAAGCGAATTACCGGTAAACAGCTCGGCGCCGCACACCAGCACGAGCACCAGGCCCAGGCAAAAGCACAGGCCGCCCACGACGCGCTGGGCGCCCCAGCCCAGCGTGCTATCGCTCAAGAACACGGTAAAGAACAGGCCGCCGAAGGCAATGAACGCACCAGCGAACATCGCCAAAACAAAGGCCTTTGCGACCGGCAGGTTGGCCTTGGTCACGCCGGCGGCCTCGGTCTTGGCCTCGATCGCGGCGGGCGCAAGGCAATCGGGAGCGGGATATTCTGCCTTGGAATCTGCCATGTCAATCACTTCTTTCCTAATCAGCAGGGACAAGCGCTCCTATTGCTCTTGTCCCAAGCGGACAAAGTGGGAAAAGTCGTTGGCGGCCACGGCGTCGTACACGGCGTCGACGGCGTCAAAGACTTCCGGGGACATAGGGTTGTAAAACTCCGTATCGCCCGGCTGAATCCCTATGAAGACGATATCTTCGCACGATTGCTCGATTTCCTCGATCAGAATCGACAAAGGGAGCGAATGCGTGGTGAACATCGACTTGCGGGCCACATCGCGCTTATCGAGCAGGCGGATAGACCCGACGGGCAGCGCCATGTCGGCGGCATCGACCAAGACCAGGCGAGGCGGACGCTCGCGCTTGACCTCGATGATGTCGTCCTCGGGCGTTTGGCCACCGTCGATGGTGTACCAACCGGCAATGGGCGCGTCCTCCATCTTTTTGGAGAGCACGGGGCCGGCGGCATCGTCGGCGCGCAGCACGCTTCCCGCCGTGAGCACGATACCCGCAAATGGGGCGCCGTTCACACGACCATCCACAACGCGACCCATTACTGCAACCTTCCCGTCAGATACACGCCCGACACATCGCGCACGCGCTCAACCAGATCGCGGAACTTCATCAGAAACGCGACCTGCTGGGCATGCAGGCCAAAGTCGTCGTCGAACACCGAGATGCCGGCCTTGGCCGAGCCGCGAAAACCGCGCTCGTCGAGCAGCGTGTCGCAGGCCTCGAGCAGCGACGGCACCGCCGCCTTGTCAAGCTGGCACTCGCCAAAGGAGCGGATGGCCTCGAACTTGGTCTTGGCCTCCCCCTCCGGCAGCGCGTCGACGAGCGAATAGAAGACATCCACCGGCACCGACAGGCGCGGCTCAAAGCAATCGAGCACGCCGGTGTGGTGGCCCACGGCGAGCGTGTAGTACAGCACGTCGCAGGCCTCCTGGGGAACGTCTTCCTCGGTCTCCACAAACTTACGCGTGAGCTCATAGAAGACCACCTGGTCGGGCGCATGGCCCAGGCAGGGGTCGGCGACGCCCTCGGCGGCCTCGTCGCTTGCGCGCGAGGCATCGCCAAAGGAGCCGCCGAGCATACCGGGGCCCGCAAAGTAACCAGAGCGGTCCGTGAGCTCCATCTAGCGACCTCCGGCCAGCACCAGATCCTGCAGCGCCGAGTAGACCTCAACGCGGCGCGGATCGTCCTGCTTGTCGATGAGCAGCGCCATGGCACCTCGGATATCACCCTTGGGCGCGTCCTCGAGCGTATCCATAAACTCGTTGGCCAGGTCGCGGCCGTAACGGTAGCCGCTCATGGCGCGAGCCTCGCGCTCGATGGCAACGCGCAGCTTGTACGGCACGCCGGGGTGCAGGATATCGGCCTGCTCGCCGGCAGCCTCCACCGTAGTCTCGGCATGGAGCTTTTGGTCCAGCAGGCCAAGTGCCATGGCAAAGCCGTAGACGGTCTGCGCGGGGCTGGGCGGGCAGCCGGGGATGTAGACATCGACCGGCAGAATCTTATCCGTGCCGCCCCAGACGCAGTAGTTGTCGTAGAAGATGCCGCCGGTGCAGCCGCACGCGCCATAGGACACCACGATCTTGGGATCGGGTGCGGCCTCAAACGCGCGCAGGGCCGGCATGCGCATGGCACGCGTCACGGCGCCGGTGTACAGCAGCACATCGGCGTGACGGGGCGAGGGCACGACCTTGATGCCAAAGCGCTCGACGTCAAAGACGGGCGTGATGGAACCGAAGATCTCGATCTCGCAGCCGTTGCAGCCGCCGCAGTCGACACGGTAGACGTACACCGAGCGCTTGATCTTCTTAAGAAGGGTCGCCTTGGCCTTCTCGATGCTCTCGTCGAGCTCGATCTTGGTCGGGCGGTACTGAAGCCGCTCGGGCAAAAGCGTGGGTTCGGCCATGGTTACTCCTCCTTCATTTCAAAATCCATGATGATGCCCTCGACCGGCGCCGGACCGGCGGGAATCTCGGGCGCATCGGGGTTAAGCTCGCGGTCGATATACTCCGGGTTCACGCCGTGGCCGCCCAGATACTCCATGCCGGGGCCCTGGGGCTCGCCGGACGCAAGCGTCTCGTTGGCAGCCATGCCGTGTGCGTTGCCGGTCTTTACGGCCGATGCGGCGCGCAGGGCGTCGAGCTCGCGCTTGCACTCCTGGCACATACCGACGGTGCGGGCGGCCTGCTCGGCCTCCATGCCGCCGGCCTTTTGCAGCAGGCGCTTGGCATAGTCGATCTCCTTGTGCGGGGCAAACGGCTTGCCGCAACGCGAGCAGTGCTCGAGCGCATAGACGCTCTTGCTGGTGAGGTCGTCCTTGCTCATGACGGCCAGCTCAAACTCCTCGGTGAGCTTGATGGCCTCCATGGGGCAGGCTTCCTCGCAGCGGCCGCAAAAGATGCAGCGGCCGTAGTCGATTGACCAGGTAATGGTATCGGCCGCAAGGTCGGTGTCCATGCGAATGGCATCGGCCGGGCACGCCACGCCGCAGGCACCGCAGGCGATGCAGAGCTCGGCATTGTGCTCGGGCTTGCCGCGCATGTCCTTGTTGGTGGGGAACGGCGCAAACGGGTACTTGACCGTCGCGTCGCCGGCCTTGGCGTTAACCTTCCAAAGCTTCAGCATATTAGAGCGCCTCCTCATCGAGCGGAGCGGCCATGGTGCCCTCGCCCGCGAGCGGCGACTTGTCGCGCCAGACGTTCTCGAACTGCTCCTTGTCGAGCACGTGGTCGCGCTTGGCGGCGACATCGGTCACCGTCACGCGGTCGGTGCAGGAATAGCACGGGTCGAGCGAGCCAACGATCAGCGCCGCATCGCCCACGGTGTTGCCGCGGAACATGTAGCGCAGGACCGGCCAGTTACTGTACGTGGCGGCCTTGGCGCGCCAGCGGTAGCACTTCTGGTTATTGCCGAGCATGGCCCAGTGCACGTCCTCGCCGCGCGGCGCCTCGGTGGCACCGATGGCGTACTTGTGCGGGGTGTACTCCCAATCCGTGGTGAGGATGGGGCCCGACGGGCAGTTCTCGAGCATGGTCTCGATCATATCGATCGAATCGTAGACCTCCTGGATGCGAACGGCGGTACGGCCGAAGGCATCGCAGGTGTCAGCCGTGGCGGCGTGCATCTTTTGAACGTCCGGATCGGCGTAGCCGTCGAAGGGATGGTCGAAGCGCACGTCGCGGGCATAGCCCGAGCCACGCATGAGCGGGCCGACCGGCGAGAAGTCGCGTGCGATCTTGCGGTCCAAGATGCCGATGCCACTCGTACGCTCAATAAAGTTGGGCGTGGAGAGCAAGACGTCGACGAGCTCCTGAACCTCGGAGCGCAGCTGGTGGATGGTCGTGAGCGTGGAGAGCTTCTGCTCGGCCAAAATGTCGCGACGCACGCCGCCGATCACGTTGAGGCCGTAGGTCTTGCGGTGACCGGAGAGCTTCTCGGCCAGGTCCATGGACTTCTCGCGGACGCGGAAGAACTGCTGGAAGCCGGAGTCGAAGCCGGTGTAGTGCGATGCGAGGCCAATATTGAGCAGGTGTGAGTGCAGACGCTCGACCTCGAGCATGATGGCGCGGATGTACTGGGCGCGCGGCGGGACATGAATGCCCTGGGCGCGCTCGACGGCCTCGGCATAGGCCACCGAGTGGGCGCAGCCGCAGATGCCGCAGATGCGGTCGGCGAGGAACGTCACGGCGTCATAGTTCAGGCGCGTCTCGGCGACCTTCTCCATGCCGCGGTGCACGTAGAACAGACGGTAGTCGGCATCGACGATCGTCTCGCCCTCAACGAACAGGCGGAAGTGGCCGGGCTCGTCGGAGGTGATGTGCAACGGTCCCATGGGGACGAGCGTGGTCTCCTTGCCCTTGGTGTCGGCCAAGAATTCGTAGTTTTCCATGTCGCTCGCGGGGGCGGGGCGGAAACGGTAATCCATCGAATCCTTGCGCAACGGGTACAGCCCGCTGGGCCAATCGTCGGGAAGCACCAGGCGACGGCGGTCGGGCAGACCCTCGGGAATCAGGCCGAACATATCGCGCAGCTCGCGCTCGCCCCACACGCAGGCGGGGACGAACGGCGTCACGGACGGGAACGTCATCTTGGCGGGGTCGACCTCGGCACGCACGGTAACCCAGCCGGGGTCCTCCCCCTCCATGGAGATGACGTAGTACACGGCGTAACGGCCGCACAGGGAGCGCTCGTCGTTGCCGACAATCACGGGAATCCAGCCGTAGCGCTCGTAGTACAGGTAGTGGACGGCCTCGGGCAGACGGTCCAGCTTGACGGTGATCGTCAGCTGGTCCTCGCACTGCCACTCAACCTTCTCGATAGCGCCCGGCACTGCGGCGCGCAGGGCCTCGACGTGGCTTTCGCAACGACGAGCGTAGTCCTTCTTTTCAGGTTCTGCCATGGTGCTAATTCACCTCGCTTGTCTTGGTCTGGGAACTGAACACCATGCGGTAGAGAGGAGCCTCGTGGAGCTCTTCGACGCTCTGGTTCAAAACGACGGACGTTGCATCCTCGACGCCGCTCGTGATGGCGACCGGGGTGGCGATACCGAACCACATGACCACGATCGCGAGGGCGATCTCGGGGATGATCATGAGGGCGGGCACCTCGTGGCGCTTCATGCCCTCGGGCGCCTTGCCGAAGATGGACTTGAGCGCGATGCCGGTAAGGGCAAAGTACACGCCGGTGAGGCCAATGGCCACGAGCACGACCACCCAGATGGGACCGGACTGGACGCCGGCCACGAAGGTGAGGAACTCGGAGATGAACAGGGCGAACGGCGGGAAGGCGGCGAGCGCGAGCAGGGCGATGATGGTGAGCGCTGCCGTGACGGGAGCGATCTCGACGACGCCCTTGATCTTGTTCAGGTCGCGGGTGTGGTAGATGTGCTGGATGTTACCGGCCATGCAGAAGGCGAGCGCCTTCGTGAAACCGTGGAAGATGCAGTGCAGCAGGCAGGCGGCGATACCGAGCGGACCACCGATACCCAGGCACAGCGCGACCACGCCGACGTTGTCGACGGAGGAGTACGCGAAGCGGCGCTTGATATCGTCCTGCTTAAAGATGCACAGGGCGGCCACCAGGATGGACAGCGTGCCCAGGATGAGCAGGAGCGTACGCGGATAGGTGTCGCCCACCGTGATGATGGACAGGGAGTAGAAGCGGATGATCACCAGCATGGCGCACTTGAGCAGCACGCCCGAGAGCAGCGCGGAGACCGGGCTCGGAGCCTGGGAGTGCGCGTCGGGCAGCCAAGTGTGCATGGGGAACAGGCCCGCCTTGGTGCCGAAGCCGATGACGATGAACGCGAACGCGAGGCGCACGAGCATCGGGTCGAACTGGTCGGCGTAGGGCATGATGGAGGTGAGGAAGGCTGCCTCATGCGCGTTGGGCATGATATCGGCGGCGTTCGCGTAGATGAGCAGCGTGCCAAACAGGCCGAAGGCCACGCCGGCGGTGCAGACCATCGCGTACTTCCAAGACGCCTCGAGCGCCTGCTTGTTCTTGTAGATGCCCACGAGGAACACGGTCGACAACGTGGTGGCCTCGACCGCCGCCCAGGTGAGGATGATGTTGTTGGACAGGCAGGCGAGCAGCATCGTGAAAACGAACAGGCTAAACAGCGCGTAGTACTGCTTGGTGCGCTCGGCCGGCATGGTCTTCTCCTCGATATCGATCTTGATATAGGAGATGGAGTACACGCCGGTGATGAACCCGATGATGCCTACCAGAAGGACGAAGATCGACGAGAGCGAATCGAGATGGAGCCACAGGCCCAAAGCGTCGATATTCTGCCCGCTCGAGAGCATGGTTCCCGCGGTGACGACCGAAAGGACGAGGGTCGCCGCGACGGAGATGGTGTTGAGCCCCGCAAAGACGCTGTAGGACGTCGTCTTGGGGAGCGCAGCCATAATCAGGGAGAACACGAGGGGACAAGCGAGCAGGGCGACCGTCAGCATTGAAACATCCATGGCCTACCCCTTCAATTCGGTCAGGTCGTGGGAGTCGAGCGACTTGGTGTCGTTCCAGATCCTCACGACGACGGCGGACATGATGATGACGGCGAAAATGGCGTCGGTGGCGATGCCGATCTCGATGATCTCGGGGGCCGTGGGCGCGAGCAGGGCGAGCGTCACGTGGCTACCGTTCTCCATAAGGCAGTACCCGAAGATTTGCTTGAGGATGTTGCGCTGGGAGATGATGCACGTGAGGCCGACGAAGAAGTGCGCGAAGCTGATGGCGAGGGCCGGAGTAGCCACCTCAGCGGTGGGCAGGCTCAGGCGCGTGACCACCGCGAAGCAGATGGCCACCTCCAGACCGGTGAGGATGATGGTCCAGGCCGGCTTGATGGAGGAGGTCAGCGTGCTATCGGCAGGCGAACCCATCTTTTTGTAGGCACGGTTGAGAATGAACGGAACGAGGATCACCTTGGTGACGAAGGCCGACGCGGCCCACATGAGAAGCTCGGTGGCACCGGTGGTGAGGCCCAGGGTGAGCAGCACGCCCACCAGGACAACCGACTGGATCGCGTACCACTTAATGGCGGACGGGATGGTCTTCGAGACGACCACCGTGGTGGAGGTCACGATCAGAAGACCGCCCAGGATATTGACTAACGAATAACCCATGTCCTACCTCCTAACCCATCCAACTAGAGGACAGAGGACCGGCGACGACGACCATGATCATGAGGACGACGAACACGAACGCCATGGCGCGCGGAAGGGGCTGGCCGGCGGCCACGGTCTCGCTCGGCTCACCGGGCAGGACCTTACCCATCCAACGCAGGAACCATGCGAAGGTGGCGACGGTCTCGACGACCATGACGCACACGAGGACGAAGATGACCGTGTTGGAAGCACCAACCGCGAAGCCACCGGAAATAATCTGGAACTTGGAGAAGAACGTGCTCATGGGGGGCACGCCGGCGATAGCGGTCGCGGCGACCGCGAAGCCCACGCCCGTGACCGGGTACTTCTTCATGAGGCCCTGGATCTTGGGCAACATACGGGTTCCCAGCGTGAAGCTGAGGGAGCCGGCGATGAGGAAGAACAGGGTCTTGGTGAACGCGTGGTTGAAGATGTGCTCGACGGCGCCGTTGAACGCCATCTGGCTTCCGAACACGGAGAGGCCCAGGCCGAAGAACACGTAGGCGAGCTGCGCGATCGTCGAGAAGGCGAGCAGGCGCTTCATATCCTTCTGGGGCAGGTACATGAGGAAGCCGAAGAGCATGGTCACGACGGCGTCGATGATGGCGACCCAACCGACGATCTCGGGGATATCGCCGGCACTCGCAAGAGCGCGGGCGAACACGCACACGCCGACCTTCACCATGGACGCGCCATGGAGGTAGGCGGAAACGGGCGTGGGGGCCTCCATTGCGGAGGGCAGCCACATGTAGAGCGGGAACTGGGCGGACTTGGCCCAAGCGGCGAACAGGATGAGCAGCAGCACGACGGTCTTCATACCGGAATCGAGCTGGGAGATCGCGCTCAGCGCGAACGTGCCGGTTCCGGCGAACAGGAAGGCCGCGCCGATGTAGAGTCCCAGAGCGCCGATATGGGTGATGATGAGCGCCTTCATACCGGCCTTCTTGGCCGTGGGCGTCATGTAGTAGCTGATGAGGCCCCAGGAGCACACGCCGGTGATCTCGAAGAAAACGAGCTGGCCGACGATGGTGGAGCTGTAGGCGAGACCGGCCATGGCGCCGATGAACGTGGAGAAGTACACGTAGAAGCGGCGACGGGGCGCGTCGGGATGCTCCTTGTTCTTATCGCTCATGTACGGGAACGAATAGATGACGACGAGCAGGCCGATAGCGACGAACGCGGGTGCGAGCAGCGTGCTCATCCGGTCGAATATGAAGCCCATGACCAAGGTCTGGCCCATACTCGCCCAGGTTACATCGACCGCGTTCATGCCGTTTCCGGCAAACGTCGCGGCCAAGCCAACGGAAGCGACCGTGGCGATGCCGCCGGCAAAGGCGCAGATCCATTTAGCGTAGGGACGCGGCAGCATGACGATGAGCAGGGAGCCCAGCATGGGGACGGCGATCGCCACCATGGCAAAGAGGGACAAGCTCGATTCGATTGACATAGTTTCTCCCTTCTCCCTACACGCCTACGACGACGAAGACGAACGCGAGGACCGCGATGCCGACGACGGCCCAGGTCTGGTTACCGAGCACCTTGAAGCGCGAACGGGAAACGGAGTTCTCGAGCACGCCGCAGACAACGAAATCGACCAGGCACTTGACAAGGAAGACGACGGCGCCCACGAGAGCGGTGACGCCGATGGTCGCGGGCTCTCCCCAGGGGATGAAGATGGAGGTGAACCAAGCGACGACCACGACCTGCTTCATGCCCATGGCGAGCTTCATCATGGCCAGGGACGGGCCGGAGAGCTCGGCGAGCGGGCCCTCCTGGAGCTCCTGCTCGGCTTCGGCCTGATCGAACGGAAGCTTGCCGAGCTCCATATAGCAGGCGGCCGCGAAGGCGACGCCGGCGAGGATGACGGCGACGACGCTCGAGACGTTGCCCGTAACGATGTGCTGACCCATGGTCGCAATGTCCGTGGAGCCGCACACGATGGCGACGGCAAACAGCGCGATGAGCATGGACGGCTCGATGAGCACGCTCATGAGGAGCTCGCGGATACCGCCGAAGCCCGCGTAGGCGTTGGAGGAATCCACGCCGGACAGCGCGAAGAAGAAGCGGGACAGCGCGAGCGCGTACATGATGGTGATGGCGTCACCAAAGACGGGCATGGGGCTCTCGAGCGTGAACATGGGCAGGCCCATGGCGAGCATGAACGACACCGCGAGGAACAGCGGCGGCATGATGCGCAGCACGAAGCTCGAGTCGGAACTCACGGACTCGGGACGCGCCATGAGCTTCGCGAGGTCCCGGTAATCCTGAAGGATGGACGGACCGCGGCGATTGTGCATCTTCGCGCGAATCACACGGGCGAGGCCGGAGAAGAAGGGCGCGACCAGCATGACCACGAGGCCCTGCGCTATCGCAAGAACGATGTTCATAATATCCTCTCCCCTCTCTAGACCATGACCACGGCGAGCACGAGGAAGACCACGAGCGCCGCGACGATGTAGCAGATGTATACGGAGTAGTTGCCGCCCTCGATCTTGGAGGCGAGGCCGGCCAGCTTATCGGCACCCTCGCTCGGTGCATCGACCAGGAAGCGGTCGGGCAGGGGCTCAACGCCCTGGGCGACACCGGTGAGCTTCTGGAACACGTGCGCGATGGACCAGCAGATCTTGGTGCATACCTCGCGCAGGGTGTAGAGCGGGCCCATGAAGAGCTCTACGTCTGACGCGAAGCTCGTGGCGACGACGGGCATGTGCTCGTTGGGCTCGTAGCCGCACGCCCAAGGGTCGGTCTTCTTAGCGGGGGCCTTGGTGCCGAGGCAGGACCTCAACACGAACGCGAGGCCGGTGAGGACCACGAGCGCGATGGCGATCGCGGGGGTGGAGGTGGCGGCACCGGAAATCTCGTTCACCAGAGACACGCCCGAGGTGGCTGTGATGGCAGAGCCGGCAAGCACGCTCTGGGCGACGTCGCCCAGAACCGGGGCGATGACGGGAGAGCCGATTCCCAGCACCACGCAGATGGCCGCGAGGAGCATCTGCGAGAACAACATCGGAGCCGGGGACTCCTTGGCGTTCGCGGCCTCCTGGGAACGAGGGCTGCTCGCGAACGAGACGCCGTAGGCCTTCACGAAGCACGTGACGGCCAGGGCACCGGTGATGGCGAGGGCGGCCGCGGAGGCGACGGCGAACACCATGACGACCGGGTCGGAGAGCGTCGAGATGTTGAACAGGGACTGGTAGGTGAACCACTCGGAAACGAAGCCGTTGAGCGGCGGGATAGCCGAGATGGCAAGGGCACCGATGAGGAAGCAGACGGCCGTGACCGGCATACGGCGGAACAGGCCGCCCATCTTCTCCATGTTGCGCGTACCCGTGGCATAGAGCAGGGAGCCCGCGCCGAGGAACAGCTCGCCCTTGAACATGGCGTGGTTGAGCGTGTGGTAGAGGGCGGCCATGAGCGCGATCGTCGCGATGACGTCGTTGCCCAGGGCGTGCGCCGTCATGGACGCGCCGACACCGAGCAAGATGATGCCAATGTTCTCGACGGAGTGGTAGGCCAGCAGGCGCTTAATGTCGTGCTCGTGGAGGGCGTAGACGACGCCCAGGACCGACGAGATGGATCCGAAGACCAGGACCATGAGGCCCCACCAGAGCTGGACGCCCGAACCCGCGAGCAGGTCGAGACCGACCTTGAGGATTCCCAGGATGCCGATCTTGATCATGCCGCCGGACATGAGGGCGGACACGTTGGACGGCGCCTCGGGGTGCGCCTGGGGCAGCCAGGAGTGCAGCGGGATGATGCCGGCCTTTGCGCCGAATCCGAAGAACGCGAGGACGAAGCACGCGGAGGAGACGGCGGGTCCAAAGTCATGCGTACGGAAATCACTGAAGCTGAAGGAACCGCCCACGCCGTTGGTCATGAGCAGGAAGCTCGCCATGATAAGGACAAAGCCCACGTGCGCGATGACGAAGTAGAGCCAACCGCCCCTAATGGAGTTCTTGTTCTCCTCGATAACGACAAGGAAGTAGCTCGTAAGGGACATGAGCTCAAAGGCGACCAGGAACCAGAACACGTTGTCGGCGGTGATGACGAGCATCATCGAGGCGACGAAGGTGTTCATGAAGAAACCGGCGCGCCCGACCTTGCCCGGGTACTCATCGAAGTAGGACAGACCGTAGATGAAGCCCGCAAAGGCGAGGATTGAGATGAGGACCACGATCAGGCCCGCAAGGCCGTTGAGCAAGAGCTCGAGACGGGCGAACGGGAAAAAGAAGACCGTGTTGAGGGACGAAACGTCGCCAAGCACGGCCTCGAGGCCCGCGATGAACGACAGCACGGCCGCGACGGCGCCGATCAGGCAGCCGGCGGTCTTGGCGGCGTTATCGGCCTTGATCAGCAGAACCGAGGCGAGCGCACCGATGCACGAGACGGCAAGCGATGCGATAAACAGCGTCATGCTATCCATTGTTTACGCTCCCTTCTGCTTTCTCGGACAGGCCCTGGGCCACAGCGGTAACGTCGACGACTGGACCGTTTTCGATCGAGCGCAGGCGCTTGGCCTCGTCGAGCTCGCGATCGGCCGCGCCGCCCATGACGGTCAGCGCCTTGGTGGGGCACGCCGCCACACAATGCGGGCCGTCCGGATCGAAGGCACACAGGTCGCACTTGACGGCGCAGGTGTACTGGCCAGGAGCCCACGTAAGCAGGCTGCTCAGGGACTTAGGATACGAAGGCGTCGGGTCGCACATGCCTGCGACACCGGCGATAGACGTGCCATCGGGATGGATGGCTCCGAAGGGGCACGCGATGGCGCACAGCCTGCACCCGATGCACTCCTGCTCCTTGACGTGGATGCGATCGCCATCGTGCTCGATGGCATTCACCGGGCAAACCTCGGCGCAGGGAGCACCCTCGCAATGGTGGCAGGCAAGGGCGGCCGAAATACCGCCGGTCTTCACGAGCGCCAGGCGCGGCGTATCCTGAAGACCCTGCATCCGGTGGGCGTCGGCACAGGCGGACTGGCATGTTCCGCAGCCGATGCACCTCTCCGGGTTGATGTCGATGAAGCGGTTCATCCCCACTTCCTTTCAAAATAACGGGCCGGGCTCCCGAACGTACGGGACGCCCGGCCCAAAAAGCCAACGAGAACGGGACTACACGATTTGGTTCACGTGCGTCTCGTCGTCGAACTTGGCGGCGCCAGGCTCAACGTCCTGGGGAGCAGCGGCGTCCACCAGAGCCTGCTTGAGCTCGGTGTACTGACGCTCTACCTCGCCCTCTGCCCAAACCTGGTCGGCAATGGCGTCGACCTGGCAGGCGGAGAACTTGTCCTCGGGCGTATGCGAGACCGGGTCGACCTTGTGAATTGTCAGCTCGTTGCACTTGCCGATCCACCACTGGTAGGTCATGTAGACCGTGCCCTTATTGATGCGATCGCTCACGTCGGCGCGGCTGTATACCTGGCCGCGGCGGCTATGAATCGAGACGATGTCGCCGTTCTTGATGCCGCGCGCCTGGGCGTCCGCGGGATTCATGCGGACAAAGCCGGGCTCGTCGGCGAGCAGCGCCAGCGTCTTGCAGTTGCCGGTCATCGAGCGGCAGCTGTAGTGACCGACCTCGCGGACGGTGCACAGAATGAGCGGGTACTCATCGTCGGGAAGCTCGGAGGGCGCCTCCCAGTCGTGCGCCATCAGGTTGGCGCGGCCGTCCTTGGTGGTGAACTTGCCACCAGCGAACATGTCGGGCGTACCGTGGTCGTTCACATCGGTGCTCTTGACCGGCCACTGGGCGTAACCGCCCTCGGGAGCCATCTTCTCGTAGGTCGCGCCCACAAAGTTGGGGCACAGGCTAATGCACTCGTTCCAGATCTGCTCGGTGTTGTCGTAGTGCATGGGATAGCCCATACGCGTGGACAGGTCCGCGAAGATCTCCCAGTCGTGGCGGCACTCGCCCTTGGGCGGAACAGCCGCGTCAAAGTGCTGGAAGCTACGGTCGGATGCGGTAAAGACACCCTCGTGCTCGCCCCAAGAGGTAGCGGGCAGGATGACGTCGGCGAGCATGGTCGTCTGCGTCATAAAGATGTCCTGGCAAATGAACAGATCCAGCTCGGAGAGCGTCTTGCGCATACCGGCCGAATCGGGCTCGGTCTGCACCGGGTCCTCGCCGTAGTTGTAGAAGCAGTGCACCTTGCCCTCGTCGACCAGGTGGCCCAGGTCGGTGAGCTTGTAGCCCTCCTCGAGCGGGAGCTTTTCCTCGGGCACGCCCCAAGCCTTTGCAAACTTGGCGCGCACGGCGGGGTCGGTGACTTTCTGGTAGCCAGGGTACAGGTTAGGCAGCATGCCCATATCGCAGGAGCCCTGGACGTTGTTCTGACCACGCACGGGCGCGAGGCCGGAATTGGGTTTGCCGATCTGGCCGGCAACGCAGGCGATGGAGGCGATGGTGTGCACCGTCTTCAGGTTCTGCTTCTGCTGGCATACGCCCATGCCCCAGCCAATGATGGCGGAGGGCTTCGCCGTGGCGTACATTTCGGCAGCTTGGTGGATCAACGCGGGCTCGACACCCGTGATGTCCTGTACGGATTCGGGAGTGTAGTTCTTGATGGTCTCCCACCACTCGTCAAAGCCGTTCGTGTGCTCGGCGACGAATTCCTTGTCGTAGAGGCCATCGTTGACCAAGCAGTTGGCAAAGGCGTTGAGGAACGCAACATTGCAACCGTTCTTGATCGGAAGGTAGAGATCGGCGATACGCGCGGTTTCGATATGGCGCGGGTCGGCGACGATGATCTTGCAACCCTTTTCTTTGGCTCGCACGATACGCCTTGCGACGATGGGGTGCGAATCGGCAGGGTTATAGCCGAAGAGGAAAATGCAGCCAGCATCCTCCATACCGGGGATGGAGCATGACATGCAACCTGAACCAACCGTGTCCATCAGACCGAGGACAGTAGGGCCGTGTCAAGTACGGGCGCAGTTGTCTACGCTGTGGGTGCCGATGCACGCACGCGTAAACTTCTGCATGACGTAGTTCGCCTCATTGCCGCCGCCTCGCGAAGAGCCGGTGGTCATGACAGCGTTAGGACCATATTCGTCAATTATGGCCTGCATCTTAGATGCGGTGAAATCCAGTGCCTCGTCCCAGCTTACGCGCTCAAGATCCGCGCCCTTGGTGCGGCGGATCATCGGGTGCAGTACGCGAGGAGTCAAGATCTTAGTGTCGTTGATGAAGTCATAGCCGCTCATGCCCTTAAGGCACAGCTCGCTCTGGTTGGTGATGCCGTTGAGCGGCTCGGTGCCCACGACCTGGCCGTTTTGGACCAGGAGGTTAAACTGGCAACCGGCGCCGCAATACGGGCAGATCACTTTATGCTTCTCCATGACACCCTCCTTCCTTTTTCTGCTACCGAATGCTCGGTACTTATTTGACAATCATTGGGCCTGTCGCCCCAACGCTTACGCCTCGTTTTCGATGGTGGCGCGGGCACGCTCGGCAGTCAGTTCTGCCAAACGTTCCTCGTCTACCAGGGTGAGGCCCTTGGTCGGGCACGCCTCGGCACACGCCGGACCGCCGGGACGGTCCACGCACAGGTCGCACTTGAGCACGAAGCTCTTGGTCTGCGAACCCACGCGAACGTCGCCCATCAAGACGGGGACCTGCGTGGTCGCCACGCTCACGGCGCCAAAGGGGCATGCCATGACGCAGCTCTTGCAGCCGATGCAGTTGTCCTCGTTGACGCCGATGCGATGGTTCTTTGGATCAAAGAACAAGGCGCCCGTAGGGCAGGCCTTGGCGCACGGGGCATCCTCGCAGTGATGGCAAGCCACCGGTGCGGAGATCTCGTACGTACGCGTCACGCGCAGGCGCGGCGCGGCGATGTTACCGGGGATGTCGTGCGCCTCGATACACGCCGCCATGCAGGTTTGACACCCAATGCAGCGCGAAGAATCGGCTACGACTCGCTTATTACCCATGTTGTTCACTCCCTCCTGAATCCCTTGCCGGAGAGACCCTGTCGACATTGACCCAAGCCGCCCGTGGCCTGGCATCGACGAATCGAATGCATGCGGCGAAACATGCACTCGGTAGAGTTTCTCCAACGATATACAGGTTAAATATACGCAGTTGCAGGGGGCAAACTTGAGCATAGGCCCTGCAATACGGGTGTATTGCAGGGGTTTTAGCAGGTTGGAATTATTCTCTAGAAGCTATAAAGGTGAGTGTATTACATGCGTACGCCTCAGAGATTTTTATGCGCTCTCATTTTGGATGTACTACGCTTGTATTCGTGTTAATGGTTATTTACTTGAGTAAAATAAAGTAATGGTTATAAGATTCTATGATGTCGGCACATGCCGCATTTGATCGACTATATTGCACGCTCATTAAGGGGGGCAGTGATGTCATCGACTCAAAAAAGAGCCATCCTGCAGGTGCGCATTCGCGAGGAAGACAAGCAGCATGCCGAGCATCTCTACGATGCCATGGGCACATCGCTCGCCGAGGCTGTCCGCTTATTTGTCGCGCAAAGCATTTTGATGCGCAAGCTCCCCTTTCAGCCGGTCGCCGTGCGCTCAAAGGACGGCACCGCCGCCTATGGATCGCTCAAAGCATATGGTGACCCCAATCGCCGCGCCGAGGAGCGCAATGCCTGGATTGAATACCTAGCCACAGAAAGTGATGAGTCGGTTTTGGGTCCCGAGGAAGTAGATATCCATGAGTAGCACCATCATCGACGAGACCGTCATCCTGCGCTACCTGCTTAACGACGACGAGGTCCTGTCACCGCGCGCCGCCAAGGTCATCGCCACGCGCACCGCTCGCTTCTACCCCGAGATCATCACACGCGTCGTGGTCACGCTGCGCGACGTCTATAAGGTTCCCCGCGTTGAGATTGCTACGGCCATGAGAAGGCTGCTCGATGACGTCATGGTCGACGAGCCCACCGTTGTCGCCCTTGCCGTCAAACTCTTTGGCAAGACCCATATGGACTTTACCGACTGCCTCCTCGCAGCCCGAACCGCCATCTACAACGATGATGTCGTGAGCTTTGGCAAGCCCATCATCCAAGGCATGATCGATTACCGCCGCCAGCGCCAAACCGCTGCCGACGCCCGCAACCGCGCCGCCGAAGCCCGCAGCCGCAGCACCGACTCCACCATCGACAAGCTCCGCCGCCCCCGCCACTAACCCCATCCCCTCCTAAGTTGCGGTGAAATAGTTCTTGGATTTAGGCTTATTCGAGCTTTTCAGGAACTATTTCACCGCAACTTTCTGTAAGGGTGGTTTTTAGTGCCGCCGAGGGGCACTAATCAACCGTTTGCCGATATGTTTGGCTCCGACTCATGACTCTGACCTGCCCCGTCAAGCTTTTGGTCAGTTCATGGCAAGGTCTGGCGGACCAAATATGGGATAGCGTAGTGTCATTCACTCCCCCTCGAGACCATGGGGTCGAAAATGAGTCATGATAAACGCTGTTCCAAACCGCAAGCAGAGCTGTTCTTCCGGTTATTCGAGGCCCATCATGGCGGGCACCTGTTTGTAGCTAACAAAAAATGGGATGAACGCTGCGCTTACGCGCTCATGCAAAAAGAGATGATTATTCGACTCTACAACCATGTCTACGCTGATCCCGCGTATTGGAATGACCTCGGCGTCGAAGATCGCATCTTTCAATTGGCATCCGCTATTGCGGTCGTTGAACCAGATGCCGTGTTTTGTGGAGCATCGGCGGCACTGCTCTATGGCATCGGTTCTGCATATTCGCTTCTCGACAAGGTGCAAGTGCTGCTGCCGCGTTCCACCAGACGCGATATGTACGAATTCGTTGAATACCGACGCTGGCGGCCGGGCGACGTATGGCAGCTCGGCCCGTTTACTTTAACGGATCCATATCGCACGGTGGTCGACATCGCCCGAACGAGCGCTTTTCGATATGCACTAGGCTATGTCGACGGGTTGGCTCGTGAGTACGGTGTCGAGCGTGAAGAATTGCGTGCATATGCACAAGCGAACTGCCGCGGACTCCACGGCATCGCGCGCGCATTTGAGACTTTTGAACACATGGATGGCAGATCGGATAACGGCGGAGAATCCGAAGCACGGGCGGCAATGATTCTGGCGGGGGTTGCCGCTCCCGAACTTCAGGTTGAAATCACTCGACCGGGAAACGCCGGCTATTATTTGGCAGATTACGGCTGGCAGATGCCAAACGGCTCCTGGATGCTGGCTGAGCTGCATGGACTAGGCAAGTTTGAGGACGATGCCCAAAATGATCCGGAACATACTGCGGCAAAAACCTATCGAGCTGCCCTCATGCGCGACGCGAACCTGCGTGCCATGGGCCACAACGTCATTCATTTCAAGCTCTCAGACACCTACGATGTCAAAGCGTTCGGCTCTATGATGCGCGGCTACGGTATACCAACCACAAAACCCTACGCAGACTCCTGACCGGCTGCCCTCATCTTCTCGACTACAGAACCCATCATCGACCCAGCCCGCTCGGCCTCAATAAGTTGCGGTGAAATAGTTCCTGGATAACAGCTTTTGTGGCTAATCCAGGAACTATTTCACCGCAACTTAAGAGGGGATGTGGGGTTCCGGCATGTATATGAAAACGGCTCTGGCCCCAAATAGAGCCAAAGCCGTTAAAACTATCTTATGGAGCGGGCGACGGGAATCGAACCCGCGTCATCAGCTTGGAAGGCTGGGGTTCTACCATTGAACTACGCCCGCAAGATATGGTCGGGACGACAGGATTTGAACCTGCGACATCCTGCTCCCAAAGCAGGCGCGCTACCAAACTGCGCCACGTCCCGAAGGTGTTGAGCAGCTAAGGTCTAAACCTTGCGTGTCCCAAAGCGAAGGAAATTATAGGGGAGACTCCCCGCCTGTGCAAGCGCAGAAACCCTAGCTCCTCGAATGTGCGACAAACTTGCTGTGGAGCAGACCGATCACAAACGTCACCACGGCAACCGGCGCCCACGCGGCACCGATGTCTGCCAGGGGTAGCGCATCAAACGGCAGCCACGCGCCCGCAAAGAACGCATCGCGGACCGAGGTGATCACGCTCTGCACGGCAACCACGCCGCCGACCCAGACCCACACCTGCGGATGAGCGTCGCAAAAGCCGTGTACCAAACCCATGAGGACCAGCACGATGGCGACGGGATACAAGGCGTTGAGCATGGGCACCGAGAACATGAGGATCACGTCGAGGCCCACGTTGGAGAGCACGCACGAAAACGCTGCGAACACAAAGGCGAGAATCGCAAAGGGACGGCGCATGGCCTCCTCGGAGGCCTCCGCTCCCCCTTTTACCACATACGTTTCGCAGAAGTAACGCGAGCAGCAGCTGATGAGGCCGATGCACACGTTCATGCAGGCGAGGAAGAAGATGGCGAAGACCACGACCGTGCCGGCAAGCCCAAAGTGCATGGAGGCCGAGCGGGCGAGAATGGCGGCGCCGTTGGTGGCGTCGGACATCACGGTGCCGAGCTGCATACCGGCAAGGGCCAAACCGCAGTAGATGACGGCCATGAGCACGCCGGCGATCACACCGGAGCGCGAAATTTCAAAAGCGACGCGCTTGTCGTCGGTCACGCCCAGCTCGTGAATAGTCTCGGCGATGATGATGCCGAAGGCGAGCGACGCAAGCAGGTCCATGGTCTGGTAGCCGGTCAAGAAGCCTTGGACTGCAGCGCCGGCATCATAGGGAGCTTGCGGGGCAGCAGCCGGTCCCAGAGGCGAGATCACGGCGGCGCCGACAACGAGCACGATAAGCGCAATGAGCGCAGGGCCCGTTATGCGACCGAGCACGCGCGTGATGACGCCGGGGCGCAGCGTGAGCACAAACGCGACTACAAAGAACCCGATGGCAAACACCAGGCGAGCCGTGCCGAGCGAAACGCCCTCGGGCAGTAGCGGCACCAGCATCTCGAAGGCCGTAGAGCTTGTGCGCGGAATGGCCAGGCACGGGCCGATGGCCAGATACACCGCCGCAACGAAGAATTCGCCAAACTTAGGATGCACGCGCCCAGCCAGCTCGCGGGCCGTGCCGGCGAGCGCGACGGCGATAAATCCCATAACAGGCAGACCGATAGCGGCAATCAAAAAGCCGATCATGGCAAGCGGTGTGGCCGTACCGGCCTGGAGCGCCAGCAACGGCGGAATGATGAGGTTACCGGCGCCAAAGAGCATCGAGAACAGGGCGATGCCGACGGTAACGACATGGTCGGAGCGCAGACCGCGCGGTGCGGATGAGGCCATAGGCACACCTTTCGGGTCGAAACAAAAACGGGACGGGCAAAAACACCCGTCCCGCAAGTATATACGCTCTAGCAGGCTAAATCGCGCAAAGCGTCAATCGCAGTGTCGACTTCCTCGTCCGTGTTGAAATACCCAAACGAGAAGCGGACGACGCCCTGGCGCTCGGTCCCCAGCGCACGGTGCATGAGCGGGGCGCAATGGGCGCCGGGGCGCGTCGCAATCCCCCACCCTTGCATGAGCGCATCCGAGATCTCGGCAGAGTCGATATCACCCACGTTGAGTGAGACGATCGCCGAGCGCACGGGCTGGTCAAACGCACCGTAGAGCGCAATGCCGGGGATTTCGCGCACGCCAGCGAGAAAGCGATCCGCCAGTGCTCGCTCGTGTGCCGAGATCGCATCGACTCCGCCTTGCGCCTCGATAAAGTCGAGACCGGCAGAAAGTCCCGCGATGCCGTGACCGTTGAGCGTACCCGCCTCAAGGCGCGTGGGCCACTCAAGCGGCTGCAACGCATCGAAGCTGTGCACGCCCGTGCCGCCCATGGCCCACGGAGCCACGTCAATGTCCTCCGCCACGGCCAGACCACCGGTGCCTTGGGGTCCCATGAGCCCCTTGTGGCCGGTAAAGCACACGACGTCGAGCCCCATGGCATCCATGTCAATCTTCGCCGTGCCGGCAGACTGCGAGGCGTCGACGATCGCAAGCGCGCCTGCCGCATGGGCCATGGCGGCCACGCGCGCAATGTCGACCTCATTGCCGGTCACATTGGAGGCGTGCGTCACCACCACGGCACGCGTGCCCGGCGTGACCAGCTGCTCGAGCTCGTCATAATCGAGAACGCCGTCCGCGTCGCAGCCAGCATGCTCAACGGTCACACCCCGCTCCGCCGCCAGGCGGTTGAGCGGACGCAGCACGGAGTTGTGCTCGAGCACCGTCGTGACCACGCGGTCGCCGGGGCGCACCACGCCACAAATGGCGGTGTTGAGCGCCGCGGTGGAGTTGGGCGTAAAGCACACATGGTCAGCCCGCGGGCAGCCCAACAGGCGCGCAAGCTTGGCGCGACAGCCGTGGATGGTACGCGCCGCGTCGAGCGCGCCCGACGTCGCACCGCGTCCGGCATTGCCGAGCGAGCACATCGCCTGCACCACGGCATCGATGACCGTCTGCGGCTTGTGCATGGTCGTCGCCGCGTTATCCAGGTAGATCATCGCACGACCTCCCACATGTCGATCACCGTAAAGCCCTCGGTGGGAACGCCCGCCGCGGCGAGTTCGCCGCGCAGCAGCTCCTCATCGGCAGGCAACGCCTTCCACGCCAGACCGCAGCCGGCAGCGACCTCCCCGGGCACGGGAATCGTGCGCCCGGGAAGGCCGCGCTCGATGCATAGGGTCTCGCACCCCATGGCGGCCGCCGTGGTAGGAAACGTGATGACAAGCGCCGGGCGCTTCTCCCTCATGGCAACTCCAACCAATACGCTACGGGCGCACGACGCGCACGGCCTGCTCCATCTTCTCCACGATCACGTACATGTTGGTGACCTCGCCCACCGCGAGCTGGTCTTTAATGCCATAGTGGTCCAGGCAGGTGCCGCAGGTGAGAATCTCGACACCCTGCTCCGCCAGGCCCTTCAGGTCGTCGAGCACCGGCGAGCCCTCGACGGTGAGCTTGGCGCCGCCGTTATAGAACAGCATGGTCGCGGGCAGTTCCTCCTGCTGCGTCACGGCAAAGATAAACGCCTTCATGAGCTTGTGGCCCAGCTCGTCGTCGCCACGGCCCATGCAGTCGGTGTAGACGGAAATGACGAGTTTGCCCTTGCTGGCGCTGGCGTCGCAGAAAGCAGCACCGTCCTGCTCGGGATCAGCCACGGCAACGGCGCCAGAGGTCGCCACGGTCACGTGCCACTCGGCGTCAGAAACCTTCTCGACCGAGGCCGTGCAGCCTTTCTCCTGCGCCATCTTGGAGATGTTCTTGACGGCGGTCTCGTTATCGACCGAGGTCACGACAACGCCCTCGCCATCGAGCTGCTTCAGGGCTTTAAGCGTCTTGACGACGGGCAGCGGGCAGGCATCGCCCATGGCATTGACTTCAATTTTGGTAGACATAGCTTTTCCTTTCGAAAGAGCCGTTCCAGAGAACGGCAAACAGTTACATAAACGTGCGGGCTAGCGAACAACGCGGACGGCAGTACCGCCCGGCTCCGCCTTGCACACGCGCCCGACAACGGCCGCGATGCGTCCCTCGGCATCCAGGCGGCGCACAAGCTCATCCACATCGGAAGCAGGCGCCGCGATGAGTAGGCCACCAGACGTCTGCGGATCGTACAGCGCATCCAGCATGCCCGACTCCAGGTCCTCGTCGGCAGCCACACGCGGGCCAAAGAAGTCCTGGTTGCGGTAGGAGCCCGCGGGGATAATGCCCAGACGCGCCATGTCGAGCACTTGATCAAAGAGCGGCACTGCTCCCGACGCAAGCTCAACCTGCACGCCCGAGCCCTCGGCCATCTCGCACGCGTGCCCGATCAGGCCAAAGCCCGTGACATCGGTGCAGCCGTGAAGCTCAAGTCCCTCGGACAGACGAATCGGCGCCTCGTTGAGGGTGCGCATCGAGTCAAACATGGCTGCGGCCTCGTCCTGCTCGATGAGCTCGCCCTTAATGGCCGTAGTGATGATGCCCGAGCCGATGGCCTTGGTCAGCAGTAGAACATCGCCCACGTGCGCACCGCTGTTGGCGAGCATGCGGTCGAGCGCGACAAAGCCGCTCACGGACAGGCCGTACTTGGGCTCGTCGTCGTTGATGGTGTGGCCACCCGCGATGGAGCAACCCGCCTCGACGCACTTGTCGGCGCCGCCCGCCAGAATCTGACCTGCGACCTCGATGCCCAGGCAACTGGGAATGCACAGCAGGTTCATGGCATGGCTCGGCCGCCCGCCCATGGCGTAGATGTCCGACAGCGAGTTGGTCGCGGCGATCTGGCCAAACAGAAACGGGTCGTCGACCATCGGCGGGAAGAAGTCGATGGACTGCACGAGGCCCAGGTTCTCCCCTACGCGGAAGACGCTCGCATCGTCGGAGGTATCGAACCCCACGAGCAAGTTGTCGTTATGCACATTGGGTAAATCGCCCAGGACCTGGGCGAGGGCTCCGGGAGCCAACTTAGCGGCTCAACCGCTCGCGGCAGTCATAGACGTGAGCTTAATCTGATCGTCAGCCATCGATACCTCCTCTCATCGGTCAATCATTTTCTCCCAGTATACGCATGAATGCGAGCCTACGGCGGATGCATTAATTGAGCGCCTGTGCGCGAATCGCCGCGCCGATGGCACCTGCAAAGCGGGCCTGAGGCGAGGTGATCACCGGCGACCCCAGCAGCGCCGTCAACCGCTCCACCACGAAGGCGTTCTCGCACAGACCGCCGGTCAGATAGTACGGAGCGCCCGCCGCCTGCCCGGCCATGGTCGCCACGCGCGACACGACGCTTTCGATCACGCCGCGCGCAATGTTCTCGCGCGGCTCACCGCGACTGATCAAGCTGATGACCTCGCTTTCGGCAAACACCGTGCACATGCTGCTGATCTTGGTGGGCTCACCGGAACGCGCAAGGTCGGCCATCTGCTGCTGGGAAATACCCAGACGGTCGGCCATGATCTCCAAAAAGCGCCCCGTACCGGCAGCGCACTTGTCGTTCATGGCGAACTTGGCCACGCGACCGTCCTTGATCGTAATGACCTTGGTGTCCTGACCGCCCACGTCGATCACGGTGCCGTGGTCGCCAAACAGGCGCACGGCACCGGTGCCGTGGCAGGTAATCTCGGTAACGACCTTGTGCGCATAGGGCACGGCGACACGACCGTAGCCCGTCGCGATCACGCGCACGTCGTCGGCTGTCACGTCATAGCCGGCCGCTGCCAGCGCCTCGCGCAGCCGCTCGGAAGCATCGACCGAGGAAAACCCGGTTGGCTGCACGCACGTCCACGCCACCGAACCCTCCCCGTCGACCACAGCAGCCTTAGCCGCTGTAGACCCGATATCGATCCCGATCCCTATCATGGCTCTCTCCCAATCTAAACATCAAAGGTAGCGGCGCGTTCAGGCGCCTTAGCTCTAGGTTTCTCAGGTGCCGGAGATTGCCCCGAAAGAGGAGCGCAGCGTACTTTGGGTACGCAAGCGACGGTTTGAGGGGCAAGATCCGGTGCCTGAGAAAGCTAGAGGGTTTCGATGAAGGCGGCGATTCGAGTCTCGATCTGACCCATGTCGCCGTTGCTGTAGTCGGTCTCGATCTTCATATACGGAATACCCGCACCCTCGACGGCCTCCTGCATGCGCGCACTCTCCACGTTAAAAGTGTGGCAGGCCTGTAGCACGCTCTCTACCACGCCATCGACATGGTACTTCTCGCACATGGTCAGCGTGTTTTCCATACGACCATCGTTGGGCGTCATGACCGAGCAGTTGATATCCAGGTAGCGGTCGGCGATGGTGCGCAAGATGTCGGGAGCCTCCGGGTCGATCATCATGGCCGCCGTGCGCTCGCCCGAGCAGTCGTCCATGCACACGACCACGCCGCCGTTGGACTCGATGGTGCGACCGATCTTGTTGATCACGCCGCCCACCGGGCAACCGGTGATCAGAATGCGCTTGGCATCCGCCGCAACCGGACGCTCGCCCGCGTCGTAGGCCTCGCGCAGCTTGGCAACCTTTTGCTCCAGCTGCTGCGTATAGGCCTCGATATCAAAGCTGAACGTACCGGCAAACATAGTGCTCATCAGGTCGACGCCGCTCATGGCCGCCGGCTGGTTGGCCTGCAGCGCAAACATCTCGAGCTGGGCCGCACGCAAGCGGTTGCGACGACGGACGGCAGCGCGCAGGTCATCGTCGGTAATCGTGATGCCGTAGAAGCCCTCGAGCTCCTCCTTGAGCAGGCGGCACTCCTCGTACCAGCCCTCGCGCTCGTAGGCGCGATCGCGACCCTGCGGAAGATGCAGAATGTGCGTGCGCTTGAGTTCATTGAGTAGCTCGTACATCTTCTTCTTGCCGTCGCAGGTGGTCTCGCCGATGATCATGTCGCTAAAGTACGTAAACGGGCACTTTTGCGAGTAGGCAAAACCGTAGGTCGACTTGATGAGCGGGCAGAGGTTTGCCGGCAGCACCTTCTCGGCCTCGGGAATCACCTCGTCGGATGTACCGCACAGCGCCACGCTCGCAGCCCCCGCGGCATCGATAATCTCGAGCGGCGTGTAGCTGCACAGAAAACCGATCAGGCGATTGCCCGCCTGTTTGTAATCCTTGACGCGAATAAACGCCGCCTTGCGTTGCTCGTTGAACTCCTCAAACGTGGAGGGCAACGGCTGCTCAATATTTTCCGACATATAACTCCTTAACGAACCTTTTAACCAACCAAGGAGACGGCTTTCCCAGGTGCCCGAGGTTGCCATGAAAGAGGAGCGCCGCATACTTTGGTAGCAAGCGACGGTTTGAACGGCAAGATCGGGTGCCTGGGGAAGCCGCCGGGACGGATAGCCCTAAATGGTTTCCAAGAAAGCCTCGATCCTGGTTTGCAGTTGCCCCGCATCCTCACCGGCGTAGTCGGTCGTGATGTGCATAAACGGAATGCCGGCCTCCTCGGCGGCCTTCTCCACGGCAAACGACTCCATCTCGTAGAGCGTGCAGAACTGCAGGGCCACATCCACGATGCCGTCGGCGTGAAGCTCCTTGGCCATCTGGACAATGTCCTTCATACGCTGGTCGTTGGGCGTAAAGACGGCGCAGTTGATCTTAAAGTAGCGCTCGGCGATGGCGTCGAGCATCTCGTCGACCGTCTCGCCGGACTCGTCGACTAGGTCCTTGTAGTAGCGCGAGCCCGTGCAGGACTCCTCGCCTACCACAACGCCGCCGGCCTTCTCAATGAGGTTGAACAGCTTCCAGTTGGGCACGGCCATGGGCGTACCGGTGTATAGGATGCGCTTGGTCCCCTTGGGCGCCACACCCTCGCCGGCCTCGACACGCTGCTCACACTCGGCCGCCATATCGTTAATGGCTCCGGTCAGACGCGGCGTGTCGTCCATAAAGGCGGCCTGAACGGTCAACAGACTGTCGAGACCGCTGATGGGCGCCGGGTCGGCAGCGCGCGTGGCAGCGAGGCGCTGCAGGGCGCGACGCTTCTCATTGACGGCGTGGATGGCGGCCTTCAGACGCTCAGGCGTGATCGTGACGCCACACTCTTCCTCGATCTTGGCGGCGAGTTTCTTGACCTCGGCCTTCCAGGTCACGAGCGTCGACTCGTCGTGCACGTTGGGAATATCCATGACGTACATTTTCTTTTGCGTGGCAAAGAACTCGTAGGCCTTCTTCTTGCCATCGCAGGTGTTCTCGCCCACCACCAGGTCACTCGACTCAATGTAAGGGCAGACCTCGCCCAGCTTAAAGCCGGCAAAGCTCTTGATAAGCGGGCAGGTGTTGCGCGGCAGGTGCTCCTCGACCTTATCGGTTGCCCAGTCGGCACCCGAGCACAGGCCCACGGGAATGCCGTCACAGGCAAGTACGATCTCCTCGGGCACGTAGACGCAGAACGAACCGACGATCTTGGTGGCCTCGCCGGCCTCCTTCTTGTCGAGCATCTCCTTAATGCGGCCGCTATGGATGTTGGTGGCCACAAAGTCCAGGTAGGACATGGACTTGGGGCGATTGTTCTGCGTCAGGAACATATCGCCGTACATCTGGCCCACGGCGCCCAGCAGCATGTCGTGGTCGGCAAGATTCATGCCGAGGCTCTCCCACATCGGATGGAAATCGAATTCTTCAGCCATGACGGTTCCCCTCTCGAACCAAAAACGGATAACAGCGGTATCGATGCACGACGGACGGCGATTGCCCAGCCGTGCTCAAACCCGGAATTTTAGGGAGCCTGCTTTGTGGTCGATTATTTAGCTGTGCGTCGTCTCTCCCGGAGCCGTGAACATACCTGCTCATATGCGGCTCCGAGCCATATATAGGGCACGCGCGGCAACGCGGCGAATGTATGTCGTCTGCGGCATATGCGCACCCTCCTTTACAAGTTGAGGTCAACTATATCAACGGTCGTCGACCATGCGAACACCGTTGACATTCGTACGACAGCGTCGTGTGCCGTCGTTTAATAAATAATTATCTTGATTGATAAAGGTTTGTCATTCCTCATTCGGCGAACGACAAGACGAAGCCGTCGAGGCTTATATCCCCGACGGCATTACCCGGCGCTATCGACAAACCAAATGGATCCTGCTGGCATCAAAATGCATGCACAGCGTCTCGCCTGCTTGCGGCAGCTCGTCGACAGGCACGCCCACTTTGTTGACCTTCCACTGCAGACGCGTGGGCGCATCGACGCGCGGCACGTCCAGCAGCACCAGGCGTTCAAAACGTGAATCGCTCACTCGGGCCACGTGCAAATCATAGCTGTTGCGGCCCCGCTCGGCACGGTTGTCAACATGGAAGTAGCTTGCGCGAATGCCCAGGTATGCCACATTATCGGGAACCTCGCGACCCACGTTAAAGGTCATACCCCAATCCAGGGCTTCAACTTCCTGAGGCCCGATCTTGCGCGCCCGGCTTGTGTTCTTGCAGCCCGTCAGGCGCAGTGCCGCCAGCGTCTGCGGACGGCGGACCACGTCCTCGACAGAACCGATCTCCTCGACGCGCCCGTCATGCATTACGCAGATACGTTGGCACAGGCGGCACGCTTCGTCGATGTCGTGGCTCACGTAGAGCACGGTGCGGTTGCATACATCGAACAGGTCGAGCATATTCTGCTCGAGTGCGCTCTTAAGATAGGAATCAAGCGCGCTCATGGGCTCGTCGAACATAAAGATGCCCGGATGCGCCGCCACCATGCGGGCAAGCGCCACACGCTGCTGCTGGCCGCCCGAGAGGCGTGCGGGATAGCGGTCGGCAAAGTCGGCTAGACCGAAAATGCTCAGGTAGCGCTCGGCAAGTTTTTTACGCGCCGCGGCATCGCCCGCGTCCTTTACACCGGCACATACGTTATCGGCCACCGTCATGTTGGGAAACAGCTGATAGTTTTGGAACAGCAGGGCGCATTTGCGCTCCTGGGGCGACAGGTTGATGCCCGCCGCCGAGTCAAAGAAGATCACACCGTTGACGACGATCTTGCCCTCGTCGGGCGTCTCCACGCCGGCGATGCAGCGCAGTGTACAGCTCTTGCCGCAACCCGAGGCGCCCAGCAGCGCCACGCGCTCCTCGCCGGCCTCAAGCTGCATGTCGAGCATAAACCCGGGATAGCGCTTTTTGATATCCAAAACGAGTGACATGACCTATCGACCTCCCTTCGAGACAGCGTCATCGCGCATGAGCTCGGCCAGCGCCTCGCGATCGATACGCAGGGCATCGCCGCCCGCCGGGTCGAGCGAATCGCCCTGTCCGGCGAGCTCTTTGGCCTGCTTGCGCTCCGCACGGGAAAGACCACGCTCGCGGTACTTTTGCGAATGTGCCGTGTACATGTTGATGAATAGGATGACCAGGAAGCTGAACGCAATTACGACCACGACCCAAAAGAGGGCCACCGACGTGTTGCCGCCCATCCACTCAAAGTAGATGGCGATGGGAATGGTCTGCGTAATGCCGGCGTAGTTGCCCGCAAAGAACAGGGTGCAGCCAAACTCGCCCATCGCGCGGGCAAAGGCGAGCACCGTGCCGGCGGCAATCGAGGGCCAGCCAAGCGGCATCATAAGCTTGGTGAAGATGCGACGCTCGGACCAGCCCAGCGTGCGCGCCGCATCGAGCATCTGCGTGTCGAGACTCTCGAAGGCTCCGAGTGCCGTACGATAGACGAGCGGGAACGACACCACCACGGCAGAGATCACCGCCGCCGGCCAGGTAAAGACAACCGAGATACCGTGCGCGATGAGCCACTGGCCCACCCCGGTCGAGCGGCCAAACAGCATAAGGAGCAGAAAGCCGCAGACCGTGGGCGGCAGCACCATAGGAATCGTAAAGACCGAATCGAGCAGGCCCTTGATGCGACTCGTCGTACCCATGGTCTTCCATGCGGCAAACAGGCCCAGCGCAAAGGAGATCAGCAGGGCAAGGCCGCTCGTTTTAATGGACACCCAAAGCGGGCGATAGTCGATGTCGCCCAAAAAGGAGGCCAGAGAGGTCAAGGGCCCCTGCTCATCCCGCAACACGACGGACGATGCTTCTACCATTTGAGCGCTATCAAGCCAACGCGCGCCGCCCTTGGCATCACCCGAGGCTGATGCAATCACCACATAGCGGTCCCCATCCGCACCGCGCTCGTCAAAGCCATAGGTATACCCGCCGGCATCAAAAGTTGTTTCCGCCGTGACATACCAAGGAAGATCCACGTCCCCTAGCTGCGCACCTCCCATGCAGTTTGCGCTGTCGAGCTCACAGACGAGGGCCTTGAGACCCGATACGCACTCATTGTCCTGCGGATCAAATCCATACTTCTCGATCGCCTTGGGCGATATCCACACCACAACGCGATCGGCAGCAGGCGCCACTACAAGGTCCACGTCCTCGTCAACGGGAAACCGGTAGCCCTCAGGCTGGCCCTCCATGGCACGAGCGGTCCCCTTGGCCAACCGCTCAAAACCCTCGATCCCATAGGAAAGCCCATGAGCGGTCGCAGTAACCTGGGTCCCGTCCTCAGCGTCCCCAGCAAACGCAAATCCCGGCACCCAGCAAAGCGTGAAGGTCAAAGCACAGGCGACAAGCATGCGGAATCTATTAAGCACGAAAAGCTCCAAGCGAATACAAGGACGGAGTGAAACACAAAACGATGGAATTATCGCGCCAAGCCGCACTACGCGGAAAGCTCAAAGCCGTACTTGGCCCAAATCTTCTGGGCTTTCTTGTTGGTCAGGCAGAAGTCGATGAACGCCTTGGCCTCGTCGGCGTGCTCGGAGCTCTCGGCAACGGCACCCGGATACACGATGGGCTTGTGCGAATCCTCGGGGCACACGAAGGCCTCCTCGATGCCGTCGTAGCGGAAGATATCGGAGCTGTAGACAAAACCGGCTACGCAGTCGCCCGTAGAGACATAGGCGGCGGCGGTGCCCACCTTATCGGCCAGGGCCACCTTGTCGGCGAGTTCGGGCGCATACTCGCCGTCGTCACCCTCGGTGCCGGTGTAGAGGCCCACGGAGGCCAGGGCCTGGTTGGCATACTTGCCAGCGGGAACAGTCTTAGCGTCGCCAATGGCGATCTTGCCGTCCAGATTCGCGACGTCGGCGATGGCCTCGACCTTGGTGTCGGAGCCCTCGGCGCGAATGATCACGAGGTCGTTGACGAACATGTCCTCACGCGTATCGACGTCGACGAACTCGGCGGTCTCAGCGTCATCCATGGTGCCCTTGGAAGCGGTAATGAGCACGTCGACAGCGGCACCGGCGCGCATCTGCTCGACAAGGTCGCCGGAGGCCTTAAACTGCGTGTCTGCAAACGTGGTGCCGGTCTGCTCTGTGTAGAGCTCCTGAACCTCGGGCAGAGCCTTCTCGAGCGAGTTGGCGGCAAAGACCTGCAGCTCGACAGCCTTCTTGGAAGATGCCTTAGCAGAACCGGCATCGGATCCGGCCGGCTCGGACGTCTTGCTGCCCGAGCAGCCAGCAAGACCAAGGCCGGCAGCGGCGACAGCAGAAAGCGAGACGAATCCGCGACGAGAAACCATATCGAACATATTCAACCCTTTCGGACCTTGTGCCCGGGTACCCCACCGCGGGCTTTAATCTGCAATCAGATTATACTTTTGCGCGAATAATGGTAGTGAGAAATTATTCTCGCCTGAGAATATAGTTTCGAGTTACCGTACACCTCGGCGTCGATTCGGCGGAAAACAAAAGCGGAGCGACCGATAAGGTCGCCCCACCGCAGGTAAATAGCTTAGTTGGTATGTCCGCCGCCCGCTGTCATCTGAGCCGCGTGCTCCAGCTGGTCCGCTATGGCCTCCCAGCTTTCGCGGGCGGCCTTCGTGGAACCGGGAAAGTTTACGACAAGTGTATGACCTCGTTGCATGCAAATAGCACGCGAGAGCATAGCGCGGCGCGTCTTGGTCATCGAGTACGCACGAATTGCCTCTGCAATACCCGGCACATCGCGGTCGCAGACGGCACGCGTCGCCTCGGGCGTCACATCGCGCATCGAAAGCCCCGTGCCGCCGCAGGTGAGCACGACATTGGCGTGGCACTCATCGGCGGCTTCCACAATGGCATCACCAATCTCGCTGACGTCATCGCGCACGACCACATGTGAGGCGACCGTCCAGCCCTGCGCCTCGATAAGTTCCTCGAGTGCAGCTCCAGCCTCGTCCTGGGCAAGATCGCGCGTATCCGAGCACGTCACAATCGAAATCTTCAGCTCCATAGCATTCCTCCTACAACACCGTTCCCTCGGGCAGGTCGACACGCACGACATCCACGACGTCGCCTGCCTTGAGCTCACACGGCCCTTCGTCAATACGCAGCAGACAGTTGGCACGCTGCATCGTGCCGAGCAGCGCCGAATTCTGCGTCTTGGCCTCGGTCACCAGCAGCTCATCGGTCTCGGGGTCGCGCAAAACCGTGGCGCGATCGAAGAAGCGTCGGTCCTGGCGCTTTTTCACACCGTGGGTAAGAACCGCTCGCTGCACGGGACGCACGCCCTCGGCAAAGCCGCGCATCTTGCGAATCGCCGGACGGGCGAGCATCTCAAAGCCCACATACGCCGCGGCCGGATTGCCTGAAAGCCCTAGGTAGGGCTTGCCCCCGAGCAAGCCAAACGTGATGGCCTTGCCCGGACGCATCGAGATGCGATCGAACAGCACCACGCCCTCGCGCCGGACGAGCGCCGTCACATAGTCGTAATCGCCCGAAGAGGCGCCACCGCTCGTAATGACAAAGTCGCACTCCTGCACGGCACGATGAACCAGCTCGGCAATCGCCTGCTCATCATCGGACGCAATGCCGTAGAACACGGGCTCGGCGCCGGCATCGAGCGCCTCGGCCATCAGCGCCGAAGAGTTGGAATCGCGAATCTGACCGCGCGCCGGTACCTTACTCGGTGCGACCAGTTCCGTGCCCAGCGAGATGATGCCCACACGTGGGGCAGCGTGCACCTTCACGCTCGCGTATCCGGCGCTTGCCAGCAAGCCGGCGCCCGCCGGAGCCACGACCTCGCCGGCATGCATCACAACATCGCCGGCATGGGCCTCCTCGGCGGCAGAGCGAACGTTCTCCCCTACCTTGGCAGGCGCCGAGAAGCGAACGTGCGAGCCCTCGTTGCCATCGCCATCGAGTACGTCGACGATCTCGTACTTCACCACGGCATCGGCACCTTCGGGCACCGGCGCGCCCGTCATGATGCGGACGGTCTCGCCCGCGCCGATTGTGCCCTCAAAGACATGGCCCGCGGCCTCGTGTCCTACGACGGAGAGCGTCACCGGAGTGTCACCGGCGGCCGCAGCAAGATCGGCTGCGCGCACGGCATACCCGTCCATGGCGCTGTTGGCAAACGGCGAGATGTCGATATCGGCCACCGCGTCCTCGGCCAAGGGAAGACCCGCGGCCTGCCACACGGGAATCTCGACGAGATCGGTCGGAGCAACGTGCGACAGAACAATCGACTGCGCGTCCTCCAACGGAATGAGCTTCTCTGCCATATGCACCTCTTAATGCCACGGCGCACAACAGGGGCGCCGATTCTTTATGCTTGTCTCAGTATAATCCCCCGACGCACGACCGCGACTCGGCCTGTACCCGCAAATACACCTGTCGGTTGCAGGCCGCGAAACAGAATGGAAACCAACCCACCGGCTCGTCGCGTTTACCGCGTTTTATAATGCTTGCGTTGCAACCTAAAAGAGGAACGTATGGCTCATAACGACAAAACCGAAAGCGCAAACGAAACGCAGGATCATTCCCAGCCGCTCGACGACGGCGGCTTTTTCTCCCTGAACGACGTCATCACGGCAGGCAGGCATCAACTTACCCGCTCCGAGCATCTCCTGGCTGCCGACACGCGCCGCAACGCCCGCAACCTACTCGCGAGCGCCAAGTTGCTCGCGCTCGTCGTCATTGTCTCGCTCGCCATGGGCGTTGCCGCTTGGGCGTTTTTGGCCTCGCTGAATATCGCCACCGACTATCGCGAGCACCATGCGTGGATTTACGCACTGCTTCCCGTTGTGGGCGTTGCCACCGCATGGGTGTACAAAAACCACGGTCTTGCCGCCAAACGCGGTAACAACCTGGTCATCGACTCCGCTCTGGGCACACGCCTCATCCATATGCGCATGGCCGTCCTCACCTTCGTCTGCTCCACGCTCACGCACCTAACGGGTGGATCGGCCGGTCGCGAGGGAGCCGCGGTTCAGATTGGCGGCACCATCGCCAGCAACATCTCGAGCCTCGCCCACCTTAAAAAGCATGACCACCACGACCTCATGCTCGCCGGCATCTCGTCGGCCTTTGGCGCCGTATTCGGTTCGCCCCTTGCCGGAGCTTTCTTTGGCATGGAGATGTGCTTTATCGGCAAGATCGACTACACCGCGGGCATCTACTGCCTGGTCGCCTCGTTTACCGGCTACTTTACATCACTCGCCCTGGGTACCGAGTACGAGGCGAATGTTATCGCCAGCGTTCCCAACATGACACCACGGACGGTTGTCATCGTTGTTATCAGCGCCATTATCTTCGGTCTGACGGCACGCCTCTTTGCCTGGTCAGTTCGAACCGTCAAGAGCCTGTACGGTCGCTTTATCACCAATTACCTCGTTCGCGCACTCATAGGCGCACTCGTGGTTTTGGCCGCCTATGCCCTTCTCGACGCCTGGGACTACGCCGGCCTTTCCACGTGGCTTTCCGGCGCCGGATTTGCCGGCAACACCACCCTGGCAGACGCAGCCATCAAGTTGGTCGTCACAGCGCTTACCCTGGGTGCGGGCTTCCAAGGCGGCGAGGTCACGCCCCTGTTTGGCATCGGTGCGGCGCTCGGCGGCTGGATCGGTTGCCTCGTCGGAATCGACCCCAGTTTTCTGGCGGCTCTCGGCATGCTCGGCGTGTTCTGTGCCGGCCTCAACGTGCCCATCACCACCTGCATGATGGCCATCGACCTGTTCCACGGCACGGCAGCCGGGTTCTTTGTCATCGTGGCCTTTATCAGCTACCTAACTGCCGGACACCGCGGCGTGTACCCCGCCCAGCGCATCATCTCGCCCAAGCGCCGTTCGCTTATTGTGGATGAGGGCGGTACGGTAGCGGATGCTATCGAGCGCCACAACGACCTGATAGAGTAGACGTAAGTATTCGACGTGCAGCCACAATCGGGGGCAATTCGACCTGAGCGCGACCGCACCGTCACGTCATACGCCGGGAGTCGCCCCATGCACGCAACTGATTTTGGCCGCACGCTCATCATCGCCAACCCAGCCGCCCAGTCGGGCGCCGCGCATGAGGTTGCCGAGCGCCTGCAGCGCTTTTTGGACATGACTGCACGCGCATCCCAGTTTGACTTGGTGCTGACCGAGCGCATGGGGCATGCCAAGGAGCTGGCCGCACGGGCCCAGGGCTATCGCACCGTTATCGCCCTTGGCGGCGACGGCGTGATTCACGAGGTCGTCAACGGCTTGATGGCGCAAGAAGAGGCAGTTCGACCAGCGCTTGCCGTCCTGCCCGTGGGCTCCGGCAACGATTTTGCCCAGACGCTCGGCATCGAAGATTTCTCCGGCAAGGATTTTGGCGCGCTGCTCACCTGTGAGCTGCAGCGTCAGGACATCGGGCGGATTCGCTCATGGAACCCCGCAAGAGGCAGCGGCGAGGCTACCGTTGAGTACTACGACCAGACGCTTTCGGTCGGCATCGATGCCGCCATCGGCCTTGGCACCACCGAGCTGCGCAAAAAGACCGGCTTGACAGGCGCACCGCTCTACACCCTCTCGGGACTTGAGCAGTTTGGTCTACGCTATCGCAACTACCCCATGACAATCAGCTTTGACGGCGCGCCCGCCGAGCGCGTGAGGGCGATCATCATGGCGATTCAGCTGGGCCCCACGTATGGCTCGGGCTATCGCATCTGCCCCGATGCCGACCCCTGCGACGGCATGCTCGACGTCTGCTACGCCTGCGGCCCCGTCCCCCGTGCGGTCGCGCTTCCCATGTTCCTTTCGGCCAAGGACGGCCACCATACCAAGTTGCCACCGGTTCGCATGCGCCGATGCCGCCATGCCGAGCTCACTTTTGAGGAGCCCGACTACCCCATCCAGGCCGACGGCGAGCCCGTTGTCGCCTCGCGCATTGAGGTCGACGTCCTCGGCGGAGCCCTCCACGTCTGGGCCCCACCCACTAGCCATCCCTAAGTTGCGGTGAAATAGGGACTGTTTATGCAGCTAAAGCCGCAAAACAGTCCCTATTTCACCGCAACTCATGAGGAGGCTATTCGTCGCTACCCGGCTTGCGACGGTTGGCCTTTTTAATGGCGTTGAAGTGTTTGTCGTTGAGCCTGCGCTGGCGAGAGCGCTGAGGCACCTTGGTCTTTACGCGTCGGCGTGGCGGACGCCCGCGACGCTCAAGCTCAGCGCGCAGCTTACGCAGACAGCTCGCGCGATTCTGAAACTGGCTGCGGCTCTCACGCGCCGTCACGACAATCCCCGAAGGAATATGTTTCATGCGCACCGCCGAGTCCGTCGTGTTCACGCCCTGCCCGCCCGGACCCGTCGCGCGAAACACCTGCACCTCGCAATCGCGCGCCAACTCCTCGGCCGACATCTCGGCATAGCGTGCATACTCGCACCATCCCATCTTGTTCTCGTCCATATCAACACCTCCCCTCATACAAAAAATGTGACAAAGGGAAAGTCCCTTTGTCACATCGCATACCAATCGCTTGTGTTGCGCGCTTAGGCGAAGGTGATCTCGCCGGTATCGCAGTCCATATCGGCGATACGGGCCAGGCTCTCAACACGGAAGCCGCGCTCGCGGAGCTTATCGCCACCGCCCTGGAAGCCCTTCTCAACGGCGATGCCAATGCCGGCAACCTCGGCGCCCGCAGCCTCGCAGATTTTGATAAGGCCCTCGAGCGCGCAGCCGTTGGCCAAGAAGTCGTCGATGATCAGGACCTTGTCGCCCTCGGACAGGAAACGCTTGCCAACGATGACCGGATACTCCTTCTGCTTGGTAAAGGAGTAGATGGTCGTGGCATACTGCTCGCCGTCGAGGTTGATGGACTGCGCCTTCTTGGCAAAGACAACCGGCACGCCGCCAAAATGCTGGGCCGCGATGCAAGCCATGCCAATGCCCGAAGCCTCGATCGTCAGGATCTTGTTGATCTCGACATCCTTGAACAGACGGGCCCACTCGGCGCCCATGTGGTCGAACAACTCAACGTCGCACTGGTGGTTGAGGAAGGCATCAACCTTAAGGACGTTACCGGCCTTTACGATGCCGTCATGGCGAATACGATCCTCAAGCTCCTGCATGGCGCAACCCCTTCTCGCGGCAACGATACCGCGCGATTAATAAACGTTGTTCGATAGTCTACCACGGACCGACCCCCGCCCGCCCCACAAGCCGCATCGCACCACAAACCAGTCTTTTTGGGACGGCGCGAATCGTGGCAGACAGCCTCCCAACACGCTAATGGCGGGCGCGCATCTTCACCAAACGCACCATGGCAAGCGCAAAGCCCACAGCGGCCACAGCCATGAGTACGTAGAACACCGAGCGAAAGCCGAATAGGAATACATCCGGACGGCCTGCAACAAAACTGGTCACGGCCTCACCCATCGCCACGCTCATCTGCCCATACAGGATATGCGACGCCGCCGTAATGCCGAGTGCCATGCCGGCGTAGCGCGCCAGGCTGCCCAGGCTGCCCGCAAAGCCGAGCGCTTCGCGCGGAGCTGAGCCCATATACAGCGAGTTGTTGGGACTCTGGAAAATCGACGTGCCACACGACATAAACGCAACGCAGCACACGATCACAGGGATAGAAGAGTGCTCGTCAAGCGTGCTTACCGCAAAGAGACCGCACACGTACACGCCCAGGCCGACCGCCGTGGGGCCCTCGCAGCCAACACGGTCCGAAACCGTACCCGAAAGCGGTCCGATAAAGGCATTCACCATCGGCAGCGCCAAAAAGAGCAATCCGGAAATGTCGGAACCAAAGCCATGGGCGTCCTGAAAATAGAACGGCAGGATAAACTCAGATGCGCCAATACCAACGAACACGATGAGCATGCAGGCAAGGTTGATGGTGAAGGCCGAATTTGCAAAGCAGCGACGAGCGGCCTCGATCAGGGACATGGGGCGCTCGCCGGCCTCCGGCTTAACATGCGGCAGCGTGTAGAGCCCCACGATAATCGAGATTACGCCAATAGGCAGGTTGATGAGGAAGATACTCTCCCAGGGAAAGCTTGCCACCAGCATGCCGCCGAGCACGGGGCCACACATCATGCCGAGGGCCACGAAGGTCGCGAGAATACCCATGGCACGGCCTCGTTCGCGCGCCGGAAACGACTCGGTGATGATGCCCATGTTGTTAGCCATGGCCGCCGCGCAACCGACGCCCTGAACAATGCGCGCCAGGATAAGAACCTCGAGCGAGGCCGAAAGGCCGCACAGCAGCGAACCGACCGAAAAGACGATGACGCCCAGCTGGAACACATTCACCTTGCCACGCACGTCGCCCAGACGGCCAAACGGCAACATAGCCACGCAAGTCGCAAGCAGATACACCGAACTTACCAGCTGGATGCGATCGAGGCCCACGCCCAGCTCCTTTTGCATCACGGGCAGCGCCACGGTCACGACGGTCGAATCCAGACACACCATAAACGTCATGATGAGCACGGTAAACAGAATCGCCCACTTGTTCTTGCCATGGGTGTCGCCCTCTAGGGCAATGTGCTCGCGGCGCAGCTGCTCTGCGGTTTTCTCCATATCTATCCTTTCGAGTGGCCCAACGCAAAAACGGGGCCCCAATCGCCTGTAAACAGTCGCGATTGGGGTCCCGCCTACGGAATCGGAACTAAAGGTCGCCGAAGCTTTCTGCCAGCATCGGCGCCTTGTGCGAACGCTAGCCTAGCACTGCTCGAGTGCTTGCTCAAGGTCGGCAATCAGATCTGCCGTGTCCTCGAGGCCGCACGACAGGCGCACCATGTCGGCGGAGATACCACAGGCGATGAGCTCCTCATCGTTCATCTGGCGATGCGTGGCGTTAGCAGGATGCAGGCAGCAAGTGCGGGCGTCGGCCACGTGCGTGGCGATCTGGGCGAGCTTGAGGCTCTTCATAAAGGTCTCGGCCGCTGCGCGACCACCGTTAAAGCCAAAGCTCACAACGCCGCACGTACCGTTGGGCATGTACTTCTGAGCCATGTCATAGTACTTATCGCCCTCCAGGCCCGGATAGCTCACGAAACGCACCTTGGGATGGCTCTGCAGGAACTTGGCAACGGCCAGGCCGTTCTCGCAATGACGCGGCATGCGCACATGCAGGCTCTCGAGCGAGCTGTTCAAGAAAAACGCCGCCTGCGGGTTCTGCATGGGGCCGAGGTCGCGCATGAGCTGAGCGGTTGCCTTGGTGATGAAGGCGCCCTCGCGACCGAACTTCTCGGCATAGGTCACGCCGTGGTAGCTCTCATCGGGCGTGGTGAGACCCGGAAACTTGTCCGCATGGGCCATCCAGTCAAACTGGCCGTGGTCGACGATCACGCCGCCCAGGTAGGCAGCATGTCCATCCATGTACTTGGTCGTGGAGTGCGTGACGATGTCGGCGCCCCACTCAAAGGGACGACACATCACGGGCGTCGGGAAGGTGTTGTCGACCATCAGCGGCACGCCGTGGTCATGTGCGGCCTTAGCAAAGCGCTCAATATCGAGCACGGCAAGGGCGGGGTTGGCGATCGTCTCGCCAAAGACAAGCTTGGTATTGGGCTCAAAGGCTGCCTCCAGCTCCTCATCGGTGCAGTCGGGGGCGACGAACGTGCAGGTCACGCCCATGCGGCCCATGGTGTGGGCGAGCAGGTTATACGTACCGCCGTAAATGGCAGAGCTTGCGACCACGTGATCGCCGGCACCGGCAATGTTAAAGATCGCGAGGAAGTTCGCGGCCATGCCCGAGCTCGTGAGCATCGCTGCGGTGCCGCCCTCCATCTCGCAGATCTTGGCGGCAACCAAATCGCACGTGGGGTTCTGCAGACGGCTGTAGAAGTAGCCAGACTCCTCCAGGTCAAACAGCTTGCCCATGTGCTCCGACGTGTCGTACTTCCACGTGGTGGACTGGTAGATGGGCACCTGGCGCGGCTCCGCATCTCCCGGGTGATAGCCGCCCTGAACACATGTAGTACCGATAGTCTGCTCGCTCATATCTAGCTCCCTTGCCTGGGTTTTAGTTTTATTCGGTTCACGATACCGCTACCCTGCACCCCTCTCAACCCATCCCCAAGGTAGGTTAAGGGATAAATTCATCAGGGGTATTTATCTCAAGCCTTGGGCATTTGCTCGATAGATAAAAATGAGGCATCCATGAAGCTCTCGATGATTACATACCCCGTCACGGGTACCATAGGCGGGTACACCGTAACCAAGGAGACAACGATGAAGCAAATTGATACGGCCCAGCTCGACATCACCGCCTGCCAGGCTCAGGCTGCCGAATACCACGCCCGCGGCTTTAACTGCGCACAGGCCGTTGCCTGCACGCTCGCACCTGCCGTCGGGCTCGACCCCCAGACCGCCTTTACCCTCACCGAGGGCTTTGGCGCCGGCATGGGTGGCATGACCGAGACCTGCGGCGCCATCTCGGGCGCTGTTGCCATCATGGGCTTTGTAATGAGCGACGGCATGGAGAACCCCAAGACCAAAGGCCAGACCTACAAGCTGTCGCGCGAGATTGCCAAGCGATTTGGCGAGAAGAACACGACGACCGTCTGCGGCACGCTCAAGGGCATCGGATCGGATAAAGGTCCGCTCCGCAGCTGCCCCGGCTGCATCGACGATGCCGTCGAGATCGCCTGCGATGTGCTAAAGCAGCTCGCCGAGTAAACGGCAGCAACATAAAACGACGGCCGGCGCGTTTGGGATCCATCCAAAAGAACGCCGGCCGTCGCCGTTAGAACTCGGCAAATTTGGGAGCGCCGACCTCGATCTCTTCGCGCCCCGCCATAAGCTCGCGCATCTTGGCGCAAAATTGCTCCTGCTCCCCCGCTTTGAATACCAGGTGAAGTGTCACGGCATCCGCGTAATCGGTATCCGAAACCTTGGCACCCGAATCCTGCGCCAAACGAAGCACCTGCTCATACTGCGGATAGGCCACATGCACGTCAACAGGCACGACACTCGTCATCTCGACAATCTGCCCGGCCTCCCGAGCAGCTGCCACCGCCGCCTGCGTCGCCGCAGTATAGGCGCGCACCAAGCCACCAGGTCCCAACAGCGTGCCACCAAAATAGCGCGTCACCACGCAGCAAACATTTTTGAGCTCTGCGCCGCGCAACACCTCGAGCGTCGGCATACCGCTCGTGCGGCTCGGCTCACCATCATCGCTCTGACGCTCGCGTCCATCGACTAAAATCCACGCGGGAACATTGTGTCGAGCGTCGTAATGACGCTTGCGAACCATCTCGATAAAGGCATTCGCCTCATCCTCGGACTCAATATGGACCAGCTGGGCAATAAACCGGCTCTTGCGGTCAACGAACTCGCCCGTAGCCTCAATATTCGATTGCAGAGTAAAATAGCTGTCCAACAAAGCCCCTCAACAAAATAAAGCGCAGCAACAAACAGCCTCAATAATACGGCAAAGGCCGTACCGATAACCCCGGTAAATAGAACGGCAACGCCGATGACCAGGCAAAAACAGCGAGACGGCGTCAGCTGAGTCGACTTGGCCCGAAAGAGGAGGGAGCACGCCTTATGGCGGCGACCGACGAATGAGCGCCAAATCGGCCAGCTGACGCCGTCGAAGGCGAGAACCCGTCAGCGCGAGCAAGGTGCCTTGAAAGACAAGGGCATTGACCTTATGGTCATGCCCGAAGGCTTGAAAGGCAGATTGCCGCGCTGACGGGTTCGCAGCGTCAACAAAGTGCTGAGTGGGCCGATAAGCCGGGTTCTGTCGTGAACGGTCATTTATCTTGTCTGCACGTTACCGTGCAGCTCCACGCACGCTACCCGAACGCGGACCGGGCCGGCCCATAGCGTTCCTATTCGCGCTTGCTCCGGATGGGGCTTGCCAAGCCGCCGTGTTGCCACGACGCTGGTGGTCTCTTACACCACCGTTTCAGCTTTTCCCTTTACGCCTTGCGGCGCAGGTGGGAGTCTTCTTTTCTGCGGCGCTTTCCGTCGGATCACTCCGCCCGGCCGTTAGCCGGCATCCCGCCCTCTGGAGCCCGGACTTTCCTCACGCGTGCTGCAAGCAGCACATCGCGCGACCGTCTGGCCCACTCAGCAGTGCAAGAGTGTAGCACACCGTCACCACAGGCAATGGCACAACACAAGCGTTCGACACGATAAACCAAGAACCACGCCATGCAGTACAATAGGGTTGTCGATGGGCAACGTCGTCAGTCGAGACGCGACCGCGCTCTGCACCCCTCCGTCTACTCGGTGTGTTCCCGCCTCCTCCCCGAGGCGGGATGTCGGCATTTTTCATGCACCAACAACCTAATAGCCAGTGGACAGCCCGGGCAGCATCGCGCATCTCGGCAGGAAATGCAAAAAGGGACCCGTCCATTGCGGACGGATCCCTTAAAACAAGTGATTGTCAAACCGATTTACTCGGCGTCGGTCTCCTCGTCCTTCTTCTCGGAAGGCAGCGGGGTAACCTCGATCTCGACGCCCAGAGTCTCAGCAGCAGACTTCATGGACAGGGAGATACGACGACGGTCGAGGTCGATCTCCATGACCTTGACCTGAACCTTGTCGCCCACGTGGGTGACCTGAGAAGGCTGGTCGACGTGCTTGTTGGCCATCTCGGAGATGTGCACCAGGCCCTCGATGCCCTCGCCCAGGTCGACGAAAGCGCCGAACGGGACAAGCTTGGTCACAGTGCCCTCGACGATAGCGCCGACGGGGTACTTCTTGACCAGTGCGCGCCACGGATCCTCGGTGGTCTGCTTGAGACCCAGGGAGATGCGCTCGCGGTTGAGATCGACGTCGAGAACCTCGACCTCGACCTCCTGGCCGACCTTGACAACCTCGGAAGGATGGTTGACGTGGTTCCAGGAGAGCTCGGAGATGTGGATGAGGCCGTCGATACCGCCGAGGTCGACGAAGGCGCCGAAGTCGACGATGGAGGAAACGGTGCCCTGGAGACGCATGCCAGACTTGAGCTTGGACAGGATCTCGGAGCGCTCGGCCTTACGGGACTCCTCGAGCACGACGCGACGGGAGAGGACGACGTTGTTGCGGTTGCGGTCCATCTCGATGACGCGAGCCTCGATGCGGGTGCCCATGTAGGAGGTGAGGTCCTTGACACGACGGAGGTCGACGAGGGAAGCGGGCAGGAAGCCACGCAGGCCGATGTCGAGGATCAGGCCGCCCTTGACAACCTCGATAACCTCGCCCTCGACGTTCTCGCCGGAGTTGAACTTCTCCTCGATGCGGTTCCAAGCACGCTCGTACTCGGCACGCTTCTTGGACAGGACCAGACGACCGTCCTTGTCCTCCTTCTGGAGAACCAGAGCCTCGATGGGATCACCGAGTGCAACGATGTCTGCAGGGTTAGCGTCCTTGCGGATGGACAGCTCGCGGACCGGGATAACGCCCTCGGACTTGAATCCGATGTCAACGAGCACCTCGTCATGCTCGATCTTAACGACAGTGCCGTTAACGAGATCGCCCTCATCAAAGTCGGTAATCGTACCGTCGATGAGGTTGTTCATCTCCTCCTCATTGACATCGTCAAGAGAGAAAATGGACGAGTTCTGAATCTCACTCAAAGGTGGACCCCTTTCGAACTACGGGGCCCCGATTGCTAGGACCTACAGAAGGGTGCGACAAGCACACAACGTTTAGGAACACTCGGGAGCCGACAGATACTAATGTGACGCTTATGCAATCACGTTCGTATAGGTTACGGGGAAATGAGTTCGATTTCAAGCGTGAACTGCGATTTTTTACTCGTGTGGAGACTTTTTCGTAATCTTATGAACACACGTCTCCGCAACTTGACGATAACCAGCCAGGCATTTGGCTTTGGGGTAAAGTATCCGGAGCCAACGACTCTAGATCAAATTTACGAGAAAGGTGCCCGCGTGCTCAAAGCAGTCGTTTTCGATATGGACGAGACGCTTCTTAGCATCAACCTCAACGCGTTCATCCTTCGCTATTTTAAGGATGTCTCATCGATGCTCGCGGATATCGGGCGCCGCAGCCGCGGTGGCACGATGGCACGCCTCGGCACCATCCTGGTCGATCTCAACGCCAATCGCCGCAGCGGCACGGACAATCGCACCAATCTTGAGTTTTACCAAGAAGAGGTTGAGCGCCGGTGCGGTATCTGCCTGTCCGACCCCATCATCTACGAGGCGTTTACCTACTACGAGCGCGAAGTTCTTCCGCACAAGAACGACGATATCATCAACGCCCACGCCATGCCGGGCGCACACGCCGCGCTCCAGGCCGTACAGGACGCAGGGCTGCGTTGCGCGCTCTTTACCAACCCCAGCTTTCCCCAGGGGGCCATCGAGTGCCGCATGGGTTGGGGCGACCTGGCCGACGCTCCCTTTGAGCTCGTCACGCACATGGGAAACGCCACCCGCTGCAAGCCCGATGCCACCTACTATCTAGAGCAGCTTCAGGTGATGGGGCTCGAGCCACACGAGGTCCTTATGGTGGGCAACGATCCCAAACGCGACTTCCCCAGCCCCGCCTGCGGCATTCAGACTGCCTATGTAGGCCAGGGCAAGCCCAGCCGAGCCACCTGGCACGGTACCATGGAAGACTTCGCCCGCGACTTCAACGCCGTAATCGAAGCCTTCTACGAGCACCAAATAGCCGACGAACTGTCCTAGCACACCTGGGTTTTGCCGATCATGATGTTGAGGATCTCGACGTCGGTGTCCTTCATGCCCACGCGGCCCACGTAGCCCATGCTGGCGATTGTCTGCTCAACGGTATCCTGGATCAGGCCCTCGCCGGCGCGGAAGCCGCGACCTTGCATAGCCATATCGTGGCCCAGAATCGCCGCATCGACGGCAGCCGAGATCTTGGCGGCACAGCTCGCCTTGGCGCCGTCGCACACGATGCCGCCCACGTTACCGAGCGTATTCGAGACCGTCGCGCCAATCTGCTCGCGCGTGCCACCGCACAGCCAGGTAATCGCAGCGCCGGCGCCGCACGCGGCGCAAATAGCACCGCAAAACGCCGAGAGCGCGCCAATATAGCTCTTGATATGCACGGCGATAAGATCGGACAGCATCACGGCGCGCACCAGGCGCTCGTGGTCGCAACGCAGGTACTCGGCATACTCCATGACGGGCAATGCGCAGGTAATGCCCTGATTGCCCGAGCCGCACACAATGGCGACCGGCAGCGCGCAGCCGTTCATGCGGGCGTCGGACCCGGCGGCCGCACGGGCACGGGCACGGCAGGCGACGTCATCGGCACGAGCACCCAGCAGCGTACGACCCACCTCGGCGCCCCAAGCGTGCGCGAGGCCCTCGGCACTGATCGCGCCATTCAGCTCAATCTGACGCTCAACGGCAGCGCGGGCTTCCTCAATGTCGCCGTCCTCGATAAAGTCGATGATGGACTCAATCGACATGGGCGTGTCGGCCTTATCCGCCGCCCGCTCGGCCACCACGCGCTCGGCGCATGCGGCACACTCCCCCGCCGACTTGCCGCACACCGGAATACCGTCGAGCGTATGGCACGTGACGTTGGTGTGGTGATCGGTAATCTCGACGACCGCGGTATGGCCCCCGGCCGTCGCAGTCACCTTGATGTAGAGGTTGGGCACGCCCTCGACAAGCGACACATCGCAGTAGTCGGCGTCGGCGAGGAGCTCGGCCACGCGTGCACGGTCTTCATCGTTAACGCTCTCGAGCACCTCGAGCGCGCTCTTGGCGTCGCCGCCCACGGCACCCAGCACGGCCGCGGCCTCAATACCGTGCATACCGCCCGAGTTGGGCACGGTCACGCTCTTGACGTTCTTGATGATGTTGCCCGAGCAGGCAACGTCCATATGATCGGGTTCGCAACCGAGCGTCTGGCTCGCCAACGCCGCTGCATAGGCAACGGCAATGGGCTCGGTGCAGCCGAGTGCACAGACAAGCTCGCGGTTCAAAACATCGCAAAACGCGGCATCACGAAGGGAATCGGTAGGCATAGGTATCTCCTGCTTGCATAACGGGCTTGGCTCTCAAGTTAATAAATAGCTCCTTTATTTGATAACAATGCATCAAAAACCGCAACCATGGTTCCGGCGGACGGCCCTCAAGCGCAAACTGGCAGCATTCATTCATGAGAAGCCAGTCTTGTTGCATGCTAAAGCGTTTGACCAAAAAAACGCCCGAGCGTTTACGCAAAAGTCGCGCTATCATGCAGTCGAACGCGGTAAACCCCTTTAGCATTTGCGCCGCACAGACCAGAGAGGAACCATCCATGAAGATCGGTATCGGTAACGACCACGCCGCCGTCGAGCTCAAGAACATCATCTCCGAGCACCTGAAGGAGCGCGGCTGCGAGGTCGTGAACTTTGGCACCGACACCTCCGAGAGCTTTGACTACCCCATCGCCGGCTACAAGGTGGGTAAGGCCGTTGCCAACGGCGACGTCGACCTGGGCATCCTCATCTGCGGCACCGGCGTCGGGATTAGCCTGGCTGCCAATAAGGTCGAGGGCGTACGCGCCGTCGTGTGCTCCGAGCCCTTCAGCGCCAAGCTCTCCCGTATGCACAACAACACCAACGTGCTCGCCTTTGGCGCCCGCGTCGTGGGCTCCGAGCTCGCCAAAATGATTGTCGACGAGTGGCTCGACGCCGAGTTTGAGGGCGGTCGTCACGAGCGTCGCGTCAACCTCCTCAACGAGATCGACCACACGCGTGGCCTCAAGGTCGTCGACGAGGCCTAAACCACTCAGCGCCACAAGCTAACAGCAGGGGCCCGCTCGGAACTCATGTCCGAGCGGGCCCCTTCATAGATTTTGAAATAAAAGGGCGCCGCGGATGGAGTTCCGCGGCGCCCAAACCACACGCTAACAGCTTTAAGGAGTCAAAGCTGGTTTAGCCAAAGAAGCGCTTGATCTCGATCTCGGCGTTCTCCAGGCAGTCGGAGCCGTGGATCACGTTGGCGTTAACATCGACGGCAAAGTCGCCGCGGATGGTACCAGGGGCAGCGTCAAGCGGATTGGTGGCGCCCATGAGGGTGCGCATCTTAGCAACAGCGGAAGGACCGGAAACGACCATCTTGACGACCGGGCCGCTCGTCATAAAGTCACAGAGACCGCCAAAGAAGGGCTTGTCTGCCAAGTGGGCGTAGTGCTCCTCGACGGTAGCGCGCTCGAGCGTGGTCATCTCCATGCGCTCGATGACAAGGCCGCTGCGCTCAATGCGAGCAACGATCTCGCCGATCTTGCGGTCGCGCACAGCGTCGGGCTTAATCATGATGAAGGTCTTCTCGATAGCCATAAGGTAGCCTTTCAAGTAGGTTCGCGCGTGCCCAAGTCCCATTCCGGCACCCGCCTGGACTGCATCGTAACAGAGTTTTAGCTGCAGTTAAACAAAAAGCTGCCTATTGAAACGATACAATTTATTAAAGCGCTCCATATGTGTCACTTCTGTTTCAAAGCCCAATTAGAGTACCATCCGACCGCCCGTCAACCGCATCGAACAGAGCGGACGGACGGTTGCCGCCCGCGAACGTACCCCCTTCACAACCTGGCCAAAGGTCCTACAGAAGTTCTCGACAAGCCCCTCCCCCATAGCAACAAAATACGGACGCCCACATCAGCAGACGTCCGTAAAGCAAAACCGATTTATCAATACATGGCCAAAACGGCTTCAGCCAAACCTCTACTTTGCCCCGTGACCCATCTCGACGACCTTGGTCAGCGATCCAAACACACCCTCGTCGGCCACGAGCTGTGCCTCGGCACGCTGCAGCTGCACGGTAACGGCGGCAGGAGCGGTGCCGCCCTCGGTCGTGCGCGCGGCGACAATCGACGGGATGTCGAGCGCCTCGGTAATATCGCGCTCAAAGAGCGGGCTTGCCTCCTGGAATACCTCAAACGGCAGGTCCTCAAGATTGCAGCCGCGCTTCTCACACATCAGGACCAGATGGCCCACCACGGCATGCGCCTCGCGGAACGGCAGACCACGCTTAGCCAGATAATCGGCAACATCGGTGGCGGCAAGGTGCCCCACGCCGCACTCGCGCGCCATGGCATCCTCGTTGACGGTCCAAGTCGAAATCATACCGGCCATAACCGACAGGCACTGCATGAGCGTGTGAGCGGTATCGAGCGCACCCTCCTTGTCCTCCTGTAAGTCCTTGTTATAGGCCAGCGGCAGCCCCTTCATGGTCACGAGCAACTGCACCAGGTTGCCATAGACTCGGCCACTCTTGCCGCGGATAAGCTCGGCAAAGTCGGGATTCTTCTTCTGCGGCATGATGGACGAGCCGGTGGAGTACGAGTCGGAAAGCGTGATAAAGCCAAATTCGGAGCTCGACCACAGCACGATCTCCTCGGAAAGACGCGACAGGTGCATGGCCATGACGGAGCCGGCATAATGCAGATCGAGCAGGAAATCACGGTCGGAAACCGCATCGAGCGAGTTGGGAATCACACCCGCAAAGCCAAGTTCGGCAGCCGTCATCTGACGATCGAGCGGATAGCTCGTACCGGCAAGCGCGGCAGCGCCCAGCGGGCAGTTGTCGGCGGCATCAAAGGCGGCCTTCAAGCGTGTAAAGTCGCGCGCGAACATCCAGGAATACGCCAGCAGATGATGCGACAGCAGCACGGGCTGAGCATGCTGCATGTGCGTGTAGCCCGGCAGAATCACCTTGTCGTACTTCTTGGCCGCATCCACCAGCACATGGCGCAGCTCAAGATTGGCCTCCATGAGCTCCTTGGCCAGCGCCTTGACGCCCAGACGCGTATCAGTCGCCACCTGGTCGTTGCGCGAACGCCCGGTATGCAAGCGCTTACCGGCCTCGCCGATGCGGCGCGTCAACTCGCTCTCGACGGACATATGAATGTCCTCATCGTTGATATCGAAGGTGAAGTTGCCGGCATCGATATCCTGTTCGATTCCGGTCAGGCCCTTGGCAATCGCCTGCTCGTCCTCGGCACTGATGATGCCCTGGGCCGCCAGCATCTTGGCATGCGCCTTAGAGCCGGCGATATCCTGCTTATAGAGATGTTTGTCGACCGGCAGCGACGCGCCAAACTCCTGCGTGACCTCGGCCACGCCCGCCTCAAAACGACCGCCCCAAAGAGCCATGGAACCGTCCCCTTTCTCCAAATACCAAAACAAGCGCCCTAAGCAATGCGCCATGTCGCTAAAGCGATTTTTCAACCGCTAGTTTTACATATTCCCCACCGTGCGCGGGGCCATGTAGCTAATTTGCAAAGAAGTGACGCACCAGGCACTTGGCGCCCAACGTCTCCCTCCGGATGTTGCCCTGCGAGCCATCGACCCAGGCCTTCAGGCTCATGGGAACGTCCTCGACCCTTGCAGCATCGAACTCGGGCGCGAGGGGAAGTAAAGCATGCGCGATAGCATTGAACATAATGGATACTCCTCATATATATAGGCGCAGAGCCGCCAAATTGATAGAAGGAGCCCCGCCGGACAACCCCGGCGGGGCTCGGACTCAGCCGCAGACGCGGCGTCATATATGCGGGCGGAACGTAGGGGCCACCGATGTTAAGAAGTGTCAGCAAGCATAACGAAAGGTAGGGACCCCGTGCGCCCGTTATGTATCACGCGGATGGGCCGCGCGGATACCAAAGGGAAGGAGGCGCTAGGCCTGGGCGGCGGCGGAGCTGGGACCCTGGACCTTTGCCCACGTCTTGAGCGACAGCGTATCGATCTCGATAAAGCCGGCGCTGGCCTTCTCGTCAAACGTGGTGTCGCGGTCGTAGGTAGCCAGACCGTAGTCGTAGAGGCTGAAGGGGCTCTTGCGGCCGACGACATGGCAGTTGCCCTTAAAGAACTTCAGGCGGACGGTGCCGGTCACGAACTTCTGGGTATCGGCCATAAAGGCATCGAGCGCGTTCTTGAGCGGACTGTACCACTGGCCGTTGTACACGGCGGTGGCCCAATCCTGCTCGAGCTTGATCTTGGTCTTGAGCAGGTCGCCCTCGACGCAGATGTCCTCGAGCGCCTTGTGAGCGGTGATGAGCGTCAGGGCGCCGGGAACCTCGTAGCACTCGCGGCTCTTAAGGCCCACCAGGCGATCCTCGACCAGATCGAGACGGCCAAAGCCATTGTCGCCGGAGATCTTGTTGAGGGCGATAACGATCTCGGAGAGCTTCATCTTCTTGCCGTCGACGGCGACGGGCTTGCCGGCCTCAAACTCGATCTCGGTGTAGGTCGGGGTGTCCGGCGTGTCCTCGGGGTTCTTGGTCATAACCCAAGCGTCGTCGAGCGGCTCGTTCCAGGGATCCTCCAGGTGACCGCACTCAATGGCACGACCCCACAGGTTGTCGTCGATGGAGTAGGGGTTGTCGTTGGCACCCTCGGGAACCGGCACGTTGTGGGCGTGGGCATAGGCGACCTCGTCGGGACGGCACTTCAGATCCCACTCGCGCACCGGGGCGATAACCTTGAGCTCAGGGTCGAGGGCCTTGACGGCGGCCTCAAAACGGACCTGATCGTTACCTTTGCCAGTGCAGCCGTGGGCGACGTAGGTCGCGCCAAACTCGTGGGCGACCTCAACAAGCTTCTTGGCAAGCAGCGGGCGAGACAGGGCGGAGAGCAGCGGATACTTATTCTCGTACATGGAGTTTGCGGCGATGGCTTTGGTCAGGAACTCATCGGAGAACTCATCGCGCAGGTCGAGCACCTGGCAATCGAGAACGCCCAGGTCGAGCGCCTTCTGCTTCTTGGCATCCAGTCCGGTCTCTTCCTGGCCCACGTTGCCGCAGACGCAAACGACATCGAGATTCTTCTCGTCCTGGAGCCACTTGACACATACGGATGTATCAAGACCACCGGAATATGCGAGAACGACTTTTTCCTTGCTCATGGCTGTTTCCTTTCGCCCTTGGTAGCTAGTTAGAACATCGGTCAGTTGCAAGTCATTTCAAGGTCATATACCGTGCAATATCAGGTTAAATAGCAAAAATCAGCACATACATGCCCTAGAAACATGCAGCAATGTCGTGCTAAAACCCAACGACCTCAAAATGACTCTGTTGAGGCAATTCGCCCCATGCGGACAGAGACGATTGTTATCGTCGTCGGGAAATTGCGCGCTGGCGTCGGATGGCATTGTCTGCAGTGGTGATGATCTTTACGAACTGCATCTGCCTCTCCTTTCACGTATCGCCGGGCGCAATTCAAATATCGTAAACGGTACCTTTTACTCGGTAAGCGGTTGTTTTTCCGTCTCCGTTTTCGATGGTCGCTATATTACGCTAAAGTGCCCGCAGCACAAGCGACAAATTCAAATTTCTGAAAAGTTTTTTCATTACTTTGTGAAGCGTGGTGCAAATACGCACCATTCCTGCGAAAATACGCTCGACTACTAGTTGATGGTTATAACGTCTGAAACAATCTCGAAACGAAAGGCGCATTTTTATGCAAACTTACGAATCGGACGCCAACATCGGCAACATTAAGATTCTCGCCGTCGATATGGACAAGACGCTGCTGACCGACGAGCGTGTGCTGCCCCAGGGTCTTGATGAGCGCCTGGACAAGCTCGCCGACGCCGGCATCGTATTCTGCCCCGCCAGCGGACGTCCCGCCCCCAAGCTCGAGGAGATGTTCGAGGGCATCAAAAACCGCCTTGCTTTTTGTCCCGACAACGGAGCGTGCGTGATCTATCGCGGCAGCTATATCTATAAGAGCAATATTGACGTGGAGCTGTATCAGCAGGTCTTGAGCCGTGCCTCGGAGGATCCTCGCGCTGTCCCCGTCCTGTGCTGCTTCGACGAGTTCTACGTGCTTGCCCGCGACCATCAATACCACGACGAGATCAGCGTCTACTACAACACAATCAACTACGTCGACAGCTTTGAGGGCATTGATTTCGAGTCCAACAAGATTTCGGTCTTCTTCCCCGGCTACGACGCCGAGCCCGCTTTCCGCGAGACCTATAGCCCCGAGTTCTCGGACAAGCTCTACGTCACCAACGCCGGGCGCGAGTGGATCGACTTTATGAACCTGGGCGTCGACAAGGGCGCCGGCGTCGCGCACCTGTGCGAACACCTGGGCATCGATATCGCCGACGCCGCCGCCGTGGGCGATACGTACAACGACATCCCCATGCTGGAGCGCGTCGGTCACAGCTTTATCGTGGACAATGCCGAGGAGCACATGAACGCGCATGCCAAATGGCGCATTCCGAGCAACAACGACGGGGGCGTACTGACGCTCATCGACGCCATCTTGGCGGCTCGGTAGCCATCCCTTCGGGCCTGGCCGGGCGGCAGGGGTTAACTTTTCGCTCGGTCAGGTCCTGCGCAAGACGAAAGCCACATTAAGTGGCTTTCTTTGCGTGCGGAATCTACGAAAAGTTAACCCCTGCCGCCCGGCCAGGCCCTAGGTTCACCTGCTTGCCGCCGAGATGGTGTCTTGAGTGCCTAGATACTTGGCTGAATTTAATTGAATGAAGGGTGCCTCTTGTTGTTGAGGGGCACCCTTCTGTTTTGGTTACTGTGGGACAAATTAACCAGTAGTGTTTGTCCCAAATCTTAAGTATATAGGGTCTTGTGCTGTAGGCTAGTCCGCCTTATGGGCGCTTCCCTATTTGGCGTCGGCCCAGGTTATGCCGGTGCTGGCTTCGGCGATTAGGGGGACGCGGAGGTCTACTACGTGTTCCATGACGTCGCGGACCATGGTGGTCAGGCGCTCGACTTCATCGGTGGGGCACTCAAAGTCCAGTTCGTCGTGCACCTGCAAGATCATGTGGGCGGCAAAGCTTTCTTCTTCCAGGCGACGACTTACGCGGGCCATGGCGATCTTGATGATGTCGGCGGCGGTTCCCTGCATGGGGTGGTTCATGGCCGTGCGCTCGCCAAAGCCGCGGAGTTGCGGGTTTTTGGCCTTGAGCTCCGGAATATGGCGGCGGCGGCCGTACATGGTCTCGGCGTAGCCCGTCTGCTTGGCGCGTGCCACCACGTTGTCGAGGAACGTGCGCACGCCCGGGTAGGCCTCGTAGTAGCGGTCGATCATGTCGCGTGCCTCGGCCATCGAGATATGCAGCGACTGCGACAGGCCGTAGGCCTGCTGGCCATACACGATGCCAAAGTTCACGGCCTTGGCGCGACTGCGCAAGTCGGGCGTTACCTCGGACACCGGCACACCAAACACGCGCGCCGCCGTCTCGGCATGGAAGTCCTCGCCCTCGTTAAAGGCGCGCACCAGGTGCTCGTCACCCGAGAGGTGTGCCAGCAGACGCAGCTCGATCTGCGAGTAGTCCACCGCCAAAAAGACGCTTCCCTCGCCTGCCGAAAACGCCGTCTTGACGGTACGACCCAGCTCCGAGCGCGTCGGGATGTTCTGCAGGTTCGGGTCGCTCGAGGACAGACGCCCCGTTGCCGTGATGGTCTGGTTGTACGTAGTGTGTACGCGACCGTCACCACGGCGTAGCGGGCCCAGCGTGTCCAGATAGGTGGACTTGATCTTAGACTTCTCACGCCAGTCCAAGATCAGACGCACGATTTCGTGGTCACGCGCAAGGTCGCTCAGCACCTTGGCGTTGGTCGAATAATAGCCGCGCTTAGTCTTCTTGAGACCCTTGGTCGGAAGCCCCATCACATCAAAGAGCACATGCGACAGCTGCATGGGACTGCCAATATTAAAGGTCTCGTCACCCGCCAGGTCGCGAATGCTGCGCTCAACCTCGGTAATCTGGGTCGCCAGGCCCTCGGACAGATTACGCAGGCGGTCGGGATCCACGAGCATGCCCGCGCGCTCCATCTTGGCAAGCACCGGCACGAGCGGCATCTCGATGCCGTCGAACACGTTGGCGGCGTTCTCGCGGGCCATGCGGTCGCGCAGCGGTGCGACCAGTGCCAGCGTTAAGGCCGCCGTGCGGGCGGCAGGAGCCGGAGCGTCCTCGCCGGCATCCTCTGCACCGCGCGCCGCAGGCAGCGCCATCTGCAGATAGGTATCGGCCAGATACGCCTCGTCGAACTCGGAACGGTCGGAATCCAGCAGGTAGGCGGCAACCACGGTATCGAAGATGCGCGTGGAATCGGCAGCGAGCGGATCCATGAGCTCGGGCTCAGAAGAATCGATGGGCGAAAGCTCGTGCAACAGCGCCTTCATATCCGGGCTCGCCACGCGGCCCTCCATAAACAGGCGCGCGAGCACACCAGCGATCACGCCGTGGGCAAAATTGAAGCCCTCGACAGCGGCAGGCATGCCGTCATCGGCTTCCTCGAGCGCGAACAGGCCCTTGGACGTCGCCAACCACAGCGTGCGCGTCAGTCCAAAGAGCGCGCCCTCTTCCTTGTCGTCGTCTACCACGGCGGCGACCCACTCGCCGGCATCAATCGCGCGGGAGACCTCAGCCGCAACGGCACCAAGCGCGTCAGCATCGCCGGCGGCCGCGCGAACCATCGCAGGTATCTCAAACACACTGGAGGCAGCAGCAGCCCCGCCCTCGCCGCCGATCAGCGCCAAGAAACGGTTCTGCATGGCGGTGATACCAAGCGTGCCCAGCGCCGCGGACACTTCGTCGGCAGAAAACGCCGGGAATGACGTCGCCTCAAAATCGAGCTCGACGGGCGCATCGGTGCGAATGGTTGCGACCTTGCGGCTCAGCAGCGCATCGTCGATGTGTGCACGCAGGTTCTCGCCCATCTTGCCCTTGACCTCGTCGGCATGTGCGATGACCTCGTCCAGGCTACCGTACTGCGCAATAAGCGCACTCGCCTTTTTGGGACCGATGCCCGGCACGCCGGGGATGTTGTCGGACGTGTCGCCCTTCAGACCATAAAAGTCGGGCACGAGCGCCGGCGTAATGCCGTGATACAGGTCATCCACGCTCTCGGGCGTCATAATCGCAACGTCGGACAGGCCCTTACGGGTCGAGACCACGTTGACGTGCTCGGTAACAAGCTGATACATGTCGCGATCACCGGTCACCAGCAGCATGTCACAGCCGGCCTGCTCGCCCAGGCGCGCCATAGTACCCAGGATGTCATCGCCTTCCCAGCCCTCGGACTGCAGAATCGGCACGTTGAGCGCGGCGAGCAGCTCCTTAATCATGGGAAACTGCGCATGCAGATCGGGGTCCATGGGCGGGCGCTGAGCCTTGTACTGCGGCAGCATCTCCATGCGCACACGCGGCTTGCCCTTGTCAAACGCCACAACAACGCCGTCGGGGTTAAAGGCATCAATCATCTTGAGGAACATATTCAAAAAGCCAAAAATCGCGTTGGTGGGACGACCGTCCGGCGCGTTCATGGTGGGCGGCACGGCGTGGAAGGCGCGGTGCATGAGCGAGTTGCCGTCGATAACGGCAAAAGTGCGGCGCTTGTCAGACATATTAAATACCTCGCTTTGGGCTGGGCACGGTTTGCTCACTCCAGTTTACACGCTCCCCGCCCCGCGGCCACCTCACATCAAGCTCCCCCGCCACCGTGAGCCCGCGCGTGATACGATGGCTCACGGTACATCAACCAGCACGATCGATCCGAAAGGAGCCTGCGTCATGGAGCGTCCCTGCGCATGGAAAAAGTACACGCCACAGCAAGTCGAGGAGCTCGAGGAGCTTTGCCGCGGCTATAAGCAGTTTTTGAGCGAGAACAAGACCGAGCGCCTGTGCGTCAAGACCGGCATCAAGATGGCCGAGGAGGCGGGATACGTCGACCTGGAGACCGTGATCGCCGAAGGCCGCGAGCTCAAGGCAGGCGACAAGGTGTACGCCGCCAATCACGGCAAGGACCTCATGCTCGTCAACCTGGGCAACGCCCCGCTCGAGCAGGGCTTTAACATCCTGGGCGCCCACGTGGACTCGCCGCGCCTAGACCTTAAGCAGAACCCCGCCTTCGAGGCCGGCGACATGGCCTACCTCGACACGCACTACTACGGTGGCGTCAAGAGCTACCACTGGGTGGCCTCCCCGCTCGCACTCGTGGGCGTCATCTGCAAAAAGGACGGCACCACCGTCGACATCAATATCGGCGACAAGGCGGACGACCCGGTCTTTACCATCTCCGACCTGCTGATCCACCTCTCGAGCGAGCAGATGTCCAAGCCTGCCAAGGACGCCGTCGATGCCGAGATTCTCGACGTGATCGTGGGCGGCCGCCCCGTCAAGTTCGATGAGGACGACAAGGACGCCCCCAAGGAGCCCGTCAAGCAGATGTTCCTGGATATCCTCAAGGAGCAGTACGACGTCGAGGAGGAGGACTTCCTCTCCGCCGAGATCGAGGTCGTGCCCGCCGGCCCCGCCCGCGACATGGGCCTCGACCGCTCCATGATTCTGGGCTATGGCCATGACGACCGCGTCTGTGCCTACCCCTCCATGCTCGCCCAGATCAACGTCACCAACGTGGAGCGCACGAGCATCACGCTCATCGTCGACAAGGAGGAGATCGGTTCCGTGGGTGCCACCGGCATGACGAGTCGCTTCTTCGAGAACACCGTCGCCGAGATCATGATGCTCGCCGGCGAGGACAGCCCGCTGGCTCTGCGCCGCGCGCTCGCCCGCAGCCGCATGCTCTCCTCCGACGTGTCCGCCGGCTTCGACCCGGGCTATGCCGGCAAGTTCGAGACCAAGAACGCAGCCTTTATGGGTCGCGGCCTGTGCTTTAACAAGTACACGGGCAGCCGCGGCAAGGGCGGCTCTAACGACGCCGACGCCGAGTACGTGGCCCTCGTCCGCGACATCATGGACGAGGCCGGCGTGGACTTCCAGACCTGCGAGCTCGGCCGCGTCAACGCTGGTGGCGGCGGCACCATCGCCTACATCATGGCCAAGTACGGCATGAACGTCATCGACTCCGGCGTTGCCGTCCTGTCCATGCACGCCCTGTGGGAGGTCGCCAACAAGGCCGACATCTACGAGGCCTACCGCGGCTACAAAGCCTTCCTCGAGCGTGCCTAATCCACCCTTCATCAGTTGCGGTGAAATACAGACTAAACTGGCCCATAAACGGCCAAAACAGACCGTATTCCACCGCAACTTTTTAGCGGGAGGAAGATTCCATGCTACAGGTCATCATTTCGCCCGCCAAACAGATGCGGGTTACCCAAGACACCTTTAGCGTTCATGGCATACCGCCTTTTGCGCATCAAACGGCCCGACTCCATCAGGCGCTCCTGAGTATCGAGAGCATAGATGGCGCGGGCGGTCTGCAGGCTCTTTGGAACGCGAGCGACAAGTTGCTCGCATCGTGCATGGACACACTCCACGAATTTGCACCCGTCTTGCGCGAAGCCGACCTCGCCGACTCCGTCATCGCTCGCCACCTCTCCCCCGCCGTCATGTCCTACCACGGCATCCAATACCAAAGCATGGCGCCCGAGGTCATGGATGCCGCGCAGCTCGACTGGCTGCAAAACCATCTCTGGATCCTCTCGGGACTCTACGGATGCGTACGCCCCTTCCATGCCGTTGAACCGTATCGGCTGGAGATGGGCGCGAAGCTTGTCGTCGACGGTGCCCGAGACCTCTACGCATTTTGGGGCGACAAGCTCGCACGGGCTATCGCTCCGGCAGACTCCAACGCTACGATCGTCAACCTCGCCAGCGCGGAATACGCCAAAGCCGTTCTGCCCCGCCTCACCACCGATGTCGCGGTCGTCACATGCCTCTTTGGCGAAGGCGTCCGCAACGGCAAGCCCATCCAGCGCTCGACCGCCAGCAAAAAGGCACGCGGCTCCATGGTGCGCTGGATGGCAGAAAACAAGCTCGAGGATGCAAGCGAACTTACCGCATTCAACATCGGCTATCGTCACATCCCCGAGCTTTCAGACAAAAACACCCTGGTTTTCATGAACGCGCAGGCACAATAGGCCCGCCGTTTCCAAACACCCCGTTACTCCGCCAAGCCATCGGCCTTTGCAATCTCGCTTGTCGAGCCATCTTGGTAGGTAATCTTAACGTGCTCTACGTCGGATACCGTAACACCCGACGGAGGTTCCAAACGCCACTCCGTCAGAGCGATATCCATGGTCGTGGGCACATCGCCCTGATCTTTGAGCTTCACCATGAGTGTTTTGAGCGCCGAATCAAACGTCACGCGTTCGATTTCTTCACCCGGAATAGACCCGCCGCTCAACTGCAGCTGCACAAACTCGTCGCGCGGATACCAATAGTCGCCCGGCGCGGCCACCGTGTTACCGCCAGCGACCTTCACCGTCATGATCGGCAGGGCATCGTCGGCCTCAAACTCCCAGGCAGCGCCGCCGCGACCGCCAAACGTCCAAATACAAAAGGCAATCACCAACACGGCAAGCACCGCAAAGCCAATCGCGACAAGGCCATGGTGCGCACGGCTTTCCTCGGCCGATACATCCCATTGCGTCTCTCGATATAGATGCTTGTCTTCCATGTTCGCCTCCCCACAGGCACGCTCGTTGGCCCAATCGTACCCATTCAGGCTATACTTGAGCCCATGACATAACGGGGAGCTTGCAGGACAAGACGGCAGGCTGAGATTGGGCGCGCCCGCCCTGACCCGCAAACCTGATATGGGTAATGCCAACGAAGGGAGCCGTGCCAATGAGCACACAGACCGAGCCCAAGCTCGTCACGCAAATCGACTTCGCCCGTGCCGGGCAGATCACGCCGCAGATGAAGGAAGTCGCCGAGCGCGAGCATCGCGACCCCGAGTACATCCGCGAGCGCGTGGCCGACGGCCGCATCGCCATTCCCGCCAATATTGTGCACATCAAAAAGGGCATGCGCGCCTTTGGCGTCGGTGAAGGCCTGTCCACCAAGGTCAACGTGAACTTGGGCATCTCGGGCGACAAGGCCGATGCCGCCGAGGAATGGAAGAAGGTTAAGATCGCCGAGGACTTTGGCGCCGACGCCATCATGGACCTCTCCAACTCGGGCAAGACGCGCCAGTTCCGCCAGCAGCTCATCGACGAGACGCCGCTCATGGTAGGCACCGTCCCCATGTACGACGCCATCGGCTACATGGAAAAGCCGCTGGTCAAGCTCACCAAGGACGACCTGTTCGAAGTCGTGCGCGCGCATGCCGAGGACGGCGTGGACTTTATTACCATTCACTGCGGCATCAACAAGTCGGTCACCAAGACCTTTAAGGAGACCGGCCGCCTGATGAACATCGTGAGCCGCGGCGGCTCACTGCTGTTTGGCTGGATGGAGGTCACCGATAACGAGAACCCGTTCTATGAGTTCTACGACGAGTTGCTCGAGATTTGCCACGAGTACGACGTGACGATTTCGCTCGGCGACTCCTGCCGCCCGGGCTGCCTCTACGACTCCAACGACGCCACCGAGACCGCTGAGATGATCGAGCTGGGCAAGCTGTGCAAGCGCGCTTGGGCCGCCGGCGTCCAGGTCATGGTCGAGGGCCCGGGTCACATGGCGCTCGACGAGATCGCCGCCAACATGAAACTGCAGAAGCGCCTGTGCCACAATGCTCCGTTCTATGTGCTCGGGCCGCTGGTGACCGATATCGGCGTGGGTTACGACCACATCACCGCTGCCATCGGCGGCGCCATCTCCGCCAGCTCCGGTGCCGACTTCCTGTGCTACGTGACACCGGCAGAGCACCTATGCCTGCCCAACGCCCAGGATGTGCTCGACGGCCTCATGGCCACCAAGATCGCCGCACACGCCGCCGACATCGCCAAAAAGGTGCCCCACGCCCGCGACATGGACGACAAGATGGGCCAGGCACGCCGCAAGCTCGACTGGGACGCCATGTGGAAGTGCGCGCTCGACCCGGTTACGGGCAAGAAGCGCTACGAGGAGTCCCCCGCCGCCACCGAGGGCACTTGCACCATGTGTGGCAAGATGTGCGCCGTCCGCACCGTCAACAAGATCTTCGAGGGCACCACGATCGACCTCGGCATGGAGGACTAGCCTGTCGCCGCGGCCGCTTCTGTCGGCGAGCTGGTGCCTGTCAATTGTTGACGTGTGAACATTTGCTTGCATTTGCGTAAAGATTGCATCGCCCGCCCGGGTTCGGAATACAGCCGGCCCGGGCATCTTTATAATGCGGGGTAAAAGACCCATTTGAATCCGACCGGACAAGGGAGCGAACATGGATCGTAGCAAGGTACCCGCCGTTCTATCCATCGCAGGATCCGATTCCAGCGGTGGCGCCGGCATTCAGGCCGACATCAAGACCATCACGGCGCACCGTCTGTATGCCGAGACGGCCATTACAGCCATCACCGCACAGAACACCCTGGGCGTCACCGCCGTGCAGGATATCTCGCCAGATATCGTAGCCGCGCAAATCGACGCTGTCTTTGACGACATCCGCCCGAGCGCCGTCAAGATCGGCATGGTTTCTTCTGTCGAGATTATCGAAGTCATCGCCGACCGCTTGAGCGCCTGGAACGCAACGAACGTGGTCGTCGACCCCGTCATGGTCGCCACCTCGGGCGCTCGCCTCATTGCCGAGGATGCCTCTGAGGCACTCACCCGCCGCCTGTTCCCGCTGGCAACCGTCATCACGCCCAACATTCCCGAGGCTATGGCGCTGCTCGATTACGAGGTCGATTCCGAGCGCACGCAGCAAAATGCCGCCATGCTTCTCACCCGCCGCTATGGCTGCGCGTCTCTCGTTAAGGGCGGGCATTTTGTCAACGAGGCAAACGATGTGCTAGCAGAGCCCGCGCCGCTCGATGACGAGGGCAACCACCTGGGCGATCCACTCACCACGTGGTTCCGCCACAAGCGCATCGAGACCGGCAACACGCACGGCACTGGCTGCACGCTCTCGTCCGCCATCGCCTGCGCATTGGCACAGGGCATGGAACTTACCGACGCCATCAACGCCGGCAAGGCCTACCTAACCGGCGCTCTCGCCGCCGGCTTTGACATGGGCAAAGGTTCCGGCCCCGTCAACCACATGTGGCAGTATTAAGATTCGCAGCCCAAAACCGCCGCAAAGGCGACAGACATCTTTGCGGCGGCTCCCACAAACATCTCGATCTGTAACAGTTAGAGCCCATTTTTCGGCCCACCTGTTACAGATCGAGATATTCAAATTCCGCTGAGAAGACAATCTCGATCTGTAACAGTAACTCGGCAAAATCGACCCTAGATGTTACAGATCGAGACAAACGACCGATATCGACCTAAATAATCTCAATCTGTAACATCTAGCCCGTTTTCGGCCTTACAACTGTTACAGATCAAGACAAACAGACGAATCAAGCCACCGCAAAGGTACCTTTGTGGTGGCTTGGGGTCGCGCTACTCACCGAGCATGTCCTGGAGCTTGGTTGCCACGGCGTGGCCCAGGCTCTCATGGCTTTCGGGCATCATATGCAGATAGTCGATATCGCCCGGCTCGGCAAACTCGGCGGCATTCAAAAAGTCGCAGCCAAACTGCTCGGCCACGTGCGCATAGTACTCGCCAAAATGTTCAGATGCCTCAACGGAATGCTCGTCAAAGTCGGTCATATACACATCGGCGATCTGCGGCTTGATCTTGATAGGAGCCATCAGCAGAATGTGCGGACAAGGCGCAGCGTCGGTCCACGGAAACGCGCGGACGGCGCGAATCAGTGCCATGGCGCCACGGGCGATATCGGAAGCTGTCACGTTAAAGACCGTCTTACAGTCGTTGGTGCCCAGCATGATCACAATGGCGTCCAGCGGCTTATGGGCCTCGAGCAGCATCGGAAGCGCGCGAATGCCGTTGAGGTTAGTGTCCAGATGGCACATATCGTCGCGCACCGTCGTGCGGCCGTTAAGCCCCTCCTCAATCACATGCCAGCCCTCGCCCAGGTCACGCTGCGCCACGCCGCACCAGCGCACATCCTGCGCATAGCGCACCGCGGTGCCATCGCGCATACCAGCCGGATCATAGCCATAGGTATTGCTGTCACCAAAGCACAGAACGTTTTTCATCGTAAGCCCTTCCTTTAGTAAAAAGCCGACGGGAGCAGCCCTCCCGCCGGCTCGACCTATCTGTCGGCACGTACCGATTACAGGTACTTGCGCCAATCGTCATCGTCCTCGTCGTCCTCGGCGGCAGCCTGGGCCTGCTCGGCGGCACGGGCGGCCGCAGCGCGTGCGGCAACCTGGGCATAGGACTCCTCGTTGCGCTCGGGGAAGTTTGCCAGAACGTGCTCGAACTTGGCAAAATCCTCATCCCAGCGCGTAGAAGGCACGGCAAAGAACACCTGCTTGACCTTAAAGTCGCCCGATGCGAGCTCCTCGCGGAAGAGCTCTGCCACGGCCTCGGCGTCAAAGCCGTTGTTGTCGCAGCCCCAAGCGCCCAGCACGAGCTTCTCGCGACCCAGCTCATCGCAGATGGCAAGGACAAAGCGGATACGGTCGCGCAGGGCATCCAACAGGGCGTCGTCGCTCACGCGGTACTCCTGGCGGGCACGCTTGACGTTGGGCGCGGCGGCAACAATCACATCGGCGTATGCGTGCACGTGGTTGCGGTCGAAGCGCACGGCGGGCACCACCAGCGCACGATTGCGGTACAGCTCGCAGTTGATGTTGCGGCGACGGTTCTCGCCGTACCACTTGCGCTGCTTATCGAGGACGTTGTACAGATACGAATCAGCACAGAGCGTCGCCTCCTGTCCCAGATAGCCCTGGATGTAGCCACCGCCAGGGTTGGTGAACGAGGCAAAGGCAAGCACGGCCATATCGCAGAACTGCGCATAGCCGCGGCCGTTATCGAGGATTGCCTGCGCGGCGGAGGCATCAAGCACAGTGACCTGGGGCAGGACCGGAGCAGCCTCCTCCGCGGGCGCGGACTCAGCCTCGTCGGCCGACTCGATGAACTCGGGTGCCACCTCGGACTCGACCGCAGTCTCCACCTCGGCAGCCTTTACCTCGGCAGCGTCAGCCTCCACAACCTCCGCAGCCTGCTCCTCAGCAACCGCCGCCTTCTGGGCCTTGGCCTTCATCGCCGCGACAAAACCGGCAGGCATACCATCGAACTCGCGCACGCCGGCAAGCGAACGCTCGATGTCCTTGGCGCAGGCCTCGGACACAGCCGCCACATGGCGCTCGGCGGCCTTGGCACGCGCCTCGCGCTTGGGATTGGGCTGACCCGCTCGGTTAGACCTGCGGTTACGGTTCCTGTTGTCGACATCTGCCATACGTGGCCACCTTTCCTGTCGCTGCCGCTATCGGCTTTTTCCCATCCATGATACCCCGCCACGCACAAAAAAGACGGCCCCGAAGGACCGCCTTTCGTATCGTTTTACCGTGTCCGGCAGGAAGCGTCGCAACGCCGCGCTAGTCGCGACGGCCGAGAATGTTCAGGATGCGCAGGAACACGTTGATAATGTCCACGAACAGGTTGGACGCCATGAGCACGGCGTTGGGCAGCGTGGGCGGCACCGTCGTGGCAACATAGGTGTCGTAGCCAATAAACCCGGCGAACACCACGATCACGATCAGGTCGGTGATGGACTGCGAAACGCCCATGAACATCAGCACGATCTCGACCAGAATCGTGGCAAGCAGGATGCCAAAGCCGATGCCATATACGCGTTGGAAAAACTTGGGGAACGTCACGCCCAAGGCGCCAAAGACAAAGGTGATTGCAGCGGTGGCGATAAAAGCGGTGTTGATGGTGGGCAGGTCATAGTTGGCAAGGCCAAACGACGCGGTCAGGCCAAAGGTGCTCGCAAAGATCACGTAACCCGCGAGCGACAGGCCCACGGACTGTTTGCTGGCAGCAGCAGACATCATGACGATGCCGACAATAGTCAGGATAAACGAGCCAAAGACCAGCGGCAAAGCGGCGCCGCTCATCATCATGCGGGCAAACGCCATGGTGCTCGTAAAGTAAGCACCGGCGCCCATGGCGCAAAAGCCCAAGAAAATGAGAGCAGACATGGCGAGATTGTACGCGCGCGGCGACATCTCCTTGGCGCGACTTGCGCCGGTCTCGATGGGGCCGTTCTGATAGCCCTGGATATCGTTCATACTTCGTCCTTTCAAAAAGCGCACGACAGCGCCGTAGGTGACAAGATTCCTGCCATTGTACCCGAATGCCGCACGTCCTTACCTACGGCGCTCGCCCTCAAGCGTACGATCAAAGGCCCAGACCCACCAACGCATCACGTGCGCCTGCGAGCCGTCCGCCCGCTCGCGCGTCTGGTCCTCCAGATACAACTCGGTCGCGTGCCCGCCAAAACGCACCTTATATGTTGCCGTACGGATGCCGTGGACCATCAGGCCAAACCCAGTGGTCGAGATAATTTCGTCGATCGTAAAACAACGGCCGTCGACCCAGCAGACGGTGACCGGCACGACCTGTCCGCCCGCGAGGATGCGAGCCACGACGTCCACATACTGCTTGTGCACGCGCCGAGTTTTGCCGTCTGTCTGTCGATATTCCATGCCCCCTATTATCGAACGCATGTTTGCATGTTGTAAAGCGAACAGACTGTGGTTTTGGAGTGTCGTAGCAATCGCACGTGTCCGCATGGCGTGTTAGCAAAAAGAACACCCGCGGTCAACAGGGCTAATATTCAATTTTAGTGCCAAAAAGTTCACTTCTCCCATCAGAACTCGGTAAAGAAACCCGCAGGAGGTGATACGATTTATCATGTTTTTGTAACGTGCCTGCAAACTTCGAGAAAGCCCATATATGGACGTAACGTTCTCAACCTTCCTCGGCCAAATTGTGTCGAACCCAGTCCTTGCCGTCACCGTGATCCTCGCGTTGGGCGCCATCTTCGTCAATGGATGGACCGACGCGCCCAACGCCATCGCGACCTGCGTCACTACGCGTTGCATGCCCGCCCGCGCCGCCATTCTCATGAGCGCCGCATTCAACTTCCTCGGCGTGCTCATCATGACGCACTTTAACGCGAGCGTCGCCAATACCATTTCACATATCGTCGACTTTGGCGGAAACAGCACCATGGCGCTCGCCTGCCTGTGCGCGGCGCTGTTTTCCATCGTCGTCTACGGCGCCACAGCGTCGCGTTTTGGCATCCCCACCTCGCAAAGCCACAGCCTTATCGCCGGCCTGACCGGTGCCGCCATCGCCCTCGGCGGCGCGAACAGCGTCAACGTCCACGAGTGGATGAAGGTCATCTACGGCCTGGCGCTCTCCATCGGCCTGGGCTTTGTCATGGGCTGGATCCTGTGCAAACTCGTCTCGATTCTGTTTGCTGCCGCCAATAGGCGACGTGCCAATGTCTTCTTTAAATACGCTCAGATCGCGAGTGCCGCGGCCATGAGCTTTATGCACGGCGCGCAGGATGGACAGAAGTTCATCGGCGTGCTCTTTTTAGGTGTGGCCTTTGCCAGCGGCCAAACGAGCGTCGGCGATGCAGGCATCCCCATCTGGATTATGCTGCTGTGCTCGGCCACCATGGGTATCGGCACCAGCGTGGGCGGCGAGCGCATCATCAAGTCCGTCGGCCAGAGCATGGTCAAGCTCGAAAAGTACCAGGGCTTCTCCGCCGACCTCGCAGGCGCCGCGAATCTGCTGCTTGCCACCCTTACCGGTATCCCGGTGTCCTCCACCCACATCAAGACCTGCGCCATCATGGGCGTCGGCGCCGTCAAGCGCCTTTCGGCCATCAACTTCGGCGTGGTCAAGGACATGATGTTCACCTGGTTCTTCACCTTCCCCGCCTGCGGACTCATCAGCTTTGTCATGGCCAAGCTGTTCATGATGTTCATCTAGTCAAACCGAGCGTCCATCCGGACCGTAATACTTCGCCCACCCGTCTTCGCCTCGAAAGGACCCACTCATGGCAAAGAAACCCGATTCGTTCTACTTTGACAACTACGTTGCCTGCGCCGACCTAGCCGTACAGGCTGCCGAGCTGCTCACCAAGATTTTCGAGAACTTCGATCCCGCGAAGATTCACGATATGCTCGACAAGATGCACTCAATCGAGCATGCGGCCGACAAGAAGCACCATGAGCTTGAAGACGCCCTGCTCACGGCCTTTATCACCCCGCTTGAGCGCGAGGACCTGGACCTGATGAGCTGCTCACTCGACACCGTACTCGACCGCATCGAGGGCGTCGTGCAGCGCGTCTACTTCACCAACATCCAGAGCATCCATCCCGACGCCATCGTCATCGCCCACAAGGTGACCGACGCCTGCCGCGCCATGAAAGACCTGATGGTCGAGCTGCCCAACTACCGCAAGTCCAAGACCCTGCGCGAACTCGTCATCCAGATCAACACCATCGAGTCCGAAGCCGACGAGCTCTATATCAACGCCATGCGCAACCTGCACGTTAACGGCAAGGACCCGCTCGAGGTCATCGCCTGGCGTGACGTGTACGCCTTCCTGGAGTACTGCGCTGACTGCTGTGAGAATGTGGCCGATGTTGTGGATTCGATTGTCATGAAGAACAGTTAATTGGGGGTACGTGCCCCGGCGGTCGCGGGCCCGGCCACTAATAACCTTTTTCACTCCGGCTGCAAGCAGAGTCGTTCAAAAGGTTATTAGTGGCCGGGCCCGCTCCCTTACGTACCACCATTGGGAACTTTGGCTGATAGTTATAGCGCAATGGGGGTTTGGCTGAAGGGACCTTTGGTATCCGTTCGGACACTTTGGCCCTCGATGAGCGTTTGGCTGATTGCTGCTTTGGGTACCGTTTGGGTTACTTTGGGTTTGTTTGATTTTTAATTGTTGGAGGGCTTGTATGTCTTATTTGGATCTGGCTCGGGATCGGTATTCTTGTCGTTCTTTTGAGAATCGTTCTGTGGAGCAGGCTGTGGTGGATGCCATTGTTGAGGCTGGGCGTATTGCTCCTTCTGCTTGTAATAATCATCCAACCCGTGTGATGGTGTTGGATACGCCTGAGCTTCTGGAGAAGGCAGCTGCTTGTCAGCCTCGGTTTGCTCGTGATGAGTCTATCTTTGGCGCTCCGCTTGTCTTCCTTATTTGCAGCGTTACCGGTGATGCTTGGGTGCGCCCGTATGACCAGATGAATTCTAGTGAAATCGACACCTCAATCGTGTGTGATCAGATGATGATGGAGGCCACCGAGCAGGGCCTGGGAACGTGCTGGGTGTGCCATTTCAAGCCTGAGGTGGCACAGGAGCAGTTCAATCTGTCCAAGGGCGTCTATCCCTATCACATGCTCGTCTGTGGCTATCCCGCCGACCACATCGCCGATCCCGAGCATCGCGAGGCACGCACCATTCCCCTCTCCGACTTCCTCCTCAAGTAGATTTTTGGGACATGCCTTAAAACCTACCCTTGACCGCTCACCCGTTCGCCGAGTTCTGCGCCACCATGTGCAGGGCTCGGTTTTTTATGTTGCGCGCCCTTGCACAGTCATAAAAAAGGACCCGCAAGCTGCGGGTCCTTTCGAGGCACTAAATTGTAGGCCGAATGTTAGTCCAGGTCGTCGGCAGCGAAGTTGTCGATCGGGGCGAAGGGATCGGCCACGGGGACAACCGGGTCAGCGACGGGCAGCGGCTCGGCGGGAACAGTCACCGCAGGAGAAGCGGCAGAACCGACCGGCGTAGAGGCCATCAGATCGGCCGGGAAGGAGTTCTGGGCATCGTCCATAAAGTGCTGGATGAGCTTGAGATACTCGGCCTTGAACTCCTCACGGGAAGCTTTGAGACGATCGATCTCCTCGAGCTCGGCCTGCTTTTCGGTCAGAGCCTGGCGGATAACCTCGCGGGCCTTGGCGTCAGCCTCGTTGCGGATACGCTCAGCGTTCTCGTTGGCATCGTTAACGATGGTCTCAGCGGTCTGCTGGGCAGCGATCAGGGCAGCGGAAATCTGGCGCTCCTGAGCGGAGAAGTCAGGGGCGGGAGCAGCCACGGGGGCGGCAGGAACGGCCTGCGCGGTGGCATCCTGAGCCTGGGCAAGCTGAGCCTGCGCATCGGCAAGTTGCTGCTCGGTAGCAGTCAGACGACCCTTAAGGTCGACGATCTTAGCGAGCATAGCGTCAACCTCGGAGGACAGCGTCTCCAAGAAGACGTCGACCTCAGCAGGATCGTAGCCACGCTTGGCCTCAGAGAAAGTCTGAGCCTGGATGTCTGCAGGGGTAATAGCCATAACAAGTCTCCTTTTTCATCGCCTCGGCGCTACACGCCCGACGTAAGTTACTAAGACAGTTCTACACGAGTATACCTATAAGAAGCTGCAGAACCAGCCTCTGCACCAACTGCAACGCAATAATCGCAACGACCGGCGAAAAATCGATACCGCCCATCGGCGGGATGAAACGACGGAACAGGTTGAGCCACGGACCGCACACGCTATCAAGCACCGCGGCAATATCCTGAAGCAAACCACCCTGCTTCATGGGAATCCACGTCATAAAGCAGTAGACGACAATGAGCGTGGAATAGAAGTTGAACAGCGTGTTGACCAGCTGGACGATAGTGTAGATGTTGATGGGAATCTCCTCGTCTTGTCTTTACTTAAGGTAGCCGTCGGCACGAAGCTTCTTGAGATCGGAATCTTTGACCTCGCAACCGGCGGGCAGCACCATGAACACGCGGTCGCCCACCTCCTTGACCGTGGCACCCAGACCGCAGGCAAAGCCGTAAGAGAAGTCCAAGACGCGCTTGGCAACTTCGGTGCGTATGCCCACAAAAATCAGTGCGACAGGCTGCTTGGTGCGAACGCGGCGCACCACAGTCTCCACGTCGTCATAGCTCTCGGGGCGCAGGACATAGGCCGGCAGCTGCGGCGTGGCGTTGATGATATTGCTCGCATAGGCCGAGGCATCGCTCGGTGCAGGCGCGGGCGCAGCGGCGGCACGGGCGCGGGTATTCTCGGCGTAGCTCGACGGCGTGTCATAGGCACCGGGACGATAACCGCTCGCAACACTGTCCTGCGAGCGCGAAGGCGGGTTATACGTCGTGGCATGGCGGGAGTCATCGCCGACCAGCTGACCGGAGCGCGTATACACGGCAACCGACTCAGCTTCACCGCGGCGCGTCTGGCCAAGCAGACCGTTGCTCGGCTCGTCTTGGGTGTAGAAGCCCTCGCCCGAAGCACCACTGTAGCCGTTGTTCTGATAGCCATCGTCGTAGCCGTCATCGTAGCCGTAGTCGTCGTCCTGGCCATAACCCTGGTCGTAACCCTGCTGGCCGCCCAGGTGCATCTTATTTTTAATCTCGTCAAGGAAGCCCATGGTTGTGTCCTCTCGCGGTTTAGTGCAGGCGCCCCGATAATCAGTGCGCACTTCAGAGCCTTATTTTACTGCAAACTCCGGGCTAAATACTACCCTGCCCAGGCGAATGAGCGTAGAGCCCTCCTCAAGGGCAGACTCAAAGTCCTCGCTCATACCGCAGGAAAGCTCAGGCAGGTTCAAATCGGGATGCGCCGCCTCCAGCTCATCCCTCAGCTCACGAAGCCCCGCAAAGGTGCGGCGTGCCACATCCTTATTCCCCCGGGGCGCCATAGTCATAAGCCCCTGCACGCAAATTCCCTCAAGCTCCGCAAGCTCACCCGCGGCGGCGCGAATCTCATCGGGCGAAAAGCCTCCCTTCGACTCCTCACCACTCACATTGACCTCAATGAGCACACGCTGGGGGCCGGCGAGCTCGCCTGCCTCAATCTTGCGGACAGCACGGCTCGAGATCGCCTGCGCCAGATGCAGCGAACCCACCGAGTGAATCAGCTCGGCTGAGCCCAGCACCGCATTTATCTTATTGGTCTGCAGGTTGCCGATCATATCGAAGCGCACCTCGGGCAGCTCCGGATGCTCCGCCAGACCCGCGAGCTTGCGAACCAGCTCCTGCGGGCGGTTCTCGGCAAAATGGCGATACCCCGCCTGGATGGCGGCAACGGTCTCATCGACACCAACGGTCTTGGACACGGCAATGAGGCGCGCGGCGTCGTGGGGACGGCCTGCGCGATCGAGCGCCGCATAAAAACGTTCCAGAATCTGCTCGCGGCGAGCGCGCATCAAGTCCAAATAGTTATCCATTGCCAATCGCCTCCGCTGACAGCCAAACAAGTAGTCCCATGCTAACGCAAGAGCGCGGCCCCGCATGTGCAAGGCCGCGCTCACTTAGGTATTTACAATCTTTCGACGAACGGGGTTACTTACTCCTCGTCGTCCTCGCCATCGTCCTCATCCTCAAGATGATCGAGCAGGTAGCGAAGACCCTCGCTGACCTCGTTAACGGGCACCTTGGCAACGTAGCGCGCGTCGACGGCGGGCCTCATGATAACACCCTCGCCCGAAGGCACACGCATGCTCTCGAGCTCATCCTCATCAGTGCGGGCGATATCGCCGGCATTCATGCGTTGACCAGTCAACAGGAAGGTCAGACGGCAAGCGGCATCGATGGAAATCGAAGCGATGCGATCGAGGTAGCGCGAAACCATGATGGCGCGGCGCAGGTCGTCATAGTTGCTGTCGTCGTCCATAAAGTCGCCCGTATCCATACGGTTAAAGGTGCGGAAAAACTTCTCGTAGGCGGCGTGCACTGGCTCGTCCTCGACGGCCAAGTTGCAGATGATGGACATATCATTGGTGACGAGCGCGGAAAGCGAAGAGCCCAGCACCTGGTAGACGGCCTCAGCCTCGGCCTCGACCGTGCCGACAAGCTCCTTGGGCAGCGAGATGTCGGCCTTGATCATATGACGCGTGGCGCGGCAGATCTGACGGACCTTATCGGTCATGCGCTGCAGGTTAAAGTCGACGTAGATGATCGTCTGAAGCAGGCGGAAGTCGGAGGCGACCGGTGACTGCGTGGCGATCAGGTTGTAGCACACGGCCTCCAAGTTAGCGCAGCGCGCGTCAATCGAAAGCGTGCGCTTCTTGGTCTTGGTGGCGAGCTTGCGGTCGTCGGTCACATAGGCCTTAACGGCATCGTGGAGGGCCAGATCGACGGCCTCGTAGATGCTCAGCATCTCGTGGCGGGCCTCGATGAGCTGACGGGAAAACAGTTTGCGCATGGTTCACTCCAATCAGTTGGGTGCGGTCATGCCGCCCGCACAGTGAATACGCACCGGACCAGATCCGATCGGCTTGGGACTAGTCGCACCGATCAGCCAAAGCGGCCGGTGATATAGTCTTCCGTCCGCGAGTCCACCGGACTGGTGAAGATCGCGTCGGTTTGACCATACTCGATGAGCGTGGCGGGCTCGCCGGCAACTTCCTGCAAGAAAAATGCGGTGTAGTCGCTAATACGAGCTGCCTGCTGCATTGAATGCGTGACGATGATGATCGTCATCTCGGGCGCCAGCTCGGCCATCAGATCCTCGACCTTAGAGACAGACGTGGGGTCGATGGCGGAGCAGGGCTCGTCCATCAGGAGGACATCGGGTTGCACCGCAAGCACGCGCGCGATGCACAGACGCTGCTGCTGACCGCCCGAGAGCGCCAAACCATCCTTGTTGAGCTGATTGGATACCTCTTTCCAGAGGTTGGCGCGCTTGAGCGATTCTTCCACGATGTCATCGAGGTCACTTTTGCTAGTCACGCCCTGCAGACGAGGGCCAAAAGCGACATTCTCGTAGATGGATTTGGGAAACGGATTGGGCTGCTGAAAGATCATGCCCACGCGGCGACGGAGATCGACCGGGTCGACGCCCTCGGCATAGATATCATTGCCGTCGAGCGTCATGGTGCCCTCGACGCGCGTACCCTCGATCAGGTCATTCATGCGGTTGATGCAGCGCAGAAACGTCGATTTGCCGCAGCCCGAAGGGCCAATGAAGGAGGTGATGGCGTTTTTGGCGATGTTGAGGTCAAGCCCCGTCAGCGCATGAAAGTCACCGTACCAAAAGTTGAAATCCTTGGCCGTAATGGCCGCTTGCTCCAACGTGGGAGCGGACTGATAAACGGACATGGGACTCCTTAACTAGCGACGCTTGCGCGACAGGAAGCGCGCAAACAGGTTGAAGGCCAAAATGATCACCATCAGCAAGAGCGCGGTGCCGTAGGCTGCGTTCATGTTGATGCCGTCGTTGGCAAGCAGGTACAGATGGACCGTCATGGGGCGGCCGGAATCGAGCGGCGAAATAGGTAGATTGATGGCCTGGCCCATGGTGTAAAGTACAACCGCGGTCTCGCCGATGGCACGGCCGATGGCAAGGACGATGCCGGTGGCGATGCGGCCAAAGGCGGAAGGAAGCACGATCTTGGAAACGACCTGCCACTTAGTGGCGCCCAAGCCATATGCGCCCCAACGGATATAGCGCGGCACGGCGCGAATAGCCTCCTCGGTGGTGCGCATGACGATAGGCAGCATCAGAAGCGCCAGCGCCAGGGCAGCCGAGACCATCGAAAGGCCCAGGCCCATGGCCTCGACAAACAAGGCGTAGCCAAAGAGACCCATAACGATGGAGGGCACCGAGGCCAAAGCATCGGCAGCATAACGGATGAGCTCGACGACCTTGCCCTGTTTGGCGTACTCGGCCAGATAGACGGCCGCTAGCACGGCGACCGGCGTACAGATGAGCATGGCGAGCGCCGTCACGTAGATGGTCGAGACAATCGTAGGCCAAATGCCGCCCTCGGCGTTGACACCCTGGGGCCAACCGAAGATAAAGTCGAGCGAAATATGCGGTAAGCCATTAACAACCACGTAGGCGATGATAGCGACCAGCACAAGCGTGGTGATGCAGGCCGCGGCGCGGAACACGCCGAGCATGATCTTGTTTGACAGGTCCTTGTTGATACGGCCCTTCTTACCGTGGGAAAGGGCACGCTTGATGCGCTCGCGCGACGAGGTCGTATCGACCGTCGTGTCAACGGAATCGGACATAGCCTACCCCCTCTTCTTCTTGGAAATCAGACGGACGATGCCCACCAGCATGGCGGAGATGATAAACAGGACCACGCCCATGCCGAACAGAGCCGAGCGGTGCAGGCCCGAGGAATAGCTCATGTCGAGCGCGATCTGGCTCGTGAGCGTCGAGATGGGGCTCGCAATGCTGTCGGGAATAACCGGAGCGTTACCCACGACCATGAGCACGGCCATGGTCTCACCGATGGCACGGCCCATACCCAGCACGATGGCATCAACGATACCCAGTTTGGCGGCAGGTAGCACGACCTTATAGATGGTCTGCCACTTAGTAGCACCCATGGCATACGATGCCTCGCGAATACCCATGGGAATGGAATTGAGGGCATCGATGGTAAGCGTCGTGATGGTAGGGACGATCATGATGGCGAGCACGAACCACGCTGTCAGCGCACCAAAACCAAGACCACCGGTCAGTTGTGCGATAAACGGGCGGATGATGATCATGCCGAAAAAGCCGTAGATGATAGAAGGGATGCCGGCCAGCAGGTCGACGGCAGGGCTGATGAGCTTGCGCACGCGCTTGCCGGCGATCTCGACCAGGTATACGGCCGTACCCACACCTAGCGGCACGCCCATGGCGAGCGCACCGACGGTCACCAGACCTGAGCCGGCAAGCAGCGACATGATGCCGTAGTGGCCCTCAGAGGGCGCCCACGTAAAGCTAAAGAAGTCCGCCAGACCGATGTCGGTAAAGACGGGCAGCGCCGAGTACGTGGTAAAGACAAAAATCAGGATGACGGTAACGACCGCCAAGAACGCGCAGGCAAAGAAGATCCACTGCAGCGCCTTCTCCTTGATATAGGTACTGCGCGATACGAGCGCCAGCTCGCGCTTCTTGGGCGTCTGAACATTCTGCTCAGTCTGGGAGTTTTCCTGTGCTTCCATGCTACTCACTCCCCTTCTCGTCGTTGGTGACGGGGATAAAGCCCGCCTCACGAATCTGCTTGTCCATCTTTTCGGACGTCACGTAGTCGATGTAATCCTGCGCCTGCTGCGAAGGCGCACCCTTCACAAAGAAGTAAAGGTCGCGTGAGATGGGATAGCCGCCGCTCGCGACCGTCTTCTCGGACGCCTCAACATGATTGACCGAGACGGCCTTGACCGAGGTCTTGGCGTTGAGGCTATCGACGAAGCCCAGCGAAATGTAGCCAATGGCACCGCGCGAACGAGATACCACGTCGCGCACCTGGCCCGTGCCCGAAAGAACGGCCGAGCGGCGATCGAACGGGGTGCCGTCCATCACGATGGTGCGAAAGGCCTCACGCGTGCCGGACGCCTCATCTCGGTTGATGACCTGAATCCTCAGGTCCTCGCCACCGACTTCTTTCCAGTTGGTGATCTTGCCGGCGTAAATATCGCGGAGCTGCTCGGTCGAGAGGTTATCGACCGGGTTATCGTCGTTCACGATGACCGCGATACCGTCGTGGGCAATGACGATGGGAGTCAGGCCCAGATCCTGTTCGTCGGCATTGAGTCCACGGGAGGAGCTGGCGATATCGGCCGTGCCGGCGCTGACGGCCTCGATGCCAGCGGAAGAACCCAAACCGGAAACGAGCACGTCGATGCCGGTCTCCTCCTTAAAACCCTCGGCCGCAATCTCGGCGATAGGAAGGCAGGTCGTGGAGCCGGCGACGGTAATGGAAGAGGTAGAAGATCCCGAAGAACAGGCGCACAGCGTAAGCGTAAGCACAGCGGCGCTCAGGATCGATACGATCTTTCTCATAGCATCACGCCGATCGCAGCATGGCGCCCACAGGTGCCGTTCTCGTTACGGTAGGAATAAAAGCGGTCGTTCTGACGCACGGTCGAAAGCTGGGTATCCACGATATTATCCGCGTCGACACCGACATCTACCAGCGCCTCGCAAATGGCAGCGGAAAGATTGAGCATGCGAGAGGTGCTCGCATCGATGCACGAGAACTCGGCGGCAAAGCGATCCATGAGTTCCTGGGATACCTCATATTCGTCACCCAAGATATGGGGGCCAATATAGGCGGAAACGTCGCTCGCATCGCAGCCGGCAGCATCGCAAAGCGCCTGGCACGCCTTGGCAGAAATACGTGCAATCGTGCCCTTCCAACCGGAGTGCACCACGGCAAATCCGCCAGGGGCCACCAGCACCACGGGAACGCAGTCGGCAAAGCAGAGCAGCACGGGTACGTTATGCGCCGTACAGACGATGGCATCGCAGCCCTCGGCAATCTGCTCGCGGACGTCCTCAAGGTCATCGGCACCGTTCGAGGTCACCGCAACGATATGATCACCATGGACCTGATTGGGAACGAGCAGGTTGTGCTCGCACTCGGCGGCACCCATAGCCTCGAGCGCACGACGACGATTTTCTTGAACAGCAAAGGGGTCATCGCCAACATGCGAGCCCAAGTTGAGTGAGGAGTACGCATCTTCGGAAACGCCACCGGCGCGCTCGGTGAAGGCAAAGCGAACATCGGATGTCGCGCCCTCTACCAACGTAACTCCATCATGGTCGACACGCGAAACTTTGTCCGCACGTGCTGCCATACTAAAGCCTCCTAATAACACAAGTACCGCGGCATCGCCGCTACAGCCCGCGTTTATACGGCTGTCATACTTCTCTAAAAGGATACCTGCTGCGCTGGAGGCAATCGTAAAGGGAACGTAAAGAGATTGGAGGTTCTAGTTTACAAAGTCGAAATAAAAAGGGCGCGTCCATACGGACACGCCCCTGTGCACAACAATGCAAAGAACGACTTAGAAGCTACCGCGCTTCAGGAAGTCGGGAAGCTCGAACTGATCGTTGCCGAAGTTAGGAAGCTCGGTGCCACCGACGTTGCGGGTCGGAGCGGCCTGAGCCGGGCTCGTGGCAGGAGCGGTGCGCTGCGGCTCAGCGGAGGCAGCGGCCTTGCTCTGAGACTGCTGAGCAGCAAAGAGCTCGTCCTGACGGTTGACGTTGGAGTCGGAGAAGCCCGTAGCGATGACGGTGATACGCACCTGATCGCCCAGGGACTCGTCGACAACGGTACCGAAGATGATGTTGGCCTCGGGGTCGACGGCGTTGGCGACAACGTCGGCGGCGTCGCTGATCTCCTGGATGCCCAGGTCCTTGGAACCGGCGATGGAGAGCAGCACGCGCGTGGCACCATCGATGGAGCTCTCGAGCAGCGGGCTGGAGATGGCCTGCTGGGCAGCGTCGACGGCACGGGTGTCCCCAGAAGAGGTACCGATACCCATCATGGCGGTACCGGCCTGCTTCATGATGGTCTTAACATCGGCGAAGTCCAGGTTGATGATACCGGGGACGGTGATGAGGTCGGTGATGCCCTGGGTGCCCTGGGAAAGGACGCCATCGGCAATCGCGAAGGCCTCGAGCATGGTGGTCTTCTTCTCGGCGATGTCGAGCAGCTTATCGTTAGGGATGACGATCATGGTGTCGACGCAATCGGAGAGGGTCTTAATGCCCTCCTCGGCGCTCTTCTTGCGCTTGCGGCCCTCGAAGGTGAAGGGCTTGGTCACGACGGCGACGGTCAGCGCACCGACCTCGTTCATCGCGATATCGGCAACGATGGGAGCAGCGCCGGTACCGGTGCCACCGCCCTCGCCGCAGGTGATGAACACCATGTCGGCGCCAGCGAGCGCCTCGGCGATGTCGTCGCGGGACTCATCGGCAGCCTTGCGGCCAACCTCGGGGTTGGCGCCGGCGCCCAGGCCGCGGGTAAGGTCGGTGCCGATGTGCACCTTGATATCGGCATCAGAGATCGCGAGTGCCTGAGCATCGGTGTTGATGGCAACAAACTCGACGCCGCGGATGCCCTCTTCGATCATTCGATTGACCGCGTTGGTACCGCCGCCGCCGACGCCGACCACCTTAATGACGGCAAGGTAGTTGTTGATCTCTGTCTCGTGCATGTCGGTCCTCCGAACAAAGGTTATAGCCATAGCATGGGTCGACCCCTGCGCACATTAACCTTCAGGTTGAAAGTAAATGCAAAGGTAAACCGTATTATGTTTGCACATTATGAACGTATCAGTCAAATAATTGACCGTGAAAACCAAACAAACCAGATAAACGGCGTGGTATGGCCCCTCAACAAAGCATCAACCAGCGCTACGAGGTCGGAGCGTTCCTAAATGTATAGTTACCCGGAGAGCGCACATTGATATACGTTACGCCCTCTACCTGCGAAAGCAGCTTGGTGACTACGCGCTCCTTCTTGACGATATCGTTCGAATCGCCCAGCGACACCTCAATGCCGTTATTGAGGTTTGCCGAGATGGCTTCGACCGAAGGCGTGGAAATATCCTTGACTTGTCCCAAGAACTCGCTCGAAAAACCACGCACATAATCTAGGCCGGCCTTAACGGCCTTGGAGCTCACCGCCTGGCCGGAAACCGGAGCGACATCCGCCGAGACATCAGTCAACAACACCGCGCCATAGTGCTTAGCGAGCGCCAGTGCGGCATCAATGCCGGTCAGGGTATTTGAGCCCTGCCCCGTCGTGATGACGTTGCCCTGATCGTCCACTTCGACCGACGTCGACAGCGGGGCGATCCAGGTGTCATCATCCCCGATGGCCCAGGCAAGGTCATCGGAGCTGATATAGGCAATTGCGATGACCTTGCGCTCCATCGGCGTAATGATGAGCGTATGTGGGAACTGACGCTGGACATCCACGCCCGAGACCCACGGGTTCTGCTTGAGGTCCTCGGTAATCTGGTCGGGATCGACATTAAAAAGCGACGTTCCCTCGGGCAAATCGATCAGCTGGATAGCATCGTGCTTCGTCACATGCTCGCTGCCTTGAATCTGAATATCAGTGGCGGTAAACAATCCAGAGTTAATCACCACGATGGCAACGACGACGAGCACGGCCAAGGCGGCCAGAACGCCGCCCACGATTTTGCCTTTGCCTGCAACGACAGAAGCGGCGTCTGATGTTCTATTTGCCATCGCCCCAAGTGAAGACAACGGGTTGACACCTTTTTTACTCGAAGGCTTCTTGGCAGTAGCCGGCACCGATGTCAGCGAGCGCGGTTTCGATGCGCCCAGCGTGCGACCCGGACGAGCCGCATTAGTTCCCGTCAAGGGCTTAGGAGTTGCCATGGGACGGGCAGGCTTGGCGCCCATAACAGGCTTTGACGTCACCGAGGGACGCAAGGACTTTTTTGCGGCCGGACGATTACCGAGCTGCGAGCCGACGACCGGACGACTGGTCTGTCGAGCATGCCCGACAGACTTAGAGCGCGCGACGGTATTGCGTTGAGGTTTGGCAGGCGCGCCGGAACGCCCTCCGGCGCGGCGGAAGGTGGGTTTCGATGCTCTAGAAGCCGAGGAATTTAACTTCCGGTCTGAGCTCGATGCCATACGCCTCCCTCACCTTTCCGTGCACATGTCTGATAACCGCGGCAACGTCATCGGCCGAGGCGGTTCCGTTATTAACGATAAAATTAGCGTGAACGGGCGAAACTTCTGCGCCGCCAATCGAAAAACCCTTTAATCCACAATCCTCGATAAGCTTGCCCACACTCGCATCGGGCGGGTTACGAAAGACCGACCCGCAGGATGCGCGACCCATGGGCTGCGTACGCTTGCGCCTCGTCAGGTACCGTTCCATGCGCTCGCGAATGTCGGCCTTGGGCGCCGGTTTAAGCTTAAGCACGCACTCGAGGATGATCTCATTGCGGGGAAGGCTACATTCTCGGTAGCCCCAAGTGATCTCGGACCCCGCATAATGCTTGATACCGGATGCCGGGTCAAACGTTACGACATCCTCAACCAGCGAGCCAATCCACTCGGTCCGTGTGCCGGCATTCATAGATATCGCACCGCCAACCGAACCAGGGATGCCAACGGCAAACTCAAGGCCCGAGAGGCTACGCGACAGGGCATCGTTGACCAGGCGCGCAAACATCACGCCCGCACCGACCGTCAGCGTACAACCGTCATCGGCAACAACCGTGCGCTGAAACTCACGTCCGAGCGAAATGACGGCGCCGCGATAACCGCCATCGGCAACCAGCAGATTGGAGCCCTTGCCTATGATGACCCACGGCACCTGCTCACGATCGAGCACCGCCACGGCGCGGCGGAGGGCATGATAGCTATGGCACGTCACAAAGAGGTCGGCCTTGCCGCCGATACGATAGCTCGTATGACGCGCAAGGCGCTCGTCCTCGATCACATCCGTGTCGATCATGCCCGAGAGCGCCATGACGGCGTTAAACAGACCCATTAGACTTAAGCGTCTTTCTTGGCAGTCAGATACTCAATGAACTCGGGACCGACGGTCGTAACGTCACCGGCACCCATGGTGAGCAGCAGGTCGCCCTCGCCCACCATCCGCTCGAGCTCCTGATTGAGCTCAAGACGACTGGAGCAGTACACGACCTCCTTGCCAGGATGCTTGGCGCGCACGGTATCGGCGAGCATCTTAGAGGTAACACCCGGAATGGGCATCTCGCCAGCCGAGAACACATCAATCAGCAGCAGTTTATCGGCATTGGCAAATGCATCGGCAAAGTCGTCGCACAGGGCCTGCAGACGCGAATAACGGTGCGGCTGGAACACGACGTCGACATGCTTGTAGCCCAGCGACGAAGCGGCAGCAAGCGTCGCCTTGATCTCGGTGGGGTGATGGCCGTAATCATCGACCACGGTAATGCCATCGATATCGCCCACGTGGGTAAAGCGACGGCGGACGCCCTCAAAGCTCGAGAGCGCCTTGGCGGCGGCGTCGATGTCAAGGCCCAGGACATGGGCGACGGTGAGCACCGCCGTGGCGTTGAGCATGTTGTGGCGACCGGGATTGCTCTTGATCTCCACGGCATGCTCAGTGCCGTCCTCAAAGCGAACGATAAAGTCACTCTGGATGCCCTTGACATCCGGGTGCATGCAGACGATGTCGTTGCTCTCGGCAAAGCCGTAGGAAAGCACGCGTCGACCGGTCGACTTGGCGAGCTCGACCAGATGCGGGTCCTCACCGCAGACGATGACGGTGCCGTCCTCGCCCACCAGGCTCATGAATTTGGCGAAAGTTGCCTCGATCTCCTCGATACCCGAGTAGTGATCGAGGTGGTCGGCCTCGACGTTGGTCACAATGACCACGTTGGGGTTCAGGAACAGGAAGGAGCTGTCGGACTCGTCGGCTTCGGCGACAAAGTAGTCGCCCGAGCCGTTCTTGCCGTTCGTGTCATAGCCCTCGACGATGCCGCCGATCAGGAAGCTCGGATCCAGACCCATGCGGTCGAGCATGGTGGCGCACATCGAAGACGTGGTGGTCTTGCCATGCGTGCCGGCAACAGCGACGGTGGTGTAGCCGTGGCCCAAAGCAGAGAGCATCTTGGCACGGGGCCACACGGGAATACCAAGCTCGCGAGCGCGCACGAGCTCGGGGTTGGACTCCGGAATAGCGGTGGAGACAACAACCACGTCGGGCTTGACCTCGTCGATCGTGGCGGCCTCATGGCCCACATGCACCTTCACACCAGCGCGGGTAAGCTGGCGGATATAACGTGACGTCTTAAGGTCGGAGCCGGTAACGGCATAACCGCGCTCGTGCAGAACGAGGGCGATGCCGCTCATGCCGGCGCCGCCGATACCGATAAAGTGGGCGCTCTTAAACTCGGGCGCGGAGGTTGCAGTCTGGGAATCAGCCATGTGCTCGTGTACTCCTTGCGTAAACACTGCCTGTAACCCGTTAACTGTACCGCACCTACCGCATCAGCGCGAGGGCGACCGACGATATCCCGTCTAACTAACGCAAACCCTCTACCGCATCCGCCAGAAGAGCGGCGGCCCTATCCTGGGCCAGACCACGCGCCGCCTGACGCATGGCGTCGCGCGCCGCCGCGTCATCGACCAGGTGCAGCAGTTCATCGGCAAAGGCAGAACCGTCGATATCGGCATCGGCGCAGAGCACACCGGCCCCAGCGTCGACCAGATACCGGGCATTGGTGGTTTGGTGGTCGGCCGTCGCATGCGGGTACGGCACGAGCACCGAAGGCACGGCGAGTGCAGCGATCTCGGCCACGCTCGATGCGCCCGAACGCGAGAGCACCAAATCGGCAGCAGCCAGCATATCGCCCATGTTGTCGATGTAAGGCTGGACGCGGTAACGCTTCGCCTCCTCGGGCGTCAGCGCCAAAGCGCTCTCGGTCTCCTCAAAGCCGTCGGCACCCGTCGAATGCAACACATAGAGGTTCTTGCGCGAAAGCAGCTCGTTTTTGAGCGAGACCACGCGCTCGTTGAGGTGCTGGGCGCCAAGTGAACCGCCAAAGACGAGCAGCAGCGTAGCGTCCTCGGGAACGCCAAGTGCCTTGCGGCCGCGAGCGCGATCGCCCTCGATCACCGAGCGACGTACGGGGTTGCCGGTCATGAGCACGTGGTCAGGGTCACCTTCGCGTTCAAAGACCGAGCGCGCTGCCGGCACCGAGATGCACACGCGGGCGGCGTGGGAGTTCATCATCTTGTTGGCCAGGCCCGGAACAGAGTTCTGCTCATGCAGCAGATACGGAACACCCGCGCCCTTGCACCACCCCAGCAGCGGAACCTCGACATAGGCACCAAAACCAATGGCGGCATCGGGCTTGCCGACCTTTGAGAAATGACTGGCGAGCGCACGCTTGGCCTTGTTGACACGCCACAGCGAGGTGAGCGCCGTCCAAGGGCGGGAGCGATCGAAGCCCGTGACCGTAATGGGCACAAAATCAAACCCAGCGTCGGGGACCAGACGACCCTCGAGCTTGCGCGACTGGCCCACGAACACAACGTGGTGGCCACGGTCACGCAGCTCTTCGGCCAAGGCGAGCGCGGGGTTGATGTGTCCTGCCGTGCCGCCGGCTGCAATAGCAACGGTCATTTTATCGGTCATGGTAGTCCCTTCGTACACGCGGTCCCTGGTCGTCGGTGCGCAGACGCGCCGACGGGTCCGAGTTCAAATCGATTCGATTATATCCGCCGCCCGCGTTGCGAGGGCTGGGGCGCTGCGGACGGCCTTGCGGAGCCGTTCGCGAGCGTGGACGAGCTGCCGGCTCGGATGCAGAACCATCCAGAACGGTAAAGCCGCTACGCGAAGGTCGTTCACCGCGCACATGGGCTACGCCGGCGGTGCTCTCGTCCATAACGGCAAAGCTCTCACGGCGACGGTCATACTCATCGCGGCGGGCGCTCTCGTACGAAACGCGCAGGATCAACCCGGCAAGCATAAGCGACACAATAATCGACGAACCGCCGTAGCTAATAAACGGCAACGGTTTGCCCGTCATGGGAAACACGTTGAGGATGCCCAGCGCGTTAATCAAAAACTGCACCGCGAGAATGACCGCGGAGCCAGACGCCATGAGCGCGCCCCGGCGATCGGTCGCCTGCTCGGCAATGCGAAACGCCGAGTAGATCAGCATCGCAAACACCAAGAAGAACAGCACGGTTCCGACAAAACCGACTTCCTCGCCAATGATGGCCAGGATGTAGTCGTTGTGCGCTTCGGGCAGATACGAGTACTTCATGGTTGAGTTGCCGATGCCGCGGCCGAACAGACCGCCCGAGGCAAAGGCCATGATGGCAAGCGTGGCCTGATAGCCGTCACCATACTCGTCGGCCCAAGGGTTCAAGGCAACCTGAATACGCACCATACGGTACGGCTCTGCGACAAGCGCAATCACGATCACGAGAATGCCGAAGATTAGCACGCCGATGATAAATCTGGGGTCGAGACCCGCAAACAACGCCATGCACATGAGGGTCAACAGGATGATCAGGACAGTACCGAAATCGGGCTGGATAAAGATCAGAAAGAGCGAAATGCCCAGGTAGATGCCCATCTTGCGAAGGAATTCGTTGATGTTGCCACCGGGCGAAAAGAAGCGATCAAGCATGATGGCCGAATACGCAATGGCAAATGGCTTTAAAAACTCGGAAGGCTGGAACTGAATACCGGCGATGTTGAGCCAGCGCGTGGCGCCACGGCTGCCGCTGCCCACCAAGAACACCAGAAGCAGTAGCCCTATCATGCCGATGAGGAAGATCCTGAGCACATCCTCCCCAAACCAGCTGTCCGGCAAAACGCGCACGATGGCAATCAGCGCCAGAACACCGACCACGGCAAACGCGGCCTGTCGACCCAGAAAAAACGTCGCCGAGCCATTCTCGTGCAGCGCCTCGACCGAAGACGCCGAGTACACCATCAGCAGGCCAAAGCATACCAAGGTAAACAAGCAGGCCATGAATATCAAACGGGGGCGCATGATACGGGCGGGAACGCCGGCAATATAGCGTTCGCTAAACGACTGCCCACCGCGGCTGGAACACGATGTGATGCGCCGTGAGGAAGCACGGTCCGAGTCGGGCCTCCTCATACCTTGTCGGGGGCTCTCCTCTCTCACCGCAACCCCTATTCCATTTGTGATTTCGCTGTAGCGGCAAGCTGAGCCACGTAGTCCTTAAACACGCGGCCGCGCTCCTCATAGCCCGAGAACTCATCGAACGAAGAGCAGGCAGGTGAAAGTAAGATCACGTCACCACGGCTCGAAAGCGAACGGGCAACGTCCACGGCGTCGCGTAGGTCATCCGCCTGGGCGATATCCACATCGCCATCGACATCGGCCTCGTCCATAGCGGCGGTGAAGCGCTCGCGCGCATCGCCAAAGCAGACGACCGAGCGTACGTTATCCATAACAACGCGCGCGAAGTCCGTGAGCGGCGTGCCCTTATCGTGGCCGCCGAGCAGCAAGATCACGTCGTCATCGGGAAATGCCGTCAGCGCCTTCTCGACCGCATCGGTGTTGGTCGCCTTGGAATCGTTGACGTAGCGCACGCCGTCAATCTCGCCACACGGCTCCACGCGGTGCTCGAGCGGCTGGAACGAGGCAAGACCGCGGCAGACACCATCGACATCGGCACCGACCGCCAAGGCAGCCGTGGCAGCGCACAGGGCATTGATAACATTGTGATGGCCCGAGATCTTGAGCTCGGATGTAGCGATGAGCGGGGTCTCGACGCCCTTCAGACGCACGATCATCTTGCCATCGCGCACAAAGGCGGCATCCTCGCCCTCAGGCTCGTCAAAGGCAACCTTGCAGATGCGACGACCCGGCGTGTAGATGTACTCATCGAACTCGTGAATGCCGGCGTCTTCGACGTCGACAACCACCAGATCGTCATCGACCATATTGTCAAACAGTTTGATCTTGGCAAGCGCATAGTTCTTATGGCTCTTATGCCAGCCCAAGTGGTCGGGAGTGATGTTGAGCAGCACCGCCACGCGGGGGTGGAGCTCGGTTGTCGTAGCAATCTGATAGCTCGAGAGCTCAGCCACAAACCACTCGTTGTGGGCTCGGCCGTCAATCTCGTTGACCGGCGGCTCGCCGATGTTGCCGACAGCAACGCTGGCCTCGCCGGCAGCCTTAAGCAGAAAATCAGTCAGCGACGTGGTGGTCGTCTTGCCGTTGGTGCCCGTGATGGCAATCCAGTTATCGGGCGACAGGCGATAGGCAAACTCGGGCTCACCCATAATCTGGGCGGCATGCTCGCGCCCGGCCTTAAAGAAGCCCGAGAACTCCGAGATGCCCGGGCACGTCACGCATACGTCATAGGCGCCCTCGACCTGTTCGGTCCCATAGACAAACGACGCACCAGCAGCCTCGAGCGCACGCGTGGCGTCATTGGGCTCAGAGGTGCCGCCGCCATACACGGTAACGGCGCTTACGCGCTCGGGATGTGCCAGCGCCCAGCGGGCGACATCGAGACCGGATTTGCCCTGACCCAAAACGAGCAGGCTAAAGACATCAGCAAGAGGCATGAAAGACCACTATCCCAACTGGAAGAACAGGGCAAGGCCAACGGCACCAAAGGCCGCAGCGATAATCCAAAAACGGATGACGACCTTGGTCTCGGCCCAGCCCTTCTTTTCGAAATGATGATGGATGGGCGCCATAAGGAAGACGCGCTTGTGCGTAAAGTGGAAGTAGACAACCTGAATCATGACCGACAGGGTCTCAACGATAAACAGGCCGCCGATGATGAGGGAGACGACCTCGGTGTTGGTCATGATGGACGTGCAGGCAAACGCGGCGCCCAGGGCAAGCGAGCCGGTATCGCCCATAAAGATGCTCGCCGGATAGCAGTTGAACCACAGAAAGCCCAAGCAGGCACCGGCACACGCGGTGCAGAAGATGGACAGGTTCACGTCTCCGTGCAAAAACGCCATGGCAGCCATGGCGAGCATGGCAATCATGGAGGTGCCACCAGCAAGACCGTCAAGGCCATCGGTCAGGTTCACGGCATTAGAAAGACCGGCGATCATCAGCCAGCAAAAGACAATGTAGAGCCACGGGAACGAAAGGCCGCAGATAGTGGTCGAAAGAACACCGAGGTCAATCGCCAGGCCGCCGGGAAAACGAATCTCGGGGGCGACGCCGCACCAGTTAACGGCAAGTACCGTAAAGGTGACACAGATAATGGTTAGACCGATCATCTTGGCATGGGGCGTCAGACCGAGCGAGCGCCCATGCGTAACGGAGGTTAGGTCGTCAATCAGGCCCAGCACGCCGGTCGCCAGCGTGGCGAGCAGCACGAGCACGAGCTCGGTGGTGAGCTTGCCCATCAGCAGGCAGGTCAGCGAGATCGCGACGAGGATGACAACGCCACCCATGGTGGGCGTTCCCTGCTTAACCAAATGACGCTTGGGGCCGTCGGCACGAACCTGCTGGCCGATACCCTCGACCTTAAGCAGCTTGATCCACCACGGCATGAGCAGCAGCGCAATGGCAGCGGCGATGCCAAGCCCCAAAAAAGCCTGATACGTTGGATACGAGGGATTGCCGAACATGGGCTAGCACACACCTTCCACAAAGCGGTCGAGCTCAACAAAGCGGGAACCCTTGACCAGTACAACATCATGTTTTTCAAGCGCGCCGCCCATGCGGTCGAGCACCTGCTGATAATCGGAGAACACCTGGATGCGGTCCTCGTCCATGCCCATCATGCGCGCGGCATCGGCCATAAGCTGGGCCAGCTCACCACCCACGCACGCCAGCATGTCGAGCTTCTTGGCGGCGGCATAGGCGCCCACGAGCTCATGCATGCGAGGAGCCTCATCGCCCATCTCGCCCATCTCGCCCAAGATCGCCATGCGAGACCCCCTGCAGGAAAGCGAACACAGTAGATCGAGGCCAGCAGCCATGGATTCGGCGCTGGCGTTATAGGAATCGTCAATGACGCGGGCACCGCTCTTGGCGCGTTTGATCTCCTGGCGGTGACCGGTGATCGTGAGGCCTCTAAAGGCAGCATCGATCTGCTCGGGCGTCACGCCCAGGCGATAGGCAACCGCGGCGGCCTTAACGGCATTAGGAACGGACTGCACGCCGGGGATGGCAAGCATGGTATCGATCGTCTCACCCTGGCCAAAATCGAGCGTAAAGACCGGACGGCCCTCGTCATCAACACGAATGTCGCGGGCACGGACCTCATCATCGTCCGAGACGCCGGCCAGCATCACGTCGATACCAGCAGGCTGGGCGAACGTATCGCGAATGAACGGCGTAAAGTCGTCCTCGCCGCCCAAAACCAGCAGCGGTAAGAAGTCGCCGGCGGCGCACATACCCTGCACAATCTCGGCCTTAGCGCGGGCGATGTTCTCGCGGCTACCCAAAATGCCGATATGAGAGGTACCGATCTTGCTCACGATGGCAAGGTTGGGATCGGCGGACTGGGACAGGCGCTCGATCTCGTGGAAATGGTTCATGCCCATCTCGAGCACCAGGACCTCGGTATCGGCCGGAGCGGAAAGCACCGTGAGCGGCATGCCGATCAGGTTATTGAAATTGCCCTTGGTGGCCCAGACACGATAGCGCTTGGCGAGCACAGCGGCGAGTACGTCCTTGGTCGTCGTCTTGCCGATGGAACCGGTAATGCCAACGACCAGGCAGCCAAGCTCCAGACGGTACGTGTGCGCCAAACGCAGCAGAAACTCCTCGGGATCATCGGTCAGCAAGATGGCACAGCCCTTGTCCTGCGCCAGCGAGACCAGCTCGGCCTCGGGCTCACGCGTCATCACGACGGCGCCGGCACCCGACTGGACGGCACGGGAAGCAAAATCATTGCCGTCGACGTTTTCACCGGGAAAGGCGACGAAAATCGTCCCTTCCTCGACCTGACGCGAGTCGATAACGCACCCGCGGCATACCCGATCGGCTTCTCCCGTCACGGTTCGGGCCCCTGTTGCGGCCGCGAGGTTGTTGACGGCGATCTCTATCATTGCAGCTCCCCTGTAAACCTAATAATGCTATCGGCGTATTGTATCCCAGCGCCGCGCATGCGTGGTGCAGGGCATGTGAACACCCCTCATATGGGACAACAAACCACGCCCCAAAGATTGTAACCCCCTACTTCGTGTGCGGGATACCCAGCACGTCGAGCGCGTTGGCCATAATGGACTGGAACGGCACCGCAGCGGCATCCGAGCCGCTCGGCGTTCCGTCGAGCGTGATATAGCACAGCACCTTGGGCGATTGTGCCGGTGCAAAGCCCATAAAGGACGACATGTAGTTCTCCTTGAGGTAGCCGCCGTTCTCGTCGGCTCGTTCGGCCGTACCGGTCTTACCCGCCACGTCATAGCCGTCAACCGCGCCGCCAACGCCCGTTCCCTCGGACACGACCGTCTGCATGCACGATGTCACCTGGGATGCGGCGTCCTCCGAAATCGCGCGCTCGCCTTCGCCCCAGTCCTTCTCGTCGCCTTTGCTGGACTTATAGAAGTGCGGGGTCATCATCACGCCGCCGTTGGCGATGCCGCCCACGGCACGTGCGACCTCAATCGGAGAGACAGACAGCGCCTGTCCAAAGCTCATCGATCCCAGAGTGGCGCCGTCATACTGGTCACGCTCCTTTACGATGCCCAGGCTCTCGCCCGGAAAATCGACACCCGAGCTGTGACCGATGCCCCACTTGTCCACATAGGCGGCAAAGTCGTCGGCACCGATCTTGCGCCCCACCAGGACAAAGCCCACGTTGGACGAACGGCGCATCATCTCGCGCACATCCATGGTCATGGCATAGTCGCGCTTGTCGGCATCGGTGACGGTATCGTCGCCCACCTTGATGCTCGCCGGCACCTCAAACGACGTACTCGATCGCACGACGCCCAAGTCGAAGCCGGCGCCCGCCACGAGCGTCTTAAAGACCGAGCCGGGCTCGTAGGCGTCGGTGACCAGGCGCAGGTTCATATCCTCGGTCTTGGCGTTCTCCAGATCGGTCTGGTCGTAGGTCGGATACGAGCAGGCGGCGAGAATTTCACCGGTCGTGGGGTCGGTGACCAAAGCCGAGCCGTTCTTGGCCTTTGTCTTCTCGACAGCCTCTGCCAGAGCATCCTCAGCCGCTCGCTGGATATTGACGTCGAGCGTCGTCACGATATCAACGCCGTCGACCGCCGCCACCTTTCTATAGGCACCGCCGGCGATATAGCTGCCGTCCCTCGCGCGCTCGCGCACAAGAGAACCGTTCGTGCCGGTCAGAAGCTTGTTGTATTGCTTTTCGAGACCCGTCAAGCCGTCGTTGTCTACATTCACTACACCCAGCACCTGCGATGCCAGATTGCCGTATGGATATACGCGCTTCATGGCCTGCTCAAAAAGCACGCCGGGCAGGTTCTTTTTCTCCAGCGCCGCAGCATCGTCTTCGTCCACCTGGCGCTTGATATACACCCAGGTGCCATCGGACTCGACGAGCTTGCGGCAGGTCTTTTTATCGATTCCAGTTGCCTTGACCAGCGCCGACACCGTCTTGTCAACATCATCGACAAGCTGCGGGTTCACGGCGATGTTGCGACATTCGACCGACGACGCCAGCACGTTACCGTTGCGGTCGTAGATGGTGCCGCGTTTGGCATAGAGGGTCTGCGCAAGCAGGCGGCGCGCATCGGCACGCTCGCGCAGTTTATCGGCTTCGACAATTTGATAGTCGGCAAGGCGAAAGACGCCCAAGCCCAAGCCAAGCCCAATGAATCCCATGACGGCTTTGCGGCGAGGCAGAGGCGCGCCTGTGAGCCATTCGGTCGACGAACTCTTGCGCGACCTGGTGTTATGCACTTGAGGGCCGCCCGAGCCGCGAAGTCGCGACGCCGGGTCGTTGCCACGGGACTGCCCGGCGTTGTAAGATTGCCGACCCGTTCCTTGATAACCAGAACGTCCCCGCGACGAGGGACGTCCAGAACCGCGGCCCCCATCGGAACCGCGGCGATAGTCATTTGTCATACTCAGCTACCGTCTTGCTACTGAGCGGTCGCGGTCGCGTTGGCGCCCGCGGCTGCATCCTGCGAAAAGTCAAGTGTAACGCTCTCGCTGGGCTCCACCATGCCATAAGCGCCCGCAAGGTCGCGAATGCGCGTGTCGGCGCCATAGACCGAATGCATGACCTCCAGGTCGGAGCTCTCATCGGTCGCCTTTTCGAGCGTGTTGGTAAGCTCGGCGTTGCTGTTGAGCACCTGGGCCGTAACGCCGGCAAGCGCCACGCGGGCGACGCCGATCGTCATGAAGATAGCCGCAATGATGCAAAACGTTTTAAGAACGCTCATGAAAACCGGGCTTACCGCCTGGTTTGCCTGACGGCCCGCGCCCGTGTAGACATCAAAGCGCGGCGTGCGCTGCTCACGGGGAGCAACGGGGGCCTGCGGCGTCTCACGATAGGCGGGCATGGCGTTCATATCATAGGCGAGTGCTGCGCTTGAAGTGTTGTAGCCCATGATATGCCGCCTCCCATCCCGAGTACGTTGGTAGTGTGTTTAAGCTTCGTTTATGGTGCGAGCGGGAGGTCCAATATCGCGCGGTCGCGCCTACAGACGCTGCGCCACGCGGATTTTGGCTGATCTCGCCCGAGGGTTGCGCTCAACCTCATCAGGCTGGGCAACCAAGGGTTTGCGGGTGATGACCTTGAGTATCGGCACGTTGCCGCACACGCACACCGGAATCTCCGGCGGACACGTGCACCCCTGGCTCATCTCCTTAAAGTGGTTCTTTACGATACGGTCCTCGAGCGAGTGATACGAGATGACGCAGATACGTCCGCCCGGGTTGAGCCACCTGGTGGCAGCATCAAGCCCTCGTTCGAGCACATCGAGCTCGTGATTGACCTCGATGCGAATGGCCTGGAAACTTTTCTTGGCCGGGTGTCCGCCATGCCGACGAGCGGCAGCCGGGATACCCGCCTTGATGATCTCGACAAATTGGCCGGTGGTTTCGATCGGTTCTTGCTCGCGGCGGCGCACGATCTCGCGCGCGATCTGCGAGGCGAACTTCTCTTCGCCGTAGACGCGTAGAATCCGGGCGAGGTCGTGTTCGTTATAGGTGTTGATGACCTCAGCTGCGTTTAAGGTGTTATTACCCGGATCCATCCGCATGTCCAATGGGGCGTCCTCGTTATACGAAAAGCCCCTGCCAGGGATATCGAGTTGCGGTGACGAAACGCCCAAATCGAACAGGAAGCCATCGACCCCGGGCACCTCGGCCGAGCAAAGAAGCTCGTCCAAGTCGCCGAAGTTGCCCTTCAGGAGCTGGTGCGGAACGCCGGGAACCTCGCGGTCCAGACGGGCGCCAGCGGCCTCGAGGGCCATGTCGTCCTGATCGACGCCGAGCAAAAGGCCCGTCTCCCCCACCTGCGCGGCCATCTTTACCGAATGGCCGGCACCGCCAAGGGTGCAATCGCAGACAACGGAGCCGCTCTTTAGCCGCAGCGACTCAAGCACTTCGCCGAGCATGACAGGTTCATGCCGATATTCTTGTGTCAAGATCCCACGCTCCATCCGTTACCCGTGCCTTGCCCCTACGAGAAGAAGAGGTCCAGCAGGGCCTCATCGTCATCGTCCTCATCGGCCGCGGCGCGATCCCAAACCTCAAGGTGGTCGTAGTTGCCCACAACCGTGACCTCGCGGTCGAGGTTCGCCTGTTTGCGGAGAGACTCGGAAAGACCGATACGACCGGCGCTGTCCACGTCCATCGACGTGGTGCGCTTGTTGATCGCCCTCATGAGCTTCTGGTCATTAATGTCACGCGGGTTAAAACCCTCGTGGCCCTCACGACCCGCGAAGAGCCCTTCGACCCACTTATCGAAGGCCTCGGCAGAGAACACGTACAGAGCATCGACATCCAGGGCTTTGAACACGCGAACGTGCTCTCCAAGCTCCTCGCGAAGGGGTGCAGGCAGGGATAGACGACCTTTTGCATCGAGATTGCGCTCGTATGCACCCGTCATTCCCATGTGCACCCTCCCCTCGGTTACTCAGATGGCACGTACGCGGGGAACCACCCCGCCTGTCGACGTCATCAATAATATGGGGAACCGCCCCATTTTTCAACACCTTTCCCCACCC
>URZI01000003.1 GCA_900552385.1 uncultured Collinsella sp. | reverse complement strand
AAAAGATCAAGTCGTCCTCGCAGACGCTCAAGCAGGAATACCTCGATACATACGAAGGAGGTGAATGACATGAAACTATTTGAACAGCTGAAGTCCAATGCGTCGCGCATGGCTGTCTACGCCATCCTCGTGGCAACGGCTTTATGCGGAATCGCGGCACCCGTCTATGCGCTCAACGGGGAGAAAGGCGATGTCGAACCCGCGTACATGGCTTCGACGGTTAAGGACCGGTACAAAGCCTTCTCTGGAGACGCGTTTTACGTAGCAGAGTACGACACGACCTACCGTCAGCTTCGCTACAACAAGGGCTACGACTATCTAGGCGCAGAGGCAATCAGCTATACGTCGGGTTGGTACCGCTCCAACTATGGACACATAACCCAGTTCAAGTGTAACTACCGTGTGTACAACTAAAGCAACCCGGCCGGGACGAGGGGTGACGCAAAAGCGTCGCCCCCGTTTTTAACCATGTCAACTGAACCTAGTTCAGTTTGGTTGATTTCCGATCTCAGCCGAACACATTGAGCGGAAAGGCCGTTCCCGCAGTCAGTCGAACGTCCCCGGGGCCCTTCTCAGGCCCCGGGGACGGCATTTTCCCAGTTGAAGGAACGGTGGAGATGTGTTTCGATGGGTCAGATTCGTGTCGTTCCGAAAAGACCGTGAACCTTTTGTGGGACACGCGGCGCCGTGGTACCATAGCCGAGTTTGTTGTCTTGGTCGGAAACCAAGACGCCTTATGCGCTGATCGGTAACCAGCGCCTGACTAATAAGGAGTCCTACCATGAAGCAGGGTATCCATCCCCAGTATGTCGAGTGCACGGTGACGTGCTCCTGCGGCAACACCTTCAAGACGCACGCTACCGTGTCCGAGATGAAGGTCGAGCTTTGCAACGAGTGCCACCCGTTCTACACTGGCCAGCAGAAGTTCGTCGACACCGGTGGACGCGTCCAGCGCTTCGCCGACAAGTTCGGTGGCGCCGCTGCCGCCCAGCTCAAGAAGGCTGAGGAGGCCAAGGCTGCCAAGGCCGCCAAGGCTGCTGAGGCCGAGGCCGCTCGCAAGGCCGCCGCTGAGGCTAAGGCCGCCGAGAAGGCTAAGCGTGCCGCTAAGTTTGCCGAGGAGGCTGCCAAGCAGGCCGCCGAGGCTCCCGCAGAGGCTCCCGTCGAGGAGGCCGCTGCCGAGGCCGAGACTACCGAGGCTGCTGAGTAAATAGCTCGCCGCGGAATCACTCGCATTCATGGCATGAGGGCCGTGCATCCATTTGGGTGCGCGGCCCTTTTCTTTTTATTGGTGCAAACCAACCTGTCCCCATTGCACCAGATTGGTGCGAAGGGGACAGGTTGGTTTGCACCAAATGACAGAGAGGCGGCGTTTGCCCAGATAAAACCTGCCAAAATAAACCTGTCCCTTTTTGGCAGGTTGGTCGTAGTTATTACGTGGCGGTTGAGGTCGACCGTATGGGGCGCGCCTTGTTTGGCTAAAGTACAATTATCTGTGTTTAACTCGCCCGCAGCTGCACGGCGTGGGCGATGGCCAAAAAGGAAAACCACATGGGATTCATGTCAAAGCTGCTGTCCTTTGGATCCGATAAGGACCTTAAGCGCTACTACAAGATCGTCGACCAGATCAACGGTCTTGAGCCCCAGTTTGAGAAGATGACCGAGGAGGAACTCCGCGGCCAGACCGATAAGTTCCGCGAGCGTTACGCCAACGGCGAGTCGCTCGACGACATGCTCCCCGAGGCCTTTGCCACCGTGCGTGAGGCTTCCAAGCGCACCATGGGTATGCGCCACTTTGACGTGCAACTCATTGGCGCTATGGCGCTGCACGAGGGCCACATCGCCGAGATGAAGACCGGCGAAGGTAAGACCCTCGTCTCCACGTTGGCCGGCTATCTCAACGCTATTGCCGGCAAGGGCGTGCACGTCGTTACTGTCAACGATTACCTTGCCAAGCGCGACTCCGAGTGGATGGGCCGCATCTATAAGTACCTGGGCATGACCGTCGGTCTGCTCCAGAACAACATGCCGCTCGAGCTCAAGCGCCCGGCCTACCAGGCCGACGTCACCTACGGCACCAACTCCGAGTTCGGCTTTGATTACCTGCGCGACAACATGGTTACCCGTCCCGAGCAGCGCGTGCAGCGCGGTCACAACTACGCCATCGTCGACGAGGTTGACTCCATCCTGATCGATGAGGCCCGCACCCCGCTGATCATCTCGGGCGCTGGCACCAAGTCCGCCAGCACCTACAAGGACTTCGCGCGTGCCGTGCGCGGCCTGGAGCGCGGCGAGGACGTCTCGCACGACATGCTCACCGCCACCGAGGACGTCGAGCCCACGGGCGACTACGTCATGGACGAGGCCAAGCACACCATCGCCGCCACCGAGCGCGGCCTTAAGAAAATCGAGCGCCGCCTGGGTATCGATGACATCTATGCCGATCTCTCCGGCCAGCTGGTCAACCACCTGCAGCAGGCGCTGAAGGCCCAGTACATGTTCCACCGCGATAAGCAGTACGTGGTCACCAACGGCGAGGTCAAGATCGTCGACGAGTTCACCGGCCGCATTATGGAAGGCCGCCGCTATTCTGAGGGCCTGCACCAGGCCATCGAGGCCAAAGAGGGCGTGCTCGTACGCGAGGAGAACCAGACACTCGCCACCATCACCCTGCAGAACTACTTCCGTCTGTATGACAAGCTCTCCGGCATGACCGGCACGGCACTTACCGAGGATGCCGAGTTCCGCGAGATCTACAAGCTGCCCGTCGAAGTCATCCCTTCCAACAAGCCCGTGCAGCGCGTGGATCACGAGGACCTGGTGTACCGCACCATTCAGGCCAAGTACAACGCCGTCGCCGACGATGTCGAGCGACGTCACGCCAAGGGCCAGCCGGTCCTGGTGGGCACCGTCTCCATCGAGAGTTCCGAGAAGCTGTCCGCCGCCCTTACCAAGCGCGGCATCGCACACGAGGTCCTCAACGCCAAGCACCATGAACGCGAGGCCCACATCGTTGCCCAGGCCGGACGCTACGGCGCCGTGACCATCGCTACTAACATGGCCGGTCGTGGTACCGACATCCTGCTGGGCGGCAACCCCGACGAGCTGGTGCGCGAGCGCCTGGAGTACGAGGGTCTGACCATGGAGGATGTGACGCCCGAGCAGCTCGAGCAGTTTAACGCCGAGGCCAAGGAGACTTGCAAGGCCGAGCGCGAGCGCGTGCTTGCCGCCGGCGGCCTGACCGTCATCGGCACCGAGCGCCACGAGTCCCGCCGTATCGACAACCAGCTGCGCGGCCGCTCCGGCCGTCAGGGCGATCCGGGCGAGACCCAGTTCTACCTGTCGCTCGAGGACGACCTCATGCGCCTGTTCGGCGGCGACAAGATGGACCGCGTCTCCAAGATGATGGTCACGGCCGACATGGGCGACGACATGCCCATCCAGCACAAGATCATCTCCAAGGCCGTCGAGAGCGCCCAGCACAAGGTCGAGAGCATCAACTTCTCCATGCGTAAGAGCGTCCTTGAGTACGACGACGTCATGAACAAGCAGCGCCAGGTCATCTACGCCGAGCGCAATAAGATTCTGGACGGCAAGGACCTGACCGACCACATCACCGAGGTCATGCACGACACCGTGTACCGCTGCGTGCAGGAGTTCTGCACCAAGGACAGTCACGATGGCGAGCGTGACCTGGAGGGCCTGCGCAAGTGGGTTGTGGAGCTCACCGGCCACATCGATACGCCGAAGTTCCCCGACGAGGATTATGAGGCCCTGGCCGCCGATGTCCTGGCTTACGTAGAGAAGTGCTACAACATGAAGGCCGAGCGCTTGGGTGAGGACCTGATGCGCGAGCTCAACACCCAGGTCATGCTGCGCGTCATCGATACCCGCTGGATGAACTACCTGCAGGAGATGGACTACCTCAAGACCGGCATCGGCCTGCGCGGCTTTGGCCAGCGCGACCCGCTGGTTGAGTACAAGACCGAGGCCTACGGCGCGTTCCAGATACTCGTCGATACCATGTACGAGGATTACCTGCGCACGGTTCTGCGTATCGAGATCAAGGCTGCCCCGCGTGCCGTGGAGCACAAGGAGGACCCCGCACTCGAGGGCGCGCGCTTCTCCGGTCCTGCCGAGGTCGATGGTGACAACGGCGACTCGGTGCTGCGCAAGCAGGCGCAGGTGCAGGCCCGCACGGCTGTCCAGGGTGGTCCGGCTGCCGTCAACAACGGTGGCAAGGTGACCACCTATCGCAAGTCCGAGAGCGACGATCCGTACGTCAACGTGGGCCGCAACGACCCGTGCCCCTGCGGTAGCGGCAAGAAGTTTAAGTACTGCCACGGCAGGAATCGTTAATGGCTGAGGCTTTAGAGGTAACGCCCGCCGAGCTGGACGCGTTTGCGGACCGGCTCGGCGAGGTCGAGTCGTATCTCCATTTGGACGAAAAGCGCACGCGCGTGACCGAGCTCGAGGCTAAAAGTGTTGCCCCTGGCTTTTGGGATGACGCCGACGCCGCCCGTGCCACCATGGAGGAGATCGCGCGTACCAAGGAAGATATCGCTGCCGTGGACACCGCGCGCGGCGAGCTTTCCGATGCCCGCGCCGCGCTGGAGCTTGCCGAGGAGATGGGGGATGACCCCGACGCCGCCACCCTTCGCGAGGAGGCTGCAGCCACGGCTGAGCGCCTGGCCCGTGCCATCGATGAGCTTGAACTTTCGAGCTGGTTTACCGGTGAGTTCGATCACGGCGATGCCATTGTGACCATCAAGCCCGGACAGGGTGGTCTGGAGGCCCAGGACTGGACCTTCATGCTCTTTAAGATGTACATGAAGTACTGCCAGCGTCGCGGCTGGAAGGTCACCATCAACGACTGTCCCGCGGCCGAGGTCATCGGCATCGACCGCGCGACCTTTACCGTCGAGGGCAAGGACGCATTTGGCATGCTGCGCGCCGAGGCCGGCGTTCACCGCTTGGTTCGCATTAGCCCCACCGACGACAAGAAGCGCCGCCAGACCACGTTTGCCGGCGTCGAGGTCATCCCCGTGCTGCCCGATGATATCGACATCGAGATCAGTCCCGACGACATCCGCGTGGACGTGTACCACGCGAGCGGCCCGGGCGGTCAGGGCGTTAACACTACCGACTCCGCCGTGCGCGTGACGTATTTCCCCAGCGGCATTGTGGTCACCTGCCAAAACGAGCGCAGCCAGATCCAGAACAAGGCCGCGTGCATGCAGATCCTCAAGGCTCGCCTGTACGAGATTGAGCTCGAGAAGCGTGCCGAGGCGCTCGATGAGATTCGTGGACCCAAGACCACGATCGGTTTTGGCAACCAGATTCGCAGCTACGTGCTCTACCCGTATCAGATGGTTAAGGACCTACGCACGGGCGTGGAGACCAGCAATGTCGAGGCAGTTCTTGACGATGGCGACCTGGACCCGTTTGTTATTGGCTATCATCGCTGGGCGACCGGCAACGCCGATGCAGAAGGCTCGGAGGTCTAAAACATCGTGGCTTCAAGCCGATGCCAAGTCCAACGGTTGGACGGGTTTGTATCCAGAACAAACCCTGCGCAGGGGTGGTTTTTGTCCGGCGAATCGGTAGAATCGAATACAAGAAGAAGTTCAAAGCGCATCCGTTTGGGTGCGCTTTTTTGAGGGAGGCAGCATGGCATATCGTCTGGACATCAAGCGCATTCTTTCGATGAACTTCTTTCACGACCTGCCCCAGATCATGTTGGGGTGTGCCTTGGCCGCCATCGCGACCGACCTGTTTTTGATTCCCAACGGCCTTGCTGCCGGTGGCGTTACGGGCCTTGCCACCATTATCCAGGCGGTCGGCGCGACGCGAGGCGTGTCGCTTCCCGTCGGTATCCAGACCATCGTGATGAATGCCTTGCTGCTACTGGTCGTTATGCGCGAGGGCGGCATGTTCTACGTGGTGCAGACCGCGACGGGCTTTGTGCTGCTGGGCTTCTTTACCGATCTGTTCGCCCCGTTTGTAGCACCTCTGGCGGATGCGGACCTGATGCTTCCCGCTATGTGGGGCGGCATTATTACGGGCATCGGTTACGGCATGGTGTTGCGCGCCGGCGCCAACACCGGCGGCTCGGACACGATTGGCCAAATCATCTCGCGTAACACCTCGCTGCCGGTGGGCTCGACCGTCATGGCGATCGATGTTGCCGTATGCGCGCTGTCGGCTCCGGTCTTTTCAATCGAAAACGCACTATATGCAGGCCTTTCGATGGTCATTAGCGGCTACGTGATCGATGCCGTGGTCGATGGTGGCAACAAGCGCCGTATGGTACTCATCATCTCGGACAAGTTCCCTGATATCGCTGCCGATATCATGTATGGCCTGGGTCGTGGTTGTACCAAGTTTAAGGCGACTGGCATGTATTCGGGTGCCGAGAAGCCGGTGATTATGGTCATCGTGAGCCGTCGAGAGCTCAATACCCTCAAGACGATCGTGCGCGAGCGCGATCCTCACGCCATTGTGACGGTCGCTGACGTTACGGAAGCCTTCGGCGAGGGATTCAAGGACATTAGCGCGTAGGGTCGACCGCGTTCCATCCAAAAGACGTTCACATTGATAAACCGTTTCATCAGCGGTTCTGCCTGCTAAATTGTTCAAATAATGATAAAAACTCTGGTAAAGCCATCAGTTTCCAGCATAATGAATGACGTACGTGCATTGCGGCTGTGTTGGGATTACCTTCGGTGCCGTGCGCATTTTGTCTAATGAGGATGAAAGGAAGGCACAATGAGCGACGAAGAGCTCAAAAAGGTTGCCAACGAGGTAAGGAAGGGCATCGTCACCGGCGTGCACGCTGCCAAGTCCGGCCATCCGGGCGGTTCGCTCGGCGCTGCCGACATCATGACCTATCTGTACTTTGAGGAAATGAACGTCGACCCGGCCGATCCCCGCAAGGCCGACCGCGATCGTTTTGTGCTCTCCAAGGGCCATTGCGCTCCGGGCCTGTACGCCGTGCTCGCCGAGCGTGGGTTCTTCCCCAAGGAGGACCTCGAGACGCTGCGCCATATTGGCAGCCACCTGCAGGGCCACCCCAACATGAACGACACCCCGGGCGTCGACATGTCCACCGGCTCGCTGGGCCAGGGCATTTCCGCCGCCGTGGGCATGGCCGTTGCCGCCAAGCACTGGGGCGATACTTACCGCACGTACGCCCTGCTGGGCGATGGCGAGAGCGAGGAGGGCCAGGTCTGGGAGGCCGCCATGTTTGCCGGCAACCAGCAGCTCGATAACCTCTGCGTGATCGTCGACCACAACGGCCTGCAGATCGACGGCCCCGTCGAGGAGGTCAACGACCCCATGCCGCTCGCCGACAAGTTCCGCGCCTTTAAGTTCCACGTGGTGGAGCTTGCCGACGGCAACGATTTCGACCAGATCCGCGCCGCCTTTGCCGAGGCCCGCGCCACCAAGGGTCAGCCGACCGCCATCATCGCCGAGACCATGAAGGGCAAGGGCGTTTCCTTTATGGAGAACCAGGTTGGTTGGCACGGCAAGGCCCCCAACGATGAACAGTTTGAGCAGGCCATGGCAGAGCTCACGGCCGCCGGAGAGGAGCTCTAGGATGGCAGACGTCAAGAAAATCGCCACGCGTGTAAGCTACGGCGAGGCCCTCGTCGAGCTCGCCAACGAGCACGATGACTTTGTGGTCCTCGACGCCGACCTGGCCGCCGCCACGCAGACCGGCAAATTTAAGGCCGCTTGCCCCGACCGCTTCTTCGACGTGGGTATCGCCGAGAGCAACCTGATGGGTGTTGCCGCCGGTATCGCGACCACCGGTCGTGTTGCCTTCGCGAGCACCTTTGCCATGTTCGCTGCCGGTCGCGCCTTTGAGCAGGTCCGTAACTCCATCGGCTACCCGCACCTTAACGTTAAGATCGGTGCCACGCACGCCGGTATCTCGGTGGGCGAGGATGGCGCCACGCACCAGTGCTGCGAGGATATCGCCCTTATGCGCGTCATCCCCGGCATGACCGTTATCGTTCCTGCCGACGATGTGGAGGCCCGCGCCGTGACGCGCGCCGCCTACGAGTGCGACGGTCCGGTGTACATGCGCTTTGCCCGTCTGGCCTCGCCGGTTATCAACGACCCCGAGACCTACAAGTTCGAGTTGGGTAAGGGCATTGTCATGCGCGAGGGCGCCGATGTGACCATCATCGCCTGCGGCCTGATGGTCGGCGAGGCTCTCGAGGCCGCCGAGCAGCTCGCTGCCGAGGGTATCGACGCCGAGGTCATCAACATGCACACCATCAAGCCCATCGATGCCGACCTGATCGTCAAGAGCGCCACCAAGACCGGCCACGTCGTGACCGTCGAGGAGCACTCTGTGATCGGTGGCCTGGGCAGCGCCGTTGCCGACGTCCTGTGCGAGCAGTGCCCGACGCCGCTCAAGAAGATCGGCGTCAACGACACCTTCGGTGAGTCTGGCCCGGGTGCCGAGCTCTTGCACAAGTATGGCCTGGACGCCGCCAACATCGTGGCGACCACCAAGGAGTTCTTGGCATAAGGCAAGACGGATTTCATGGACTGCTTCGTCAGAACTATGGAAACCCGGCAGGGGCGCTCTCTTGGAGAGCGCCCCTGTTTCAGTTGCGGTGAAATAGGGACTGATTAGACCTTTTAACTGGTAAAACAGTCCCTATTTCACCGCAACTCATGAAGACGCCCCTCAAGCACGGTCCCATCAGGAAAAAGGGCATATATCGACAAAGCGCAATTCAGACCCTTCCAGCTTTGTATATGCAGCACCTCAAGATAAACGCGGCGACCCCTTAGTTATCGCAGGCCGGGCACAGGGTTACTCTCCAAATCTTTCCGCAGGACGGAGGAGCCCCTGCCGCGCGAAGCGCGCAGCGGGGGCTCCGACATGTCCGAGGACGATTTGGAGAGTAACCCTGTGCCCGGCCGACGGGATCCCTAAGCACGCCATGCTTCTTATGTGCAGCAAAGCTAATACTGCTAAAATACAAAGCGCTCATGTAGTTTAAACGCACGACGATAAGGAGCACCAGTGGGTAACCACTTCCGTACCTCCGGTGCGGGCGATGATGCCCCCAAGACGCAGGCAGGCGTCCAGGGCAGTCGTTTCGCCACTCCGGATTCAGAGGGCCAGCCTGTTGCTCAGGCCCTCGCTCAGCCGGCAGATCAGGCACAGCCGGCATCCGATCCCTTTGCCTACAATCCAACCAGCGATGTCGCGCTTTCCGGCACGGCGGGTTTTGAGCCCGTTCAGGCCGTGACCGCTCGCGTGGAGCAGCCTCAGGCTGGTGCCGCCACGCCGCAGCCTACCATGGCCGGCATTCCCGACCCCTTGGCCCCTGCGACGCCGGCTCCTCAGCCTGCGCAGTCCGGTCTCTTTGCCGCTATTCCCGACCCCACGCAGCCTGCTGCCCCGGTGGTCGAGAGCGATCAGGCAGCCGAGGTCGCAAGCCTCGATAACGCGCTCAACAACCCCGATTTTACGTCGGTGTTTGCGCCCATCGATCCGCAGGCCAGCCGCAAGAAGATGGCCAAGCAGGCCGGTGTCGAGCCCGTCATCCTTATGGAGCATGTCACCAAGATCTATCCGGCACAGCCTAACAAGCCTGCACTCGACGACATCAACATCGAGATCTATCCGGGCGAGTTCGTCTTCCTGGTCGGTCACTCCGGCTCGGGTAAGACCACGCTGCTGTCGACGCTCAACCGCGACGTCAAGCCGACGAGCGGCCGCATCCTGGTTGCCGGTCAGGACCTCATGAAGATCAAGAACCGCAAGGTTCCGTTCCTGCGCCGCCAGATTGGCGCCGTGTTCCAGGACTTTAAGCTTCTGCCGCAAAAGACCGCCTACGAAAACGTGGCGTTTGCCCTGCAGTGCATCGGCAAGCCCAAGGGCGTCATTCGCAGCCAGGTGCCCGAGGTGCTGCGCCTGGTCGGTCTGGCCGATCAGATGGACTCGCTGCCCGACCAGCTTTCCGGTGGCGAGCAGCAGCGCGTTGCCGTCGCCCGTGCTATGGTCAACCGTCCGCCGCTGCTGATCTGCGACGAGCCCACGGGCAACCTCGACCCGGCGATCTCGCTGGGCATCATGAAGCTGCTTGAGCGTATTAACCGCACCGGCACCACCGTGATCGTCGCCACGCACGACCGCGAGATGGTCGATAGCATGCACCGTCGCGTGATCGCCCTCGAGGGCGGCCACGTCATCCGCGACCAGGAGAGGGGAGGTTACGGCAACTATGGCACCAACTAACGTGGGCTACTCCTTCAAAGAGGCAATCAGCCACTTCTTCCGTAACTGGACTACCTCGCTCGGCGCCGTCATCACGATCTTCCTTTCGCTGTTTATCATCGGCCTGTTCATCATGGGCTCTGCGATGCTGAACTCCGTGATCGGCACCGTCGAGGATCAGGTTGTCATCAACGCGTTCATTAGTGATGACGCCGATCAGGCCGATGTTCAGGCTTTTGAGGCCGAGCTTAAGACGTGGAATAACGTCAAGTCCGTGACCTATAAGGACAAGGACGACGCGCTGGCCGAGTATACGAGCAAGATGTCGGGCAACGCCGACGCCACCATGAGCGCGCTCGATGGCCAGAACCCGCTGCCGGCTTCCTTCGCTATTGAGATGGACGATCCGTCCAAGGTCGAGAGCACGGCAAAGAAGCTCAAGAAGGATGCCGATTTCCAGAAGATCGCGGATGACGGCGACGTCAACGCGAGCGTGCTGTACGGCCAGGAGGAAGTGAGCCGCCTGTTCCAGGTGACCAACTACATCCGCATCGCCGCCGTGGTGCTCGTTGGTCTTCTGACCTTTATCGCATTCATCTTCATCAACAACACGATTCGCCTGTCCATCACGGCGCGTCGTCGTGAGATTGCGATTATGCGTCTGGTCGGCGCCAGCAACGGCTTCATTCGTGGCCCGTTTATCACCGAGGGCGTGCTGCAGGCCATTTTGGGCTCGCTGCTTTCCATCGGCGTTCTGGAGCTGCTGCGCAATCTGATGATCCCGCGTCTGCAGGAGAGCATCGGCTGGATGTCGTTTGCCCTGCCGATGCAGTACTACCTGGTGACCTATGCTGCGCTGATTCTGGTCGGTGTGATTATCGGTCTCTTTGGTTCTGCCATCGCCATGCGCCGCTACCTGCGCGTGTAGGCATGCTTGGAATTCATCCCTTCCAACGGGTCGTCTCTTATGGGGCGGCCCGTTTTTTGATCCCTAGGGGACGGCAGGAAAGCGAATCATTTGGGTAGACTCTTTGGAGTTCGCAATCGATAGTTAGGAGGCGCCATGGGGCGCAATAACAAGCATAAGCGTGGAGCTCGCAATCAGCGCGGGCCGGTGCGCAGCGAACGCCGTCCGAGCCTGACCGGGCGCGTGCAGCTCCATGAGCATAGCGCCTACGTTGTAACCGAAAACGGCGACTACAAGGTCATGGGCCGCGGTAAGCGCGAGATCATGGATGGCGATACCGTTGCCGTGAGCATTAAGAACAGCCCGCACTGTGAGCGGCGCGCCGTGATCGAAAGCGTGGTTGAGCGTGCAGCCATAAGCGTGGTGGGCACGTACCAGACCGCCGGTCCGCTCGGTGTGATCGAGCCGCTCGATTCGCGTCTGAAGGCCGACTTCTTCATTCTGCCCGAGGATACCTCGGCGGATCGTCTGGGTGTCCACCCGGGTGATGCTGTTGTCGCGCGCATTTTGACCTACCCGACGCGCCTGGAATCGGGTACCGTGACGATCGAGCGCCGCATTGGCGGAGATGACGCGCCCGATTTGGGCGTTCAATATGTGATGGCGCGTTACGGCTATACCGATAGCTATCCCGAGGCCGCGCTGGACGAGGCCGAGGGGCTTTCGCTCGATGTGTCCGCGGCGCTTAAGGACCCGCTCCGCCGCGATCTGCGCGACCGCTTTGTCATCACGATCGACCCAGTCGACGCGCGCGACTTTGACGACGCCATTTCGCTGGAGCGCACGCCCGAGGGTGGCTACAAGCTGGGTGTGCATATCGCCGACGTTTCACACTATGTGGCTTGGGACGGGCATATCGATCTTGAGGCTCGCCATCGTACGACATCGGTGTATCTGGCCGATCGCGTGCTTCCCATGCTGCCCGAACGCCTGTCCTGTGACCTGTGCTCGCTTCGCCCTGACGAGGACCGTCTTGCGTTTACCGTTGACATTGAGCTCGATGCACAGGGTCGCGTGCGGCATTACGATCCGTACCCCAGCGTGATTCGCTCGCGTGTGCGTATGGACTATGACGGCGCCGAGGCGCTGCTGGTGCGTGCCGGCGCGGTTGAGTATTCGGTGCTGGAGGGTGCGGCCGAGGATGTTGCGGCTGCCGAGACCTCGCGCGAGGAAGCGCTTGAGCGCGGTCTTGCGTGCGAGGAGGTCGCCCGCGGCTACAACGTCGACCTCGGCGATTTCCTTGTCGCCGCCAACGAACTCGCCGAACTTCGCCGTCGTATCCGTCGCGCCCGCGGCTCGGTCGATTTTGACACGGCCGAGATTCGTGCTCTATTGGATGAGGACGGAGTGCCCGTGCAGATTGTGGCGCGTGAGCGTTCGTGTGCCACGTCGCTTATCGAGGAAGCCATGCTGCTCGCCAACGAGTGCGTTGCAGAGTGGCTGGCAGACCGTGATATCGAGGCCTGCTATCGCGTGCATGAGGATCCGAGCCCCGATAGCCTGCACGGTGCCGCCGTTGCGCTGGCGCAGCTAGGCATCATCGACGATCGCCGTGCTGCCGGTATTGCCCTGGGGAGCCCCGATGAGCTGCAGGCTGCAGTTGATGCTGCCGCCGGTACGGCCAACGCACCGCTCGTCAACACGCTGCTTCTGCGCAGCATGCAGCGCGCGCTGTACAAGCCGCGCAACGAGGGCCACTTTGCGCTCGCCGCGCCGTGCTACTGTCACTTTACGAGTCCCATCCGTCGCTACCCCGATCTGGTGGTGCACCGCGTGCTCAAACTGCAGTTGGCCTATGAGCAGCTCGGCGGCAAGGACGCCTTGGTCCGTACGCCGCGGCTGATCGGCAAGGGGCGCGAGTCGCTGCCGCGCATTCTGCCGCAGATCTGCCGCGCATGTAGCGATGCCGAGCGCGCGGCAGATGCCGCCAGCCATGCGACGCAAAAGATCAAGATTGCCCAGTACTATGAGGACCGTCTGGGTGAGCGCTATGCCGGAACCGTCTCGTGGGTTAGCAGCATGGGCCTCTTTGTGCGCTTGGACCTAACACAGGTCGAGGGCCTGGTTTCAATTAAGAGCCTGGGCAACGAGTGGCTCGAGTTCGACGAGGACGCGCTTACGCTGACGGGCGCCGACACGGGGACTCGCTATGAACTGGGCCAGCGCGTGATTATCGAGGTCTCGCGCGTCAATACCACGCGTGGGCACTTGGACTTTAAGCTTATCCAATAGCCAAATCCCGACTGATGGTGGGGGAGCGGAGGGCGGCCTTTCGGGACCGCCCTTCGCATTTGAATCATGGCTACCTTGCTGTCTGCTCGGCCGCCCGCTTACCTGCTATTTGAGAGGTAAAACCTACCAAAATAAACCTGTCCCTTTTGGCAGGTTTACAAGAAAGCGGGGATGAGATGGCGACGGTGTACGGTTATGCGCGGGTGAGTTCGCGCGATCAGAATCTTAATCGACAGCTGGATGCGCTGGGCGCCTATGGCGTGGGCTCGGCGAATATTTATGCCGACCATGCGAGCGGCAAGGACTTCGATCGACCGCGTTATCGCGAGCTGCTGCACGTCCTGGGAGACGGGGACGTGCTGGTGGTGCTTTCTATCGACCGACTTGGCCGTAATTACTCCGAGATTCTTGAGGAATGGCGACGCATTACCAAGGAGCTTGGGGTTGCCATTGTGGTGTTGGACATGCCATTGCTTGACACGCGCGCTAGGGCCAGCGGCGCGCCGGATGTGACCAACACCCTGATTGCCGATATTGTGCTGCAACTGCTGAGCTACGTGGCGCAGGTGGAGCGCGAGAATATCCATCGGCGCCAGGCGGAGGGAATTGCAGCGGCGCGGACGCGAGGGGTTCGTTTCGGTCGACCTCGCAAGCCGTGCCCTCCTCAGTTTGAGCTGGTGCGCGATAGCTATGAGGCAGGCGATATTACCCGCAGCCAGGCAGCAAAGTGCCTGGGCGTGTGCGTGGGGACGTTCGATCGCTGGATGCGCGAGGCGGGGTAGGGGTTTGCGTCGCTTTGTCGCTTCCTGTTGCGATTCAAATTTTGATACGGTGACGATGCCATTTGGGGCTACACTCGCTGATATTCAAAAAAGGAGGTTGGCCCTTGGCGCGCGTAAAACAAATAATCGGATGGACCGCAATTGTTCTGTTCGTTGCAACGCTGGCGGGCATCTGGGTGCTGACGGAGCAAAATGCGGTGGAGACGTCGTTGCTGAGCGAGTCTACCGCGCGTGTGGTGGAGGGCCAGACTACGGGCGTTCAGGCTGTCGATGCCACGGGTGAAGCTCAGGCGGAGAACGGAATGACCGGGGGCACCGATTCGGCTGCCTCGAATGTCCGGTCTGGCCGACTTGCTTCCATTCGCATGTGGGTGGGCACGAACGTCCGTCGCGTTGCCCATACCGTAGAGTTTTTCTTCGTCGGATTGTTCGCCTCCGTGGTCGTGGTTTGCTTTTCCAGGCGTCCGTGGAGCGTATGCTCCCGTTGCGTGCCCGTATTGCTCTTTTGCGCCGCCTGCTCCGTTGGCGATCAGGTACATAAGATCTTTGTTCCCGGCAGGCATTTCGACGTTATCGATTTAGGATTCGATGCTGCGGGCTATGTCACCGCCATGCTGTTGGTATTGCTGGCAGCGGCGTTGGTGCGCCATGCGACTCGGCCGATCGGCGCCCATGCGAGGCGCTAGCCGGTAACAAACCCGTTTCTGATAATGCGGCCTCGTTGAATTATTTTGTGTCGCGCGTATTTCCGAGCGGTCGGATTTGAGGGGCGAGCGGTAGAACGCTCGCCCTTTGTGCGCCACGATGCGGCACAATGTACCGCAAAAGCTGTTTGTATCCGGTACGAATCGTTCGTTGGTCTTTAATTCTTCTCAACGGAGGTGTTTGAGATGGCAAACGGATTGCTTTTGCGGCTTCGCGAGCGTGAGCTCAGCGCGAGCCCGGCGGAACGCAATGTCATCGCATATGTAAGCGCTCATCCGCACGAGGTGGTCGGGCTTTCCGTCCGCGGTCTTGCCGATGTCACGTTCTCCTCGCCCTCGAGCATTTTGCGCTTTTGCAAGCGTTTGGGTTTTGCGGGCTACAAGGAGTTCCAGCGCGAACTGATTGCCGAGCTGGCGCTCTTAGGTGACAAGAAAGACGTAGCCCTCGAGGACATCTCCATGGATGACAGCGTCGAACGTATCGTGGGGAAGGTGATGAAAAGCAACGTGCGCACGATCGAGGCGACGGCGCGAACGCTCGATTACACCGTCTTGGAGCGATGCGCGGCCCGTCTTAAGCGGGCACGCGCGGTCAATCTGTTCGGTATTGGTGCCTCTCGTTTGGTCGCGCACGACCTGGCGCAAAAGCTCATGCGTGTCGACAAAGAGTGCCATCTGTACGACGACTGGCATGATCAGCTCTTATGTGCCAAGAACATGCATGAGGGCGATATGGCAATCGCCTTTAGCTACTCGGGCTTGACGCAAGAGGTGCTGGACTGCACCGCCGAGGCTCAACGTCACAACTGTCCCGTTGTGGCCGTTACCAAAGTAGATGGATCATCCAAGCTTGCCACCATGGCCGATGCCGTGCTCGGCGTTGCTGCGAGTGAACCCTTGGTCCGCAGCGGTGCCATGGCTTCGCGTATGGCCCAGCTTATGGTTGTCGATGCCCTTTACGCTGCTTACGTTGCCAGCGACTACGAACGGGCGACGCATGTCATTAAGCAAAACTACATCGAGAAACAGGAAAGATGAGGTGAATGAAATGCTCGATTTAACAAAATTCACGACCGAACAGCGTAATCAAAGGTCAATGGACCTCGATACGATGACATCGCTGCAAATCGTCACGACGATGAACGATGAGGATCTTCGTGCCGTCCAGTCGGTCACGAAAGTGTTGCCCCAGGTTGCCACAGCAATCGACTGGGCTGCTGAGGCACTCGAGCGCGGCGGGCGCGTCTTTTACATGGGCGCAGGCACCAGCGGTCGTCTGGGCGTACTCGACGCTTCGGAGTGTCCGCCCACGTTTGGCGTGTCACCCGATCTGATTGTCGGGCTCATTGCCGGAGGTGAGACGGCGTTTATCAAGGCTGTCGAAGGTGCCGAAGACAGCGATGAGCTTGGCGCGAACGACCTGCGAGAGCGTGGACTCTCGGACAAGGATCTCGTCGTTGGCCTGGCGGCAAGCGGCCGTACTCCTTATGTGGTGGGCGGCCTTGCGTACGCCAAGGCAACTGGGTGCAAGACCATTGCAATTGCCTGCAACCAAGGGTCGAAGATCGGGGAGAGCGCAGATCTTGCCATTGAGCCCGTGCCCGGTCCCGAGGTGCTGACCGGCTCAACGAGGCTCAAGGCGGGAACGGTTCAAAAGCTCATTCTCAACATGATTTCGACCGGTGCCATGGTCAAGATCGGCAAGGTATACCAAAACCTGATGGTCGATGTGCAGCAGACGAACGAGAAGTTGGTGGTGCGCGGCCAGAACATCGTGATGGAGGCGACCGACTGCACGCGCGAGCGCGCCGTTCAGGCGCTTGCAGATGTCGGCGGCCATGTAAAAACCGCTATTGTCTCGGTACTGTTGGACTGCGATGCCGAGCAGGCTACGGTAGCTCTTGAGCGGGCGCGAGGCCATGTCCGTGCTGCGGTGAGTGGCCATGAGAAGAGCAATGCCGACGCCCAATAGGTGCGCGGCGTGAGCTGATATGACATCCAGACGAGATACCCAATACAAGGAGGAGTTATGACGAACAAAGAGCTGGCTCAAAAGCTGCTGGACCTTTTAGGCGGTAAAGACAACGTGCTGGCAAACGCGGCGTGCATGACGCGCCTGCGCGTGACCGTCAAAGACGCGGGCAACGTCGACACGGAGGGCATTAAGGCACTCGACGGCGTGATGGGCCTGGTCGAGGACGACACGATGCAGATCGTGCTGGGTCCGGGCAAGGTGAATAAGGTGCTCGAGGAGTTCTCCAAGCTCACTGGCCTTGCGAAAGGCGTTGCCGACGAGAGCGTGGTTGACGCTGCGGCCACAAACAAGGCCGCGCAGAAGGCCAAGTACGAGTCTAAGCCGGTTCAGGCCTTCCTCAAGAAGATTTCCAATGTCTTCGTCGCCCTGCTTCCCGGCATCATTGCGGCTGGCCTCATCAACGGTATCTGCAACGTCATTAACGTCTCGACGGCAGGCGCGCTTGCAGGCGAGTGGTGGTACCAGGGCATTCGTTCCATGGGCTGGGCCCTGTTTGCCTATCTGCCTATCTTGGTGGGCTATAACGCGGCACGTGAGTTTGGTGGTTCCGCTGCGCTGGGCGGCATCGCCGGCATGATGTGCATCGCCAACAGTGCCATGCCCCTGCTTGCGCCTGGCGCGGCTGATCCTGCCACTGCCATTCTGCTGCCGCTCACCAATGCACAGTACAACCCCGCAGCGGGCGGCATGATCGCGGCTCTCATCGCTGGCGCATTTTTTGCCTGGATGGAGCGTCAGATTCGCAAGGTTATGCCCAACGCACTCGACACGTTCTTGTCCCCGCTGCTGGTGCTCATCATCGGCGCCTTTGCTCTGATGCTCGTCATCCAGCCGGTAGGCGCATGGCTGACGACTGCCATCTTTAGCGTTTTGACCTTTATCTTCGAGAAGCTGGGCGTCCTGGGCGGCTATATCCTGTCGGCAGGCTTCTTGCCGCTGGTGTCCGTCGGCCTGCACCAGGCGCTCACGCCGATCCACGCTATGCTCAACGATCCCGACGGCGCTACCAAGGGTATCAATTACCTGCTTCCCATCCTTATGATGGCTGGCGGCGGCCAGGTCGGTGCCGGTTTGGCGCTGTACTTTAAGACCAAGAACGCCAAGCTCAAGAAGTACGTCGCAGAGTCCATTCCCGTTGGAATCCTGGGTGTGGGCGAGCCTCTGATGTATGCTGTTACGCTGCCGCTCGTTCGTCCGTTTGTGACGGCCTGCCTGGGTGCCGGATTTGGCGGCGCGCTCGCGGCGCTGCTTCACATCGGCACGGTTTCTCAGGGCGTTTCCGGTTTGTTTGGCCTGCTGATCGTCGTTCCTGGCCAGCAGCTCGGCTACGTTGCCGCTATGCTGCTTGCCTATGCCGCCGGCTTTGTCCTGACGTGGTTCTTCGGTGTCGACGAGCAGAAGATCAACGAGTTCTTTGGCGAGTAGTTTGATATCGCGAGCCGTGTTGCTCGGGGTTCGCGGCGCGCGGCAGATTTCTTGATGTTATGGTTGTGCCGGCGGGGCTAGCTGCTCCGCCGGCCTTTTTTTAAAGGAGCGTTGAAGCGTGAAAACGGGTATTTCGATTTATCTTTCCAGCCCTCTGCAGGATATTGAGCGGACGATTGAACATGGTGCCGCGGCGGGTGCGCGCTATGCGTTCACCTCGCTGCATATTCCCGAGGATGGGGGAGCGGCGTATGCCGATAAGGTCCGTCATGTGCTGTCGCTGCTTTCCGCCCGCGGCATTGCGCTCATTGCCGATGTGGGGCCTCGCACGTGCGATTTGCTCGGGCTTGAGCGTATCGAGGACCTGCGCGATCTGGGGTTGGAATACCTTCGTTTGGACTATGGCTTTAGCGCCCAGCGGGTCGCGGAGCTGTCCGGTGTATTTCGCATTGTGGTCAATGCATCGACGGTGAGTTCTGATGAAATCGCATCGTGGCGTGAGGCCGGTGCCGATGTGACTCGTTTTGCCGCCTGCCACAATTTTTACCCCAAGCCTTATACCGGTTTAGCTCTTGAAGATGTTGCTCGGACGAATCTTCGTCTTGCGGCGCTTGGATTCGAAATCATGGCTTTTGTGCCGGGTGATGCTAACGTTCGCGGGCCGGTATTCGAGGGAGTGCCGACGGTCGAGGTGCAGCGCGGTCGCGCGTCAAAGGTTGCTCTCAATATGCTTGAGCTTGCACATGGCGCCGATTGTGACATTGTGTTGGTCGGCGACCCCGATCTATCCGATGCGGGCTGGGCGCAGTTTGCTCAAGTTTCCGCCGGATACGTGGACCTGCAATGCGAGCTTGAGCCCGGTTATGCCTATGTGCGCGGGCAGATTCATCACGACCGGCCCGACTCGAGTGTCCTCATCTTTAGGTCTCAGGAGTCACGTACGACGCATAAGCCGGATTCCGTGCCGACGGATGCCGGAGCCGGCCTGCCGCGAAAGGCGGGGTCGATCGCTGTGAGCAATAGCGGATATGGGCGCTACGAAGGCGAGCTTGAGATTGCGCGGGTCGATCTTCCCGGTGACGAGCGCATGAACGTTGCGGGCCATATCACGCCCGAGGCAATGGAGCTGCTGCCGTTCATCAAACGCGGATTCGGGGTACGGTTCGTTTAGCGTGTGACCCGTGGGCTACAATTGGCCCATCATACGAAGGCGCCTCGTGTGGCGTGTGCCTGCGTTGGCCGATCTATATTCGGAGGATTCCCATGACCGTACTGTTTGTTGAATATCCCAAGTGCTCGACCTGTAAGAAGGCCAAGGCATGGCTGGACGAACATGGGGTAGAGTATATCGATCGCGATATCGTTTTGGACAATCCCACGGCTGATGAACTTGCGACCTGGATTGCTCGTTCGGCGCTGCCGGTGCGGCGCTTCTTTAATTCGTCGGGCATGAAATATCGAGAGCTGGGCCTGAAGGCGCGTCTGGATGCGGGCATGACGGATCGGGAGTGCTACGAGCTGCTGGCGACCGACGGCATGCTGGTCAAGCGTCCGCTGCTGGTGGGCGACGACTTTGCGATTCCCGGCTTTAGGGAATCGGCTTGGGCCGAGGCGTTGCTGTAGCGGCTGCGGAAAGTGCGTCCCGGAATTCGCTTCCAGAATGGGATGCACTTTCCCAAAGTGGCCGGTTGCGGAAAGCACGTCCCATTCTGAGCTTCGATTGCGGGACACGGTTTCCGGTTGAGGGCTCAACGGGAAAGTGGGGACCAGTTTGAGCTTGAAATCTGGGACGCACTTTCCGCCGGCGGGCCTGCCCCAGTCAGTCCGCCAGCTGTGCCCATTCGTGCGGATCGTAGACCTTTACGTGTTTGTTGGGCTTGCCGCTCCAGTACTCCTCGTCCATAAAGGGCAGATATGCCTGAACGCCGGGGCAGATAAAGGGAATCCGCTGCTGTTGCAGTCGCTCGCGCTGGCGCTGCTCCAGGTGCGCCTCGGATATGACGGTCGGCATGCCGGACAGCTCGACGAGGCTTGCCTGGATTCGCTTAAGGTCGGGGAGTCCCGCGTGCCATGACATCCGCATGATCAAAAAGGATGCACGGCGGTATTTTGCCTGCACCACAGTAATGGCGGGGCGCAGTGTGGGATGGATTTTGTCCCGTTCGGGCCAAAGGTTGGCAGTGATCTCGAGGCCCAGGGTCTCCCATAGGTAATCAAGCTCTTCGTCCATGGTGCCTCGATATCTACGCGATCATTGATACTTCGATTGTGTTGCCCGGTGCTATCGTTTTCACGGTAGAATCTGCCAACGGTTGACGGCTACCGCTCGCGGCGTTTTGCCCTTCGCGTACAGCGGTTGGCTTCACAGGTCCTTCACGGGTTGGACTAAATTAGGCCAATTTGACTGAATTTCAAAAAAGTCAAAATTGGGGCTTGCGTCACGGCGAGACTTCCCGTATATTTCTTTCTTGCGCAAAGGCACAGCCGAGCGCAGCGATGCAGTCATTGGGATGTCGTCTAATGGCAGGACAGCGGATTCTGGTTCCGTCAATGGGGGTTCGACTCCCTCCATCCCAGCCATTGCATTTGCTACATATGGCCCGTTCGTCTAGCGGTTTAGGACGCCGCCCTCTCAAGGCGGAGATCACCAGTTCGAATCTGGTACGGGCTACCAAAATTGAACGCCCGGGCCTCGTAAGAGACCCGGGTTTTGTGTATTGACCGTATATACGGCGCCTGCCGTGTTTCGCTCAGATCGAGGAGTAGCCATGGATCTGCCCATCAGCTTGCAAGACATCACGTATGCCGAGAACTATCTGGCGCAGGGCGACCTGGCTACGGCGACGCCGCTGCTGGAGCGTCTGGTGGAGCTCGCCGAGGAGTATATCGACGCCGAGTGCAAGACGGAGGAGAAGCGCCAGTACTTTAGCTTCGATAGCAAGTTTGAGCGCTTGGCCTATCGCCGCGTGGAGAAGGATCCGCGCGAGCTCGTGCAGGTCGAGGTGCCGTTTGACCGCCTGTACTCTGACATGGCGTTTGCCTACATTCGCCAGCAGGATTATGTAAGCGCTCGTAATGCCCTGATGCAGGCTGTGCGTTGGGACCCCATGAACTGCAACTATCGCTTGGATTTGGCCGAGCTGTTCCGCGCTCTCGAGGACAAGCAGGAATGGGCATCGCTCTCGTTCTCGGTGCTGGAGCGTGCAAGCGATGGCAAGTGCGCCGCCCGCGCTTACGCCAATCTAGGTCAGTACTTCTTGGAGCCCGAGACCGAGAACGTTTCGGCTGCCGTGGGCTGCGCGCGTCTGGCGCTGCGCCTGGCGCCCAACGATGCGCATACGACGCGCCTGCTCAACAAGATCCATACCACCTATCCGGATGCCGCCGATGAGAGCGACGACCACGTGATGGGTGAGCTCGCCCTGCAGGGCGTGCCGACCTCACCTTCGGCCGAGATCGCCATCTGCCTGATCATGTGTGCGACCGATGCTGCAAGCGACGGCGACAAGCAGGAGGCGACGCGCCTGACGGTGCGTGCTCGCGATTTGGTGGGCGAGGAGGCCTGCGCGGCGATTATCAAACTGGTGCGCGAGAGCGACGCCGAGCTCAATGCCGAGCGCAAGGCAAAGCGCGAGGCTGCGGGCTCAAACGCCGACGGCGCCAAGGAGGCCGGCGATGCCCAGTAAGCGCGAGCGCAAACTCATTTCCAAGAATCGCTCGGCACATCACGAGTACTTTATCGATGAGACATTTGAGTGCGGTATTGAACTGAGTGGCACCGAGGTCAAGTCGATTCGCGAGCGCGCCTGTCAGATCACTGACACTTTTGCGCTGATTCGTGGCGGTGAGTGCTGGCTCGTCGGACTGCATATCCACCCTTATAGCCATGGTGGCGTGTGGAATCGCGATCCCGACCGTCGGCGTCGTCTGCTGCTGCACCGCAAGGAGATCGACTTTCTTGACGGCAAACTTCGCAACCGCGGCTATGCGCTGGTTCCGTTGGAACTCTACTTTAATACGGACGGCCGCGTAAAGCTGCTGCTGGGTCTGGGCCGCGGCAAGAAGCTCTACGACAAGCGCGAGGACATGGCCAAGCGTGATGTCCAACGCGAGATCGACCGCGCCCTTAAGGAACGCAACCGCTAGGCACTCTGTATAAGTTGCGGTGGAATACGGACTGTTTTGCCTGTTTGAGGGGCTATTCAGTCCCTATTTCACCGCAACTGCGGGCGTCTCATCTTTCTTACTGTTCTGACACATATGTCTCAAAGGCGGCGTCCGTTATGGGTGCCGCCTTTTTTGTGGGTACATACATTCATGAGGTTCCAACCCGAGCTAGGGGAGTGATCGTTATGGACAAAACTGCGTTCTTTACCATGCCGAGCGGTCTGTACGTGGTGAGCGCTGCGGCAGACGGGCTGCGTGCCGGCTGCGTCATCAACACTGCGGTGCAGGTGACGTCCATGCCGCCGCGTATTTCGGTTGCCGTGAACAAGGACAATGTCACCTCGGGCGTCATCGCATCGGCCAAAGCGTTCGCGCTGACCGTGATCGATCAGACCGCCGACATGCTCTACATCGGTAACTTTGGGTTCCGCACCAGCAGCGATTATGACAAGTTTGCCAAATACGAGACCCGCGAGACGGCTCTGGGCATGCCCTATGTGCCCGAGCACGCGGCGGCCCTGTTTAGCTGCCGTTTGATCGACACTGTGGATGTGGGCACGCATCTGCTGTTTATTGGCGAGGTCGAGGATGCCGAGCGCCTGAGCGACGAGACGCCGCTGACGTACGACTACTATCACAAGGTGCTAAAGGGCAAGACGCCGCCCAAAGCCTCGTCGTATCAAGGCTAGAAATGTTCTAAAAATACTTGCATTATACTATTGAGAATATATACTAATAAGTAAGTACACCAGCAGTCACGTTCGAGAGGAGAACATCATGGCTGAGGAAAAGAAGACGTATAAGTTTGTGTGCACCGTTTGCGGTTACGAGGTTGAGGTCGACACGCCCGAGCTGCCCGAGGATTACGTGTGCCCGGTGTGCGGCGTCGGTCCCGATCAGTTTGAGCTCGTCGAGGAGTAACTCGCAGGCACACGGCGAAAGCCGAACATAGCTCTGTCCAAGGGTCCCGGTCGAATTCTCGGCCGGGACCCTTTTGATTTATCTGACGGTTTAAAACAGTCTCACGTGTTACAGATTGAGACGTTATATCTGGACAGCCACGTCATCCCAATTACATCCCCGTTAGCAGCACGATGTCGAGAATCGTCACGATGACGCCGATTCCTACGAGCAGCGCGTTGAGCGGGCGCGAGTTGACGTATTTGCCCATAACGCGGGGCGAACTGGTGAGTCGTATGAGCACAAAGACCGTAATCGGCAACTGAAGCGACAGCAGCGCCTGACTCCAGATGAGACCCTCAAAAGGATTCGGGACGATCAGGCACGCCGCCACTGCGCCGACGAAACAGACCGCCACTCCAATCGATGAGTGCCGGTCGTGGATGTCGTATTCCTCGTCGAACATGCCCGCGGTGATGGTGCCCGCCGCCATGCCCGCCGTCACACTACTCGATATGCCCGCAAACAGCAGTGCCACCGCAAAGATGGTCGAGCTTGCCGGGCCCAGAATGGGGGAGAGCGTGTCCGCTGCGACGGCGAGGTCGTCTACGACAATGCCGTGCGCAAAGAAGGTCGTTGCGGCCAGGATGACCATGGCCGAGTTGATCGCCCAGCCCACGCCCATCGAAAAGAGCGTGTCGAAGAGCTCGTAGCGCAGACGTTCCTCGATAACCTGCTCGCCTTGGCCTTCGAAGTGCATGGATTGGATGACCTCGGAGTGCAGGAAGAGGTTGTGAGGCATAACAACCGCGCCTAGGACACTTACGATAATCGCGGCCGAGCCGGTGGGCATACTGGGTGTGATCCAGCTTGCGGTGGCCTGCGGCCAGTCGACCTTGACCAGCGTAAGCTCAGCCAAAAACGAGAGTCCTACCACGCCTACGAAGGCGATGATCCATCGCTCGGCGCGCTTGTAGGAGCTCGTCATGAGCATCGCCATCGATACTGCCGCCACGATGACGCAGCCCGCGCGCACGGGCAGCCCAAAGAGCATTTGAAGGGCAATCGCGCCACCCAGGACTTCGGCCATGGCGGTGGCGATGGTCGCGAGATAGGCGCTGGCGAGCACCATGTGTCCCACGATGCGGGGGAGGTAGTGTGTCGTGGCCTCGGCAAGACAGGTGCCCGTGGCGATGCCCAGGTGCGCCGCGTTGTGCTGCAAGACGATCAGCATAATCGTGGACAGCGTGACGATCCACAGCAGCGCGTAGCCAAACTGCGAGCCCGCGGCCATATTGGAGGCCCAGTTGCCCGGGTCGATAAAGCCGACGGTCACGAGCAATCCGGGGCCGATATGCCGTGCGATGTCGAGTCCTCCGTGACCGCCGGTGCGTCGGGAGCCAAAATGATGTTTGAGATGGTTGATCATGGTGCGCTCCTGCGTGCCGTTTGCTTGGCGCCGGAAAGGATACCCGTTTTAGGCTCAAAAGTTAATCAAGACTAACAAAATTGCTGTATTTGAATAGGATGGTGAAAGGGGGCTGCGAAATGTCTTGATCTGTAACAACTAGGGATGGAAATTGGGTCTTACTGTTACAGATTGAGATGTTTGAAGCGGTGAGCTTACAGGTCGAACTTGGGGCCCTTGTTGTCGTCTTGAGCTCGGCGGTGTCCACTCGTAGGGCGTGCGTTACGCGATTGTTTCGAAACGGGCGGGAAACACAACGGGCCGGCGATGCACCTAGTATGCCTAATCAACTGACTGTCTAACACCTAGGGGAGGATCGCGATGCAGGCAGATTCCGCTCAGCAGCAGGGCCTTTATCGCCCCGAATTCGACCACGATGCATGTGGCATCGGCGCGCTTGCCGATATCAACGGTGAGCGCCATCACCAGATTCTGGACGATGCGCTGTCCATTCTGGTCAACTTGGAGCACCGCGGCGGTACGGGACTCGAGAAGAACACCGGCGACGGCGCCGGCATCCTGTTTCAGGTTCCGCATCACTTTTTCCGCAAAGAGGCTCAAAAGTGCGGCCAGATTCTGCCGGCAGAGGGCGACTATGGCGTGGCCATGCTGTTCTTCCCGCAGGACGACAAGGGCGTAGAGGATGCCCGTCGCGTGTTTGAGGAGGGCTGCGCCGAGGCTGGCGTGCCGCTGCTCTTTTGGCGCGAGGTGCCGGTCGACCCGCACGATCTGGGTGAGACGGCCCGCGCCTGCATGCCCACTATCCTGCAGGCCTTCCTGGGCCGTCCGGACGACACGCCGGCGGGCGACGCCTTCGAGCGCCGTCTGTATGTGTGCCGCCGCACCATCGAAAAGAAGGCCGACGCCGAGTTCGCCCTGCGCGACAAGATCTTCTACGTGTGCTCCATGAGCTCGCGCACCATCGTGTACAAGGGCATGCTGGTCGCCACGCAGATGCGCCGCTTCTTCATCGATCTCAACGACGCCGCCGTCAAAACGGCCGTGGCGCTCGTCCACTCGCGCTACTCCACCAACACTACACCCAGCTGGGAGCGCGCGCACCCCAACCGCTTTATCATCCACAACGGCGAGATCAACACCCTCAAGGGCAACGTCAACTGGATCCGCGCCCGCGAGCCCAACCTGTACAGTCCCGTGCTGCAGCATGATCTTGAGCGCGTGATGCCCATCATCAACCGCGAGGGCTCCGATTCCGCGATTCTGGACAACGTGCTTGAGTTTTTGGTCATGAACGGTCGCCCGCTTACGCGTGCCGCGTCCATGCTGTTGCCCGAGCCGTGGGACCACAACGACAGCCTGAGTGAGGAGCGCCGCGCCTACGACGCCTACCAGTCCATGCTCATGGAGCCGTGGGACGGTCCGGCCGCCATCGCCTTTACCGACGGTCGCACGCTGGGCGCTGCCCTCGACCGCAACGGCCTGCGTCCCGCCCGCTACTATGTGACGCGCGACGGCCGCTTTATGCTGGCAAGCGAGGTGGGCACCATCGAGGTGAGCCCCGAGAACATCCTGACGAGCGGCTGTCTGGGACCGGGCCAGATGCTCGAGGTCGATTTTGCCCGCGGGCGCGTCATCTACAACGACGAGCTGCGTGCCCGCTATGCCAAGGAAAAGCCCTACCGCGACTGGATTGCCGAGGAGACGCTGACCGTTGACGCGCTCGATGAGCCCGTTGCGGCAGCGCCCGCCGAGGACGCCGAGGTGTCCGCCGCCGTGCGAATGGCCAAGCTCGGCTACCACTGGGATGACGTCGACGAGGTCGTGCGTCCCATGGCCCAGCAGGGTAAGGCCCCGCTCGCCTCGATGGGCATCGACGCGCCGCTGGCCTGCCTGTCCAAGAAGACGCGCTCGTTCTTTGACTACTTCTATCAGCTGTTCGCTCAGGTCACGAACCCGCCGATCGACGCCCTACGCGAGCATATGGTCACCTCGACCACGCTCTACCTGGGCAACCACGGCAACCTGCTCGAGGACTCCCGCACGGCCTGCCAGCTGGTGCGTCTGGAGCGTCCGCTGCTCAACGAGGAGGAGTTCGAGCGTATCTGCGCCATCGACCGCGTGGGCTTTAAGACCCGTCGCTTCCGTGCCGTCTACCGCCGCGATGCCGGCGAGGGCGCGCTGCAGGCTGCACTCAAACAGCTCGCAGAGGACGTTGAGGCTGCGGTCCGCGACGGCGTGAACATCGTGGTGTTGAGCGATCGCGCCGAAGCGGGCGAGGTGCCCGTGCCGTCGCTGCTTGCCGTGGGCTGCGTGCACAACCATCTGATCCGCGCTGGCGTGCGCACCTTTGCCGATATCGTGGTGGAGTGCGGCGACGCCGTGTCCCCGCACGACTTTGCGGCACTGGTGGGCTACTCCGCGAGCGGCATCTATCCGTACAACGCACATGCGTGCATCCGCGATCTGGCGGCACGCGGCGACCTGGACGTGACGGCCGAGCAGGGCATCGCCAACTACAATAAGGCTGCGACTGCCGGCATTGTCTCCATCATGTCAAAGATGGGCATCTCCACGGTGCAGAGCTACCATTCGGCGCAGATCTTCGAGGCCGTGGGCTTTACGCCGGAGTTCGTCAACGCGTACTTTGCCGGTACGGTGAGCCGTGTGGGCGGTATGGGTATCGAGGACGTCGAGCGCGAGCAAAATGAGCGCTACGACGCCGCGCTCGCTATCCTCAAGAGCCCGGCTCCCGATCAGCTGCCCACGCTGGGTCTGACCAAGTGGCGCCCGCTCGGCGGCGAGGATCACCTTATCGACCCGCAGACCGTCTACCTGCTGCAGACCGCCTGCCGCGAGGACAGCTACGACACCTTTAAGGAGTGCAGCGCCCGCCTGCACCGCACCGGCCGTGCCGTGCGCCTGCGCGACCTGCTGGACTTTGATGCCGGCGGCCGCACCCCGGTGGCACTCGACGAGGTCGAGCCCGCGCTCAACATCGTCCGCCGCTTTAACACCGGCGCCATGTCGTACGGTTCCATCAGCAAAGAGGCACACGAGTGCATGGCCATCGCCATGAACCGCCTGCACGGCCGTTCCAACTCCGGCGAGGGCGGCGAGGATCCGCGCCGAGAGACCCCGCTGGCCAACGGTGACTCCAAGAACTCCGCCATCAAGCAGGTGGCAAGCGCGCGCTTTGGCGTGACGAGCCGCTACCTGTGCAGCGCCTTCGAGATTCAGATCAAGATGGCCCAGGGCGCCAAGCCTGGCGAGGGTGGTCACCTGCCCGGCAAGAAGGTCTACCCCTGGATTGCCGAGGTCCGTCAGTCCACGCCCGGCATCGGCCTGATCTCGCCTCCGCCGCACCACGACATCTACTCCATCGAGGATCTGGCAGAGCTGATCTTCGATCTTAAGAACGCCAACCCCGGCGCTCGCGTGTCGGTCAAGCTGGTCAGCGAGGCCGGTGTCGGCACCATCGCCACCGGTGTGGCCAAGGGTGCCGCCGACAAGATCTTGATCAGCGGCCACAACGGCGGCTCCGGTGCCGCGGCGCGCGATTCGATCTGGCACGCCGGTCTGCCGCTGGAGCTTGGCCTTGCCGAGGCCCAGCAGACGCTGCTGCAAAACGGCCTGCGCTCGCGCGTGGTGCTCGAGGCCGACGGCAAGCTCATGGACGGCACCGATGTTGCCGTCGCCTGCCTGCTGGGTGCCGAGGAGTTTGGCTTTGCGACCATGCCGCTCATCTCCATGGGCTGCCTCATGCAGCGCGACTGCCAGCAGGATACCTGCCCGGCCGGCATCGCCACGCAAAACTGTCGCCTGCGTCGCGGCTTCCGCGGCAAGCCGGAGCACGTCGAGCACTTTATGCTCTTTGTTGCCGAGCAGCTGCGCGAGGTCATGGCGAGCCTGGGCTTCCGCACCGTCGACGAGATGGTCGGCCATCCCGAGTGCCTGCGCCAGATCGAGGTCCCGGGCAACCGCAAGGCCAACCTGCTCGATCTGTCGCCCGTGCTGGCAAGCGCGACCTGTGAGTTTGGTGCCCACATCCCGGGCGCCGACGGCTGTCACTTCCTGCCCCAGATGGCTGCGGACAGCGAGCTCGATAAGACGCTCGACTCCACGTTGTTTGTGCCCTATACGGCCGATGCCCGTGCGCACCTGCGTCCGATTCGCTTTCGCGCCGATATCGCCAACGTCAACCGCTGCGTGGGCACCATCTTGGGCAACGCGGTGACCAAGGCGCATCCCGAGGGCCTGCCCGCCGGCTCCATCACCATCGATTGCGATGGTTCGGCCGGTCAGAGCTTTGGCGCCTTCCTGCCGCGCGGCATTACGCTCAACGTGTGCGGCGACGCCAACGACTACTTTGGCAAGGGCCTTTCGGGCGGCGAGGTGTCGGTGCGCCCCAACCCGCATGCGACCTACAAGTTCGACGAGAACATCATCGTGGGCAACGTTGCGTTCTTTGGCGCTACGAGCGGTCGCGGCTTCATTAACGGCCTGGCCGGCCAGCGCTTTGGCGTACGCAACTCCGGTGCCACCGTGGTGGTCGAGGGCTGCGGCAACCATGGCTGCGAGTACATGACGGGAGGTCTGGCGCTCATCCTGGGCGAGGTCGGGCAGAACTTCGCCGCCGGCATGACGGGCGGCGTGGCTTACGTCTTTGACCAGTACGGCACGCTCGATGCCCGTGTGAACCACGAGAGCGTTGAGCTTAAAGCCCCGACGGCCGGTGAGCTGGCGCAGATTCGCGAGCTCATCCAGGAGCACGTGGACGCGACGCAGAGCCCGCGCGGCATTAAGCTGCTCTACAGCTTTGAGACGATGAGCAAGCACTTTGTGAAGGTCATTCCAACCGAGTACGAGCGCGTGCTGGCGATTGTCGCCGCCGCCGAGGCCGTCGGCAAGACGCATGCGCAGGCCGAGGAGCTGGCGTTTGACATTGTGACCGGTCGCGCCGACGCCGCCGATGTCGCTCGCTTTGATGTGGCGGGTGGTGTCGCTGGCGCGGGCGCTGCGCCCGTGGCCGCTACCGGTTCTGTTGCTTCGACCAAGAAGGAGGCGTAAGTGCCATGGGTAAGCCCGGTGCTTTTCTTGATATCGATCGCGTGACCCACGAGCTTCGTCCCGTGGAGGAGCGCAGCCATGATTTTGATCCGCTGTACGTGGAGCTCGATGACGATGCACGTCGCGCCCAGGCGAGCCGTTGCATGATGTGCGGCGTGGCGTTTTGCCAGATGGGCGCGAGCTTTGGCAAGGCACACCCGAGCGGCTGCCCGCTGCACAACCTGATTCCCGAGTGGAATGAGCTGGTGTACCGCGGCCGCTGGGACGAGGCTACCGAGCGTCTGTCGCTCACCTCGCCCATGCCCGAGTTCACGAGTCGCGTGTGCCCGGCGCTGTGCGAGGCCGCATGCAACTTGGGGTCGGTCGACGGTCAGCCCACGACGATCCATGACAACGAGCGTGCGATCAGCGACCACGAATGGGCAAACGGTGGCCCGCGTCGCTTTGAGCCGGCGGGGGAGGGCGCACCCACGGTCGCCGTGGTGGGCTCCGGTCCTGCTGGTCTGGTGGCAGCATGGGAGCTCGCGCGTCGCGGCGCCCGCGTGACGGTGTTTGAGCGTGACGACCGTTCGGGCGGTTTGCTTATGTATGGCATTCCCAACATGAAGCTCGGGAAGTCCGTGGTCGAGCGTCGCGTGGCGCTCATGCGCGAGCTGGGCATTGTGTTTGAGCTGAGCGCAGATGTGACGGACCCTGCGGTGGCAGCCAAGCTCGATGGCTTTGACGCTGTCGTGGTGGCTGCTGGTGCCCGTGCCCCGCGCGGGCTTTCGGCTGCGAACATTGACGCTCCCGGCGTGGTGTATGCCGTGGACTATTTGACGGCTTCGACCGTCTCGGTGCTCGATGGCGGCGAGCCCGCGGTGAACGCGCGCGGCCTGGACGTCGTGGTCATTGGCGGCGGCGATACCGGCAACGACTGCGTGGGTACCGCGGTGCGCCAGGGTGCGCGCAGCGTGCGTCAGTTTGAGTTTTTGCCGGCGGCGCCCGATAAGCGCGCGGCGAGCAACCCCTGGCCGCAGTGGCCCAATGTGAAGAAGACCGACTACGGCCAGCAGGAGGCTATCGCTGCCATGGGTGGCGAGATGCGCGCCTGGGGCGTGGATACCCTCGAGGTGCTGCTGGACAAGAAAGGCGCGGCCGCGGGTCTGCGTGTGGTCAATCTGGACTGGTCGGCCGGTAAGCCGGAGCGCATCGCGGGCTCCGAGCACGAGGTGCCGGCGCAGTTGGTGCTCATCGCCTGCGGCTTTACGGGCCCGGAGCACGGTGTGTTCGACGCCGTTGGCGTGCCCGTTGCCACTGCTGGTCGTCCGCTGCCGGTGATGGCTGCCGAGGGCTCGCACCTTGCGGCCCGTGTCGACGGCGTCGCCGCGGATGCCGCGCCGGTGTATGTGGCGGGTGATGCTCGCAACGGCAGCTCGCTCGTGGTAAACGCCATGGCCGATGCCCTGGCCTGCGCAGCCGAAGTCGCCGATGCGCTGGAGCTGTAACGTAGTCATTTAAGAACGTCCCCAATGACTAGTCATTTTTTTGTCTAGTCGTTGGGGACGTTCTTTGCGAGCGATTTGCTCGTTTGTCGACGTACGGGTGTTCATTTGTCGACTTCTTGGGCTGTGGTCACCTGTTGTTTCTGTGGTGGCTGTGGGTATCTGGCTCAAAAGGACGGGTTGGCCGTCTATGTTTACCTGCGGTTTTGTAGCGGTGCGCATTTTCGGTCAAGCATCCCGTCAAGTGTTTGGTCAGCATCTGGTTTGCAGCCGGAGGCCTATTTTGCCCGCGCTGGTCGTGGCTGCCCACCCTCCTCGTAAGCTCAAATTGAGGTCCATCAGTTTGAGGAGGATGCCATGACTGATCACGCTTTAGATCGAGCGCAGCTGGCCGAAGCCGTCGGCAACGATATTGCCGACATGGCCCATTTTTGGATGCTGCGGAAGTTCCAGTTTTTGGAGCCGGCGCGCGAACAGTTCGAGATCATTGTCGACCCGTGGCTCAGCTATTGCACCGAGCCTTCGCAAAACGAAATCATGGCCTACAACATGGCATTTACCGATTGGCTGCTCTTCGAGCGCCCCTATCGCCATGGCAAGACGCTGCTCGAGCTGTATGTTGACGAGCCACCGGCATCGCTTTCGCCTGCCTCGCTCAAGCGGCTCGAGCAGGTGCGCGACACACAGTATTTCTCGCGCTTTGGCATTTTGGGCAAGGATCCTGCGAACGGCACGGTTGCGCTGAAGGATACGCGCACCGACCGTCGCTTTGATGTCTACGACCCGCATATCGTGCAAAAGGAGCATTGGAGCGACGGTGCGATTGCGGTGCGCCTCGCCTGCGTCGACGATGTCTGGCTGACGGCGGGGCAGCTCTACCTCTACGACATAGCGCGCCTGAGCGATACAGCGATCGACGGGCCCGGCGCCGTCCATCCGGAAGACCTAGAAGATGGCTTCGACACCTCGCGTATCAGCTTCTTTTTGCGCCTGGTCCGCGACATCATGGGCGCCCAGGGGCGCTACGTAAAGTCCCTCAACATCTACGAGCAGGAGTGGGAGTAGGGGATGTGACTGGTGTCGCCCTGCTGCCCTGACTTTGTCTCAATCTGTAACGTTTGGCGGCTGTTTGAGCCCGTAACTGTTACAGATCGAGACATTCCCCTGATGTTGCCGGGGTGGGGCTGCAACGTATTCCGTCCCCCACATCCCCTCTTCCCTCCGTTAACCGATATGTTCGACTTTAGGTCGCTGCATTAGGTGATAATGGACAAATGTTCAAGTTAATCGTGAGGGAGGAGCTCGATATGGCGTCTGCCGATCGTTCCACGTTGTTTATCAATGCGACCGTCCTGGATGGTTCGGAACATATGGAGCCGCAGCCCGACATGGCCGTGGCCGTTGAGCGCGGTCTCATCACGTGGATGGGGCCGAGTGCTGTGGCGCAGGCGCCTGCAGGTGCCGAGGTCATCGACCTGGCAGGTGCGTATCTCATGCCAGGCCTCATCAATATGCATGTGCATCTGTGCGGTTCGGGCAAGCCGGTTTCGGCGGGCGATGCAGGCGCGCTGATGAAGAAGCTCGATAATCCCGTGGGGCGCGCCATCGTGCGCCATATTCTTAAGGGCAGCGCCCAACAGCAGCTGGCAAGCGGCGTGACCACGGTGCGCGGCGCGGGCGACCCACTGTTTGCCGACATCGCCGTTCGTAATGCCATCGACGCCGGCAAGTATCAAGGTCCTCGCCTGGTGGCGCCGGGAACGGGCGTCACGGTGCCGGGCGGCCATGGTGCGGGCTTGTTCGCCCAGGTGGCAAACAGTCCCGCCGAGGCAGCCGAACAGGTGCGCGACCTGTATGCGCGCGGTGCCGACGTCATTAAGCTGTTCGTAACGGGCGGCGTGTTCGACGCCACCGAGGTGGGTGAGCCGGGCGTGCTGCGCATGCCGGTCGAGGTTGCCGCGGCGGCGTGCAAGGCTGCGCACGAGGTGAGCCTGCCGGTTATGGCCCATGTCGAGAGTACCGAGGGCGTGAAGGCCGCGCTTGAGGCCGGCGTTGACACGATTGAGCACGGCGCTCCGTTGACGCCCGAGATTCTGGAGCTGTACCGTGGCGCCGCGGGCACGCAACTCGAGGGGCGTGCGCCCAGTGTTACCTGCACTATCAGCCCGGCGCTGCCGTTTGTATTGCTCGACCCGAAAAAGACCCATTCGACCGATACGCAAAAGAAGAACGGCGATATCGTGTGCTCGGGTATTATCGAGAGCGCTCGTGCTGCACTGGAAGCTGGCGTTAAGGTGGGTCTGGGCACGGACTCGAGCTGCCCGTTCGTGACGCAGTACGACATGTGGCGTGAGGTGGCCTATTTTGCCAAGTATGTCGGCGTGAGCAACGCCTTCGCACTGCATACGGCTACGCAAGTCAACGCCGAGCTGCTGGGGCTGGGCGGCGAGACCGGCACAATCGAGTGCGGCAAGGCCGCCGATATCCTGGTGACGCGCGAGAACCCGCTCGATGACCTGTGCGCTCTGCGTGAGCCGATGCACGTGATGTGTCGCGGCGATCTGGTACGCAAGCTCAAGGTGAAGCGCATTCCCGAGGTTGATAACGAGCTCGACGCGATTATGGCCATGCCGGCCGAGGCGTTGGCCGAGGAGCTCGCCCGCGACGGCGTGGCGTAGATGTGACAAAGGGACAGCTCCGTTGCCGCATACAAAAAGCCGAGGTCTCAACACGAGGCCTCGGCTTTTTTATCGAACAAATACTTAAGATTTGGGACAAACAAACCTGATTAATTTGTCCCGCGTGCGGGCGCTAGGAGCGGGTTTCCATCTTGGCGTGGCACTTGGGGCAGGTGACGCGGATCTTGCCCTTGCCCTTGGGGACGGAGAGCATCTGGCCGCAGTTGGGGCACTTGAGGTATGCCGTGGTCTTGCGCCCCTTCCACATCTTCTTGGCCGTGCGCTTGGCACGCTCAAAGTCTTCCTTACTGGTGCCGGCTGCGCGTGAGGTGCTGGCCGCTGCAGCTCCGCCGCCCAAGCTAGCTACAAACTTGCCCAAGCCGGGTACGTTTGCAGTCGCGGCGACAAAGGCCTCGTTCTCCTTGCGACGTGCGTCGATATTTTTGGACAGGCCGCGCAGCACGCCAATCACGATTACGGCGATGGCAATCCAGCTGAGCCACTGGATGCGGGCTATCGATCCGATCATCGCGATGACGATGCCGGCAAAACCCATCACGATGGTGAGTTCATCGGCACCATTGCGACCCTTCATAAAGTCATTCATGCAAATTGCCTTTCGTTCGATATGCTGCACGCCTTTATACCCGATTTAGAGCAAGGGGGACAGGTTAATCTGCACCAATGTGGTGCAAACATACCTGTCCTCGGAATACCAAGACGGTGCAAAGAAGTCTGTCCCCAATGCCCCAATTACTTGGAGAGCTTGTCGACGACGCGTTCGATCTCGGCGAGCTTGGCGGCTTTGAGGTCCTCGTCGCCCGATTCGATTGCCGAAGTCACGCAGCCCTCGATATGCGCCTTGAGCACGTCGGCGTTGATGCGCGCGAGGAGCGCCTGTGTTGCCATGAGCTGCGTGGAGATGTCGACGCAGTAACGGTCCTCCTCGACCATCCGTAGGATGCCGTCGATCTGGCCGCGTGCCGTCTTGAGCATGCGGGTCACCGATTTATGGTCTGCCATCATGGCGGGTCCTCGTTTCTGGTCGATTTTCCGGATGTCCCCGTCAGTTGCGGTGAAATACGGACCGTTTAAAGGCCTAGGGCGGCACAACAGTCCGTATTTCACCGCAACTTCTGAGGATTCAGTAGGCGGCGTCTGCTACGCGGCGGTCACGGATAGGGCGTGGAACTTCTCGCCGGCGTCCTCGACGGCGGCAGCGAGCTGCTCAGCGGTCACGGTGTCGGCGCACTCCACCTGTACGGTCTGAGTCTCGTGATCGGCGTCGGCGTCGGTCACGCCGGCAACGTTGAGCAGTGCCGTCTCGACAGTGGCGTCGCAGTGGCCGCACATAAGGCCGGAAGTCTTGATCGTGTAACGCATGGGTGTACTCCTTATCGATTGAGAATATCTGACAGTTTAGTCGTGAACAGCGTCATCTTAAAGGTGTGCTGAGGTGCCCGAGATTGCCCCGAAAGAGGAGCGAAGCGTACTTGGGTACGCGAGCGACGGTTTGAGGGGCAAGGTCGGGTGCTTCAGCGCGCCGTCTTGGGCTTAAAGGATTTCAGGCGCAGTGCATTGGACACGACGCATACGCTCGACAGGCTCATGGCCGCGGCGCCAAACATCGGCGAGAGCTGCCAACCGGTGAGGGGGAAGAACACGCCCGCCGCCAGCGGAATGCCGATGCCGTTGTAGAACAGCGCCCAGAACAGGTCCTGCTTGATGTTGCGAATTGTGGCGCGCGACAGCTCGATGGCACGGGCGACGTCCATGAGGTCGCTGCGCATGAGCACCACATCTGCCCCTTCTTTGGCGATGTCGGCGCCGGTGCCGATCGCAAGGCCCACGTCGGCGCGCGCCAGGGCGGGGGAGTCGTTGATGCCGTCGCCCACCATGGCGACCTTGCTGCCCGCATCCTGCAGCTCGCGCACGTGGCGCTCCTTGTCGGCGGGGAGGACATCGGCGATGACCTGCTTGCTGTTCAGTCCCACGCGGCGGGCGATTGCTTCGGCCGTCACACGGTTGTCGCCGGTGAGCATACGCACGTCGACGCCGAGCTTGCGGAGCGCGGCGATGGCCTCGGCGCTCGTCTCTTTGACCTCGTCAGCCACGGCGATGGTACCGACGAGCTCGCCGTTCTTGGCAAAGAACAGCGGCGTCTTGCCTTCGGCGGCGAACTGTTCGGCAAGGCCGGCGGGCACCTTCGCGCCCAGCTCGTCCATCAGACGCACGTTGCCGGCTGCGATGACATTTTGACCCTCGCGTGCCGTAACGCCACGACCGGGCACGGCGGCAAAGTCCTCGACCATGCGCGCGACAATTCCGCGTGCCTCGCACTCGGCCATAATCGCCTCGGCCAGCGGGTGCTCGCTTGAGCGCTCCAACGCGGCGGCCAGCTTGAGCAGTGCCTTTTCGCTCATGGCGGGCGAGCCGTCAGTGCGCGTGGCTACCACGATATCGGTCACGGCAGGCTTGCCGCGGGTGACCGTGCCCGTCTTATCGAGCACCACAGTGCCCACGCTGCGCAGGTTCTCCAGTGCCTCGGCGCTCTTAAACAGAATGCCCATCTCGGCGCCCTTGCCGGTGCCCACCATAATGGCGACGGGCGTTGCCAGGCCCAATGCACACGGACAACTGATCACCAGTACGGCCACGGCGGAGGTGAGCGCCTCGTTCATACTGCCGGTCAGTGCCATCCATACCGCAAAGGTCGCGGCCGAGATCGCGAACACCACGGGCACGAACACACCGGCGACTTTGTCGGCCATGCGGGCGATGGGCGCCTTGGTGGCATTGGCATCCTCGACGAGCTGGATGATCTTGGCAAGCGACGTGTCGGCGCCCACGCGTGTGGCGCGGAAGGTAAACGAGCCGGTGCGGTTGACGGTGGCGGCGTTGACGGTGTCGCCGGTGGTCTTTTCCACGGGGATGGACTCGCCGGTGAGCGCGCTCTCGTCCACGGCCGAGCTGCCCTCGAGCACCACGCCATCGACGGGGATGGACTCGCCGGGGCGCACGCGCAGGACCTGGCCGGGAAGGATGCTGTCGACGTCGACGGTGGTCTCACTGCCGTCTTCCGCCACGACGGTCGCGGTCTTGGGCGCCAGGTCGATGAGCGCCTCGATGGCGCCGCCGGTCTTGGACTTGCTGCGCGTCTCGAGGTATTTGCCCACGGTGACGAGCGACAGGATTGTGCCGGCGCTCTCAAAATACAGGTTGTCCATGCCCGTCATCATGGCCTCGTGGACCTGACCCGCGGCTAGCTGGTCGGCCATGATAAACATGGCGTAGAGCGACCAGGCGATCGACGCGGTGGCGCCGACGGCGATGAGGGCGTCCATGGTGGGCGCGCCGTGCACGAGTGATTTGAAGCCGTTGATAAAGTACGCGTCGTTGACGTAGACGATGGGGATGAGCAAGACGAGCTCGGTGAGCGCCAGCGTCATGCTGTGGATGTGGTCCGTGAAGATGCCGGGCAGCGGCCAGCCGAGCATGTGCCCCATGCCTATGTAGAACAGCGGAATGAGAAAGATGGTCGAGATGATGAGGCGGGTGCGCATGGCAGAGGCGGCGGCCTCCAGCTTTTTGGTGGGCGACTCCATATGGGCGGCGCCGGACCTGGCTTGCGTACTGCCGTTTTGGGCGGCGTCGGTGCCCGTGCTGACGGGCGAGGCCGAGTAGCCAGCGCGATCGACAGCGCTGCAGATATCGTCGGGGGAGACCTGCGCGGGGTCATAGTCGACCATCATGGAACCGGCGAGCAGGTTGACCGCGACGCTTTGGACGCCGTCGAGCTTGCTGACGGCGCGGTCCACGTGCGCCTGGCAAGCGGCGCACGTCATGCCGCCCACATCAAACTTATCTTGAGCCATGGCTCCTCCTTTCTGTGGTTCGGTGTTGAAAGTGTTAACCTGCCGATACTATACACCCATACCCCCTGGGGGTGTCCAGTACAGAAAGAAATGTATGACATTTCGTTACAGACGAGGGTGGTTGGTTGGCCGATGGACCGTCCCTGCCAAACATCTCAACCTGTAACAACTAGACCCGTTTTTGTCGAATAACTGTTACAGATCTAGACATTACATCGAGCCACAACTTAACGTCTCAATCTGTAACATCTGGGGACCGTTTTGCCTGCTAGATGTTACAGATCGAGATGTTGTCTCGCGGGGTTGGGGTTTGTCTCGTTCTGTAACATCTAGACCTGTATCTGCCGAGCTAGTGTTACAGATCGAGACAATTGCCGGGGAGGGGTCCCGTCACGGCAAGACGCCCGCTCTCTAGATACAGAATCCGGGGATCACACAGGTTCGTTTGTTTGGCTTGTCCGCAGGCGTTGCGTACGTAAAGGCGTCGCCGTCGTGGCCCACACGGTTTATGTAGAGCGTGCCTTCGGTCTCCGATGAGTCGGGGCTCACCGTGCGCTCCCACCAGCAGGTGTCCTTGCCCTTCCACTGGCGGACCATCGTCTCGTTCGTGGTATACGGACTTACCTTGAGCTCGCGGAACAGCTGGTACTCCTTGCCTTCGCCGTTGTAGATGTCTGCCAGGTACTGAAAGCCCTCGGCAAACGACTCGGGCGGCTGCGCTCCGCACAGCTCGACCATGGCGGGCAGCCAAAGGGTCGCGGGCAGCTCGCTCAGACACGATGCGCTCCTGGCGGCGCCAACGTTATTCGAGATCTTTTTGACAGATTTGATGAGTGCGCGCAACTCGTTGGGCAGCAGCTTAAGGCCGTCGCCGTCGAGCCATTCCCGCAGCTCGCAATCTGCCCAGCCGGCGCTCGGCGGTTCAGCCGCAGCGTTGCGCTCGGCAATACCCGCGTCGAACATAAACGTCAGCCCGGCCTTGCCCGTACCGTCTAGAAGCTCGTCGTGGCGGATGCCCACGAGCTGCGCGCCGACGTGCAGCCCATTGGTGAGCTTCACGCGCTTAGTGCATGGATAGGGGATATGCCCGTTGTCATCGAGCAGATGATAGCGCTTGGCAATCTCGCGTGCCTCGCTACGGGTCTCGGCGGCCTTAATCTTGAGCGAAATCTCCTGCAGCTGATCCCAGGTGTAGTCGTCAAGTGAACCGCGGATGCCGTCAAGGTAGTCGGGGATGCCAAAGCCATGGGTTGCCGCCCCGATAACGCTGAGCCCCGCAACGGCTGCGATAGCGCCGCCGATAATAAAGCGGCGGCGGGTCATGGCATCGTGGCGGGCCTGATTCAGGATCTCTCGTGCGCGCTCGCCGGCGACGTCGACCTTAAGGTGCGTGCCAGAATCGATATCAATTGCGGCCTCGTCTCCTGCACCTTCGCGGCCTTCGGATTCGGCGTCGGTGAGGTATGCCGAGAGCACCTCGAGCATCTGCTGCTCGGTGGGACGATCGCACTGCTCGACTGAGAGACCCTTCATGATGATCTGGACGAGCGCCTCATCGCCCTCGCAGCGCGGCTCGAGCGGTGCCGGCTTGGTCTTGGTCTTTACGAGATAGAACGAGCCGGTTGCAGCGGCGTCCGTCGACTCAAAGTCAAACGGTTTGCGACCGCTGTAGAGCTGGTACAGAATGCTCGAAAGCGCATAGACGTCGATTGCCGGCGAACGGCGAAGGGCCGCGATGCCTTCGATATCCTGCGTGAGCATCTCGGGCGCGGCGTATGCGGGCGTGGCAAAACGCCAGATGTCGGCGCGCCGGGTGATCGTGTCGTCGCCGAGAGCCATGGTCGCGGAGCCCATGTCGATGAGGCAGGGGTCAAAGGAGCAATCGGCAATCTGCTGCTCGAGCGTTCGGCTAGTGGTGCGGAACATGATATTGGCAGGCGACAGCTCGCGATGGACGACCGGATTCACGAGGCTTTGGGTCATCAAGAGCGCACGAAGCACGGCGTTTCCGACGGCGGCGACCATCTGAGTGGTCAGCCCGCCCGAGGCGTCGTGAGGAAGCAGGGGCAGCGCCTGCTTGAGTGAGGTGCCCTCGACCCACTCCATGAGGATGAGCGGGTCACCCTCGCACGATCCGTAGCCATAGACGCGCGGAAATCCGCGCAGGTGCGAGACGGTACACAGATGACGGTACTCCTCGAACAGCGCAGCGGTGTTGGCCAGGTGCGCTGCCGATTGCTCGGCGGAGCGGTCGGGGGCTTGGCCGGAAAGGATGGCGTTGTCCTTGAGTAGCTTGACGGCAAAGACCTCGCCGCTTGTGTTGGTCGCGCGAAGCACGTGCCCGATGTTGCCGTTGTTGCGGTGGGCCGTCTGGAGAATAAGCGTCATAAACCGACGCTTGGTGTCGTCCTCGGCACTGGGGTCGACCGCCACGGCGGTGTCGAACGTATCGAGACGGATGAGTTTGTCGCCATAGGCGCTATCGGTAGTATCCATGGCGTTCCTTTGTCTGGCATGGGTTGCCGCGCGTACACGTGAGCAGTGCGGATATCGGTAAAGTACCATGATAGCCGCACTGCTCACGTGTACCGCTGAGTATTGTCGTTTACGACGCAGAAGGTAGAAGACGAAAGACGGACGGCGACCGTCTTCCGATCGCCGTCCGTGCTAGTCCACAATGACAAGGAATGTCGTGTAGAGACCCAGATGGAGCCTGTCGCTGTTGGCGATTTCCACGGGGGGATAGACTTTGCCGGGCTCGCGTTGGTCGCGCGGCGGCTCAATCACAATATCGCCGTCGCCCGCGCCCGATTCGAGCACTGTGCCGTTGGTCGATCCAAGGCCCTGGGCGTACCAGTGCTCACCCTCGAGCCAAATGCGAAGATGCTCGCGCGAGGCGTCGGCGCCTACATCGGTGATGCTGGGCGAGGTTTTGGGCAAAGAACCAATCACGGTGCCGCGCGGATCGCGTGTGAGGGGATGGATTTGCATGTCGGCGCAGTTGTCGGCATGGGTTCTGAGCAGACCGAGGTTGGGAGCGACGGTGTGCGGCTGCTCCAGGCTGCTCATAAAGCCACGTCCGACGGTAGTTTCGGTGGTGCCAAAGTGCCCGCCCGTCTTGCTGTCGCAAAAGCGCTCGACGGTGGCCACGCCCTGAACGGGATCGGCGAGCGCCCCCGTTGCTACAAAGAGCATCAAGAAGAGCGTGCTTTTTTCGCGCACGGCATTGCCGTCAAAGTTGTCGATGCGATTGAGGGCATTTGCATATAGGCGGCTGTCCAGCTTGTAGCTGGCGAGAGCCGACATCATTTCGTTGGCGGCCGGACCGCGATAGCGCTCGGCGATTGCCTGATAGGCGGACTCGCCGCCGCCGAGCTTGCTGCAGATTGCCGCGGAAAGGTTGAGCGTGGTGACGGTAAAGTCGCTGTAGATGGAGGGCACGCACTGGTCAGGCTTGCGATGGACGATGTAACGGGTGAGATACGAGCGGTTGGAAGAGCATTTCTCGAGCAGGGTACTGCCGAGATAAGAGTTTCCATTGATGAGCATTCGGGCGATCTCGAGATGTTTAAGACCGCCGAACGAGCGAATATCGTTATAGAGGACCGAGCAAGGCGTCTCTGCTACCACGGATACCTCCTTTGATTGCTTCCTAGCCAATATGGCGATAGGAATTAATGGCCCCCGGTGGGCGACGTATTAAATGGCTGCGCAATATATAGCGTAACCAAAGCAACATTATAGGCCACATGTTCGAAATTGCAGGAAGCCTGAGAGATTTGGTTTGGACTGGACGGAAATCCCCCTCTGTCTTGATCTATAACAATTAGGACCCGGTTTTGCCCTGCATCTGTTACAGATTGACACAATCGGCCAGGCCCACCTCGTCCGCCTCGTCATCTGTGGTTTACGTGGGGGCATACGGAGTACGGGTATACTAACCGGCGGCGAATCTGCTCCATCGCTTAGAGCTGCTGCGTCTGGACGGCGCGTGATAGGGCTGCCAAAGCGATCGCCAGCGTGCTGAGCAACGTCCTCTCTGTGCGCACCCGTTTTTGTATGTATTAGCGCACTACCAAGCACGCCAGCGCGGCCGCATGCCGTGCCCATAGCGCGTGCAGATAAGGAACAACAACATATGCGTAATTCTGTATCCGACGTCACCGACGCCGAGATTCTGGACGAGACCCGCGAGGCCATGACCCAGGCCGCCTTCGATGCCGCCGACGAGGCAAATGCTGCCCAGGCCGTCGAGTCCGCTACCGAGAGCCTGCCCGCCTTTGACGAGCTGGGGCTTTCGGACGAGATGCTTCGTGCTATTGAGAACCTGGGCTACACGGCGCCCACGCCCGTTCAGGCCGGCTCCATCCCCGTGGTGCTCGAGGGCCGCGACCTGCTTGCCGCCGCTCAGACCGGCACCGGCAAGACGGCCGCCTTCTTGCTGCCGACCATGAACAATCTGGAGCACATCGCTCCGCCCAAGCCCGTGCGTGAGCGCGGCGGCCGCAACCGTCGTCGCGGCGCCAAGAAGCCCGAGGGCAACGGCCGTGGCCCCGTGATGCTCGTCATCACCCCCACGCGCGAGCTCGCCCAGCAGATCGACGAAGTTGCGAGCAAGATCGCCGACGTCACCGGCCATGTCGCCGTGACCGTCGTGGGTGGCGTGAGCTACAAGCCGCAGACCGCGGCACTCAAGTACGGCTGCGACATCCTGGTCGCTACGCCGGGCCGTCTGGTCGACCTGATCGAGCAGGGCGCCTGCCACCTGAACGAGGTCAAGGTCCTGGTGCTCGACGAGGCCGACCGCATGCTCGACATGGGCTTTTTGCCCGCCGTCCGCCGCATTGTGCGTGAGACGCCGGCCGAGCGCCAGACGCTGCTGTTCTCGGCGACGCTCGACGAGGAGGCCGTGGGCGAGATCACCGACCTGGTGAGCGATCCGGCTCGCGTGGAGATCGCGCCCGCCACGTCGACCGCCGACACCGTCGATCAGTTTGTGTTCCCGGTGTCCATCGAGGCCAAGAATAACCTGTTGCCCGAGTTCCTCAAGAAGGAGGGCCCGGAGCGCACCATCGTCTTTATGCGCACCAAGCATCGCGCCGACAGCTGCTGCCGTCGTCTGGAGCGTAAGGGCATCAAGGCCGCCGCGATTCACGGCAACCGTAGCCAGGCCCAGCGCGAGCGTGCGCTTTCTGCCTTCCGCGACGGCACCGTCGACGTGCTGGTGGCAACCGATGTTCTCGCCCGCGGCATCGACATCAGCGACGTGCGCTACGTCGTGAACTTTGACGTGCCGGCCGAGCCGACCGACTATATCCACCGCATTGGCCGTACGGGCCGCGCCGGCGAGCTGGGCTGGGCCATTACGTTTGTGACCGAGCAGGACGTGGACGAGTTCTACGAGATCGAGAAGCTCATGGACAAGACTGCCGACATCTACGAGGCCGGCGACCTGCATGTGGGCCCCAACCCGCCTGCGGTTGATCCCGAGCGCGACCCTGCGGCCTTTAAGGTGAAGAAGAAGACTAAGCGCGGCAAGTCCAAGAGCAAGAAAAAGCTTGAGCAGGCGCGTCGCGACGGCAAGCGCAACGGTGACGATTACGGCGATGTGGCCGGTCGTTCCAACCGCGGTCGCGACGAGCGCCGTGGCGATGGCGAGCGTCCGAGCCGTCCCAAGCGCGGTGGCAAGACCCGCGTGCGCGAGGGCGTTCAGGCTCGCGTGGACGAGGCCGTGGAGAGCGTGGCTCGCGAGGTGGCTGCCGAGGAGCGCGCTGGTGCTGGTGCCGCTGAGCAGCCTGCGCGCGGCAACCGTGCCGAGCGTCGTGCCAAGCAGTTCCAGGGCGAGGCACACCGCCGTCGTCGTGAGGACGAGGACCGTGGCGGCCGTCGTCGTGTCGAGCGCGAGGACGAGGGGCGCGGTTCACGTGGCGGCAAGCGCGGTGCGGGCGACCGCCGTCGTTCCGGTCGTGATGACGAGCGCGGTGGCCGTGATGAGCGTCGCGGCGGCGAGGGTCGCGGTGAGCGTACTGCCCGTGGCGGTGAGTCCCGTGGCGGCAAGCGCTTTGAAGAGCGCGGTAGCCGCGGCGGCGAGCGTCGCGAGGGCGCTCGCGGCAATGGCGGCCGCGGCGGCGCTGGTCGTTCTAACGAGTCGCGCGATCGTCGTGACCCGCGTGCCAGCCGCGATCGTCGCGATGACTGGCGCAACTACGACGATACCCGCGAAGAGCGTCGCGGCGGCTATCGTGGTGGTCGTGGCGGCAACCAGGCCGGCTCCCGTGGCGGCCGTGCCGGCGGTCGCGATAACCGTGGCAGCTACGGCAACAGCCGTGGCGGCAAGCGCGGTGGCAGCTCCCGTCGCCCCGGCGACGGCGGCGGCAAGTGCAAGTAAGATGCGCATCGCGCGCTAGCGTGAGACAAGCTAAGGGCCCGAGCAAACAACGCTCGGGCCCTTTTGTTTGCCGTGTCCATCGCTAATTCAAACGTGATTTTCTCGGGAATGCATCTGGGGGATGCTGAGGACCTATTTTCTGCCATGCAGCAATGGGTCCTATGGGGTGCACCGTGCATTTTTTTGGAGTATTCTGCAGTTCGAGTTGTCTGCATATGATTCGACGTCGCCAACGGTGGCCTTCGGATATCCCTAGCGAGCGTTCCGAGTCAGATTTCGCCGTTTTCCGGAGCAGGGGCGCGTCATTCTCGCCATGTCGGGACTTAGAATGATACGGCGCCCTACAGTTTTGCCCACCCGCGGCGGTGCTGGCGCGGCCACGTTGCAGAATACTCCGTTTTTTGCACGGGCCAGGATGGGGTACCTCAGGAGAACGCGGCGGTATCCCGTAAATATATACAATCTGTACCGTAATTTATACAAAACGAAGAGGCAGACAGCGTAGGGTGGGTGTATTGGGATGTTTGGTGCACCAAAACGGGGATCCCACGTACCGTATACTCTGGCTGGATGTGAAAGCGGCTTGGCGTGTTGCCAGGCGTAGGGGGAGGGTGCCTCGATGGACGTATTCGAAATTGTGTTTAGTCCGACGGGCGGAACGCGGAAGGTGTCTGGCCTTGTGGCCGGGGCGCTGGACAAGAATACCGTTACCGTCGATTTGACCGATGGCGGGCTAGATTTCAGCGCTGTCTCGATGACTGAGGACGACGTGGCCGTAATCTCTGCGCCGGCGTATGCCGGTAGAATCCCGGCTGTGGTGGCTGACCGGTTGGGCATGGTGCGTGGCAACGGGGCTCGGACTGTTTTGGTTTGTGTATACGGAAACCGCGCGTTTGAGGACACGCTCGTAGAGCTGGAGGACGTTGCGAAGCGCGCCGGATTTAGGGTGGTTGCAGCGGTTTCTGCTATTGCTGAGCATTCCGTTGCCCGTCAGTTTGCTGCTGGGCGACCGGATGCGCAGGATGCGGCGCAGCTCGCAGAGTTTGCGCAGCAAATTCAGCAAAAGCTGTTGGCTGAGGATGCATCCGAGCCCTCTGTTCCCGGCAATCGTCCTTATAAACAAGCTGGAGGTCATCGCATGGCACCCGAGGCAACAGAGGATTGCGTCTCCTGCGGTGCATGCGCCGCGGCGTGCCCCGTTTGTGCTATCGACAAGGGCGACCCCAAGCGAGCAGCTGGCGAGGCGTGCATCTCCTGCATGCGCTGCATCGCCGTATGTCCGCGAGGCGCTCGCAAGCTTGATCCCAACAAGCTATCCGCTGTTTCCCAGATGTTGAGCAAGGTTTGCGTCGTGCGGAAGGAATGCGAGCTCTTCATCTAGCGCATACGAAATTGCTGCAAGGAGTGCTCCTGGGTGTCGGCGGGAAAGGAACGTCCCTAAGTGCCGCCTAAATACCGTTTATCGAAGAAAAAATACCGCTCACCGGTCATAATGACTATTCCGGCTTTGGGCTTGTCTACAATAGCTTCCGTAAAAAGAAATGCGGAAGGTTACCGAGTCCCTCGGACGTGGGCCTAACCAAAGTCTTTGAACGAGTGTGTCTCTAGGGACGCATTCGCTTGATTTTGGTTGGGCTATATTTATGAAGGGACATGTCACCATGGGTTTCTTTTCTCGCCTGATGGGCGGTTCGGATGAGCAGAAGACTGCAGCTTCCGAGTTCGAAATCCTCGCTCCCGTTTCCGGCGAGCTTGTTCATCTAGAAAATACCAATGACCCCGCTTTTAGCAGCCGTGCCGTGGGCGATGGCGTTGCCGTGGTTCCTCAAGAGGGAACGGTGTGCGCTCCTGTTTCCGGCACCGTCGCCGCGCTGTTTCCGACTGAGCACGCGCTGGGCATCATGTCCGAAGACAGCTCTGCTCAGGTGATGCTGCACATCGGAATCGATACTGTTAAGCTTGAGGGCAAGGGCTTCCATGCGCTTGTTGCCCAGGGTGACCATGTCGACGCGGGCCAGCCCCTCGTCGAGGTCGATTTCGACGCGGTCCGCGCCGCCGGCTTCGATCCCACGGTCTTCGTTATCGTGTGCGAGCGCTCGGAGAACTCGACTCTTCGTGAGCATGCTTCCGGCCCTGTTGCTGTTAAAGAGCCTGTCGTCTGGCTTTCCGAGTAAATTCTTGTGGTGGGTACCGTGGTTATCAAGCGAGTTTTTAACAACAACGTCGCAATGGTCACTTCGGACGATGGCTCCGAGCTCATCGTCATCGGTCGAGGCCTCTGCTTTGGCCGTCATGCCGGCGATGCCATCGACGAGGCGTCGATCGAAAAGACCTACGCGTTGCAGGAGGGAACTTCTCAGGACTCGCGTACGATTGACCGTTTGGCACATCTTTTGGAGTCCATCCCCACCGTCAACCTCGTGATTGCCGAGGACATTGTTCAGATGCTCCGTCGAGAGCTCAATGTTGATATCAACGACAAGATTCTCATTGCTCTCGCAGACCATATCAGCCTTGCTTTGGAGCGTGAGCGCAAGGGCGTCTCCTGTGAGAATCCGTTGCTGCTCGAGATTCAGCAGTTCTATCGCAAGGAGTATGCACTTGCGGGCCGTGCGCTGCAGATTATCAAGGAGTATATGGGCATCCAGATGAGCGAAGAAGAGCAGGGTTTTATTACGCTGCATATCGTCAACGCCACCATGCCGCAACGCTCCGATCGTTTGATTGTTTCGGTCCAGCTTGTTCGCGACGTGCTCGCGATTGTTTCCAAGCGCTATGCTACGACCCTCGATGACACCTCGCTGCCTTACGAACGTTTCGTTCGTCACCTGCAGTTTTTCGCACAGCGAGCGCTCGATCCTACGGCCGGGCAAATCAATGGCGATGCGCTGTTCCGAATCGATGAAACGGCGTATCCGTGCGCATTCTCGTGCGCGGACGCCATAGCCGCCCACTTGTCGTCTACCTATAACGTTGTCGTTACCGATGCCGAGAAGAGTTATCTCGCATATCACATTGTTAACCTGCTTGGAGAACCTGGTCTCTAGGCATAACGTGCCCACACATCGATTGATATAAGGCAAGGCTCACGGTCTTGTCCAGGGCACATCTGTCTTAATTTGCGGAAAAGGAAGGGGAGTACCGCTATGACCGCAAAAAAGAAGTTCAATTTCAAAGCGCCGTTGGAGGTGTTCGCGAAGTCGATCGTTCAGCCGATGATGTATCTCTCGGTTGCCGGCATCCTGCTCATCGTGGGCATCATTCTGACCAACAAGACCATCTGCGCTTTGGTCCCCGTACTGGGCTCCGGTCCGTTCCAGCTTGTGGGCGCCGTTGTCTACCAGTCGCTGATGTTTATCATCAACAACCTCTCGATTCTGTTCTGCGTGGGCATCGCCGGCGCCATGGCAAAGAAGAACAAGGGCCATGCTTCGTTGATCGCCCTGATGTCGTTCTTCCTGTTCCTGCAGGCTAACAACATCGTGCTCAACGCCACCGGCTCTCTTGCCGATGCGAGCGGCATGCTCGGCCTTACCGGAACCGGCCAGGCCACCGTTATGGGCATCCAGGTGCTCGATACCGGCGTGTTTGGCGGCATCATCCTGGGCTGCATCACCGGTGCCGTGTTCAACAAGTACTCGAACAAGCAGTTCCCCATTGCCTTTTCGATGTTCTCGGGCGTTCGCTTCCCGTTCCTGATCATGATCATCATTTCCTGGATCATGGGCGCTGGCTTCTGCATCGTTTGGCCTCCGGTTCAGGGTGCCATCTCCTCCGTTGCCGGCATCATTAAGGAGTCGGGCAACATCGGTCTGTTTATCTACGGCATGCTCAACAAGCTGCTCGTTCCCACCGGTCTGCACCACCTCATCTACACCCCGTTCCAGTTCTCCGATGTGGGTGGCACCCTGACGCTGGGCGATCAGGTTATCGCCGGCGCCTACCCCATCCGTGTCGCCGAGATGGCAATGACGGGCCAGCCCTTCTCCGATAGCACGTATTTCAACAGCTACACCTTCAACAACCTGTGGCCCTACATCGGCATCGGTCTCGCCTTTATCGTCACCGCTTACAAGGGGAACAAGGATAAGACCAAGGCCGTTATCATCCCGCTGATCATCACCGCCGTGCTCTCCTGCGTGACCGAGCCCATGGACTTCCTCTTTGTCTTTGCCGCTCCCGTGCTCTTTGTCGTTCACTCGGTTCTTTCCGGCATCTTCCTGGTTCTGCTCAAGGTTCTCTCTGTGCCCGCTTCGACTGCAGGCGGCATCATCAACATCGTGGTTTCCAACCTGGTCCTCGGTGTCGATAAGACCAACTGGCCGGTTATGCTCGTGCTCGGAGTCGTCAACGCCGCTCTGTACTTCTTCCTCTTCACCTTCCTTATTAAGAAGCTCAACCTCCACACGCCTGGTCGCGAGGAGGAGTCCGAGCTCGCCGAGTCCGTTGCCGAGGGCGAGGCCGCCGCGTCTGTCGCGGTGAAGCAGGGCGCTGTTGCCGCAGCTCCCGCAGAGGGCGTCGATGCGGGCATTGCCGACCTGGTTGCAGGTCTTGGTGGCAAGGACAACATCGAGGAGCTCGAGAACTGCTTTACGCGTCTCCGCGTGAACGTTAAGAACCCGGACCTCATCAATGAGGACCTCATCAACCACGTGCCCAACAGCGGCATCAACCGCAACGGCAATAATATCCAGATCATCTTTGGCATGAAGGTCGCCGAGATGCGCGACAAGGTCGAAAACGCAATTGAGAAGGAGCAGTAAACAATGATCATTACTCTGTGTGGTGGCGGATCCACCTTTACCCCCGGCATCGTCAAGTCCATCGCCCTGCGCAAGGACGAGCTCGATGTTGACGAGATTCGCCTGTACGACATCAACGAGGAGCGCCAGCGCAAGATCGGCGTGCTCGTGGACTGGATTTTGCACGAGGACCTCGGCCTGGACATCAAGCTCACGGTGACCACCGACAAAAAGACGGCTTTTACCGACGCGAGCTTCGTGTTTGCCCAGATGCGCGTGGGCGGCTACGCCATGCGCGAGCAGGACGAGAAGATTCCGCTGCGTCACGGCTGCGTGGGTCAGGAGACTTGCGGTTGCGGCGGCCTTGCCTACGGCATGCGCACCATCTTCCCCATGGTCGAGCTGATCGATGACGTTGAGAAGTACGCCAAGAAGGACTACTGGATTCTCAACTACTCCAACCCTGCCGCCATCGTCTCCGAGGGCTGCCGTGTGCTGCGTCCCAACGCTCGCATCATCAACATCTGCGACATGCCGATCGCGATCATCGACGTGGTTTGCGCCGCGCTCGATATCGACAAGAAGGATGTCGAGTACGATTACTTTGGCCTCAACCACTTTGGTTGGTTCACCTCGATCCGCCACAAGGGCGAGGAGGTGCTCCCGCAGCTGCGCGAGTACATCAAGGAGCATGAGATTCTGCTGCCCGACTCCTACCTCAAGGGCATGGGCTCGCTCATGGCAAAGAAGCCCGAGGAGGCCACTGACGAGCACCCCGAGCAGAACCGCCACACCAAGGGCAGCTGGTACTACGTCTGGAAGGGCGAGTACGAGATCATGGAGTGCTTCCCGGAGTACCTGCCCAACACGTATCTGAACTACTACCTGCAGCAGAAGGAGTTCGTCGAGCACTCCAACCCCGAGCGCACCCGCGCTAACGAGGTTGAGGAGACGCGCGAGAAGAACCTCTTCGACGGCATCGATCACTACGAGAAGACCGGCGAGATCGACGAGAGCACGTTCTATGCGGGCAGCCACGGCGACTGGATTGCCGATCTGGCCATCGCTCTGAAGAACGACACCAAGCAGCGCTTCCTGGTCATTTGCGAGAACAAGGGCGCTATCCCCAACATGCCCTACGACGCTATGGTCGAGCTGCCTGCCTACATTGGCAAGAACGGCCCCGAGGTCATCAGCCGCGACAACATTCCGCTGTTCCAGCAGGGCCTCATGATGCAGCAGCTGAACTCCGAGAAGCTCGTGGTCGAGGCTACGATCGAGGGTTCGTACGAGAAGGCGCTCAAGGCCTTTACGCTCAACAAGACCGTGCCGTCGATGAAGGTCGCCAAGGAGGTTCTCGACGACATGATCGAGGCCAACAAGGGTTACTGGCCCGAGCTTAAGTAAAAGCAACAGGGTCGCTGGCCGCATACCATGAGCAATGCCCCGTCCACGTGATTGCGTGGGCGGGGCATTGTCGTTTGGTAACGCGTTTTACCAAATATGGCATTTATCTGCGGTAATGTTCTATTTCACCGCTGAGGGTGACATTTCATGCCGCCTGCCGAACTGCGTGGAGACCTAACAACTTTTTAGGTCAGTGTTGTGCGTGTAGCAATTTCGCCCGGCCTCGCCTCCGGGCTGCCATGTGAGAGGGGATCTTATGGCTCGACTGCATGTAATGGAACGCAGCCACGCTCAGGCCGTCATGGACGACCTGCACGATGCGCTCGGACGTCGTCTGGCGGTGAGCTCGCTCGCCCCGTGTCCCGTGGAGTTTACGGCGGCGCTCGTCAACCTGTGCTCCACCCAGAGCTGCGGCAAGTGCACGCCCTGTCGCGTGGGCCTGAGCGCGCTGAGCGACCTGCTTGCCGATGTGCTCGAAGGGCGTGCCGATGAGTCTACGCTCAACCTGATTGAGCGCACGGCCCGCACCATCTACCTTTCGAGCGACTGCGCCATCGGCTACGAAGCCGGCGCCATGGCGCTTACTGCTATCCGCGGTTTTCGCGACGATTTTGAGCACCACATTCGTGAGCACTCCTGCGGCTTTGATCGCGAGGCACGTGTCCCGTGCGTCTCGGGCTGCCCGGCGCACGTCGACATTCCCGGTTACATCTCGCTCGTCGAGGCCGGCCGCTATGCCGATGCCGTCAAGGTCATCCGCAAGAATAACCCGCTGCCGCTCGTCTGCGGCCTGGTGTGCGAGCATCCCTGCGAGATGCACTGTCGCCGCGGCATGGTCGACGACCCCATGAACATCCTCGCCCTCAAGCGTTTTGCCGTTGAGCACAGTGACCTCAACGACCACAAGCCGCATGTAGTGGACAACACCGGTAAGCGCGTCGCCGTGATCGGCGGCGGCCCGGCCGGCCTTTCCTGTGCCTACTACCTGGCCGTGATGGGCCACAAGGTGACCATCTTTGAGCAGCGCCACCACCTGGGCGGCATGCTGCGCTATGGCATTCCCAGCTACCGCCTGCCGCGCGAGCGTCTTCAGGCCGAGATCGACTGGATCTTGAGCGCCGGTATCGACGTTGAGCTCGACCACTCCGTCAACGGCGAGGAGCTTGCCCGCCTGCGCGACGAGTTCGATGCCGTCTACCTGGCCATTGGTGCCCATAGCGACAAGAAGCTCGGCCTTCCGGGCGAAGAGGCACCCGGCGTGGAGTCGGCCGTCAAGATGCTGCGCGCCATCGGAGACGACGAGCTGCCCGACCTGAGCGGCCAGCGCGTGTGCGTCATCGGCGGCGGCAACGTGGCCATGGACGTGGCGCGCTCTGCCGTGCGCTGCGGTGCCGAAAAGGTAAGCATCGTCTACCGCCGTCGCATCTGCGATATGACGGCTCAGGACGCCGAGATCGCCGGCGCCCAGGCCGAGGGTTGCGAGGTTCTGGAGCTCACGGCGCCGCTCGGTATAGAGACGGGCGAGGACGGTCGCGTGAGCGGCCTGCGCGTGCAACCGCAGATTATCGGCGAGCCCCGCCGCGGTCGTCCGGCTCCGCGTGCCGCCGCTACGCCCGAGCGCGTCATCCCCTGCGAGCGCGTGTTTGTCGCCATTGGTCAGGACATCGATTCCAAGCCGTTTGAGGACATGGGCATCGCCTGCAAGTGGGGTCGCGTCGTCACCGATTCGGACGGCGCCGTGCCCAACTTCGATGGCCTCTTTAGCGGCGGCGACTGCCAGACCGGCCCCGCCACCGTTATCCGCGCCATCAACGCCGGCCGCGTGGCTTCGGCAAATATCGACCGCTACCTGGGCTTCGACCACAAGATCAAGCTCGACGTGGAACTGCCGACCGTCCAGTTTAAGGGCAAGCACGAGTGCGGCCGCTGCGAGCTGGGCGAGCGTGAGGCCGGCGAGCGCATCCACGATTGGAATCTGGTCGAGCAGGGCCTCACCGAGCAGGAGGCGCGCCAAGAGGCGAGTCGCTGCCTGCGTTGCGACCACTTTGGCTTTGGTGCGTTCCGCGGAGGGAGGAACCTGGAATGGTAGAGCTCAACAAAATCACCGTCGGCGACAACAGCGAAAACGGAGCGCACAACATGGTCAGGCTCATTATCGATAACTGCGAAGTCGTGGTGCCCGAGCACACCACGATCCTGGATGCGGCCAAGTCCGTCGGCATTCAGATTCCCACCCTGTGCTACCTGCGCGATCTGAACGAGATCGGTGGCTGCCGCGTGTGCGTGGTCGAGGTTGCGGGCTGCGACCAGCTGGTCGCAGCCTGCAACAACTACGTGCTCGACGGTATGGTGGTCCACACCAACAATCCCAAGGCCCGCGAGGCCCGTCGCACCAACGTGCAGCTGCTGCTGTCCCAGCATGATTCGCAGTGCACGAGCTGTGTGCGCAGCGGCAACTGCAACCTGCAGACCATCGCCAATGACCTGGGCATTTTCTATCTGCCGTATCAAAGGCATTTGGCGGGCGAGGGCTGGGATTTCGATTTTCCCATCATCCGCGAAAACGACAAGTGCATTAAATGCATGCGCTGCATCAAGGTGTGCGAGAGCGTGCAGGGCCTAGGGATTTGGGACCTGACCAACCGCGCCACGCATACCGCCGTGGGTACCCGCGGGCGCGCACCGATCGGCAAGACCGATTGCGTCGCATGCGGCCAGTGCATCACGCATTGCCCGACGGGCGCGCTGCGCGAGCGCGACGACACCGAGACCGTGTTCGATGCTCTCGCCGATCCCGATAAGATCGTGCTGGTGCAGATTGCGCCGGCCGTGCGTAGCGCCTGGGGAGAGGAACTCGGCATTCCGCGCGAGGAGGCCACCGTTGAGCGCTTGGCCTGCGCACTGCGCCGCGTTGGCTTTGAGTACGTGTTCGACACCGATTTCTCGGCCGACCTCACCATTATGGAAGAGGGCTCCGAACTGCTCGAGCGCCTGGGTAAGGCCGCCAAGGGCGAGGACGACAGCCGCGGTTGGCCCATGTTTACGAGCTGCTGCCCGGGCTGGGTACGCTTTGTGAAGGCACGTTACCCCGAGTTTGTCGACAGCCTGTCCACGTCAAAGTCGCCGCAGCAGATGTTCGGCGCCATCGCCAAGACCTACTATGCCAAGGTGCTGGGCGTGGAGCCCGAGCGCCTGTTTGTGGTGTCCGTTATGCCGTGCACGGCCAAGAAGGCCGAGTGCGCGCTGCCGAGCATGGTGGGCGAGGACGGCACGCCCGATGTGGACGTTGCGCTGACGGTGCGCGAGATGGTGCGCATGATCCGCGCGAACCACGTGAGCGTCGACACGCTGGTTGAGGAGCCACTCGATACGCCGCTGGGCTTTGGCACGGGTGCGGGTGTGATCTTTGGTGCCACGGGCGGTGTGATGGAGGCCGCCGTGCGCTCGGCCTATTACCTGGTGACGGGTAAGAACCCCGACGCGGATTTCTTTACCGACGTGCGCGGACTTGACGGCTGGAAGGAAGCCGTGGCCGATATCGATGGCACCAAAGTGCGCGTCGCCGTGGCACACGGGCTGGGTAACGCTGCCCGCCTGCTCGACGCGATTCGCGACGGCCGCGTGAGCTATGACTTCGTCGAGGTCATGGCGTGCCCGGGCGGCTGTGTCGGTGGCGGCGGTCAGCCCATCCACGACGGCTGCGAGCTGGCGGCCGAGCGCGGCCGGGTGCTGTGGGGCCTGGATGCCGCTGCGGACATTCGCTTCTCGCACGAGAATCCCGATGTCCAGGCGTGCTACCGCGAGTTCTTGGGCGCGCCGCTCTCGCCGCTGGCCGAGGAGTTGCTGCATACCGACCATCATGCATGGACGATGCCCAACGAGGAGGCGTGCTAGCGATGCGCGCATTTGATTTTGAAATGTCGCGCCGGGGGTTTGCCTCGGCGCTCGCCGCGGGCGTCCTGTCGCTTGCGCTCGCGGGCTGTGGCGGCGGGGCTGCCGGTGCCGGGTCCGCCGCGGGCTCGGCTGCCGGGTCTGCCGCTGACGGTGCCGCTGCCGAGCCGGTCGAGGTGCACGTCGCCTCGCTCAAGGGGCCGACCTCGATCGGTCTGGTGCAGTTTATGGACCAGGCTGCCGATGGCGAGACGGACAATGAGTTCGACTTTGCGATCAACACCGCCGCCGATGAGATTGTGCCCAAAGTCATTCAGGGCGATATCGACATTGCCCTGGTGCCCGCCAACGTGGCGAGCGTGCTCTATAACAAGACTGAGGGCGCGGTGCAGGTCATCGACATCAACACGCTGGGCGTGCTGAACGTTGTGACGGGCGACGCGAGTGTGACCTCGTTTGGCGATTTGGCGGGCCATACCGTCTATATGACGGGCAAGGGCACCACGCCGGAGTACGTCATGAACTACCTACTGGGGCGCGCGGGCCTGGCCGGCCAGGTGGCGCTTGAGTTTAAGAGTGAGCCCACCGAGGTGCTGTCGGCCCTGCTTGCCGATCCTTCTGCCGTGGGCGTGCTGCCGGAGCCGTTCAAGACCGCTACCATCGCAAAGAGCGAAGGCAAGCTGTCGGCTCCGGTAAGTCTGACCGATGTGTGGGATGAGCTGGCAGGTGACACGGGTTCGCGCCTGCTGACGGGCGTGACCGTGGTGCGCCGCGCGTTTGCCGAGGAACATCCCGAGGCTGTGGCGGAGTTCTTGAGCTGCCATGCGGCGAGCGTTAAGGCCGTCAATGCGGCGCCGGCAGACTGGGCGCAGGCCGTGGTCGATGCCGGCATCGTGGACAACGCCAAGATCGCCGAGAAGGCGATTCCCGGGTGCATGCTCGTGTGCCAGACGGGCAAGGATATGAAGGCGGCACTTAGTGGGTATCTGCAGGTGCTGTCCGACGCGGACGCGAGCGCCGTGGGTGGTAAACTTCCGGCTGACGATTTCTACTACATGGAGTAGCCCGTGCGTGCGTTTGCTCGACAAATGACAGAGCGTATGAAGGCGGTGACGGCAGCAGGTGCCGTCGCCGCCTTTTGGCTTGCCGTGTGGATGCTGGTAGCGGGTCTTGTGGCGCAGCCACTGATCTTGCCGGGGCCGGGTGCTGTTGTGGTGGCGCTGCTGCGCCTGGTGTGCGATGGCGGTACCTGGGCGATTTTGGCGGGCTCGGGCGCGCGGATATTGGGCGGGCTGGCGCTTGCCGCGGTGTGTGGTGGCGTGCTGGCCGGGATTTCGTCACGTTCGCGTGCGTTTGCCCGCCTGGTGGCTCCGGCACTTTCGTTTGTTAAGGCGACGCCGGTTGCCTGCGTGGTGGTCCTGCTGCTCATTTGGCTGGGATCGGCGCGCGTGAGCATCGCGGCGGTCTTTTTGATGGCGCTGCCGGGCGTGTATTTTTCGCTGGCCGAGGGGCTGGCTCAGGTGAATAAACCGCTGGAGCAGATGTTCCGTCTGCATGGCGTGCGCGGCTGGCGCCTGTTTTGCGCCCACACCTGGCGCGAAGTCCTGCCGTTTGCGCTTTCGTGCGCCCGGGCCGTGATCGGCATGAGCTGGAAGGCCGGCGTGGCGGCGGAGCTCATCGGCATGGCGGTGGGCACCGTGGGCGAGCGCATCTATCAGGCAAAGCTTTTGATTGAGACGGCTGATCTGCTAGCGTGGACCGTGCTGGTCGTTGCCGCCTCGTGGACATGTGAGCGCGTGCTGGTGTGGCTGCTGCGGGTTTCGGGACCCGCGGCGTGGCGCGTGGCGGTGCGGGCGCATGGGCATGGACTGCGCGGGCGTGTGGGGGCTGCGAGCGATGGCGCTGCAGCGGAGCTTGCACTTGCCGTGGGCGATCGCGCGCCCTGGGCTCCGGCGCTGGATGGTCTGGTGCTCAACGTGCCCGCGGGCGGGCGTATCTGCGTGATGGGCGCTTCAGGCGTGGGCAAGTCGACGCTGCTTTCGTTGACAGCGGGGGAGTGCGCGCCGTGCTCGATGGTGTTTCAGGATGCACGCTTGGTCGAGTCCGCCTCGGCGCTGGATAACGTGCTGGTGTGCGCCGATGCGCGTGTGGATGCTTCGAGCGCCGCGGCATTGCTGCGCCTGCTGGTGCCGGGAATCGATGTGCATGCGCGCGTGGTCGAGCTCTCGGGTGGACAGCGCCGTCGCGTCGAGATTGCCCGAGCCCTGCTGTGCCCAGGCGACGCGGTGATTCTGGACGAGCCCTTTACCGGTCTAGATACCGCTGCGCGCGACGCATGCGCCGAGGCTGTGCTCGACTTGCTCGACGGCCGTATGCTGTTGCTTGCCACGCACGATTCCGCTGACGCTCGGGCCCTCAATATCTCGGACATCATCACGCTCTAAATACTTACCCAGCAACAAAATGATCCGTTTTTCTCCGTCTCCATAGGGCCGGGTATGGTATTCTATCTGCGGGGTAATACTTAGGAATACCAAGTAATACCAACGCCGTAGAACAAACTCCAGATGCGGGCCAATCGGGTTGCCTTCACAGCCCGTCGCCCAGCCGCGTGGCCCGCATCCATCCGCACCACCGTCGTTTCAAAAAGGAAGCGCCATGGCAGAACACATGACCCCGGTTGTCGCGAAGATCTTGCCCGAGGAAAAGGCGGCCTTCGCGGCGGCAACCCAGCTCGTGGGCACCACGCCGTCCAACGCCATCCGCATGTTCATCGCCGCCTTCAATCGCTGCGGCACCTTTCCGTTCGACATCTCGCCGAGCGGGGCTTTTGGCGCTGCGCCCGATTCTCATCAACAATGACTGTCCCAAACTGCCGGGTTTTGAGGAGGTTGGCATGCTCAATGCGATGGCGTGGTCGCTTGCCTGTTTTGGTGTTGTTGCTGCCGATATTGCCCTGGGCATGGTTTTGTTCTCCGCGCTGGACATCGTGTCGGCGCTGACGGGTTTCCCGATCGACAACCTCGATATTCAATGGTTTCAAGCCGCCGCTCAGACGGCGTCGTTTTTGATGGCGCTGCTGTGGTGGCGCTACCTGTGGCCCCGCTCTTTCATGGCGCGCCGGCAAGGCGAGTGCCCACTCGGCGGGGGAGCAAATGCTGCATGGAAGCGCATCGCCTGCGTTGTCGTGATCGGCCTATCCATGCAGGTGGTCATTAGCTACCTATGCGACGGCGTGCTGTCGCTGCTGCCCGAGGTCGCGGCAGACTATAGCGAGCTCGTCGAGGAAACGGGCATGGGCGATACCGGCCTTCTTGCCGTCCTGACCACGGTGCTCGGCGCGCCGTTTTGCGAGGAACTGCTGGTGCGCGGCATCATCTTTGAGTTTTCGCTGCGTGCGTTTAATCCACAGTGCCGTTCGCTCTGGAAGCGCCGGCGCCGCGCGAACGCGCAGGACGGCGCCATAGTGCCCTGGGCGGCCCCGAGTACCTGGGGCGTCGCCGCGGCAATCGTGCTGCAGGCGGCGATCTTCGGCTTTATGCACATGAACTGGGTGCAGGGCTGCTACGCGGGCGCTGCCGGCCTCATTTTTGGTTGGGTACTCGTGACCACCGGAAAGCTCCGCTATACGATCCTGTTGCACTTTGCCTTTAATGCCGGGTCGTATCTCATGACGTTGCTCTGGTTTGTGAACACGCCGTTCGGCGTGGCAATTACGGTCGCTATCGCCGGTGTCATCCTCGTTGAGGCAATGCGCTCGCTGCGCCACGCGTGTGGGATGGACGCAGCGAGCGCACCACTGCCCTAGTTGCGTCTGCCGCCTCCGTTGGCGCCCTGACGTCCCTGGGCTGCACGATTGCGCCCTGCGGTGTTCTGCGCGCGCGACATGCCGCCGTGGCCCTTGCTGCCCTTGGGCCCCTTGCCGGCCCCGCCAGCGCCGCCATGCGGTTTGCCGCCCTTCTTGCCGGTGCCATGCCCGCCGCCGGCAGATGTCTCGCCCGGGCGCGGGGGCACGGGGCGAATCAGGCAATGCTTGGTGTAGCCGATCAGGTCGCGACGGCCGGCCTTCTCCAGCGCCTCGCGCACCAGCTTGTAGTTCTCGGGCTTGCGATACTGGATGAGCGCGCGCTGCATGGCCTTTTCGTGCGGGTCGCGCGCCACGTAGATCGACTGCATAGTGCGCGGGTCCACGCCGGTGTAGTACATGCACGTCGACATGGTGGACGGCGTGGGGTAGAAGTCCTGCACCTGCTCGGGCATGTAGCCCATGTCGCGCACGGCTTCGGCAAGGTCCACGGCTTCCTTCATGGTCGAGCCGGGGTGGCTCGAGATCAGATACGGCACCACATACTGCTTGAGTCCGTATTCGCGGTTCAAGCGCTCAAATTTGCGACAGAACGCATCGTAGACGGCGCGGCTCGGCTTGCCCATTACGGAGAGCACCGCGTCGCTCACGTGCTCGGGTGCCACGCGTAGCTGGCCCGAGACATGGTGTTCCAGCAGCTCGCGCAAAAACTCGTCCGAGGCATCGGCCATGGTGTAGTCAAAACGGATGCCGCTGCGGACAAAGACCTTCTTGACGCCCGGCAGCTGGCGCAGGTCGCGCAGCAGCTGCGTGTAGCCGCTCTCGTCGACCACCATGTTCTTGCACACGCTCGGCCACAGGCAGCGCTTGTTCTTGCACACGCCGTGCTTGAGCTGCTTGTCGCAGGCCGGGCGGCTAAAGTTAGCCGTCGGTCCGCCCACGTCGTTGATGTAGCCCTTAAACTCAGGATCGCGCGTGAGCAGCTCGGCCTCGCGCATGATCGAATCGTGGCTGCGCATCTGCAACACGCGACCCTGGTGGAAGGTGAGCGCGCAAAACGAACACTCGCCAAAACAGCCGCGGTTGGAGCTAATTGAAAACTTGATCTCGGCAAAGGCCGGCACGCCGCCCGCCGCGTCGTAATCGGGATGCCAGTCGCGTGCGTAGGGGAGTTCGGCTACCTCGTCCATCTCATCGGTGGTGAGCGTCGCCGACGGCGGGTTCTGCACCACATAGACGCTATTGGGGTAGGGCTCTACCAGGCGATGCCCGGTGATGGGGTCCATATTCTGCTGCTGCACGTTAAAGCTGCGCGCGTAGTTGAGCTTGTCGGCGGTAAGGTCGTCCCAGCTGGGCAGCAGGTCATAGTCGTAGACCTCGTCGAGCGAGCAGGTGCGGTAGACAGTGCCGTTGATATAGGTAATCTGATCGACGGGCAGTCCCGCGTCGAGCGCGTCGGCGATCTCGACGATCGCGTGCTCGCCCATACCGTAGATGAGGATGTCGGCGCCCGAGTCGAGCAGTACCGAGCGCTTGAGCTTGTCCTGCCAGTAGTCATAGTGGGCCAGGCGGCGCAGGCTTGCCTCGATGCCCCCGATGATGACGGGGACGTCCTTAAACGTCTGGCGGATGAGGTTGCCGTAGACCGTGACGGCTCGGTTGGGACGGCGCCCCTCCTCGCCACCGGGGGTATAGGCGTCGGTGTGGCGGCGGTGCTTGGTCACCGAATAGTGGTTGACCATGGAGTCCATGTTGCCGGCGCTGACGAGAAAGCCCAGGCGCGGCTCACCGAGCACGCTGATGCTGGCGGGGTCGGTCCAGTCGGGCTGGCAGATGATGCCCACCTTGTAGCCGTGCGCGTCGAGTACGCGGCTGACGATGGCCATGCCAAAGCTGGGGTGGTCCACGTAGGCGTCGCCGCAGATGTAGACAAAGTCGCACTGGTCCCAGCCACGCGCATCCATGTCGGCGCGGCTGACGGGGAGGAACTTATCGCGGCCCGGTCGCCAGGGGCGTGAGGGTGCTGCTGAGGCATGCGTGGGTCGCGAGCCCTGCGCCTTACCGCCGCGCTTTTGCTGCTGGCCCTGTTTGCCCTGCTGACTGCGCTGGTTGTTCTGAGCGTGCTGAGGCTTTTTTGCCACGATCCCTCCCGGTGTCTGTATGCTGCACGTAATTGTAACCAGTCTTTTTGGGACGGGGCTAAAGAAGACTGGTGGAGTACACGAGCTGGCGGATTGGCGTGTCGATGCGGGTGTCGGCGCCGCGCCCGCTGTTTGTTTCCAGACTGTGTATCTGCGCGTTGGAGAACCCGTCTCGCGCGCACGTCATGTTGTCAATGGGTTACAGTATGAACGGCGGCTATGTTTCCGCCAACGCACGAGAGAGTCGTCAACAAGGAGGATGCACGACGATGCAGCGTGCCAAACAGATATCGGAGTCTATTGAGCTGGGCATCATCTTGGCGCTCGCCGGTGGCTTTATGGACGTGTATTCGTACATTGGGCGCGACCATGTTTTCGCCAACGCGCAGACAGGCAACATCCTGCTCGTGGGCGTGAGCATCTCGGAGGGCAACTGGGCACTTGCGGGGCGCTACTTCTTCCCTGTGGTGTCGTTTGCCGTGGGTATTATGCTTGCCGATCTGGTACACGAGCGGTTTGGCAGCGTGATCCACTGGCGTCAGGTGACGGTGTTCTTTGAAGCCGTCATCTTGCTGGGCGTGAGCTTTATCCCCGGTGGCGGTTACAACCTGCTCGCCAACTGCCTTACCTCGTTTGCCTGCGGCATGCAGGTCGAGAGCTTCCGCAAGATCCACGGTCACGGCATCGCTACGACCATGTGCATCGGCAACTTGCGCAACGCGCTGCAAAACGTGGACGATTACATCATCACCCACAGGCGCGGCTTTTTGGAAAACGGCCTGCTGTACTTTGGCGTAATCTTTACCTTTGTGTTTGGCGCCGTGTTGGGCAACTGGTGTATTGAGCGCATGGGCCTGCACGCCATCGTCGTGGCGAGCTTGCTGCTGTTTGTCGCGTTTGCCATCATGTTCATCGACCGCGAGCGCGACTTGCGCTTACGCTGGAAGGTTGCGGCCGAGGCTTGGAAAGAGGGCTGCCGAAAGTAATCGAATGCGGCAAAGGGGCTGTCCCTTTGCCGCAATATTTTTCATCATCTGTTGAAACGCTTTAACACTTTTGACGTTCTCACGCGTTTTTTGTTTCAAAAGCGTTAGGATGGGACTCATAGCGTGGGGCGTAATGGGTGCCCCGCACACGATGGGAGGCTATCAATGGCTAATCGTTTCGTTCTCAATACCATCTCTTATCATGGTTCCGGCGCCATCAAGGAGATCCCCGGCGAGCTCCAGCGTCGCGGCTACAAGAAGATCTTCGTCTGCTCCGACCCCGATCTGGTCAAGTTTGGCGTTACCGCTAAGGTGACCGACGAGCTCGACGCCGCCGGCATCGCTTGGAGCCTCTACTCCGAGATCAAGCCCAACCCCACCATCCAGAACGTCAAGGACGGCGTCGAGGCCTTTAAGGCCGCCGAGGCTGACGCTATCGTGACCATCGGTGGCGGCTCCTCCATGGACACCGCTAAGGCCATCGGCATCATCATCAACAACCCCGAGTTTGCCGATGTCCGCAGCCTCGAGGGCGTTGCTCCCACTAAGAACCACGCCGTGTTCACCATCGCCGTGCCGACGACCGCCGGTACCGCCGCCGAGGTGACCATCAACTACGTCATCACCGACCCCGAGAAGGTCCGCAAGTTCGTGTGCGTCGACACCAACGACGCCCCCGAGGTCGCCGTCGTCGACCCCGATATGATGGCTTCCATGCCCGCCGGTCTGACCGCTTCCACTGGCATGGACGCTCTGACCCACGCCATCGAGGGCTACACCACCAAGGGCGCTTGGGAGCTCTCCGACATGTTCCACTTTGAGGCTATTAAGCTGATCAGCGAGAACCTGCGCGACTCTGTCGCCGAGGCCAAGTCCGGTCAGCCCGGCTCCGGCCGCGAGGGCATGGCTCTTGGCCAGTATGTCGCCGGCATGGGCTTCTCTAACGTCGGCCTGGGCATCGATCACGCCATGGCTCACACCCTGTCCGCTCACTACGACACCCCGCACGGCGTCGCTTGTGCCATGCTGCTGCCGATCGCCATGGAGTTCAACAAGCCGGTTTGCGCCGAGCGCCTGGCCAAGGTTGCCGTTGCCATGGGCGTTGACACCACGGGCATGAGCACCGACGAAGCTGCCGACGCCGCTATCGCCGCCGTCAAGCAGCTTTCCGCCGACGTGAACATCCCGCACGTCTGCGAGGCCATGAAGGCTGACGAGATCGAGGTCCTGGCCAAGGACGCCATGGCCGACGCCTGCTTCCCGGGTAACCCGCGCGAGGCGACGCTCGACGACGTCATCGAGCTCTTCAAGAAGATCTGCCCGGCTGCCTAGCCTAGTTTGGTGTTCTTTCGCCTGTAGGCGTATGGACTTTTGACTTGCCGCTGGCCCCGCCGTGCTACGCACGGCGGGGCTTTTTGTGCTGCGTCGATGCCCCGAGACGGGCAAAACCAAGGCATACTGTCCGCTGCGGATAGGTGGTGCACTTCCCAGCGTGCATTTTTGGGAGTATTCAGCAAGCTCTTAAAAATGCATAACGTTTTGAATGGCCCGTAGTGGCCCGCAGGCGCCCATCGACAGCCATTGTGGGCGGGCTATCGATGAGTGGAGGGGGTTGTTACTGAGTTTCTGCTTTGCGACGACCTGCAACACTGCTGTAACCACGTCGTTTTGTCGTTCGCGATGGGGTCGTTGGGACCCACGGTGCTGAATACTCCGTTTTTTGCACGGCCGAAGGTGGGGTACCCTGAGACGAAGCAAAAAGATTCCTCATTTCTATGCAAATACCGATAGGATTTATACAAGATTGGGATTGTAAGCCGTGCGCGTGCGCAAAATCGGCGCGAGGACGTCTAGAGGTGGCTCGGCTCCCAGAGCCTTGCGCGTGCAGAACGGTTAAAATCGGGATTCGGTCTTAGTTTTGCTTGGAAGGATGCACATGGCTTCTGTAATCGATGCTTCTCTAGAGGAGACGCTCTCCTATATCGCGGGACAGCTTAAGACGCTGACTTCTATTGCTTCGCCTACCGGCTATACCCGTGCGGCGACTGATTATCTAATGGAAACGTTGCGCGATATGGGCTTTGGCCCTGAGCGTTCCAATAAGGGCAACGTGCTGGTTGAGCTTGGCGGCGAGGGCGAGCCGCTTGTGTTGGCCAGCCATGTCGACACCCTGGGCGCCATGGTGCGCTCCATTAAGGACAATGGCCGCCTGCGTCCCACGACGCTCGGCGGGCACCAGTGGTCTACGGCCGATGGCGAGAATTGCACCGTCTACACGCGTGACGGCAAAGTCTTTACGGGTGTGGTCCTCAACACCGAGCCTTCGGCGCATGTGGCCGATGAGCCGGTCAAGGCCATTGAGAAGAACATGGAAATCCTGCTCGACGAGAACGTTGACAGCAAGGACGATGTACTTGAGCTGGGCATTCAGACCGGCGACATCATCGCTATGGATCCGCGTACCACGGTGACGGAGAGCGGCTACATCAAGAGCCGCTTCCTGGATGACAAGCTGTCGGCGTCGATTCTGCTGGGTCTGGCCCGCGCCGTTGCTGACGGCGAGGTGTCGCTTTCGCGCAAGGTGTCCCTGCTCTTTACCGTGTACGAGGAGGTCGGCCACGGCGGCGCCTTCGTGCCGGCCGACACGCGCGAGATGATCAGCGTTGACATGGGTTGCGTGGGCGACGACCTGGGCTGCACCGAGCGCATGGTGTCGATTTGCGCCAAGGATTCGGGCGGTCCGTACAACTACGACCTGGTCACCACGCTGTCCAATATCGCGCGTGAGCTGGAGCTCGACTACGCGATCGACGTGTACCCGCACTACGGCTCCGACGTCGAGGCCACGCTCTCGGCCGGCTACGACATTCGCCATGGCCTGATCGGCCCCGGCGTGTACGCGAGCCACAACTACGAGCGCAGCCACATCGACGGCGTGCGTAACACCTTTGAGCTCGTCCGCGCCTACGTGCAGCGCTAGCAATGCAGCGGCCTCGGCTGACACAGCAGTACCGACCGAGGCCGTCCTCTCTAAGTTGCGGTGAAATAGGGGCTGTTTAAGCGTTTAAAACCGCCAAACAGCCCCTATTTCACCGCAACTTAGGGGGCAGTGCTGTTATCTTTGCACGTGCCGTAGCACCTCAACGGCGGCGCTTACCTCTATCGTGCGGCGCTCGAGACCGCGGCGGATGGCCTTGAGGCGATTGCCTGCTGTTGCCCATGCGCTTTGTGAGAGGATTTCGACTGCCTCGTCGACGAACCCATCGAGACGCGACGCATCGAACCAATCGAGCGAGTCAGCAAATGCTAGCTGAGTGGAAGGGTCCGGACCAAACGGTTTGGCGGCAAATCCAAACTCCTCGGCAACGAGCACGGCGGTTGGCACGTTGTACCACAGGCAATTGCCACTATCGAACAGCGGTGCAGGCCGCATTTCCAGCGTGTCGACATTGCGGATGATGCCGAAGTTTCGCCAGTGGCGGTCGCTGTTGGCCAGGAGGGCATCGCAGACAATCATCTGCGACATGGATTTTCTTACCGTGGCTTCGTCAGCCCCGTGTCTGCCAAGAAAGCGACAGTATCGATCGTATGTTGAGTTTCCTCGCTGGCCACCGAGTGCGTCCCTGATATAAGCGGCCGGCACGTATTCCTCACGACCATTAAGAAAGTCATCGCATAGGCATACGGGCCCGTCGAACATGCGCTCGACCGTATAGGGAACAAACTCACCTTTGGATAGCAGACGCCGATGTAGGGCTGTTGCAACCGCCTCGTTAAACGGTCGCTGATCGTCCATTCCGCATCCTTTGACCAGGATGCGAACGCCATTGCGGATCATCCAGGATTTGGGGAGCTCGCCCTCGGACGTATTGTCAGGATTTTTGAGTCCGATGCCCTCAAGCCAGCCTGAACGATGCTCGGGTGCCGACCGTTCAAAATTGTTTTCGAAGTAATTGAGGTGCTGCCAATTGAGCTCGTCGCAGTCGACCGGTCTTAGCCAATAGCAATCCGAAAGCGAAAAACCCAGGCAACGAACGGGCACTTCAATACCGCTGTCAATTCCCAGCTCGCGATAGCGCGAGATGAGTCCGGGGCGGACGTCGGGCACCGACCGGTGACTCCACCACGTGTTGAGTGCTCGTTTATTCACCGTTGGAGAGGAACTCGAGCACGTGCCAAACGGCATCCTTCGTGCATCGAGTATGTCGGCAATTTCAAAGGAAAACTCGCGTGTTGGATCAAACGAGACATGCGCGACCTCGTGGTCGGCTGACATCAACGTGAACTTGCGCCCTACGTCAGCTGCGGGACGGCGCCCACGCTTACGGACCTTTTGATAACCAATCGCGGAATCGTACTGAACCATTTTCCGCCCACCGACGATATCGCACGCGAGCGTTCCCGATGCAGCCAGTTGCGATATACGGGCCTTCGTAACGCCCAGCAGGCGCGCGGCGTCACCCATGGTTATATAGTTGGAAGTACTCATCTGCTGCATCACCTCGTTAAGTATTCTAATCGTTAAATATAGAAAGCGCAAACATCATAATACTTAACAAAGTTGCGGTGAAATAGGGACTGTTTGGCGGTTTTAAACGCTTAAACAGTCCCTATTTCACCGCAACTTATGAAGGGGATGGGGCTACTTGATGGCTGTCGTAACGGTGCCGCCGCCCAGGACGATGTCGCCGCGATAGACTACAACGGCCTGGCCGGGGGCGATGGCTCGCTGCAGCTCGTCAAAGGTCAGCAGCATTTGTCCGTCTTCGTCACGCGTGAGGGTCGCTGCCTGGTCTTTCTGACGGTAGCGGTACTTGGCACCCACGCGAATGCCGCCGGCATTGAGCTCCGCCTCCATGCGGTCGACAGGGGCGCTCCAGATCCAGTCGTTGGCTGTGAGCGCTGTGGCCGTCAGGTCCTCGGCCTCGCCCAGATGCACAATGTTGTTGGCGGCATCGACGCCCGTTACGTACACGGGATGCGCCATCGCGACGCCCAAGCCCTTGCGCTGGCCGATGGTGTAGCGCAGTGCACCGTTGTGGCGTCCGACCACGCTGCCGTCGCGCCATACAATATCGCCCGGCTCGGTGGCATGTCCGCAGCGGCGCTCGATATAGCCCGCGTAGTCGCCGTCCGCGATAAAGCAGATATCCTCGCTCTCGGCCTTCTTGGCGTTGATGAAGCCCTGCTCGGCGGCTATGCGGCGCACGTCGCGCTCCTTGTCCAGGCCCGCCAGTGGAAAGATCGTGCGTGCCAGGCGCTCTTGTGTGAGCGAATACAAAAAGTAACTCTGGTCCTTTTTGGGGTCCTCGCCGCGGTGCAGCTGCCAGGTTCCGTCGGACGCCTGACTCGTTTTGGCGTAGTGACCTGTGGCGATGTAGTCGCAGCTCATATCGAGCGCTGCATCGAGCAGCGCGCCAAACTTAATATGGCGGTTGCAGATGATGCACGGATTGGGCGTCAGTCCCTCCTGGTAGGCGGTCACGAAGCGCTCGATAACGCCGTGGTCGAACGTCTGCTGCAGGTCGAGCACGTGATGGGGGATCCCCAGGCGCTCGGCGACGGCCTTTGCATCGGCGATGTCGCGGTCGACTTTGCTCATGCCCGTGGCGGGGTCGGGCGCGGGACGGGTGAGGCGCATGGTGGCGCCGACGCATTCGTAGCCCTGGCTTTTGAGCAGGTACGCGGTCACGCTGGAATCGACGCCGCCGCTCATGGCGACGAGCACGCGCTTGTTGTGCATGGGGAGGTTCTCCTTGGTGGCATGTGGCCAAAAAAGAAAAGCGGCGCGGGAGGCTGGTTCCGCGCCGCAGACATTGTAGCAAGTTCGGACGTCTCGTGGGACACCCTGATTGGATGGGCTCAGACTGCCGGGAGAGAGGAGACCGGCTCGTCCGTGGGCTCAACCTATGGGCGACAGGCCCTAGTCCTGGAAGAGCGCCGTGGACAGGTAGCGCTCACCGGTATCGGCGAGCAGCGCCACGATGGTCTTGCCCTCGTTCTCGGGGCGCTTGGCCAGCTGCAGCGCGGCCCACACGGCGGCGCCGGACGAAATGCCCACGAGCACGCCCTCCTTGTGGCCCACGGCGCGGCCGGCGGCAAAGGCGTCGTCGTTCTCGACGGGGATGATCTCGTCATAGACCTGGGTGTCGAGGACGTCGGGCACAAAGCCGGCGCCGATACCCTGGATCTTGTGCGGGCCGGCTTGGCCCTTAGAGAGTACCGGGGAAGTGGCGGGCTCGACGGCGACGACCTTGATTTCGGGGTTCTGCTCCTTAAGGAACTCACCCACGCCGGTCACGGTGCCGCCGGTTCCAACGCCGGCGACGAAGATGTCGACCTCGCCGTCGGTGTCATCCCAGATCTCGGGGCCGGTCGTGGCCTTGTGGATGGCGGGGTTGGCGGGGTTCACAAACTGGCCGGCGATGATGCTGTTTGGCGTCTCCTTCTGCAGTTCCTCGGCCTTGGCGATGGCGCCCTTCATGCCCTTGGAACCGTCGGTGAGCACGAGCTGTGCGCCATATGCCTGCATAAGCTTGCGGCGTTCGACGGACATAGTCTCGGGCATGGTGATGATCACCTTGTAGCCGCGAGCCGCCGCCACCGAGGCGATGCCGACGCCGGTGTTGCCACTCGTGGGCTCGATGATGGTGTAGTCGCCGCCGCGCACGAGCTTGCCGGCCTTCTCGGCCTCGTCGATCATGTTCTTGGCGACGCGGTCTTTGACGGAGCCGGCGGGGTTGAAGTATTCCAGCTTGACGAGCACGCGGGCCTTGAGGTCCTCATCGGCCTCAAAGTGAGTGAGCTCCAGAAGCGGAGTGTGGCCGATAAGCTGATCGATGGACGTGTAAACATTGCTCATGGTGAACCTCCAAAGTGTTCAAATGACTGGATACCGTGTGGTTTTACGGTGTGTATAGCAGCGAAACCCACAAACCTTATAGGTTGTTCGTTTAGCTGTTGGCAAGCATAGTAGACACTAAAGCCTAGTAATGCAATAGGAAATAGAAGATTATTACGAGTCGATTAACCATCTTGACCGGAACGGGTATTTCCAAAGCCGATTTTTCGGCTAGAATTTCAACGGACTAAAAGACCGAAAGGCAGCACTATATATGTTGGTTTCTACTAAGGGCAGGTACGCCCTGCGCGTTATGGTTGACCTGGCCGAGCACCAGGCGGCCGGTCGCATCCCGCTCAAAGAGATTGCGGCGCGACAGGGGATTTCCGAGAAATATCTCGAGAACATCTTGGCTACGCTCGTGCGTGCCAACATGCTTTCGGGCATGCGTGGCAAGGGCGGCGGCTACGTGCTCACGCGTCCGCCCGAGCAGTACACGGTGGGCGAGATCTTGCGTCTGACCGAGGGCAGCCTAGCACCGGTCGCATGCCTGGACGGCGACTGCAAGGGCTGTTCGCGTTCGGACGAGTGCCCCACGCTCGACGTGTGGAAGAACCTGGACAAGCTCATCAACGACTACCTCGACGGTGTGACGCTCGATCAACTTGTCGCTCCCAACCATGGCTACGACTATGTCATCTAACCCACACCTGCATTTGGGGACGGGGTAGAAATGGTAGATTCTCTCGTCCTTTGAGACTTGACAAATAAGAAGGCCGCCCATTTTTTGTGATGGGCGGCCTTCGTTTTGGGTCGATATGACGGTTCGTATTGAACAGTTCTAGCCCTCGGCGATGCTGTCGAGAATGCTGCGCATGATGGATACCAGGATGCTGCCCATAAAGGCCGATCCAAAGCCGGCAATGGAGATACCCGCGCCCAGCAGATTGACCGACAGGTAGCTGGCCAGCTCGAGCATAAAGCTGTTGACTACGAGCTGAAAAATACCAAGCGTGATAATAGTGAGCGGCAGCGAGATGACCGTCAGGAACGGCTTGACGAGCGAGTCGACGATGTTGAGGAACAGTCCCACAAAGGCAAAGCAGACCCAGGCCTCGGCAAAGCCGAAGGGTTGGATACCGGGGACGAGGAACGTGGCGATCGCGATGGCGATCGAGGTGAAGAGCCAGTTAAGCATAAAGCGCATGGCGTGAATCCTTTCTTGCGCCGGGGTTGCTGGCGTCGCGTGAAGCGGCTTGCGGCGGCGACCTGGATGGTTGCGCGGGCGCGCCGCGGTGTTTGGGCGCCCATTGTCTCAAATATTCGTGGAGCTTACGTGCGCATACGGTTTCTAAACGGCGTTCGTCCTGAAAAACGCGCCGCTGGCAGAGAGTCTTGTCGCTTTAGTTTGGTGGTGTGCTACACTGCTACGGGCAAAAGCCACAGGCGTTGCCCTATTGCATAGAACGGGCGAACGATGCCCGATGTCAGTATCAACTTCGATGCCTTTTGGCGGGTTTGGCGGTGATCGATGAATATCGAGAACATGTTTGACAAGCCTGATGTCAAGCAGCTGGTCCACGCATTTAGCCTTTTGGACGACGAGAAGGATATCCAGGCGTTTTTGACCGATATCTGCACGCCGCGCGAGATTTGCGATCTTTCTCAGCGTTTGCAGGTTGCGCGCTATTTGGACGAGGGCGAGCCTTATGTTGAGGTTCAGGCCCGTACCGGCGCTTCGTCCACCACGGTGAGCCGCGTTTCAAAGGCGCTGAACGGCGAGTACGGTGGCTACCGCAAGATCCTCATTAAGTTGGAGGATGGCGAGTAGGCCGGCGACAACATTGAATTACGAAGAACCGTCCCTCCGGGGGCGGTTTTTTGATCCCTTGGGGACGGAGGAAAACGAATCACCGGGTTAGACTGACCCCCTCTGTGATCCATTTTCCTCCGTCCTCAAGGGATCAAATCTGTTGGCGTGGGGCAAATCTGTCCGCTTGGGCGGGTAGGATGGATGCATTGATTATTGCGAACAGTTTGAGCGGAGGACCATGCCTGTTCGAATCTATACCACCAATGCCGGCACGGATTTGAGCGATGCCGAGGCGGCGCTACTGGCCGACCTGGTTGCCCGCCACGGGCGCGCTGTTCTGTTGGCGCCAACATTTGCCGAGCTCGACCTGTGCCGCCATGATGCGGCAGAAGCCGGGGTTTCACTGGGTGTCGACTACAAGACGCCCACATCGTGGCTCAGCTCGCTGTGGGAGCTTATGGGCGATGGCCGCAGCTTTGTGGACAACCTTCAGCGCCAGATGCTGTTCTCGGACATGATCGACCGCCGCGACGACGCCGCTCTGCAGCCGCTTTCGCGCAGCCAGGGCACAGTGCGCATGCTCGCGCGCATGGCCCGCGACGTGTTGCCGGGCGTTGCGGGGACGGGTGCCGAACGATGCCGTGGCGACAACTGCCGGCCTGAGCCAAAAAGCGATGCCGAGGCTCGTGTGTTCGAGCTTTTGCGCGCCTACGCGGGCGGTTTGGACCGTCGAGATATGGTCGAGCCCTGCGAGGCAGCCGACATTATGACCAGTGTCCTGGCCGATAGCCTGCCGGCGTGCACTCGCGCCGTATGCGTGCGCGGTATCACGTCGTTTACGCACGGTCTGCTCGAGCTGCTGTCTGCCGTGGCGAACAATGGGGGAGAGGTCGTCGTGCTGCTTGCCCGCGAACAGGCGGCGATGCGCGAGGAGCTTGCCGCGGCATTTGATGCCCGCGATGTGTTGTTTGAGATCGCGCCGCTAGGGGAGGGTGTCGGCGCGTCTGATGCCGCTTGCGGGACCGCCGCTCAGCCTGCCTTTATTGAGGTCGCTGGCCCCCATGCCCGTGCTCATGCTTATGCGGACGCAATTGATGATCTGGTAAAAACGTGCCGGGGTTCCGAGGTCGACGGCGCCTCTGCCGACCCCGTGCGCGTGCTTGCCGTTTCTGCCCGGGCACCCCAGCTGTTCGGTGAGCTCGCCTCTCGTCTGGCGGCTCGTCATATCGCTGCCGAGACAACTGAGTTCACGGCGTTTTCCCAGTCCATCGCGGGCAGGCAGTTTGCGGCGCTTGCCGGCCTGATCGAGCGCATGAAGGCCGCCGATGAGGGCATGGCGTCAAAGACCGAGTGGTGGCCCGCGCCGGAGCTTACCGACTGGATCTACAGTCCGCTTTCGGGTGCCGACGCCGCGAGCGCCCGCGGCTTCGACAAGAACATGCGCCTGTCGCGCAGCAAGACCGCTGCGGGCGTTAAGAGTCTGCTGCAGAGCGTGCAGGGCCAGGTGAGGGGCGCCCGCAAGGCCGCCAGCGACGATAACTGGTTTAAGAATGTGCCGTGCGTGGTCTCGGACGTGTTTCAGGCGCTGTGGCGCGACAAACCCGTGACGGCGCTCAAGGCCATGCTCGCCGTTGCAGAGGCGCTGCCCGATCGCGCTCTAGGCGGTCTTGACGGCCAGGCCCGTCGTCAGGCAGAGACGGCTTTGCTGCACCATGCCATCGACATCCTTATGAACGATGCTCGCGCGCTCGACGTGTCGCAGGCCGCGACCGTGCCGGTTCTCGACGGCGTTCGAACTAAGGTGGACAAGCGCAGCACCGCTTACGATTACGAGACCTACGAGGTCGATCGCACGCCACGGGCGCAAGTGCGCTTCGTGTCGCTTGCCGATGCGTCGGTTTTGCGTCCTGGCGGCTACGATGCCGTGCTGTTTGCCGATGTCGACCTGGACAGCTATCCGCTTTCGCACGAAGAGGGCCCGCTTGCCACGTTGACGACCGAGCTGCGCCGCGACGGCGTGTCTTTGGAGCCCGCCGCCCTGCTGCGCGTGCGCTTTGGCCGTGCAATGCAGGCGACGAGCGGTCCGGTCGCGCTTGCCCGCGTGACACACGATCGCCAGGCGCGAGAGTGCTACCCGGCAGCCGTATGGACCGAGCTGCGGGCACATGCCGAGGCCGCTGGCGCTGCCAAGCCCACGTGCGTGGGCGAGGGCGATATCATCGCCGACTTTGATCCCGCGGCAGGTGAAGGCCTCAAGCGCGAGCGCGTGACCTGCGAAGCCCCTCAGCACCTGAGCGATGAAGCCATTCCGTATCTGGTCCTGCGCCGTCGCGATGGCGAGGGTGAGGACGCGCCGCTGGTGCCGCGCCTGACGTCCGCTTCGCAGATCGAGGCCTATTCGACCTGCCCGCTATGCTGGTTCGTCTCGTACCGCGTGAAGCCCCAGTCGATCGACGCCGGCTTTGGCAATATGGAGAAGGGCAACTTTGTCCACGACGTGCTGGAGCATCTGCACGCCCGTCTGCCCCAGGAAGGCATGGAGCGCGTGACGCCCGAGAACCTGCCGCGCGCTCAGGAGCTGCTGCGCGAGGTCTTTGACGAGACATTGGCCGAGCATGCCTCCAAGCGTGGCAACGAGGGTCCGCTCGTGCCGCTCTCTCCGGTAGAGGAGCGCCAGGTGGCCGAGATTCTGCCGCAGCTGGAGGGTGTGCTTGCCTATGAAGCCGAGGCGCTGACTCCTTTTGCTCCACGCTACCTGGAGTTTGCCTTTAACGATCTTAAAGTCGAGTATGCCGGTTGGCCGCTTGGCGGGCGCATCGACCGCGTGGACGTGGACGCCGAGAATCGTGCCGTGGTGATCGACTACAAGCATCGCACGGGCGTTGAGGAGTTTAAGCTCGCCGACCCTACGGTGCGCGACGAGGAATCGGGCACGGCGCCCATCGACGATCCGCGCTGGTTGCCACCACATACCCAAACGCTTATCTACGCCCAGGCCATGCGCCGGGCGCTGGATTTGGACACCCGCGCGGCGCTCTACTTTTCGACCAAGGGCGGCAAGCCGGCGTTGCGCGGTGCCGCGAGCGCCGAGCTGCTCGAGGAAGAGCGCGGCGACGGCCGCATCCCGGGCCTTAAGAAAGGTTTCCCCGGCGAGGGTGGCAGCATGGACTTCGACGTCCTGCTCGATCGCGTTGAGGCCGGCATCGCCGAGCGCCTGCGCGAGCTCGAGGCAGGCAACGTTGCCGCCGTCGACCCGACGTCGGCTCAGACCGCGCATGCGCGCTGCTCGTATAACCACGAAGGAACGTTTGTAAGGAGGGACGTGTAGACCATGGATCTTTCGACTTTGATGCCGCAACAGCTGCAGATTGTCAAAACGCTCGACCGCCCGCTGTTTGTCTCGGCGGGCGCCGGTTCGGGTAAGACCTTTACCCTCACGCGCCGCATCGTCTATGCGCTCTCGCCCGAATCCGGTCCGTTCGTTGAGCATCTGGACCAGGTGCTCGCCATTACCTTTACCAAAGATGCCGCGGCCGAGATCCGCGACCGCGTGCGCCGTGCGCTTATCGACGAGGGTATGGACGAGGAAGCACTGACCGTCGACGACGCGTGGATTTCGACCATTCACGGCATGTGCTCGCGTATCCTGCGCGCGCACGCGCTGGAGCTGGGCATCGACCCCGAGTTCACGGTGCTCACCGATACCGACGAGCTCATGGATCAGGCTGTTGAGCATGTGCTGGGTCGCGCGACGGCACCCGATGCCGCCCCCGAGCTCGCGGCATCGCTCAAGGCCCTCTATGCCTGGTATCCCATGGCGGGCGAGGGCGGTTCCTTTGGCGGCGGTACGACCATCAAGGGTCTGGTGCGCGACCTGCTGGAGCTGTCGAGCCAGTTGCCGGGCGGTATGGACGACGTGCGCGTGGCGCGCGGCCAGGCCGATACCTCGGCACTCGCCGATGCCTATCGCGCGGCGCTGGGTGCGAGCAAGGCCTCGACCGAGAAGGCGCAGGCGGCGCTCGATGCCATCGACGCGTTCGAGGCGAGCGGCAAGACCATGGCCGATGCGGCGCGACTCATGATGTCGTGCACCATGCCGCGCGCGAGCAAGGCATTCCCTAAGGAGCAGGCCGAGCTGCTCAAGGCCGAGGCCGCCGATGCGTTTATCAATATCGTGCTTGCCTGCGGTGGCCCGGCGCTCGATGCGCTGGTGGGCCTGGCCCGTTCCGTGGAGGCGGAGTACCGTGCGCTCAAGGCCGACCAGTCCGCGCTCGACAATAACGATCTGCTGCGCATGGCATATGAGGCGCTGCGCGATTATCCCGCCATCCGAGCCGCCTACGAGGGCCGCTTTAAGATGGTCATGATCGACGAGTTCCAGGATACCGACCAGATGCAGGTCGACCTGATCCGTTACCTGACCGGCGCGGGGGAGCGTGCGCTTTGTACCGTGGGCGATGCGCAGCAGTCGATCTACCGCTTCCGCGGCGCCGAGGTCGAGGTCTTCCGTCGCCAGGAGCGCAAGGTGGGCTCGTCTACCGCGCCCGAGGCGACTGCCGCGGCCGACGCCCCTGCTGGCGAGCTCGTTAAGCTCGTGCGCAACTTCCGCAGCCATGACGAGGTGCTGCGTTACGTGGCGCGCGTCTTTGATGGCGACGACGGCGGCCTGATGCAGGGCTTTTTGGATCTTGAGGCGAGCGACGGCCGCAAGGACACGCTGGTGGCAGACGCCTCGCGTCGCCAGGCCCTCTTTGTTGCCGGCGGCAGTACGCAGGAGCGCACACAGGCCAAGGCCCGTGCGATCGCCGAGCGCTTCCGCGCGCTTGCCGATGCCGGCCAGCCCCAGGGCGGCATGGTGCTGCTGCTGGGCCGCATGACCAACGCCGACGTCTACGCCCAGGCCTTCCGCGACCAGGGGCTCGACTGCGTCATCGCGGGCGGCTCGGTCTTTGCCCAAGCAGCCGAGGTGCAGACGGTGCGCGCCCTGGTTTGTGCGCTCGCCAATCCGGCCGATACGGCGCAGGGCCTTATGCCGCTGCTCGCCTCGCCGATGTTTGCACTCGGCGCCCAGGAGTTCCTGGCGCTGGCGACCAAACTCGATAGCGAGACGGGGGAGACCTCGCGCCGGAATATCGACGTGGGTATCATGAGCGATTCCGATGTGCCGGGTTTGCAAGACTTGCCGCTCGTGACGCGCGCCCGCGAGGTGCTGCGGTATGCGTTTCGTCGCGTGGGCCGCGATTCGTTCGCCGCCATCGCGCGCGACGTGGTCAACGCCTCCGGCTGGTTTGTGCGTCTGGCACAGCGTGGTCCCGAGGGCAAGGCCATTGCCGCCAACGTGCTCAAGGCGCTCGACGCTGTGGCCGAGGCGGAGGCCGAGTTCGGCAACTCGCCGCGTTCCATCGCGCTTGCCTTCGATCGCTTCCTGGCGGGCAAGGAAGCCCCGGGTGCCCTCAACGAGGAGGGCGACGGCGCGGTGCGCATCATGACGGTACACGCCTCCAAGGGTCTGGAATATCCGGTCGTGGCGGTCGCCGAGTGCTTTGGCGTGCGTAAGTCCTCGGGTGCGGCACAGATGGGTCGCGTCGAGGGCGGAGCGCAGGTCGTGGCACTGCCGGCACGCTTCGACGGCGTTAAGCTTGCCGACGGTACCTTTGTGAAGGGCGACGACGTCAAAAAGCAGTTTGAGCACGCGTTTAAGGGCAAGGGCACGTCGCTGTGGTTGCCGCCAGAGCTTATGGAGGACGTATGCGCGACGGGTTCTCCCGCCGAGGTATTTGCTCGCCTGCGCAACGACGACCTGCAGCTTTCGCTCGAGGAGCGGGCCCGCTTGCTCTATGTTGCCATGACGCGTGCGCGCGAGCTGGTGATCTTGGCGATGGATGCCGGCGTGAGCCGTGGCAAGGTGACGGCGCCGACCTTCGACGTCGAGACCGATCTGACCTACGATGTGCTGCGCCGTATTTTGCCGACCGACGCTCTGGACATGCCGCAGCTCGATGCCGACCGCCTGGTGTTCGATAACTCCCAGCCGGGCGACTACGAGCTCATCTCGCTGGCGGACTTTACGTTTGGCGAGCAGGCGTTTGAGGCCAACGCTTCGCTGGATGCCGAGGGCAGGCTTGTTCGTGGCGATGCCGATGCAGATGCTGCCGACGATTCGGCCAGTACAATCGTCCCCGGTCCTGCCGACCCCGAGCCCGATGCGTTTGAGCTTGTGTATCCCCAGACGGTGGGCGTGCGCATGGGCATCTGTCCGTTCCCGGCGCGTGACTCGTATAGCTACTCGTCAATCGCGGCGGCGCTCCATGCCGAGACAGAAGACCATGCCGCCGAGGCGCGTGTGCCCATGGACGAGGCTGGCGATGATGCGGAGTCGGATGGCTCGGAGATGGCCGATGCGGACGTGGCCGCTGTCGAGCCTGTCGGCAATCCCATGGCCTTGGGTTCGGCCTTCCACGCCGCCTGCCAGTGGCTCATCGAGATGGGTTCCGATGCGCTGCCCGCTGAGCGTGCCGATGCGCTGGCGCGCCTGTGGCGCCTGACGCCGGAGCAGCGCGAGCGCTTCGATGCCGCCCTGAACCGCTGGCTCAAGTCGGCTGTTCGTGCCGACCTGCTCGCGTGGCCGTGCGTTCGCGCCGAGGTGCCGTTCTTTTCGCTGGGCTGCGAGGACGAGGACATCGCTCGCTACGGCGCATATGCCGAAGGCGCCATCGACGCTTTGGCGACGAACCCGGCGGATTCGTCACGCGCGCTGGTCATCGACTACAAGACGGGCGGCACACCGGACGAGACGCCGGAACAGCTGCTCGAGAAGCATGCCCTGCAAGCGCGCGTTTACGCCGACGTGTTGCACAAGGCGGGCTTTGAGACGGTGACGGTCAAGTTTGTTCGCGTGGAGCAGGCGAATCCAGCCATCTTCGTCGAACCCGCCGAACCTCAAGTAGTCACCTACAATCTCTAGCCCTCAGATAACTTGCGGTGGAATACGGACTGTTTTGGCCAAAAAAGCCGCCAAACAGTCCGCATTTCACCGCAACTGCAAGAGGAGCCGTGTTGGTTTGGCTAGGTTCGGGTGCCGTCCGCGCCGTGCGGTAAAATCGTTCAGTCAGAACACGAACCCGCATCGGAGCTCATCACATGGCATTCGTCCATCTGCACAATCACACTGTTTTCTCCATGCTCGACGGCGCAACCCGTATCCAGGATATGGTCAATCGTGCCGTTGAACTTGGCATGCCCGCCGTGGCCATTACCGACCACGGCTACATGTATGGCGTGCCCGACCTGGCGCTGGCCTGCGACGCCGTCAATCACAACACGCCCGAGTACAAAACCTGGAGCCACGACAAGGCCTTCTTGGAAAAGGACCGCCGCGACGAGCTGGTGGAGCCCGACCCCGAGGCAAACCCGCGCGAGCACGCCCAGTACGTCAAAGACATGGCCATGTGGGACGAAAAGGGCAACATCGACGAGCTCAAGCCGCCCCTGGTCATCAAGCCCATCTTTGGCTGCGAGGTCTACTTTACGCCGGACGAGACCCTTGCCCGCGACCACAAGCCCGAGCTCTACCATATGATCCTCCTGGCCAAAGACCAGGAAGGCTACGTCAACCTGATGCAGACGGTCTCCGAGGCCGCCGTGCAGGGCTTTTACTACAAGCCGCGCGTGACGCTCGACAACCTGCGCCGCCATGCCAAGGGCATGATCTGCACGAGCGCCTGTATCGCGGGCATCATCCCCAAATACATCGACCGCGGCGACATGGAAGGCGCCATCAAGTGGGCCGAGACCTTCCGTGATACCTTCGAGCCCGGCGACTTCTACATCGAGATCCAGGAACACGGCATCACCACCGACAACGGCCTGACTGACGAGCAGATGGACCGCACGCTCATCGATATCGCCAAGCAGGTGGGCGTTAAGGTCATCGCCACCAACGACTTCCACTACCTGCGCCGCGAGGATGCGCCCGTGCAGGACGTCATCATGTGTATTGGCATGAACGCCAAGGTCGATGACCCCAACCGCATGCGCATGACCGGCTCGGAGTTTTACATGAAGACCGAGGAGGAGATGCGGGCGATGTTCCCGTATTGCCCCGAGGCCTGCGACAACACGCTCGAGATCGCCGACAAGTGCTACGTTGAGCTGGACTGGGACTCTATCATCCTGCCGCGCTTTCCGTTGCTCGATCCCGGCGAGACGCACGAGAGCCAGTTCCGCCGTGAGTGCGAGAAGGGCCTGCGCCAGCACTACGGTGACGACTGGGCCACGCGCGAGATCGGTGGCGTCAACATCAAAGAGCGCTTTGAGTACGAATACAAGGTCATTTGCGACAAGGGCTTTGCCGCCTACTTTTTGATCGTTGCCGAGTACGTGCAATGGGCCAAAGACAACGGCATCGGCGTCGGCCCCGGCCGTGGCTCGGCCGCCGGCGCTATCGTCGCCTACGCCATGAACATCACCGCGTTCGACCCGCTCGAGAACGGCCTGATGTTCGAGAGGTTCCTGTCTCCGCAGCGTACCGAGATGCCCGATATCGATATGGACTTCGACGATGAGCGGCGCCTCGAGGTCGTGGAGCACGTTCGCCAGCTCTACGGCCCCGAGAAGGTCACCCACGTTATCACCTACTCGACCATCAAGGCTAAGCAGGCCATCAACGATGCCGCGCGCGTTCTGGACTATCCGGTCTACATGGGCCAGCGCCTGTCCAAGATGGTCTCGAGCGACCCCAAGGTCAAGCTCAAGCAGGTGCTCGAAAAGCAACCCGGCAAAGAGGATCTGTTTAACCCCGACTTTGCCGAGGCCTATAAAAAGGATGACGACGCCCGCCGTATCATCGACACGGCGCTCTCGATCGAGGGCCTCACCCGTGGCGAGGGTGTGCACGCGTGCGCCGTCCTGATCTGCCGCGATCCCGTCAACGAGCATGTGCCCACCAAGCTCGATACCAAGGGCGGCGTCGAGATTACCCAGTACGAGGGCCATACCGTTGCCGACATGGGCCTGCTCAAGATGGACTTCCTGGGCCTGCGCACGCTGACGGTTATCTCCAAGGCCAAGGCAAACATCAAAAAGAACTTCGGCATCGACATCAAAGAGGAAGAGATTCCCTTTGACGACCCCGAGATCTTTAAGCTCATGGGCTCCGGTCACACCGCCGGCGTCTTCCAGGTCGAGTCCGCCGGCATGACGGCCACGATCAAGAACATGAAGCCCACCGAGTACAAGCACGTCGTGGCATTGATCGCTCTATACCGCCCGGGCCCGCTGGGCGCCGGCATGGTTTCGTCCTACATCAACCGTATGAACGGCAAGGAGCCGGCCGTCTCCTACGACGACCGCCTGGACGACATCCTGGGCGAAACCTACGGCACCATGGTCTACCAGGAACAGGTTATGCTCATCTCCGTCGAGATGTGCGGCTTCTCCAAGGGCGAATCGGACTCGCGTATCCGTAAGCCCGTGGCTAAGAAAAAGATTAAGCTGCTCACGTCGACGGTGCTCCACTGGGAGGATGGCTCGGACGAGACCACCTACGACCACTGGATGAACGGCGCTATCAAGAACAACTACACGCGCGAGGTCGCCCAGAAGATTTGGGACGATGTTCTTGAGTTCGCGTCCTACGCCTTCAACAAGTCGCACTCCGCCGGCTACGCCATCCTGGTTATGCAGACGGCGTGGCTCAAGGCGCACTATCCGCACGAGTACATGGCGGCCGTTCTGACGTCCTATACGGGTAAGACCGACAAGATCGTGCACTACGTCTCGGCATGCCGTCACGACGGCATCCCCGTGCTTTCGCCAGATGTCAACGAGTCCGGTACCGAGTTCACGGCTACCAAGGAGGGCGTGCGCTTTGGTCTGGCCGGCATCCGCGGCGTGGGCACCGGCGTGGCGCAGGCGATTATCGCCGAGCGCGAGGCGGGCGGTCCGTTTAAGACGCTGCACGACTTTGTCGAGCGCGTGGACTCGAGCCAGGCCAACCGTCGCGTGATCGAATCGCTGATCAAGGCAGGCGCCTTCGACTCCACGGGGTATCCGCGTCGCCAGATGATGCACTTTGTGGACAAGAACAACCCCGAGAACATCATCGATGCCGCGGTAAAGCGCCAGAAGGACCGCGCGAGCGGCCAGACGTCGTTCTTCGATATGTTTGGCGACGTTGAGGGCTCGGGCTTTGAGGTGAGCGTGCCCGATCCGGATGGCCAGGAGTGGGATCGCCACCTTAAGCTGAGCCAGGAGAAAGAGGTTCTGGGCATCTACGTCTCGGACCACCCGCTGCGTCCGTTTGAGTATGCACTAGCCAAGGCGCGCGACTTCTCGTTCTCGCAGATCGACACCGGCTACGAGGTTCAGAATCCTACGGGCGGCACCATCAACCAGGAGATTCCCGAGGGTAAGGCGCTGTGGTGGGCCGGCATGGTCTCGAGCGTGTCCAAGCGCGTGACCAAAAACGGCGACCCCATGGGCATCGTGCAGCTCGAAGACATGGAAGGTGAGGCCACGGTCGTGGTGTTCCCCAAGACCTACAAGGAGGCCGAGGGGTATCTGTACGGCGAGGTCGATCCCGAGACCGGCGCGCAGCTGTCCGACGCGTTTGTGCGCATTAAGGGCAAGCTCGAGCGCTCGGACCGCGGCGACCAGATCATCGCGCAGGAGATTGTGCCGCTGGAGCTTAGCGAGGAGAAAAACAAGCCCAAGGTCTTTGAGGTCATGGTGCCCAACAGCCGCTTTAGCCAGGGCAATATGGCGCGCCTGGCCACGGTGCTCACCACCAACCCGGGCGGCGACCGCGTGGAGATCTTTATTGAGCAAGTCGACGGGCGCGTGCTGCGTGCCGAGGTACCGGCCAAGGTCAACGCACGCTCGATTCCGCTGCTGGCAGAGGCAAAGGCGATTGTGGGTAACCAGGGCCGCGTGACGGTTATCTAAGCTACCCCGGGTGAGATTGGAGGAAGTGATGGCGCAGGGGACGTTTGTGCAGGCGCTCCGGAAAGAGGCGGCGCTGAGCGGCACCTTTATGAAGGGCCGCTCGCTCATGCTCAACGGCGCCGTGCTGTCGATCGAGGACAGCGGCTCGCGCTTCTCCAAAAACGTGACGGTTGAGGGCTCGGTGCGCGGTTCGCGCGGCGACCTGTACAAGACGCACGTGGCGCTCGACATGGACGAGCACGAGGTAATCGACTACGACTGCGATTGTCCCGCTGCCTATCGTTACCCCGGCATGTGCAAGCACGCCATCGTCACAGCGCTGGCATACCTGGACGCCAGCGGCATTGAGCCCGTCGAGGGTTTGCGCACGCCGGTCCGCACGTTTACGGCGCAGCCGAAACAGCCCGCGCGCACCGCGCCCAAAGCGCCGGCCGTCAACCCCAACTTTCCCTTCCCGGCGCCCGTCCCCACGAGCCCGAGCCTCATGGCGGCGCTCTCCGATCTTTCGGACGCACGCATGGATGAGCTGGCGAGCATGCGCCGCAAGCTTGCCGGTGCCGTTGATCCCGACGCCCCCAAAGCGGCGTTGGAGCCCTCGTTGGTGCCGTACTACAATCCGCTGTTCGCCGACCGCTTTAGCTGGGCGCTCGAGTTCCGCATTCGCTGCGGTTCGGTGTCCTACGTGGTCAAGGATATCGACGGCATGGCCGATGCCTACGTGCGCGGCGGCACCTTCTCGTACGGCAAGAAGCTCACGTTTGTCCATACGCCCGAAGCCTTTGAAGACGTGTCGACAAAGCTGCTCAACCTTGTTGTGACGACAGTTGCCTATCTCGATGACATCACAAGCTCGCGTTCGGCGTCGTACGACTTTGCCCGCAGCGGTTTTGTCGCCGAGCGTCAGTTGCCGCTGTCCGAGCATAGCATCGTATATGTGCTGGACCTGCTGCGCGGCCAGACCATCTCCTTTGAGCCCGCCTGGTCGCGGGGGACGACGACGCATCGCACCTATGACGTGGCGGTTGAGATGCCTCCGGAAGGGGAGGACGAGGCGCTGTCTAAGCGCCCACCGCTCCTTGCCGCCAAAATCGCGCCGGCGGCTGGTGGTAGCTACGATCTGCGCCTGCCGGCCGATGCATACTGCTTTGCTTCGGGCGACGTAGCCTATCTGGTCGACACCCGCCGTGCGCGCCGCACCGATGTAGCGTTTGCCCAGCATGCAGCGCCGTTCCTATCGCGCTTGCTGCCCTGTCGCACGCCAGTCCATATCGCTGCCGACCAGGTGGGGGAGTTCTGTCGTATGGCGCTGCCCATTTTGCGCGACTACACCGACCTCACCGCGCCCGCCGCGCTCGATACCGTGGCACCCGAGCCGAGCTTTGCTATGGCAATCGGCGTCGACGATGGGCTCGTGACCTGCAAAATTACGGTTACCTACGGCGATTGGTCAGCGGATCTCTTTAGCCTGGGCGCTCCGGGCAGTCCCTTCGAAGAGCAACGCCCCGGCGTGCCGCCCCGCGACGAGGTGGCGGAGTTTCGCGTTATGGACACGGCGGCCCTGTACTTCGATTTCTACGAGGGCGGTCTGGCGTTCGAGGAGCGCGATGACGCCCGCTTGTTCTGCCTGCTGACCGAGGGTCTGTCTGCCCTGTCCGAGCTGGGTGAGGTCATGCTCAGCGACCGTCTGCGCCAGATTTCGGTCCGCCCTGCGCCCAAGCTCTCGGTTCGTGCGACCGTCAAGAGTAACCTGCTCGATGTCGAGCTGGGCGCGAGCGGGCTTTCGGCTGCGGACCTTGCCATCTACCTCGACTCCTACAAGCGTCACCAGACGTTTGCGCGTCTCACGTCGGGCGATATCATTCGCCTGGACGAGGGGGCGCGCGCCGCGTTTGGCCTTGCCGAGGATCTGGGGGTCGATGCTGTCGACCTGCTCGACGGTGTGTCGCTTCCCGCGTCGAGTACCCTGTTCGTCGACAGCATGCTTGCGCGCACGCCGGCGCTTGAGGCCGATCGCGACGCTGCGTTCCGCCGTACCGTCGAGCGCCTGGACACGCTCGGCAAGATGGACTTTACGGTACCTGCCTCGCTCAAGGCCACGCTGCGTGGCTACCAGGTCGACGGATACCAGTGGCTCGGCTCGCTCGAACACCTGGGCCTTGGTGGCATCTTGGCCGACGACATGGGCCTGGGCAAAACACTCCAGATGATCGCGCATGTCCTGGCGCGCGTGGAGGCGGGGGACATCAAGCCCACGCTCGTGGTATGCCCGGCCTCGCTCGTGTACAACTGGACTGCCGAGCTGGAGCGCTTTGCGCCCTCGCTCGATGTTTGCGCAATCGTGGGCGCCAAGGCGCAGCGCCGCGTGCAGATTGCCGGCGTGGCCGAGCATAACGTGGTCGTGACGTCGTATGACCTTATGCGCCGCGATATCGATGAGTACGCCGAACAGGATTTTGCCCGCGTGGTGCTCGACGAGGCCCAGTACATTAAAAACCCGCTCACCCAGGTGGCGCGTGCCGCTAAGTGCCTGCCGGCCGGCGTGCGCTTTGCCCTGACGGGCACGCCCGTCGAAAACCGCCTATCCGAGCTCTGGAGCATCTTCGACTTTTTGATGCCGGGCCTGCTTGGCACGCGCGAGTCGTTTGCCAAACGCTTCGAAAGCCCGGTCGAGCACGCCGAAGGTGACAGCGCCGCTCGCCTACAGGCGCTCGTGTCGCCGTTTGTGCTGCGCCGTGTCAAGGAAGACGTGGTGGCCGACCTGCCCGAGAAGATCGAGGATACGATCATGGCGCAGCTCACCGGCGAGCAGCGCAAGCTTTACCTGGCAAACCAGGACCGCATCGCCCAGCAGGTGCAGCACCGCGAGGCATCCGAGTTTAAGAAAGACAAGCTCAAGGTGCTCGCCGAGCTCACCAAGCTGCGCCAGATCTGCTGCGACCCGCGTCTACACTACGAGGATTACAAGGCGGGGAGCGCCAAACTCGATACGTGCATGGAGCTCGCGCACGGCGCACTCGACGGCGGGCATCGCATCCTGTTGTTCAGCCAGTTTACGGGTATGCTCGATATCATCGGTAAGCGCTTGGCCAAGGAGGACATCGCCTTCCTTAAGCTCACGGGCGCTTCGTCTAAGGAGAGCCGCGCCAAGATGGTCGCGCAGTTCCAAGCGGGCGAGGTTCCGGTCTTTTTGATCTCGCTCAAGGCAGGCGGCGTGGGCCTTAACCTGACGGCTGCCGACGTGGTCATCCACTACGACCCGTGGTGGAACGTGGCCGCACAGGACCAGGCGACCGACCGCGCGCATCGTATTGGCCAGCAACATACCGTGACCGTGTACAAGCTCATCGCCAAGGACACGATCGAGGAGCGCATTATGCAGATGCAGGAGTCCAAGCGCGACCTGGTCAACAGTGTGCTTGGCGGCGACGGTATCTCGTCGGCGCTGTTCACGCGCGAGGATGTTCTGGCGCTGCTTGGCGGCGACGGTCGCTAACCCGCTCGGGTGGGGCCGTCAGGGCGGATGGCACACGCTGTCCCATCGTCCCCGCCCGTTATGTGTTCATTTGCAATGCCGTGGATGGTTTGTCTGCCTTTGGGCATAAGAACCATCAAGAACATTGGCACATCAGCAAAGGAGAACATCATGGCGAAATTCTTTAAGGACCCCGACGGTAAGCTCATCGCTGCCCTTGGCGACGACGTTGCGACCCCTGCCGGTTGCACGGAACTGACTGCAAACACTGAGGACGCGGCGCACGAGAAGCACGTGCCTGTTGTCGAGACCGAGCGTGACGGTCACGTGATTCGCGCCCGCGTTGGCTCGGTCGAGCACCCCAGCCTGCCCGAGCACTACATTGAGTGGATCGCGCTTGAGGCCGAGGGCCGCTTAGAGGTTCATTACCTTGAGCCCGGCATGAAACCCGCGACGTTTTTTGCGGGCGGCTCCAAGACCGGTACCGTCTATGCCTACTGCAACCTGCACGGGCTGTGGTCCGCGACATTCTAGGAGCGCGCCCCCGCTCGGGGTATCATAGCTAGCATATGCACATGCAAGCGCCGACTGCATTATGCGGCCGGCGCTTTTACTGCGATTTCGATGGATTACGACGGAAAGGGCTGAGCCATGAAGCTCGCGCTTGCACAGATCGATATGCGCCTGGGTGATATTGAGGGCATTTGCGGCCGCATCGAGGACCAGGCTCGTCTGGCCCACGAGCGCGGGGCGCGCGTGCTGTGCGTTCCGGCTCCGCTCTTTATGGGCGCCATGCCCGGTGGCCTGGTGGACACTGCCGACTTTGAGCACGACATGCTTGCCGGCTTGACTGGTGTCGCCGAGCGTATCCAGGAGCTTGACATGATCTGCATCGTGCCCGCGGCGGTTTCGTTTGAGGGCCAGCCGCTGCTCGACTACATGATGCTCAAGGACGGTCATGTGGTGCCGGCGCGTTCGAGCATTGCCCTGCTGCGTGGCGAGAACAACGACACGCGTTGGGCGCCGCCGGTGTTTGACGTGGACGGCGTGCGCATCGCCGTGATTTTTGACTTGGACCGCGAGCTCGAGATGTTGCCGACCGGTGTTGACCTCATCGCGTATTTCCAATTCAACGCGTTTGACATGACTGACCGCGAGACTGCCGCCATTGCCGCCGTTCGCAGCGGCGCCTACCGCAAGATCGCATCCAAGCGCAGCGTGTGGTTTGCCTGCATGGCGCCGGTCGGTGCCTATGACGAGTCGGTGTATACCGGCGGTTCGTTTGTGCTCGACGACTGCGGTCGCGTGGTGGCCCAGGCGCCGTGTTTTGAGGAGAGCCTGCTGGTTCAGGAGATTCAGCGCGGCGTGATGCTCGATGCCCTGGAAGATCACGAACTGCCCGAGTTCCGTTCCGAGGAGTGGCTGTGGCAGGCGCTGGTGCTCGCCGTGCGCGACAACGCCCGAGCTCACGGTGCTTCGCGTGCTGTGGTGGCACTCGAGGGTGACTTGCCGTCGTCCCTGCTGACGGCGCTGGCCGTCGACGCTCTGGGCCCGCGCAATGTGATTGGCCTGGTGCTGGGGCGCAACCGTATCTTTACGCCGGCGCAGGAAGAGGCCGAGGCTGCCCGCTGTGCCGCCGTCCGCGCCATCGCCGAGCGTTTGCGCATTCGCACCGTCGAGCGCGATGCACCGGATGCGGCGCGTGTTCTCGATCGCGACGTGTCGGCGGGCGATTCCGAGCGTCTGCGCTCGCGCACGCTGGGCCTCATGCTGGAGGACACAGCGCTCGAGCTGGGTGCGATGGCGCTGAGCCCGCTGTCCAAAACCGAGTACGCGCTGGCGGCGCCGGCGCTTTGGGGCGGCTACCAGGGCGACTTTGCGCCCTTTGGCGATGTGTACCTGTCGACGCTTGAGTTTGTGGCGCGTGTGCGCAACCGCACGTCTGCCGTGGTGCCCCAAGAGCTCGTGACGCTCAACGCAGTGGAAGATTGTATGGAGCGCGTGCTGGCGCAGGCGCTCTCGACGCTCGACGGTCCGGTCGATATGCTCGACCGTGCGGCACAGCTGCTCGGCGGGCTTGAGCCGGGTGAGGTCGATGGCGCGCTCGAGGCGCACGTGGACCGCAATCGATCTTTCGACGACATCCCGATGGCCGCTGGCAAGCCTGAGGCCTGCTCGCTGCTGCTGATGCTCGTTCGACAGGGTGAGGCTGCCCGCCGCATGTTGCCGATGGCGCCGATCGTCTCGGCCCGTTCGTTTGCCGAGCGTGCCTGGCCGTATATGCTCGCGTGGTCCGACCTGGGGCTTAACGGCAAGGAGCGTATGACGGTCGATTCGCTGGCGCGCGCCGAGGTGCGCCGTTTTGCTGACGAGGATACGAGCGAGCGCGTGCGAAACGAGATGATGGGCGTGCTGGGCGAGCTACTGGGTATTTCGCCCGAGCAAATGGAGGAGCTGCGCTCTGAGGACGGTCAGCGTCGTTTACACGAGGGAATGAAAAAGTTCGAGGGCGAGGTTCAGGACGCCATCGATAAGATGATGGGCGGCCAGGGTGGCCCGCAGGGTGGGCCCCAGGGTGGCCCGATGCCGCATCCGCCAGTAGATCCGAGGCAGTTCCCCTTTTTCTCGCAGAACTAACTATGGGATAGGATTCGCTTCCAACCCCGACACTTCAACTAAGCATCTTGGCCCCGTTGTGTTATTCTAGAACAGACGTTCGTGAATGATGCGCGGGGCCTTGTCTTGCGCTGTGCTTGTGGCGAGGGGAGGTCGGCTTGGTTATCTTGGGCATTGACCCCGGTTTGGCTCATACGGGTTGGGGGATTATCGAGGAGCGGCGTGGCGAGGTTCGCTGCCGTGCCTATGGCTGCATCGAGACCAGTGCCGGAAGTCCGCTCGCGGTGCGCCTGTCGCATATCGCCCATGACCTTAAGGATGTCGTCGAGCGTTATCGACCCGACACGGCTGCTGTCGAGAGCATCTACTTTGGCGCCAACGTTCGTTCGGCCATCCCCACGGCGCATGCCCGCGGTGCTGCGCTTGTGGCGCTTTCGGAGTGCGCGCTCGAGATTGGCGAGTACACGCCCATGCAGATCAAACAGGCTGTGGTGGGCACCGGCGCCGCGGACAAGCGGCAGGTCGCCTACATGGTGCGCACGCTCACACAGCTCGATCACGACCCGCATCCCGACCATGCCGCCGATGCCCTGGCCTGCGCCATCTGCCACGTAAACCTCAGCCGCACCCGCGCCCTCACCGGTGGCGAGTTCTATCAACAGAGAGGAACCGGATACTGATGATTTCCCAGCTCCACGGAACGCTTGTCGAGGCCACGATGAGCTCTGCTGTCGTCGATGTGTCGGGCGTTGGCTTTGAGCTCGGCATCTCGGGCAGCACTGCGGCCACGTTGCCGACGCCCGGCGGCGAGGTCCGCCTCTACACGCGTATGCAGGTGCGCGAGGACGCCATGACACTTTTCGGTTTTTCCTCTAAGGATGAGCGCACGATGTTCGATCGGCTCGTGTCCGTCTCGGGCGTTGGCCCGCGCTTGGCGCTCGCCGTGCTTTCCACCTATACCGTGGGGCAATTGTATTCGCTGGTGATGGCCGAGGACGACAAGGGCATGGCCAAGGTGCCCGGTGTGGGCAAAAAGACAGCTCAGCGTCTGATCCTGGAGCTCAAGAGCACCTTTGCCAAGGACAAGGGCTTTGTCCCGGTCGACGTGATTCCCGGCCAGGTTGCGATGCCCGTGCCCGCTGCTGCTCCCTCGGCCATCGATGATGCCCGTGCGGCGCTCCTTTCCATGGGCTTTAGCCCGCAGGAGACCGATGTTGCCCTGAGCGGGTATGATGGGCAGAATATGCGTGTCGAGGATCTGCTCGGCGCGGCGCTTAAGCGACTCGGAATGGATGCGTGATGTGGGAAGCCGATGACTCTCAGGACCTGTGGGCGACGTCCGGTAACTCGCCGGCGGCATCCATGGCGCACGGCGAGCGCATGGTGGGCTCGGAGCTAACGCCCGAAGACCTCGATGTCGACCGTACCCTGCGCCCTCAGCGCCTGGACGACTACTGCGGCCAGGAGCACATCAAGCAGAGCCTGCGCGTGTTGATCGAAGCGGCGCAGAGCCGTGGCGAGACGCTCGACCACGTGATCTTCTCGGGCCCTCCGGGCCTGGGCAAGACCACGCTGGCCACCGTTATCGCCAACGAGCTGGGCGCTCAGATCAAGACCACGAGTGGCCCTGCCATCGCGCGCACGGGCGACCTAGCGGCCATCCTTACTAACTTGCAGCCGGGTGATGTGCTGTTTATCGACGAGATCCACCGCCTCAACCGTTCGGTCGAGGAGGTCCTGTACCCCGCGATGGAGGACTTTGCCCTCGATATCGTGATTGGCAAGGGTCCGGCGGCGCGCTCGATTCGCCTGGATATCCCCAAGTTTACGCTGGTGGCGGCAACGACCCGCTCAGGCATGTTGACCGGCCCGTTGCGCGACCGCTTTGGCATTTCATATCGCCTGGATTACTACACGGTCGAGGAGCTCGCGCAGATTGTGACGCGCTCGGCGACTATCCTGGGCGTGACGATCGACCATCCCAGTGCACTCGAGATCGGCTCGCGTTCGCGCGGCACGCCACGTCTTGCCAACCGTCTGCTCAAGCGCGTGCGCGATTACGCACAGGTGCGCGGCAACGGCCCCATCGAGCTCGATATCTGCCGTCAGGCGCTCGAGTTCTTCGAGATCGACGAGCTCGGGCTGGACTGGATGGATATTCGCATTTTGGAGACGCTTGCTAAGACGTTCTCCGGTCGTGCCGTGGGACTTACGACCCTTGCCAGCGCGGTGGGCGAGGACCCGGGCACGCTCGAGGATGTCTATGAGCCCTATTTGCTGCAGTGCGGGTTGATGATTCGTACGCCGCAGGGCCGTCAGGCAACCCTTCGCACCTTTGAGCACCTGGGGATTGAACCTACCGTTTAGGGCGCTTTGTTTTGGCGTGCTGTTGGGCTATCGCCGGACATTGGGTAAACATATCGCCGTTCATCGGTTATGGGCGTTTTTACTATTGCGCGCCCGTGCTATGCTGAATTGGTCTTTTTCTCATTCGGTAACGAAAGGACCGCCCATGCCTACTGACATCGAAATCGCACGTTCTGTCACGCCGCTGCCTATTACCGAGGTGGCCAAGAACGCCGGCGTCGACGTTAAGCACCTTATTCCGTACGGCTTCGACAAGGCTAAGGTCGACTATTCACTGCTCAACGAGCCGACTGATCACCAGGCCAAGCTCGTCCTCGTGACCGCTATCAACCCAACGCCTGCGGGCGAGGGCAAGACCACCACGACCATCGGTCTGGCCGACGGCCTGCGTCGTCGCGGCGTCAAGAGTGCTGTGGCCCTGCGCGAGCCTTCGCTCGGCCCCGTCTTTGGCGTTAAGGGCGGCGCTGCCGGCGGCGGCTGGGCTCAGGTCATCCCCATGGAGGATATCAACTTGCACTTTACCGGTGACTTCCATGCCATCGGTGCCGCCAATAACCTGCTGGCCGCCATGCTTGATAACCACATCCAGCAGGGCAATCAGCTCGGTATTGACGTTAAGCGCATCACTTGGAAGCGCGTCGTCGATATGAACGACCGTCAGCTGCGCCACGTCATCGACGGCATTGGCGGTAAGGCCCAGGGCGTGCCACGCGAGGACGGCTTCGATATCACCGTCGCCTCCGAGGTCATGGCAATCCTGTGCCTGTCTACGAGCATCAGCGACCTCAAGGAACGCTTGGGTGAGATTGTCGTCGGCTACAGCTTTGCCGGCGAGCCTGTCCGTGCCCGCGACCTTAAGGCCCAGGGTGCCATGGCCGCGTTGCTTAAGGACGCGCTCAAGCCCAACTTGGTGCAAACGCTCGAGGGCACGCCCGCGTTTGTCCACGGCGGCCCCTTCGCCAACATTGCCCACGGCTGCAACTCTATCATGGCCACGCGTATGGCGATGCGCTTTGGCGATGTCGCCATTACCGAGGCCGGCTTCGGTGCCGATCTGGGTGCCGAGAAGTTCCTCGACATCAAGTGCCGCATGACGGGCGTTCGCCCCAGCGCCGTCGTGATCGTCGCGACCGCTCGTGCGTTGAAGTACAACGGCGGCGTCGCCAAGGCCGACCTCAACGAGGAGAACCTCGAGGCACTCAAGGCTGGCATGCCCAACCTGCTGCGTCACGTCGACAACATCCAGAACGTTTATGGTCTGCCCTGCGTGGTCGCCATCAACCGCTTCCCGACGGACACCGAGGCCGAGCTTGCGCTCATCGAGTCCGAGTGCCAGAAGCTTGGCGTCAACGTTAAGCTTTCCGAGGTCTGGGCCAAGGGCGGCGAGGGCGCGCTCGAGCTGGCCGATGAGGTCATGCGTCTGATTGAGCAGCCGAGCGAGCTCAAGTTTGCCTATGAGGACGGCGCTGATGTCGCTGATGCCCTCGAGGCCGTTGCCACCAAGGTCTACCGCGCCGACGGCGTTGACTTTACGCCGGCCGCCAAGCGCCAGCTCGCCGAGCTGCGCGAGAACGGCTTTGGCAACCTGCCGGTGTGCGTCGCCAAGACGCAGTACAGCTTTAGCGACAACGCCAAGGCGCTGGGCGCTCCCGAGGGCTTCCGCATCACCGTGCGCGAGCTCAAGGTTTCCGCCGGTGCCCACTTTGTGGTCGCGCTGACCGGCAGCGTTCTGACCATGCCCGGCCTGCCCAAGGTTCCCGCGGCCGAGAACATCGACGTTGACAACGACGGCAACATCACCGGCCTGTTCTAAGCTCGCTGCTCATAGCCGCTTGCCCGCCCCGTCGCGCCTACCAAGGCCCGGCGGGGCTTTTTGATCCTTAGGCCCGCGCATGTCTTGTAGATACCGACGGACTCTGCCCATCATAGGCTTTTGCGCGGGTAGAATGCATGGATAACTTGAGGCTCACGCGCGACGGAAAGGAATCGTTGCATGGATCAGGACAAGACAACCGTGATGGGCGGCTACGGTTCCGCGCAGGCTGGCGATAGCGCCGATGCGACCCGCGTTGTTCCCAACCCCGGTTATGCCGACCCCGCCGCGACGCAGCCTTCTGCCGAGCCCACCCGGGTTATGGGCTATGGCGACACGGCGCGGGATTCTTACGCTGCATCTTCGCAAGGCCCCTATGGCAACGCAGCTCCGGATCCGTTTGATTACACGCCGCAGGATTCTTATGCTGCCTCGACGCCGAATCCCTATGACAACCTGCCGCAGAATCCCATTCCGCAGCCTCAGCAGACGACGTATATGCCTCGCACGGCGCAGCCTCGCTACGAGTCGCGCGAGCCGTATCGCGAGTACCCCAAGTCGATTCCGCAATATGGCGAAGACGAGGAGAAGAGGCCGTCGCGTTCGTCGAGCGTGATCAAGAAGATCCTCATCGTGCTGGCGATTTTCTTTGCGCTGTCGGTTGTGTTTGCCATCGTGTCGGGCATGCTCAACAAGCGGGGGAGCTCAACGGCCGATACCGCTGCCGAGCAAACCGAGTCCGCCTCGTCTAGCACCGTCGATCTGAGCGATATCCCGGGGCAGTATTGGTCCAACGCCAAGAAGATCCTCAAGTCGCGCGGCGCCGATCTTTCGAATGCCGTGGTCCTGACTGATGATGGCTCAACGCCCGTCGTCGATGCCAACTGGGTCGTTACTTCTGCCTACTATAACGACAGCGGCAACCTCGAAATTCAGCTCACGCACAAGAACAGCTCGGGCAACTCGTCCGACGGACAAAGCGGTACCGACAGCTCGAGCTCCAATACGCTGGAGGACTTGAGCAACAAGGCACAGGAGTTGGGAGACAAGGCGCAAGAGCTGGGCGATACCGCGCAGAACTTGGGCGACATGGCGACGGATGCCTGGAACGCCCTGCAAAACGGCATCTCGGGCGCGCAGGGAAACTAGCTGTTAAGCAGGCTACAGCTGCTCGGCCGGACGGTCGGGCGAGCTAAAGCCCGAGTCAAACGTAACGACGCATGAGGCATCGGGTCGGCGCTCGTGCACGATGCGCGTGACGAGCTCCAGCAGTTCCTCGTCGGATATGTCAAAGCCGTCGGGACGCACCAAGTCAAACGAAACGAACCCGTCGTGCTCGTGCAGGTCGTGGATGGAGAGCGCGGGATCGATTTGCATGACGCCGCGCTTGACCCAGCCGCGCAAGTCATCGCCGGTTGTCGCGATGGGGTCGCAGTGCAGCGTGATACCAATGCCCATCTGGCGCTTGATATCGTGCTCGATGGTGTCCAGAATCTCGTGGTGCTCAAACGCGTCGCCCTCGCCGGGCATCTCCACGTGGGCGCTGGCAAACTGACGACCGGGGCCGTAGTCGTGCACCATCAGGTCATGTGTGCCCAAGACCTGCGGATAGGACATGATCTTGTCGCGGATTGCCTGGACGAGCTTGGGGTCGGGCGCTTGTCCTAACAGCGGGCTGATGGCGTCGCGCACCAGGCCCAGGCCGCTGATGCAGATGAAGATGCCCACGCCCAGGCCAGCCCAGCCATCGAGGTCAAAGCCGGTCGTCTGCGAAATAAGCGCCGCCACCAAGACCGAGCCCGAGGTGATGACGTCGTTTTTGGAGTCCTGCGCCGTGGCGATGAGCGTTTCGGAATCGATGCGGTTACCCAGTGCGCGGTTGAACGCGGCCATCCAGAATTTGACGAGCATGGACAGAACAAGGGCAGCCATGGAGAGCGCCGAATACACGGTGGGCGAGGGCTTGATGATCTTGGTGATCGACTCGAGGATTAGGTTGATGCCGACGGCACAAACCAGGACGGCGACAAACAGACCGGCCAGGTACTCGTAGCGGCCGTGGCCGTAAGGGTGGCCCTCGTCTGCCGGGCGGCTGGCAAGGCGGAACCCGAGCAGACTCACGATGTTGCTCGAGGCATCGGAGAGGTTGTTGAAAGCGTCGGCGATGAGGGAGACGGAACCGGCGAGCAGGCCCGCGATGCCCTTGGCCAGGCACAGGGTGATGTTGAGGCCAATGCAGATGAGGCTTGCGGCAAAACCCGCGTTGGTGCGGCAAGATGCATCGACCGGCTCGTCCTCGCTGCCGGGAACAAGCGTATGTACCAGCCGATTTACAAATAGCATAGCGGTCGTCCTCACAATCATGTTTAAGGGGATAGTGTAGCTCGCGCGGGGGCGCCGTGCACCGATGCTCAGAAAATGCAGCAATAGTCTGCCGGCGCTAACGAGCGAGCCTTCTCGTCTGCCTGGGTGGTCCATTTTGGGCCACATGGGTATGGGCATGTGCCTGTTTGCTCGACATACTTAATGTCGACAGCCCCTGTGCAAAGGAGGACGTTTCCATGGACGAGATGTTTGCCATTAAATGTCAAAACTGCGGCGGCCCTATGTACTCACACCAAGCTAAGCGCAGCTTTGAGTGCGCTTATTGCGGTGCGGTCATTCCGTGGCAGGCGGACGCCGGAGAGCCCAAGAGCGCTTTGGGCATTCGCCATACGCCGTTGACGGTGGTGGATGGACTGCTCAAGCTCACGCATGTGTCGCAACTCGAGCGCCCGGAGGACCCGGACTGGTATTTCTTCAATTCGCACTGGCGCAATCAGTCGATCCTGGAACATCTGCTGTGGGAGGATCGCGGCACGGCGCAAGAGTTCCAAGAGGCCACGCATGTGAGCATTCCCTGCCCCTTCTGCGGAGCGTCCTTTGAGGGCGAGTCAACGCAGCGTGTGTTTGAGTGCCCGTCCTGCGGCAACAAGATCGGCATTGCCGACCTGCTCAAGCCCGGTACCTTCAGCAAGCGTCTGACCATGGGTGTGGGTGCAGAGTATGTGCCGGAGCAGGGCATTCCCTGCGAAATCTCGCCGCAGCAGGCACGTGCCAACGCACTGCAGCTGGTGCGCCAGTACCCCGACGCCTTTGCCGGGCACGACGTGGAAGACGCGATCCAAAACGACATGATGCTCTTCTACTTCCCCATGGCGCTGGCGGACCTGCGCATGATGGCGAGCTTCCCGGGCAAGGGCCTGAGCAAGGAAACCCTGGTGTACTACGAGGTGCTCGACTGGGCATATCCCAGGGCAAGCTACCTGGACGTTCGCCTCATGGGCATTTTGGAGCCGTGGGACTTTGCCAAGGTTGGGCCGTTTGACCCGGCCATGCAGGAAGGTGACTTTCGCGTTGTCTCCGTCGATGCGTCTACCAAGGACCAGGTGGTTATTGATAAGTTGGCGCTCGACGTTGCGGGCAACGACGCCGAGGCGGTGCTGGGGTTCAATAAAAAGAGCATCCGCACGTGGGCGCGCAAGGCCCGCAAGCACAAGGACGGCTTGGTTATGGTGCCGGTGTACTTTGTCGATCGTCCTGCCTCGGATAGTCGCGATGGCGAACAGGTGCGCATCGCCGTGAACGGCCAGACGGGCCGCGCGGCTGCGGTGGTGTTTAGTGACAAGCGCGAGACGCATGTGGTGGCACCGCTCAATCCCAACGTGATGCTGTCGAGCGAAAGCACCGTGCACGCCACGCCCATCGAGGTCAAATACGTTAAATCGCCGTTCCTATACCAGATCGTGCGCCGTGGAGACGGCGAGCAGCCGCACCAGGTGGCAGCAGCAGCCGAGGGTTCCTACCGAGAGGAGAAGCCCAAGCGCCGCGGTCTGCTGGGTGCGCTATTTGGGAAGTAGGGGAGCGGTGCTGGTTAGTCTTATGACGCGATAGCCAGGGATATGGGGCAGCTCACGGGAGCGCGGGCTGCCGTCTGATTGTTTGAGGGTGCCAGATGTAAATAAACAGTGGAGCGGCTGCAAAAGAGCCTCCTCACTGGGTAAAATCAGGTTGTGCCGCGGAACCCGCTCCTCAGCGCTTAAACTTCGGAGACGCGGGCAACGCAGGCGCTATCGTCTAAAGGGCCGGCTGCAACCGGCCCTTTTCTGTGGCAGCCAATGGACCCACATCAGACGAAGGCCGCGTCTTTGCCTGTCAGGTCACGCTCGCCAGCCACGGCTAGAATGTCGTTGCCGACGTCCATGACCGGTATTGTTTCGTAGCGTGCGTCGCAACCGCGAGTGCGCCTGCGACGGCTGCGGTGGCTTCGGTCGCAACGTGCTGCTACCCTTGCGCTTCGCCATTAGTCGCTTCATTGATGGCGCGGTACTCGGCACTCAGCTCGCGTGCCAGCTCTTCCTTACTTGGAAGATAGGGCAGGTATTTGGCGGCAAACACTTGGTCGTTGTCTTCGGGCAGCGTGTACTCGACGATCGAATCGCTTTTGTCCGCGCAGAGCACGATGCCTATGGGCGGATTGTCGCCTTCGTTCATGAGCTCGCGCGTGTAGTAGTTCACATACATTTGCATCTGGCCCAGGTCCTGATGCGTAAGATCGTCCGTCTTAAGGTCGATGAGCACGAAGCAGCGCATCAGATAGTTGTAAAAAACAAGGTCAATATAGAAATGGCGCCCATCAAAGGTGATGCGCTTTTGGCGCGCCTCGAAAGCGAAGCCACGGCCAAGCTCCAGCAGGAACTTCTGAAGATGCGTGATGAGCGCCTGCTCTAGATCGCTCTCGCGAAACGCAGTATCGTCCGAGAAACCTAAAAACTCCAGTACATATGGGTCGCGGATGATATCCTCGGGGCGACGAGCCGGGGCACTCTTTTGGATTTCCTGGGTGACGGCCTCCTTGTCCTTGCTGGCAAGTAGGCGCTCGCGGAGCATGGTGTTGATCTGGCGTTCGAGCTGACGCGTGCTCCAACGAGAATCGGCGCATTCGTTCATGTACCAGGTGCGAGCGTCAGGGTCGGAAATGCGCATCAACCTGCGGTAATGAGTCCAGCTCAATTCGCTACGCAGTGCGTCGCGAATTGGAAACGCAAGAAAGAACTGACGCATATTGCGAAGGTTTGCGATGCCAAAGCCTCTTCCGAAATCCGCGGTAAGCCTTCTGGAGAGGCCTGCAATCAATGCCTCTCCATATGCTGCGCGCCCCTCTCCGCCCTGTTCATCAACAATACTCTTGCCGATCTCCCAATATGCCTCAACCATCGCAAAGTTAACGGCGGTATAGGCCTTGTCGCGAGCGGCGTTGAGAATCGAGGAGACCTGCTTGTAAAAACCTTCGGGCACGATTGCCGATTCTCCACGGTTTACCAGTTCGCCCATCACTGTCGCCCCACTTTCCTCTTGTGGAATGCATCTTTATCGAATTTAGTTTAAAGCCTCGCGCGGACACGAATTACTGTGCTGTTTGGCACCTTCGCATGGGGGCCTTGCGGTGACTAAAATGTGACCATAGAGACAGTTTTAGCGAACCCCACGGGAGTGACGCGTATGGACAACAACACGCTGCTATTCCAGGACAAAGGTTCGGGTAGCTTTAAAGACGTTAAGATCTACCCCAATCGTATCGAGGTGCTCAAGAAGGGCACTTTTGGCGGCAGGCACACCGAGATTGTCTACCTTAAGGACATCACGGGGGCCAGCAGGATCAAGGGCCGCGACGTTTTCCTACGTAACAGGCTGTTGACTGCCTGTGTCTTTAGTCTGAGCAGCCGCTCCCAAGCTCAGGAGTTCGTGAATGCGCTGAACATGGTGATGTAGCCGATAGCGGCGTTCGGGCCAAGGTAAAAATCGGGGGCACAGAACGGTGTTCTGCGCCCCCGATTGAGTCGATGTGTCTAAAAGGCCGGCTTGCCTATTCGACAACGTCCTCGTTGTTTTCACCGTCACTGGCAAGCATCGTTGCGCCGGCGACCGTTGTCGCCACGGCGGCGGCAGCGAGCCCGGCGGCAACGCCAGAGCTGTCGCCCGTGTCGGCGAGCTTTCCGCCCGAGCCCTTGCCCTTGTTGCCCTTACCGTTCTTATCAGCGCTGCCTGCGTTGGAACCCGTGCCGCTGCCGGTGCCGGCGCCGGCAGCACTGTCCGAGGCCGCTACGGTAAAGCTTGCGGCTCCGTCGGTGGCAAGCGTGTAGTTTTGCGCCGCGTCGCCCAACAGACCTTTCACACGCACCCAATACGTCCCCGCGGCAAATGCCTCACCCTCGGCCATTGCCGTTCCCGGAGCGCCGTTCGCGTCGTGCACAAACTCGAGCTGGGCCGTGCAGGCATCGGTTTCGAGCTTGCCCTCGAGTGATGCCGCAATCTTGGCGCGCACATCCTCGCCGACCTTGAGGCCTTCGAGTCCTTCAAAATGGGGCGTCAGCGCGCGCGGGTCGATATCGATGGGCACGAAACCCTGCAGCCCTATAACAATCTCGTTGCCCAGGGCGTCGACATCCACGTATTCGATGGCAAACGCATGGCCCGAAGCCGCCACGTTGAGTACGTTGCTGCTGTTGACAAGGCGGAAATGACCCTCGCCAACGGTCTTGCCGTCCTGGAGCGAGGCGTCGCTCAGCGAGTCGCCATATGTCATGTGCATGCGGGTCGGGAGATAGTACGGGAGATAGTACGAAGCCGTCTGCTTGTGCTCCGTATCGTAATTGCGCTGGTAGATGCTCCGGGCCAGCGCCGCATCAACAAAGTCGGATGCGATGATGCCAATGTGCTTGAGGTAATCCGACTTTGTATCCTCGATGCCGCTGGGATTGATGTACGGGCTCTTATACAGATGCTCGTTGACTACTCGTGCCGAGGTAAAAGGATTGCCTCCGTGCGACAAGCCCGTGCAGCTGGTGTAGTTGATAGACCAGCAACGCTCCAGGACTTTCTCCTTGGCCTCGTTATCGTCCTCGACATCTACCTCGTTGCGCGTGCGCCCGGTCGTTTCCTTCAGCGCATTATCGACCCAGCTGAGCTTGTCGGTTCCCGTGAGTTTGTACTTGTCCTGGGCGTATACCTTGGTGCAATAGGGCTCTTTGTCGCCTGTTTCCCCCGCGGCTTCAAAGCCCCGCGCGTCTTGGACGAGGCACATGGAACTGCTGTCGGTGTGCGCTGCGATTTTGTTATCCCATTCGGTGAGGTCGAGTCCCCACGTGTGGCCGCTTACGCTGTCGCCGTCGAGTCCAAATCGACGTAGCAGGACGATCTTTCCGCGCACCTCGCCCAGTGTGGGAACGCGGCTCGACGTATAGAACAGTTTGGGGTTGTCGTCCAAAACCTTGGCGAAAGCCGTCGTAACACTGTCATCGGTAGCCTCGTCGTTGCCGCGCGATGCGAGCATGATAAGCGCTTCTCTCGGTTTTCGCTCAAAAACGTTTTAAAGTACCCGATGACATCGGAGAGATGCAGATAGTCCCCGTCTTTTTTGAATAGGTAGAAATCCCCGTGGCAGATGCCAGGGTTGTCGCCCTTTCCGAGCCGGATATCAAAATAGCGAATGCCTTCGAGCAACTGCGTGGGAATGTAATCCTGCTGGCATTTTACTTGCGAGGATTGGGGCTCAGTGTCGTTGTCCACGCTGCAGGTGCCCGAATCGTGCGTGCCCGGGATGCTCAGCTCGTCGAGGAACTTGTTGTCCTCGACGTATTTCATCCAACATGGTCCGTCGACGTAGCTGCTGTACGTAATCCAGTCGAGGCTGCTAACCGTGGCATCGTTCTTTTTCATGTCGTAACCGATAAGTTCGAGCTCCCACGGAATGCTCTTACTCTTACTCTTATGACAGATCTTATTGTTGTCCTGGTCTTCGCCGTTCGATTCTATTGCCAGGTACTTAATGTCTTTTTTCTCGGTTTCTTTCTCGACCGTGCGGTCTCGGATGATATAGGTTCCGTTTGATTGACGCTCGAACGCAAAAGAGCGGCTGGGCTTGCCGTCATGCTCGCCACTCCATACGTGGATGACCTTTCCGTCTTTGTCCGAGTCGCCATCGACCGACCAAATGCTGTAGCCCGTCTTTTTATGCTCTTCGAAATTGAGCAAGGTGCGGATAGCATACCAGTTTGTATCGTCATTCTTGGTCGTTACGTTCTCAAGGATGAGCTTGCTGGACGTGCCGTCATTAAACAGATGGCAGACGTTGCCGATGACGTTGCCGTCTTCGTTAACGCTTGCGGTACGAAAATAGCCCGCGGGGCGAAGGCGAATGACGAAATTGTCGAGGCTGACTGCTGGCCCGGCCGTGCCGTCCGCAAAGGCTGCCCGCGGGCTAATGCCCAGCATGGCGGTTTCGGGCAGGCTTGCAAGTGGCGACAACGCCGCGAGTCCAAGGCCCAACGTAAATGCTCGGCGGCTGATGGCGTGATGTTCGGTCATAACTTCTCCATTCGCAGAGTGCGGTTATGCGATAGTTTTGGTCACTATACTGCTCAGATGTTTAAAGATGCTGGTTTAATTGCCTGCGCGGCACAATAAATCGGCGGGCGGACGTGTTGGGGCGTTTGTCGTTTTCGTACTGTTGCTACATTTGGAGCGGTTCCGACGTCCGGCATCCTCGCGTTCGTCGGCTACAGGCATAAGAAAGGGAGGGTCGGTTTACCGGCCCTCCCTGGGTACGAAGCGCTGGGGTACCGTCGCTTGTTTGCACTGCGACCGTGTTTCCCGTTGCGCTTGCCAGTCGCTTAGCGCTTGATCTCGATATCGTCGAGCTTGACGTCCATGGCCTCGGTCTTGGCCTCGGCGATGTCGTCGGCAAATTCCAGAGACTTCATCATGGTCTCGACGGCGTCCTTGTGTTCCTCGACGTTGTCGATACGCACGTACACACTGCCGCCGTCAACGTCGGTGAAGTATTCGGTCGTTACGCCGCCCGAGTGCGTGAAGTAGGCACTGCGCCAGGTCTTGCCGTTGTACTTAACGGGATCGCTCTCGGTCCATCCAGAGTTGGCCTTCCACTTTGCCTCGTAGTCGAGCAGCTCGTCGGCGTTCTTGTCAGGATCGAAGACGGGGATGAAGCGGTCGCTGGCGTGCTCGCTCTCGGTGAACTTAAACTGGGCCCTGTCGGCGGTGTCGCCGGCAACGTCGGTGATCTCGACTCCCTCGGGAACCTCGACCTTAAACCAAATGAAGTCGGTCCTCATATCCACGGCTGGCTTTTCTGCGCCGCCGCCACCGCCACTGCCGGTAGCGCCGCCGCTTCCGCCGCAACCCACCAGGGCAACCGCGGCAAAGAGACTGATGCAGAGGGTGAGAATCGCAAAGGCCTTCTTTTTCATGGTCGTGTCCTCCTCGATCTGTAATCGTCCATGGATTACCTGCCTTTACTGTACGCGTGGACGGCTCCTTCGGGTGGGCCATGTGTCCCATTCTGAGGGCCGGATTTGCGCCGTTAAGTGGCAATATGTCCGGGCGCAAAAGAGGGGAGGGCCGGTACTGCCGGCTCTCCCCGGGGTGAGGTGCCCGTTGATTTAATAGGGCGCGCGTGCGTGGGCGTTGCCCCAACAGGTTCCTTGTTTATAGATATGCCCCAGTTTTTGACGTCCGGAAGTCTCGAAAGGTGGGCCATGTGCCCCATGTTTGCGGTGCCGACGCCTATCGTTCGTCATAGAAATTCGCGATGGCCAGGTGCGCTGACGCTTATGTACTTATGGGCTAGACTTAGCACCATTATGTGATTGATGCGGTCGGTCGGCGGTTGCCACCCGACCGATGTATATGACTTGAAGGTGCATGCGTATGAGCCAAGAGATGATGGATAAAACATGTCGAGAGTTTGCCGAGGCGCTTGCCGCGCGCGAGCCGGTTCCCGGCGGCGGTAGCGCGAGCGCCTTTGTAGGTGCACTGGGCGCCTCGCTTTGCGGGATGGTTGCTCGCTACGGTGCGACCAATCCCGCGCTTGCCGATCGCGCAGACGATCTGACGCGCGCGTTTGCCCAGGCGGATGAGTTGGCGCAGGAACTTGTGGGTCTGGTTGCCGAGGACGTTCGTGCCTACGGGCAGGTGTCCGCGGCGTACGGTATTCCGCGTGACGATCCGGCTCGAGCGACCGCGATTCAGGATGCGCTGCATGTGGCCGCCATGCCACCGTATCGCATTATGGATGCCTGCGGGCGCGCGCTGGCGCTGCTCGAGGACATGGCGGACAAGGGCTCCCGACAGCTGCTGTCCGACGTGGCGTGCGGCGCCGTATTCTGCCGCGCCGCCATGCAGGGCGCGAGCCTGACGCTCTTTGCCAACACTACGTCTATGAAAGATCGGGCACGCGCTGAGGAGCTTGAGGCGGCGTGCGATGAGCTGCTGGATACGTGGCTGCCGCGCGCCGATGCGCTGGCGCGCCGTGCCGCCGATGCCGCCAGGAAGAGGGGATAGCCATGGCAGAGCTGCTCAAAGGGGCTCCCGTTGCCCGTGCTTTGACTGAGGAACTCGCTGCTCGCTGCACCGCCCTGCGCGAACGGGGTATCGTGCCGACGCTGACCATCGTTCGCGTGGGCGAGCGCGAGGACGATCTATCCTACGAGCGCGGCGCCCTCAAGCGCTGCGAGAAGGTTGGCATCGAGGCTCGCCGCGTTTTGCTTCCTGTCGATGTTTCGCAGGATGAGCTGCTGGCGGCTATTAAGGACATCAATGCCGACCCCGCTGTTCACGGGTGTCTGATGTTTCGTCCGTTGCCCGTTGGGCTTGACGAGGATGCGGTTGCTGCGTCGCTCGATCCCGCCAAGGATGTTGACTCCATGACGCCGGCCTCGCTGCTTACCACGCTTTCGGGGCGAGGCGAGGGCTTTGCTCCTTGCACGGCAGAAGCCGTGTTGGCGTTGCTGGACCATTACGGCGTTGAGCTGGATGGAGCTAAGGTTGCCGTTGTTGGTCGCTCGCTGGTAATTGGCCGTCCCGTTGCCGCCATGCTTACGGCTCGCAATGCCACGGTGACGACGTGCCATACGCATACGCGTGACCTGGCTGCCGAGTGCTGTTCTGCCGACATTGTTGTTGCCGCGGTTGGACGCGCGCGCACGATTGGCGCGGATGCGGTTCGCGAGGGCCAGACGATCATCGATGTTGGCATTAATTGGGACGAGGCTGCCGGAAAACTGGTCGGCGACGTGGATTTTGATGCTGCGGAACCGATCGTTGGCGCCATCACACCCGTGCCGGGCGGCGTGGGGGCTGTGACCACCGCAATTCTCGCCAAACACGTGATTGAGGCGGCGGAGCGCGCATCGAAATAGGCGTTTTGGGCTGTTTGAGGGGTTAGCCATATACCACGTGGTCAAAAAGCGCCAAATATGAGTACTGTTGCCAAGATAGTCATATATGTTTTACGTCTTTTGGGCTTCCTAACGAATTTCATTCTCGTTAGGAAGCCCATTTTATTGAACCTATGGGGAATAACGCTGCCTCGCTTTTGGACAAATAGGGATTTCCGGCACTCATTACAAGGAAATTTGCTGCTACTAAATTGGTGACAGTACTCATATTTGGCATTTTTTGACCACAGGGGTTCCGAGGGGGTCTCGAAGGGTCGCGGTTTCGCCCTTTTTGCGTCGAAGCGATACACTGTTGCCGTTTGATTTCTTCGCTCAAGGAGGATGCGCATGCCGTGCACAACGATTCTGGTCGGTAAGAACGCGAGCTACGACGGGTCGACGCTTGTCGCGCGTAACGAGGACTCGTCCAACGGGGTGTTTGAGCCCAAGCGTATGCGCGTGGTGCATCCCGACGAGCAGCCGCGCGTCTACACGAGCGTCCTGAGTCACCTGACCGTTGAGCTGCCCGATAACCCCATGCGCTACACGAGCGTCCCCGACGTCGTTCCCGGTCACGGCATTTGGGCCGAGGCCGGTTTCAACGAGCTCAATGTTGGCATGTCCGCAACCGAGACACTCACCACCAACGAGCGCGTCCGCGGCGCCGATCCGCTCGTGGACTACGTGCCCGCCAAGGGCAACGAGGGCGAGGACGGCTATGTTCCGGCACAGCCCGGCGGCTTGGGCGAGGAGGATATGGTGACCCTGGTGCTGCCGTACGCCAAGTCTGCCCGCGACGGCGTGCGCATCCTGGGCGAGCTGCTCGAGCGCTACGGCACCTATGAGAACAATGGCATTGCCTTTAGTGACGTTGACGAGATCTGGTGGCTCGAGACCATCGGCGGCCACCACTGGATCGCCAAGCGCGTGCCCGATGACGCCTATGTGACCATGCCCAACCAACTGGGTATCGACAGCTTTGACCTGGACGATGCCGAGGGCACCCAGGTCGACCACATGTGCTCTGCCGACCTGCGCTCCTGGATGGCCGAGTGGCATCTGGACCTGACGCTGGGCGTCGAGGGCGACGGTCCGGCGACGGTCTTCAACCCGCGCGAGGCCTTTGGCTCGCACAGCGACAGCGACCACGTCTACAACACGCCGCGCGCCTGGTATATGCAGCGCTGCCTCAACCCCAGCGATGTGTGGGACGGTCCCGACGCCGATTACACGCCCGAGAGCGACGACATCCCCTGGAGCCGCGTGCCCGAGCGCAAGGTGACCATCGAGGACATCAAGTACGTGCTCTCCAGCCACTACCAGGGCACGGAGTACGACTGCTACGGCAGCAAGGGTACGCCCGCCACGCGCGGCGCCTATCGTCCCATCGGTATCAACCGCAACAGCCAGCTCGCCGTGTTGCAGCTGCGTCCCTATGCGCAGCCGGCGTATCGCGCCGTGCAGTGGATGGCGTTTGGCTCCAACTCGTTTAACGTGCTCGTGCCGCTGTATGCCAACGTCGAGACCATGCCCGAGTACTATGCCGACACGCAGGCTCGCGTGACGTCCGAGAATTTCTATTGGGCAAATCGCCTGATCGGTGCCTTGGCCGATGTTCGCTTCCATGAGTGCGGTCGTGCGGTCGAGGACTATCAGGAGAAGGTCGGCGGCATGGGCCACAAGCAGATTCACGACGTTGACGCTGTCGTAGCCGCGCTGCCCGAGGCCGAGGTGCCCGCCGAGCTCGCCCGCGCCAACGAGGAGTTTGCCGAGCTCGTACGCGTGGAGACCGATGCTCTGTTGGGCAAGGTGCTCTACACCACGAGCTGCGCCATGAAGAACTCCTTCGCGATGAACGACAACGTGAGGTAAAGACAACCTTGCAACGAGCGAGCGGGGCAAACGCCGCCAAAGGCTTTGCCCCGCTCGATTCCTATCTTGGCGGTAAAACGATTTTGTGTCGTTCGCCCAATCTTGGGTACAAGAAGGCCAATGCAATTGTTCATGATTGGAGCCAACCATGGTTATGAAACTCGATCAGCTTGTTAACGGCGCCATCAACGTGGGCTTCGGTGCCGCCGCCGTTGCCGTTGAGGGCGGCAAGAAGGTTCTTGACGACCTCGGTACCAAGGGCGAGCAGGTCCGCAAAGATGCCGGTACCCCCGATATCGCCCGCAGCGTGTCCGACATGTTCGAGCAGGCCGGCGGTACCATCTCCGATCTGACCGAGCGCTTGGGTACGCAGGGCGAGACCGCGGCCCAGCGCGTGCTCGACGAGCTTATCCTTGCCCGTGTCCGCGTCATGACCGCCCCCGAGCGCACGGCCTTCTTGGCCCATGTGCGCGACATCGTCGATTCGGTCGAGGACAACGTGACCTCGGTGCCCGTTGAGTCCGTTGAGCCCGACGATGCGAAGGATACCGAAGAGGCCGAGTAGCAGCGCAGATGGCAGATTCCACCACCGATTACAACAATCTAGATCCTCTGGGTGACGAGGCGGCGGTTGTCGATGAGGTCGACGCCGCCGTCTCGGGCGCTCGCAAGAAGCCGCGCGCTGTCGATATGGTGCCCGAGGAGCCCGACGCGATGGCGCCGGACGAGGAATACCAGCTCACGCCGGCGGGTCGTCGCGAACGCATCGGGCAGATTGTTCGCCTGGTCAAAAAGTACCGCGTGTGGGATAACCTCACGCCGGTTCGTTTGCGCCGCCTGCTCGAGGAACTCGGCCCCATGTTCGTCAAGATGGGGCAGATTCTGGCCAACCGGTCCGAGATTCTGCCGCAACGCTTTTGCGACGAGCTGCGTCGTCTGCGCTCCGACGTGGAGCCTGTGCCGTACGAGGTCGTACTCAGTTGTCTGGAAGAAGAATACGGCCTGCGCCTGGGGGAGATGTTCGATGCGATCGACCCCAACCCGCTTGGTAGCGCATCGCTCGCGCAGGTGCACCGCGCTCGTCTGGTGACGGGCGAGGATGTGGCCGTCAAGGTGCAGCGCCCCGGTGCGCAGCAGGTTATGGCGCAGGACATCGATATCATCCGCTCGGTGGTGCGTATCGTTTCCAAGTTCGTCAACACCGATCAATTCGTTGACCTGCACGGCGTGGTCGAGGAGCTGTGGACCTCGTTTCGCGAGGAGACCAACTTTTTGGCCGAGGCCAAAAACCTCAACGACTTCTACGAGTTCCATAAGAGCGTTCATGGCGTGACGTGCCCTAAATCCTATCTGGACCTGTGCACCGAACACGTGGTGGTTATGGACTACGTCGACGGCATTTCGATCGCCGATCCTGAACGCTTGGTGGCCGAGGGCTATGACTTGGAAAAGATCGGTGCCGCGATTGTCGAGGACTACTCGACGCAGGTGCTCGATGACGGCTTTTTCCATGCTGACCCGCATGCGGGAAACATCATCCTCAAGGACGGCATCGTTTACTTTATCGACTTGGGTATGGTCGGACGCATGTCGAGCCACGACCGCGGTATCGTCAAGGACATGATTTTCGCCGTGGCCGAGGGCGACGTGCCCAAGCTCAAGGATTCGCTCATGCGCTTCGCCGTGACGCGTGGCGACTCGGCCGAGCTCGATCATTCAGCGTTTTTGTCCGATTTGGACTTTATCGTGGCTGACTTTGCGGGCCTTGACCTTAAGGACCTAGATATCGGCGAGTTTTTGACCTCGCTGTTAAACCTCGCGCGCAAAAATGACGTTGAGCTGCCGAGCGTGGTGACGATGTTCGCCCGCGGCATGGTGACGCTCGAGGGCCTGCTGACCGAGTACATGCCCGACGTCAACATGATCCAGATCATTCAGGCACACATCAAAAACGAGAAGAGCACCTATGCGCGCGTGCGCGATATGAGTCGCGACTTTGCGGCGAGCAGTTATCGCGCGGCGAAGGGCTCACTCGAGGCGGCTGAGTATCTGGGCCTGGCTTCGCGTATGCTCACACGCGGCCAGCTTAAGGTGAACACGCAGATCATGAGCAGCGATAAGGCGCTGCGACAGCTGGGTGGGATTATCGACCGCATGTCGATGGCTATCGTTATCGCCGGTCTGTTTATCGGTTCGTCGGTGGTGTACTACGCGCGCATCGAGCCGGTTGTGTTTGGTATCCCGGTCATTGGCTTTATGGGCTACGTGAGCGCGCTGGTGCTGGCACTTATGCTGGGCCGCAATATCTGGCTCAACAGCCACGGCGGCAAGCACTAGAGTCTGCGACCGTCACCGCATTTTCCTATCGCAAACAATAGCTTTTACCTTGGGCTTCGCCTGCGTGCGAGGCCCTTTTGCGTGATAGCATATTGACGGTATTAATCGATGGCCTAGATGGTGGTGCGGAGACGCACGAATGCGCGGTTTTCCTGCGCGTTTGGGAGAATCGGGGTGCAAGTCCCCGGCTGTACCAGTAACCGTAATTCCTCTTGGCTCGGGATGCTCGCGTCGCAGATCGGACGACGTGCCCGAGCCGTTAAGGTTAAGTCGGATCGCCTCCCATCTTGCACGTTGCCGCGGCGTATGCCGCCGGTGTGCATAGGGCTCTGGAGGGAAGGGGACCCCGATGGGGGAACTCGAGCGCAACATGCGCGATGACGTGGGGCAGCCTCAAGGCAACGCTCCAAGTACAGACAATGGGGGACAAATGGATATGTTTGAGGACGAGCGTGAGCGCGCCTCGTTGCATCGTCGTGGCGCGATTGCACGCGGTGTAGCCAAGCGCGGCCTGGTGGCATTCCTGGCCTTCGCGATGGCCTTTGGCACCACGCCGGCTCAACTGTGGGCCGAGGGCGCCGAGGGCATTGCCGAGGCTGTGGCTCAGGCTGCGACGCCGGGCGAGGACGCAGCGCTTGCGGGCGGTACCGCCGAGCAGAGCGGCACCGAGGTCTCGGATTCCGAGGGCGCGCCTGCAGCTAGTGCCGCCACAACAGAGGCAGCAACTGGCGACGAAGGCTCGGCGACGGGGGAGAGCCCTGCTACGAGCGAGCAGTCTTCGACGGCATCCGCTGGCCAAGCAGGATCTGCCGCCGCGACTGCCGTCCAGACGGAGAACCCGACAGAAACCGGCGATGTCGCCAAGAAGCAAGTCGAGGTCTCGTTCTCGATTATTGGCACCGATGCTGACGGCAAGGCTCAGACCTGGGTGGCACCTACGCAGCTCAAGCTCGACGAGGGCGCGACGGCTGCGGATGCCTTCATTAAGCTGCAGGAGAAGACGGGCTTCAAGGCGAAGTACGAACCGAACACGGCATACGGTTTCTACCTCGAAAGCATCACATCCCCGAGCGATGGTCGTACGCTTGCCTTCGATCCGGCGACTCATGCCTACTGGCAGCTGTTCGTCGACGGCGCGTCTTCCTCGGTTGGCGCGAGCAGCGTCAAGCTCACCCAGGGGCAGAAGATTGAGTTTGCCTATACGGCTGGTAGCTCGTCCCCTGTCGTTAAAGACCAGGTTGCCGCAAATGTGACCGTCATTGGTCGCGATGCCCAGGGCAAGACTCAGACTTGGGTCGATAATGCGCAGTATGTGGTGACGTCCGGTTCGAGCGCGCTTGGTCTTACGAAGGTCGCACTCGAGGCGAACGACATTGACGCCGTTGCTGCGGGCTCCTTCATTCTGAGCCTTAAGTACAACGGTGTTGAGCTGGGTACGCCCCAAGATTATTCGACCTATTGGCAGCTGTTCATCAACGGCAAGTCGAGTGACTATACGGCGGACAATGTCACCATCCATGCCGGCGATACCGTCACGTGGTTCTACGGTGGCTGGGGCGACCAGTTGCCGTCCGATTCTGTCCATGCTTCTGTTCAGGTTCTCGGTAAGGACAAGGACGGCAAGCAGCAGGTTTGGGCTTCGACGGGTCAGACGAGTCTCAAGGCGGGCTCTACTGCCAAGGATCTCCTTGAGCAGGTCGGCCTTACTCTCGATGCTGACGAATCGTCTTGGGGCTGGTTCCTCAACGGCATTTATTCGCCCTTCGATGGTAAGTCCTATTGTGGCTATGATGCTGCGACCAATAGCTATTGGCGCTTCTACGTAAATGGCAAGTTCGCCGACGTTGGCGCCGGTGCCTACAAGCTCCAGGAGGGTGACGCCGTCACCTTTATGTATGGTGCTGACGCCGATGCCCTTCCCGGTCAGGTGCTTGGATCCGCCGATGTTATCGGTCCCGATGTCAACGGGAACAATACGCGTTGGGGCACGGCAAGCAATGTTTCCCTGCCCGAAGGCTCCACGGCCCAGAACCTTATTGAGGCAGTTCTGAAGGCCAAGGGCGTTGCGTACAACGGCTCCCAGAGTGGTGCATACTGGTTCCTCAATTCCGTTACTTCGCCGTTCGATCACAATCCGTATGGTTGGGATGCTGCGACCAATAAATATTGGCATCTGTATATCAACGGAGAGCCCTCCTTACTCTGCGCCAATCAGATTACGCTCAAGAGCGGCGATAAGGTCACGCTTGCCTATACCACCGATAATTCGCCCATGCCCGATCCCGACAAGATTGTCGTGGATCCGAGCGCGACGACTCCTGATTGGGATGCCGAGTGGGCCGGCTACGGCAACAGTGGCAACGGTTCGACCGTAACGGATGCCAAGACGCCTGCGCAGGCCGCCGGTCTTAAGTGGGCCTTCGATTGGAAGGCCGAGTCTGGTCAGCAGTATGCCAACTGCAGCGAGCCTGTCATTGCTAACGGCTTTGTGTACATCGCGACCGAGAACGAGCTCATTAAGATCGATTCGTCCACGGGCAAAAAGGTTGCCTCTGCGCCGCTTGCCTCCAAGGTGAGCTATACCTCTCGTCCGATCTATACCAATGGCCTTATCATCGTTCCGCTCAACGGCGGCGCGGTCCAGGCGATTACTGCAGACAAGCTGATCTGCAAGTGGATGACGCCTGGTTTGACGGACTTGACGCAGAGCTCCTGCACCGTCGTTTCGGACGGCGAGTACGTCTATGTAGGCTCGGTCGATATTTCGTATGACGAGAATTACAACGCGACCTACGGCAACGGCTCCTTTGCGCGCATTAAGATTGCCACGGGCGAAGTTTCTTGGCAGAACATCGACCCTGCCGAGGGCTATTACTGGACTGGTGCGGCTTTGACGGATAAGTATGCCATCGTTCCTACGAGCGCAGGTACGCTTAAGTGCATTGATAAGGCAACGGGTGTTGTCGTTTCGACCATGAAGCTCGGCGCTGTCGCAAATGCCGATTGCATTGCCGATCCGTCCAATGGTTCGACCTTCTATCAGATGACGCACGACGGAAAGCTCCATGTGATTTCGCTTTCGGCGAAGGGCGTGCTGAGTGAACAGAAGACGGTTGATCTGGGCCTTACGAATAATCTGAGCGCCCCTGCGGTGTCTGGTGACAATCTGATTGTCGGCGGACAGACGGCTACTGGCTCTGCTCTGGCTCTCTATAATCTGAAGACCGGTAAGACCACGATGGTCACCGCTGCTGACGGTAAAGAACTGCCGGCCGGATTTAACGGTATTGCTGCTACTCCGCTGGTGAGTGTTCAGGGCGGCAAGACCTATGTGTACTTCACCGTTAACAGCGCGGATAGCAAGGATTACGTCAACTACTCTGCTGGTGGTGGCGTGTATCGCTATACGCTCGGCGATGCAGAGGCGACGCAGATTTATGATGCGGCTGGCCATTACCAGTACTGTGACTCTCCGGTCATTGCCGATGCTTCTGGCAATCTCTACTACATTAATGATTCGGGCACGCTGTTTAAACTTGGAGCTGTCGAGTCTTGGACGGTTGCCTTTAACTCCAACGGCGGGTCTGCTTGCGACACTAAGTTTGTTGCTACGGCCGATGGCAAGCTGGTCAAGCCGGCCGATCCGACGCGCGATGGCTACGCTTTCGGCGGTTGGTTCACCGATGAGGCTTGCACGCAGGCGTATGACTTCGGTACGCCGGTGACGGCCGACCTTACGTTGTATGCCAAGTGGACCAAGAATGCCGTTAACCCTGGCGGCAATGGCGGTGCTGGTTCCAACGGCGGTAGCGGTTCTGGTACCGGTTCCGGCACTGGCGCTGGCACGGGTTCTGGTTCCGGCTCGAAGGGCGGTGCTATTGCCCCGGGCAAGAAGCCGGTGACCAAGACAACAGTGTCAATCAAGACGGAGACCAAGGACGACAAGAAGTCCGACAAGAAGGACGAGAAGAAGTCTGACAAGAAGTCTGACAAGAAGGACAGCAAGTCCGACAAGAAGTCCGATTCCAAGTCCGATACGGGCGCTGCTTCCACGACCACTGCTAAGAAGTCCTCTAGTGCTTCCGAGCAGGAGACTGGCACCAATCCGCTCGCCATCGTCGGCGTTGCCGCCGGCGTCATCGGTCTCGCCATCGTCGGCGTGTTCGTGTTCACCAAACGTCGGTAGGTGAGGGCTGTGTCCAGTAAATCCAAGGACGCTGACCCCAAGCAACCAGATTCCTCGTTCATTCAGTTCGACGATTCAAAGCAACAGGGCGCCGCTTCGACGGCGTCCGCCCCTCGACGGAAGGCGCTTACTGGCGTCCTGACCGCCGCGTGCGTTGCGCTGATTGTCATATCGCTGGGCTTCGTCCATCCTTCCGAGAGCGGCGCCTGGTCCATTGACTGGATCGTTCAGACTGTGACGGGGGAGAGCGTCGTCACCAAGGACACCAAGGCGTCTGGCTCGTCTGCCGCTTCGGGCGAGGCCAGTTCCAAGGATTCCAAGTCATCGAATGATGCAAAAGACGAGCCCAAGGGTTCGAACGACGCCAAGGACGATTCCGAGTCTTCAAACAAGGAATCGGACAAAAACTCGGATAGCAAGAAGTCCGAGGACCAGGACGGCAAGAAGTCTGGCGATAAATCTGCTGCCCAAAATACGGGAGCCGGTGATACTTCCAATGTGTCTGGCGGTGCTTCTTCGGGCGGTGGCCAGTCGTCTAATGGAGCCTCATCCTCTAATGGTGGAAACGCCTCCTCGGGCGGCCAGAGCGGCTCACAGGAGTCCAACTACGTTACGGTGACGGTTTCGGTCACATCGAGCGCTGTGGGCAATCCTGTGTCCTCTGGTGGCACCTTTACCTTTAACGAAGGCGCTACCGTCTACGATGCCCTGTGCGCGCTGGGCCTTTCTGTCAACGCACATGGCTCGTCGTACGGCACGTATGTCTCCGCGATTGGTGGTTTGGCCGAGAAACAGCACGGCGGCACGAGCGGCTGGATGTACTCCGTCAACGGCACAACGCCCATGACGGCCTGCAGCAACTACGTTCTCTCAAACGGTGACAACGTAGTCTGGTATTACGTTACAGGCTAGAGGCCTCGACATAGCGCGCCAGACGGGCGGTTCGGACAAACATCCGGGCTGCCCGTTTTTCATGCGTAGAGGACTGGGTCGCCGGGTCTCTCGGCAAACAAAAAACCGGTTGGAACGGGAATTCCAACCGGTTATACATTCAAGCAAATAGTGAATCGACTACGACCGTGCACCCTCGAGGAAGAAGCGGCGGCTGAAGTAGTTGTACCAGGTGACGAGGAACGTTGCGATGGCCTTCATGGCCTGGTAGCCGATGCTCAAAAACGTGACGCCCACAAACATGTACAGGTCGTTGAGACCCAGACCAATCACCGACAGGATGGTGAAGATCGTGAACTCGCGCTTGCGGCTCATGCCCTCGCGATGGTCGAACACGTACTTCATGCTGAGCCAGTAGTTAACCACGACGGACGTGGTAAACGAGACCGTGGTGCTCATCAAAAAGTCGAGGTGGAACAGCTCGACGAGCGCAATAAGCATGCCCCAGTCGATGCCAAAGGAGATAAGACCCACGACGGCGAACTTGAGGAACTGCTTGGTATGAGGTTGTGCCAGCGCCTTGCGCACGTAATCACATCCAATGCGTTGATGAATCGAGCAGAGGATACTTTAGAGCTTTTGCAAGGGAAACGTAAGGTCTTTGCCAAGAACTATACGAACTCGCCAAATTTTCAAGAGGTAATCCGCAAACGTTGAAAATTTGCCCGTAAACGAACGATGCCCGCGGGCGATACTGTGCTGAGCGCGCATTGTCCGTGGGCATCGTAAGGCTGTAAGGTTGCGAGTTACTTGGTCTCGTCGCCCTCCAGGAAGATCTTTCGGGTCACAAAGTTGTAGACCATGACAAGCGCGGTGGCGCAGATCTTGGCGATATTGGCCTCGAGCCCCAGACCGGCGTTGAGTGTCAGCACGATACCGTCGTTGAGTGCCAGGCCGATCACGGACAGCACGACAAAGATAATGAACTCGCGGCGGCGGCTCATGCCTTCCTTGTGCGCAAACACGTACTTCATGCTGGCGACGTAATTAAAGATGAGCGAGACGATAAAGCCGCTGGTGTTGGCGATTAGGATGTTGAGGCCCAGACCGTAGTGGAGCAGATTCATAATGCCAAAGTCGATAACCGTGGCAATGACACCGACGACGCCAAATTTCATGATCTGCGCAAGGAGCTTTTGCATGGTACCTGCCTTAAGCTGGCGCCGAAGCGCCGCGGGGATGACAAACTCAGCAAGTTTAGCCAATCCCCGCGGGTGGTGCTAGGCGCGCTCCTCGATAGCACCGTTTCTATATGCATCGAGCAGCTGACGCAGGTCCTGGATTTGGCTGCGGATCTTGGCGCCAGTATCGGTGTCGCTCACCATGCGGCGACGGTCTGCTTGGTCAAAACGGTTGGTCTCGCTTTCGATGTCCACGTTGCGCGTGAGTGCCTCGGCAACCGTCGTAAAGGCCTGGTGTGACTTGAGGCGGCAGCCGCGCGAGCTCGAGATGAGCGTATAGCCGGCGATACCCGTCTTGGGATGGTAAGCGCGGCAGAAGCCGCCATCGATGACCAGCAGCTTGCCCTCGGCACGGATGGGCTGCTCGCCCTTGGTGGTTTTAACGGGCGTGTGGCCGTTGACGATGTGGCCGGTCGGCGAGCATGCCATGGGCGCGACGCCAAACTCGCGCATGATGTCATCGCAGACCGAGGGCGACTTGGTAAGCGTGAAGTACGGATCCATCGGCTCGACCCAGGTGCTCTTATCGGCGATATAGGCGCGCTCAAAGGTACGCACTAGGCGTCCACTGGCGGGCGAGTTAAAGCCAATCCACAGGTACCACATCCAGTCGAGGGCGTCGCGGTCGCCCACGCGCCAGGCGCGGCGGGCGATGTGGTCGCAAAAATCGAGATAATCGCGGCCAGCGTGCCAGGTGCCCAAGCAGTTCATGCTGCTAAAGGTGCCGTCTTCGTTGAGCGGCACGCAGCCATGGAACAGCAGGTTGCCGTTGGTGACCTTGTACATCGAGCCGTGGGAATAGAGGAAATCGATATGGCGATGCAGGTGATCGGCGGTGACAAACTCGGACACGAGCTTGTCGATGATGTGCTGCTCCTGGGGCGTGAGCGTATAGGGGTCCGCCGGGTCGACGGTGGGGAAGTCGTTGGTCGTGAGCGGCCACACGCTGCCGTCGGCGAGCGTGACCGTGCCGGTGTCGTGTTCGATCTTGTCGAGTAACAGGCGGTTGGTCATATCGAACTCGGGGTGGCGCTGGATAATCTGGCCCTCGAGCTTAAAGAGCAGCACGTTGATGGCCTTGATCAGCGGAGTGATGGACTCGCCGGCGGTGTAGGTGGCATCGGCAAAGGCAACAAGCTCACGCAGCGAGATGCCGTAATCGTTCTCTAGAATCTCGTAGTTGTCGTAGCGTAGGTTGTTGCGCAATACCGTGGCGATGCAGGCAGGCTCACCGGCCGCAGCGCCCATCCACAGCAGGTCGTGGTTGCCCCACTGGACGTCGAGTGAATGGTAGGTGAGCAGGCGGTCCATAATCTTGGCCGCGCCGCCGCCGCGGTCGAAGATATCGCCCACCAGGTGCAGGTGGTCGACGGCCAGGCGCTTGATGAGCGAAGCGAGCGACTCGATAAAGTCGTCGGCGCTTGCGGTCTCCAGGATGGACTCCACGATGCGCTCGTGATAGCGCACGCGATAGTTGTTCTCGTCCGGGTGCGTGTGCAACAACTCGTCGATGATATAGGCGTAGTCGCGCGGGATGGCCTTGCGCACCTTGGAGCGCGTGTAGCGGCTTGAAAGCGAGCGAGCGACCATGATGAGCTGGTCAAGCATCGTCTTGTACCAGGTTGGCGAGTCCTCGCGCTGGCTGCGGACCAGCTCGATTTTCTCGCGCGGGTAGTAGATGAGCGTGCACAGCTCGCCCTTTTCGTCAAAGGAGAGCGTGTCGCCAAAGATCTCGTCGACATGTTCGCGCACGACGCCCGAGCAGTTATTGAGGATGTGCATAAAGGCTTCGTACTCGCCGTGCACGTCGCTCATAAAATGCTCGGTGCCCTTGGGTAGGTTGAGGATGGCCGAGAGGTTGATAATTTCGGTAAACGCGGATTGTTCGGTGGGGAACTGTCTCGACAGCAGGCGCAGATACTTGAAGTCTTGCGGGTTGCGATCGAATGCGACCATGAAACACCTTCCGATGGGGCTGGTAAAACTGATGAAACAGCGTCAAACGTTTATCAGTATGCGCCGCTTTTGTTTCGATTTTGCGCCAGCGGCTGAATTGTCGGCTGAACGGTTTGGTAAATCGATTTAGTTGAGGTAGATATGGCGGTTGAGTGGAGACGACAGAGGATGTTTTCTCAGATATTTATGCGTGGAGTCGGTGGAGACGATGGTGGTAAAGATGTTCGCTATTTTTGGTTCGATTTGGTAAATAGTGGACATATGTACCGTATGTAGGCTCACTGTGCGATAATTTGCGCAGCAATGAGTAAGGAGCCTCATATGAGTGATTTTGTCCTGACCTGTGAATCCGCCGCCGACCGAACCCGTGAGTTCTTTGCGTCGCGCAATATCCCTGTCGTGTGTTTTCATTACGAGATCGACGATGTTGTCCATACGGACGATCTGTATCAGTCGATTACGCCGGACAAGTTTTTTGCCCAGATTGCCGCGGGCGCCATGCCCAAGACGTCTCAGGTGAGCGTGGGTGAGTACGAGGAGTTTTGGGAGCCGTTTGTTGCCGAGGGTAAAGACGTGCTGCACCTGACGTTGTCGTCGGGTATTTCGGGCACGTATGGATCGGCCTGCGTTGCGGCGCAGATGCTCGCGGATCGCTATCCCCAGGGCGGCAAGGTGCGCGTCATCGATTCGCTGGCGGCGTCTTCGGGCTTTGGCCTGTTGCTGGAATATGCCGCCGACGTGCGCGATAGCGGGGCCTCACTCGACGAGACGGCTGCCTGGATCGAGGAGCACAAACTCAACCTGCACCACTGGTTCTTCTCGACCGATCTGTCGAGCTACCTACGAGGCGGTCGCATTTCGGCTGCGAGTGCGATCATCGGCACGGCGCTTAAGATTTGCCCGCTTATGACGGTCGATTGCGATGGCAAGCTGTCGCCACGTGAGAAGATTCGCACTAAGAAGCGCGCGATTTCCGAGATGGCCAAGACCATGATGGCACACGTGCAGGACGGTGCAGATTATTCGGGTAAGTGCATCATGTCGCAGTCGGCGTGCCGCGAGGATGCCGAGGCGGTCGCGGCGCTGATCGAGGAACAGGTTCCGCAGCTTAAAGGCAAGATTGAGATCAATGACATCGGTACTCTGATTGGCTCGCATACCGGACCTGGTACGGTGGCGCTCTTCTTTATGGGCGACAAGCGCGTGGATTAACGTTCGTGGGCTGGCTGACAGTTTTAACCGCTGCGCCTGTCCCTCCTGACATTCGATAACAGAAAGGGCCCGTTCCGTTGTTTGTGGAGCGGGCCTTGCTGTTGCGGCTAGCGTTTCTTTCCGCGGAAGAAGAAGCCGTGCAGTGACGGCTTGAGGCCGCGATTGGCGCGACGCTCCTCGACGCGCTCGTGGATCGAAGCGACGCGCTCGATGACTTCGTCGGGAATCGGCACGTCGGGATTCATGTTCTCGACTTGGCTGACCTCGGCGGCGGCGACCTGGTCGATAATGGGCACGTCGTCGCGCGAGATGACAGGTGTGGCGTCTTCCTTCATCTTGCGATAACGCTGCATCATGTCGGTCTGTAGCTGCTGGGCCGAAGGCGGTGTCCAGATGATGGCGTTGGCGCCGGCGGCGATGGTCTCGCGAATGCTCTTGGGCGTCTTGCCGCCCGGCGCGATGAGCGGCAGGTTGGGATAGTGCTCGCGCAGCTCGCGTAGGACCTGGGGCGTGTTCTTGCCGGCGGCGATGTTGAGAATCTTGGCTCCAGCGCGCACCTTGGCGTGGGCATCGTCGTCGCAGCGAACGACCGTGGCGATGACGGGGATGTCGGCGATGTTGGTGATGTGCTCTACCATCTCGGCAGTAGCGGGGGAGTTGACCACGCAGCCCGCCGCGCCCTGCATCTCGGAGACGGCTGCCATCTGCACGGAGCGCTTACCGGTCGTAGTTCCGCCGCCCACGCCTACAAAGACCGGGCACTCGGCGACGGTCAGCAGCGCTTGCGTAATGGCGGGCTGCGGCGTGAAAGGGTATACCGCAAAGACGGCATCGGCGTTGGAGTTGCGGATAACCGCGACGTCGGTGGTGTAAATGAGCGACTTGATGCGTCGGCCGAAGAGCGTAAAGCCGCTGGCCTCCTCGATCTCGTCGGGCATGCGAAGGGCCGCCTTGCGCAAACGTCCGTCGATGGGCAGTGGCTCCATGGGGAGCAGTCCGTTGGGGGTCACGGCTACCTGGGGCTCGGTGAACTCGTCTGCGAGCTCGACCTCGGAGAAATCGACCGAGGCGACGATGTCCTCGTGAACCTCGGCGGGCACATCGATGGGAGCTTGGTCGTTTGCCGCGGCAGGCGTGTCGAAGGAGCTGGTGCCGACAAAGGCGTCGACGCGCTCATTTAGATCGTTGAGGGTATCCATGGAGGCTCGATTCTATGTGATGACGGCCGGCGCGATGCAGCCGGAATAGCGAATGCTAAATCGTTTGACGAGTTGATTTTTCCCCGCCGCGCCATCCGTTAGACCGAAGGGCCGGCGAACGTGAAGGAGCTGTGGTGGCGGGTATCGAGGTGCTATCTTGAATGTCCCGTTTAAAAGAGAGGTGACGCGGTATGGAATTGACAGCAATGTTTGGCTCGATTGGCCTGTGTGTGGCCGCAATCGTTGCCGCCGCGGTCATCTACTTTGTGGTCACGGCCATTAAGGGCAAAAGGGCCGAACGCAAGGAGCGCGCGATGCTTAAACAGCATCGCGACCAGCAGGGCAAACGCGCACAGAGATAGCTTGTTGAGTTTTGGATCCGTGCGCTAGCTGCGTTTTCGAATCAGGGCAATGTAGAAGCCCTCAAAGTCGCGGCTAGGCGGAATGGTGAGCGTGCCGGGCAGGCCGTTGGCGATGGCCGATACCTGACCCGCGGCAATGGCCTCGGTCAGAGCGTTGGACTCGACGCGCGGCTCCTCGCCGGCTTCCTGGGCGCGGCGTGCTTCGCTTTCGCTCGGCGTGCCGTCAAGGGGGATGAGCTCGCAGTCCATATGCTTGTCGAGGGCCTCTTGCAGGGCGTCCTCGTTTTCCTGCGGCATGATCGAACAAGTGGAATAGACGAGCGTGCCGCCCGGCTTGAGGGCACCCATGGCGCGGTCCAGAAGCGCGCGCTGCGAGCGGGTGCACTTGCTCAGCAACTGCTCGGTCAGGCCGCGCAGACTTTTCTCGTTGCCGCTGATGACGGTGCCCGTGCCGGTGCAGGGGGCGTCGAGCAGGATGCGGTCGAAGCGGAAGAACTCGTCGAGCTCGCGTGCGTCGATGCGCATGACGGGCACGTTTTTGGCACCCTGGCGATGGAGGTTTGATTCGAGCTTCTCGGCGCGGGGGATGTTCATCTCACAGGCGGTGAGGTGTGCCTGTCCCTGCGTGAGGGCGGCGATCTGCGTCGTCTTGCCGCCAGGGGCTGCGCACATGTCCAGGATGTCCTCGCCTGCCTGGGCGCCCAGGACCAACGGCGGCATCATGGATGACAGGCTCTGCAGGTAGATCTTGCCGTCGCGGTAGATGTCGAGGTCCCACAGATCGGAAACCTGGGCCTCGGGCAGGATAAAGGCGTCTGGGTACCAGGCGACGGGGTTGTGGGCGATGCCGGCTGCATCGAGCGCCGCAGCGATGTCCTCGGCGGTCGCCTTGAGCGTGTTGGCGCGCAGCGTGACCGGGCGTGCGGCTGCGGCACCGAAGCCCTCGATCATGAGGTGAGCATCGGCGGGCGCATAGGCGCCGGCGACCGTGTCGACCATAAAGCGCGGCAGGTCGGCGGCGGAGTGTTGGGCGGCAAGCTGGTCGGAAAGCTCGGTAGCAGCAAACTGCCTAAGCTTGAGCTCGGGCTTAACCTGCTTTTTTTGCTTACGACGACGCGGCTTGGACATCCGTCTTTCCTTCCCATTCCATTACATGTCGAGTGTTGTTTTAGTACTGGCTCTCGTGCTTGCTGAAGAAGTCGAAGCGCGGGGGCAGCGGCTTCACGCGGTGCTCGCCGGGCTTCTCGCCCAGGCTTTCCACGAACTCGTCCGTGGAGGCAAAGATGTTATCCCAGCTAAAGAAGGCGACCGGATCGACGTCGAAGTACTCGCAGATGAGCTCGCAGCCGGCCGGCACAATACCGTGCATCAGGACGGTCGCCACGCGCAGCTCGGTAAAGGCGTCGACGAGGGCCTGCGTCATGGCGGCGTTTGCCTCGTTACCCTCGAGCTTGTTGGCGGCCTTGGAGGCGTCGCTCCAGCGCTTGTTGGCGGCGCGCAGGTAGTCGTCGCACACGGCAAGCGCGCGGTGCGTCTCGAACTTGTACATGGCCTGCTCAAAGGCAAGGGTTGCCTGCTGGGCGGCTTCGACCACGGTGTCAGAAGCGGCACCAGCGGGGATGCAGCCGTTGCGGTAGGGGCTCTCGTCGCCCTCCTTGACGGCGACGCCGTAGAAGCAGCTGCGGGCCAAGCGGTTGAACACGCCGGTCAACAGCGCGCTCTCCTTAAGGGCCGGATCGATGACGCGCTTGTCGTCGCAGGCACGCACCTCGTTGCCGTCCTTGTCCTTGCCGGTCACACGTGTGTCATATGCCTTGGGGCTAAAGCTTACCGGCTTCTCGGACAGGCCGAGCGACAGCCAATGCGCGCGCATCTGCTCGCAGGTGTAGTGGTTGAGCAGGTCGTCTGCCGGCGGGGGAGGCGTCTGCGAGGACGAGCTGGCCTTTTTGCCCATGTAGAGCAGGTGGTAGCAGGCGCTGACGGTGCTCTGCGTGAGGTTCCAGCCCAGGGCCTCCCACATGGCGGTCTGCGCGATGCAGTAGAAGTAGATGTTGTCCTGACCGATAAACTGGTAAATCTGAGCGTCGTCAGAGCACCACCAGTCGCGCCAGTCGAGCGAGCTGTGCTGGTAGGTGGGCGCGGGCACTTGCGTGGAGTCGGCAGCGGGCTCGCCCATGAGGGCGGCATCCTGGGCGGCGACACCCTCGGTCACGCCGGCGGCCTTGGCATCGCGCGCGAGCACGGTACGCGTATAGCTGATGGGCGCCCACAGACTCTCGGGCCAGCACCAGCAGGTGACGTCGGAGACGCCGTCGACCTGGGGCACCGGAACGCCCCAGTCGATGTTACCGGTGATGCGGAAGGGCACGAGCGCCTTGCCGCTGCGGAAGCGCACGCCGCCGTTGGCGAGCACCGCGTGGGCGTCGTCGCGCTCCTTCCAGCTGGGGAAGGTGACGGTAAAGCTGCTCTTGTTGCCCTCGGGCTCCAGCACGGTGTGCTCGGGAAGCTGATCCTCGACGGCATCGAAGGCCTCGCGGAACTTGTTCTGGATATACAGCTGAGCCGGCAGCAGCCACTCCTCCATGGTCTTGGAGACCACGGAGCGAACCTGCGGGTTCTGGGCTAGCTTGGCGGTATAGGTCTTCATAAAGTCGAGGTAGGCCGGCAGGTCAAAGTAGAGGTTGTCGACCGGGCGCAGCTCGGGCACCTCGCCGGTGAGCTGGCTCTTGGGCGCGATGAGCTCCTCAGGCTCAAACTGGTGGCCCAGGTCGCACTCGTCGGCATAGGCCTTCTCGGACTTGCAGCCCTGGATGGGGCAGCGGCCGATCACCTGGCGGCCGTTGAGGAACGTGCCGGCCTTGGCGTCGTAGAACTGCAGCGTGGAGCGCTTGGAGATGGTGCCCTGTTCGTGCAGACGCTCGATAATCTCGGCGGTCACCTCGTTGTGAATCTGCGCAGCCGGCTCAAGGCCCGAGCCGCCGTAGATATCGCAGCTGATGTTGTAGTTGTTGAGGGTCGCGGCCTGGCGGGAGTGATTGGACTCGACATACTCGGCGATGGACTTGTCGTAGCCCTCGTTCTCCTTGAGCTTGCGGTAGCTCTCCATGATGGGCGAGCCGTAGCAGTCGGTGCCCGAGGTGAAGATGACGTTCTCGCGGCCCAGACGGTCGCGCAGGAAGCGGGCGAAGAAGTCGGCCGGGACAAAGACGCCACCGACGTGGCCAAAGTGAAGGCCCTTGTTGCCGTAGGGCTCGCCGGCGGTAACGATGGCGCGGCGAGGCCAGCTGGGACGGTCGTTCATGGAGTATTTGGATGCCATGGGACTCCTTCGCATATGGTGAGAGCGCGGCCGGGCGCAAGGCCTGGCGACGCGGTGGTCAATTCGTGCATATCGTTCGACATTATCGCACATGCGGACGGGTACGTGGCAGGGGCGCTATCCTAAGATGCTATGAATGAGATTTCCAACATACATGCGTTTGAGGACGAGGATTTTCTGCACGCTTGCTTTGTGTGGGGGATGGTCGTAGTCGGCGTGTTTGCCGTGTGCCTGGTGCCGGTGTTTATGCTGCTGGGCGGGCCTGCAGACTTGGATGCGGCTGACGCGGGCGGCTGGATGGCTGTCGTGGGCTGGATAGTCGGCTTGGCTGCGATCTCAATGGCGTCGTTCGCCGTGCACGAGCTGGTGCACGGTGTGTTTTTTAAGCTGCTGGCGCCTGCGGGCGCGAAGGTGACCTTTGGGGCGAATCGCGAGACGGCGATGATCTATGCCTGCGCCGAGGGCGTTGTGTATTCGCGCCGGCGGTACATGGCGGTTTGCCTGGCGCCGACGGTTGTTGTGACGGCGGCGCTTGCCCTGGGGTTTGCGTTTTCGGGCTATCCGCTGCTGTGCTACCTGGCGGCCGGCTTGCATTTGTCGGGCTGTGTGGGCGACTGGTATTACGTGCGGACCATTTTGCGCGACCGCCGCATTGTCGCCTGCGAGGATACGTCCTTTGGCGTGCGCTTTTTCGGGTGAGGAGATGTCGATGAAGCCGTTGTTGCTGCATGCGTGCTGTGCGCCGTGCTCTCTTGAGCCGGTCCGCCTGCTGCGCGAGGAAGGGTTTGAGCCCACAATCTGCTGGACAAACCCCAATATTCAGCCGCACGATGAATGGCAGCGGCGTTTGGACGAGCTGCGCCGGTGGTGTGCCGATGGCGACATCGATCTTATCGAGGCGGGGGAGGACCGGGGGCGCTGGGAGGCCGGCGTGGCCCCGCTGGGTGCCGATCGAGCCCGTCGCTGTCGCGCATGCTATGCCCTGCGTCTGGCCGAGGCGTGCCGTGTGGCCCAGGAGCGCGGGTTTGAGTTTGTGGGCACGACGCTCGCCGTCTCGCCGTACCAGTTGTTCGAAACCTGCAATGATGTGTTGGAGCGTCTGGCTGCTGCCCGCGGTCTCACTCCGGTGATTCGCGATTTTCGCCCGTATTACCCCGAGGCCACGCGTCGTTCGCGCGAACTGGGCATGTATCGGCAGAACTACTGTGGCTGCCGCTTCTCGGCTGTCGAGGCGGCCATGGACCGCGCCCGCATCCGCGACGAGCGCAAAGCGTCCAAAAAGTAGTTCTTTTGGGCTGGGGCTTTGAGCTGTCTGTGCGGTACGGTCGTTTTTGGGAAAGTCGATTTAATTAAGCGTGTGATCGTGGCTCGCTTGATACCAAACGACGACTCCTATGATTCTAATCCTCCGTTTGTTAAACATCAGATCCGGACTTGCTGTTGCATATGAATGGGACGACAGCACAATCATGTCGTTTCCTTCTGCAAATCGCCTAATTACCGGTGTTTTACCGTCTGCGAGCGCCAATACAGCACAGCCGTTCCAAGGCTTTGCGGTGGTATCGACAAGTAGTAAGCTGCCGGGAGGGTAAATGCGGGACATTTCGTCACCTTTGATTTTAACGAAAACGCTATGTGGGTGACGCTTGGCTACGTCTACAGGCGCGCAAGCATTTTGTTGGCTGTGAGTGATGCGGCGCTTTTGCGATTCGATATCGATGACGGGAAATGCGCCCTCCATTTCGTGGATAGCAGGGTCTTCGTCGGTGACGATTCTTTTATTTGCGAGCTTTACGGCCAAACCGTTTTCCTCGCCAACAAGTTCATCGCGGGTGCAACCGAAGAGCGCTTGTAACTTTTCGATATGGCGCTCACGGGGGGCATACCGACTTTTTTCCCAACGACAAACGGTCTCTTTAGATACCCCCAACATCTCTGCAAGTTGCGCCTGACCAAGGTGCTCCATGGTGCGGAGTTTACGAATATTTGCCCCGAAGCCCATGGCTATAGATCCTCTCGCCACAGAGGGAGGCATAGACAGTTTGTGCCACCATAGCCTTTGGTGAGCTCGTCAATGGATAACGGGAATAATTCCATTCCTGCTTTCTCAAGCGCTTCGTTGGTCCAAACGTTTTCTTCATATACGCATAGTTTTCCTGGCGAGAGCGCAAGGATAGACGTTGCGTTGTTCCGGCGCTCTCTTTCGTAGGCGGTTTGATTCCCGCCTCCGCAGTCAATTACTTTTATTGGTTCGCAACAGGCTGCAGAGAGTATTTCCGGAATCGTGCGATCGATAGGAGTGATCGTAAGGCCCTTTCCGGATCGTTTTAGTTGAATGCTGTATGCATCAACGGCATTGCATATCTCACGATCGATGAGGAACGCGTCGTGATCAATTCTACTTATGAACGTATCGAGGTGGATACGCAGCCCGTCAGAGGGGACTCGAATCGCAATTAGCTCGGTGGTCTGGAATTTATTTGAGGTCAGGAGCTCTTTGGCAAGTGACTCGACGGCGGCTGGTTCAGTTCGGTCAGAGATTCCAACTAATAATGTCTTAGCACTGATAACAAGAATGTCTCCGCCTTCGATATGGTAACTACTCCTGTTCAAATCACATACCGGGGTTTCTCCCATGATCTTGTGGTGGGTGAATATCTGCCGGTATAAGGCGACCTCACGATCACGCTCAGGCCAATACATATGATTTAGGATGATGCCGTCTCCGACTACCACAGCAGGATCACGAGTGAAAAAAAGCGTGTTGAGGGGATTGACCAAGAGCGAGGCGGGGTCAAATTGCTCGTGCACGAGCGCCCGTAGTGTTTCCGACTGGTTTGAACATAGCTCAGTGTCTCCAAAGCGAATGCCGTTAAGTACTATATTCACCAATTCCTGGGTGTTCTTAGCGTTCTCAAACAGCTGGGTTATTGTCTCGAGGAACTCTCTGCCTGTTGCCCCACTGCAACGGAGGTAGTCATCAATAAAACATTTAAGTGATTGGGGCTCAGTTTCAAGTGAGTCTTCGAGAAGGTCCCTAATTTCAATGGTTTCTACGCCATGCTTCTCAAGCAATTGAACCATGGAATCGTGCTCATATATTGCTTTGTCGAGGTCAAAACGACCGCTCCATTTTCGCAGGGAGAAAACTTGGCTGAAGTCGGCATCAGGGTAGTTTTGTGTTTCAGTTCCTGGTCGATGGACAAGTACGGCTTTTAAATGACCGATTTCATTTGTTATGTGTACGCCTTGCATGTCTGTCTCCTGTCCTGCTGGTTTTTATATAAGGCTAAGGCAGGTTCCTTGTTGTGTTGCGGAAAAGTTAAAAGACGTATGCAATTGATAAATAACATCAATTTTAAATATCAGATTGATTAATAACGTCACTTTAGCTGCCGTTCATAGGTGAAAAGCGACACGATGGCGATGGTTGGCCGACCACCGCTGAGCAACCTCATACATTTATGGTGCCAGCTGGATAGATGGGAAAAGGAATGAAGGAGGAGATATGGCAGCGGAAAGTTCGAAAGGCATCAAGCAGTTCAAGGTCCCGCACGTATATGCGATCATCTTTGCACTCATGGTCATCTTCGCTGTTCTCACGTGGATTGTTCCCTCTGGGTCCTATCAGCGTCAGGAGGTGAACGGTCGTGAAGTCACTGTCGCAGGTACGTATGAGCAGAGTGAAAAGACATATATTGACGAGGAAACCGGGGATGAAGTAGATCTCAGACAAGGCGTCTTCGATGTTCTTCAGGCTCCAACGCGCGGTATACAAGAGGCAATTGAGGTCGTTGCATTCATCTTGATTGTGGGCGGTTCGTTTCAGGTTATTACTAAAACGGGCGCTATCACGAGCGGAATGGGTCGTGTCGTTCGCCGCTTTAAGAACAAAGACATTCTAATTATTCCTATTGCGATGGTTCTCTTTGCATTGGGCGGAACGAGCTTTGGCATGGCGGAAGAAACTCTCCCGTTCTTTGCGATCTTCATGCCAATTATGATGGCTATGGGCTTCGACTCGATGACGGCGTTCATGGTCGTGTTCGTTGGAGCGCGCACGGGTTACATCGCCTCAACGATTAATCCGTTTAATGTTCTCATTGCGCAAGGTATTCTTGGTATTCAGGGCAACCCCCAGCTGTGGCTGCGTATGATTGCCTGGGTTGTTTTGACTGCCGTTGCAATTACTTGGGTTGTCCTCTATGCACGAAGGGTAAAGAAGAACCCTGAGTCATCGATCACATTTGAGGATGATATCGCCAAGAAAGTCGAGTTCGCTGCCGATGAATCTGCCCTTGACGCGGAATTTACGGGTCGTCAAAAAGGCGTGCTTGCGGTATTTATCGCTGGTATGTGCCTTATCATCTGGGGACTTGTGACCCAGGGCTGGTATATGAACGAGATTTCTGCGGTCTTTTTGGCCATGGGCCTGTTGGCTGGTGTTATTGCGGGCTTTAGTCAGGACGTCATCGCTCAGGAATTTGTTGCGGGTATCGCTGACTTTGCTTTCTCGGCAATTGTCGTTGGACTTGCGCGTGGCATCCTTGTCATTGCCTCTGACGGCATGATCATCGATACCATCCTCAATGCGCTCGCCACTGGTCTGGGCGGCATCCCGGCGGTTCTCTTTACTACGCTTCTTTATGCGGTTGAGAACCTCCTGGCGATTCTGGTTCCCAGCTCATCTGGCCTTGCAGCACTGACCGCTCCCATTTTTGGACCTTTGACCGAACTCATGGGCCTTAATCCCGAGGCCGCCGTGTGGGCTCTCTCCATGGGTAGCGCGACGATGTCTTTGATCTGTCCTACTAGCGCCATTCTTGTAGCGGGTTTGGGCGTGTGCAAGATCAAGCTTGGCCAGTGGTGGAAGACCGTTTGGAAATTCTTCTTGGTCGTGTCGCTCATCAATATCGTATTCGTAGCAATCTCGGGACTTATTGCCCTGTAGGTTTCATGGCTGAAATGGAGTAACAGGAATGTCTAAAGGACTGAATGTACACAGCGAGATTGGTAAGCTCAAGAAAGTTGTGCTTCACCGCCCCGGTCGTGACCTTGTGAACGTAAAGGCAGAAGAGTTCGAGGATGTCTGGATTCACGACTGTTTCTATCTTGATGTGGCTCAAAAGGAGCATGATGCCTTTGCGGATCTTCTGAGGAGCGAAGGTGTTGAGGTTCTCTATATGGAGAAACTCGTTGCTGAAGCGCTGGATGCATGCCCCTCGGCTCGCGCTGAGTTTACCGATACATTTATGGCTGAGAGCGGGATTGTCAATCCTATGCTTGAGCAGGCTGTTCGTGAAAAGCTCGACGCTATTTCAGATTCGTATCAGTTTGTACTTGAGGCTATGGGGGGGTATCGTTATCGTGACCTTGAGCTGCCTCGCGTTTCGACTACGCTTAGTATGATGGATAATGAGGATGCGAAGCCCGATGATTTGGTGTTGAAGCCTCTTCCGAGTTCATATTTCTCTCGCGATCCTCTTGCTTCCGTGGGCAAAGGCGTTCTGCTTCACCATATGTATTGGAAACAGCGAGATCGTGAAGTGCCCTTCTACGAAGCGATTTTCAAATACCATCCCGATTATGCAGGGACTCCGATTTGGTACGACCATAAGAATCCCTGGCATATCGAGGGCGGTGATGTGCTTAACATTAACGCTCATACCTTGGCTATTGGAATTAGCCAGCGAACTGAGGCGGCTGCGATTGAGGAGCTTGCAAAGAATTTGTTCTGGGGATCTGGGAATTCTGAGATCGATACCGTTTACGCTATTAAAATCCCCAACGGCTATGCTTACATGCATCTTGACACCGTTTGCACCATGGTGGATTTCGATAAGTTCACAGTTTATCCCGGTATTTTTGAGACCCTTCGTGTTTATCGTCTGACTCGTGGTGACTCTGAGGGAATGGTCGCTGTTCAAGAGATTGATGACACGCTTGAACATATTCTTGAAATGGCTACTGGCGTGGAGAAGGTGCAGCTTATTGAGTGCGGTGCCGGCGATATGGTTGAGGCATCTCGCGAGCAGTGGAACGACGGGTCGAACACTCTTGCCGTTGCTCCTGGTAAAGTCTGTGTTTACGAGCGCAATGTTGTCACAAATGATGAGCTCTACAAGAACGGTTTGGAACTTTTGGTCGTTCCCTCCGAGGAACTGTCCCGCGGTCGTGGTGGCCCGCGCTGCATGAGCATGCCCTTCTGGCGCGAAGATATTTAGTTGCAAATCCACTGTGATGGGAGATGGCGAATATGGGTGTTAATATCGCTGGGCGCAGTTTTCTGAAGCTGCTTGATTACACGACGGAAGAGATTGAGTATCTGCTTGAGCTTTCTGCTAACTTCAAAAGCATGAAGCGTGCCGGTGTTCCGCATAAATACCTTGAAGGCAAGAATATTGTTTTGCTATTTGAGAAGACTTCCACGCGTACTCGCTGCGCCTTCGAAGTTGGTGCACTTGACCTTGGCATGGGTGTAACTTATTTGGATCCGGGCTCGTCTCAGATGGGTAAAAAGGAGTCGATTGAGGACACGGCTCGCGTCCTTGGCCGCATGTATGACGGAATTGAATACCGCGGCTTTGAACAGGCGAAGGTTGAGGAGCTTGCTGCAAAAGCTGGGGTTCCCGTTTGGAATGGGCTGACTACTGAATTTCACCCGACTCAAGTGCTTGCCGATATTCTGACCATGCGTGAAGAGTTTGGAGAGATTAAGGGCAGGAAACTTACATTTTTTGGTAAGGCGGCCGGAAACGTCGCTGATTCGCTCATGGTCATTTGCGCTAAGCTCGGCATTAACTACTGTTCTTGCGGCCCAATCGGGGGAAATTCGGAGGGGGCTACATCCTATGATCCTGAACTCCTTGCAGAATGTAGTCGTATTGCGGCCGAGCATGGATCGACGATTACCATTACAGAGGATATTGAGGAAGGCGCTCGTGATGCCGATGTAATTTACACGGATGTTTGGGTTGGCATGGGTCAGCCCGCAGAGCTGTGGGAAAGCCGCATTAAGCTCATGTCGCCGTATCGTGTGACCGCTGAGGTGATGTCTATGGCAAAGCCCGAGGCGATTTTCCTCCACTGCCTTCCGAGCTTCCACGATACTAATACTACTGTTGGTGCCGAAATTGCTGAGAAGTTTGGAGTTACCGAAATGGAAGTCACGGACGAGGTTTTTGAGTCCGATAAGTCTCGTGTTTTCCAAGAAGCGGAGAATCGCATGCATACGATTAAGGCGGTGATGTACGCAACGCTTAAGTAGCAGGGCGTTGAGAAAACAGTCGCAAATCTGTTTCCATACTATATTTCTCTCAACAAGCTGATAGGATACAGGGGAGAATGATGTGCGCGTCAGTCGATTTTTTCGACTGACGCGCTTTGTGAAAGAGGCAAAGATGCGTACCGATGATTTTGACTATAACCTGCCCGAAGAGCTCATTGCCCAGGCTCCTGCCGAGCCGCGCGACTCCTGCCGCCTGCTGGTGGTGGATCGCAAGGGCTCCCAGGCGGGAACGCCGCTGGAGCACGGCGGTACCGTTGAGCACCGCATCTTCCGCGACATCATCGACTATATCGAGCCGGGCGACGTGCTCGTCATCAATCAGACGCGCGTGATGCCGGCTCGCCTGATCGGTCGCAAAGCCGGCTCGGGCGGCGTGGTCGAGACTCTGCTGCTCAAGCGCCGCGAGGACGTGGATCCGCTGGGCCATGTTTGGGAGTGCTTGGTCAAGCCGGGCAAGCGCCTGAAGCCCGGTGCTCATATTGAGTATCGCGCCGGTGGCACCCATGCGCCCGAGGGGGCTCCCATGGTGCTGACGGCCGAGGTTGTCGACTTTGTCACCGATAGCCGCGGCGGCCGCCTGGTACGCTTTGAGCCGGCCGGTTGCAATGCCGCCGGCGAGCCGCGCACGCTCGACGAGGCCATCCATGCTGCCGGCCACGTGCCGCTGCCGCCCTACATTACCGATTACGAGGGCGATCCCGAGAAGTACCAGACCGTCTACGCCATGAAGGAGGAGCATTCGGCCGCTGCTCCCACGGCGGGTCTGCATTTTACTCCCGAGCTCATGGCTGCCATCGAGGCCAAGGGTGCCAAGTTTGCCGCCGTCGAGCTCGAGGTGGGTATCGATACCTTCCGTCTGGTGGAGGAGGACGACCCCACGCAGCACGTGATGCACACCGAGCGCTACCACGTGTCGCAGGAGGTTGTCGACGCCGTGCATAAGGCTAAGGCCGAGGGGCATCGCGTGATTGCTGTCGGTACCACCGCAGTGCGCTCGCTCGAGAGCGCCTTTGACGCGGACGCGCCGGTGTCCGATCCGGCCGTGACGGCGCGCTATTTTGAGGGCCGCGAGGACGGGGCCGATACACTTGGCCGCGGTGACATCGTGGTGCGCGAGAACGCGACAACGCAGCTCTACCTCATGCCCGGCTCGACCTATCATGTGGTCGACGCGCTGATCACGAACTTCCATGTGCCTCGCTCCACGCTCATGATGCTCGTAAGCGCGCTTGCCACCCGCGACCAGATCATGGATGCCTACGCCGCCGCCATCGAGGAGCGCTACCGCTTCTTCAGCTTTGGCGACGCCATGCTCATTCAGTAGGTTACGGCGTTTTACAAACGCCGTAACCAGTCGACGCTGCGCGGGCCGCATTTGGACAATCTGACGTTCAACTTCAAGGGCGCGACCAAAAGGTCAGCGCCCTTTCGTTTCACGTCACCTTGTCACAAATGCGACCCGCTCGCTGACTCTGCCATTACATCGGTGTTGCCGTGGTTGTTGAGTAGTCATTGGGCACTTGGCACTTGGGGACGTTCCTTTTGTGCCGGCACCTGGGGACACTCCTTATGTCAAGAGATTGGTGCAAGAGGGATAGATTGCCTTGCGTCGATCTAAATAAGTTGCGGTGAGATAGTTCTTGAATTGGCCTTTTTGGGGCTAAACAGGAACTATCTCACCGCAACTGCGTTGAGCGCTTTTTGGCGGCTGGTTTACTTACTTGCGAACAACCAGATCAGGATGATCACCAGGATTGCGGCGACGATGCAGACGATGGCGCCGGTGAATTTGATGCGTGAGTCGCGGGTACGCTCGCGCACCGCGTCCTCGGTGGCTTCGAGCTGGGTAACCTCTCGCTCGGTCTCGGCGTATTCGGCTTTGTCTCGGGCCAAGGATCCTGCAAGCGACTCAGTGATCTCTGGGTGGTCGTGTACCTCGGTCGCCTGCTCGATGATCGACTGTGCATGCGCGGCATCTGCTTGGGCGTTGGCGATGCTCTGCTCTTGGTCGCGGCGTGCCTTGTCCTCGGCGGCGATCTTCTCGCGCAGTTCGCGCTGGCGCGTTGCAGCGGCGGTTTTTGCGGTCTGCAGCTCGTCGCGCGCGGCATCGGCCTCCGCCGTCACGGCCTGATGGGCTCGCTTGGCGTCGGCGATGGGGGCTTGCGCCTGCTCGACGGCCTGCTCGGCTGCGGCAAGCGAGTGTTCAAGGTCGGCGGTGATGCGCGGGACATCTTCTTCGGCTTTACGCAGGGCATCTGCCGTGTCGGAGATCTGCATCGAGAGCTCGCTGGTGCGCACCGTATAGTTGGCGGGATTTGCCGAGGGATTGCGTTGCAGCTCGGCATACTCATGACGCAGCGTCTCGAGCTGGGCGCGCGTGGCGTCGACGGTTTGTTGTGCGGCGGCAATGCCGGCGTCTCGCTCGGCCTTCACCTTGTCGCGGATGCGCTTGGAATCCTCAAGACGTCGAATGAGGCGGTTGCCGGTCTCGCGCGAGCTCGCCTCGCGGGCCTCCACGGCATCGAGCGCGGCCTTCAGGCGGAGCTCAGTCGCGTCATCCTCTGTCTTCATTTGTTCGAACTGACCCTTGAGCTCTGTCGCTTTGGCGGCGTGGGCATCACGGTCAATCTCGGCGGCCGCTGCAGTCTTTTGGGCCGTGGCAATCGCCTGGCACTGGTCGGCGACGATCTGGTCGTAGCGGCCTGCGATATCCTGGCGCGTCTCGAGTTCCTCGGCCTGATCGGCAATGCGCTGCTCAAGTTCGGCCAGATGGGCGCGGGCATCGGCAAGTGCCTTTTTCGCGGCGTTCATCTCGCGCATGGCCGAGGCGCCCTGGGCGATAAAGGTGCCCACGGCGTTCGCGGTGTTCGAGACAGCGGTCCCCAGATCGCGGCTCGCGGCGGGGGAGTGCGGGGCGGTCGGGCGAGTGGTGTCGGCAGCGTCCGCATCGGCAGTCTGCGGCGCGGCGATATTGCCGGTACCGCCCTCGACCACAGAAAAGCCTGCTGCGTGCGGATCGACCGCATCGGCGCCAATCGTGGGGTGCTCGAGCTGCAGAAATGAGGGCATGGTGCTGCCCTGGTCGGCAACCGGAGTCTCGCCGGGCACAAAGGTCGAGGCCGCCTCGGCGGCCTCCTCTTCCTCGGCATCAATATCGGCATCGGCGACGGCGTCTTTCATCGCTTTGACAGCATCCATCATGGAGTCCATGACGGCATCGAGCTCTTCTTCCGAAGAGACCTCGATGGGGCCCGCTGCTTGCGGGACGTCGTCCTGTACAGGGGCGTCGTCCTGAGCGGGCGCATCGTCGTTTTGCTCATCGGCGTTTTCTGTTTCGGGGGTTTCCGCCGTAGCGCTTTCGTCCAAGATGGGGTCGTCGATGTCGATACCATCGCAGGTCACAGCGTCAGTATCTGCGGTGACGTCTGCGGGATCATCAATATGCTGTTGAGTCTGGGGGTCCAGCTCGTCTGTCATAGGCATGTGCTCCTCATCGTTGTTTGTCACCCTATGATAAAGTCTCGCGCCGACATCCCGCGCGCCGCAGCAAAGTTTCAAAACGTGTTCGATGGCTCGTCGCGTTAACAAAAACTCGGCCGTTCTATTCAATTTTTACTTGACAATCCCTTCGCCGAACGACGTGGTGCCGTTCGCCTACCGCGGTCTTTTATTTTCGCTTGAACACGCTAAAGTTGCATCTCAGCTTTTGGCGCGTGAAGTTGGATACGCGCAGTCGGCGGGCGTGCCCGTCGCGATTTGAAAGGACTTTGTATGGGACTTTTCACTGGTAAGACCGTGATCGTCACCGGCGGCGGCAAGGCCACGCTTAAGGACGGTTCCGCTGGCTCCATCGGCTACGGCATCGATATCGCATTTGCCAAGGAGGGCGCGAACCTCGTCATCACCGGCCGCAACGTCGCCAAGCTCGAGGCCGCCAAGGAGTCTCTCGAGGCCGAGTACGGTGTCAAGGTTCTGCCTGTTCAGGCCGATGTCTCGGCTGGTCAGGACAACGAAGCCGTCGTCCAGAACGTCATCGACAAGGCCATTGAGGAATTCGGCCGCATCGACGCCGTCGTCAACAATGCTCAGGCCAGCGCCTCGGGCGTGACCATCGCCGATCACACCATGGACCAGTTTAACCTGGCCATTTATTCCGGTCTGTATGCCACCTATCTGTATATGCAGAAGGCCTATCCGCACCTGAAGGAGACCAAGGGCTCCGTGGTCAACTTTGCCTCGGGCGCCGGCCTGTTTGGCAACTACGGCCAGTGCAGCTATGCCGCTGCCAAGGAGGGCATCCGCGGTCTGACTCGCGTTGCCGCCAACGAGTGGGGCAAGGACGGCATCAACGTCAACATCGTGTGCCCGCTTGCTTGGACCGCTGCGCTCGAGAACTTCCAGGATGCTTATCCCGAGGCGTTCAAGGCCAACGTCCACATGCCGCCGGCTGGTCACTACGGCGACGTCGAGAAGGAAATCGGACGCGTGGTCGTTCAGCTCTGCGGTCCCGACTTTAAGTACATGAACGGCGAGACCGTCACCCTCGAGGGTGGTATGGGCCAGCGGCCCTAGCAGTTACGCGGTTCTACGAACCGCGTAACCATTTGACGCTGCAAGCCCGCCAGAGCGGCAATCTGCCTTTCAACTTCGGCGGCATGACCAGAAGGTCAATGCCGCCTCGTTTCAAGGCACCTTGCTCGCTCTGGCGGGCTTTCGCTCATATGACCCAATCCGCTGTCAAGAGCCACAATGGCCCCGCCGACCGCT
>URZI01000002.1 GCA_900552385.1 uncultured Collinsella sp. | reverse complement strand
GCGCCCTTGAAGTTGAACGTCAGATTGTCCAAATGCGGCCCGCGCAGCGTCGAGCCGTTACGCGGTTCGTAGAACCGCGTAACTAGTTAGTACATCTTTGCGCCGGCGGGGATGGAGGCGTCGAGCTGGATCAGGTTGAGGCGCTCCTCACCATCCTCCTCGTGGATAGCGCTGATGAGCATGCCGCAGCTGGGAATGCCCATCATCTTGCGCGGAGGCAGGTTGGTGATGGCGAGCAGGGTCTTGCCGACCAGGTCCTCGGGCTCGTAGTACTCGTGAATGCCGGAAAGGATGGTGCGGTCGGTGCCGGTACCGTCGTCGAGTGTAAAGTTCAGCAGCTTCTTGGACTTCTTGACGGCTTCGCACGCCTTGACCTTCACGGCGCGGAAATCGCTCTTGGAGAAGGTATCAAAGTCGACAAACTCCTCGAACAGCGGCTCGACGGCGATCTTAGAGTAATCGAGCGTAGGCTTGAGCGATTTGACGAACGGGCTCGAGGCGTTGCCGGCCTCGGCGGCCTTGGCGGCAGCAGCACCGGACTGGAAACCCTTCTCGGGCTTCATGTGCGGGAACAGCAGGACGTCGCGGATGGAGGCCTGGTTGGTGAGCAGCATGACCACGCGGTCGATACCGATGCCGATGCCGCCCGCGGGAGGCATGCCGTACTCGAGGGCGCGCACGTAGTCCTCGTCGTACTCCATGGCCTCATCGTCGCCGCCGGCCTTCTCGGCCATCTGGGCGGCAAAGCGCTCGGCCTGGTCGACCGGGTCGTTGAGCTCGGAGAACGCGTTGGCGTACTCGTGACCGGCGATAACCAGCTCAAAGCGGTGCGTCAGACGCGGGTCGTCCTCAAAACGCTTGGCAAGCGGGCTGACCTCGATGGGGTAATCGCACACGAAGGTCGGGTTGACGATGGTGTCCTCGCCCAGCTCATCGTAAATCTCGGCGATGATCTTGCCAGCAGTCCACTCGGGCTTGATCTCCAGGCCCTTCTCGCGCGCGGCGGCAGCAAGCTCCTCGACCGGCGTGTCGATGGTGACTTTCTTGCCGAGCACGTCAGAGACAATATCAGTCATGGGGCGGCTTGCCCACTCACCGGAAAGATCGATGGTCTGGCCCTGATACTCGATGACCTCGGGGTTGCCGATGGCCTTGTTGGCAGCCTTGATGACGCCCTGGGCGAGCGCCTTCATGCCCTCGAGATCGGAGAAGGCGCGGTAGGCCTCCATCGTGGTGAACTCGGGATTGTGGGTGAGGTCCATGCCCTCGTTGCGGAAGATACGGCCGATCTCGAACACGCGCTCAAAGCCGCCGACGATACAGCGCTTGAGGTGCAGCTCGGTAGCAATGCGCAGATAGCACTCCTGGTCGAGCGCGTTGAAGTGCGTGATGAACGGCTTAGCCGTGGCGCCGCCCTGGATAGTCTGCAGGATGGGGGTCTCGACCTCCATGTAGCCGTCGGACTCCATGAAACGACGGAAGGTGGAGAGGATCTGCGAGCGCTTGCGGAAGGTCTCGCGGACATCGTCGTTGGCAATGAGGTCGACGTAACGCTGACGATAACGGGTCTCCTTGTCGGAGAGACCGTGGAACTTCTCGGGCAACGGACGAACGGCCTTGGAGAGCAGGGTTGCGCTCTTGGGGGCAACGGAAAGCTGACCGCGCTTGGTGCGCACGACCACGCCGGTCACGCCCAGGATATCGCCCAAGTCGAGGGCCTTAAGCGTGCTCCAGGCCGCCTCGTCCATGTCGTTGATGCGGCAGAACAGCTGAATTTCGGCGGTAGCGTCGCGCACGACGATGAACATGATCTTGCCCTGACCGCGCTTGGCAACCACGCGGCCGCCGATCTTTACGACGTCCTCGGTGTCCTCGCCATCGGCAAGATCGGCATACTTGGCCTCAATGTCGATGACATAGTCCTCGATCTCGGAGTGCTCGGGATAGGGGTTCTGGCCCGCCTCGAACAGGGCGGCGCGCTTTGCCAGACGCGTGGCGCGCTCGTCGTTGAGCGTCGTGGCCTGATCGGCGACGTTCTGGTTCTCTGCCATAAGTTAGCTCCTCAAACTAAAACGCTCCCCAGGATTCGGTCCCAGGGAGCGAAAACATACCTTTACGCGGGACCGTGGTCTAGCGTGCAATCTTGGCAATGGTGTAGACGCGGGTCTTGCCAGAAGGCGTAACGACCTCGACGGAGTCGCCCTCGCCGTGACCGATGATGGCGTGGCCGACCGGAGACTCGTTGGAGATCTTGTGCTCGAGCGAGTTGGTCTCGGTGGTACCGACGAGCGTGACTTCCATGACCTCACCGTTGGGATCAATCAACGAAACGGTGGAACCGATGGAGACGGTCAGATCACCCGTGGTGGCAGCAACCTGGGCGTTGGCGAGAATAGCCTGAATCTCGGCAATGCGAGCCGCGTTCTGGGCCTGCTTGTCCTTAGCGGCGTCATACTCGGAGTTCTCCGAAAGGTCGCCGAACGCGCGGGCTTCCTTGATGTCCTCGACGATCTCCTTGGCGTAATCGCCCTCACGCCAAGCGAGCTCCTCGACGAGCTTCTGGCGGCCCTCAGCGGTCAGTACGATCTGGCTTGCGTCCATACGGATATCTCCCCAACTATGATGTAACGATCAACTGTCAACAAAACGAAAAAGACCGGCTAGCCTGCGGGCAAGCCGGTCAGGTGCTCACCCCAAAGGGATGGGACTACTCTGCGTCCGCGTCGCTGTCCTCTGCCTGCTTTTTCTTGGCAGCAGCGAGCTTGGCCTCGAGCTCTGCGATCTCCTTGTCCTCCTTGGACTCCTCGACCACAACGTCCTCGGCCTGATTGGTTTCGCCCTTATTGTCGCCCTCCATACCCTCGCGGATATTCTTGACGGTAGAGCCGAGAGACTTGCCGAGCTTCGGCAGGTTCTTGGGCCCGAAGATGATCAAGACAACGACGAGAATGATGATGAGCTCAGGAGCCCTCAGTCCAAACATGTAGACCTCCACAATACAGCGAGACAAGCTCGAATGAGTATACCGCGGGTGTCGCGGTATCACAACAATAGCTAAAAAAAGGGACCGCAAGGCGGTCCCTCCTCATGCTCTGGTCGGGTTGACTGGATTTGAACCAGCGACCCCTGCGTCCCGAACGCAGTGCTCTACCAAACTGAGCCACAACCCGTTAGCTCGACTATAGTAACAAAGATTTCCGCCATGTGCCAGAAATTTTTTTACTTCTTTGAGTCGACAATGCGGACGGTATTCGAAATGAGCTCGGTTGCGACCGCCCACCAGCCGTTTTGCCGCGCCGCCGTTATCAGGTCTGCAGCTGTGGTGGCCGTATCGCAAATGGCAAACGAGCAGGCACCCGAACCGCAGACGTCTACGGCAATGATTCCCTCCTGCGCTCGAAGCCAGTCAAGCACGGTTTGAATTTGCGGCTCCATTTGCGCGGAAATGACGCCCAGATTGTTGTGGATGAGCGAATACGCCGTCTTGGCATCGCCCATGCGGAGAGCCGAGGCGATGGCGCCGAGCGCAGTCGCGGGCACCGGAGCCTCGTCGAAACGTCGATAGGCCTCAATCGTTGAAACGCTTGCCTCGCGCGGCTTGACCAGCACGACGGGCGTTGCGGGCAACGCGGGATACTCGACAGCCAACACGTCTCCCCCACCCACATAGAACGCGGGGCTGGCATGCAAAAAGAACGGCACGTCGGCGCCGATACCGCGTGCAATATCGTCCAGCGTGGGATCGGCGCGGTCGATGCCCCACAACTCAGCCAGGGCAACGATAACCGCTGCGGCGTCGGTCGAAGGACCGCCCAAGCCGGCGCACAGCGGAATGCGCTTTTCGATCGTCACGCAAACATTGGCCTCGTGCCCATAGTGCTCGGCCATAGCGACCGCCGCGCGGTACGCAGTATTCTTTTGCATGGGAAAGTCGGATGCCGGAACCGTCTGGACGGTCAGCGCCTGCGCCGGCGCGACCGTCACGATATCGGCTAGGCCGACGGCTGCCATCAGGGAATCGACCCTGTGATAGCCGCGGGCATCGCGCTCGGTATGAACCCCCAAATATAGGTTGATCTTTGCCGGCGCGGAAAGGGTCAGGGACCGATTGGCCACCGTTAGTGCTCCTCGAGCTGATTGCCGAGCGGGGTAAAGATGTGCTCGCCATTCTCGGGGTCGAACAGCTCGACCTGACCGGTGAGAACATCGATATACTGGTAGGACTGACGCGACTTGCGGCCGCGGCGCTCGTCAACCTCGACGATAAAGACGGCGGGATGGACGCTCTTGATGGTGCCCATGCGCTCGACGACGCGGGTACGGCCCATGTTGGCCTTCACCTTAACGCGATCGCCCACCATATCGGTCAGCTTCTCGTGGATGTCGTCGACGTGATTGACTTCCATCTCTTCCATGAACGGGGCCTCCAGAGGGTGCAATTCAAAAAGGGGATAATACCCCTAAGATAGACAAAACTCTAATACTATAGCACCCTACTGCCGACATACGCAAGTAGCTAAATAGAGTAGTTACGAGATTTGGTAAAACCGCGTAACCTAAAGGTTGTCGGTGTCCAGGACGATCGTGAACGGTCCGTCGTTGACGAGGTCGACCTTCATGTCGGCACCAAAGATTCCGTGCGCCACGTGCTCAACATCTTGGGCGACGAGCGTTAGAAAATACTCGTAAAGCTCGTTAGCGACATCGGGCGCGCCGGCGTCCGTAAACGACGGACGACGACCATGGCGGCAATCGGCAAACAGCGTGAACTGCGACACCACGAGTACCTCGCCATCGACATCGGCGAGCGCCAGATTGGTCTTGCCGTCCTCGTCCTCGTTGATGCGCAAGCCCCGGAGTTTGCCCCACAGCTTATCGGCCTCGGCACGCGTATCGTCATGACCCACGCCCAGCAGCACCAGATAGCCGCGCCCAATGCGACCCACGCACTCGCCGTCGACCGTCACGCCAGCGTTGAGCACGCGCTGCACCACCGCACGCACAGTCTACTCCTCGCCCGTCAGCTTGGCGGACAGATGCTCGAGCGCGTGGAAGCGATGGCTGATGGCGTTTTTCTCGTCCGCCGTGAGCTCTGCCATGGTCTTGCCCGGCGTATCGACCGGCAGGAACAGCGGATCGTAGCCAAAGCCGTGATCGCCGCGACCCTCGTGCGCGATAACGCCCTCGCAGGCGCCCTCGCCATAGGTGACCAGGCCGTCCTGGTCGATGAGCGCGACGACGCTCATAAAGCGTGCAGTGCGGTCCTCGTCCGCCACGCCTTCCAGGTTCACGAGGAGCTTGGCATTGTTGGCGGCATCATCACCGTGCACGCCCGCATAGCGCGCGCTATACACGCCCGGCTCACCGTCCAGAACGTCAACGACCAGACCGGAATCGTCGGCGATGGCCATAAGGCCCGTCTCCTCGACCGCAGCCTGGGCCTTGATGATGGCGTTCTCCAAAAACGTCGTGCCATTTTCCTCGGGGTCATCAAAATCGCCCAGCTGGCCCAGTGCCACAAAGCGCACATCGGGCATAACCTTGCCCAAAATGGCTTCAATCTCGGTGAGCTTGTGGGCATTTCCCGTTGCCACGACGATAGTCGCCGCCGGGTCGAGCGTATCGATATCGATTTTCTCAAGTGCCATAGCTGGCCTCCTTCTCTCTAAAGCAATGCCGCGCTGAGGGCGATGAGGACCTCGGCCTCTCCCCTCTCAATCAACGACAGCCTTGTATCTAGACGTTTTCGCAGATAAAACCTGCCAAAATAAACCTGTCCCTTTTTGGCAGGTTAGGCGAGAACCCGGCGCTGGAGCTCGATGAGCTCGGCGATGCCCTTGTCGCCCAGGTCGAGCAGAGCGTTGAGACGTTTGCGGTCGAAAGGCACCTGCTCGCCGGTACCCTGAAGCTCGATCATCTCGCCGGTATCGGTGGCGACGAGATTCATATCGACCTCGGCATGGCTGTCCTCGGAATAATCGAGGTCGAGCAGCGTGTTGCCGTCGACAACACCCATGGAGACGGCGGCGACCTGACCTATGAGCGGAATGTGCTCGAGCTTGCCGGCCTCGACCCAAGTGGCGAGCGCATCGTGCAGCGCCACCCAGGCGCCGGTGATACTCGCCGTGCGCGTGCCGCCATCGGCCTGGATCACGTCGCAGTCGACGGTGACGGTGTATTCGCCAAGCGCCTTCATGTTGACGACGGTGCGCAGACTGCGTCCGATGAGGCGCTCGATTTCCATGGAACGGCCCTTGCGGTTAGCATGCTCGCGCTTGCAGCGCTTGCCGGTCGATGCCGGCAGCATCGCATACTCGGCAGTCACCCATCCGGCCTTGGCGCCCTTGCGCCAACCCGGCACGCCCTCCTCAATGGTAGCGGCACACAGCACGCGCGTGTCGCCAAACTCGGCCAGGCACGATCCGTGAGCATGCTTCATCACGCCGCGGGTGAGCTGGACGGGGCGCAGCTCGTCGGCTGCGCGACCGTTGGTACGGTTGACCTGCATATACTCCATAAAATGTCCTTTCGGCGAAAGATGAGGGCGAATACTTCGAACGACGTCTATTTAAGTTCGTCGATATCGATATGCTCGATGCTTTTGAGCGGCTGGCCAAAGATAAAGCTGCCCGCCACCGCAAACTCGGCAATGTTATCGGCCGTCGTGGCAAAACGATGCTGCGGCTCGGCAGTATCGCCCGCAAGCTGCTCACGACGCGTGAGGATATCGGTCAGCTCGCAGGTGGTTTCCTCGGCAGAACTCACCACGCGCACCCCGGGTCCCAGCGCATGGCGAATGGGCCCCACCAGCAGTGGAAAGTGCGTGCACCCAAGCACCACGGTATCGATGCCGCGATCGTGCAGCGGCTCGACCGTGGCGCCGACCAGCGCACGCACGGCAGGCGTATCAAAGACATCCTCGTTCTCGAGCCACTGCTCCTGCAGATGCGCGCCCGAGGCGAGCTCGTGCTCGACAACCTCGACAAAGCTCGAGGCAGGGCAGCCGTACACGTCCACGCCGGCATCCAGATCCTGGATGGCGCGCGTGTAGGCACCCGAGCGGATGGTGAGGTTGGTGGCGAGCACGCCCACGCGGCGCGTGCGGGTGCTGTTGATGGCCGCACGCGCGCCCGGCGCGATCACGCCGATCACGGGAACATCGAGCACCTGTTGCGCCAGACGAAGCGCCGCGGCCGTCGCCGTATTGCAGGCGATGACCATGATCTTGACGTCGTGCCTCGAAAGCCAGCGACCCGCCTGCAGCGCAAACGAGCGCACCTCGTCCTCGGTGCGGGTGCCGTAGGGGCAACGTTTGGTGTCACCAAAATAGTAGACGGACTCGTGCGGAAGCGCCGTCGCGATCGCGCGCGCAACCGTCAGGCCGCCTAGTCCCGAATCGAACACGCCAATCGGACGCGTGTCCCCAGCCAGATTCTCGATATCGGACATTACCTCACCAGATTCTCTCAAAAGGATATGGCCCCATGTAATCGCATCGGCTTACGAACGGGCCGCAACGAGCAGCTCGGCCGTCGCGACCCAGCCATCGACGATCTTGCCGCGCGTAACAAAGGCGTTGTCGCACGCATCCAGGAACTCAGGCGCACCAGCGCTCGTCAGACCGTTTTCGACCAAGCAGAACATGCCAACGTGATCGGCCATATAGAAGTCGGACTCGGAATCGCCGAGCGCCAGCGTCTCCTCGCGCTCGATACCCAAATGCTCGCAGAAGCGCGCAATCGCGACGCCCTTATTAAGACCAGCCGGATTGATATTAAAGGCACGCCCGTCCTCGACGCGATCGAGCTCGAGCGTCGTGGGCTTGGACAGGTGCGTCAGATGGCCGTTGCATGCCCAGACCAAACCGCAGCCTGCCTCGTCCAGGATAGCCTGGACCTCGTCATCGGGAACATCGCCACGCATGCCGACGGTGACCTCGCGATACTTGTATCCGGTCGACATATCGTTGTGGTACTCGATCTTATGCGGCCAGCGAGCGAGAATCTTCTCGCACACGCCAGTCTGCTCGATCACCTGGTGCGGCGTAAGGCCCGATGCGGGATCGTAGGGCATATCGCCAGTCAGATACTCCCAATCGTTGGCCTTGAGGTCGTACATGACCAGGCCACCCATCTCGCCAATGTAGGAGTTGAGGCCGAGCACGCGGGCGTCCTCGTGGATCATGGTGCGGTTGCGACCCGAGGTGGGAATCACCTGGATGCCGGCGCGGGCAAGCGCCACGACGGCCTCGACGAGCTTGGTCGAGGGATTGCCGTCGTTGTCGCGCAACACGCACGAACCGGGCGCGAGCATTGTGGCGTCCAGATCAGTAAAGACATACTTGACCTTGGCGAGGCGCTCGCGCAGCTCGCCCGACAGCTCGGTAACGGTAGGCAGGGTGTTATGGGACATGGTCACTCCGTTTACGTAGAAGAGGTTTAATCTTGATAGCGTGTTTTCCCTAAGGCAAACACGCTTACGGGCCCACAGGCGTGTTTTCCCTAGGGTAAGCACACCTAGAAGGCATTGCATCATCAGACGCCGGGGTCCGCAAACGCCATCCTAAAGGCGGCAGTGTTTAGGCATCGTACGCCGCAAGGATGCGCTTGAGAACCAAGCCATCGCGCTCGCAGGGCTCGGGTCCGTTCTTGCGCAGCATGCACTCCTCCTCGCCCTTACCGGTCACGATGACCACAGCGGGGCGCTCGGTCTCGCGCACGGCCGCCTCGATAGCGGCGGTACGGTCGGTCACAATCTGCCAGTTGTCGTTTCCCTGCGCCTGGACATTGCGCGCAATCTCGGCACAAATGTCCCCGACGTCCTCGGGGCCGGGGTCATCCTCGGTAATCACGATGCGATCGGCGTACTTGCCGGCGGCAATACCCATCGTGGTGCGGCGATCGACGCCCTTGCCGCCCGTTGCACCAAAGACAACCGCCAGCTCACGCTCGGGATAGTTCTCGTGCAGGTCGCGCAAAAGCGTCTCGAGGCTCATGCCGTTGTGCGCAAAGTCAACGACGCCCAAAATCTTGCCCGATGCGGACGGATAGAGCTCCATGCGGCCGGGAACGAAGACGCCCTCAAAGCCATGGACGATGCCCTCTTCGGAAATGCCCAGGGCCTCGGCGCAGGCAATAGCGGCAAGCGCGTTGGACACATTGAACTTAACCGGCGTGGGAATCACAATGTCACGCGTAAAGCGGGGCGTACGCACTGTTGCCACCATGCCGCAGTCGCCATTATGAATCGCCAGCGCAAGCACGTCGGCACGCTCGTCGGTCAGGGAGAACGTCACCGTACGCTCGCAGCGGGACGCCGCCTCGAGCACGCGGTCAACGTGGTCCATATCGAGGTTGACCACGGCAAAACGGCTCTGCGAAAAAATCTTGAGCTTGCTGGCAAAGTAATCCTCGAGCGTGGGGTGCTCAATCGGCGAGATGTGGTCCTCGCCGATATTGGTAAAGGCGCCCACTTCAAAGGCAATCTTGCCCGTACGCTCGTATTTGAGGCCCTGGCTCGACGCCTCCATGACCAGCCACGGAGCGCCCGCCTCGGCGGCATGTGCGATACGCGACTGCAAGAGGAAGGACTCGGGAGTCGTCAGCATGGAAGGGCCCGCCTCGATACCGTCATCGAACTCGATACCCGTATTGAGGGCAGGCCGATGGCAGCCCGTGAGCTTTGCCTCGTTGGCAAGAATGCCGCGCAGATAGAAGCTGCAGGTCGACTTGCCCTTGGTACCGGTAAAAGCGCAGACCTTCACCTTGCCCGAAGGGTGGCAGTAATAGGCATCCGCCACCACAGCAAGCGTACGACGGATATCGTTGACGATCACAGCGGGAATATCGACGTCATAATCGACCTCGGACACGTACGCCACGGCGCCATCGGCAATCGCGGAGACCAGATACTCGCGCTTGAACGCACGGCCCTTGCAAACAAACAATGTGCCCGGACGCACCTGGCGCGAGTCGTCGGTCGCAAACTCGATGCGCTGGTCGTATAGAGTATCCGGCTTGGAAACAACAAGGGCCTCGGCCTCGAGCAGCTCTACATAGCGCATCAAAGCCAGCTTCTCCTGCGTCGTATCCGACATATAACGACCTCTCTCGCTAAACCTAACCTTAAAAGAGCAAAGACCGTTTCAGATGAATCCGGCCACGTCCTTCGTATTATCAACCATCCTAATATGCTACCTGACCTTGCGAGTGTCTCAGCATCCTAAAAACTTGCAAGGATCGGCGCGCGGTTAATTCGAAATAACAAGAGCCCTGCCCTACAAAATGGATGGTGTCGAACTCCTTTACCGGTATGGAAATCATCAAAGAGGTTCCGACGGGCGAGCAGTTTGGCATGGCACCGACGAGCGGCTCTTCGAGCGAGGACGCCTCGGGTGCCGGCGATGAGACAGGCTCCACACTCACCGTCACCTCGACAACTGCAAAGTCAAACGAAGACACCGGCAACGGCGTGCTCGGCGGCATTGCGACCCGCCTGGTCAATTGGAAGCTGCCTACTCGCTTGGCATGACGTGGCCCCAAGTCATGTCGCGCATTGTGATTCCGCAGGCCGTGCGCTGCGTCATCCCCACCATGACCAGCGAGTTCGTTATGTTCTATAAGGATACGTCGCCGCTTTCGAGCGTCGGTGTCGTAGAGCTCATGCTGTTCTCCAAAAACCTCACGGCAACCACGGGAAACATCACACCCTACATTTGCGCCGCACTCTACTATCTGGTTGAGACGATTCCGCTGATCCACGTCGTCACCAAGGCGGAGCGCCACCTTGCCGAGCGCGGCAAGCGTTAACCTCTCTTGTGCGTTCTCGCGCACGGCAATCATCGCAGTCACGGCCCGCCACTTCACCCGAAGTGCGGGCCGTGGTTTTTTCGGTCCCCTCGGCGCTTATGCCCCATCACGAAACAAAAGATTGGCATGATAGTAAGGATTGATTGATATCGACTGCTGCAAATCCTTGCGGCAGTGCACCTAAGCCGTCAGCAGAAAGGATCTTGCATGTGCGGTTTTGTCGGTTTTACCGGTACAGATGAACAGAGTGAGCTGGTTCTCACGGCCATGATGAATCGCATTATCCATCGCGGTCCGGATATGGGCGGTCAGCACATCGTCGATAACGTCGCGCTTGGCTTCCGCCGTCTTTCGATTCTCGACCTTTCCGAGGCTGGTGCCCAGCCCATGTCGAGCGATGACGGCAAGGTCACGATTGTCTTCAACGGAGAGATCTACAACTTCCAGGAGCTCCGCTCCGAGCTCGAGGCCGCTGGCTACGTCTTCCACTGCAACGCCGACACCGAGGTCCTGGTGCACGGTTACGAGGAGTGGGGCGAAGACCTGGTCAACCGCCTTCGCGGCATGTACGCGTTCGTGATTCACGACCAAAACAAGAACAAACTCTTTGGCGCCCGTGACATCTTTGGCATCAAGCCGTTCTATTACTACCAGGCATCCGATGGCTCGCTGCTGTTTGGCTCCGAGATCAAGAGCTTCCTGGACCATCCCAAGTTTGAGAAGGCCGTCAACCACGACGCCCTGCGCCCCTACCTGACGCTGCAGTTCCCCGCCACGGAGGAGACCTTCTTTAAGGGCGTGTTCAAGCTTGCCCCGGCGCATTGCTTTACGTATGACCTGACGACTAACACCATGGACATCAAGCGTTACTGGAGCTGTGACTTCACCGACGACAACTCCAAGACCTTCGAGGAGTACGTGGACGAGTGCGACAAGGTCGTGCACGAAAGCGTCGCTGCGCACCGAATCGCCGATGTTAAGGTGGGCTCGTTCCTTTCTGGCGGCGTGGACTCCAGCTACATTGCCGCCTGTCTCATGCCCGACACCACCTATTCCGTCGGCTTCGATTACAAGAACTTCAACGAGACCAACTACGCCGCCGAGCTTTCTGACAAGCTGGGCATCAAGAACGTGCGCAAGATGATCACCGCCGACGAGTTCTTCGACGCGCTGCCCGACATCCAGTATCACATGGACGAGCCGCAATCGAACCTCTCGAGCGTGCCGCTGTACTATCTGGCCCAGATGGCAGCCAAGGAAGTCACCGTGGTCCTTTCGGGCGAGGGTGCAGACGAGCTGTTCGCCGGCTACGAGTGGTACGAGGACACCCCTCAGATGCGCTCCTTCAAGAAGCGCGTCCCACTCGGCGTGCGCCGCGCCCTGGGCTCGCTCGTTCAGCATCTTCCCTACTTTAAGGGTCACAATTTCTTGACCAAGTGCGCCGAGGTCCCCGAGCGCTGGTATGTGGGTCAGGCAAAGGTGTTCGACCCGTCCGAGGTCGACGAGGTGCTTAAGCCTGCCTACGACACCGGCAAGAACGCCGCCGAAATGTGCGCCGAGTATTACAAGCAGGTTCCCAATTGCTGCGAGCTCTCCAAGAAGCAGTATCTGGACATGAACATGTGGCTGCCGGGCGACATTCTGCTCAAGGCCGACAAGATGTGCATGGCACACTCACTGGAGCTTCGCGTTCCGTTCCTGGACAAAAAAGTCATGGAATTTGCCGAGCACATTCCCGCCAATTACCGCGTCAACGAAGAAGGCTGCAAGCTCGTCCTGCGCCACGCCGCCAATCGCACGCTGCCCGATGAGTGGGCCACGCGCAAGAAGGTTGGTTTCCCGGTGCCGGTCAAGTTCTGGCTGCGCGAGCAGAAGTACTACGACTACGTCAAGAAGTACTTCACCGCGCCGTGGGCTGCCGATTTCTTTGACACGGATGCACTCATGAAACTGCTTGACGATCACTTTGAGGGCCGCGCGCTCAACCAGCGCAAGATCTATACCACGCTGACGTTCCTCATCTGGTACAAGCGTTTCTTTATCGACGAGAACAAGGGTGCCAAAGTCGCCGCCTAAGTTTCGTTATGGATTAGCGATGAACCGTATCGGGTTTCCGCTATACTCAATCCCTGCGGGCGATTGGCGCAACGGTTAGCGCAGGTGCTTTACACGCACAAGGCTGGGGGTTCGAATCCCTCATCGCCCACCACTGAATTGGAAACGGTCCTCGCAAGGGGACCGTTTTTGTTTGTGCCCAGTGCAGAGGGATTCGAACCCGCAAGGGTGCGGAGCTGAGGAAACGCAAAGCGTTTTCCAGCGCAGCACGCGAGGAGCGAAGCGGGGCTCGGGCGGCGAAATGGACCCTTGGCGAATACCCGTGTGCAAAAAATGCCAAATATGAGTACTGCTATTATTTTAGTAACAGCGGTTTCGAGACCTCAGAAGGCAAAACCGGCACTAAGGCAACGATTGATCACGCGAATCAGCATAGTATCTGGCCGTAAATCTGAACAAGTGTGGTCTAACTTGCCCAAATAACCCTGTTTTATATGTTGTTCGTTTTGTGACAGTACTCATATTTGCCATTTTTTGCACACGGGCTATTCCAGAAGCTGCAAATCAGGAGCAAAAGGGTTCCGAACCGCCCAATCATGCATCAAATGACGCACTGGCGATCTGGAACCCGTTTCGACCGGCTCTGTTCTGCTCGCGTTAGCCCAAAACGTCCGTCAGGATCTCGATCAGGCTGTCAACGTCGGCTTCCTCGCAGACAAGCGGCGGCAGGAAACGCAGCGTGTGGGCTCCAGTCGCGTTGATTACGGCGCCGTTCGCCAGCACGCGTGCCACAACGTCATGCGCATCGCCCGCAGCATCATCCAGATCGCAGCCGAGCATCAAGCCGCGTCCGCGTACCTCGATCACGTACGGCAGCTTAGCGAGTTTTGCCTCCATATAGGCGCCAACCTTGGCGGCCTGCTCGGCATAATCGCCGCGCACAAGCGCGGAGAGTGTCGCGGCACACGCCGCGATGGCCAAGCAGCTACCGCCGAAGGTCGAACCATGATCGCCGGGCTTAAAGATGTCAGCGATTTCCTTCTTTGCCACCACGGCGCCCATGGGGACGCCGTCGGCGATGCCCTTGGCAAGACTCATGATGTCGGGCTCTACGCCATAAGTCTGGAACGCAAACGGCTTGCCGGAACGGAAGATGCCACACTGGACCTCGTCGGCAATAAGCACGGCGCCCACCTCGTGCGACAAGTCGCGCGCCGCTGCCATAAACTCCTCAGTCATGGGGTGCACACCGCTCTCGCCCTGGATCGGCTCGAGCATCACGGCACAGATTTCGCTGCCCAGCTGCTTAAAGATTGCACACAGTTCATCGACATCGTTGGGCGTGCAGGCCACAAAGCCGCCCGGCAGCGGACGGAAGCTGTCCTGCAGCCAATCCTGCATGGTCGCCGCAATGGTCTCGAGCGTACGACCGTGAAAGCCGCCGCGCATGCACACGATGGTGTTGCCACCGTTGCCGGCACGCTTGGCGTACAGGCGCGCGAGCTTCATCGAGCCCTCGTTGGCCTCGGCACCGGAGTTGGCAAAGAACGTCTCCCACACCTGCTCGCCCGCAGCCGGAACGCCAAGCGCCGCCGTGGTCTCGTCGCCGGTGGCAATCGCGTCGGCAAGCACGCGCGCGCCATCCACATCGTCGTTAGCGAGCTTGGACAGTAGCGCCGCGACCTGGCCACGCTGCTCGATGTAGAAATAGTTGGAGACATGCAAGAGCTTTTTGGTCTGCGTCTCGAGCGCCGACAGCACTGCCGCATTGCCGTGGCCTAGGCTGCATACGCCAATACCTGCAAGAAAATCGAGATACTCACGGCCATCGTCACCGATGAGCTTCATACCGTGACCCTCGACAAATTCGACCGGAGAGCGACCAAAGGTGTGCATAACATAATGGGATTCGAGTGATTGTTGAGCTGCAAGTGACATGGGATACCTTTCGTTAAGCGCCAGGTGGCGCGGACTGTGGGTGTAACGGTATGGCGATTTCTAACCGGCTAAACCGTCTGGAGCTTCTCGACCTCGTCGAGGTTCTCGGTCAGGCGTGCCGCAAAGGTCGAAAGCGGGTGCGGGTGCGTATCGAACTCGTAAGCCGTCTCGGTGGAATGTATCACGGTGCCGACGCCGGCATCGGTCAGCAGCTCCAGAAGCAGCGAGTGCGGTGTGGTGCCGTTGATGATGTGAGCACGGAACACGCCGGCAGTCAGGGCGTCGACAGCCGCTCGCAACTTGGGAATCATGCCCTTGTCGACCTCGCCGCCGTAGAGCATCTCGTTAACCTCGTCCAGCGTCAGGTTGGAGATGAGCGAATCCTTGTCGCTAAAGTCCTTGTATAGGCCGTCGACGTCGGTAAGGAAAATCGCCTTGTGCGCATGGAGCGCTGCAGCAACAGCACCGGCGGCGGTATCGGCGTTGATATTAAAGAAGCCATCGTCCTCGCCCGCCGCGACCGTGGCGATAACAGGGATGTACTCGCTATCGAGCAAGCGCTCGATATAGTCGGTATTGACGTGCGTCACTTTGCCCACGCGGCCGAGCTCGGGGTCAAGCGGCTCGGCGATGAGCGTACCGGCATCACTGCCCGACACGCCCACAGCCAGGTTGCCATGATGATTGATGGCAGCAACCAGCTCTTGGTTAACCTTGCCGCCCAGCACCTCGCGCACGATATCCATAGTCGCCGGCGTGGTCACGCGTTGGCCGTTCTTAAACTCGACGGGGATATCGTAATGGCTCAGCGCCTCGTTGATGGCCTTGCCGCCGCCGTGCACGATGACGGGGCGCATGCCGATGATCTTGAGCAGGACGATGTCACTCATCACGTCGCGGCGCAGTTGCTCGTCGACCATGGCGGCTCCGCCATATTTGATAACAACCGTCTTGCCGGTCAGGTTTTTAATCCACGGCAGCGCTTCGAACAGCAGCTGCGCGGTTGCTTCGTTGGATTCACTCGAACGACAATCGCGTGCGAATTTCATAATCTGCCTCGTCTTTCGTATCGTTATCGCGCCGTGCTCCGCCGTCCACAATCGCGGCAAGATGCGCAGCGTGCCTGGAATCTAGGAACGGTAGTCACCGTTGATGGAGATGTACTCGTGCGTGAGGTCGCAGGTCCACACGGTCGTTGCCGCGTCGCCTGCGCCCAGGTCGGCCGAGATCACGATCTCGGGCGCCTCAAAACGTCGCAGGGCCTCGTCCTCGTCAAAGGGGACGGTCAGGCCACCGCGGCAGACGGGCATGTCCATCATGTCGATGGAAACGTCTTCCTGGTTAAACTGCACGCCGCACTTGCCGAGCGCCATGGCAACGCGGCCCCAGTTGCAATCGTGACCGGCGATGCAGGTCTTGACGAGCGGCGAGTTGGCAACGGCGCGGGCGGCAATATCGGCTTCCTTGTCGTTAGCGGCTCCGGTGACGTTAACCGTCACGAGCTTGGATGCGCCCTCGCCATCGGCCGCGATGTTGCGCGCCAGGCTCTCGCACACCTCGTGCACGGCAAAGGCCAACTCGTCAAAGGCGTCAGTGTCCTCGACGATGGGCTCGGCATCTGCGGCAGCAGCGCCAGATGCAAGCATGATACATGTGTCGTTGGTCGAGGTATCGGAATCGACCGTCACCTTGTTGAAGGTCTGTTTAACGGTCGAGAGCAGCAGGGTGTGGAGCGCCGCCGGCTCGACGGGGGCATCGGTGGTGATGACCGCGATCATGGTGGCCATGTTGGGCATGATCATACCCGAGCCCTTGCACATGCCGCCCACCGTATAGGCATTGCCCGCATGACCCGTAGCCTCACTGCGGTAGCGAACGGCATACTCCTTGGAATGCGTATCGGTCGTCATGATGGCACGGGCGGCATCGGCGCCGCCATGGGCAGAAAGCGCCTCATAAGCTGCCGGAATCGCCGTCTCAAACGTGTCGACCGGCAGAATCTGGCCAATCACGCCCGTGGAGGCGACCAGGATTTGCTGAGGCTCGCAGCCGATGACCTGCGAGGCGATGTTGCACGTCTCGCACGCGCAGGCAAGGCCCGTCTCACCGGTGGCCGCGTTGGCGTTACCGGAGTTGACCGAGACACCGGCAATGATGCCATAGCCCTTATCGGCACCGCCCAGATTGGCGCGGCTCACCTGCACGGGCGCTGCGCAAAAGCGGTTGGTCGTAAACACGCCGGCACCGGGACAGGGCTCATTAGGCACGACGAGTGCATAATCCAAACGCTCGGGATCCTTGCGAAATCCGGCATGGATACCGGCAGCCTTAAAGCCACCCGCCGCCGTAACGCCACCCTCGACGGCGCGAATCTTGATATCGAACTGCTCTCTATTCATCGTCCCCATGACTCCTTTATATCAAACAAAAAGTGGGCATCGGTCGGAGCGCCATACCAGTCACAATCACGAGACCAGCTTAAAAGTGGCGCCCAACTCGATACCCGACTACTAAATCGTTAACAATCGAATGTGCTACACCGGGCACGCCACTGTGGGCAAGCCTCGTCGCTCATCAAATCCAAAGACGATATTGGCACACTGGACCGCCTGGCCCGCAGCACCCTTGCACAGATTGTCGATCGCACCTGTCGCCACCAGCACACCCGCACGTTTGTTGAGCGCAAGGCCAATCTGGGCGGCATTGGTGCCGACGACCGAGGCCGTCTTGGGCTGCTGGCCAGCATCGAGCACGCGCACAAAGCTGCGTCCGGCGTAGAACTGCTTGTAATGGTCGACGACGTCCTCAAGGGTCAGTGTGTCGAGAGTCTGCGACGCGAGCGGCAGCGTCACCGTGGAGAGCAGGCCGCGCTTGAGCGGTGCCAAATGCGGAGTGAAGACGATGCGGTCGGCCAGACCAAGAATCTGTTCGATCTCGGGCGTATGACGATGCTTGCCCACGCCATATGCCTCCAGATTCTCGTCTGCACTGCAAAAATGCGTGCGGGCGTTACAGGACTTACCGGCACCCGTCACGCCACTGATGGCATCGACAATCACAGGACTACTCTGTGCAACCCAGCCGGCGCGCACGGCGGGCGCGGCAGCGAGGCTCGTTGCAGTGGGATAACAACCGGCGCAGGCAACCAGCACGGACTTGCCGCCAGCATAATCGGATGCGGCGGTCTCCAAGTCCCGACAGAACAGCTCGGGCAGGCCAAAAGCGCGCGTCTTGAGCAGCTCGGGGCTCGTGTGCTCGGCGGCATACCACGCCTCGAACACGGCCGGATCGCTCAGGCGATAATCGGCCGAAAGGTCAAAGCAGGAAACGCCCACGGCAAGCAGGGTGGGCACCTGCGCCATGGCGGCGGTGTGCGGCACGGCCAAAAAGACAGCGTCGCAGGTCTTGAGCTCGGGGGCATCATGCGTGGTAAATTTCAGATCGCTCACGCCGGCAAAGCTCGGGTACACCGCAGACAGCGGCTGTCCGGCATCGGCATTGGACGTAATGGCAACAAGTTCAAACTCGGGATGGCCGAGCACGAGACGAATGAGCTCGGCACCGGCATATCCTGCCGCACCGACGATTCCAACCTTCAAAGACATATCAAACTCCTTGTCTGCGATTTATGCACCGATACGCATTTCGCAGCGATCGTTATGAGGTGGGTTGAAACTTTAGCACCTAGGAATGCATATTTACGCAAATAGTTTGCATCTTCATGCATTGAAACAAACCAGACACATTCACGCGAAGGAATTGACAAATAACAATGGGCCCCACATCGCCCGGTGCACCTTGCGGTGCCGTTGCGATGTGGGGCCCGACACAGACGGGTGTTTAAATTGTTGGGGCCGGCGGGAGAACTCTTTTAGAGCTCGACCGGCACCCATTCGTCGTGGTTGCAGATGAAGGCTTCCGGCTCCTCGACGCTAAAGAAGACGAGCGTGGGGTCGTTAGGCCCCTCATAATGCTCGCCCAAGCGCTCCAGATGCTTCCAGCCAGCCTCGCGCATATCGGGGGCAGCCTGGTCATCCAAGCCGGCGCGCCCGCGCAAAATGAGCCAGCCATGACCCGGCCACCAGCTCGTGGCCTCAAAGCGCTGGTTTTGCAGTAGTTCCTGCCACACGTCTTTGGTGCGTGCCGTCACAAACCACAGCTTGCCATCCTGAATCTGCGCAAACGAAAACGGACGCACATGCGGCTGCCCATCCACGCTCGTCGCCAGATACCACGCCGGCACCGACGTCAGATACTCCAACACCGTATTCAATCCGTCCACGTTTCCTCCTGCCACTAGCTAATTTGGAACGGGTAGTTAATTTGAGACGCGCTAGAGCTCCAGATGCTCTTCGCTGCCGTCGATATCGCAGAAACGTGCGACGATATTGCGGACCGAGAAAAACGCAAGGCGACCGTCGTTGGCGCTCACGTGATTCTCGCCAATGCCCACCATGTGCTTAAAGCCAGCTTCGCGAACGCGGTCGCTCACGACCGCGTCGTCCTCGAGCGCGGCTTCGCCAGTCAACACAATCCAGCACTCCCCCGGCTTCCAGCCCGAGACCTCAAACTTGGGATTTGCACTAAGCTCCGCCCACACGTCCTTGTCGCGCGACGTGCAAAACCACAGCTTGCCGTCATCGACCATGGCAAACGAGAACGGCCTTACGCGTGGCTGATGCCCATCGTTCACGTCAGTCGTGGCCAAAAACCACGCGGGGATGCGCCTGAGGTATGTGCAGGCGCGCTCGAGTTGCGCTGTGCGGTCGATGTCGGTCATAGGAATCCCTTTCTTGCGCTCGGATCGCGCCTAAATAAGTTGCAGATTGATGGCGACGACACATGCCACCAGCAGCGCCATCGCCACTGCGGCCAGTGCATCCCCGCGGCCAAACGTAAGCGCATGCAGACGCGTGCGTCCCTGCTCGCCGTGATAGCATCGCGCATCCATGGCGGCAGAAAGTGTCTCGGCATGACGGAACACGCCGGTGAACAGCGGAATCGCCACGCTGCCGAGCATACGCACACCGCCGAGCGGACCGCCCGCCACGCGCGCGCCGCGGCTTGCCTGTGCATCGGCCGTCTGTTTCATCTCGGTGGCAAATTGTGGCATAAACCGCAGCGCGATACCCATAATCATGCCGAGCTCGTGCGCCGGAAGCCCCACGCGCGCAAATGGTGCGAGCAGGCGCTCAAAACCCGCGGTGAGGTCGAGCGTCGGCGTGGTGAGCGTAATGGCGCTCATGCCGGCCATCATCAACGTCAGGCGGCACGCCATAAACGTCGCAGAACGCAGCGAGCCCTCGCTCACCTGCAAAAAGCCAAACTGCCACAAAATGCGGCCGCTCTGATCGGAAAACAAGTTGAGCACCGCGACCACCACGACAATCGCTAGCAGTGGTGCCATCGACGATAGGACCCGACGCAACGGAACCCGGGCTGTGACATAGACCAGCACGACAAATATTGCGACCGGAACCAGCCCGCGGAAGCTACCGACGGTGAGCACAGTGATCAGAAATGCGAAACCTAGGAGCAACTTAGTGCGCGGATCCAGGCTATGCACCGCGCTTTCCCCCGGATAGTAGCTGCCAAATGAGAACGCCTCCATTAGCAGCCCTCCTCTCGCGTGGCCATCTTGGAACCAGCCCGACGCGATGCCCTCAAAGGTCCGTCTGCGCAGCCTAGCAGCATGCCGGCCAACTCGTCGGCCAGCGCCTCAACCGTATAAAGTTTGTCGCAGCGGAGCGGCACACCGGCTTGCACGAGCGACAATGCCATGCGCTGAGCGGCAGGGACGCCCAGGCCGATTGACTTGAGCTCGTTCGCGTGCGCAAAAACCTGCGCGGGGACTCCCTCGGCAAACACCGCGCCTTCGTTCATCACAACGATGCGGTCGCAGCAATTTGCCAGGTCATCCATACTGTGCGAAACCATGACAACAGTCAGGCTCTCGTCATGAAGACGGCGAATGAGCCCCAGGAAATCCCTGCGGGCCGCCGGATCAAGACCTGCCATGGGTTCATCGAGTACCAACACCTCGGGCTCCATGGCGAGCACGCCGGCAAACGCCACGCGCCGCTGCTGTCCACCCGAAAGCTCAAAGGGGCTCTTGTCGCCTATCGCGGCAAGGTCGAGGCCCACGCGTGCGAGCGATGACGCAACGCGGCGCGCGACCTCGTCTTGTGACAGGCCAAGGTTGTGCGGACCAAATGCCACGTCCTGCACCACGGTCTCGGCAAATAGCTGGCGCTCGGGATACTGAAACACCACGCCGACCTTAGCCTTAACCGCGGCGGCATCCTTCTTTTGCGACAGGTCGAGCCCCAGTGCGCAAACGCTCCCCTCCTGCGGGCGAATTAACCCGTTGAGGTGCTGGACCAGTGTGGATTTGCCCGAACCGGTATGGCCTGCCAGGCCCAGAAACTCACCGCGACGCACCGTCAGCGAAACATCGCGCAGTGCCCACGGACTGCTAGGGTCGTTTCCCCAGAGAGCCTGCTTGGTTGATTTGCCTGCAGCGGCCGAGCGCTTATGCCAGCGACGGCGCTCACGCGGACTGAGCGAATAACTGTACGAAACATGGGATAGCTCGATGACGGGCTCCGACGCGTTGTCCTCGTTGTCTGCCGGAACAGTGCCGTCAGCGATTTCCAACTGGGATGCAGAAGGCTGCCCCGCGGTGCCCGCCTCACTTCGCTCGGTATAGGCCTGCGCAATCTCGGCGACCATATCCGCCTCGCGCACCTGCGCGTGAACGGGTACGCCCTTCACACGAAGCGCCCTACCCAGACAGCACGACGCCGGCATATCCAAGTTGAGCTGTGCAAGTTCGTCCGCCCGCGTCAAGATTTCCTCGGGCGTACCGAGCATGGCAACGCGCCCCGCCCGAAATACCGCGACACGATCGGCCTCAGCGGCCTCTTCCATAAAGTGCGTAATCATCACGATGGTCATGCCGCGAGCGTGCAACGCGCGGCAAGCCTTCATGAGGCCCTTGCGGCCGCGCGGGTCGAGCATCGAGGACGCTTCATCCAAGATGAGCACACGCGGCTCCATGGCAAGCACACCAGCAAGCGCAACGCGTTGCTTTTGGCCGCCCGAAAGCGCGTGGGTCTCGTGGCGCTCAAAGCCCACCAGGCCCACCGCCTTCAGCACATCCCGCACACGCTGCGCGATTTGCTCCGATGGCACACCCAAATTTTCGGGACCAAAGGCAACGTCATCCTCGACAAGCGTCGCCACCAGCTGATCATCCGGATTCTGGAATACCATGCCCGCGGTCGAACGAATGTCGTAGACCAGCTCGGGGTCGGAGGTATCCATACCATCGATGCGCACCGTGCCGGCATCGGGCTGTAGCAGCGCATTCAGGTGCTTGGCAAACGTCGACTTACCCGACCCATTGCCACCGAGGATGCAGAAAAACTCGCCGTCCTCGATGTTCAGATCGACGCCGTCGAGTGCCGGTACGGCACCGTCATAGCTAAAGGAAACGCCCCGACACTCAATCATGCGCGACCTTTGACCTGGTCCTTTTTAGGCGTGATGAGGTTGGAGACTGCCTTATACACCGCCAGCGTGAGCACCGAATTAAGCACGGTCTTGATGAGGTTAAACGGCAAGACGGCGGGAAGCATGAGCGGCAGAATCACATCGGCCGAGCCATACCAGAACCAAACGCCGATGGTCAGGTTCGCGACCATGGACAGCACCGTAGCGGCAATGACGCCGAGCACCAGACCAATCACGGCACCCTTGTAGGTGTGCATCTTTTGGTAGACGATAGCCGCAGGCAGAATATAGCCCAGCGTGGCAACCAAGTTCATAAGCGCACCGACCCAATCGCCCGTGGTAAGCGCATGGATAACGATCGCCATAGCGGCAACAGCTGTGCCGGCACCAGGGCCATACGCAAATCCACACACCATCGCCGGCACCAGCGACGGGTCATAGGTCAAAAACGGCGCCGAAGGAAGGATGGGCAGCTGCACGTACATAAACAGGGCGCCCAAGGCGCACATCAACGCCATGGTAACGAGCTGTTTGGTGCTCCACCTATTCGTGTTCTCAAAATGGATATGCTGCGACTGTTCAGACATAAGATCACCTGCCTCTTTCATCCGGACTCTAACCGTTGGTACTGGGATCTCACCAGTTCAGCCGGCATGCGAACCAACACACGCACGGGTCGCGGACTCATCGGCTCGGTCGCAGACACCTCGCCTGCGCCACGGCGTCCCTTTGACACCGCCCGATTTACCGCCAGTGGGGAATTCCACCCCGCCCTGAAACAGCAATTGCAAGTGTAGCACGAGAGGGTATTCGTGCAAGTATGCTGAGGCTAATTTATGGTGGGGGGAACGCTCCAGAAATGCGACCGGGACAAGTTAACGCGATAACCACGTTCTCCGTCCACGCCAAAGTAACGCGCCTTTCGCGGCAAAGCCGCGAAACAGCGACCGGGACACGTATCCCCATCAGCCACGATCTCCGCCCACGCCGACCTCAAGGCCGTAAACGCAGGGAATCCGGGGGCGTGACGGGGTTTCTCTCCGGAACATTCCGCAGGACGCAAAGAGGCTCCGCAGCGCGAAGCGCAATGCGGAGCCTCTTTGCATGTCCGAGGACGTTCCAGAGAGAAACCCCGTCACGCCCCCGGATTCCCGGTGGGAGTTCTAGACCTTGTCGGCCTTAGTACATACCGCCGCCCTGTTGACCAGCGGTAGCAGCAGCGATAGCGTCCTCAAGCTGAGTGTTCTTGGGCACATCGGAGACGGTAGCCTCGGTGATGAGGATCAGGCTGGCGACAGAAGCAGCGTTCTGCAGGGTGACGCGGCTGACCTTGACGGGGTCGAGGACGCCCATCTCGATCATGTCGCCCCACTCGCCGTTGGCAGAGTTGAGACCCTGGCCGGCAGGCAGCTCGGCAACCTTGTCGACCACGACAGCGCCCTCAAAACCAGCGTTCTTGGCGATGGTAGCGACCGGAGCGGTCAGAGCCTTCTTGACGATGTCGACACCGATCTTCTCCTCGGGGTCGTCGAGCTCAACGGCGTCGAGCGCAGGAGCAGCGTCCATGAAGGCGACGCCGCCACCGGCGACGATGCCCTCCTCGACAGCAGCGCGGGTAGCCTGCAGGGCGTCCTCGACGCGGTGCTTGATCTCCTTGAGCTCGGACTCGGTAGCAGCGCCGACCTTGATGACGGCAACGCCACCGGAGAGCTTGGCCAGGCGCTCCTGGAGCTTCTCACGGTCGAAGTCAGAGGTGGTGTTCTCCATCTCGCCCTTGATCTGAGCGATACGGGCGTCGATGGCCTCCTTGGAGCCAGCGCCGCCGACGACGACGGTGTTGTCCTTGGAGATGGTGACGGACTTAGCGGTACCGAGCATATCAGCGGTGATGTCAGCAACCTTCACGCCCAGCTCGTCCAGGGCAGCCTGGCCACCGGTGAGGACGGCGATGTCCTCGAGGATGCGCTTGCGGCGATCGCCGTAGCCCGGGGCCTTGACGGCGCAGACGTTGAGGGCGCCACGGATCTTGTTGAGGACCAGGGTCGGCAGAGCCTCGCCGTCGATGTCCTCAGCGATGATGAGCAGGCCACGGCCAGCGCGCTGGACAGCCTCGAGAACGGGCATGATGTCCTGAACGCTGGAGATCTTCTGGTCGGTGATGAGGATGTACGGATCCTTCATCACGGCCTCCATGCGGTCGTTGTCCGTGACGAAGTAAGCGGAGACATAGCCCTTATCAAACTGCATGCCCTCGACGGTGTCGATGGTGATGTCGAACGTCTGGGAATCCTCGACGGTGATGACGCCGTCCTTGCCCACGACCTCCATGGCCTCGGCGATCTTCTCGCCGACCTCGGGGTCACCGGCGGAGATGGTACCGACGGAAGCGATCTGCTCCTTGGTCTCGACCGGCTTGGCCTGCTTCTTCATCTCGGCGACGGCGGCGTTGACGGCCTTATCGATGCCGCGACGGATGGCCAGCGGGTTGGCGCCAGCGGCGACGTTACGCAGGCCGTCGTTGACGATGGCCTGGGCGAGCAGGGTTGCGGTGGTGGTGCCGTCACCCACGGTGTCGTTGGTCTTGGTGGCGACCTCCTTCACCAGCTGAGCGCCCATGTTCTCGATGTTGTCCTCGAGCTCGATCTCCTTGGCGACAGAAACGCCGTCGTTGGTGATGGTCGGGGCACCGAACGTGCGCTGCAGCGCAACGTAGCGACCCTTGGGGCCCATGGTGACGGTAACGGCGTCGGCCAGAGTGTTGACGCCCTTGGCAAGCTTAGCGCGGGCATCGGTGTTGAACGTAATGTTCTTTGCCATGGTAGGTAATCCTCCAAAAGAAATGTGACTCGCGTCGCCGCTTCCGAGTCCTATGCGGCGGGCGCGTTCAAAGACGAATCAGAGATTCTGACGAGACTAGGCCTCGACGACAGCGTAGATGTCGTCGGCGCGCATCAGCAGATACTTCTCGCCGTCGACCTTGACCTCGTTGCCACCGAACTTACCGTAGATGACAACGTCGCCAACCTTGACGTCCATGGGGATGCGCTCACCCTTGTCGTTGACCTTGCCGGCGCCCACGGCAACGATGGTGCCGCGCTGCGGCTTCTCCTGAGCGTTGCTGGCGATGTACAGACCAGAAGCGGTCTTCTGCTCGGCCTCGTCGGGCTTGACCAGAACACGATCTGCAAGCGGCTTCAAAGACGACATGCTTGTCTCCTCCTTTTTGGGCCGCGCGGTTATACCACGCGAATTAACCCTTTTTGTTTGCGTACGCGTTGAATGGTACCCACGAATGGCGGGTTATACAACACGGAGTCAAAAAATCTTATTTTTTGGCACTTAGATTTTCTGAATGCCGGGGGATAACTTAGCGATGCCTCCCGTGTGGCTCCGGAGGGGCGGGGCGTAAGGTTTCCTGCTCGGGCAGTCCTGCTCGCACGAAGGCCACATTAAGTGGCCTTCGGCTCGTGCGGAACTCGCGATAAACCTTATGCCCCGCCCCTCCGGAGCCACACGGGAGGCAGGTTAACTAATTCGAGCCCGGCATTCAGAAAAGTCAGTGCAGCAAAATGGCGATGCAGATGGTGCGAACAAGAAAGGGGCACGTTGCTGAAACGTGCCCCTTATGGGTGGGGTATGGGGTTAGCGCTCGTAGATTAAGTTACCTGCCAGGTAGGTGGCCTGAACCTTGGTGGCCTGGAGCTCTTGGGGGTCGATGGTGAGCGGGTTTTGGTCCAGGACTACCAGGTCGGCATACTTGCCGGGCTCCAAGCTGCCGAGGTTTTGCTCGTCGCCTGCCGCATAGGCGCTACCCAGGGTGTAGTTGCGCAGGGCTGTAGCCGCATCGATGCGCTCGCTGGGAAGCCAGCCGCCCTCGGGCCAGTGGCTGCGAGGGTCTTGGCGCGTGATGGCCGTGTAGAGCACGTTCATGCTGGTAACGGCTGTGATGGGGCTATCGGTGCCGAAGGCTTGGCGGATGCCGCGCTGCTTATAGGTCGCAAACGGCCACATGATGCGGCTGCGCTCCAGGCCCAGGTCGCGCTCCGGGCCACCCGGGTCGAGCGTGATGTGGCAGGGCTGGCTCGAGGCAACGACGTTAAGCTTGCGCAGGCGATCGATGTCCTCGGGCAAGAGGTTCTCCAGATGCTCGAGTGTGTTATGGCCGTGCTGGGGCAGGCCGTACAGGTCGGCGGCCTCCTCGAAGATATCCAGCGCGGCATGAATCGCACCGTCGCCAATAACGTGGATGCGCACGGTGTGGCCGCGCTCCGCGGCAGCGAGGACCAGCTTGCGCATACGCTCGGCAGGAACCGTCAGACGGCCCTGGTCGCCCGGGAAGCGCGGATTGGTATAGGGCTCGGTGAGATATGCCGTGTGTTCGCTCGACACACCGTCGAAAAACTGTTTAAAGCCTGGCGCCGAGAGCAGCGCGTTGTTTGCGTAGCGGGTCTGGAGTTCTTCCAAGCGCGATTGGTCATCCAGCAGCGTGGGGAACAGATGGGCGCGGATGCCCAGCTTGCCGGCGGCTTGCAGCTTGTCGTAAACATCGTCGCGAATAAAGTCACAGCCCGGCATGGGCATGAGCGACATATCGCAGATTGAGGTGATGCCTTGCTCGGCCATACGCTTCATCTGGTCGGCGTAAGCGCTCGCGATGCGGTCCTCGCCCAGCCATTCAAGACAGCGCGGCAACAGCTGCATAGCAGCTGCCTCGTGAGCAATGCCCGTGAGCTCGCCGTTTGCATCCTTGTCGTAGCAGCCGCCCGCTGGTGGCTCGCTGCCGCGCGTGACGCCGAGCGCCTCGAGTGCGCGGCTGTTGAGCCAAAGCGTGTGCCCGTCGCCCGAATACATAACACAGGGACGATCGGGGAATGCCGCATCGAGCGACGCCTTGGTAGGATGCTCGGGCGGGTCCCAACGGTAGTCGCGCCAGCCCTGCGTCACAACCCAAGCGTCGTCGGGCAGGTCCTGGGAAAACTCGAGCGCATGTTGCACCAGCGCCGCCTCGGACGTGCCCATATCCATAAGCATGTACGGCGAGGAACCGACCGAGGTATGGAAGAAGTGCAGATGAGCGTCATGGAAACCGGGGCAGACAAACTGCTCGCCGTAGTCGATAACCGACGTGGCGGCGGGAGCGGCGGCGATCACGTCATCGGGCGCACCGACTGCGACGATACGGTCGCCTGCGATGGCAATCGCCAGCTCGCGGGCGGTATCGATGCCGTCTTGCGCGGTAAAGACGTTCTTGGAGCGGATAATCCGATCGATATGTTGCATGGGCATCCCCATCTCTGGCAGGAAATTCAACACCCCCGAGTGTACTCCCCCGCCCTTGTAACAAAACCCCAAGCGGCAAACGGCAACTTTACCAGCCCTAGCGGCAGGTGGCATACTGGAGAGAGCCTGTACGATTTTGCGATCAACCCAGCAAGGAGCAAATCGACCATGACGAAGACCAAGGCACAGCAGATTATGGCGGCGACCGAGGCTCGCGCGGCTGACGACGTCACCGCAGCCATCAAAGATATCGCTACCGAGTTTGAGCCCTATATCATCAAGCAGCGCCGCCACTTCCATAAGCACCCGGAGCTGAGCCTCGCCGAGGAGCGCACGACCTCCGACATCGCCAACCAGCTTGACGCCATGAATATCCCCTACGAGCGTCCCCTTAAGACGGGCCTTGTGGCGACCCTTCGCGGCACCGCGCCGGATGCCTACCGCGAGGACGGCACGCCACGCCGCCGCATCCTGCTGCGCGCCGACATCGATGCCCTGCCCGTCACCGAGCAGACCGGCGAGGAGTTCGCCAGCGTCAACGAGGGCTGCATGCACGCCTGCGGCCACGACTGCCATATCGCCATGATGCTCGGCACGCTGCAGATCCTGCGCCATATGACCGACGACATCCACGGCGAAGTCCGCATCGTCTTCCAGCCCAGCGAGGAAAACGGCCAGGGCGCCAAGCTCATGATCGGCACGGGTGTGCTCGACGGCGTCGATGGCGCCTACGCCGCGCATATCTGGAGCGAGGTTGACGCCGGCACCGTGAGCTGCGAGCCCGGACCGCGCATGGCCAATACCGACTGGTTCCGTATCGACGTACGCGGCACCTCGTGCCACGGCGCCATGCCCCAGCGCGGTCACGACGCCGTTATGGTGGCCGCCGAGATCGTCAACGCCCTGCAGACCATCGTTTCGCGTGAGATCAGCCCCTACGAGCCGGCTGTCATCACCGTCGGCGAGCTGCACGGCGGCACCGCGCGCAACGTTATCGCCGGCACGGCCTACCTCGCCGGCACAGTGCGCACCTACGGCGATTCGACCCACGAGGAAATGCTGGAGCTCATGCGCCGCATCGTGGAGCATACCGCGGCAGCTCTGGGCGCCGAGGCAGAGCTCACCGACTACACCATCGCCAACTACAAGGTCGAAAACGACGCCGCCTCGAGCGAGCGCTGCCGTCAGGCTGTAATCAAGTGCCTGGGCCCCACCGGCCAAGGCCATTATCGCGGCACGCTTTCGGGCGAGGATTTTTCGGAGTACCTGCGTCGCGTACCGGGCGTGCTCGCCTTTGTAGGTACGCGCAACCCCAAGATTGGCGCCACGTACGCCCAACATTCCTGCTTCTACAAGATCGACGAGAGCGTGCTGGCCAAGGGCTCCATGGTGGCCGCCCAGTATGCTATCGACTTTTTGGCCGAGCCCACGCAAGAGGAGCTCGACGGCCCCGCGATTACCGCGGTCGCCGAAACCAACCCCGATCTGGCCGCCAAGTTGCGCTCTGCCAAGGCGACGACCGCCGAGGCTCGCGACGCCATCCATGATGCCCGAACGGCTCGCCATGCCGCGATCAAGGGCATCCACGACGCACGCGCTGCTGCACGCCGTGAGGAGAAGCACGACGAGTAATCGATTCGGTGGCATCTCGCAGTCATAGCCACATCGCGATGTCAAAGCGGGGGCGGACGTTTCGACACGTCCGCCCCCGCTCATTCTTCAAGCGCTATTTCTACTATTTCTACCCCGTCCCCAAATGGCAGACGGCATGGCTACTCGTCCTGAGGTTCCTCGTCGGAGCTTGGCTCGGACGCCGACTCAGGTGCAGGTGCCGGCTCAGGCGCAGGCTCGGGCTCAGATGCCGGTTCAGGCTCGGGCGCCGGTTCAGGCTCGGGCTCCGGCTCAGGCACAGGCGCAGTCTCAGGTGCAGGTGCCGGCTCGGACTCGGGCTCGGGCTCAGGCGCGACATCCGGAGCACTGTAACCCGAAGCAGCGGACTTCTTCTCGAAGGGCAACACAAAAGTCAGGACGTCGTCCTTATCCTCATCGGCCCACTCGCTTGCATAGCGTGCGGCCCAATAGCCAACGGCACGGTGCTTGAGCATCTTGCCAAAGACCGTAAGAAATACGGTGACAAAAGCGACCAGCACCAAGAACAGCGCGAGCGTGACGCCACCGCCGGTAACAATTGCCTCAATACCCGTAGGACGATAGTAGTAGCTATACATACCGACAGAGGCAATGGCGCCAAAGACGACCGTCAAGATCCATGTGACAACGTTGGCGACCAGGCCCGTCAAAAACTCAGGAAGGAACGAAGCCCAGAACAGCTTGGTCTTGTTGTGCTTAAACGCCGCCCAGACCTTATCGAGCGAAAACGCGCTCTCGACGCGACCGGTCACCGCAAAGTGCATCACGGCGATGTCGGCGAACATCTTAAAGAAGACACCCAGAATCGCCGAGGCAATTAGCGCCAGGACAAGCAGGCCGAGCGAACCGAACAGCGCAGCCTCGAGTGCATAAGAGCCGTAATAAGAATACGAGCCCGCGGCGCCAATTACCACGCCCTCCACCAGCGAAAGCACTACACCGATCACGGGAATGGCAGCGATAACCTCGAGTACGACCGAGATAACGCTCGAAAAGACTCCGAGGCCAAACGACGTGGAACGCATGAGTGGACGATCCATACCGTCATCAACCTTGAGCGACAGATCGCGACCCCACTCGATACCAAAGCCGGAACCACACACGCTCGCAATGCAAGCTGCCAAAAAGCCGATGGCAGCCGCAATGCCGCCAATAACGGGAATAAACAACACGAGCACCGACACAACGCAAATCAGCGCCGGCAAAAACGCGATTTGGCATACACGCTGAAGCACACCTGGAGTCTTGGTCATATCTTGGAACGCCTGAGCCACACAGCCCTTTGGCGCATTCGCCACGGGCGGTTGCGGAACAAACTGCTGGGGCTGAGGCTGTCCCTGGGGAGCGGGGCCAGAGGCACCGGCATTAGGAGCACCACACACGCCGCAGAACTTATCGTTATCGCCCATGGGGGCGCCACACTGCGAGCAGAACATAGAATCATCCCTTCGTATCTTGAACGAATCACCTGGATCGCAAACGTTGTCTTTAGCATCATTATTGCCCAATGTGGGGTCAAATACTCAAAGATGACCGATTTGCAAGGTACACGGCGCCAGCAGGCGGTTCGTTGAATACGTCTGTGCTAGTTCGTTCCGCGGAAGCCCTTGCCGACGATCTCGGAGCTGTCGACAATCGTGATAAAGGCACCCGGATCGACCTCGCGCGCATAGCGGCGCAGTTGCACGGCCTCGCGACGGCTCAGCACGCTCATGATCACCGTCACGCACTTGCCCGAGAAGGCACCGTAGCCGCGACTGATGGTCGCCGTACGGTTGAGATGCTTGACGATAAACTCCTCGACCTTAAGGGGCTCGGAGCAAATGACCGTGCAGACTTTGCGCAGGTGAATGCTCTCAATGGCTTTGTCGACCACAAGCGTCTTGGCAAACAGGCCGAGCACACAATACAGACCGACACGCGGGCCATACAAAAAGGCCGCGATGGCCACGATGCCGATATCAACCAACAGCAGCGCGCGGCCAATCTCGAGCGTCGTGCGGCGCTCGAGGATCATAGCGAGAATGTCCGTGCCACCCGTCGAGGCGCCGATGTCAAAGACGATGGCACTGCCGAGCGCCGGCAAGATGACGGCAAAGCACAGGTCGAGCCACATATCACCCGTCAGAGAGACATCGGTCGGAATGAAGAGCTCAAACAGCGAGACGTAGGCGGACAGCGCAAACGAGGCGAAGACGCTCCAAAGAATCGCCTTGCGCTCCAAAAAGATAAAGCCCAAAACGACGAGAACCGCGTTGATAATCCACATGAAGACGCCGACGGGCAGAGTCGGGAACAGCGTGGAAAGAATGACCGACACGCCCGAGGTGCCGCCGAAGGCAAAGTGATTGGGAGTTTTAAAGGCCACGATGGCGAACGCCGTGAGGATCAGGCCCAGATTGAGCTCGGCAAAAAAGCGCGGAAAGCCTGGCTCCTGGCTGCGCTTGCGGCCGGCGCGCTCGCCACGTTCGATATCCTCGCGACCGACAACGCGCTCCATCGGCACCACCGGAGGACGATGCATCTCCTCGGCGGCACGCGACGCCGCCTCTGCCGCAGCGGCTTCAATCGCCCATGCCTTGCTTTCGGTCTCGTGTTCGTCGGCCATTACGGCAACCCCTCGTTAACAATTTGGAAACAATGCGCCCATTAGGGTAACGCGGAACGCGAAGATTGCAACCCTTAGTTAGACGAGCGGTATGCCTGCGTCGGGGGCATATAGAAAACGGTCGACCGCACTTTTGCTTGCGCGGTCGACCGTTTAGCGTTTTCGCAGGTAAAACCTATCGAAACAAACCTATCCCTATTTGGTAGGTTACTCGTGCTGGCTGGTGCGATGCTCGTACTCCTCGGGGGTGATGACATCCCCGATGCGCAGGTTGACGCCTGCCACCTCAAGGCCGGTCATCGCGGCCAGACGCTCGGTGACGCGCGCCTTAACGTCGTCAAAGATCGCAGGCGCATAGGCACCGTACTCGATGATGACCGAGATGTTGACGACCACGCGGTTGTCGTCGGTGACCTCGACCGTCACGCCCTTGGTCAGGTTCTCGGCACCAAACTGCTCCTGCACAAAGTGCATAAGGTTACCCTTCATGCCCAGGACGTGCGGCACCTCGCGGGTGGCCATGGCGACGATCTTCTCGATCACACCGTTGGAATAGGTCAGCGAGTCCTCGGACTCGTCTGTTTCCTCATCATCCTCGTCCGCGTCATCGGCGAACTCGGCCTCGACGAGCGCCTCATCCTCGAGCGTCACATCCTCGGCTTCGGCGACGGCCGCCTCATTCTCCTCGAGCTCGGTATCGGCTACATCGACCTTCGTATTAAAAGCCATGGTTCCTCCTTATGCCTGCCGCAGATGCGACAGTCGAATACATATTAGCGGCCGCTAAACAGACGGCCGAAGAAGTTGACGATCCCGTTCTCGCCGTCGCGAATTTGGCCGATCACGGCGCCGATCAGCACGAAGAATGCAATGACGAGCGTGTCCCACAGGCCGAGCGTGAGCACCAACACGGCGAGGATAAAGCCAGCGACGGCACCGAGCGTGGTGTTGGGATGACGCACAGCATAGCTCCAGATGGCAGCGCCCGTACCCTTGATGAGACCCATAGCCTCGTCAAAATCCGCGGCTGCCGCGTCTTGTAACTCGGCTGCCTCTGCTTTGGAATCAACAGGTTCGCTCGCCGGCACAGCGCTCTGGTCAATCGTCAGGCGCGGCGTACGAGCGGTCTTATCTTGATTGGTATCACTCACCGGAAACCTCCACGGTCTGGACGGTAGTCTTGGACGGCAAAAAACGGACGCGCGTGGTCGTACCCGGCGTGCCGAGCATGGTGTCGCAAGCTTCCTCGATGCGCTGCTGCATCGCGGTAGCCAGAGATGCCACGTCCTTATCGTCAAGCGCGATAGCCTCGACCTTAAATCGGACGTGCGAATCATCGGAGCCTTGGACGCGGGCCTCGACATGCTCGACCATCACGCGGTCGTCGCGCTCGGCAGCAGCCCTGGCACACGAAGAAAGCGCCGCGAGCGTGACCTCGATATTGCGCTCCCCCGCCGGATGCACGCAGGACGGCTCGCGACGAGCAAACATCAGGCGAAAGAAGCTTACCAGCACGCCGATCGCCACAACTCCGCCGCATGCCGTCACGACAATGCGCGGCATGGGGTCGCGCATCAGCAGCATAAAGCGATACGTATACGGCCCCCAAAACTGGCAGACAAGCGTACCCAGCGCCACGATGGCGGCGGCAAGATACACAATCGCTAGGGCTCGTTTGAGTACGCGCACGTGGCGCTCCCTTCAAATCTCGGCTCTCGAAATGCAAAACGGTTCGCATCATTATAAAAGAGCCGGGTCCGGTGCTCTACGCACGCGGATCCGGCTCATCTATTCCACGAGGCTTGCATGCTCGCTTCATTATGCCCAGATATGCACGGCTTAACCCGTGCGGGCGCTACTCCTCCTCGAGGGCAGCGATGACCTCGTCGGTCATGTCCATGGTGCTGTAAACATCCTGGACGTCGTCGAGCTCCTCAAGACGGTCGATGAGGCGCTGAACCTTCTTGGCGTCGGCGCCGGAGACCTCGGTCGGGGTGGTCGGGACCATGGTGGTCTCGGAGCCCTTGACCTGGACGCCCTGCTCCTCGAGCGCCTTGGAGACAGCCATGACCTCGTTGGCAGTAGTCCAGACGATCCACTCCTCGCCGGCATCCTCGTAGTCCTCGCCACCGGCCTCGGCGATGGCCATCATGAACTCATCCTCGTCACCGGCAGCACCGTTGGCGATCATGGTCTCCTTCTTGGCGTTCTCGTCCAGGATCTCCTTGGCGACGACGATCTGGCCCTTACGCTCAAACTGGAAGGCGACGGAGCCGGAGGTGCCCAGGTTGCCACCAGCGTGGGAGAAGGCGGAACGGACATCAGCGGCGGTACGGTTGCGGTTGTCGGTCAGGCAGTCGACGTAGACGGCGACACCGGCGGGACCGTAGCCCTCGTACACGATGTTCTCGTAGACGGCGGCATCGGCACCCGAACCAAAAGCCTTGTCGATAGCGGACTTGATCTTGTCCTTAGGCATGGACTGAGCCTTGGCCTTGGCAACAGCAGCGGCGAGGCTGGCGTTGTTCTCGGGCAGCGGGTCACCGCCGAGACGGGCAGCAACGGTGATGTTGCGGCTGAGCTTGGAGAAGAGGGCGGAACGCTTGGCGTCCTGCGCGCCCTTACGATGCTTGGTTGTGGCCCACTTAGAGTGTCCGGACATACGTGTCTCCTATCGGTTTCGACCTAAAGCCCAGCGCAGATGCTCGGGCAATATAAACAAACGTCGTTATGATATACCTACTGGCCTGCGAGATAAACCCCAAAATGAAGGCGTCGTGATGATGTCCCCTTTGGTGCAAAGAAACCTGACCCCAATGCACCAAGTTAGGACCAGAGGAAGTCGCTGCGGGTGACGGTGGCGCCGATGGCGAAGGGCATGCAGGCGATGACCGGATACAGGTAGCGCATGTAGGTCGATCCGTTACACGGACCAATCAGGCACACGGCAAGCACGCCCAACAGCGGCACCCAGATCGCCAGCGCACGCCATGAATGACGACGCAGCAGGTAGACCACCACGGCGATCATGATCCACACATAGGTGGCCGAGCTCATGGTGAGCGAAATAACCGGGATGCGCTGCACCGCTACACGGTACAGATTGATCAGGTGGTCGCACCAGCGCACAACCTTGCTATCGACCGGATGGAAGTCGAAGTACTTGAGATTATCGGGGCGTGCCATAATCTCGGCACTGCGCGCCGTGCTGTAGACCCAGGCATCGCGCGTGCTCGGATAAAAATAACCATAGTAGTTATTGATAAGCGCCGAAATATAGCACTCGGGATCCCTCTTAAACATCTGGGCCCATACCTCAAAATAGGCATCGATGTCCTCTTGCGAGGCGTACTCGTTAAAGCAGTTCTTGACGGCATCGGACTTGTCGGGATTGTAGCGGCGGCCCAGGTTCTCGTACTTGAGTACGCGATCGATCACGGCACGCTCTTCGTCGGTCACCAAACCGTCGCAGGGCGCCTCCACGATGGTGCCGTCCTCCTTAACCGTGGGGTTGACGCCCGAGTTGAGGCCGTCGTGCTTTTGGACAAAACGAGCCGTCTGCTGGAACGGAATCGAAAGGATTTCGCGCTTGGAACCAGGCGTGATGTCGTGTGCCGGCATAAAGACCTTGGTGAAGTACATATTAGAGGCAAGGCAGAGTGCAAGCACCGCAAGAACTCCCACCCAGCGGAAGCGCGAGATGGCGCCCGAAGGCGCAGCACCGGCCTGCTTGGCTGCACGACGAGCCGTATGCGCGTCCCATGCGCAAAACGCCGCCGCGATTACGCATGCCGCCAGGGGAAACACCAGGCCGCCGTTGCGCAGAAACGTGGAACCCATGGCACCCAGAGCGAGCAGCAGCCAGTCGTGGCGTGCAAAGAGCACGGGGGCTTTCTCGCCCGCTCGCTCGACATTGGCATCACGACGGGGCAAGCCACACGCAACGAGCTTGACGGTCTGTACCAGCAGCACCAAGAACGCGTCGGCAAACAGCACGTCTTTGGTGAGCAGCGCCGCGTAGTTAGAGAACATCGGCATAAACGCAAAGAACAGCAGGATCGCACCGCGAACCGGCAGGCTCACGCCCAGTTTGCGCAGCGACGAAATGGAATAGGCCATGCAGGCGGCCGTAATGACGAACTGAGCACAGGTGTAGATGGCAAGACCTGCGTTGGCGCTGTTGAGCGAAAGCCCCAGCTGAACGCACGAGCCGATAATGGCCGTGTGCACTACGGGATGATGTCCGTTGAGCAACACATTGGGATTGAGCAGACGCAGGTAGTCGCTCGTGCCGTTAGGATAGTTGAACCACTGGCGAATCTGCGCGCCCGTATCTCCCATAAAAAGGCCAGGCAGCGAAGCGACGAGCGTGGGCGCCCAGGCGATCATAAGCACCAGGAAGGGCCCGGCAAAGGGATGGACCGAGAGCACGGCGTGAGTCACACGCCATACGCGGCCAAAGTGCGCTTCGGAAAACGGAATACGTCGGGAGCTCAGCCAATCTAGACACTCAAAGGCAAGGTAGAAGGCAACGACCGCCAAGAGCATCCAGCCCGCGCCGCCAATCCAGGCGCAGATGATGCGGGCTTTGTCGCCAAGGACAATCTCGGCCGAGTCGGTGAGATCGTAGCTGCGGCCGAACACCATGCAGATGGCGAAGAACAGCGACGGCAGAATGATCGATGGACGCCAGGTGTCGCCACGGCCAAAGAACACGTAGCGAAACGGCAAGGTGAGCAGACAGGCAAGCGCAAGCAGCATGACCGCGTCGGTATGGCCGGCAAACGAGAGGAGCACCTCGTAGCACACGTACAGCATGCCCGAGGCTTTGGGGTCAATCGCCAAGACTGCGTTGCTCGACACCGGGGCGGGATCGATGGAAAACGCCGTGGTCGCCAACAGCGCGAGCAAAAATGCGATGAGCGTCTGCTTGGCGGGGTAGCGCTTAAACCAGACAATGCGGGCAGCGTCGCGCGCAGCCGTTGTGGAGAGGTCGGAATCCTTCACAGTCCGAAAGCCTTTCTAGAAACCTGCCAAAAAGGGACAGGTTTATTTTGGCAGGTTTTATCTGGGGAAACGTTACGGTTCTGTCATCGTTGCCCAGCGAACCACCACAAAGGTGCCTGTTCACTTTTTGGTGGTTAAGCGTCGAGGTAGACGCGCTGGGGCTGGTTGCGGCGACGAGCAAAGATGATGAGCGCCAGGCCCGCGATTACGAGCGGCAGGCTCAGCAGCTGACCCATGGTGATAACGCCACCCAGCAGATAGCCCAGCTGCGCATCGGGCACGCGCACAAACTCAATGAGGAAGCGGACGATGCCGTAACCCATCACAAACACGCCCATAAACGTGCCTTGGGGCAGTAGCGGCTTTTTGCGGCTGAGCACCTGCAGAATGCAAAAGAGCACGATGCCCTCAAGAAATGCCTCGTAGAGCTGGGAGGGGTGACGCGGCATATCGCCCGCAGTCCCGCCAAAGACCACGCCCCATGGCAGATCGGTCGGCTTGCCCCACAGCTCTCCGTTGACAAAGTTGGCGCAGCGTCCCAGGCACAAGGCCAGCGGCGCGCCTATGACGGCAAGGTCTGCCAAAGTCCATGCGTCGAGCTTATACATGCGGCATACGATGATGCCGCCGATAATGCCGCCCACCAAACCGCCGTGGAAGCTCATGCCGCCCTCGTTGGTGGCAAAGATCTCGAGCGGGTGCGCCCAGTAGTAGCCATCACCGTAAAAGACGACGTAGAACAGGCGCGCACCGATAATGAGGCCAAAGACCACGCCGACCACGACACTCGTCAGGTCATCAATCGTGATGTTAAAACCCCAGCGACGCTGCGTGCGGTACATGACAACCGCCGTGAGCAGGGCGCCGACCACATAGGCCAGACCATACCAGTAAATCGTGATAGGCCCCGCCGAAATCGCGACGGGATCAAGCATATGGTAGAAGTCGTTGAGCATGTCGACCCTCCTACTCCCTACATACAAATGCGGCCGCGGGCCTTGCGATCGCAGCCGCATATTTGGGCGTAACGTCTATGCGGAGTATGCCGTCCGCAGCTTTCGCAGCTTAGAACGGCGCGTACTCGTCGTACAGGTCCTCGGCCTCGCCGGAGGCATTGACCTGCTCAACTCGGGTAACGCCGGGCACATGCTCCTTCAGGATGCGCTCAATACCCATGGACAGGGTCAGCGAGCTCATGGGGCAGCCGGCGCAAGCGCCCTGCAGCTCCAGTTTGACGACGCCCTCGTCGTCAACGCCCACATACTCCATATCGCCGCCATCGGCCTGCAGGTTGGGGCGAATCTCTTCAAGAACCTTCTTAAGCAGCTCTTCGTTAACAGCCACAGGGGCTCCTTTCTCACAATTACGCGGGCGCGCCCGCGGACAGAAGCTATGTTACTACAGCCGTGTACCCGCTCACGAGCCGTCCATGCGCGCAGACGCGACTTTCACGAGTAGTCAATTTGGGACGGGGCTCTTTGAGCTGCGTTCGTCGTCAGATAGCGACAACGCATAATTACTGTCGCGCCTGTCCCCCGGTACCAATCTGGACATCGACGATGACCTGGCGGTAGCTGATGCCACAGGAGTCGAGGATGCGGCGGCTGATGCGTCCGTCATCGGTGTCGGCGTACTTGTTGTCCAGGTAGACGACCTCGCCCACGCCCACCTGAGCCAAAATCTTGGCGCAGTCGTGGCACGGGAACAGCGTGACGTAGACCGTGGAACCCTCGAGGTCCTTGAGCGAGCCACGGTAGTTGAGCACGGCGTTGGCCTCGGCATGGACCACGTAGTTGTGCTTGTCCTGCAGCGGGTCGTCGCTCGTACCCCACGGAAAAAAGTCGTCGTTGAGCGCCGAGGGTGTACCGTTGTAGCCCACCGAAAGGATGCGGTGGTTGGTGTTGGCGATGCACGCACCCACCTGCGTGTTGGGGTCCTTGCTGCGGCGCTGCGCGGCGATGGCCACGCTCATAAAGAACTCGTCCCAGCTAATGACGTCCAGGCGCTTGCCTGACGAAGTTTGATGAAGATCGTCCGACATGGCAGACACCTCCGTAATCGCAATAGTTTGACCCATTGTAGCAGGTGAAAGGTGGGGGCGTTTGTCCCACCGGCGCCCTCACCTTTACACGCGGCGGGGCTTTTGGTTGATGCGGTAGAGCTCGGCGAGACCCCGCAGCGTCAGCGCGTCGTCTACCGTCAGGCTGTGGCCGACCAACGCCGCGAGTGCCTCGGCATCGTCGCCGGTAATGACGATGGGCACGTCGCCCTCCCCCGCGGCCTTGGTCGCGCGCATCTCGGCAAGCACCATGTCGAGCATACCGTCGATGCGGGCTACCTCGCCCAAGACCACGCCCGAGCGCATGGCCTCGCGCGTGTTGCGACCGATCACATGCGTGGGTGCCGAAGGCTCGACCTGAGGCAAACGCGCCGCAGCGGCCGAAAGCGACCGGGCACCGAGCGCCAGACCCGGCGCGATGACGCCGCCCACAAAGGTTCCGCACGCGTCGATGACCTCAATATTGGTCGTCGTGCCCAGGTCGATCACGATGCACGGAGAGCCGTAGACGGCACGGGCCGCCACGGCGTCGGCAATGCGGTCGGGGCCGATCTCGGCCGGGTCGTCGTAGTGCACGGGCATGCCGGTCTTAAGTCCCGGTCCCACCGTGAGCGCGCGTCCCGTGCAGGTACGGGAAAGCGCCGCCTTCCACGGGCGCTCGAGCGCCGGCACCACGCAGCTCAGCACTGCGGCCGCGGGAACGAGTGCACCCGGCATGCCCGCATCGGCTGCCAGTGCGCACATGACCTGCACGAGCCTCATACGCGCTTCGTCGGCCGTAATGCTCGATGGCGTCGTGATCTCGCACGTCGCAAGCGGGCATTCCTGCGCCGCAGCCGAATCCTCGGCAAACAGGCCAAAGCGAATGAACGTGTTGCCCACGTCGACCGTCAATATATATGCGCACCCATTAAGCATCGTCGGCGCTCCTTTCGTCTGCCCAGCAGTATATCGCCTACCTAAACCAGTCATCCCAAAATGACTAGCTTGCGGCTATACTGGTGCGCGGTCGTACGCGAGCTCACGCGTCGGCCCTTGGTAACCCGACTTCCCGCGCCGTATCCGTAGCGGCGCTTGCGGGGGAAGCGGATATACGCAAAGGAGTTCTATATGAGCAATCCCTCGAACCGCACCTCGATGCGCGGTCAACTCACGCTGCGCGGCGTCGTCATCGGCGTCCTCGGCTGCGTGATCATCACGGCAAGCTCGGCCTACACGGCCCTCAAGATGGGAGCCCTCCCCTGGCCAATCATCTTCGCTGCCGTCATTTCGCTGTTCTTCCTGAAGCTCATGGGCAACGCCAGCCTCAACGAGGCCAACGTCACCCACACCATCATGTCTGCGGGCGCCATGGTCGCCGGCGGCCTGGCGTTTACCATCCCGGGCGCCTGGATGCTGGGTTATGCCGACCAGATCAGCTGGCTCGACATGTTTATCGTGGCACTCGCCGGCACCATCTTGGGCCTTCTTGCGACAGCGCTCATCCACCGTCACTTTATCGTGGACGCCGCGCTGGAGTTCCCTACCGGCAACGCCGCAGCTCAGACCCTGCGCGCCACCGAGGCCGGCGGCAAGACCGGCAAGCAACTCTTTGGCTCCATGGCCATCGCAGGCATCTACAGCGTGCTTCGCGACGCTCTGGGCGTGGTGCCCAGCATGCTTTGCACGCTCAATATCCCCGGCGTGACCTTTGCCATCTACAACTCGCCTATGCTGCTGTCCATCGGCTTCCTCGTGGGCTTCGCCCCCGTCGCCTTCTGGTTTGCCGGCGCGCTGCTGGGCAACTTTGGCATCATCGTCGGCGGCACCGCTGCCGGCCTGTTCGATGTTGTGACCGCGCAGGGTATCGTCAAGTCCCTCGGTATGGGTCTTATGATGGGCTTTGGCGTCGCCGTCGTCCTCAAGGACATCCTGCCGCAGGTCGCCGGTATCGTCCGCGGTCTTGCCGCCGACAGCTCCACCGACACCGACGAGCAGTCGCTCATCTCAGGCTCGCTTAAGCTCGACGCCGGCATTATCGGCCTGGGCACCGCAGCCATCGCTGTGATCGTTGCCATCGCGCTCGACCTCGGCCCCGTCCCAGCCGTCATCGTCACGCTGTTCACCTTTGTCACCACCATTATGAGCGCGCAGAGCTGCGGCCAGACGGGTATCGACCCCATGGAGATCTTTGGCCTCATCGTCATGCTCATCGTGGCAGCCTTCGCGCAGCTCGCACAGGTCAAGCTGTTCTTTATCGCCGGCATCGTAGCCGTGGCGTGCGGCCTTGCGGGCGACGTCATGAACGACTTTAAGGCCGGCGCCGTACTGGGCACCAACCCGCGCGCGCAGTGGGTCGGCCAGGCCATTGGCGGCATCGTGGGCGCCCTGGTCGCCGCCGCCGTCATGGTCGCGCTCGTCACCGCCTATGGTCCGGACGCCTTTGGCCCCGACAAGAGCTTTGTGGCCGCGCAGGCAAGTGTGGTCGCCACCATGGTCTCGGGCATCCCGAGCGTGCCGTGGTTTGCGGGCGGCTTTATCGCCGGCATCGTCATGTACTGGCTCGGCATTCCGGCCATGATGATCGGCCTAGGCGTGTACCTGCCGTTCTATATGTCGCTCACGGCTTTCCTGGGCTCCTGCGTTAAGCTCGCCTACGACAAGTGGGCTGCTCACCGCGACGCCGAGGCCGGTCTTTCGGACGAGGAAAAGGCCGCCAAGGACGCCGCCTTCCAGGAGCAGGGCTTGGTCGTTGCGAGCGGCCTGCTGGGCGGCGAGTCCATCGTCGGCGTTATCCTGGCGTTTGTCTCCGTTGGCTTGAGCCTGCTGGGATAAACCCAATAACAACGCACCCGTGCAGAGCGCGGGGTCGGAGACCATCCGGCCCCGCGCTTTTTTGTCTATTTAACTCTTATGATCCTCACGGCGTTTTTAGTCATGCCGATTGGCCTGACTTCCAGGTCAACAAACCCTGTCTGACACCTCGCTCAACGCGGTGTAGAGTAAAGACGACGGGCGGGATACGTGGCACGTGCCAGAACGAGGTGGACATGGAACTCGATAAACAACAGCTCAAGCGACTGCGCGAGCGCCATCATCGGCGCCATGGCATCCGCCCCGCCCACAGCGAGGCCATGGAGAACGCAAGCCGCTTTCTAAAGCGGGCATTCAACATTCGCGAGGGACGCGCGCCCTATCACGTGATTCGCAAGCGCTTTGTAAACGGGGCGCGCCTGACCGGCTCACACTTATGCATCTTGATCATTGCCATGTTGATCGCGAGCATCGGCCTCGATATCGACTCAGATATCGCCATTGTAGGCGCCATGCTCATCTGCCCGCTCATGGGCTCGGTCCTTGCCATGGCATACGGCATCGCCACGCTCGACCGCGAGATTACCCTTGAGGCCGTCGCGAGCTTGGCTCTGCAGATGGCCTTTTGCCTGGTCACGTCCACGTTGTACTTTAAGCTCTCGCCCCTTGGCACCACCACGGCCGCCATCATCGACAATTCGACACCGACTGTGTGGGACCTTGCCATCGCGCTCGCGGGCGGCTTTGCGGGTGGCCTGGGCAACTCGCGCGACCAGGAACCCGCCACGCTCATCGCCGGGGTGGCTGTGGCGACCGCGCTCATGCCGCCCCTGTGCGCGGCGGGCTATGGCATCGCCATCGCAAGCGGGTCACTGTTTCTCTCGGCGCTTTACGAGTTTGGCATCAACGTGGTCTTTATCGCACTGGCCGCCGAAGCCGTACTGCTTCTTTTGCGCGTGCCGCTCAAGCGCGACCTCAACGGCGACGGTATTGTGACTGCTGAAGAAAACGCCGAGGTCGACGAGCTATCGCGCAAGGTGCGCCGCCGCATCATTGTGGGCACGGTAGTCTTTGCCATCCCCTGCATCGTTATGACGGCGGGCTCTATCGGCTCGGCGCAGGCCGGCGTGCAGGACGGCTACGGCGTCACCGAAACCACGCGCGAGCTTGCCGCGGTACTGCCGGGCTTTAAGGACTACACCGTCGCCGTCGAAACCTCGGCTACCGAAGGCGAGGAAGAGGGCATCGTCGAGCGCGAGATTGTCGCCCATGTGACGACAGGCGAGGCGCTTGGGGCACACGACCGTCACGTCGCTCGCAAGCTCATCGACCTCAACGTGCCTGAACTCGATCGCGTGGAATTTGACGTGAAGTGACGCCGGCGCGGGATGAGCGCTCGCACGGACGCAAGTTATGACGAGGCGCAGACGCGATACGGACACGAGCAAATAGAGGGGTTCAGTTCACACCCGCGCTCCGCTCGCCGTTTTATTGCCGTGAATCAACTGGCCGGATCGACATCGCCAGACTCCACCATAAACGCAGGTTTGGTGCTCACCAGATAAAATCGGGTCACTTTGCTATCTCTAAATAGATAGAGCTGCCCCTGATTGCGTCGGCGCGATATATACGCAACGTGAACCGTGCCGAATTCTTCGCCGTTTTCCTTCTTTAATATCAGGATGTTGGGGTCATCCGTACGCTTAAACTGCCCGTCAACGCAGCTGCCGTCTTTGTCGACCAATTGCCACCGATGGTTATCCTCTTCAAGAAAGGCCAGGGTTTCCAGACTCGTCTTGTCGTCCCGATAGTAACCGTCAATGGCAAACCCTTCGGAAGCGCATTCCTGCATATAGGACGTTTCTCGGCTTATAGCAAACAGCCCTGTAGCGCCCAGGAGCACAGCCAGGCAGACCACTGCAAGGGTTATCGAAATAGTACGGCGGCCCATATTAACCAGCCCGATACTTGTTTAACGGAGCGCGAAACATACTTGGCACCTCCGATATCAGAGCAAACGTCACCCGCAGCCCGGCGGCAACTATGTGTTTCTAACATCAAACCATATGGCTGCCACTCGCGGAGGGAGCATCGGCGAACGGCGTGTTTTCATACTCCATTGGTCAAACCTAAGCGCGGCTCTACAGCTCGTACTTGTACACGCGATAGATGTACTTCTCGGCTTCCATCTCGTAGGTGGCGATGGGACGACCGTACCGGTCGTACTCGGTAAAGGTCTTGGCCTGGCCCGATGCCACGAGCATGCTATTTGAATCGCCAACGCGCTGCGCACTGCTCACATAGCCCGAAAACGGCACGGCGATCTGGTCCTCAAGTTCGTAGGTGCGCGCCGTCTCGTCCACTGTAAAGATGCGCCCAAACGAATGCGTGCCCTTGTTGTAGTCGGTCACCACCGCGGAGCCCAGCTGGCCCCAGTCGAACTTGGGATAGCTTTCGGCCGCACCAAAGTTGTTGTCGTATAGCAGCACCTGATAGCGACCGGTCGTTGCCGTGTCAGAACTCGGCAGATACGTCACGCTGTGCCGGCCCGCGTTGAGCGAAAAATCGCCCTGGTCCTGCAGCAACTTGTCCTCAAAGCCCGAGCCGGCCCATTGCCACTCCTTTCTATTTCTGGATCCATCTTCTCACTGTTGGCGGACGAAAATGATCCGTTTTCCTCCGTCCCCGAGAGGTCATTTTTTAGTACTTGAAGAAGCCCTCGCCCGAGCTTTCGCCCAGCTTGCCTTCGTCGAGCATCTTCTTGAGGACGGACGCCATAGCCTTAAAGTTGTAGGGCATCATCATCTTTTTGAGCAGTGGGCTCACCAAGCCAGGCACCTTCTGATACTGCATGACGATGTTGTAGGCCGTCTGGATGCCCACCGTGTCGAACACGCGGAACGGACCTTTGGGTGCGCCGGTGCCGCGCGTCCATGCGAGGTCGATGCTCTTGGGGTCACTCACGCCCGAGACATACAGGTCAAGGCCCGAAAGCAGCCACGGCACCAGCATGGAATTGAGCAGGTAGCCGTTCTTTTCCTTGTTGACGGGCAGGGCAAGCATGCGGATATCGTTGGCAAAGTCGACGAGCTCGTCGAAGTAGCGCTTGTCAGTTTGGCTCTGGGCCATGACCTCGGTCATGTTGTTCTTCCAGATGGAGTTGGCAAAGTGCAGCGACAGGTACTTCTCGGGGCGACCAGTGTACTTGGCAAAGGTGCTCGGCAGCAGCGTAGAGGAGTTCGTCACGATGACGGTCTTTTGCGGCAGAACCGGGGCGAGCTTCTTGTAGAAGTCGATCTTTGCCTGGGTGTCCTCGGCCATAGATTCGATAACCAGGTCGGCGTCGGCCACGGCCTCGGCGAGGTCGAGCTCCAGCTTGAGCGTGGAGTAGGCACGCTCGACGGCGGCGAGTGCCGCCTCCTTGTCGAAGGGCTTGCCGCTATCGGCGATACCGGCGCACCACTCGCCCGTGCCGTCCGTCATGCCCTCGATAGCAGCGATGTACTCCTCGCGCACATGATCGATCTTGGGCTGGGTACGGCCGATGCTGCCCTCGCTGCGCAGCCAAATCGTTACATCAAAGCCGCAGTAGGCTGCCTGAAAGGCAATCTGGCTTCCCAGCACGCCGCCGCCGGCAACGCAAACGGTCTTGTAGCTCATAGGAACAGTCCTCTCTTACGTAATTCCATAGATGTGTATTTATTCAACCGTAAGGGGACAGCACGCTGGGGGTGGGTTCTATAAACGGACGGTAATTTGCGGCGAACGGCTACATATGTTCATTATCTCAGGGTTCCGAGGGCGATTTTTTGTGCCACCGAGACGTCGTTTGCGGAAGTATGCGGCAAATTCCGGAACCCTTGAGCACACCCCGGTTTTCCGCCAATAAAACCGCAGGTACAGAGCTTGTACATATCCGGTATGCTCGGCCTATTCAGATTTTGCCGCATACTTCCGAAATCTAAGTTCGCAAGGGGTAATAGCCGGGGTGTTTACGCAACATATGTCCAGCAAAAACGGGCGGTAGCCGGTACGGCTACCGCCCGTTTGTCTCATATCTAGCCCAAAGCAGGCCAGTTACTTCTTAATGCCGCGTCCCAGGCGCTCAGCGACCGACGCCACGGCACTCTCGTCGACCGAGCCGCAGCTCACGCAGCCATCGTGGGCACGCATCTGGCCGGTGACCTCGTCCATCGCGAGCGGCGCCACCTTCTCGAGCTTAAAGCCCTTGCCGGCGCGCATGTTTTCCTTGGCCACGCTGATCATGAGCTTAATACGGTTGAGCTGGTTGACCTCGGACGCACCAGGATCATAGTCCACCGCAACGATGTTGCTCTCGGGATGCTGGCGGCGCAGCTCCTTAATCACGGCCTTGCCCACCACGTGATTGGGCAGGCACGCGAAGGGCTGCGTGCAGATGATATTGGGTGCGCCATGATCGATCAGGTCGAGCATCTCGGCCGTGAGCAGCCAGCCCTCGCCCATGTTGTTGCACACCGAAAGCACCGTGCGGGCCTTGTCGGCCATGGTGCCGATGCGCTCGGGCGCCTCGAAGCGGCGGGACTTCTCGAGCATCTCCTCCACCGGCGTGCGCATCCAGTCCACGAGCTTGATGAGCGCCTGCATACCAGCGCGCGTGGTAGCGGAGCTACCCAGCTCGTCCTTCTGCAGCTCGGCGTTGCTCATGGAGTACAGGAAGAAGTCGAGCAGGCCCGGCACCACGGCCTCGCAGCCCTCGCGCTCGATAACGTCGACCACGTGGTTGTTGGCCGTAGGGTGGAACTTGACCAAGATCTCGCCGACCACGCCCACGCGTGGCTTGGTGCCCTCGCCCACGAGCGGCATGGTGTCGAACGCGCGGATGGCCTCGCGGCACAGCTTGGTGTAGTTGTGGCGGTTAAACTTGGGCGCCAGCTTGCGGGCGCGCGCCATGTACTCCTCGTAGAGCGCATTGGCGGCACCGGGCGTGGCCTCGTACGGGCGGCAGCGGTAGAGCATCTGCATCATCACGTCGCCAAAGAGTACCGCGTAGACGGCCTGCTTAAGCAGCGCCGGCGTAATCTTAAAGCCAGGGTTGTCCTCGCCGAGCGCCACGGCCGAAAGCGAGATCACCGGAATCTCGGGGTGGCCGCTCTCGCGCAGGGCCTTGCGGATGAGTGCGATGTAGTTGGTGGCACGGCAGCCGCCGCCGGTCTGGCTGATGACCACGGCCGTCTTGGACAGGTCGTACCGACCGCTCTCGATGGCCTCCATAATCTGGCCCGTCACCAGGATCGACGGGTAGCAAATGTCATTGTTCACATAGCGCAGGCCGGCCTCGACGGCGTCGTGATCGGTCGAGGGCAGCAGCTCCAAGTTGTAGCCGGCACCGCGGAACACCTCTTTGACCAGGTCAAAGTGGATCGGCGCCATCTGTGGGCACAGGATGGTGTAGCCCTCCTCGCGCATCTGCTCGGTAAAGGGCACCTTGGGCCACGCGGTCGAAGCACTCTCGCGCTGCGCCTCGAACGTGTACTTGCGGCTCGCGAACGCGGGGGCATCCGTGGAGGGCGCCACCGGCGCGGCATCGCCCTGCTCGTAGGCCTCGCCCGCGGCCGTGGCATCGGCCAGGCGCTCGGCCTCCTGGTCCTTGAGCGCGGCCATGAGCGAGCGGATACGAATGCGCGCGGCACCTAGGTTGGACACCTCATCGATCTTGAGCACGGTGTAGATCTTGCCGCTGGCTTCCAGAATCTCCTGCACCTGGTCGGTGGTCAGAGCGTCCAGACCGCAGCCGAAAGAGTTGAGCTGGATTAGGTCCAGATCGTTTCGCATCGTCACAAAACGGGCGACGGCGTACAGGCGGCTGTGGTACATCCACTGGTCGACGACGCGAATCGGACGCTCGGGCTTTACCAGATGCGCGAGCGAATCCTCGGTAAAGACCGCAAAGCCAAAGCTCGAGATCAGCTCGGGCAGGGCATGGTTGATCTCGGGGTCGTTATGGTAGGGACGGCCGGCGAGCACAATGCCGTGACCGCCGTGGTCCTCGACCCACTTAAGAGCCTCCTCGCCCATGGTCTGGATGTCCTCGTGGAAACGCGCATCGGCCTCAAAGGCAGCGTTGACGGCGGCATCGACCTCGGAGCGCGTGATCTTGGGACCGCGCACGCGACCGCGACCGGCCTCAGCATCGGCCACGCGGTCGACGGCGAGCACCTGGTACAAGCGGCGCTTGAGCTCGGTCTTGTCGTGATAGGGCACAAACGGGTACAGGAACTCGATGTTCTGCTCGCGAATCTCGTCGATATTGAGCGCCAGCGCCGTGGGGTAGCTCATGACGATGGGGCAGTTGTAACAGTTACCGGCGGTCGGGTCCTCCTTGCGCTCCCAGCGCACGCACGGCATCCAGATAAAGTCGACATCGCGGTCGATGAGGTTCATCACGTGGCCGTGGCTCATCTTTGCCGGGTAGCACACGCTCTCGGACGGCATGGACTCGATACCCGCCTGGTAGGTCTTTTTGCTCGACTGGTCGGACAGCTGCACGCTAAAGCCCAGGCGCGTAAAGAACGCGTGCCAGAAGGGGTAGTTCTCGTACATGTTGAGCGCACGGGGGATGCCGACGGTGCCGCGCGGGGCCTCGTCGGGGCTCAGCACCTCGCGGTTAAAGAGCAGCTCGTTTTTCTTTTTGAAGAGGTTGGGGGCCTCGGTCTTCTGCTTTTTGTGGCCAGCGCCCTTCTCGCAGCGGTTGCCGGTAATGAAGCGCCTACCGCCGCCAAAATCGTTAACGGTGAGCTGGCAGTTGTTAGAGCAACGGCCGCAGCGGACATGCTTTTGCGTCACGGTGAGGTGCGCGATGTCCTCGGCCGAAAGGATGGTCGAGGTGCCGTCGGCGCCGGCGCGATCGCGGGCGAGCAGGGCCGCACCGTAGGCGCCCATGCAGCCGGCGATGTCGGGACGCACGGCATGTACGCCGGTGAGCTGCTCAAATGCGCGCAGCGTGGCATCGGACATAAAGGTACCGCCCTGGACGATCACCTGGCTGCCGATCTCCTTGGGGTCGCGCAGCTTAATGACCTTGAACAGGGCATTCTTGATGACGGAATAGGACAGGCCGGCCGCGATGTCGCCCACCGTGGCGCCTTCCTTTTGCGCCTGCTTGACGCGTGAGTTCATAAAGACCGTGCAGCGGCTGCCCAAGTCGACGGGGGCCTTGGCATGGATGGCGGCATCGGCGAACGCGCGCACGTCCATGTTCATAGACACGGCGAAGCTCTCGATAAAGCTGCCGCAGCCCGACGAGCAGGCCTCGTTGAGCATGATGTGCTCGATAACGCCGTCCTTGACGCGCAGGCACTTCATGTCCTGGCCGCCGATGTCCAGGATAAACTCGACACCGGGCAGGAATGCCTTGGCGCCGCGCAGGTGCGCGACGGTCTCAATCTCGCCGGAGTCGGCCTTGAGGGCCTCGATGAGCAGCGCCTCGCCGTAGCCCGTGGTGGTCACGTGGCCAATGGTGCAGCCGGCGGGGATGTGGTTGTAGAAATCGGCCATGATGACCTTGGCCGTGCCCAGGATGTCGCCGTTGTTGTTGCCATACCAGGTATGCAGCAGCTGGCCGTCCTCGCCCACGAGCGCGGCCTTCATGGTGGTGGAACCGGCGTCGATGCCGATGAACACGCGGCCGGTGTAGCCGTCGAGCTTGCCCTTGGGGACGACCTCGGTGTCGTGGCGGGTTTTGAACTCGGCAAAGTCCTCGTCGGTGGCAAAGAGCGGGTCCAGACGCTCGACCTCGGCACCCTGTGCGTCGCCCAAGCTGTCGATGGCCTCGATGAGCTGCGGGAACGTGCTGAGCTTATTGGACTCGCGCGCCATGGCGGCGCCGCTCGCCACAAACAGGTGGGCGTTTTGGGGCACGATACGGTGCTCCTCGTCCAGGTTGAGCGTGAGGTAGAAGCGGTGGCGCAGCTCGGAGAGATACTGCAGCGGTCCGCCCAGGAAGGCGACGTTGCCGCGGATGGGACGGCCGCACGCCAGGCCCGAGATGGTCTGGGTCACGACGGCTTGGAAGATGGAAGCCGCCACGTCCTCGGGGCGGGCGCCCTCGTTGAGCAGCGGTTGGACATCGGTCTTGGCAAAGACGCCGCAGCGGCTGGCAATGGGATAGATGGTGGTGGCATTGGCCGCGAGCTCGTTGAGGCCGCTCGCGTCGGTGTGCAGCAGGGTTGCCATCTGATCGATGAATGCGCCCGTACCGCCGGCGCAGGTGCCGTTCATGCGCTGCTCGATGCCGTTGTCGAAGTAGATGATCTTGGCGTCCTCGCCGCCCAGCTCGATGGCGACATCGGTGGCCGGGATAAGGGTCTCGACAGCACGCTTGCTGGCGATGACCTCCTGGACAAACTCCAGGTCGAGCCACTGGGACAGCAGCAGGCCGCCCGAGCCGGTAATGGCGCAGGTCATCTGGGCCGTCGGCAGCACGGTCGCAGCGCCCTCGAACAGGTCGCGGGCGCAGGCACGGACGTCGGTGTGGTGGCGCTGGTACTTGGCGTAGACGATCTGGTTGTCGTCGTTGAGCACGGCAAGCTTAACGGTGGTGGAGCCCACGTCGATGCCCAGGTGCAGCTTGCCGTGGGCGTTGTCGGGGTTGAAGATCGCGCCTTCGGGGGCGTGGGCGGCGGTGGCGACTGCGGGCTCGGTGGCGGCGGGCTCGGTGGCGACGGACGTCTCCCCTGCCGCGTTCTTGGCATCGGCAACTGCCTCAGCGACTTTCTCGGCGGCTGCGGTCGCGGCCTTCTGCGCGGCATCCACCACGGCGGGTGCAGCCTCACGCGCGGCAGCGACCATACGGTCCTTAATGCCCTCGACGAGTTTGCTCATTGTCTCTCCTCTTAGTTGTTGGACTCGACGGTTGCGGTGGTGTCGGCCGCGTCCTCGAGCTGCAGGTTCAATAGCTTCAAGCCGTATTCCGGCACGTTGATATCGATGGGTTGGCCATACAGGTCGCCGGGGCGCACAAAGGCGATAACCGTCATAATGCGCGCCATGGTCTCGGGCGATTCAGAAAGGTCACGCTCAAACCAACGTTGGATCATGCCGACCTCGGCACTTACGACATAGGTGACGTAGTAGTCAAAGAACGTGCCCAGCGCCAGGCCCAAGATGCCCGTCTGTGCACGAGGCACCACGGCCTCGCGTGCGGTATCGATAATCCTTTTAATGAAGGCCTGGTCGCCGCCCGGGCCCAGCAGCGATCCGATTAAATCGCGGTTGGCCGCAAGGTAGCGCAGCAACTCAACCGAACCGGGTGCCGGCTCGAGCTCATCGATGTTGTGATAGAGATCGGGCAGCTGAGCTGCGGTGATGAGCTCAATGCGCTCACGGATCTCGGCCAGCAAGCCGTCCTCGATTTGATTGATAAAGTCTGGGATATCGCGGTAGTGCGAATAGAACGTGCGGCGTGTAAGACCGGCACGCTCGGTGAGCGACGCGACGTTAATGCGCGAAAGGTCGCCGCTTTCGGCAAGCTCGCTGGCAAGCGCCTGGCGAAGGGCACGCTGCGAGCGAAGGGACCGGCGATCACATTTCTCGAGCTGGGACAAGCGTCCTCCTTGTTACTCAGCCTGTGCGCTATTGCACAGTGCGAGTATTATTGCACACCGTGTGCATCAACACGTAAAGGCAATATTTGGGATGTGACAAAGGGACTGTCCCTTTGTCACATTCAGCGACCGCCTAGGTTGTGCCAGTTGTGCCTGGCTTTTGAAGCGGCATTGCCAATTGTTCAAAATGTCATTCGTGGGTAGAATAGTGTCGACGGCAGCCCAAGTTCTGGAAAGCTGGGCAGCGCCGTTGTTTGCATTAGGGGGTCAACGCCTTAGCGGCGGCGACCCCTTCTGTTGCGCTTCGAACGCTGCTTGAGTGCCTCGGAAAGGCCGACAAGCGCCGTGAAGAACGAGACCAAAGCGGTCAGAAGTCTCACGAAATCAATCAAATCGGTCATGGGCATCACCTCCCGTCAGATGGAGGGCGTTGCCCGGCACATGGAACTGCCGCCAACAGTATCAATTCTATCAAAGCGCAGTTAGATATGCGAATGTTTGTTCGTATTTCAAGAGACCAGCGTCACCTGTGACAAAGGGGCTGTCCCTTTGTCACATTATTCGATTACGGTGCAGGAATTCTGCTTGTGCATGGTGGCGAGCATGTGTTTGGGAACGGCGTGGACCATGCAGCTGCCGATAGTCGCGCTCGCGGCGGCTTTAGCTGCATCGCTAGCGTTTTTGGTCGCGTAGCTGTGGCGGAAACGCTTGAGCATGGCAATGTCGTTGCCGCCGTCTCCATAGACCGCGACCTCGTCCTCGGCAATGCCGTAGTAGCCCGCCAGCCAGGCCACACTCTCGCCCTTGTTGCACGCCACGTCCGTGATCTCGAACATCACCGGATCGAACGGCGCGTTGACTACACGGTCCGAGCGCTCGGCCAAATATGCCTTAAGGTCGCGCTCCAGCTCGGGCGAGGTCACGCGGCAGTTGATCTTACACACATCGTGGCGCAGGATGTCGCCGATTGACTGATCGAAATACTGCTCCTCGTGATACCCGCCACGCGCGCGCATGCCGCGCATCACGATGCGTTTGATAGGGCTGTCCTTCTTAAAGCCCGCCTGGTGCATCTCGAACGAACCGCTCGAGAACATGCCGTCGGGCGTGGAGCAGTCGAAGCAAATGTTCGGAAACGCCTTGAGCAGCTCCTCGGTAACCTGCGGGTCGATGGTCCAGGTCTTGAGCACCTCGCCGTGGCTGTTGCGCACGATGGATCCGTTGGAGCAGCAGGCGTCAAGCGCCAGGCCCGTAAAGCCATGCTCTCCGATCGGCAGCGTCGAGCGTCCGGTCGCGGGAACCACATGCAGGCCAGCCTCGGTCAGCTCGCGAATGGCACGGCGGATGGTCCCATCCGCCTCGTGCAGGGCGTTCAGCAGCGTTCCGTCTAAGTCACTCGCAAACATCTTGATCATGGGCATGCCTCTCCTTCGTCTGCACGATATTGTAGACGAGAACGGGCGCGTCCCAAGAGAGGCACGCCCGTCAGGCGAAAGATTGTCCTACACCGCAGAGGGGCCATGTTCGCCGGTGCGGATGCGGATAACCTCCTCGACCGGCTCGACCCAAATCTTGCCGTCTCCAACGGCGCCGCAACCTTGGAAACGGCGCGGCAACGGACGCGAAACGAACGGGAAATACGCGAGCAAGGAAGCCGTGAGCGCGCCCGTCCCGGCTAGCGGCGGAACAGCTCGCGGGCTCGGTCGCGGAGGTCGGTAGCTCGGATGACGCCCTCGTAGCGGTTGATGCGCAAGCGCGGGAAGGCATTGAAGAAACGCAGGTCGCGACGACTGAGCGATACACTCGGCACCGGACGGCTCATGCGCTTGCCGGCAAGGCGACGACTGAGCGACGGACGCGGCATGCTCGGCGCGGCATCGGCCACGCGGCGGGCAGCGAGCGCCAGGCCGCGAGCGCCGTCCGCGATAAACGTCGGCATCGAAGCCTTCTCGCGCAGAGCATCGAGCGTCGCGTCACCCAGCTCGGCCAGCCACGCGTTAACGGCACGGCTACGGATGTGCGTCTGTGTCACCGAGTCAATCGTCGATTCGGGAATGCGCTCGAGCATTGACTCCGAGGCATCGGCAAGCGACTCATTGATGCGGTCGGCAAGGTCGGCACGCACACGCTCCAGCTGATCGGACAGGCGGCGCCAGCTCGCCAACGAGCACGCCGCGTCGACCATCATCGCGACCGCGACGATAAAGGCGGACAGCCGCACAATCAGCACCGGCAGATGGCCAAGCAGCCCCAACAATGCCGGCTCCACTAAACGGCAAATGCACAACGCACCCAAGCCAAACGCGCAGGCCCAGTACAGACAGATGCGTCCATGCAAATTAAACGGCAGGTGCGAGTAATCCCAAAAGCGCGCGCCTGTTGTTTTTTCCAATAGAAGGCTCACACTGTACTCGATTACGCTGCACACAAGCGCCGCAGCGACAAACTGGCTCGAGGCATCCGGAATCCCACGCAACAGCAGCCAGCAGGCAATGCCGCCCGCGCCATAGATGGGGCAGCACGGCCCCAGCAAAAAGCCGCTGTTGGCAAAGCGTCCGTGGTTGAGCATGGCGCAGACTGTCGATTCCCATGCCCAGCCGCAAAACCCGTAAAAGGCAAACGAGAGCACCAGTGCCGAGAGTGGGCAGGTGGCAAGCGTCGCGCCGCCAAATGCCATGTCGATCGCGGTCCCCACCGTCTACCCTCTCCTCTTCTCGCTCGATTCGCTGCTCACGCCATCGTCCGCCTCGTCCTTGCGCCGCAGACGACCGGCGACCGTCTCGCGCAGCGCGCACCATTTATCCGCCAGACACACAATCCAAGCCTCACGACACGTCGGCGGCACCGGCACCAGCGGAAACATATGGCGCGCGATAATATTCCGCTCGCGCGGCGTCAGCTCAAAATCTTCCTCGGCACGCGTCAGGGCAAAAAACGGGTGACGAAAGCCATGCAGCCGATGGCTTGGGTCGGGATCGTGCCAGTCATAGAGAAAGTAATCGTGCAGCAGGGCCCCGCGCAGCAACGAGGCGCGGTCGACCGAGACACCGACGCGGCCCAGGCGCTCGGCAAAGGACAGACTTGCCCGCGCCACCGAGGTCACATGTGCATAGACCGTCACATCGCCATGCTGGATAAACTCGCGCGTCAGGTCCAGACGGCCCGCCTGGGCGAGCTGGCGGGCGGCATAGTCGACCTCGTGCGCGATTTTCTCGGCACGAACGACATCGGACATGCTGCCTCCTTCCAGCGACTCACGGCGACAAGCCACGGCCTGTGCACAATCGATAAAAACATCATGGAACACATCAGTATGGCATCGGACAAAACGTTTTGCCCCGCCAGTTGGCGAATTACCGCGCCGCCGTCACATATCAAACGCCAAAATGTGCGAGACTGTTTTGTGCAATTGTGCCGGCCGAGGGAGCGCCGGCGCTCGATTCGCATGGAGTAACCCACAACGATGCTGCTTACGCAAACGACAACGCCCGAGGACGTCAAGGCTCTCGACCGCGCCGAGCTTCCGCTGCTCTGCGGCGAGATCCGCCAGGCAATCCTCGAAAGCTCCGCCGCCGTCGGCGGGCACGTTGCCCCCAACTTGGGCGTCGTTGAGCTTACGGTTGCGCTTCATCGCGTGTTTAACTCCCCCATCGACAAGATTGTCTTTGACGTTTCGCACCAGACCTACGCCCACAAGGCGCTGACTGGGCGCGCGTACACCTATATCGATCCGGAGCGTTATGGTGAGGCTTCTGGCTTTGCCAATCCCGACGAGTCCGAGCACGACCTGTTTGCCATGGGCCATACCTCCACGTCGGTGAGCCTGGGCTGCGGCCTTGCCCACGCGCGCGACCTAGCGGGTGACGCGTACAACGTCATCACCATCATTGGCGACGGCTCGCTTTCGGGCGGCCTGGCGTTTGAGGGCTTTAACAACGCCGCCGAGCTCGACAGCAACCTGATCATCATCGTCAACGACAACGACCAGTCCATCGCCGAGAACCACGGTAGCCTCTATCGCAATCTGGCCGAGCTGCGCGCCAGCAACGGCACCTGTGAGCGCAACGTTTTCCGCGCGATGGGGCTCGACTACCGCTATCTGGACGCCGGTAACGATGTGTTGGCCCTGGTCGACGCGCTGCAGGGACTGCGCAATATCGATCATCCCATCGTGCTGCACGTCTCCACCGCCAAGGGCAAGGGCTTTGAGCCGGCCCAGAGCGACCCCGAGCGCTGGCACCACGTTGGTCCGTTTGACATGGCGACTGGGCGCAAGCTCTGCCCGGGCCATCCGAGCGAGCCCGCACCGCGCACCTATGCCGACATTACAGGCGAGGCGCTCAGCGCCGCCATCGAGCGCGATCCGCAGGTCGTGGGCATCACGGCCGCCACGCCCTACATCATGGGCTTTACACCCGAGCTTCGCGCTGCCGCCGGCAAACAGTTCGTCGATGTGGGCATTGCCGAGGAGCACGCCGTGACCTTTGCCACCGCGCTTGCGCGCTCGGGCGCCAAGCCAGTCTTTGGTGTGTACGGTACGTTTTTGCAGCGCGCCTACGACGAGCTGTGGCACGACCTGTGCCTCAACGACGCCCCGGCAACCATTTTGGTGTTTGGTGCGTCGATCTTTGGCACCACGTCCGAGACGCACCTTTCGTTCTTTGATATTTCCATGCTGGGCGGTCTTCCCAACATGCACTACTTGGCGCCGGCCTGCATGGAGGAATATCTGTCCATGCTGAGCTGGTCGCTCGACCACCGCGAGCATCCCGTGGCAATCCGCGTACCGGGCATCGGCCTGGTGAGCCGTCCCGACCTTGCGCCCGCCGAAGACACCGACTACAGCGCCGTTCGCTACAACGTGGTGCGTCAGGGCCGCGACGTTGCCGTGCTCGCGCTCGGCGATTTCTTTGAGCTGGGCGAGCACGTGGCAAACCGTCTGACTGCCGAGTACGGCATCGAGGCCACGCTCGTCAACCCGCGCTTCGCAACCGAGCTCGACCGCGAGTTCCTCGACAGCCTTGCCGCCGAGCATCGCGTTGTCGTCACCCTCGAGGACGGCATCTTGGACGGCGGCTGGGGCGAGCACGTAGCATGTTATCTGGCATGCACGCCGTTGCGTACGCGCACCTTCGGCATCGCCAAGGGCTTCCCCGACCGCTACGATCCCAACGAACTGCTCGCGCAAAACGGCATGACGGTCGAGAATATGGCCGCCGAAGCCGTGAGACTACTCAACGAGTAAGAAAACCTCCGCAAGGGAAGCACCCCTGCGGAGGTTTTTCTTTTCGCGGTGCGAATATCTCGATCCGTAACATCTATGGCCCGAATTCCCGTCTAACTGTTACAGATCTAGATAATAAGACGTCTTAGTCCCTGGCCTTTGTCTCAATCTGTAACAGATAGAGACCTTTTGTCCGTCCAGATGTTACAGATCGAGACATTCGAATTCCCCTGAAGAGAAAATCTCAATCTGTAACAGTTACTCGGCAAAAATGGCTGCAGATGTTACAGATCGAGACAAAACAGTAAGGCATGCCGCTGCATCGGCCAGAACCACCACAAAGGTACCTGTCCCTTTTTGGTAGGTAGAATAACCCATAAGGTAAGTATGTTTCTGAGTTATTTCGTGTTGACCCATTTGAGCGCGATGGGGTATAACTCTACTCAACCGCTAGGGATTTTATTGAGAAAGGTGTTCTACCATGAGCAAGAACCTCTCCCAGCAGGTCGTTCTCGACCGCCGCGGCTTTGTCGCCGCTACCTTCGCAACCGTCGCCGGCCTTGGTCTTGCCGGCTGCTCCGACACCAGCGCCGAGGCCGACAAGGGTTCCGCCGCCGGCTCTTCCAAGAGCTCCAATGATACCGAAGCTTCCACCACGCTCGACGCCAAGGCATTCGACAAGCTCGTCGACAACGGCCCCAAGGCCGATGACGATGCCATCGCCGCCAGCACCTGGGCCACGGCCGTCAAGGACGCTGGCGTCTTTAAGATCGGTGGCGTTCAGACTTCCACACTCTTCTCCCTCCTCAACGAGAAAGACGGCCAGACCCGCGGCTTCGATGCCGGCATCGCGCAGCTTCTGTCCAACTACATCTTGGGCGAGAACAAGGTCGAGATCACCCAGGTGACCTCGGACACGCGCGAGTCCGTCCTGCAGAACGGCCAGGTCGACGCCGTCTTTGCCACCTACACCATCACTGACGAGCGCAAGAAGCTCGTCTCCTTCGCCGGCCCCTATTACTACACCCAGCAGGCCATCCTGGTGCTTGCCGATAACGACGACATCAAGAGCGTCGACGACCTTGCCGACAAGAACGTCGCCGTCCAGTCCGGCTCCAACGGCCCCGCCATCCTGGAGGAGTTCGCCCCCAAGGCCAGCCAGCAGGAGTTCAAGACCGACGAGGAGGCCCGCCAGGCACTCCAGCAGGGCCGCGTTGACGCCTACGTCATCGATAACAACATGCAGCAGAGCGCCCTGGTCCGCGAGCCCGGTAAGTACAAGATTGCCGGCAAGCCCTTCGGCAGCAAGGAGCCCTACGGCATCGGCCTGCCGCTCGATTCCGACGGCGTCGCCTTTGTCAACGACTTCCTTAAGAAGATCGAGGACGATGGCACCTGGACCGAGCTGTGGCAGATCTGCATCGGCGACCGTACGGGCGACACCAATGTTCCCGAGCTGCCCGAGATCGGCGCCTAGGCAGCGAGCCTGGTAACAGCCGCAACGAAACCATACGGAAACGCATGATGCGCTTTATTGCGGTAAACTGTTTCCTCACTGAGTTGTCGGGGCTTCCGTACACACGGGAGCCCCTTTCCTTACCGGCAGGAGGTCCGCATGAGTCTCTCCGAGCTCTGGTCGCTCTATGGCCAGAACTATATCGACGCCCTGCTAGCAACCTGGGGCATGACACTTGAGTCGTTTGCCATCGCCATGGTGCTGGCCGTTGCCGTCACCGTGATGCGCGTGTCGCCGCTCAAGCCGCTGCGCGTCTTTGGCGACCTGTATGTCCAGGTCTTCCGTAACATCCCCGGCATTGCGCTGCTCATCATCGTCGTCTATGCGCTGCCGCCGCTCAAGGTCGTCCTGCCCTACCGCACCTGCGTTATCGTCGCCACGGTCCTTTTGGGCTCGGCCTTTGGCTCCGAGAACTTTATGAGCGGCATCAATACCGTCGGCGTCGGTCAGGTGGAAGCCGCACGTTCGCTCGGCATGAGCTTCAGCCGCATCCTCGCCAAGATCGTGATTCCGCAGGCACTGCGCTCGAGTGTGCTGCCCATGACTAACCTCTTTATCGCCGTCATGCTCACTACCGCCTTGGGCAGCCAGGTGCCGCTTAAGCCGCAAGAGCTCACCGGCGTGGTGAGCTATATCAACACGCGCTCGCTCGGCGGCGTCGCCGCGTTCTTTATCTCGGCGCTCGGCTACCTGGGCACAGCCTTCGTGGTGAGCCACATTGGCAACTATATCGATAAGAAGGTGAGGATCCTCCGATGAGCAAGCACTCCACCTCCGCGCTCACCATGCGCGATGCGCTCTACGAGGCTCCCGGCCCCAAGATGCGCGCCAAGATTCGCATCGGCACCGCCATCTCGCTTGTTGCTGTCGCCGCGCTCGCCATCCTGGTACTGCAGCGCTTCTATGTGACCGGCCAGCTTTCGGTCCACTATTGGTATTTCTTTACGCACCTCACCACCTGGAAGTTCCTGCTTGCCGGCTTTGAGGGCACTGTTAAAGTCGCACTCACCGCTGGCGCCATCGCACTGGTGCTGGGCTTAGCCCTTATGCTCGGCCGCACCAGCGACATTAAGCCGCTCCAACTGGTTTGCCGCGTGCTCACCGATTTCTTCCGCGGCGTACCGAGCCTGCTGTTCATCTACTTCTTCTTTTTGGTGCTGCCCCAGTACAAGATCGCGCTGCCATCTTTTTGGATGCTCACGCTTCCCGTCGCGCTCGCCGCAGCTGGCGTACTCGCCGAGATCTTTCGCGCTGGCGTCAACGCCGTGCCGCGCGGCCAGGTCGAAGCCGCCCAGGCACTCGGCCTCTCCAAAGCTAAAATCACCTTTAAAATCGTGTTGCCGCAGGCTATTCGGTTTATCATTCCGTCGTTGATTTCGCAGCTTGTGGTCGTAGTCAAAGACACCACCGTCGCCTACGTGGTGAGCTACCCCGACCTCATGCAAAACGCCCGCGTGCTCATTACCAACTACGACGCCCTCGTGTCGGTCTACCTGGTTATCGCGGTCATCTACATCCTCATCAACGTCGCGATCAACAAGGCCGCTGTCTACGTTTCGCACAAGACCGGCGCGACCATCATCCGCTAACGCTTTACCATTTCGAGTCATAAGGAGCCGAGCACCATGGCACAGAGCACCTCTTCCACCGGCAATCAGCCGCTGATCGAGCTCAGACACGTCGATAAGCACTACGGAGATCTGCACGTCCTCAACGACATCAATCTCTCAGTCGACCGCGGCGAGGTCGTCGTTGTGATCGGTCCTTCGGGCTCGGGCAAGTCGACCATGTGCCGCACCATCAACCGCCTGGAAACCATCGACTCGGGCGAGATCCTCATCGAGGGCGAGCCCCTACCGCAGGAAGGCAAGGACCTTGCCCGCATGCGTGCCGAGCTGGGCATGGTGTTTCAGCAGTTCAACCTGTTCGCACATATGACCGTCCTGCAGAACGTCATGCTGGGACCGGTCGATGTGCTGGGCGTCTCCAAGGACGAAGCCCGTGAGCGCGCCATGGACCTGCTGGGCCGCGTGGGCGTGGCCGAGCAGGCCGATAAGGTGCCCGCACAGCTCTCGGGCGGCCAGCAACAGCGCGTAGCCATCGCCCGCTCGCTTGCCATGCAACCCAAGGCCATGCTCTTTGACGAGCCCACGAGTGCCCTCGATCCCGAGATGATCAACGAGGTGCTCGAGGTCATGGTCCGTCTGGCCCAGCAGGGCATGACGATGATCGTCATCACGCACGAGATGAACTTTGCCCGCCGCGTAGCCGACCGCGTCGTGTTTATGGCCGACGGCCAGATCGTGGAAACCGGCACGCCCGACGAGTTCTTCGACCACCCCCAGACCAAGCGCGCCCAGGACTTCCTCAACTCCATCAAGGGCCACTAACCCAATTGCCACGCGGGCAAATTCATCAGTAACGTTTGCGCCGCGCCACCCATGCACCATGTCCACCCGGATTCGAAAGCAACACCTATGATCGGAACCCATACCTCCTCGTCCTATACCCCGCACGTCGACGTTGCCCCCGCCGACCGTCCACTCATCCTGGTGGCGCCGCGTTGGGAAGGGGCAAAGCCGTTTTTAAGCGAAACGCTCTCCCCCAACGAAGAAATCGCAAGTGTCTTTGTCGATGCCATCCTTGCCGCCGGCGGCCTGCCGCTGCAGATGTCCATCACCGAGGACATTGAGGTCATCCGTCATTACGTCGATATCGCCGACGGCATCGCCATTCCCGGTGGCCCGGATGTCAATCCCAAACGTTGGGGCGATGATCGACCCTACGACCCCACCCTCTGCTGCGAGATCCGTGATAGTTTTGAGTTCAAGCTGGTCGACGAGGTGCTCCGCGCCAAAAAGCCGCTCTTTACCACCTGCCGCGGCACGCAGCTGCTCAACGTCGCCACCGGCGGCACCCTGTGCATGGACGTGCCGAGCCTGGGCGCTCGCGAGGGCCGCACGCAGTGGCGCCATACCCACGTGCTCAACGACCCTGTGCATCCCGTCGAGGTCGTGCCGGGCTCGCTGCTGGAGCGCGCGGTTGGCGGGCACAGGCTGATCCAGACCAACTCGGCACATCACTGCTGCGTCGATCGTCTGGGTAAAAGCACGCGCTTGGTCGCCAAGGCAACCGACGGCGTTCCCGAGTGCATCGAAGTCGAAGGCCAGCCTTTCTGCTTGGGCGTGCAATGGCATCCCGAGTACACGTGGATGACGCTCGAGACCGACTTTAACCTGTGGAAGTCGTTTGTCGAGGCAGCGGCCAAGGTAAAGCAGGCCCGCTAGCTCGCGAACCACTCAGGTTAAAGCCTCCTAAGCCAGGGGGGGGCGGACACCAGCTACGGTGCCCGCCCCCCCCTGAATTTGATATGCGCGGTCCACTAGCCCGTCAGGCAATTTCAATCACTTCATCGCATGCCGAAATAAGCACAGGGTCGTGCGTAGCGATGACCGTGATATGTCGCCCCTTTCTTTCCTTAAGGATTTCGATAAACGCCTGCTTGCTTTGGCTGTCAAGTGCAGATGTCGGCTCATCAAACATCATCACGTCCGGGTTTTTCAGCAGCTGGCGAATAATCGCTATTTTCTGTTTTTCCCCTCCTGAAATATTGTTCTGCCTATCGTCCAGCTCGACATCAAGTCCACCACTTGAATCGACCATCTTTTTAAGCCCCATTCTCTCAATGAGGCTCTCAAGGTCACGCTCTTCAGCGCTTCTGCAGCAAAGAGTTAAATTGTCCCGTATCGACCCTTCGGTCAGGGGCGGCTCCTGCTCCGTAATCCCGATATTGCGCTTTCGCAGCGCATAACGGTCCAGAGAGCTCAGGGGCTTGCTGTTAATCCAAATATCACCCTTGCAGTTTTCTGGATCGCAACCGCTTATCACATCCAGCAGTGTGCTCTTACCGGAACCGTTCGACCCAACGATTGCGTATACCTTTCCTTTTTCTAAAGAAGCCCGAATGTCTCCGAACGCGGTCTTTACAGACCCCGGATAGCTATATGCCAGCTCGGAACAGTTCACCTCGTAAACATCATCGAGGATAATGTCCCCGTTTGAGTCCTCGGGCATGTCCAGCAAGCGCCGCAAACGCTCGTAGGATACCTTTGACGTTTGATAGTCCTTGCCCAGCGCAAGGAAGAATTCAATAGCCGAAGAATAATAGGAGTAATAGCTTAGCGCCGTCATAAGATAGCCGGGCAGCAAATTGCCGTCGAGAACTTCCTTTGCGCCCAGGATCAAGATTCCACCCTGTGCCAAAGATGTGACGGCAGTGTTGGCAAACGTAAAGGTCGCATTAATTTGCTGGTTCTGATAAACGAAACGATATAGCTCTGCAAAAGAGTGCTCAAGCCTTTGCTTGAAAAGCTCGAATAGAACATGTCTGCGGATAAATTGTGCGTTGCTAAGCTGCTTCTCCAGATCGGAAAAGAATCGAGCCTCCTGCTCTTGAGCCTCGAAACTTCTTGCGAACAAACACTTTTTGAAAAGCGAATAGACCGCGCCACCTATTATGCCCAGAGCCATACACAGCATTGCCAGGTGACCGTTTATGGTCGCCAGGACAACAAACACCACAAGCAACGTCACTATATTGCTCACGCTTTGGACACTTGCGTTTATAACAAATATCACCAAATCGTTAGCGTCATGATTAATCTGTTGGTTGTAATAGGAGGCATCAAAATTAGAAAAGAAGGCCCGTGGTAGCCTTTGAACGTGACTTATCACCTCTTCATTCAATGCAAATCCCACATGTGTTTGCAGATCGACATAGACCAGCTCACTGACGCAATTCAAACCGGCTCGCATAATACCCAGCGCTGCTATCTCAGCGCCGATGGCGATTGCGCTTTCCCCATCTCGCGCGACACCGACAAAGTTGTTGACCAGTTGCCCCGTCAGAAAAGGAATTGCGAGACCAACCACAAGCGAGAGCAGGCACATTAGAAGATAGGTTATATACTTTGGATTCTTGATTATTGTTCTTGCGCAGAGATTAAACATGAGCTGAATCCAGTTCCGAAAGCAATCGCTGAGCCTTCTCGGTCAAAATCATTCGTTGGCGCACCTGATACCTTTGAGATACGCACTGTTTTGACCCTCCATGAAGAGCGTGATTAGGGCAGCCTCCCATGCATGAGGGATAGGCAAAACACTCTTCACACTCATGATCGCTCGGCTCATAGTTTAGCCATTGGACCAGCTGAGCATTCATCCTCGGCCCTTCGGCAAGTGTGCCGACGGAGCGTTCACGCATCCCGATTTCATCCCAACATTTATAAAGGTAGCCCTCCGGATCCACTACAAATGACCCTGCACAAACAGCGCCACATATAGCCGGATTAAAGCGCACCGTCAGGTCAACGTAGAACCCCCTATCAACGGCATGGCTATAAAAGTCCAGCTCTTCCTCAGAAAATGCCTCCATCGAAAAACAACTACTGTCGCTTGGGCACGTATCATTGATATTGTCGACAGGCGCTAGGTAGAATCCCACCTTGTTTTTAAGGCCCTTTTCCTCGAGCGCATCCAGCAAATCGCCAGCACCGACAATGTTATGGGCATCGACATTGCACCTGATAGAAATATCTAACAGATGGGTGACTTTAGAAACGTTGTCTAGAATCGCATCGTATGTCGGCTGTCCGTTCCGCAAGATTCGCCGGGAATCATGATCTTGTCGAGAACCGTCCAAAGTCACCTGAGCCATCTTGACGTCACAAGCCGCGAGAGCCGCAGCCACTTCTGGCGTCAGAAGATACCCATTTGTGACAATGGATGCTGCATAGGAACACTCCGGATTAAGGACCCCCTTTATACGCTATGTGAGTCGCTGAATTCTATCGACTTGTAGCAGCGGCTCTCCACCATACCAACTGATGTCAAACTCGCTCAGTCCCCGTGAACGCTCTTTCACAAATGAAACAAGTCGGTCTTCGACCTCCGGAGTCATTGTCGTTTTGCGTTGCCCTTTTTCATAACAGTATGGGCAACAGAAGTTGCACTCCAATGTCGGGGCTATCGTCATGCCGAGAGAGCGATCAGAAAACCGAACAAGACGGCCTATCGCCTTCATTTCCTCCTTTTCGTCACGATCATCTTCTAACAGCATTCCTCCTTGAAGCAACGCTTCGCGCAATTCATCTGGCTCCCATTCGCTTCCCGATACCATGCGGCACATTCTTTCTGCATGCTGCTTATCTAACGAAAGGATCGCACCGGTCTTCGCATTCATCACCAGCGTCCTTTCGCCACGGGTTTCAATCAGGTTGTATTGAGACGGTCTCATATGTTTATCCCTCACAAACAATCAAAGAAATCTCGACCGCAATCGGTCGACGGTAAAGCAGATGGCAAAAACGCTTGCTACGTTTATTAGGCAGTCAATTAGAATCGAAATGCATTGACTATTCCCCAACGGGGTCACGCCACAAATCCACATGAGCATCGAGGCTGGAAGCGGAAGCATGGAATTGGCCCCGAGCTGTATGTAGATCGCCACGACGTTGACAAGCAACAGCATGCCAATCGGACCGAAGCCGGACCCAAAATAGGAAACAACAATTACGCAAGAAACCACGTATGCAAGGCAGGCAGCGGCAGCAAGAACAAGTCGATAGCAAAATACATGCAGGTTGAAATACTGCTGAGCATACAAAACGATCGCGCAGTTAAGACAGTACAAAACGACACTCGACAGGATAAACGCGCCCAAAAGGGCAAAAGAAGACAGCACCACTCGCGCAACGATAGCGCACACACGCTTCCCTCCCCGAGCCTCCGACAACCCCCACGGTTCCTCAATAAAGCCCGAACTGACAAAGCGCGGCACAATGCAAGCCGCGATGAACGGAAAGAACAATGCATGAGCCAACGGGGCTACGTTGAACAGCAGACCGCGAAAAACCTCTGCATTACCAAATAGAAGGACATCCTCTGCCGACAGCAGAAGCGTCGGGTCTGGGAAAAAGCCCAAGAAACTGTTCTCACGGAGGCTACAGAACCACATCGGGAAAGAATTAAGCTGCAATACCACTATGCACGCATAAATTACCAGGATTAAAGCGTACATCCATTTGCTCACATGCTTCAATTCTGACTGGAGAAGTCTTTTAATCTGACGAGCCATTGAGCACACCCCCAGCGCGAAAGCTCAAGAGAGCGTAAATCAATACCGATAGACAGCTGGCTGCCACGCCATATCCCAGAAGCGTCAGCTGCCCCATATCGCTATACCCAAGGGCACATCCGACTCCAAGGTACGGCCCCGGAAGAAAGAAGATCCATCGCAAGGACGGTATGGGTGTCTGAAGGTAAGTTCCGTAGAGCGTCAAGCTCATGACAAATCCGATTATTACCACAGCCCCGCTCAATACGGCGCTGCCTGTAATCCGATAGATGGTCACCGTCTCCAACGCAACCGATATCACCAATACGGCGTTAATCATCATCGCGGGCAAAAATGCAGCCAGCATGCTATACGCATAGTTTTGCCCTCCACGTGTTATCGCTATTGCAAACAGAAGAAGGCAAAGCGCACTATATGCTGCGCCAATTATTAAAGCAGACGAAAGTACATGTGCCAGAGCCCCGTTAAAGCAGGCAAGACCTCTTGCTGAAGAAATTCGGTATCCCTCTTCATAGCCGCGCTCCTGTAAAATCGCCAGGCAAACGATGAGCGGAACGAACAGAGAGGTGCCGGCAAAAGCACTGCGCACAAGGGACTCATCGGGTGCAGAAGGATCGATTACATTCCAGCAGAAGCCAATATCCTCCCCAAAAACGCTATTGCCAAAGGCGAGCAACGTTGTTCCGTTTTTTAGAAAGATGCCGAAGAGAAGGCCGAACGCCAGCATAAGCGCAAGACCAAACTTCGCCGGAAACATCCTGTGCAAACGCATCATATCTGCCTTTATGGGATGGATCGCCCGCTTCATAGCGAGACCGCCTTCATCAAGCGCCTGTAATACTCTTTTAGGGACGACGCCTCATCCCTTATGACGTCCATCGATTCCTTTTTCAGCAGTTCGCCGTCATGAAGAAACAGGCAGCTTGTTGCAACCGATGCCAACTCATCCAAATCATGGCTAGAGATGAGCATGGTCTTACCCTGTTCTCGATTCAATCGACCGATAAGGGCCCATATACTCTCGATGCCCAGCGGGTCCAACCCGTTTGCTGGCTCATCAAAAATAAGCAGATCAGTGTCACCCAACAAAGCCGTAGCTATATCCAGCCGCCGTTTCATTCCCAGAGAAAAACTGCTCACGCTCTTTTTCTCTTCGACGTCCAGCCCGACTAGGCTCAAAACGCGAGGAATCTCACGATTCGCATCAAGCCCCCATTCCAAACATCGGATTTGGAGATTCTCAACCGCACTGAGGGATTGGTATGCTCCGCTGGAATCTGGCACATAGCCGACACGCGTCCGCATCAAGCCAAGCTCTCTTTTTGATTTGCCTCCAAAGAGCTCCACGCTCCCCGACGATGGCTCGCAGAGGCCCAAGACGATTTTAATAAGCGTGCTTTTGCCCGCACCGTTTGCACCGACAAGGGCACAGAGCTCAGACTGATGCACCTCGAAGGAAACGTCATGCAAAACGCACCGTTTCCCGTAGCGCTTTGACACCTTTGATAGCTTTATCGCTGATGCACTCATTGGCCTCCCGTTCTGCTTGATAGCAAAACCGCTGCTGCCAGACTGTCGCCTGGCAGCAGCCGCAACTGCTAGAGATTAACTAAACAGAAGTTTTTGCTGCAGTTATTGACGCAAGTGCGTGCTCCACAGAATGTCTTGCAGTAACCGTTGCACCCACCACCGGGGTCCACATAACTCGGTTTGACAATCCAGCTCATATCGTTCCTCCTTTCTATTATCGCTTTTACTTTGTGTTATTGTTTATCGATAACTTATATTTGTCAAGATAATTTAAAGAGATGGGGCCCGCGCTAGACACGGGCCCCATCACACCAATATCTCGTTTTAGCTGCTCGCTATATGCTACTCGTCGCTCAAATCTACAGCAAAGACTGATGTCGGAAGCGACGACTCATTGCCTCCACCATTCCGCATCTGTCTCACGACATTTTTTGCACGCTCAACAATAAGCTCCTCAAGCTCTTTCTCACTCACCCGCCGAATAATATCTCCCGGTTGACAGTCAAGTTCATCGCAAATATCGAGAAGCGTCTTAAGGCGAATAGCTTTAATTTTTCCGTTTCTTAGCTTAGAAATATTAGCCGGAGTATGCCCCGTGGCACGAATCAGATCAGCACTGGTCTTTCCGGTCTTAAGCAGCTGCGTCTCAAGCTCGATGATGAGATAGCTCATGCTTCCTCCTACACAAGCTCGTCAGACTGCTCTTGGAGCAGCGAGGCATAACTCCAGATCACCGAGATACACAGACAGACAGCCGCGCCGATAAGCGACCCCGCATCAAAGGCAACGCCTTGGCAAATCTCAATAACGAAGGAATGAGGCACGACGTAAAGCTCCAGCCCACCAATGGTAAGATTGACCGATCCGTAGGCACCAATAAGCGAAACCGCGGCGTTAACAGCAAAGGCAAGCGCAAGAACACGGATAAGCCGCACATGCGTCTTGGTAAAGGGCGAGACGCCTCGCGAGATGTTACGGCTGATCCCACACAGAACGACAAGCGAAATACCCACGACGAGTGCCAGGCACAGTCCGCTTGGGATAACGATGCACCCGCCATCGAGAAGCGTCACGACGCCGAAAGAATCGACAGAAGCAACGTTTGCAACCGCATACCAGATCACGTAAACAACCAACGCGGCAAAAGCGACGAGCATCCCTGCAAAAACGGCTGCCATGCAAAAGCCAAGCTTCCTGATATTTTCGCCCGCTTTGGCCATACGCTGAACGCTGTTAGACATACACTCACCCTCATCGACTCTATCGTTATTCGAACAGTTTATCGAACAACGATATTGATTGCATGCGGAAAGCCCCGCCAGTGCGCATAGCCCATTCACTAATCAGAAGGGGTGAGAGTGGATTTTTGGACACGTATCGAACGAGAGTGGATAATCTCCCACTTCGAGGCCACCACCGGGCCTAAAACGGGAGATTATCCACTCTCATAGTCATCAAGGCTCGCACGCTCTTATTCGGCCGCCTCGCGCAGGGCCGACATCGTAGCCGCATATTGCTGCTGCAGCGCATGCATTCCCTCGCGAGCGCCGTCAACGGCATCGGCGCCGCGCAGCGCCTCGGTCACCACGACCGCTGGCTCGTACAGATTATCGAATCCCAGGTTCTGGCTCACGCCCTTGAGCGTGTGCGCTGCCATAAACGCACCTTCGGCGTCTTCTGCCGCCATGGCAGCCTCCAACTTGTCCATGCTCTCGTCATCCAAAAACTTGAGGGCAAAGTGGGCAAGCATTTCCCCGCCCATCAGCCGAGCGCACGCGTCATCATAATTGGCGCCGATCTTCTCATACGCCTCACGCATGGAAATCATGGATTAAAACTCCTTTGGTCAAACTAAATCGTGGGAAACGCGACAACGTCGGCGGGACGTGCCAACGTCTCGGCAATACGGTCTTGCACCTCGAGCAGGCAGTCGAGCAACAGCGGGTTAAAGGTGCCGCACTTACCGTCCAGGATCATCTTGATCGCCTCCTCGTGCGGGATAGCGTCCTTGTACACGCGCACGCTCGTCAGCGCATCGTACACGTCGGCCACCGAAACCACCTGTGCGGCAATGGGAATTTCGTCACCCTTAAGGCCATCGGGATAGCCCTTGCCGTCCCAGCGCTCGTGGTGCCAACGCGCAATCTGGTACGCATATTCCATAAGCGCATTACCGACGTGATGGCGGCCCAGCTCAAGCAGCATGTCGGCGCCGATCGTGGTATGCGTCTTCATAATCTCGAACTCCTCGGGCGTAAGGCGTCCGGGCTTGTTGAGAATCGCATCGTCTATCGACATCTTGCCGATATCGTGCAGAGCCGAAGCCAGGGCGATCGTGGAGCGTTCCTCATTGTCGAGGGAGATCGTGCCGCTACGCTGGACCAGACAGCCAAGCAGCAGCTCGGTCAGCTTTTCGATATTCGTAACGTGCCTGCCGCTCTCGCCGTTGCGAAGCTCCATGACGCCGGCCATGATGTCGATGAGCATGCGACTGTTCTTGACGCGCTCGTTGTACTGCTGGGACAGCAGGTTCGTCAGGCGGCGCTGTTTGGCGTATAGGCGGATGGTGTTGCTTACACGGCGGCGCACGACACGGGAGTCAAACGGGCGGTTGATATAGTCCGAGGCGCCCAGCTCGTACGCGCGCAGAACCATATCATCGGAATCTTCGCTCGAAATCATGATGACAGGCAGATTGTCACTAACCGATCGGCGCGACAGATCGGCCAGCACCTCAAAGCCGCTCATACCCGGCATGACAATATCCAGCATCACGAGCGACAACTCATCGCCATAACGGTCGACCATGTCGAGCGCCGCACGACCGTTGTCGGCCTCGAGGATGCAATACTCGTCCTTGAGCATCTCGCTGAGAATGGCTCGGTTCATCTCGGAGTCATCGACAATAAGCACCAAAGGCTTTTCGCTTTGGAAGGCCTCGATGGAATCGGCATCGGTCACGACCGTACCGGCTTTTGCCTTAGCACGGCTCAATAACTGGACAGCGCGGCCAACGCCTTCATCGACCGTCTCGCCATGAATGCGAACGCCACCAACACATGCCGTCAAGCTCACGTGCTCACGGCCCGGAATAATCGTGGAACGAACGGCATCGGATACCTGACGCAGGCGACGGGCGAAGTCATCGGAGGGAATATCGGGCATGACGGCCACAAACTTGTCGCAGCCATAGCGCACAAGCTCGTCAGTCGAACGAATTCCGCTGCGTATGGCCGTCGCCACAGCACCGAGTGCAAGGTCGCCGGCATGATGGCCACACGTATCGTTGAAGACCCTAAAATCATCAAGGTCGATCACCGCCACGCCGGCCTTCATGCGGGCGCTACGGAGCTTTTCCTCGTAATATCGGCGATTGCGCACGCCCGTCAGCACGTCGGTGTAGACAAGATCCTCTTCCGCGGCCTCTTGCTCATCGATCGGACGCACCATCAGCAGGACGTGAGGCTCGCCCTCGACCTTCAGAGGGCGTAGGCGGGCGCGGTACTCAACACCATCGTTGAGCAGTTGCTCCGACACCTCATCGGAATCTGCCAAGGCCTCAAGACTCGACTGACGCAGACAAGGGCAACGATCGCCGGCGAGCAGGCAGTTAGGCTCGCTCTTAATCTGATCGGCCGACAGCAAACGTACCACGGGGTAGGTCTTCGCGACGCGGGCGACCTCGGCGGCAGCCTCCTCGTCGGTTAGATTGACCTCGTGATTATTGAGCATATGGGGCCCTTTCGATAGTTTCGCATGGTAGCGATGGGTTCCAAATGTTACAAGGGTAACACCTTGCCGATGCAGGTAAGCACGTGAATGCTGCTACATTTTTATGAGTTGGCAGACGGCGCGATTGAAACCGCAGACGTGAGGTTTTGAGCGCATTTGTTAACACGGCCGAAACGTTTGCGAGTGAAGGCTGTTTTGATTTTTACGGCTGCTAGAGCCCCAGGATGCCACGGACAGTCTGGGCAGCCGCTGCCGGGCGATCGCGCAGGCCGTTGTGCGCGCCGGGAACCATTACGAGTGGACAGTCCAAAAGCTCAGCCGCCATCCTCGTGCCCGCCTCGCGGGGCGTGCCAATCGAGAGTTCACCCAGGAGCACGGCGGCCACCGTTTTCGACGCGCGAACGCTATCCCAATCGGGAACGCAGGTCATAGTAATCCCGTATTCGTTTGCCATGAAACTGCGGCCGTTGCGCAGGGCATGTCTGGCTTCTGCCTCGGTTAACTTGGGGGCCTCAGGGTCCGAATCGCCGATGGCGCCCAGGAAGGCCCGTAATGCCCTGGAGACCTTTCCCGCGGCGATCATCTCGAGCAAAACCGGGGCCGCGCCCAGGCCGGCGCCCTCATCCGTCACGGCGGGTTCATGCAGAATCGCACGCGAGATTATGGCGGGGTTTGCACGGAGAAGCTCCAGGGCCACCAACGTACCGGCACTGTGCGCGAGCACGTTTGCCGGAGCGCCAATACGCTCGATAACGGCCTGCAGGTCGGCGGCCTGGGCGGCGAGGTCGTAGCGTCCGTCCGCAGCGTCGCCGCTCTCGCCGCAACCGCGGCGGTCGTAGGCAATGACGCGGTAGTCACGGGCGAGCTCGCGGGCGATACCGTCAAAAAAGACACCGTCGACGCACGCACCGTGCACGCACACCAAGGCGGGTGTATCGGACGATACATCCGGGCCGACATACTCGCGACAGGCAATCGTGGTGCCCGCATTCTCGACTGTAAAATCCATGTTGTGCCCCATCGTCTTGCGCTTTGTTAACAGATTAACTGTACCCGACCCGATACCTTTCATGACGCGGCATCGAAGGCAGAGTTAAAAAACGAAACCTGCAAAGCGCAAGCCCGGACCATACGTTGGAGCCGATGCTATGCTTAAGCTCAACTGTCCCAAGGAGCATATGCCTATGTCTACGTTTTTGAATGCCAGCCCCATCTTTGGGCCCGTCCGCAGCCGTCGCTTGGGCCTTTCGCTTGGTGTCAACATGATGCCGGCGAGCGGCAAGATCTGCACGTTCGACTGCATCTACTGCGAAAACGGCCTCAACGCCGAGCGCCCCTGCCACGAGCCCTATAACACGGCTGCCGTGGTGCTCGACGCACTCGAGGCCAAATTGCGCGAGATGGCGCTCGAGGGTGAGCTGCCCGATGTCATCACCTTCGCAGGCAACGGCGAGCCCACCGCCGCGCCGGAGTTTCCGCAGGCCATCGCCGGCGCCGTCGCGCTGCGCGACGAGCTTGCCCCAAACACCAAGATTGCCGTGCTTTCCAACGGCACGCGCGCCGACCGCCCCCAGGTGCATGATGCGCTCATGATGGTCGACGACAACATCCTCAAGCTCGATACGGTCGACCCGGCGTTTATCCAGCTGCTCGACCAGCCTGTTGGCCCCTACGATGTAGAGCACCAGATCGAAACGTTCGCGAGCTTTAACGGTCATGTCATTATCCAGACGATCTTTTTGACCGGCGAGTATCAGGGCAAGCTCATCGACAACACCGGCGAGGAATACGTTGCCCCCTGGCTCGCGGCGCTCGAGCGCATTCGTCCGCAAGAAGCGACCATCTACACGGTGGCGCGCGAGACACCGATCGCCGACCTTGCCAAAGCAGCGCCCGAGGTGCTCGACGCCATTGCCGCGCGCGTCCAAGCCCTCGGCATTCCCTGCCAGGTGAGCTACTAGCAAAACCACACAGCAGCCAGTGTCCGCCATCCCACTCCATCAGTTGCGGTGATATAGTTCCTGTTTATGCTGTTAAACCGCTTAAATCGGAACTATATCACCGCAACTTTTATGGACGCGTGAGTGGGCTATACTAGCTGCGGATGAAAGGAAGTTAGCCATGTATGACAAAGGACCTGTGCCTGGCCGCAACGACGCTTGCTGGTGCGGCAGCGGCAAGAAATACAAGAAATGCCATAGCGCCTTTGATGAGCGCCTCGAGCGCTTGTGGGAAGAGGGCTGGGAGGTTCTGCCCCGCACGCTCTACAAGACGCCCGCCGATATCGAGGGCATTAAGCGCTCGGCCGCCATCAACGTGGGCGTACTCGATTATGTGGGCGAGCATATCGCTGCAGGCATGACCACCAACCAGATCGACCAGATGATCTACGACTACACCGTCGAGCACGGTGGCACGCCGGCCGATCTCAACTACGAGGGCTATCCCAAGAGCGTGTGCACCTCAATCAACGACGTGGTCTGTCACGGTATCCCCTGCGATACGGATGTGCTGCACGAAGGCGACATCATCAACGTGGATTGCTCCACAATCTTGGACGGCTACTTTAGCGACTCGAGCCGCATGTTCTGCATCGGCGAGGTCTCTGCCGAGCGCCAACGCCTGGTCGACGTCACCCACGCCAGCGTGGAGGCGGGCCTGGCGGCCGTCAAGCCATGGCTACCGTTGTCCGTTATGGCCGAGGCCGTGCAAAAGACCGTCGAGGACGCCGGCTTTAGCGTGGTGCGCGAGTACGGCGGACACGGCATTGGCAAAGAGTTCCACGAGGACCCGTTTGTGGGCTTTACCACCGAGGCACCCGATGTGGACACCATCATGGTGCCGGGTATGGTCTTTACCATCGAGCCCATGGTCAACGCCGGGGCGCCCGACATCAAGATCAGTAAGGGTGACGGTTGGTGCGTACGCACCAAGGACGGCAGCGATTCGGCCCAGTGCGAGGTACAGCTCGTGGTGACCGAGGATGGTTACGAACTGCTGAGCTGGTAGCCGTGGATGCGCCGGATGCTGACGGGCACGCTCGTCTTGCATCCGGCGTTTTATTTGAACGGTTTGCCTGATACAACCTGCCAAAATAAACCTGTCCTTTTTTGGCAGGTCGAGCGGAGAGGACTGCTTGTGAACATCCTGGTTTTGTTGCCCGTCAACGACCGCCACCGCGCAATTCTTGAGTCGAGTGCTCCGGGCGAGGACTTTATCTACACAAACGCCGATGCCGTCACGCACGAGCAGGTCGCCAACGCCGACGTAATCCTGGGCAACATCGACCCCGCCATGCTTACGGCATGCGAGCATCTCCAACTGCTGCAGCTGCAGACCGCGGGCTATGACGACTACCTTGCCGCCGGCACCGTGCCGGCCGACGCCAAACTGTCTTGCTCGGTGCTCGCTTACGGCCAGGCCGTAAGCGAGCACATGTTTGCTATGGTCCTTTCCATGATGAAGCGCCTGCCCGGCTACCAGGACCTGCAGCGCGAGCATCGCTGGGAGGACTTGGGCCCGGTCACCTCGTTCAAAAATGCCAACGTGCTGGTGCTGGGCGCGGGCGATATCGGCGGCCACTTTGCCACGCTCTGCCGCAGCATGGGCGCACACGTCCGCGGCATCAAGCGTCATCCGCTCGTCTACCCCATTGTGTTTGAGGACATGGACGGTATGGATGCCCTGTCTGAGCGCCTGGCGGAGGCTGACATCGTCGCATCCTTTATGCCCAGCACACCCGAGACCCGCGGCCTGGCGAACGCCGAGTTCTTCGCCGCGATGAAACCGGGCGCCTTCTTCGCCAACGGCGGCCGCGGCGATCTTGTGGTCGCCGACGACTTGGCTGCCGCTCTGGAATCGGGACATCTCGCCGGCGCCGCGGTCGACGTCACCGACCCCGAGCCGCTACCCGCCACAAGCCCGCTGTGGGATGCGCCCAACATGCTCATCACGCCGCACGTCTCGGGCTGGTTCCATCTGGCAGCCACGCTCAACAACGTCGTCGACATCGCCGCGGAGAACCTACGTCACCTACAGGCCGGCGAGACGCTCCGCTGCTGGATCGAGCACTAGATTGTTCCGGCGTTTTACCAAACGCCGGAACCCCTCGACGCTGCGAGCCCGCCGTTTGGCCAATCTGCCGTTCAATTTCAAAGGCGCGACCAGAAGGTCAGCGCCTTTTCATTTCACGGCACCTTGGCTCAAACGACGGGCTCTCGCTGGCTTTTGTTCAACCTGCGGCGTTTTAGGGCCCTATCGGCTTGCAATGCCACTGGCATTTTCCCAGATAAAACATGCCAAAGTAAACCTGTCCCTTTTTGGCAGGTTTTAGAGCTCCACGCTTTCGGCTCCGTTGATGGTTAGGTCGCGCTCGTAGAAGGCTGTGAGGGCGCGGATGGCGTACATCACGTCGCGCACGCCGCCAGTCTCGTAGCTCGAGTGCATGGCCAGCTGCGGCAGGCCCACGTCCACGGCATGCATGCTCGCCTGCATATTGGACAGATTGCCGAGCGTGGAGCCGCCGGCCATATCGCTCTTGTTGGCGAAGGCCTGTGTGGGTACGTCGGCGTCATCACAGATGGCCTGAAACACCGCGCGGCTAAAGGCATCGGTGCAGTAGTGCTGGTTGGCAGCTTCCTTGATGACGATGCCGTCGTTGAGCACAACCTGATTGCGGGCGTCGCACTTCTCGGCGTGGTTGGGGTGCACGGCATGTGCGTTGTCGCAGCTCACGAGCATCGAGGCGGCAAGGGCGCGATGGTACGACTCGTCGTCAAAGCCCAGCGATCCGTTAATACGGCGCAGTGCATCGGCCAAGAACGTCGACATGGCGCCCTGCTTGGTCTCGGAGCCAACCTCCTCGTTATCAAAGCAGCAGAAGACCGAAACGTCGTGCGCGTTCTCGGCACCCAAAAATGCCTGCAGCGAGGTGTAGGCGCAGGCCAGGTCGTCAAGCTTGGGCGTCGAGATAAACTCGTCGGCCCAGCCCCAAATGCGTGCATCCTGACGATTGACCAGGAACAGATCGCGGCCCAGAATCTGCTCGGGCTCAACGTCCAGCTCATCGGCGATCAGGGCATCAAAGTCGCCCTGCTTAAGGTCACCGGCGCTGATGAGCGGGCACAAGTCGACGGCTCGGTTGGGAGCAAAGCTCTCGTTAACGCCACGGTTCATGTGGATGGCAAGGCTCGGAATAATGGCGACCTCGCGCTCGGTGGCAAGCAGGCGGCTCTCAATACGGTCGCCCTCGCGCACCAGCACGCGGCCCGCGAGCGCCAGCGGGCGATCGAACCAGGTGTAGTCGATCATGCCGCCGTAGGCCTCGGTGTTCAGGCGCAACGTCTCACCTGCGCCATCGAGCTCGGGCACAGCCTTGACCTTAAACGTCGGCGAATCGCTGTGCGACGCCGTGAGCTGAAAATGATAGTCGCCGGCAACGCCGTCCTCGCCCCACGTCGCGGCCAGGTCCTCGCCCACCTTAAAGGCAACAACGCTCGAGGTGTTGCGCTGCGTGTAATAACGCCCGCCCGGCTCGATGTCCCACGCCGCATTCTCGGGCAGGTAGGTAAAGCCCGCCTCGTCGAGCTCGGCCATAATGGTCGCCGCCGTATGGAACATGCTGGGGCATGCCTCGATAAAGTCGATAAGGTCGTTGGCGGCCTCGATATCGTCGGCTGTCACATGTGCGCGCTCGGGCGCTTCCTGATCCGTCATGCTCTCCCCTTTCGCTGGGTTGATGGTCCCCTCCAGCATACCCCGCCACGCCAGCGCCGCACTCTTCATTCCGCGTTTAATCCCGCACCGCTCGCCAAGTTGAGCCATAATGCCCGCGCACCTTTTGCGACAATTACGCTAACAGGACGAGAGGAGCCGTCATGAAGCCACGTAACATTGCCATCGCCTGCGGTGTCGCGGGAGTCGCCGTCGGCCTTGCCGCTGCCACCGGTATCGTTTATCACAAGCAAATCAAGTCCGCCGCGTCGCTCAAACGCTTGACCGGCTACGCGGATGGCTATGACCTGTACGCAATCGACATCGCCTACGACTACGATCTTGATCGCATCATCGCCGCTGGCGTGCGCGACGACCAGGCCTACATCGATGCCGTGGTGGCGCAGGTGCTGCCCGGTGTGCCGGTACATGTCCAGGCGCCCCAGTTTGCCTGCAGCGCTTTTGTCGCCGTAGATGCCGAAGGCCGCGTGCGCACCGGTCGCAATTACGATTTTAAAGACGACACCTCGGCGCTGCTGGTGCGCAATCACCCACGCGGCAGCTACGCCTCCATCGGCTTTGCGGCCCTCAATAACCTGGGAGCCAACACTCCGCTTGACTCCGTCGCCGGACGCGCCGCCGCACTCATGGGCCCGTTTGCCCAGCTCGACGGTGTTAACGAATGCGGCGTGTCCATTGCCGTACTCACCCTGGATTCCAAGCCCTGTGACCAGGACACGCAACGCCCCGTCATCAACACTTCGCTCGCCATCCGTCTGGTGCTCGACCGCGCGGCTACCACGCAAGAGGCCGTCGACCTGCTTTCCGCCTACGACATGCACGCCATGGCCGGACGCGATTACCACTTCTTTATCAACGACGCCGCCGGTGACGCGCGCGTAGTAGAGTGGGATCCGCGCGATCCGGACCGCGCTTTCAAAGCGACTCCTGTACGCCAGGTTACAAACTTCTACGCCTGCTATGGCGACGAAGTGCTGCCCAACCAAAAGAATGGCGAGCTGGGCCATGGTAAAGAGCGCGCCGTCGCAATCGCCGATGTCCTCGACGCCCATGCCGGCGCCCAAGACGAGACAGTCGCTTGGAAGGCCCTGCGCGCTGCGGCGCAAGAGCCCAATCCGGAAGACATCACCAGCAACACGCAGTGGTCGGTCGTCTTTGACAATACCGAGCCCGCTGCCGCCATCACGCTGCGCCGCCACTGGGGCAACGTCGATGCCTTCGCACTGTAAGGAGCCAGGCCCGTCGACCTTACGTTCCCTGACGTTGCTTACATTTCCATACGCTTGAGCTAACACGTTTTACCCCCGTATCAACAGTGTGCGGGGGTAAACTTATGCGCATGTTATAACTTGCCCGGAAGGATTCATCATGCTCAGGATCGGTCTTCTTACCAGTGGCGGCGACTGCCAGGCGCTCAACGCCACCATGCGCGGCATCGTCAAAACGCTTATGACCAATAGCGAAGAACCTATCGAGATCTACGGTTTTGAGGACGGCTACCAGGGCCTTATCTACAGCAGGTTCCGCGTCATGACGCCCGCCGATTTTAGCGGTATCCTCACCCGCGGCGGCACCATCCTAGGCACGAGCCGCACGCCGTTCAAGCGCCTGAACATTCCCGAGGCCGACGGCGTCGAGAAGGTGCCCGCGATGGTCCACACCTATCACAAATTGCAGCTCGACTGCCTGTTTATGCTGGGCGGCAACGGCTCCACCAAGACCGCCAACCGCCTGCGCGAAGAGGGCCTCAACGTTATCGCTCTGCCCAAGACCATCGATAACGACACCTGGGGCACCGAGCTGACGTTTGGCTTTACGAGCGCCATCGACGTCGCCACCAAGTGCATCGACGACATCCACACTACCGCCTCGAGCCACGGCCGCGTGTTCGTCATCGAGATCATGGGCCACAAGGTTGGCTGGATCCCGCTGTATGCCGGCGTCGCGGGCGGCGCGGACGTCATCCTGATCCCCGAGATCCCCTACGACATGGACCAGGTCATCAAGACCATCGAGCATCGCATGGAAACCGGCAGCCGCTTTACCATCGTGGCCGTCGCCGAGGGCGCCATCTCCAAGGAGGACGCGGCGCTGTCCAAGAAGGAGTACAAGAAGAAGCTCGCCGAGCGCACGAGCCCGTCGATCGTCTACGACATCGCCAAGGAGATCGAGGCCAAGACCGGTCGCGAGACCCGCGTCGCCATCCCCGGTCACACGCAGCGCGGTGGCCAGCCCGACGCCCAGGACCGCATCTTTGCGACCCAGTGTGGCGTCGAGGCCGCGCTTGGCTGTCTGCGCGGCGAGTTTGGCTACATGATTGCCCTGCGCGACGGCAAGATGTGCCACATGCCGCTCGAAGATGTCGCCGGCAAGCTGAAGTTTGTCGACCCCCAGAGCGACCTGGTGCGCGAGGCCAAGGCGTTGGGCATCAGCTTCGGCGACGAATAGCCTCGGCTGGAACTGTTCCCATCGGAGGCCCCAGGGCTTACCTCCCAAATCGTCCTCGGACATGTCAGGACCCCGCCGTGCGCTTCGCGCGGCGGGGTCCTTCCGTCCTGCGGAAAGATTTGGGAGGTAAGCCCTGGGGCCTCCTACGGTGACTGGGGAGGCCGAGGCTATTCGTCTTCTTACTGCGGGTGCCTGGGGTAGGATGCGGCGTGCATTTTTGGGAGTATTCAGCAGCCAAGGGTGCCTGCATACTGGATTTTGGGCGAGAGACAGGCGCCGCGGGCCGCATTCTGCAAAAAAATGAGCGGTCCTCGAGGCGCCGGAGCTCAAAGTCAGGCTTTCAATGCGCTTTTGTGCGCCCGCTCCCACACTCGCGGACTCCGGGATGCTGAATTCTCCGGAATTTTCACGCCGCCCCCTGGGGTACCCGCGGGCAAAAAGCAACCGCCCCGCCGAAATATGCAATCGGCGGGGCGGTTTATGCAAAAATGCGGTTGTGGTACATTACAGCTCGCTACAGCTTGAATCCCAGGCAGGCTACTCGGCGCTCTTGAGGGCGCCGACCATGTCGATCTTATTGAGAGTTCGGTTGGTGGCGAGGTTGACGATAAACGTAAAGCCGAAGGACAGCACCACGGCAAGCACATAGCTCAGCGGCTCGACTTCAACGTCAAAGTACAGCGACGGCATCTGCAAAATGTACGTAAAACTCTCGGCCAGTGCACCGCCCAGCGGAACACCCAGCGCGGCACCAATCGCCGTGAGGATCAACGTCTCCTTGTTGACGTAGTGGTGCACCTCGCCGCGACGGAAGCCCAGCACCTTAATGGTTGCCAGTTCGCGCTCGCGCTCCGAAATGTTGGTGTTGGACAGCGTAAACACCACCACAAACGACAGGCACGCCGCCATAAAGGTCACGAGCACCACCACGGAATTGATAATCGCAAAGTTCGCCTCGTAGTTCTGCCAATGTTCGGCCGTGCTCGAGATGGTAAGCCAACCGTCGCTCTTAAGCTTCTTGCTAAACGCAATCTGGTCGGCGGACGAACCCTTAAGCAGCACAAAGACGCCGTTGAGTCGAGCACTGCGACCAAAAACTTGCTCATAGGTACTCTGCGTCATGTAAAGCGTGTTGCCCAGATAGTTGAGCGAAATGTCGCTAACCTTGACCTTGGCGACGTTGAGCGACGAATCCTGGACGTGAGCCGTATCGCCCGGCTGAATCCCCAACACCAGCTGTGAACTTTTGCTCAGATACACGTCTCCGTCACGCAAAGACAGAGGTTCTTTGGACTCATCCTCCAGGCGCACGTAATCGCCCAAGTCACTCGTGCGGTCATCGGGCACCACGATCAGCTGCACGGTCTCGCTCTTACCGCCAAATGTAAAGGTGACGTTGTCGGTCATAATTGGCAGCGTCGAAGTCACGGTCACGTTGGAATCATTGGCCGCGCTGCGCTCATCCAATGCCGCGCACGTCTGCGAAAAATCGTCGGGATTGGCGACCGCCAGCAGGTCGTAGCGCGTGATATGCCCGTACTGTTTGGGCGAAAGCGCCACCGACGTATCGCGGATGCCCATTCCGCAGATCACGAGCGCTGTGCAGCCGGCGATACCGAAGATGGTCATAAAGGCGCGCTTTTTGTAGCGGAACAGGTTACGTGCTGCCACCTTGTTCAAAAAGCCCATGCGGCGCCAGATAAAGCCGATGCGCTCAAGCAAGATGCGAGAGCCGGCGCGTGGGGCCTTGGGACGCATGAGCGAGGCTGGGGTCTCGGCCATCTCGTGGCGGCAGGCGATAATCGTAGCGCCCACCACGCCCACGGCAAACAGCGCCACCGAGACGATTGAGGACACGATGTCGTACGAGAGCAGCATCTGGGGCAGCGAGTACATGTCGTCGAACACCGTAAACAGGAACAGCGGCAGGCCCACAAATCCGATGATGTTGCCGAGCACGCCGCCGATCAGACATGCCCACAGCGCATAGTCCACGTATTTGGACAGGATGCGCTCGCGTGAATAGCCAAGCGCCTTGTACAGGCCAATAAGCGTACGCTCCTCCTCGACCATGCGCGTGGCGGTGGTAAGACTGATGAGCACGGCGACGACAAAGAAGATAAATGGGAAAACCGTGGCGATGGCCTCGATCGAAGAGCTATCGCTCTCGACGCTCGAGTAGCTTGCGATGTTACCGCGGTCCTGAATGTACCAGGTGCATTCACCCAGATCGGAAAGCTCGGCGCGGGCATCGGCAAAATGCTGGTCAGCGGCGGCGCGGCGCTGGTCCAACTCGGCCTGAGCCTGGACGCGCTCCTCGCTGCCCTCGGCCATACGGTTGATGTTATCCTGCTCGATCCCAAAGAGCATGGCGGCCTGACGCTCGGCCGTATCCAAGCTTGTCGGCGTGTCAACCGTCAACTCCTGGACGCGCGCCTTCTCACGCTCCTCGCGGATCTTCTCTATATTGCCCTTGACCTCATTGATCTTTGCCGCGTAGGCATCCGAATAGGAGTTGAGGCTCTTGGCTCCCTCGACGATCACGTGGACCGCGGAGTAGGAAGAAGATGTCGCGGCATCCTCGCTCACATAGAACTTATAGTCCGCCGCCGAAGCAGCGCGAAAGGCGTTGACTGTCGAGTCGGAGCTCACGTCGGTAGGATCGAGGACCTCGGCCGTGATGGTGTAATCGCCCGCGGCAAACTGATCCTTGGCACTTTGGTTCGACGAGCTCGCGTCATTGGCGGCAAAACTCACGGTATCGCCGAGTTTTTTGCCCGAAGCCTTCAGGAACTTCGAAGTCACCGCGACCTCATCGGCGCTCTCGGGCAAATCGCCGTTCACGAGCACAGGCTGATCGATGTTCTCCTTGGAGAGACTTTGCACGACCACGCGCTCGCGCGTTGTGCCCACGGCGGTGTAGGCGGTCTCGGTGTAGATGCCCTCGGCCGTCTCGACGCCGTCGACCTCTTGGATAGCCGCGAGATCGTCGCGCGTAAGGCCATAGGTCGACTGCACGTTAATGTCATAGACATTCTGCTGGTCAGAATAGGCGTCAACCGAATCGCACAGGTCCTCGCAGCCCGCCTTAAGGCCGCACATCACGCTCACGCCGAGCGCGGTGATGACCACGATGGACAAGAAGCGCTTAAGACTGCCTCGGATTGTGCGGTAGATGCCACGGCGAAAAACCGTCGGCACCATATCGTTTGAGCTTTGAGCGGTGCGGTAGGTCGCGAACTCCCGGTCGCGACCCGCGTGCTCCGTATCGTGGTTTTGTCTGTTTTGGCGGTCTTGGTCCATGGGCGCTACCACTCGATCGTCTCGATAGGCACGGGATTTTGCTGGACCGTCTCGCTCTCCACGCGACCGTTCTTAAAGCGGATCAGGCGATCGGCCATGGGCGCCAGCGCGGAGTTGTGGGTGATGATGATGACCGTAATGCCCTGCTTGCGGCAAGTGTCCTGCAACAGTTGCAAGATCTGCTTGCCGGTTTTGTAGTCGAGTGCACCCGTGGGCTCGTCGCACAAAAGTAGCTTGGGGTTCTTGGCCAGCGCGCGGGCGATGGACACGCGCTGTTGCTCGCCGCCCGAAAGCTGCGCCGGAAAGTTAGCGAGTCGGTCGCCCAGACCAACCTGACGAAGCGTTTGCTCGGCATCGAGCGAATCGGGGCAGATCTGTGCCGCTAGTTCGACGTTCTCAAGCGCCGTCAGGTTGGGGACCAGATTGTAGAACTGGAAGACAAAGCCGACGTCAGCGCGGCGGTATTCCACGAGCTGCGCCTCGTTAGCGGAGCTCACATCGCGCCCGTCCACCGTCACGGTGCCGGAGGTCGCCGTATCCATGCCGCCCAGAATGTTGAGCGCCGTGGTCTTGCCGGCACCCGAGGCACCCAGGATAATGGCGAGCTCGCCGCGCTCGACCGTAAAGCTCGCGCCGTCGAGCGCGTGGATGCGGGCATCGCCCTCGCCGTATGCTTTGATGACGTCTTTGAATTCGATATAGGCCATCGATCGGTTCCCATCTGGTCGGATAACTCTTTAGTATTACCCATTTCGCACCGACCAAAAAGGGACAGGTTCATTTTGGCAGGTTTTATATGGGGAAACGGCAGCTATAGATGAGGCGCCGGGAAGGTAGGGAAATCATCGACAGGGTCAGGCCGACCGCCAAACACAACGAACGCATCTCTATCTGTCAGCCAAATCATTCGAACAGCTGTTCGTTTCTATGATATGATTCCGCTATCTAAGCAGGCCAATACGCAGAAAGGCGGCCAACATGGCGTTCGACTTTAAGAAGGAATGCAAGGAGCTCTACAAACCCGCAAGCAAGCCGAGTATCGTAACCGTCCCGCCTATGAGCTACGTTGCCGTTCGCGGAAAGGGCGACCCAAATACCGAAGGTGGCGAGTATCAAAACGCCCTGCCGCTGCTTTACGGCATCGCCTATACCATCAAGATGTCGAAGAAAGGCTCAAGGAGTATCGAGGGCTATTTCGACTTTGTGGTACCGCCGCTCGAGGGGTTCTGGTGGCAAGACTCCCCGAGCGGCGACATCGATTATGTACGCAAGGACGATTTCAACTTTATCTCGTGCATCCGCCTGCCCGATTTCGTCAGCCGAGATGACTTTGACTGGGCAGTCGCAGAAGCCACGACCAAAAAGAAACTGGACTTTTCTGCCGTCGAGCTGCTTAAAGTTGACGAGGGTCTCTGCGTTCAATGCATGCACACCGGGCCCTACGACAACGAACCGGCGACCGTAGACGCTATGCATGAATACACGACCGAGCAGGGCTATGTCCCCGACTTCTCAGACTCCCGTTTACATCACGAAATCTATCTCTCCGATCCACGCAAATGTGCACCGGAGAAACTTAAGACTGTGATTCGTCATCCTATCAAGCGCGCTGAATAGCGCGGAGCGTCATTTCACGCGCCAGGTTTTAGACCTGTCAACCAGCCACTCCAAGGTCATCCGGCAGCTTCCTTGACGCAGGTCATCGTATCTTATAATCTTGTGTTACTAAAGCTGGAAAGCCTCTCAACGATGCGCAACTCCAGCTCTTTTTATATCAAGAGGCTTAAATGAAATACCAGAAGTCGTGGATATCCATCAACGAACAGATGGCACTATTGACAGAAAACAAGAGTCTTAAGCGCTCTGATCAAAGCGAACTCGAGCGAGCTTTGATCGAAGTCGGCTACTACAGGCAAAGCACTCGAACGCTACTCCTCGTACGCGCCCTCAAGCCGGAGCAGCCACTCCTTACGGTCGAGGCCGCCGGCATATCCGTTGAGCGATCCGTCGGCCGCCACCACGCGATGGCACGGCACGATAATCGAAACAGGATTACGTGCGACCGCGGCCCCCACCGCACGAGGAGACACAACGGGATCCTCGTTCCCCGGCGCCCGATGGCGGGCGGCGACGCGAGCTGCGATCTCGCCATACGTGGCGACCTCGCCACGCGGAATAGAAAGCAGCTCAAACCAAACTTCACGCTGAAACGCCGTACCGATCATATGTAACGGCGGCGTATACCGAGGCTCCTGCCCTGCAAAATAAGCATTCAGCCAAGCCCAAGAACGCTCAAGTACCGAGGAGGCCGCACCATTTGCGGGATTCACCGAAGACATCCCACCAGTACCAGAAGCCGCATCAGCACCCTCGACATGCTCAGCATCCTCTTTGAGCAGCGTGGAGCCAAAGTGCTCCTGCCCCTCAAACCAAAGCCCTGTCAAACCGCGGCCATCAGCGGCAAGCAGGATTTCGCCCAAAGGCGAAGCAAACGTCGTCGTGACCACCAGCGGCTCCTTTCAAAACTTCGCAAACATAATACCGCGAATTGTGCAGACAACCCCGCAGATACGTCTGGGCGGGCTCGCAATTGCTTAAGCGAGGCCGCTTTCCCCAATCAAGCGAAGAAGACGCGGGGCTTAGACGCCAGAGCGGTACCTCCATCAGCTGAGCTCTAATACTTTCCCGAGAAGTGAACGAGTAAAAACGAAGCCCCGGAGCATCCACACCTTTAGACCGCAAAACCGCAGGATTCGCACAACAAAACCGCAGGAAATAGCGGTCAAAATATGCCATTGCTTCGGGGGTCAAAATAAGGTCGTTCACTTCTCGGAAAAGTATTAGACCCCGATCCGCACCAACCCCAAAGCCACCTCAGGCAGCAGGCGCGAATGCGCCGCAGCTGCCGCACGACCCCAGAGTCCCCGCAGGCAGCAGGCGCAGCGCGCCGCAGCTGCCGGCCGCGCTCCGCAGTCCCCCAAGGCGGCAGGCGCGAAGCGCCGAGGCCGCCGCCGGGACCAGGGCCCGCAACAACCACGCGCCCCCACATCAGTCCAGCGGCCCCAACCAACAACGACCCCATTGCAGACCGCTCGCAACAGCGTCACCGCAGGCGGGGGCCGGGCTTAGTTTTCAGAACACTCCGCAGACCAGTGTGGCGCCTTGTCCGCGGCTCCGAAGGAGCAGGACAAGGCGCCACACATGGTCGAGGACGTTCTGAAAACTAAGCCCGGCCCCCGCCGGACAGGTCAACTTACTCGCAGAGCAGCTTAGCGATCTGGACGGCGTTGGTTGCCGCGCCCTTACGGATTTGGTCGCCGCAGCACCAGAAGGTGATGCCGCGCGCAGCCTCGGGGTTCGAGATGTCGCGGCGCACGCGGCCGACCCAGATCAGGTCCTGGTCGGACGTATCCATCGGCATGGGGAAGCGATCGTGCGCATCCTCGGCGCTCATGTCGTCAACCAGCTTCACGCCCGGAGCGGCAGCCAGCGCGGCACGGGCCTCTTCCACCGTGATATCGCGTTCAAACTCGAGCGTAATGCTCTCGGAGTGCGAGCGCAGCACGGGCACGCGCACGCAGGTGCAGTTCACGCGCAGCTCGGGCAGGTGCATGATCTTGCGGCCCTCGTTTTGCAGCTTCATCTCCTCGGAGGTAAAGCCCTCCTCCTTGACGCCACCAATCTGCGGAATCAGGTTGCTCGCCAGCTGGGCGGCAAAAGCGCGCGGCTCGGGAATCTCCTCGCCACGACCCAGGGCGGCCAGCTGAGCCTCGAGCTCGGCCATACCGGGAGCGCCAGCGCCCGAAGCCGCCTGGTACGTCGAGACGATCATACGCTTCACGCCGGCGAGCTGATGCAGGGGCCACGTGGGAACCAAGCCGATGATGGTCGCGCAGTTGGGGTTGGCGATAAGGCCGTGATGCCACTTGATATCGTCGGCATTGATCTCGGGCACGACCAGCGGCACCTCGGGATCCATGCGGAAGGCATGGCTGTTGTCGACTACGACGGCGCCGCGCTTGACGGCCTCGGGCAGCAGCTCCTTGGCGATGTCGTCGCCAGCGGCGCCAAGCACAATGTCGCAGCCCTCAAAGGCCTCGGGGCAAGCCTCTTCGATCACGATCTGCTCGCCGCGGAACTCGACGGTCTTGCCCGCAGAGCGCGCGCTCGCCAGCAGCTTGAGCTTACCGACCGGAAACTCCTGCTCGTTGAGGCACTCGAGCATCTGGGTGCCCACGGCTCCCGTCGCGCCCAAAATAGCAACCGTGTACTGTTTCATGCTTCCCCCTTTAAAGGTTGTGGCTATCGCCCGCACGCCAAGCAGGCCGATTATTGTTGCCAGTGTATACAAGAACGGGGCGGGCACGAAACCCGCCCCGTCGAAACGAAACCGAAACGAAACGCCCGGCGGTAGATTTTTGGGACATCCCAAAAATCTACCGGTATGGAAACTACTTGTGGAGTGCGGCCAGGGCGGGATCGACCGGCGCGGGGGCCTCCAGGTCGGAGACCTTCACAATGCCGTTCTCGTCGGAGAAGGCACGGTAAATGGTCTGAATCGCCAGGTCAAAGTCCTTCTCCTCCACGCCGATGATGATGTTGATCTCGTCGCAGCTCTGTGAAATCATGCGCACGCTCACGCCGGCCTGACCAAGCATGCCAAACAGGTGGCCCGAGATGCCGGCACGACCACGCAGGTTGCGGCCAACGGTCGCGATGAGCGCCAGACCCTCAACGACCTCGATCTCAAGCGGCTCGACCTCCTGCTGAATGTCGCCCACGAGCGAGTACAGCGAGTCGTGCACATCCTGCTCCTGCACCACGGCGCCAAAGCGGTCGACACCGGTGGGCATGTGCTCGACGGAAACGTCATAGCGCTCGAAGACCGAAAGCGCGCGGCGCATAAAACCGACACGGGGTTTGGTGCGGTCGCGGGCAACGTTGATGGCGACAAAACCGCGCTTGCCGGTCACACCGGTAATGATGGGCTCCGCCTCGCCCTCATCAGCCGTCTCGCTAATGATAGTGCCGGGGTCCTGCGGCGCATTGGTGTTCTTGATGACCAGCGGAATACCAGCCTCGCGCACGGGGAACACAGCTTCCTCGTGCAGAACGCTCGCACCCATGTACGAAAGCTCGCGCAGCTCCTCGTAGGTAACGCGCGCAATGGGCTGAGCCTCGGGAACAATGCGAGGATCGGCAGAATAGAAGCCAGAAACGTCGGTCCAGTTCTCGTACAGGTCGGCGCCCAGGCACTTGGCCAGGATTGAGCCGGAAATATCGCCGCCGCCACGGTCGAGCAGCTTGATCTGGCCCTCACGCGTCGCGCCGTAGAAACCGGGCATAACAAAGCCGCCCTGCTGGCCGTACTCCTGCACCAGCTCGGAGGTGCGATTCATGCTGAGCGTACCGTCGTGATGGAACGCCACAACCGTCGCGGCGTCCAAGAACGGTAGGCCCAGGTACTCGGCCATCAGGCGGGCGGTAAAGTACTCGCCACGGCTCACAAGCTCCTCGGTGGAGTAGCCGCCCGAGCGGGCGCGCTCGGCAAAGGCCGCGAACTCCTCACGGATGGGATAGGTGAGCTCCAGCTCGTCAGCGATATCAAAATAGCGCTGGCCAATGTCCTCAAGCAGCTCCTCACACGACACGTGGTACTTAACGTGCGCGTTAACCAGATAGAGCAGGTCGGTCACCTTGGTGTCACCCTTAAAACGGCGACCGCAGGCGGAAACCACCACAAAACGGCGAGCCGGATCGGCATCGACGATGGCCTTGATCTTCTTGAAGTGTTCGGCGTCGGCGACCGACGAGCCGCCAAACTTGGCAATCTTAATCATGGGCTGGAGGTTACCTTTCTAAAAAGCCTCTGCGAACCTATTTTGCGCGCTCTGATACCATGGTTTCACCGATTGGGACCAAGGCATCCGAGGAGCAGTGTTATATGGGAACTTATCATAGTACACGAGGACGCACTTTATCGTGCTCAAGTAAGGTGGCAATCCGCACCGGCATCGCTCCCGACGGGGGTTTGTTTGTCTCGGACGAGCTCGGCACCCAGCAGGTCGATATCAGCTCGCTTGCAGCTAAATCGTACTTTGAAATCGCTCAAGATGTGTTGGGAATGTTACTGAATGATTACACGGCCGAAGAAATTTCGGCGTGTGTCGACGAGGCATACCGCGGCACGTTCGCGAGTGAAGAGGTTACGCCGCTCGTCAAACTCGACGCAGCGCCGGGCGCTGACGCCCCTCAGACCTATGTGATGGAGCTCTTTGGCGGCCCCACAAGCGCCTTCAAGGATGTCGCCCTGCAGATGCTCCCCCGTCTGATGGCCCGCACTTCCGCCAAGGACGGCGGCGCCGAGCGCATCATGATCGTCACCGCCACGTCGGGCGACACGGGCAAGGCCGCGCTCGCCGGTTTTGCCGACGCTCCGGGCACGGGCATCACCGTCTTTTATCCCGAGGGCAAGGTCAGCCGCGTCCAGAACCTGCAGATGTCCACGCAGGAGGGCGATAACGTCGCCGTCTGCGGCATCCGCGGCAACTTTGACGATGCCCAGAGTGCCGTCAAGCGCATCTTTGCCGATAAGGAGCTTGCCGAGCGTCTTGAGGCCGCCGGCACGGTGCTTTCGAGCGCCAACTCCATCAACGTCGGCCGTCTGGTGCCGCAGGTCGTCTACTACTTTGCCGCCTATGCGCAGCTGTTGCGCGCCGGCGCCATCGAGGCCGGCGACGCCGTGGAGTTCTGCGTACCGACCGGCAACTTTGGCGACATCCTGGCCGGCTACTATGCCAAGCGCATGGGTCTGCCCGTCGCCAAACTCGTCGTGGCCAGCGACAAGAACAACGTGCTCGCCGACTTCCTGACCACCGGCGTCTACGACCGCAACCGTCCGTTCTTCACGACCATCTCGCCGTCGATGGACATCCTCATCAGCTCTAACCTGGAGCGCATGCTGTACTTCCTGTCCGATGGCGACTGTGAGCTCGTTGCCGGCCTTATGGAGCAGCTGGCACAGACTGGTCGCTACGAAATTCCCGCCGACCTGCTGGCAAAGATTCAGAACGTCTTTGGTTGCGGTTGGGCCAGCGAAGACGAGGTCCGCGCTGCCATCAAGAGCTGCTGGGGTGCAAACGGCTATGTGATCGACCCGCACACCGCTTGCGGCTATCACGTCTTTGAAAAGGTCGCTCCCGCCGAGGGCGCCAAGGCCCGTGTGCTGCTTTCGACCGCCAGCCCCTACAAGTTCCCGCGCGCCTGCTGCGACGCTCTGGGGCTTAACGTTCCCGAAGACGACTTTGAGGCCATGCGCGTGCTCGAGCAGGCAACCAATACGGTCGCCCCGACCCAGCTCGCCGAACTCGAGTCCAAGCCCGTCCGCTTCGAAGACGTCTGCGACGTCGATGAGATGGCCAGCTACGTAGAGCAGGCTGCAAAAAAGATGGCAACCAACTAAACCCCTTATTAAGCGCCGGCGCAAGCCGGCGCACATTCTTTTTATTTAGCTTTCGGGATGATGACGAGCATGCGAGCGGGTCTGCCTGTTTAGTTCGTCGCGAGTTCCGCACGAGCCGGAAAGCACTTAATGTGCTTTCCGAGCGAGCCAGGACTGCCCGAGCAGCGAACTAAACAGGCAGACCGCCCAGGAGATTCCCATGATCAAAATCACCGTCCCAGCAACCAGCGCCAACCTAGGCATCGGCTACGACACCCTCGGCATGGCCGTCAGCCTCTACTCGCACTTTACCTTTGAGCGCGCCGACAAGCTCACCATCACGGGCTGCCCCGAGGAGTTCCAAAACGAGAATAACCTGGTCTATGTAAGCTTTGTCGATGCTCTGGCCGCCTGGGGCGAGCCGGCTTTTCCCGTTGCCATCGACATTCAGACCGACGTGCCCGTCGCCCGCGGCCTGGGTTCCAGCTCCACCTGCGTCGTCGCCGGCATCATGGCTGCCGCCGCGTTGACGGGCCATACCGTCGACCGCGCCGAGCTCGTCCGCATCGCCACCGAGGTCGAGGGCCATCCCGATAACGTCGCCCCCGCTATCCTGGGCGGTGCCGTTTGCTCCTTTACGCCGACTGATTCGCTCCCCCAGTGCCTGCGCTACGAGGTGAGCGATCGCTTGCGTTTTATTACCGTGATTCCGCCCTACGAGGTGCATACGAGCGAGGCGCGCAAGGTTGTGCCGCAGGAGATTCCACTCTCCACCGCCGTATGGCAAATGGGCCGCATCGCCGGCATGACGCGCGGCCTGGAGACTGGCGACCTTGACCTGATTGCCGCCGCCAACGACGACCGCATCCAGGAACCCTATCGTCGCCGTCTGATTCCCGACTACAACGCTGTGCGCGACACCTGCCTTAACGGCGGTGCCAAGACCATCTGGATCAGCGGTTCGGGCTCGACCCTTATGGCTGTGACCGACGATACCATCGTGGCAAAGTTCCTGCAGGTCAAGCTGCGCGAGCAGTTCCCCAAGTGCGACACGCATATTCTGACGTGCGACACGGAAGGCGCCCAGATCGAATACCTGTAGTCGCCGTCCCGTATACTCGCCGGGGAGGCCAGGGGCTTTGCCCCCAAATCGTCCTCGGACATGGCAGGACCCCCGCTGCGCACTTCGTGCGGCGGGGGTCCTGCCGTCCTGCGGAAAGATTTGGGGGCAAAGCCCCTGGCCTCCCCTACGTTAGCTTCGCTGACGGCGGCTACAGGGACCTACGCTTTGTAAAAGCGCCGGGCTGATAGTTGCTTTTTATTGGTAGGGGCTCTTGCTAGGTAGGGGCACTTACTAGTGACAGGCTTCGCCTGTGCGCTTGGTTTACGCTGCGCTTGTTTCTTTGTATTCGAAGACTGGTTCTAGGAGGTCTTCGATGTTGCAGTGTAGGACTTTTGCAATATCCCTCACTGTCGTTACCGAGGCTTCGTTGATGTTTCGCTGGCGCTGTTCGTACATTTGGATTGAACGGAGCGATACACCCGATTCGTATGCCAGGTCTTGTTGGGTTTTTTTAATCCTCTTTCTTGCTAGCGCCAGTTTAGTCTGACGCGGCGCCTTCTTCGCCATATCACAGACAAGGCGCGCCACGCGCTCCTCCGAGGCCTCATGCCAGGGGTAGTACAGGTTTCGCAGCGCATCAAATGGAACAACATGAAGCAGATCTTCGAACGATCCCCCTAGGCGCCACTGCAAATATGCCAGTATCCAGCCCGTCCAATATTCTGGTGTCTTCTCAAATCGGTAGGTCCGATCTGGCATCGACCCTGTTTGGTAACCAGATCTTTCGGAGATGAGCGCAAATAGTTCAACGCCCGACTTTCCCGACACTACCCATGCGTTGCCGTGTTCGAACTCGCGAGCTACGCCGCTCAGGCAAAAGAGTTCAGCAACTTCCGATCCTTCTGCTCCGTAATCGTTAACGGCATAGTCGAAGCAATCCCCGAGGTTGTTCATTGCGTCCTCAAGGTAATAGACGGGATATGTCCTACTCGGCCCACGATCCGTTAACTCTTGGATCATTTAAATCAACCCTCCCTGCCATCAAATCCCTAATGTCGACACCATCAGAGTCAAATCCGTTTACCGTATCCAGGTACTTTCGTCGAGCGTTCTGTTCTCGCTCAAATCGTTTGGGATAAAACTCAGCTCCCGAAGCCTGCTTCCAATCGCGGAACTTAATCGCCGAGAACGCACGCTCACTCATAAGCGCATATTGAATGCCCAAATCCCCCAAAAACATAATGCGCTGCAATTGCCTGAGCGAGATCATGCCGTTGACAAACTGTCTTGCAAACGAGAAATAGGAATCGTCTGCACGATAGCCTCGAATAACGTCATAGGGAGAAATATCAATCAGGCAGTTATCCAGCAGATAACGAAGCCCCTCGCGTGCTACTGGCGTTGAAACATTGAACTCTCTGTTATTCGCCAGAATTGCAAGCCAGTTGAGAATCGAGAACTCACCTGATTCCAAATCCAAAATCGCAAGGCCATCTAAATCAAGCTCATATCGATTGGCAATGCCATCAGACTCGGTCCGACATGCCCACTCCATTGCCATTTCCTCATGCGGTGTGCAATAAAACCCGCGCCCATAGTCATTGAATTGCCTGCATTTATCCAACGATGGATGCTCGACAACAACCTCCGACCCGTGCCAAAGCTCCATATCGACCTCCTAAAAAATATCACCCCAGTGATAGTTTACCAATAACTATCACTGGGGTGATATGAACGGGGGCTTTTGACGGTTTAACCCTGACTAGAGGCAGGCCTCGGCGATGCGCTTTTTTAGTTCGTCGATACCCACGCCGGTCTGGGAGCTCGTGATGATTACATTCTCGGCCGGGACGTTGAGCTGCTTTTTGATGGCTGCTGCTTGGCGGGCCTGCTGGGTGCGGCTGAGTTTGTCGGCCTTGGTGAGGCAGACGATAAAGTTGAACTCGTTGCCCTGTAGGTAGTCGATCATGTCGTGGTCGAGCTTGCTGGGGTCGTGACGAATGTCCACCAGCGAGACGACCAAGTTAAAGCTGCGCTCGGAGTCGAAAAAGTCGCCGATAAGCTCGGCCCAGCGGTCGCGCTCGGCCTTGGAGCGACGGGCGAAACCGTAACCCGGCAGGTCCACAAAGTGTACATCGTCGGCCTCAAAGAAGTTGATGTTGCTCGTCTTGCCCGGCGTACTGGAAACCTTGACCAGGTTCTTGCGGCCAAAGAGCTTGTTCATAATCGACGACTTGCCCACGTTGGAACGGCCGACAAAGCTCACCTCGGGGCAGGTGGACTCGGGAATCTGCGAAACCTTGCCGTAGCTGGCGACGAACTTGGCAAGCTGGTAGTTAATGGAATCGGCCATGGACACTCCTTGGTCGTAGGTTCTTACAAATAGACGCGCTATTGCGCAGCGGCAATGCGGCGGACGATATCGAGTGTGATGTCACTTGCGACACGCGCGTACTCGAACAGATCGAACTCTCGGTCGCAAATTGCATCGTACGCCTCGTCACAATTATCGCTGATAGCGCGCAACACCAGGCAATCGACACCATTTTTGGTTGCGACATGGGCAATTGCCGCGCCCTCCATGCCGACACAATCGGCATGCGTCGCCTCGATAGCGTCGTTGCGCATGGCGGCGCCCGTCACAAAGCGGTTACCCGTGGCAATCGTGCCGACCAGGAACTGCTTGGTGCCCTCGTTCGAAGCGACTGCATTTGTTGAAGCATCAACGAACCCACGCTCAGCAAGCACGTCGACGGCAATATCGACCAGCGCGGGTGTCGAGCCAAACTCCTCGAGCCCCGGTGCGGACTCGGCGATAAGCGCGGTATCGGTATCCAGATAGCGCAGGCGTTTGCCAATGACCACGTCGTCGATATGGAGCTTGGGGTTCAAACCGCCCGCAATGCCCGAAAACACAACAGCCTGCGGAGCATACTTGCTAATGAGGTGCTGTGTTGCAGCAGCGGCGTTCACCGTGCCCATGCCCGCCGTTGTGGCGACAACTGTCAGGCCGTCGAGCTCACCGCTCACAACGGTCAAGCCTGCCTCCCGTGCCTCGCAAACGTCGCTCAGCTCTTCCTTAATCTGCATGATCTCTTTTTCGAGCGCACCGATAATCGCGATGGTAGCCATACCATTCCCCAAACCTATACGAAATTCTCAACCAAGGTATGGTACCAGCATTTTGTTTGACCTCGCCAAACGAACACGCTAAGCCAGCGCAGCTCGCGTATCAAACAGAGCCTTTGCAATCGCAGCCGCAACCTCGCTCGAGCGGTCGCTCCACGGCATCGATGTCATGACGCTCATGACATAGGTACGGCCATCGATGTCGATAAGGCCCGCATCGCATGTCGAGTAGTAACCATCCTCGCTAATCCAGCCTGCCTTGTTGCGCACCAAAACCTGCTCGTCCGCAATGCCATCGCGAATAAACGAGCGCGATGTTGATGCCAGAAGGCCCGACAACCACTGTGAAGTCTCGGTATCCATGCTCAGATACTCGCTCATCTCACGCCATAACCTCGCAGAAGTGCGCGGGCAGTAGGTCGGAAAATCACTCATCGGATTCAGTGCCGTTTCGTCATCAACACCCAGATTGGCAATCCAATCCTCATAGCCATCATGGTCAAACGCCGCGCGTAACGCGATAAACGAATCGTTGTCTGAGTTGACGACGGCATTCTCGATAAGGTCGCGCACCGTCTGCCAGCCCATGCTGTAACCACCATACGTGGCTAAAGGCCCATCGAGCGACACCTGCCCCGATTCGACCAACGTCTCGCAAATATAGAGCGCATACAGCGCTTTGTAGCTGCTCGCTCCATACACCTCGACATCGGCGTTATACGTCACGCCCCTACCGCTCGATAGGTCGTAGAACACTACACCCACGTCGCCCAGCTCCTGCGCCCGACACAGGGCATCCTGGAGCTGGGCAAGGCTCTCATCCTCCAAGGCAGGAGTCTTGTTATCCACCAACGAGAAGGTCCGAACGGTATCACCCGAAGGGATATCGTTGAAGTCCGCCTTCGAAAGTCTCGTCTTGAGATCTGCCGTCGACAGAGCTTGATCTGCCGACGCTTTGGACTTTGAAACCTTCTCGTTTTGCAGCTGTACCGTTGACGCATCTGGGCGCCCCGTTCGCTCCGAGGCGTAGGTTTTAACGGTAATTCCGAGGATAATAACCGCCGACGTTAGCATCCCAATGGCGGCAATCTTCCTCACGCGGATGCGAGCGCCGGCAAGGCCACGCAAAGACGTGCCCTTCGTCTTATATCTGCTGCCATGCTGCGGCACATACTCGTCCCGCGATGCGATGTTTCGCACGTGGTCTCCTGACTGCCACCGTTTATATACGAGCAGCATTATACCGAGCAGGCAATTCTTTCCAAAGATATTCAGCGGCGTTTAAGGTGTCTTTAAAGAAACCACAAGCGTTTCTATGCATTTTTGCCAATTCTGTTGCACATCTCTACCCAAAACGCAGTTGCGGTGAAATAGTTCCTGTTTGGGCGGCATAAGCCGAAAAACAAGAACTATTCCACCGCAACTTGACGGGGCTCTTTGGCAATCAACTTGGTGCCCAGGGGCACTCATTTAAGTCTGTCCCCAATGAGTGCCCTTGGGGAACGAAAATGGCATGCTATCCGATAGCGTTTTTGAGCTCCGCACGGCGCTTTTTCATACCGGCCATAACGGCATTGCGCAGCTCGGGCATGCGCGCGGTATCCATCTGGGGCACGCCCTCGAGCTTATAGGGAATGCCCAGTTGCTCGTACTTGACGACACCCATCGTGTGATACGGCAGCATTTCCAGGCCCACCACGTTATGCCATGGAGCGATGAGGCGACCGAGCTTCTCGCACTCCTCCACCGTGTCGGTAATGCCCGGCACCACCACGTGGCGGATAACGACCTTGATCTTGCGACGTGCAAGCTCATCGCCGAACGCCAAGATGCGTGCGGGATCGCAACCGGTCAGCTTTTTATGCTCGACTGGGTCGGCATGCTTAATATCGAGCAGTACCATGTCGGTCTCGTTGAGCACGGCATCGAACTTCTCGGGGTGGTTGGGGTCAAATGCATAGCCACAGCTATCTAGGCAGGTATGTACACGGCCATCGGGGTTGTTGTGCATTGCACGGAACAGGTCGGCCAAAAACTCGGGCTGCAGGAGCGGCTCGCCGCCCGAAACGGTAATGCCGCCGCTGCGGTAAAACTCATGGTTACTCTGGAACTCATCCATCAGGTGTTCGACGGTCACCATGGTGCCGCCGTTGACCGACCAGGTATCGGGATTGTGGCAATACGCGCAGCGCATGGGACAGCCCTGAACAAACACCACAAAGCGGATGCCGGGTCCGTCGACCGTACCCATCGTTTCAATCGAATGTACTCGGCCCAGGGCAAACGTGGAGTCCTCGGGACGAGCGTCCACACCCTCGAGCGTCATTTCTGCCATTCGCGCTACCTTGCCTCTCCTTGGATGCAACCAATTAAAATGCCAGAGCCATTCTAGCCCATGCGTTTGCGTTTAAACGTCTCAGACTAGAACGGCACGTTTTAATCTATCCCCCATCACCATGGCTGGGGGCTACGTCGAGATGTCAGGCTGAAGAACGCTCGCCTGCGGCCTTTACGCCTTAAGCGTGAGCACCGCACCGAAGGCGGTCGGGCCGCAATGGCTCGAGATGACGCCGCCGACCTGAGTCCAGGTAACGTCCTTAAAGCCCAGGTCATGCGCATAGACTTCCATGTCATCGCGCAGCTCCCGGGAAAGGCCCACCGAATACGCCAGGCCAATGTGCGAGTAGTCAATCTCGCCCTTCGCAACCATGTGGTCAATAAAGGCGCGGGCGCACTTGAGCATAGAGCCGCGGAACTTCTTGGTCGCCACGAACTTGCCGCCTGTCACCTCAATGCAGGGCTTAATCTTGAGCAGATGGGCGCCAAGGAATGCCACGTTGGACAGACGACCGCCTGCCTTAAGGAAGGCTAGGTCGGTAGGAACAAAGCCCAGCAGCACACGGTCCATGACGGAGTTCGTGAAGGCGAAGATCTCGTCGACGGTGGCATCGGGGTGAGCCTCGATGTATTTGGCGGTCTCGACGACAACGAGCGACTGGCCAACCGAAACAAAACGCGTGTCCATGGAGAACACGTAGTCGCGCCCCTTAGCTGCAATCTTGGAGGACTGATGTGAGCAGGTCGTGACTTCGGAGTACGCAAGATGCAGGATGGTCGCGTCGGGCTGCTCGGCATGGATGCGGTCGTACACGCGGGAGAAATCTGCCGGCGCGCAACCGCTGGTCCTGGGCATCACGCCAAACTCGTTGCAGCGCGAATAAATCTCGAGCGGATCGATCGAACCATCCTCAACGGTCTCGTCAGCAATCGTAACATGCATGGGCACACGCACGATGCCATAGCGTTCGCAGAGCTCCGGCGTCACATCCGACCCAGACTCAACCACGATTACGTACTTGCCCATTATTATCACGACCCATCTCGACATTGGCTTTTCAATACATGGCACGCGCCGCCGCACTGTTGCACAACGGCGTCCAAGCGCCAAAGAGACGCCGCCCCTTGCACACAACAAAGGACAGCGTCTCCCTGGAAAACTCCGTGCTTATCTAGGATTCCACACGGTTTATTAAGGAGGGTTACTTATTCCGCAAACGGTCGCTATATGCGGTAAGCGGTAGTTGGCCGCGACAACTGCGACACATTCCGTCCAGCAAATCCAATCGTGCTCCACGCACGGTTAATGCACGAGGCGGTAGAAATTCATCGATGCCGCACCCTCGGCGTGCAGCTCCATCGCCGGAACCGCCGGCGAATAGGTACGGCTCGTAAGTGCCGCCTCGCCGCCATTTGCAAAAATCTCGACCATCGTAGTGTCCGAAAGCACGCGTAGGTCGCGAAGCTCGCCGAGCTCAATCGACCTCTGGTCGCGCCCATAGCCTTCGTCACCCATATCGAGGGTAAGCATCCCGTCCATATAACGCACAAAGACACCCTTGCGGATTTCGAGCTCGACCATCTTGGCGCCCTCACAGGAAACCACGAGATCAAACAGGCGGCCCGGCTCCTCAACGGTTTCACCGCCTGTCGCGCGAACGCAGTCGCCGCGCATCTTCTCAATCTCGTGCGCCGGCTGCTGACAGAGCTTACCATCGCGTATGCTCAGCTCTCGCGGCACCGTCAACGCGCACTGCCACCCGCGTGCCACCGTCGGGTTTTCTGCCGTCGCGTCGGGGCAACCAGACCACCCGATCATCAAACGCCGACCCGCAGCATCCTCAAAGGACTGCGGTGCGTAGAAATCAAAGCCGGCATCGACCATCGGGGGCATGCCCTGCCCGGTGATCTTAAAGCTCGGCGCCTCCCAATCGGCCTCGATGGAGAACCACACGCACTGGTGCGGATTGCGGTAACGCCAACCATCGGCGGGCACGCCCTGCGGACAGCAAACGAGAATTAGCTCGCCATCAAGCTCAAATAGATCAGGGCACTCCCACATAAAACCAAACTTCTCGCCCAACTCAATGCGCGTCGTATAGCTCCAGTCCTCTAGATCGCTCGAGGTATAGACAAGCACGCAGCCGCAGTCGTCTTTCGTACGAGCGCCCAGAACCATGTAGTAGATACCATCGTGTTCAAGGATTTTGGGGTCACGCACGTGCGTACCGATATCGTCGGGGTAATCGACCGGCCCAACAGCTATGTGCTTCTCGCCCAATTCGTCGGGGTTCTCGGTAACCATATGAATCTGGTTTTGCTCACGGCCCGTCAACACGTAGTCGTAATCATCGCGGTCAAAATGCTTGACGTTGCCGGTATAGAAGTAGTGAATCTTGCCGTCGTGTACAAAGGCAGAACCAGAATACGCTCCACTCGCATCCAAATTAGAATCGGGGAACAGCACAGGGCCGCGATTCTCGTACGTCACAAAATCCTTTGTCGTCAGATGATTCCAAAGCACTGGACCGCCATGCGCAGCATCGAATGGATCGTATTGGTGATAGATGTGATACGTATCACCGATCTGCACCAAACCGTTGGGGTCGTTGAGCCAGCCAAGCTCAGGCTCCACATGGAACAGGAGCCTATCGGGGTCGGACGCGATGCGACCTGCCGTCTCATCCTGTCCGGCACGCCACTGCTCATAGTCCGTGCGCGTCACCTTATTTTTTTGATTAAACATCGCCATTGGCTTTCTCGTCTATAGGGAAGGACGCTCGACTCACACGAGTCGAACGCCCTTCCTCAAATGGACTTATCCTCAGATTACGCTGAACGGCTCAACTAGAAGCTAACGTCGAAGCCAGCGCCAGCGCCCTCTTCATCGGTGGTCGGCACGCCCTTTGCCTTGTTGTAGGCAAAGATCAAGACGATCGGCACGATGAAGGCGATGAGATTGCCGGCCACATACCACACGAGCGTCTCGGGCGTAACGATGAGCAGGCCAAGCACACCGGTCAGACCCTGACCGATAGCGCGCACCTCAAAGAGCTTCACGAAGGCACCGCCGCAGCCTGCACCGATGCAAGCGCAGACGAACGGGATGATCGAGTAGCGCATGTTTGCAGCAAAGATTGCGGGCTCGGAGATGCCGACCAGCGTCGGGATAAAGGACGACATGCAGATGTTGCGCTCTTTGGAGTGCTTCTTGTGAATGAGATACATGCCGATGGCGCCGCCGCCCTGGGCGATGATGGAAACCGACCAGATAGCCTGGATGTAGTTGAAGCCGGTCGTGGCAACGAGGTTGGCCTCAATACCCTGGATGAACTGATGCGTACCGGTAACGACGAGCGGCTGCAGGAACGCGGCGAAGACAAAGGCGCCAAAGACGCCCATCCTGTTGTACAGGACATCGATTACGCCGGCAAGGACGTCGCCAATCAGGTTGCCGAGCGGGCCGAACACGGTGAACAGGGCGACGTTGGCAAGAATCAGGGTAACGGTCGGGACAAAGACAAACGAGACGACCTCGGGAATGTACTTCTGGGCAATCTTCTCGACCTTGGCCATAAACCAGGCAGTCAGGATTGCAGGGAACACGCCGCCCTGGAAAGCAACCATGGGAATGGAGAGCGGACCAAAGTTCCAATACTCAGCACCCGTCGGGTCCATAACGAACGCGTTGCGGTTCATAAGGCTCGGATGAACCATGACGATACCGACGAGGATGCCCAGGATCGGGTTACCGCCAAAACGCTTGACCGCGCTGTACATAACCAGGACAGGCAGGTAGTCGAACGTGGTGGCGATAATGGCAAAGAAGCTTGCGAGGTTCTTGAGGAACTCGCTGTGATCGGCGAGGCTGCCCTCCATGCCAAAGAGGCCGTTGGCAACGATCAGCGACTTAAGGCCGATGATGATAGCAGCGCCGACGAAGGCGGGAATGATGGGGATAAAGATGTCCGAGAATACCTTGAGGACCGAGAAGAACTTGCCCTTCTTGTCCGCCTCGGCGCCCTTGACCTCGGAAGCGCTGATCTCCTTAACGCCCGTCAGAGCCATAAACTCATCGTAGACCTTGTTGACGGTGCCGGTACCGAAGATAATCATGAGCTGGCCGCTGTTGTACAGCACGCCCTTGACGCCATCGATGTTTTCGAGCTCGGCCTTGTTGTACTTGCTCGTATCCTTGAGCACCAGACGCAGACGCGTAACGCAATGCGTGGCACCCTCGATGTTCTCCAGACCGCCGACGTTATCGACGACTTGCTGAGACACTACTTTGTAGTCCATGTTCCTCTCCATTCCCTTACGAAATCATAAGACGTTTTGCGGCCATTACAGAGACGCGATCGTTGCATTTGCGCACTTGAGCGTACCGTCGGTGACCGTCAGCGCCACACCCTGGCCCTGCTTATTGCAGAAGCGCGCGTTGAGCGCAACATCATCGACAAAGATGGTCGCAATATCGTCGTCAACGACCAGGCGCACATGGTGAGTGCCCTCGCCCTTAAAGAACAACGGACGCTCGAGGCCCATGTTGTTGACCTGGAACCATGGATACTGGGGGGCAGCCGTAAACTCGAGCTTGCCCTCACGCAGGTTGGCGCGGAACTCATAGGCAAGACCGGACTCGGCGTCCTCGGCAAGCTTCACCGAGAAGCCGGCAGCGTCACCGGCGAGCTCGATGTCGGCATCGAGCATATAGGTGGAACCGGCATCCGCGGCGAGCACCTGCTCGACCTTGCCCGACTCGCAGAAAAGCTCAAAGGCCTCGACTGCCTTAGCCTCGCCAAAGGCGCCAAGCATGCTGTCAGGGAGCTTGGTGCCGAGCGTTCCGTCGGCACGCTGAACGATCTCGAGAGGCATAAAGGTGCCACCCCACAGGTAAGAGCTGGGATCGCCACCCTCGTCACGCGTAGGAACCCAACCAAAGAGAACGCGGCGCTCGCCATCAAATGCGGTACGCGCGGCATAGTACGCGCGGCCATCGAATGAATCGTCAGCAGGAGTGATCCAAGGACCGTTGATGGAGCGAGACATGCGGTAACGGGTCTTGTTGCCATCACTGTACTCGGAGAACACCAGATACCACCAGTCGCCCATCTTAAAGAGATCAGGCATCTCGAACATGGTGTAAAGGCCCGGATTCCACCAGTCGCCCTGGAACTCCCAGGTATCCAGGTCCTTGGAGGTGAACTTGACCAGACGCCCGGTCATCAGACGCTTGTCCTCGCCCACGCGCGTGCCGAGGATGAGCATGTACTCTTCGTTCTCCTCATCCCAAAGCACAAAGGGATCGCGCCAGTTGCGGTCATCGTAACCTTCCTGGGGCGGAAGCAGCGTCTCGGCGATGTTCTTCTCCCACTTGACGGCGTCGTCACTCGTTGCGTGAAGAAGAACCTGCTTCATCAAGCGTGCGCGGACCTTATCGCGATTGCAACCAGTGTAGAGCGCATGGTACTTGTCGCCCACCTTAAACACCGTGCCGGCATAAACATACTGGTCGACTTCCTCGTCGCCGCCACGCTCAAGGCTCTCGCCAAAGTCCTTGTAGTTGACGAAATCCTTGGTCGTCGCGAGTGCCCAACCAAACGGCTCTCCGAAAGGACCGGGGTTTCGCGTGTCACGCTGGTGATAGAGATAGAACGTGCCGTCCTCGCCGTACGGCATGATGTCGCCTACCCAAATTCCCTCAGGCTGGTAATACACCTTGTGCATCCGAGACTTCCTTTCCCACAAGATACTAACTCGGTACAACTGCAAGATATGTCAATCGTTTTCATATGTCAAACGTTTTCACACTAATACGTCTTTTCGCAGTTCCAGTCGTCGGCAAACGGTTGACATATGGCGGCGAACGGTCATCAGAGGCGTTTGAGGAATTCTTTTGGCACGGGATGAACTACGCGGTTTTGCCCTCAATGAGTTCAACGGGGAGCTTGGTATTCGATTCGGGCTTTTCACCGTTAACAAGAGCGATGATGGATTGCGCCGCGAGCTCTCCGATGCGATCGATATCTTGACGAACGGTTGTTAAGTCAGGCATAAACGTCATAGTGCGGCGGGCGCCATCCGCGCCCACGACCTTAATATCGTCCGGAGCGCTCAAGCCGCGCCGCTTCATCACGTTGAGGCAGATGGCCGCCATCGTGTCGTCTCCCGCAAAGATGCCGTCAATATCGGGGTTCTCATCGAGGATCTTCGCAACGACCGCACTCTTTTCGTCGTCGGACTTAACGAACTCGACCTCACGGACAAGCGCGGGCAAACCGGCCTGCTCCACAACATCGTGGTAGGCATCGGTACGCTTATTGGCAGGCATACGCATGCGGCTATTGTTGCGCAGGCACAAGATGCGCGAACACCCGTCATCGATCAGGCGACGCGTGGCAAGTTCGCCGATGCCATAGCTGTCGCTCGCAATCTGAACAGAGGTCTCGCCAAGGTCGCAGTCGATACCAACCAGACTCAAGCCCATCTCGGCATACGCCTCGGCACCGATATTAAGCGAGTTGACGATGACGCCATCAACCATATTGCGCCGAAGCATATCGATATAAGAACGCTCAAGATCAGGTCGATTGGCGCTATTGCACAGCAACATCTTAAAACCGTTTTCGGCTAGGGTACGCTCAACGGCTTGGACCGCTTGGGCATGAAACGGGCTGCTGACATAGGGGACGATCATACCTATTAGATTCAGGCGACCGTTGAGCATGGCACGGGCGATATCGTTGGGCGTATAGTTGATGCGCTTCATCGCGGCATGGACCTTATCGCGGGTCTCTTGGCTAATATAGCCGCGATTATTAAGCACGCGAGATACCGTAGTAGGCGAAACCCCCGCCACCGCTGCAACTTCCTTGATGCCAGGCTTAGCCGAATCCTTAGAACGAGCGCCCTCGCGAGCCATAGCACCCTCCCCCATCAACATGTCATACGTTTACATACGAACAAAGCATACCCCAACAAGAGCGGGAAGACGGTAACAGTACAAGTAAGTAAACGACTCATCCAAATAATTAGGAGAGTTCCGCCTAAAGGGTGACTACACAGGACCCCAGCCGGGGCTGTTTGGGCTACCTCCCAAAACATTCCGCACTGATATTTTCTGTATTGAAGACGTCGATGATGCACCCGTATACCATTGACGTCGACACCATCAGATGCGGACCGCGCGGTGACCCCACATTCCGCTGGCGCCCACAGGGCTGCCCTCGTTTCCTGACATGTCCCGCGCGGGCCGCGGCGAGCCGAGACCGCCGCATGACCTAATAGGAGCATGGAGCGATACCGCGGACCCGAACAACCGCATTCTATCGCGCCCCGTCAGTGTGCCGTCTGCCCGGTCCAGGCGAGCACGGAAAGAACGGAGCGAGACATGCAAAACGAATCGACACCCGACGCCCGCGGGCCGGTCTTCTGCGGGGTCGACACCCACGCCGACTCGCACTGGCTGTACGTCCTGGACTGGAGGGGCCGCAGGGTCCTGTCCCGCCGGTTCCCCGCCGACGCGGCGGGCTACGAGGCGCTCGCCGGGGCGATCGCCGCGGCCGGGGAGCCGGCCTGCGTCGCGATGGAGGGGACGTCGTCCTACGGGGCGGGCCTCACCAGGCACCTCGCGTCGCTGGGGATGCCCGTGCGCGAGGCGCTCTCCCCGGCGAGGATGCAGAGGAGGCGCCCGGGGCAGGGGAAGTGCGACGAGGCGGACGCGGAGAGGGCCGCCCGCGCGGCGATGTCCGGCTCAAGGCTCGGGACCCCCAAGAGCCAGGACGGGTGGGTCGACGGGGTGCGCTGCATGCTCGCGGCGCGCTCCGGGGCGGTGAAGGCGCGGACCTCGGCGATCAGCACCGCGAGGTCGCTGCTCACCACCGCCCCGGAGGGGCTCAGGTCGAGGTTCCGCGGGATGGCGGGGCCGAGGCTGATGGAGGAGCTCCCCTCCGTGCGCGCCGAGGGCGCGCTGGGCGCCGCGCTCGGCGCGCTGGCGGACCTGTGGGCGGCGGCGCGCGACGCGGCGCTCGACATGGAGCTCGCGATCGAGGCGTCCCTGGAGGAGAACTGCCCCGCGCTGCTGGCGATGTACGGGTGCGGGCCCGTGAGCGCGGCCAAGCTCGCGGTCGCGGCCGGGGACAACCCGGGCAGGCTGCGCTCCGAGGCGTCGTTCGCGGCGATATGCGGGGCCTGCCCCATCCCCGCCTCGAGCGGCAAGACCGTGAGGCACAGGCTCAACAGGGGCGGCGACCGGCAGGCGAACAGCGCGCTGCACGAGATCGCGAGGCAGAGGGTCATGCGCGACCCCGAGACCGCCGAGTACGCCGAGAGGGCGAGGGCGCGGGGAAAGAGCGACAGGGAGGTCATGAGGTGCCTCAAGCGCTACGTGGCCAGGGAGGCGTACCGGGCGCTGATGCGCCCGCACGAGATCAGGAGGCCCGAGGACGCCTCGGAGCTCGTGGCGGCCAGGCGCGCGGCGAAGGTCAGCCAGGTGAGGGCGGCGTCCATACTGGGCACCAGCGAGAAGTACATCTCGATGCTGGAGAGGGGCCAAAGGGAGCTCAAGCCCATAAGGAGGGCCTACGAGGCATGGGTCGAGGCCGGACTTCCGCTCGATTGGGACAGGCAGGCCTTCGAGGCCGAGCGCAAAATGGATTCTAAAAAACACCTTGCCAAATAGGAGCGTCAGGACGGAGGAAGCCCCGCCGCGCGTAGCGCGCAGCGGGGCTTCCGACATGTCCGAGGACGTTTTGGGAGGTAGCCCAAACAGCCCCGGCGATCCTGCGGGAGTTGAGTCCCTTTAGAACTTGTCGTGGAAGGTACGCGCAATGACCTCGTCCTGCTGCTCCTTGGTGAGCGTGTGGAAGTTCACGGCATAGCCGGAAACGCGGATGGTCAGCTGCGGATACTTCTCGGGGTGAGCCTGAGCGTCGAGCAGCGTCTCACGGTTGAAGACGTTGATGTTCAGGTGGTGGCCACCCTTCTCGGCGTAAGCGTCGAGCATGTGGACCAGGTTATCGGCCTGGGTCTCGGAAACTTCAGAAACCTTCATAATGTGTCTCCTTCGATTAATAGGCGCCGGCCGAAACCGGCGCGCTAATCAGTAATCGTTATTGTTAGTATAGCACTAACAATAGTTACTCGCCCAGCTGATCAAGGTCGATATCGCCAAAGAACACCTGATCCTCCTTGCCGAGCGCACTCGGGATAATGGAGAAGGTGTTGGAGATGCCGTCCTGAGCATCACGGAACGGGAGCTTAGAAACCGAAGACAGCGAAGCGATGGCGCCGTGGCTATCGCGCTTGTGCATGGGGTTAGCACCCGGGGCGAACGGCTGGCCAGCCTTGCGGCCATCGGGCGTGGAGCCGGTCTTCTTACCGTACACGACGTTGGAGGTGATGGTCAGAACCGAGGTCGTGGGCACGGAGTTGCGGTAGGTGTCGTTCATGCGGATGTACTCCATGAACTGATGCACAACGTCGTGAGCGATCTGGTCGACGCGGTCGTCGTCGTTACCGTACTTGGGGAACTCGCCCTCGGTCTCGAAGTCAACGATGATGCCGTTCTCGTCACGGACGGGGTGGACCTTGGCGTACTTGATGGCGGACAGGGAGTCAGCCACGACGGAAAGGCCAGCGATGCCCGTAGCGAACCAGCGGTGCACGTGCTTGTCGTGCAGAGCCATCTGGATGCGCTCGTAGCAGTACTTGTCGTGCATGTAGTGAATGATGTTCAGAGAGTTGACGTACACGCCAGCGAGCCACTTCATCATGTCGTTGTACTTGGCCACAACGTCGTCGTAATCGAGCGTATCGCCCTCGACGGCGCGATACTTGGGGCCGACCTGCTTCTTGGAGACCTCGTCAACACCGCCGTTGAGTGCGTACAGCAGGCACTTGGCCAGGTTGGCGCGAGCGCCGAAGAACTGCATCTCCTTGCCGATGCGCATGGAGGACACGCAGCAGGCGATGCCGTAGTCGTCGCCATGATAGACGCGCATGAGGTCGTCGTTCTCGTACTGGATCGAGGAGCTGGCGACAGAAGTCTTGGCGCAGAACTTCTTGAAGTTCTCGGGCAGACGGGTCGACCACAGAACGGTCATGTTGGGCTCGGGGCTGGTGCCCATGTTCTCGAGCGTGTGCAGGTAGCGGTAGCTCATCTTGGTAACGAGCGTACGGCCGTCGACACCCATGCCGCCGATGGACTCGGTGACCCACTGCGGGTCGCCGGTGAACAGGGCCTGGTACTCAGGGGTACGGGCGAACTTGACCATGCGGAGCTTCATGATGAAGTGATCCACGAACTCCTGGATCTGCTCCTCGGTGAAGGTACCGTTGGCAAGGTCGCGCTCAGCATAGATGTCGATGAACGTAGAGGTACGGCCGATGGACATAGCGGCGCCGTTCTGCTCCTTGACGGCAGCAAGGTAGGCGAAGTACATCCACTGGATGGCCTCCTGCGTGTTGGTAGCAGGGTTGGAAATGTCGAAACCATAGGTCTCGGCCATCATCTTGAGCTCGCCGAGGGCGCGGATCTGCTCCTGCAGCTCCTCACGATCGCGGATGTTGTCGGCGGTCATGACCGTCGGGGTGGAAGCCTTCTGGGCCTCCTTGTCCTTGATCAGGTAGTCGACGCCGTACAGGGCAACACGACGGTAGTCGCCGATGATGCGGCCGCGGCCATAGCCATCGGGCAGACCGGTGATGATGTGAGCCGAGCGGCAAGCACGCATCTCGGGAGTGTAAACATCGAAGACGCCAGCGTTGTGGGTCTTACGCTCGAAGGTGTAGCGCTCGACAACGTTCTCGTCGACCTTATAGCCGTGCTGGCTGGCAGCCTGACAAGCGATGCGGATACCACCGTTGACGTGCAGCGCGCGCTTGAGCGGCTTGTCAGTCTGGAGACCGACGATGGTCTCCTTCTCGCGGTGGGCGTTATCGATGTAGCCAGCGGGGTGGCTCACGATACCCGTGACGATCTTGGTGTCCATATCGAGGACACCACCCTGCTCGCGCTCCTTAAGCAGCAGGTCGAGAACCTCGCCCCACAGCTCCTTGGTACGCTCGGTCGGACCGACGAGGAACGACTCGTCGCCCTCGTAGGGGGTGTAGTTCTTCTGGATGAAGTCTCGGACGTCAACTTCTCCCGTCCAGATGCCTTCCTTGAAGCCTTCCCATGCCTCCTGCATTGTGTAACCACGCTCCTAGTTACGTGTAATGCGGCGCTCTCTCACACCGCTGCTTATTGAATTCTTGAATGTTCGGCTTGCACTACCGGCTTCTTCCGTTCTTCACCACACGTCGGTGCAGGGAAAAACGTTTGTCCACCTTGGAACTACAACCCAAAACCCAAGATTTCACCCGTCTGAGAAGGATAACATAGCGACCCTCTCCATCTGGGCTGTTATATGTTTCTTTTTTTATATCATAAAGGCGTTTTTTACAAACCCGCAGGAAATGCGAGCGCGAACAACTACCGTTCACCGATTTTTATGTTATTTTTCCTTGCCTTTGTACGACGTTCGCTCTAGCTGTTATGCCAGCTTTAGCAGGGTAAAGTGTCCCAGAGACCCTACAGAAACTGCAGGGCGGCCACGGGATCCCCCGTGGCCGCCCTGTGGCGTAGCTAGTTTTTAGCTTTGATTGCCGCTTGGCATTAGGCGGCTGCGGCGGCCTTGTCGGTCGTTGCCTTGCTATCGCCGTTGCCCTGGCCCTCAAAATGCTTGTAGCACCAGCTGGTGACCAGCGGGGTCAAAATAGCCGTCACGATTGCGCAGGCAGCAACCTGTGCCGTAGCCGTCGCGAGCACGGCGCCGCCGTACATGGCCCCGTTGACGCTTGCCATGGCAGCAGGCGTGGCCACATTGGCTCCGGCGCAGCTCGAAATGGCCGCACCTGCGACACCCGTACCACCCGTGAGCTTATCGACCGCGATGACGGGAATTGCAAAGACCACCGAGCAGATCACGCCGAGCAGAATACCGGGGAGACCGCCATTAATGAGCTGGCCAAAGGTCATGGTCGAGCCCATGGCAAAGAAGACGAGCACGATGATGGCGGAAAGTGCCGGTGCCATCATCTTCTTAAAGCTGGGGAACAGGTTACCCAGAATAATGCCGATGACGATCGGCAGAATGGCACCCACGAGCGACCAGCCGATCGGAGCCTGACCGGCAGCGCCGAGCACGATCATCGTGACCGGAGGGCCGACAACGAGCGTGGTGATGGCGACGGCGCCACGCTCGGCCTCGTTGCCCATGGTGCCCATCAGACCAGCGTACATAGCGTTGTTGGCGCCGGTGCAAGCCGCCAGCATCACCATGGCAGAGATGCCAAACAGGTTGTCGTTGAACACATAAAGGATGGGCAGCGACACGGCAACGACCACGATCTGCTTGACAGCGATGATGATGGCGCCGCGTGCAGCGGCGGCGGGAGCACTCTTAAACGAAATCGTCGTACCGACGATGAGCAAAAAGGCGCCAACGAGCGGGCCTGCACCCTGCTGGGTCATGCCAAGCGTAAAGCTACCGAGCGTTTTAAACAGGTCGGGGAATAGCGTGTTGAGCAGGCAGCCCAACAGAAGCGGCACCAAGATATTGGCGCCCGGGATGGAGGACATCTTAAAGAACGGCTCCTTTGCCGCCGGCGCCTCCACCGCAGTCGATTCACTCATATATATCTCCTTTGGATGCATGCGAATCGTAGCCGCACGCGCCTATGTCAGAAAGAAGGCGACAACCCCGAGTCGCCAGGGTCGCCGCCAAACGATCACCGCGGGGTATTACCCGTCCAGGACGATGCCGCCGTCGCAGTCACCAATCTCGCCGTTCACGAAGCTGGCGAGGTCGGAAGCGAAGAACAGCACCATCTGCGCAGGCTCGCTGGCCTGGGCGGCGCGGCCCAGAGGAATACCGTTGATGATGCGCTGAGAGTTCTCGTCAGAGAGAATCGAGGTCATATCGGTCAACGTGAGCGACGGGCACACGGCGTTGCAGCGAACGCCAAACTTGCCGCCTTCCTTGGCGACTGCCTTGGTCAGACCGTTAACGCCTGCTTTGGAGCTCGCGTAAGCCGCGGTGCCGAGCAGGCCGCCACCGATCTTGCCCGCAACGGAACTCACGTTGACGATAGTACCGGCATGGGCCGCCTTAAAGTGCGGGTAGACGGCGTTCATCATGGTAAAGGTACCGTTGAGGTTGATGTCGATGGTGCGGCGCCACTCGGTGTCATCGATCTCGTCGAACTTCTTGGTGCTGATGACGCCAGCGCAGTTGATCAGGATGTTGGTTTGCGGCAGGTCCGTAAAAATCTGCTCGACGGTCTCGCGCGCCTTGGGCGCATCGGCGACATCGAGCTGATAGAACTTGTTGCCCTCGCCAAGCTCGGCCACAGCGGCCTCGCCCTTAGCAGCGTTCCTTGCGATGAGCGCGACATGTCCGCCGCCCGCAACGATGCCCTTGGCGATCTCGAGGCCAATGCCCTGAGTGCCGCCCGTGACAATCGCGGTCTTGCCCGTGAAGTCAAATGCCATGACTCCATCCCCCTTTATGTAAGGTGTCTCCTTGCGGGAAGTTGGAGCATCGCACGTGGCGATTATATGAGTCCCAGTCGTCATGGTGGTGACAACCCCTCGCCTAACCGCGGGCATGATAGTTCTTTGAAACGCTTTAGCAATTGAATGATTTTAAGTCTTAATGAGCTCTTAATATTGCCTACTGTATGAGGCCCGCGTATGGGGGTATCATCTTCCACCGAAAATAGTTTCTAGTGTTAGGGGTTTTCGGTGGAAGATACCGATTTCCATGAGCTTGGGCGTCAGCTCTTTACCGAGTTTGGCAGCATGCACCAGCGCGTTTCGCGCTTTGCCGACCAGGCTCTGGGTGGCGAGATGGCCGTCATGCGCGCCCTCATGCGCGCCGGCGGCTCGCTCACGCCGAGCGAACTCGCTGATCGCGCCTGGGTCTCGAGCGCCCGCATCGCCAATATCCTGCGCGCCCTCGAGGCCAAGGGCTGGGTCGAGCGCGAGCACTCAAAGACCGACCGTCGTCGCGTACACGTCACGGTGACCGACAAAGGATTCCAGGTTATCGAAATCAAACGTCGGGAATTCGAGGACCGCACCGCGGCCTTCCTCGAGCAGCTTGGCGAAACAGATACCCAAGAGATGGTGCGCCTTCTTAGACGTGCCAACGAAATTATCGACCGCAATCAAGAAAGGAGAGATGCCGAGTGAGGATTCTCAAGCTCTTTAAAAAACATATCCTGGCACTGTTCGCAGCTATCGTACTTATCGTAATCAGCTGCAACGCCGATCTGGCGCTGCCTACCTATATGAGCGACATCGTCGACGTGGGTGTGCAGCAAGGCGGCATCGCGTCGCCCGTACCCGACACCATCCGCGCCGAATCGCTCGACGACCTCGAACTCTTTATGAGCGCCAAGGACGCCAAGGCTGTGGAGGCCGTGTTTAGCAAGGCTGACAAAAACGACATTCGAACGTACGAGGGCACCGAGGAAGAGCGTGCCGATGGAGGCAAGATTGCCGACATTATGAGCCTGCCCGAGACTGTTGTCCTTTCGCTCAACCAGGGCATCGACGCCAACTCCATGGGCGACATGATGGGCTCGTCCAGCGAGAAAGACGACAACGCTGCCCAGGCCATGCCCACCCCCGAGCAAATGGCAGCGATGACGCCCGAGCAGCTCGCCGAGATGCAGCAGAAGGCCGCGGCGGCGCAGAACATGCAAAAGCAGATTGATGCCGACGGCGGTAAGATCACTATGAAGAGCCTGCGCCTGGGTGTCGAGGGCGGTCTGGTAGACCAAAGCAAGCTCGTCGAGGGCGCCAACCAAATGGCGGACAAAATGGGCTCCATGTCGGGCTCCATCGTCACCCAGCGCGCCGTGAGCTATGTACAGGACGAGTACAAGGCGCAGGGCATCGACCCCGCCGACGTGCAGAACGCCTACCTGAGCCGCATGGCGACCACGATGTTTGGACTGTGCCTCGTGTCGCTCGTCGCCACCATCCTGACCGGTGCCGTGGCTTCGCGCACCGCCTGCTCCATCGCCCGCGACCTGCGCCGCGAGACCTTCAACAAGGTTATGCACTTCTCGCCGGCCGAGGTGGGCAAGTTTAGCCAGGCCTCGCTCATCACCCGCTGCACCAACGACATTCAGCAGATCCAGATGGCCGCAACTCTGTTTATCCGCATGTGTCTGATGGCCCCCGTCATGGGCATCGTCGCCGTCATGCGCGTCCTGGCCAACCATACCGGCCTGGAGTGGACCATCGCCGTTGCCATCATCGCGGTCTCGGCCGTCGTCGGCGTGCTTATGGGCCTCACCATGCCCAAGTTCAAAAAGATGCAAAGCTTTGTTGACCGCGTGAACCTTACCGCCCGCGAGCTGCTCGACGGCCTTATGCCCATCCGCTCGTTCAACCGCGAGGAACATGAGCTCGAACGTTTTGACAAGGCGTCGCTCGACCTGATGACCACGCAGCTCTACACCAACCGAGCCACGAGCTTTATGATGCCGCTCATGATGCTCGTCATGAACTGCATCACCGTGCTTATCGTCTGGTTTGGCGCGCAGGGCGTGTCCGACGGCGTGATGCAGGTCGGCAACATGATGGCGTTTATCTCCTACACCATGCAGATCGTCATGGCGTTTATGATCCTCACCATGGTTTCGGTCATCCTGCCCCGTGCCGAGGTCGCAGCCGAGCGCGTGGAAGAGGTCATCACTTGCCCCACGAGCATCAACGACCCCGCCTCGCCCAAACTGCCCGCAGCCAGCGCGCCGCGCGGTGAGCTCACCTTCCGCGACGTGAGCTTCCAGTATCCCGATGCCCGCGCCGACGTCATCAGCGGCGTGAACTTCACCACGCATGCCGGCCAGATGCTCGGCATCATTGGCTCCACGGGTTCGGGCAAGTCTACGCTCGTGCAGCTCATCCCACGCCTGTACGACGTCACGGGCGGCAGCATTTCACTCGACGGCATCGATGTGCGCGACATGACCCTTTCCGAGCTGCGCCGCCGCATTGGTTACATCCCGCAGCAGGGGCGTCTGTTCTCGGGCACCGTCGAGAGCAACCTCAAGTTTGCCGGCGACATGGTGAGCGATGATGACATGCGCCAGGCCGCGCGCATCGCACAGGCCGAGGACTTTATCGCCGAGCGTGAGGGCGGTTACGACTCCCCCATCAGCCAGGGCGGCTCCAATGTTTCGGGTGGTCAGCGCCAGCGTCTGGCCATCGCCCGCGCATTGGCCAAAAAGCCCGAGGTCGTGGTGTTCGATGACTCGTTTAGTGCCCTCGACTACAAGACCGACGCGCGCCTGCGCGAGGAGCTGGCCAAAAACGTTACCGACGCCGCACTCGTGGTCGTGGCCCAGCGCATCGCGACCATCATGCACGCCGACCAGATCATCGTGCTCGACGACGGCCACGTAGTGGGCACCGGCACGCACGAGGAGCTGCTGCGCAGCTGCCCGGCGTACCTGGAGATCGCACAGTCGCAGCTTTCCGCCGAGGAGCTGGGGCTTACCCAAGAAGAAATTGCAGCCGTCATGGAAGGAGGCGAGCGCTAATGGCAGACGAGACCAAGACTCAGATTCCCAAGCCCACCCGCCAGCGTGGTCCCATGGGCCGCATGGGTGGCATGCGTCGTGGCGAAAAGGCCAAGGACTTTAAGGGCACCATGAGGCAGCTGCTCGGCTATATCGGCCAGCACAAGATTGCCGTGTTTGCCGCCGTCGCCTTTGCCGTGTGCTCGGTCATCTTTAACATTGTGGGACCCAAGGTGCTCGGCCAGGTTACGACCAAGCTGTTCGAAGGCCTGGTCGCCAAGGTCAACGGCACCGGCGACGTTGACTTTGACTGGATCGCCAAGACGCTCGGCTTTTTGCTCTGCCTGTATCTGGCGAGCTCTGTCTGCAGCCTGGTCCAGGGCTGGCTCATGACCGGCGTCACGCAAAAGATCTGCTACCGCATGCGCAAGGAAATCGCCGCCAAGATTGCCGTCGTGCCGATGAGTTACTTCAACGGCCACAGCAAGGGAGACGTACTCAGCCGCATCACCAACGACGTCGATACGCTGGGTCAGTCGCTCAACCAGAGCGTGACGCAGCTCATCACGTCGGTGACGCAGATTATCGGCGTGCTCGTCATGATGCTTTCGATCAGCCTGCCGCTTACCGGCGTCACCGTGCTCACGCTGCCGGCCGCCGCGATTATCTTGACCGTAATGATTCACTTCTCGCAGCCGTACTTCCGCGAGCAGCAGCAGGTTCTGGGCGCCGTCAACGGCATTATCGAGGAGGACTTTGCCGGCCAGAACGTCATTCAGGTGTTCGACCGCGCCGAGGCCTCGATCGAAGAGTTCGACCGTCAAAACGACCGCCTCTTTATTAGTGGCTGGCGCTCGCAGTTCCTGTCGGGCCTGATGATGCCGCTTATGAGCCTGGTGGGTAACATGGGCTACGTGGGCGTTGTCGTGGTGGGCGCACAGCTCGCACTGACCGGCAACGCCACGCCCGGCGACATCCAGAGCTTTATCCAGTACGTTCGCAACTTTACGCAGCCCGTGCAGCAACTGGGCAACGTGAGCAACACGATGCAGTCGATGGCAGCCGCCACCGAGCGCGTCTTTGAGTTCCTGGCCGCGCCCGAGGAGGAGCAGAAAGCCGACGCGCAGATTCCCGAAAAGCGCCCCGGCCATGTGGAGTTTGATCACGTCAAGTTTGGCTATACGCCCGACAAGACCATCATCCACGACTTTAGCTGCGAGGCGCAGCCCGGCCAGACCATCGCCATCGTCGGCCCCACCGGCGCCGGCAAGACCACGCTCATCAAGCTGCTGCAGCGCTTCTACGATGTGGACGGCGGTTCGCTGCGCGTCGAGGGCGTCGACGTGCGCGACTGGGACCGCGCGGCGCTGCGCGGCGAGTTTGCCATGGTGCTGCAGGATACCTGGCTGTTTAACGGCACCATCCGCGAGAACATCCGCTACGGACGCCCCGATGCGAGCGATGCCGAGGTCGAAGCCGCCGCGCGCGCCGCACGTTGCGACCACTTTATCCATACGCTTGCCGGCGGTTATGACTTTATGATTAACGAGGAGGGCACTAACCTGTCGCAGGGTCAGCGCCAGCTCGTGACCATCGCCCGTGCCATTTTGGCCGACCGCCCGGCGCTGATTCTGGACGAGGCGACTTCCAACGTCGACACCCGCACCGAAGAGCTTATTCAGCGCGCCATGGATGCGCTGATGCAGGGCCGTACCAGCTTTGTCATCGCGCACCGCCTGTCCACGATCCGCAACGCCGACGTAATCTTGGTAATTCGCGACGGCGACATCGTCGAGAAGGGCACACACGACGAGCTACTCGCCCAGGGTGGCTTCTACGCCGACCTGTATAACTCGCAGTTCGACGAGGCGGCGTAACAACCGGCGGCAAACAACCGCAATGCCCAGAAAACGGGGGCGCAGGACAACCTGCGCCCCCGTTTTTTTGCTCTGCGGCCCTCGAACCACCTCCCCTGGAACCTGATTGGCAGCCCCTTCGAGGCCCCGTGGGAAAAAAATGGCAAATATGAGTACTGTTACCCTTTTAGTAACAGCCAAAACAGCCCCAAATGCCGTTTTCACGGCTTACACGCGTCCCTAAATTGATCAAACAGCCCTATAGCGGACTTATATGTGTTTGCGTTAATGAACATATTTTGCTGTTATGTCTATTATTTTGCGAAGGCAATATGCTACTAAGCTAGCAACCGTACTCATATTTGGCATTTTTTGCCCACAGGGTGTTTCCTGGGGAACCGACAATAGCCTTAGGGTCCCGCGCGACGCCACTCCCTCCCGGTATCCGCCGACGTTCCCCCATATAAAACCTGCCAAAATAAACCTGTCCCTTTTGGCAGGTTTCGGGGTGGCAAGGGCTTGCACTTTAGCGTGCGACAGCGGATAATGCCGAGCATTCGAGAATACGCTTATTGCTCTTTCTATAGATTGAGGAGGCCCCTATGGCCATGGAATTCAAACGCAGGCTGCCGATCCCCATGGAGATCCGCGAGGAAATGCCGCTTTCCGCCGAGCTTACCGCTAAGAAACAGGCATTCGACTCCGAGTTCGCCAAGGTCTTTACCGGCGAGGACGCACGTAAGGTGCTCATCATCGGCCCGTGCTCTGCCGACCGCGAGGATTCGGTGCTCGAGTATATGAACCGACTGGCCAAGACCGCCGAAGAGGTCAAGGACAAGCTCATCATCATTCCGCGCGTCTACACCAATAAGCCGCGCACCAAGGGCACCGGTTACAAGGGTCTTCTGCACAACCCCAACCCCGAGGCTCCCGACGACCTGCTCGAGGGCGTCAAGGCCATCCGCCATATGCACCTGCGCGTTATTGAGGAAACGGGCTTCTTCACCGCCGACGAGATGCTCTATCCGTCCAACTACCAATACCTCGTTGACCTGCTGAGCTATGTCGCCGTGGGCGCACGCTCGGTAGAGAACCAGGAGCACCGTCTGGTGTCGAGCGGCATTTCGGTACCCGTCGGCATGAAGAATCCCACTGCCGGCTCTACCACCGTTATGCTCAACTCAATTTACGCCGCCCAGGCGCACCAGAGCTTCATCTTCCGCAACTGGGAGGTCGAGTGCGACGGCAACCCGCTCGCACACGCCGTTATGCGTGGCTACATCGGTCTCGATGGGCGCACCTACCCCAACTACCACTACGAACACCTGGAACGCCTGGCCGAACGCTATACCGAGCATGCCGGCTATGCCAATCCGGCAGCGGTCATCGACTGCAACCACGACAACTCGGGCAAGCGTCCGCTGGAGCAGTATCGCATTTGCAAGGAGGTGCTCGACAGCTGCCGCCGCAACGAGTCCATCTCCAAGCTGGTCAAGGGCTTTATGATCGAGTCCTACCTAGAAGACGGCAACCAGCCGGTCGACGGCGGCGTCTTTGGCAAGTCGATCACCGACCCGTGCCTGGGCTGGGAAAAGACCGACTACCTCATCCGCGAGATCGCGGAGCGGATTTAAGTTACGCGGTTTTACCAAACCGCGTAACGGCTCGACGCTGCGCCTTTGGTTCCGCCGTTCTAACGAACGGCGGACCGCTCGACGCTGCAAACGCCCCTAAGCGGCAATCTGACGTTCAATCGTCGGTCGCGTACCGAAGTACGCTTCCCTCCTCTTTCACGTCACCTTGCTCGCCTAGGGGCGTTTTCGCTGACTTATGCTCAACCTACGATAATTCCAAACTGGGTGAGTTACTCACTGTAGCGGGTGGCTATGGCGGCTCAGGGGTAGTCATTGGGGACGTTCTTGTTTGACTAGTCGTTTAAGAACGTCCCCAATGACTACAAGCCGCACCGCCCGCCGTTCAGTTGAAACCACCTGCCAAAAAGGGACAGGTTTATTTTGGCAGGTTTTATCTGGGCAAACGTCCAAACCGACGTAAGGGAGTTGCCTTCCCTCGTGGCGGTCTTCTAGCAGAAAAACCAAGTGAGTAGGCTTTTTGCAGAAGGCCGAGCACGCCCCAAAACGCCACAGTTCTGACCTGCAGTTTTATAGATCATTTGTCACGATGTGCTCGGCAAGTTCAAAAAAGTCTACTCACTTGCATCCGAGACACCCCCAGATAGGCAAAAACCGCCGCAAAAGGGCCCCTGGTCCCTTCGCGGCGGTCATACGCCTCTAATTTTGCGACGGTTTTGCCCGCTTGTTACTCGCTGTAGCGGGTAGCGATGGCAGCTTGTACCATGCCGGTGCTCATGAGGTAGGTCACCAGGAAGTAGCCACCGTATGCTGCCAGGAAGATTGCACAGGTGAGGCCCACGGTGCCGCCGATGCTCATATTTCCGAAAATGCTCACCAGCTCGATGATCACCTTAAGTGCCACAAAGGAGTGTGCCAGGCCCACTGCCAGCGGGAACAGGAAGAATACCGCTTGCTGCGCCATCACCGAATGGCGAATCTGGCGGTCGTCGCAGCCGATCTGTGCCAGCACACGATAGCTGCGGCTGCCGTCGGCCACGTTGGAGAGTTGCTGGATCGACAGAATCGCCGCGCATGCAACGACCAATACAAAGCCGATGTAGATGGCTAGGTAGCTAATAAGACCGTTCATTTGCGCTGCTTGCGTGTACATCTCGGAGCGTGTGATGAAGGTTCCCCACGACCCCGGCTCCTTGCCGTCAACGAGCAGATTGTCGAGCACAGTGTATTTAATGCTCTCGTCTGCCTCGGTTGTATCCATCCCCTGTTTGTAGTTAACGAGCAGGCTACTGGAATACGGCTGCAGATTAAGTTGGGACAACAGCTCGTCGGCAACGACGACGGTACCCGGATTACTGCCCATCGACGAGTTGGCGATGGCCGCCGTATCTTCGTCCGACTTATCGGTTGCGGGCTTGAGCTCATGCCCGCCCAAGGTAAGGGCATGGCCGCCAGCCATATACTTGGTGTACATGTCGACCAGCTCGCCGCCCATATCACACGTGAGCAGATACTGGTCGTGACCGATGTGCACCGGCTCCTCGCCCATCATCTGACGCAGTTTGTTGTACTGGCTCGCCGGCGTCACAAACAGACCCATCGCATCGGCATTGCTACCCCCGAACGCCTTGGGAAGCTTTTCGCCCATGATCTTGCACATCTCACTTGGGGTCACCGAAGGATCCGAACCGCCAAACGGGTAACTCAGATACGAATCGATCTGCACATGCTCACCGGCAACATCGGCGATATTGACCTTCTTGCCGGTCTCGTCGTTGTTGTCCGCCGACTTGCCCTTAATACCGTCTGCAACGTTATCGTGATCGATACGATCGCCGTGCCATGCGGAGTACAAATCGACCGTACTATCGGCCAGCACCATTCGATCGGCCTCAGACGGATTGAAAGACTCTTTGTAGAAGTCGAGCGTATCGGGCGTGTAATAGACATACGTCTGCGACATGTCGGCCGGATTATAGCGCTCCAGATTCTCGTTCATCACATTGGCAATCGACATACCGCACGTCACCGAGGTGATGGCCAAAAACAGGAGCATCGCGATGACGCCCATCGAAAAGCACACCGTGTTGACCTTGGCCGCAAGCTGGCGCACGATAAACATGTTGAGGCCGCGCCAATACACGCCGCGCAGGCTCCGCAGCAGCTTGATGAGCATGCCCGAGAGTCCCCAGAACAGGGCAAAGGTGCCCACGGTAACCATAGCGGTCGTAATACCAAACTGGTTCATGGCCTCTTGCAGCTTGCTGTCCGTCGCGGTTAGCGGGAACCCATCACGTAACAGACGGTAATAGGCCACGCCCACAAGCGCCACGCCCACGACAAAGATGGCAATCGCAATCCAGGGGTTGCGTGTCTTGATGCTCTCGTTGCGACGCTCGGCACCCATAAGCTCGATGAGTTTGGTACGACGCACGGCGCGAAGGTTCAGCAGTAGCGTGAGCACAAACATTACGAGCATGCAAGCAAGGGTCAGGTTGAACGCATGCACCGAGAAAAAGAAGTGGAAATTGGCGATCTGTGTCTTAAAGAGCGAGGCCGTAAAGAACGTCATGAGCTGGGAGAGTCCCACACCCAGCACAATACCGGCGACAAAGGCCACGACCGAAACGATCACCGTCTCGAGCGCCATAATCGTGGCGACGCGCCCGCGCCCCATGCCGAGCACCTGGTACAGGCCAAACTCCTTCTTGCGGCGTTTCATGATGAAGTTATTGGCATACACCATCAAAAAGGCCATGACACCGGCCAAAAAGTACGTCAGGTTGCCGAGCATGCTGCCCATAACCTGCGCCAAGCCCTTTTCATCGATTCCGGCGATGTCAACCAGCATCGAGATGGTGTTAAAGGCATAGAAGACCGTGACGCCCAGGGTGAGCGTCAAAAGGTAGACGAGGTAGTCGCGGCCGGCACGGCGGACGTTGCCCCAAGCGAGTTTACAGAGCATCGGAGCCCTCACCGCCCATCATGGCAACGACCTCCATAATGCGGTCGAAGAACTCTCGGCGGTCGGTGTCGCCGCGGCGCAGCTCGGTGAAGATCTTGCCGTCGCGGATAAACAGCACACGGCTCGTGTAGCTGGCAGCAAAGCTGTCATGCGTGACCATGAGCACGGTGGCGCGCAGGCGGCGATTGAGGGCCTCCAGGCTCTCGAGCAGCAGACGAGCGCTTTTAGAATCGAGGGCGCCGGTGGGCTCGTCGGCCATGATCATGGTGGGGTCGGTGACGAGCGCGCGAGCCGCGGCAACGCGCTGCTGCTGGCCGCCGGACATCTGGTAGGGATACTTGTCGAGCACCTGACTGATGGACAGGCGCGCTGCCACATCCTGCACGCGGGTCGAGATCTCTGCCGAGTTTGTGCGGGCAATGGTGAGCGGCAGGGCGATGTTCTCGCGTGCCGTGAGCGTATCGAGCAGGTTGGAGTCCTGGAAGATAAAGCCGAGCTCCTCGCGGCGAAACTGCGAGAGCTTGGCCTGCTTCATGCGCGTCACGTCCTGCCCGTTGATGCGGATCGTGCCGCTCGTGGCGCTATCGATGGTCGACACGCAGTTGAGCAACGTCGACTTGCCCGAGCCCGAAGCGCCCATGATGCCAACAAATTCACCGCGGTTGACGGTAAAGCTGACGTCGTTGAGCGCACGGGTCACGTTGCCCAGCGCTCCATATACCTTTTCGAGATGCGCGACCTCCAGTACCGGGGTCGCCATGTGCGTGGTTTGCATACCGAGTCCTTTCTTGCGATTAGTCTACGGCATCTATAGTCGCAAGAAGACGAGTCGGCTACCATCGATATGGCTTACGCTTGCCTTACCGTTGTGTAAGGTACGGGTAGCCGCCCTGTTATGTGCTGATATTGAGAGAGGACTCCTGTTGAAAACTGTTCATGTTGCCGCTGGGATCATTCGCAAGGAAGGATCTGACGAGCTGCTTGCCGTGCAGCGCGGCTACGGCGACATGCAGGGACTTTGGGAGTTCCCCGGCGGCAAGCTCATGCGCGGCGAGACGCCCGAGGACGCCGTACGCCGCGAACTCATGGAAGAGCTGCAGGTCAAAGTCACGAACCTGCGCGATTTCTATACCGTTGAGTACGACTACCCCGATTTTCATCTCTCGATGGAGTGCTACTACTGCTCGCTGGCCGATGAATCCGATGAGCCCCAGAAACATGACCGCCAGCTCGATATCCGCTGGATTCCACGCACCTCGCTTGCCACCGTTGAGTGGATGCCCGCCGACAAGGGGCTTATCGATGCTCTGATTGAGTTGAAGGAAGATCGGCTTAAGGCCAACGGCACTGCCAACGACGCCGAGGCCACCACGACCGACGAGCCCGCTTCCAGGCCCAAGCGCGCACCTAAGCGCCACAGCAAGAAGCGTCCCAAGCCCGGTCTGCTCGACGGCATCGATACCTCGGACCTCTCCGCCGACGAGCGCGAACTGGTGCGCCGTCGCGCCGCCATCAAAAAGTCCATGAAGGGCAACAAGCGTGCGAACACCAAGCCCGAGCTGCTCGTTCGCCAGCGCCTGCGCGCCGCGGGCCTTACGGGCTATCGCTTGGAATGGAAGGTTCCCGGCAAACCCGATATCGCCTTCCCCGGGCGCAAGATCGCCATCTTCGTCAACGGCTGCTTTTGGCACCGCTGCCCCAAGTGCAATCCGAGCCAGCCCAAGCGCAACGTTGAGTTTTGGGAGGCAAAGTTCCGTCGCAACGTCGAGCGCGACCGCGCTGCCATCGACGCGCTTACCCAAATGGGCTGGACGCCCATAACCATCTGGGAATGCGAACTCAAAAAGGACCGCATCGACGCCACCATGGAAAAGGTCATCGAGCAGGTGCGCACTGCAGAGCCGCAGCGCTAGGAACGAGCCGTCCACACGCCCCGCACGTCCGCGCCACATCCGCACCACAAACCTTAGAAAGCCCTTAAGCTCAAAACCTTTCAAGAGTGTTACTCGATACCCCTGACCTGCAGTTTCATCGTAACACCAAACCAGGTTAAGCCTTTCTTTAGCGCTTCTTTGCAGCAGCCGCGGCATAATACTGCCAGCGCACGGGACCTAGCAGCATACCCCGAGCGCAATCTTTTGGTGGACATCGAGGAGGCCGCATAAGCATGCATTCTTCCAATGACGCAGCACAGCAGCCATCCCTAAATCATGCAAACCTTTTCTCCTTCCCCCCGACACAGAGAAACGGCCTCCTCGACTCCCCCACCACAAAAGCCAAACGCTCAACCGACCAGGAGCTCAACCTGCGAGCATCCTTCGATAAGCTCCAAGCATCCCTAAACAAGTCATTCCCCAACCAAGCCCAGGCATACTAACCCCTCATCAACAAAGTAGCCCTAACGCGCCACCCATTTCCGCCCCAACGCCACAAGGGCGACGACCTCGAGTAGGTCAACCTGGGAGGGACGAGGGCTTAGTTCCCCAATCTTTCCGCAGGGGGCAAAAAAGCCTCGCCGCACGAAGTGCGCAGCGAGGCTTTTTGCATGCCCGAGGACGATTGGGGAACTAAGCCCTCGTCCCTCCCCGGGATATGTAGCGAGTCGGAGTACCCTTGCTGTTACTCTGCTTTGCCCACGGAGTTGAGGTTGGTCATGCGGATCTTAACCAGCTCGGTAATCTCGCGCATGCCCTCCTTGGCCGGCTTCTTGGGGTCGAAGCAGGCGGGGTTCTCGGCCATGTAGGCCATGAAGCCCTTGGTGTAGGCCTGACGCAGCTCGGTGGCGTAGTTAACCTTGCAGATGCCGTTCTTCACAGCCTCGGCAACCTGCTCATCGGGCACACCGGAGGTGCCATGCAGAACCAGCGGCACGTCGACGGCGTCGCGGATGGCCTTGACCACGGACTGCTCGATGTGCGGATCGCTCGTGTACACACCGTGGCTGGTGCCAACGCCAATAGCGAGGGAGGTGCAGCCGGTGCGCTCAACGAACTCCTTGGCCTCGGCCGGATCGGTGTAGGGGCTCTCGCCCTCAACCGCGGGACCGTCGTCCTCCTTGCCACCAACCTTACCGAGCTCGGCCTCGACGGGCACGCCCATGGCGCGGCCAGCGTCGGCGACGGACTTGGTCAGGGCGATGTTGTCCTCGAAGGACTCGTGCGAACCGTCAATCATGACAGAGGTGTAGCCCGTGCGGAAAGCCTGCATGCAGCGGTCGTAGCCATCGCCGTGATCGAGGTGCAGAGCGACGGGCACGGAAGCGCGTTCGGCAGCAGCCTTGACCATGCCGTAGAAGTAGTCCAGACCAGCGGTCTTGATGGTGCCCGGGGTGGTCTGCATGATGACGGGGGACTTGGTCTCCTCGGCAGCGGCCAGAACGGCCATAACAAACTCGAGGTTCTCGACGTTGAACGCGCCGACGGCGTAGTGGCCGGCCTGAGCGTCCTTGAGCATCTTTTCGGTGGTAACAAGTGCCATGAGCGTTTGCTCCTCTCCCTCGCCCGCATCTGGACATCGGGCGTAGTTGTTCACAAGGCGTTTTACCTTGCGTTTTACTGCGCTCATTGTATGAAATTCAGCGGCTTTGCACGTGCGAGATATTGAGCCCATGCAGGTCAATACAGTCGTTTTTGAAAAGTAAACGGAAGGAATTTGAACCGAGCGGACATGTTCGATATTGAATTTTGAGCGTTCAGCGTCTTTCTTTTATAGAAAAGATAAGTAATCGAAAGGTATTTTCTTACTCAAAAAGAAAATGAACGAAAATAGAGTCAACACAATTCCTGCAAATTTGGCCGAGAATGGAGCAGCTATGGCCCACGCAACAACCCGAGCCTTCGCCGATGAGCGTCGTGCCGCCATCATGGAGATGCTCGAGCATAACGCCTCGGTGCAGGTGGCAGAAATTGCCCAGACCTTTGGCGTGTCCTCTGTCACCGCTCGCGCCGACCTGGACGCACTCGCGGAGTCCGGCAAGCTGCGCCGCACGCATGGCGGCGCCGTATCGCTCCACAAGCGTCTGACTGTTTCCACGCAGGATCGCCGCATCAATGTCAACGTCGCCGCCAAGCAGGCCATCGCGCAAAGCGCCATCGAGTTCGTCAATGACGGCGACACGTTGCTCGTCGACTCGGGCACCACGGCGCTCGAGTTCGTCCGGCTCCTCGATCAGCGCAACGGCATCACCGTTATCACGGCCGACATTACCATTGCCGATTATATCGACGAGAGCATGCCCTCGGTCGATGTCGTCATGCTGGGCGGGGCGCTACGCAAAGGCCATCGTTATCTGTACGGACCGCTCACCATGCAGGCGCTCCAAATGGTCCATGCCGATCTGGCCGTCATGTGCCCCGGCGCCTTTGTCTCCAGCTGCGGCTTTACGACCGACTTTCCGCAGATGGCCGAGACCAAAACGGCTATGATCGCCGCGGCCCATCAAAGCGTCGCCCTCATGGACGCCAGCAAGGTTAACGGACGCGGCATGTACCGCTTTGCCAAGCTGACCGATGTCGACGCCATCGTGATGGACCGAGACCCCGAAGGCGCCGTTGCCACCTCAATCGCCAAGACCGCCGACGGCGCACGTCCAGCCCTCATCATCGCCGTCAACTAAATAAAAACCACCACAAAGGTGCCTGTCCCCTTTGTGGTGGTTGTGATGGTTGAGCGTCAAAAGTGAACGTGTCGCTACTTGGACAGCTCGTCGGCGAGGGCCTCGATCTGAGCGCGCGAGGCGTCGTTGAGCGAGCCCAGCACGGTCACCTTGTTCTGCGCCAGGGTGATGTCCTTCATGCCCTCGAGCTCCTTGGTCATAACCTTGGCAGCAGCGGGCGCCCAAGAGCCGGCCTCGACGAGCGCCACGGTGCGGTTCTGGTAGGCATGCTCGGCGAGCGTATGGATAAAGGTGCTCATGAACGGGAAGATCTCGCCCTGATAGGTGATGGAAGCGAGCACCAGGCGGTCGTAGCGGAACGCATCCTCAACGGCCTCGGCCATATCGTCGCGAGCCAGGTCAAAGACGGAAACCTTCTGGCCGCGAGCCTCAAGCGCAGATGCGAGTTCCTCGACGGCAGCCTTCAGATGGCCATACACGCTCGCATAGGCGATCGTGATGCCCTCGTCCTCGGGCTGATAGCTCGACCAGGTGTTATAGGTGTCGAGGTAATAGCCCAGGTTCTCGGTCAGTACGGGGCCGTGGAGCGGACAGATAATCTGGATGTCCAGGTCGGCGGCCTTCTTGAGCACGGTCTGCACGAATTTGCCGAACTTACCGACGATGCCAAAGTAGTAGCGGCGCGCTTCGCAAGCCCAGCCTTCCGGGTCCTCGATGTCGTTGGCGCCGAACTTGCCAAAGCCGTCGGCACTAAAGAGCACCTTGTCGGTAGACTCGTAGGAGAAGATCACCTCGGGCCAGTGAACGTTGGGGGCGCCGACAAACGTTAGGCTGTGACCGCCCAGATCGAGCACGTCGCCCTCTTTGACGACCATCTTGCGCTCGGGGTAGTCGGTGCCAAAGTAGTTGACCATCATGCGGAAGGCGCCCATGCTGGCCACAATCTGTGCTTGGGGATAGCGCTCCATAAAGGCGGCGATACCGGCGGAGTGATCGGGCTCCATGTGATGGACGACCAGGTAGTCGGGCGTACGGCCGTCGAGCGCGGCCTCGAGGTTGCCGAGCCATTCGTCGACAAAGCCAGCGTCAACCGAATCGACGACAGCGATTTTATCGCCCAAGATAACATAGCTGTTGTATGCCATGCCGTTCTCGGACACGTCGTACTGGCCCTCGAACAGGTCAATGTCGTGATCGTCGACACCGATGTAGCGGATATCCTTGGTGATCTCCATCAGGCAAAGCCTCCTAGATAGACAAAAGAACCCGTCTATCATAACACTCGCCTTCATAGCCACGGCTATCTGTCAGCATCCTTATCGATTGGAATTTAGGCGGAATATACTGCCGTTGACCTGCGCAAACTATGAGCGCGGTATCGCCGTGCTATGTCGAATAATGAGCTGACCGGGAATGCGAATGGCAACGGTTTTGCCCGCCGTACCCGCCTCGGGAACCGCATGCTCGAACACCTCGCGTCCCCGCTGATGCAAATCGAATCGAACGGTCGTGAGCTCGTTATGCGCGACAAAGTCGTCGAGCGAGTCATCGACGCCCACCACGCTTACGTCCTCGGGCACGCGCAAGCCGCTATCGCGCAGCGCTGCAATTGCGCCATTTGCCATCTGATCGTTTGCCGCGTAAATCGCCGTCATGGTGCGGTCGTGTTCGGCCAGATACCTACCGGCCTCGTAACCGCTGTTGGCAGACCAGTCGCCCTCGAGCGGCTCTGCCGGCTCGATGTGTTTACGCTCGAGTGCATCCTGCCAACCGGCGCGACGAAATTGCTCGTCGACCGAGAACGACGGGCCGCCAATATAGCGAATTTGCTCGTGCCCCAGCTCAAACAGGTGATCCATAAGCAATAGCGAGCAGCCGTAATGGTCGGAATCGACCGTGGTCACCCGCGGGTGCGCATACATGGTAACGATGACCGTGCCAATGCCCGGCAGTGGATCAAACGTCTCAAAATCGGGCGCCATGCGACTCATACCGATGATGATGCCGTCCACCGGCAATGCGGCCATACGACGCGTGGCCTCGGCAAGCGAGAATTCCTCGGTCTTGGACATCTCGACCAGCGTGATGGCGCAATTATGCTCGCGAGCAGCGCTGGCGATGCCGTCGATCATTGAGAGGTTGCCAAACTTGGTGACATCGTTGATGCATAGGCCGACCGAATGGTAACGGCCGTCGCGCAGCGAGCGACCGGCATAACTCGGACGAAAGCCGAGCTCTTGCATAGCAGCCTGCACGCGCTGGCGCGTCTGTTCGTTAACGTTGGGCAAGCCGTTGGCGACGCGCGAAACCGTCTGCTGCGAAACGCCAGCAGCGCGGGCGACGTCGGCCATGGAAACCGGACGCGTACCTGTATCGTTGGACGGGCGCCTTGCCACAGGATCACCTTCACCCTTGCGAGATCTGAATAGCGTGAATGCCGGCCTGGGCAGAAATACATCCCGCGCCGAGGCCCGCTATCGTCGGACGCATGTTAACGTACTCTACTTTTTCTATCTGCATCTCTTCTGCTTTATAAGTCCATACGGCAGTACCGTTCACGGCTGTATTTCTACCGATTACCAGATTCTCAAAAAGTGACAAGCGATGTGTTATGAGTACGTTAACATAGCCCGTAACGTGCGGTATCGTGAACACTTGGTTCATGCCGCTTTAAGTTGTTAACGTACTCATAACGACGCAAAACTCGCCCGTGCGCGCCAAGGAAAGGACTCCCATGACCACCCCCGACAAAAAGACACTCGCCACGCTCACCAAGCTGTTCGAGGAGGAGTTTGGCCCCATCGGCGACCGCCAGGTGCTCTACGTGCACGCGCCCGGCCGCTCCGAGATCAGCGGCAACCACACTGACCACGAGGGTGGCCACGTTATCGCCGGCTCGCTCGATGTCGCCGTCGACGGCATCGCCGTGGCAACCGATTCCAACAAGGTTCGCGTAGCCGACGAGGGCTATCCCACGTTTGAAATCGCGCTCGACACGCTAGACGTTCAGGAGTCCGAGAAGGGCACGTCCGCGAGCCTCGTCCGCGGCATGGCCCACGAAATCGCTGCTCTGGGCGTTGAGCCCCAGGGCTTCGACTTTGCCTTCACCTGCTCCGTCCCCTCGGGCGGCGGTCTTTCGAGCTCCGCTGCTGTCGAGGCGGCATACGGTCGCGCCATGGAGACGCTCTGGGACGCACCCGCCATCGAGCCCGTCGCGCTCGCCCAGATGAGCCAGCGCACCGAGAACAACTATTACGGCAAGCCCTGCGGTCTGATGGACCAGGCCGCCGTTTGCTTGGGCGGCCTCGCCTACATGGACTTTGAGGATCAGGCTCAGCCTAAAACCCAGAAGCTCGAGCTCAACTTTGAGGATCACGGTTATGCGCTCGTGCTCGTTAAGGTCGGTGCCGACCACGTGGCCGCCACCGACGACTACGCCGCCGTTCCGCGCGAGATGCAGGACGTCGCTGCCGAGTTTGGCAAGGCACGCCTGTGCGAGGTAAACGTGGCGGACTTTGACGCCAAGCTCCCCGAGCTGCGCGCCAAGCTGGGCGACCGCGCCTGCCTGCGCGCCGTTCACTACTGGTACGAAAACGGCCTGGTCGATAAGCGCTGGGCTGCCCTGAACGCCGGCGACATCGATCAGTTCCTGGTCCTGACGCGCGAGTCCGGCGCCAGCTCTGCCATGTACCTGCAGAATGTCGTTGCCAAGCTGGGCTCCGAGCAGCCTTCGATGTATGCCCTGGCACTGGCCGAGCACGTGCTCGACGGCCGTGGCGCCGTCCGTATCCACGGTGGCGGCTTTGGTGGCACCATCCAGGCCTTCGTGCCGCTCGACCTGGTCGACACCTTTATCACCAAGATGAACGGCTGGCTGGGCGAGGGCTCTGCCCGCCACTACGCAATTTCTGACAAGGGGGCTTACGCGGCATGGCTGTAATGACTGACGTGCGCGAGGCCGCGCAGAACCTGATCGAGTACGCTATCCACCGATCGATGATCGGCCAGGACGATCGCATCTGGGCGTATAACACCATTCTCGAGTGCATCGGTGCTACGGGCCCGGCGCTCGACATGGCCTGGGCGCTCCAGGTCGAGAAACTCTCGCTCTTGCACCCCGATACCCTGCCCAACTTTGACCTGGAGGGCACGCTTGCTGCGCTTGCCGAGGCTGCCGTTGCCAACGGCGCCGCCGAGGACACGGCGTCTGGCCGCGACCGCATTGCCATGCGCATTATGGGCGCGCTCATGCCGAGGCCTTCGGTTGTAAACGAGGAGTTCAACGGCCGCATGGGCGTCAACGAGCCCCGCGCCGCGACCGACTGGTTCTACGGTCTGTGCTGCGACGCCGGCTACGTGCGCCGCGCCGCCATCGCGCGCAACATCAAATGGAGCACCCCCACCAACTGGGGCGACCTGGAGATCACCATCAACCTGTCCAAGCCTGAGAAGGACCCGCGCGATATCGCCGCGGCAGGTGCAGCTAAGAACACGGGCGAGAAGTATCCCGCCTGCCAGCTCTGCATCGAAAACGAGGGCTATCCCGGACGCTCCGCCGCAGCCGACGGCGGCGCTCACCCCGCCCGCCAGAATCTGCGCGTCATCCCCATCCAGCTCGACGGCGAGCGCTGGGGCTTCCAGTACAGCCCGTACGCGTACTTTAACGAGCACTGCATTGCCATGAGCTCCGAGCATCGTCCGATGCACGTCGACCGCAAGGGTCTGACCTGCCTGCTCGACTTTGTGGACCTGTTCCCGCATTACTTTATTGGCTCCAACGCCGACCTGCCCATCGTGGGCGGCTCGATTCTGTCGCACGACCACTTCCAGGGCGGCGCGCACGAGTTCCCCATGATGCATGCCGCCGAGGTCTCGCAGTTTAGCGTGCCCGGCTTTGACCAGGTCAGCGGTACCGTGTTGCAGTGGCCGCTTTCGGTGCTGCGACTGCGCTCGCACGACCGCGCCCAGCTGCTCGACGCCGCCGAGAAGATTATCCTCGCCTGGCGCGAGTGGACCGATGAGTCGGTGGGCGTCATCGCGCACACAGCCGACGGCGTGGCGCACAACACCGTGACGCCCGTCATCCGCCGCGTCGACTCCCGCGGCAATGCCGGCGGCGAGATTTACGAGGCCTACCTGGCGCTTCGCTGCAACATCACGACCGACGAGCATCCGCTGGGCGTATTCCACCCGCATGCCGAGTACCACCACATCAAGAAGGAGAACATCGGCCTGATCGAGGTCATGGGCCTGGCCATTTTGCCGCCGCGCTTGGTTCCCGAGCTCGGCGCTGTCCGCGAGCACTTGCTGGCGGCCAAGGCCGATGCCAGCTACGACCTTGCTGGCGCGCTCGAGGGCGACGACCTTTGCCGCAGCCATGCCGCGTGGGCCGAGGACGTCTTTGCTCGCCGCGCCGACGAGCTTACGGCCGACAACGCCATCGATATCCTGCACGAGGAGGTCGGCGTGGTGTTTGGCCACGTGCTCGACAACGCCGGCGTCTTTAAGTGGGACGAAGCCGGCCGCGCCGCCCAACAGCGCTTTATCGACTCACTGTTATGATCCCTTGGGGACGGAGGAAAACGGATCATTTCGTCCTCAAGGCAACGGCGCCCGCCGGCAACATCGCCGACGGGCGCCGTTTTTGAATGTTCGATGTCGCGACTCCTAGAGTTCAGTCACGACAACGCTGTTGTAGACCTCGTCCCAGCAGTCCATGACCAGGTGGCCGGTCTTGGGATCCATGGCGTTGAGCTTGCCGCAGGTATTGGCGGTCTTGAGCACCGTGACGTCGTCGGCACCAGCAGCAATGGCATGCGCAAAGCCGGCGATGGTCGAGTCGCCGGAACCCGTCGCGTTCACAGCCGCAATCGCGGGCGTCTTGGCGCGGAACGCACGACCCTCATGGAAGCCCACCGAACCGGCAGCGCCCATCGAAACGACAACCCAGGGAATACCGGCAAAGCGGTCATCGGCGGCGAGCGCCTCGCGCAGGGCATCGACATCATCGGTCGTAAAGGACGTACCCAGCAGGCCGTTAATCTCGGTCAGGTTGGGCTTTACGAGCTCAGGCTTAGCGTCGGACTCCAGCGCGGCCTCCAGCGATGCACCCGAGGTGTCGAGCAGCACCTTGGCGCCCGCCTCTTCGGCGATCTTAACGAGCTCGGCATAATAGCCGGCATCGACACCACGCGGCAGCGAGCCCGAAAGCGTCACAACGTCCGCCTTCGCTGCAAGCTCGGCAAACTTGGCCGTAAAGGCCTCGAGCTCGGCCGGGGCGATCTGCGGGCCGCTCTCCAAAAGCTCGGTCTGATTACCCTCGTGCAGAATATTCAGGCAAATGCGCGTCTCGCCAGCGATGGGCACAAAGTCGTTCTTGACGCCATCGGCATCCATGAGCTCGGCCATATAGGCACCCATGTGGCCGCCGAGCAGACCGGTCGCGAGCACGTCGTCGCCCAGCTGCAGCAGCACGCGGCTCACGTTGAGGCCCTTACCGCCAGCGGTCTTTTCGGGCGTCACACGGTTAACATCGTCGATGATCAACTTGTCGAGCTGATAGCGCGTATCAATCGACGGGTTCATGGTAACGGTCAGAATCATATTGAACTCCTGTTTCCGGGGCACGACACGCGCGGCCCCAAACATACGATAGCTCTTTAAAGGATCTCGATCTCAAAGCCGCGAGTAACTGTCTCCCCCGGCTTGGCCACCAGGCAGCCGCGCTTGTGCTCCAGGATATCGTCCTCGTCGGAGCAGGTGGACAGACCACCCCACGGTTCCACGGCCACAAAGTCGCCCTCGGGCTTGCTCCACACAATCAGGTACGGCATATCGGGGAACGTCAGGCGCACGCCCTTGTCCTCGGTCTTCTTGGTCAGCGTAACCACGCGGCTCTCGAGCACGTCAAAGATGGTCTCCGCAAAGTCAAAGAGTTCGTGGGTCAGCGGCAGGTCATGGCCAATCATCGGGTTCTTGCTGCGATGCTCAACATCAATCAGGCCCGTCGAGGGAACGGCAGTACAGAGCTCGGCGGCCTCGCGCTGCTCAAAACGGAGCTCGTAGTCGTCATAGGACTCGCCCTCGTCAAGCGGGCACTTAAAGCCGGGGTGACCGCCCACAAAGAACGGCATGTCCTCGGTGCCCTCATTGGTCACCTCGTACGACACGGCCACCTTAGCCGCATCGATCGTGTAACGAGCAACGATCTTAAACGGATACGGGTACTGCTCGAGCAACTCGGCATGGTCGGCAGAGCTTAGGCTCAGCGCAACCATATTGTCGCTCTGCTCCTCGAGCTTCCACTCCTGTTTGCGCGCAAAGCCGTGACGGGCGAGCTTAACCTCGCGGCCGCCCATGGTCATTGCGCGACCCTCACGAAGACCGCCGCAGATCGGGAAGCAAATAGGTGCCTGGCCCGACCAGACTGCCGGGTCACCCTGCCACAGGTACTCGCGACCGTTGGCCGCAATAGAAGTGAACGACCCGCCCGCCGTGCTCAGTGCTACGCGAATAGAACCGTTATCAAGAACAAACTCCATAGGAGCCTTCCCTTTCTTACGACAGCCCGCCATGTCAATAGGGCTGATAGAAAACCGGCCCGCGCCCCCTCACAGAAACGCGAGCCGTCAATTGAAAAGCTGCAGAATGCCGGGTACCGCCAAGAGCGAAGCACTCAAGCCAAGCAAGCAAACGTGTTATCGGAGCAGCTTACCGAACCAGAAAGCTTCGTAACAACAGGGGCAACCCCACAGGCACCCTCAACGTCAGCGAGCGGCGCGCAGCGTCGACCGGTCTGGCGTTGGGTAAAACCGCGTAACCCCACTAGTCGTGGTATTCGCCGCGGTCCCACTTCTCGAGGAACTCGTCAAAGAAGTGCGGGTCAGCCTGAGCCTCGGCGTCGGCCTTATTGCAGGCATCGATCTTGGCGATCAGGGCATCGTGCTCGGGGGTCTTCTCGTAGGGCTCCTCCAGGAAGGCAAGCATGATATCGGCCATCAGGAACTCGCCGGTAATCTTGCCGCCAAAGCCCACGATGTTGGCGTTGAGCTCGCGACGGGCATACAGGGCAGAGGTCATGTCGCGAACCAGGGCGCAGCGGGCGCCGGGAACCTTGTTGACGGCGTTGGTGATGCCGATGCCGGTGCCGCACAGGGCCACGCCAAAGTCGGCCTTGCCGCTGGCAACAGCCTCGCCCACGGCCTTACCGTAGATGGGATAGTGCGTACGGGTGTGGCTGTAGGTACCGCAGTCGAGCACCTTGTAGCCAGCCTGCTCCAGGCGGTCGGCCAGATAGATCTTCTCGTCCGTAACGATATGGTCGCAACCGATTGCGATGGTCTTCTTCATCAGAACGTCCTTTCGTCTGAATTCACAAGTTGAGGTAGAAGTTCGAGTTCTCGGTGGCTCTCGTTAGGCCATCTTGTTGAGCATGTCGACACGGATCTGGTGACGGCCGCCGGCGTACTGGGCGCGCAGGAACTCGCGGGCGATCTTCTTGGCGACCTCGGTGCCAACAACGCCCGGGCCCATGGTGACCATGCGCGAGCCGTTGTGCTCGCGGGTCATGTAGGCGGAACGCTCGTCGGAAATGTTGGCGACGACCATGCCCTTAATCTTGACGGCGGCCATATAGGAACCGACGCCGTACTTATCGAATGCGAAGCCCTGGGAATCCTTGTGCTCCAGCAGGTCCTTGGCAACGGCGGTCGCGGAATCGACAAAGTCCGCGGCAGGGGTCTCGGAATAGTCGACGACCTCGTGACCGTCGGCGATGAGCATCTCCTTGATGGACTCCTTCATCGACATACCGTCGGCATCGGAAGCGATTACAACCCTCATGACATCCTCCTTGAGAGATACGCAGGTGCGTAGTTTCTGTTTGGAAGTGTTGAATCGCGTTCAGGTCCGGGCATCTGAATGTGCGGTTCTTCACTGTTCATGTTTATTTGAACACATTCGAACAGTAACTGCAACAACTATTTGTTTATCTTTGTTCTTTTTTGAACAAATACCGTTCACGGATGATTGTTGACCGTTTGGGATCGTGAAAGCTTCGTCCTGGCACGTCTTCAACAAACAAAAGGGACGGCCGAGAACGAGTCTCGGCCGTCCCTTTGCGGTATGCCCCAGCAAATACAGCTGTTTTAGCTACTCGACCTGCCTACCCTTTTTGGTGTGCTTGGACGGAGCACTCAGAAAGCGGCCCGTCAAATAGTTCGCCGGGCCGGAAATATCAATCCCCAGCAGCACATGCCCCAGCCACAGAAACGCCGCGAGCACCAGCAATGGAATCACGCACGAGGTCACGATCATCACGATGACGCCTTCGATGAGATCGGTCACCTGCTGCACAATCTCATCGGTCATCTGCTTGGCGCCGCTGGTCACCGACGTGACAAGACCCGAGGCGCCGTCGGCAAGCTGCTCAAGCACGTTCTTGGACTCTGTGGACTCGGCCTTTTTCTTGCTTGCCTTGGAGTTATCACTATCTTCCGCACTCGCAGCGTCAGTCGCCTTTTGCTCAGCCGCTTCGATGCTCACTCGATACGTTTCGTCGACCTTTTGCGACACCCATACACTTGCAGGCACCAACGCCATGCCGATCATGGCGACCACCAGCACGCGAGTCGCCACACGGCGCAGGACGGTGCTCGTGCTCCAGCGCCCGTGAACGCCAAGTGAGATCGCAAAGAGCACAAACGCAAACGGAATCAGGATGCCCAGCCCGACCGACCATAAAATGGTCAGCAGATATTTCTCGAGGTATAGCACGGCAAGCACGATGCCCAAGTTACCCGAAAGCTGTGCGAGCTGCTCGGCAACCGGCGTTCCCGTATCGCCCGGCAGCGCAGTGATGCCCGCAGACAGCGCCACGCACGAGGTCGTGAGCGCCAGTACGTTACCTTTCTTTTGATCGATGACCTCGATGGTGGAGTCCCAAGTTTTGGTATCGGCGAAATGCGGACGGGCCACAAAGCCCGACAGCAACGCCAGCACCACAAGGGCAACGATGATACCGATCTGCAGCTTTTTGTTTGCGCACACGACATCGGACAGGCTGGGCTGCAGCTCTGTTACCGTCGTGTGCTCGGTTATCTGGACAGGACGCCCATGAGCCATCTCGTTCGCGTCTCTCTTTTGAATCGATCCGTTGTCCGGCATTTGGATACCTCCTCATTCCGGCCTGTATTGCGGATGGAAGTATACCCACCCAGCGAAAAACCGAACGGCAAGACGAACGGAGCGCACCAAGACTGTCACCAATGCCTAGTCGTTTAAGAACGCCCCAATGACTATCTCCGGATGAGTTGCGGTGGAATAGGGATTGTTTTGCGCCCGCCGGCCCCTATTCAGTCCCTATTTCACCGCAACTTGGAGAAGAACAGAAAAAGCCCTGCTGCGGGTAGCAGCAGAGCTTTTGGAAGGGGACGAGGTTGTGCGGACTCGTTAGGCGAGCTTGGCCTCGAGCTGGGCGATGCGCTTATAGGCATCGATGGTAAAGCGGGTCTGCTTCTCCAGGATCATAGTGGTCATGAGGGTATCCTGAGCGTGAGCCATGATGAAGGTCATCTCCATCTCGCCACCGCCGGCCTCCTGCGAAAGCAGCTTGGTCTGCGTGTCGTGGGCACCGATGAGCGCATCGCTGGCATCCTTGTGCAGCTGCTCGGCCTTCTCAAAGTCACCCTCGCGAGCAGCATCGAGCGCTGCAAGCAGATCGGTCTGGGCGTCACCTGCGTATGCGACGATCTCGAATCCAACCATCGAGATTTCTTCTTTGGTTGCCATGTTGCGTTCCTTTCACATATGAACCAATGGAGAGCATCGCGTCCGGGCATACGCGCTGCGTTGTGTATGACAGAAACAATAACATTCAAACAAAAAAGAACAGCGCAAAACGTAATTTCGAGCTATGAACGGTCACTTTTCGACCGTGAACGGTTTTTAAACCAATTTAAACAATATCGAACACAATTAGCGGAAACCCAAACAGACCCGCGCCCTAGCGTACATCGCGCACCGTATCGCCCTCGACGAGCACGCCCGGAAACAGCATGTGCTCCACACCGGGTTCAACGCCCTCGGCGCCGGCAATCTTGTCAACCGCCCACATGCCGACGCGCTTGTTGTCAAAGCGCACCGTGGTCAAGCGACAATCGGGCACGATATCGCCCAGGCTGTCATCAACACCCACCACGCTCACGTCCTGGGGCACGCACTTCCCGCGCGACTCGAGCCCACGGATGCAGCCATATGCCATGGCATCGTTGGAGGCATAAATGGCCGTGCAGGTCGGATCATCCGCAAGCGCCTGGCCGGCAGCATATCCACTCTGCGCCGTCCAGTCGCCACGCACGAGCTGCGGGGGCTCAATGCCATGCGCACGCAATGTCTCACGCCAGCCTTCCTCGCGCCGCATGCCCGAAAGCGAGCGCTCGGGACACGAGATAAAGTGCACAGTCTTGTGTCCCTGCCCCAGCAAATACTCGACCACCTGGCGCGAACAATCGAACTGGTCGTTATCGACCGTTGAACAGAGCGGGTGCTCCAACATCGTAACGAGCACCGTCTGCATGCCGGGCAGCGGCTCGAAGGTTCCAAAGTCCGCCGGCATGCGGTTCATAATCACAACCATGCCATCCACCGGCAGTGCGCTCATGCGCGACGATGCGCTCTCGAGGGTATACGGATGCCCGTCTACTTTAGTGAGGGTGATGGCATAGCCATGTTTGTCGGCCGCTGCGGCAAAGCCCTCCATACGGTCGAGATTGCCGGTGCCGGTAATGTTGAACATGGCGACGCCGACGGTCTTAAACTTGCCACGGCGCAACGATCGACCGGCAAAATTGGGGCGATACCCCAGCTCGCGCATGGCGGCACGCACGCGTTCCTTGGTCTCGGGGCGCACGCTGGGCGAATCGTGCACCGTACGCGAGACTGTCTGCTCCGAGACGCCCGCGAGGCGCGCTACGTCTTTGACGGATACCGATTTTTTAACAGCGGCCATAGGTCGATCTTTCTATGTCAACGATGCCATTGGTGGCACCTTGCGCAGTCAAATGAAACGTCTTCAAGTATATCCAACGCCTCCCCCACCATACGCTCACCACCCAAAACCTACCGTTCACCGACATTTTTGCTTCCCCGAACGGCTTTTGTCTACCAAATGTTAACGTTGCCATTGTGCAAACACAGAGCCACCGGGCGGCTCAAACGTTTACGCGTAAGGAATCGACGGTTCGCAGGCACAGGAACCACCGGTTCGCGTCTTTTTTTGTGTCGCAAAATGGCAACGTCAACATTTTGGCAACCGGACGCCAAAAGCTACCATCGTTGCTAACCCACCGACTCTTAGGAGCATTGCATGGAGCAACTCATCGCCATCATCGAAAAGGGCCAGCCCTTTTTCAACGCGATCGCCCGCAACAAGTACCTCAAGGCGATCCGCGACGGCTTTATCTCCGTCATCCCCATCATCATCTTCTCGTCCATCTTCTGCCTGGTAGCCTCGGTCCCCAACATCTGGGGTTTCTACTGGCCCGATGACATCAACAACGCCCTGTGGAAGTGCTACAACTACTCCATGGGCATCCTGGCCATCGCCTGCGCCGCCACCACGGCCAAGCACTTCGCCGACGCTCAGAACCGCGATCTGCCCAAGAACAACCAGATCAACTTCATCTCGTGCATGTGCGCGGCCATCATCGGCTTCTTGCTCCTTTCGAGCGACACCATCGCCACGGACGCTGCCAGCGGTTTCAACACCACCTACCTTGGTTCCAAGGGCCTGCTGACCGCTTTCATCGCTGCGTTTGTGACCGGCATCATCTACAAGTTCTTCATTAAGCGCAACATCACCGTCAAGATGCCCGAGCAGGTTCCGCCCAACATCTCGCAGACCTTTAAGGACATCATCCCCTTCTCCGTCTGCATCACCGTCTTTTGGGTTTTTGACATCGTCTTCCGCGCTGCTTTTGGCTTCTGCTTTGCCCAGGGTGTCATCCAGGTGTTCCAGCCCCTGTTCACCGCTGCCGATGGCTACATCGGCCTCGCTGTGATCTACGGCGCCATGAGCCTCTTCTGGTTCGTGGGCGTCCACGGCCCCTCGATCGTCGAGCCCGCCATCGCCGCCGCTCTCGTTGCCAACATGACCGACAACCTGGCTGCGTTCCAGGCCGGCCAGCACGCTTCCGCTGTCCTGACCCAGGGTGCCCAGTACTTCGTCGTCTGCATGGGCGGCACCGGCGCCACGCTCGTCCTGGTCTTTATGTTCTGCTTCCTGGCCAAGTCTCAGGAGATGCGCGCCGTCGGTAAGGCCGCCATCGTCCCCGTCTGCTTTGCCGTCAACGAGCCGCTGCTGTTCGCCGCACCCATCGTGCTCAACCCCGTCTTCTTTGTCCCGTTTGTCTTAGCCCCGATCGCCAACATCTGGATCCTCAAGATCTTTATCGACTTCTTGGGCATGAACGGCTTTATGTACACCCTGCCTTGGACCGTCCCCGGCCCCATCGGCACCATCATGGGCCTGGGCTTCCAGCCGCTCGCCTTTGTGATGCTCGCCATCATCCTGGTCGTCGACTTTGCCCTGTACTATCCGTTCTTCCGTGCCTATGACGCCCAGAAGTGCGCCGAGGAGGCCGAGATCTCCCAGGAGGAGCTCGCCGCCAAGAACGCCGAGAAAGCCGCCAAGCTCAACGATGCCTTCCAGGGCAAGGCTGACGCCAAGAGCGTTGCCGCCGGCGCTGCTGCCGAGGCCGTGAAGGCCGACTCCCCCGCCGCTTCCGCAGCACCCGCTGCCGAGACAACGACCGCCAGCGACCTCAACGGCAAGCGCGTGCTCGTGCTCTGCCAGGGCGGCGGAACCTCGGGCCTGCTCGCCAACGCGCTGGCCAAGGCCGCCAAGGAGCGCGGCATTAACCTCGAGACCGCTGCCGAGGCCTATGGCAACCACGTGGACATGCTCCCCGACTTTGACCTGGTCGTCCTGGCCCCGCAGGCCGCAAGCTACCTGGCCGACCTGCAGAAGGACTGTGAGCGCGTGGGCAACAAGTGCGTCGCCTGCCGTGGCAAGCAGTACATCGAGCTCTCCCAGAACGGCGACAAGTCTCTCGCCTTCGTGAGTGAGCAACTTTCGAAGTAAGTAACGCCCAGGGCCAGCCGACCATCCAAGACCGGCTGGCCCTTCGATTTAGACGATTGGATCATCATGTCCGTTAATCCTGCTAGCGTCACCAACCCGCCCGCGCAGTTTCCCGAGGACTTTGTCTTTGGCGGCGCCACCGCTGCCTACCAGGTAGAGGGCGAGACCCGCACTCACGGTAAGGGCAAGGTTGCCTGGGACGACTTTCTGGAGGCCCAGGGGCGCTTCTCCCCCGATCCCGCTTCGGACTTCTACAACCAGTACCCCGTCGACCTGGAGCTGTGCGAGGAGTTCGGCATCAACGGCATTCGCCTCTCCATCGCCTGGAGCCGCATCTTCCCCAACGGCACCGGCGAAATCAACCCCGAGGGCGTCCAGTTCTACCACGATCTCTTCGCCGAGTGCCACAAGCACCACGTTGAGCCGTTCGTCACGCTGCATCACTTTGACACGCCGCTTCCCCTCTTTGAGAAGGGCGACTTCCTCAACCGCGAGACCATCGACGCCTTTGTGGACTTTGCCACCTTCTGCTTTAAGGAGTACGCCGACCAGGTGACCTACTGGTTCACCTTTAACGAGATCTGGGCCGACGCCTCCAACACCTACATCGAGGGCACCTTCCCCGGTGGCGTCAAGGCGCATCTGGCCGAGGCCTTCCAGTGCGAGCACAACATGATGCTCGCCCACGCCAAGGCCGTGCTGGCCTTCCACAACGGCGGCTTTAAGGGCAAAATCGGCGTCATCCAGTCGCTGGAGTTTAAGTACCCGCTCAACGAGAACGACCCCGCCGACATCAAAGCAGCCAACAACGAGCACGTGCTGCAAAACCAGTTCTTGCTCGACGCCACCTTCCGCGGCGACTATGCGCCCGACACCCTCGAGTGCGCCAACCGCCTGGCTGCCGTCTCGGGCGGCACCATCGAGATCCTAGACGAGGATCTGGAAATCATGCGCGAGGCCGCGCTCTACAACGACTACCTGGGCGTTAACAACTACCAGTGCCGCTTCTTGAAGGCTTACGACGGCGAGAACGACCTGCACCACAACGGTACGGGCGAGAAGGGCACTGGCCGCTGGCGCGTTAAGGGTATTGGCGAGCATGTGAACAAGCCTGGCATCCCCACCACCGACTGGGACTGGATCATCTATCCCGAGGGCCTGTTCGATCTGCTCGTCTACATTAAGCAGCGCTACCCCAACTACAAGCAGATTTTCATCACCGAGAACGGCATGGGCTACAAGGACCCCTACAAGGACGGTTTTGTGGACGACCAGCCGCGCATCGACTACATCGAGCAGCACCTGCGTTGGCTGCTCAAGGCCATGGAGGTGGGCGTCAACGTGGGCGGCTACTTCCTGTGGAGCCTGCAGGATCAGTTCTCCTGGACCAATGGCTACAACAAGCGTTACGGCTTCTTTTACGTTGACTTTGAAACCCAGAAGCGCACGCCCAAGGCAAGCGCCTACTGGTACAAGCACGTGGCGCAGACCCGTCGTCTGGACTAGTGGCTGGCGGGGTTGCCCGCTCACACAACCTGTCCCCATTTCTCAGCCGGGGGCGGCACGTCACACGGCGCGCCGCCCCCGGTCTTTTTGTTTTTTGGGCTGGTCGGGAGCCGTTTGTCTCGATCTGTAACATCTAGCCGAGTTTTTTGGTCCTAGCTGTTACAGATTGAGACGAACAGGATTGCTCTTTCCGAAGAATCTAAATCTGTAACACGTAGCCCGCTTTTGACCGTCTACCTGTTACAAATCGAGACAAACGGAGTAGGACCTAACCCCGTATGTCCCTAACAGTCGAGCGTTCGACCAGCGTACTCGGCACATGAATCGCCTCGATAGACGAGCTCTCTCCAATCGCCGCCTCAAACGCAAGCTTACCGACACCGCGCAAATCAAATCGCAGCGTCGTCAGTCGATTGTGAGGAACAAGTCCCTCGAGTGCGTCGTCGATACCAACCACGCTCACGTCGTCGGGCACGGACAGGCCCGCGTTCTCGAGCGCGGCGATAACGCCCAGCGCCATCTGGTCATTTGCCGCAAGCACGGCAGTCGGCGCCTGCGACCCGCCGGCAAGCACCTCGGCCGCAATCCGCTCGCCCATGGCGTACCCACTGTCCGCACTCCAATCGCCACGCAGCATCGGAGCGGCATCGACATGAGCACGACCCAGCGTATCGCGCCAACCGGCCTCACGAAAACGCGAGGAAATCGAGTTTTCCGGACCCGCCACAAACCGCATATTCGAGTGACCATGTTCCAGCAGATAATTGGTCAACAGCTCGCACGAACCATACTGGTCGGAGTCGATCGTCGTGCAGCGTGGATGCGCATACATGGACAGGATGACCGTTCGCACTCCCGGCTGGGGAACAAACTCCTCAAAATCGGGAGCCATGCGGTTCATGTTGAGAATCATGCCGTCGACGGGTCGCTCGACCATGCGGCGCGAGGCATCGGCAAGTGCATAGGGCTTGTCGCCGCCCATCTCGATCATAGTGACGGCAAAATCGTGCTCGCGCGCCGCTTGCATGATACCCTTGAGCGTCGCCAGGTTACCGACACGTGTGATGTTGTATATGCACAGGCCAATAGAACGATACGACCCGCCGCGCAACGCCGCTCCAGCAAAATTGGGACGAAAGCCCAGCTCTTCCATGGCGGCCAGCACACGCTTGCGCGTCTTTTCCGTCACGTTGGGCATACCGTTGACCACGCGAGACACAGTCTGGCGGCTCACGCCAGCGAGCGCCGCAACCTCTGCCGCGCTCGCCGAACGACCATTCCTTGTCTGCTGATCCATGCCTTCCACGCTAACCTGCTTCCCAACTATTCCCCGCGCCCATGGCGCATCGTACATACATTGATAACGTGCTCATGATACCCGAGCCATATACCACAACATGAAAACTTCTGTCAATCAAAACCGCTTACCGAACAAATACAACCGTTCGCGGCTGTTTGAAGTTGTTTTGTTTCTATACATCCCAGCCGGATGTTAACGTGCTCATTGTCAAATGTTCACGTGCTTATTTTGGTTCTAATCATTTTAAGATAGTGTTTATCGGGCTTTTTCACCGCTGAACGCTAACCAGGGAGCCTCCTGAGCGCAAACGCACAATATCGAACAGCGAGACGAGAGGGTGTATGCATATGTCTTTGCTAAACCGCGTACAGCAGCTGCCGAAGGGCTTTGTTTGGGGCGCCGCAACCGCCGCGTACCAAACGGAAGGTTCCACGAAGGTGGCAGGCAAGGGTAAGACCATGTGGGACGATTACCTTGTCGCCCAGGGTCGCTTTTTGCCCGACCCGGCCAGTGATTTCTACAACCGCTACGAGGAGGATATCCGCCTTTCTGCCGAGCATGGACTCAACGCCATTCGTGTGTCCATCGCCTGGACCCGCATCTTCCCCAACGGCGACGATGCCGAACCCCTCGCCGAGGGCGTTAAGCACTACCACGAGCTGTTCGCCTGCTGCAAAAAGTATGGCGTCGAGCCCTATGTGTCCCTGCATCACTTTGACTCCCCCGCCGCCCTGTTCAACCAGGGCGACTGGCTCAACCGCAAGACCGTCGACGCCTATGTGCGCTATGCCGAGTTCTGCTTCCGCGAGTTCCGCGAGGTCAAGAATTGGTTCACCATCAACGAGCTCATCAGCCTCTCGCACTCCCAATACATCCAAGGCAACTTCCCGCCCAACCATCACTTTGATGTGACGAGCGGCATCCAGAGCCAGCACAACGAGCTCGTTGCCCACGCCCGCGCCGTCAACCTGTATAAGGATCTTGACGAGACCGAGCACCTGGGCGGACGCATTGGCATGGTCAACGTCCTGACGCCGGCATATCCTGCCACCGACTCGCCCGCCGACCAGCACGCCGCCGACCTGTACAACGCCTTCTACACCGACTTCATCATGGACGGCGCCTTCCTGGGTCACTACTCCGCGCGCACCCTCTCACTCATCAACGAGATTCTGCGTGCCAACAACGCCACACTTACGGTTGAGGACAGCGACATGGAGGAGCTCGCCAAGGCGGCGCCCCGCAACGATATGTTCGGCCTCAACTACTATCAGTCGGCGTTTATCGCCGCCTACGATGGCGAGTCAACCAACAGCTTTAACGGCACCGGAGACAAGGGCACCTCGTGCTTTAAGTTTAAGGGCGTCGGGCAGCAGGTCGATATGCCGGGTATCCCCACCACCGACTGGGATTGGCTCATCTACCCGCAAGGCCTCTACGACACGCTCAAGCACATCAGCGCCACCTATCCCAACCTCCCCGTCATCTATATCACCGAAAACGGCCTGGGCCACAAGGACCCCGAGCCCGACGCAAACGGCATCGTCGCCGATCCCGAGCGCATCGACTTTGTCGACCAGCACATGGAGAAGGTGCTCCAGGCGCGCGCCGAGGGCGTCGACGTCCAGGGCTACTTTATCTGGAGCCTGCAGGACCAGTTCTCGTGGGCCAATGGCTATAACAAGCGCTACGGCCTGTTCTACATCGACTTCGACACGCAAAAACGCTACATCAAGCAGTCGGCACTCTGGTACAAGGAGCTCGCCGACACTATGGCGGACGCGCAGTAGCGCATCGCCTCGCTTTCCCCCGAGAAGGGAGCGGCCCTATGCGATACAAACCCAGCCGCTCCCCTCTCTCCCCCTGGGACCGGCCCCGCCTGCACCCGGGCTTTTAGCAAGCGGGAGACCATATAGGTTTTCAACGTCCATGCCATTAAGATTTCATGCAAAGAGGAGCGTGAACTATGGAATCGATCGTTAAGTTCTTGGAGAAAGGTCAGCCGTACTTCGACAAGGTCTCTAAGAACATCTACCTTCAGGCCATTAAAGACGGCTTTTTGGCAGCAATGCCCATTATCCTGTCTTCTTCTGTCTTCCTGCTTATTTCGACCCTGCCGGGCGTTGTCGCCACGGTCGGCGGCTTTACGCTGCCCGACTGGTGGAACGTCGACGTCGTGAACTTCTGCAACAAGGTTTACAACTTCACGATGGGCGTCGTGGGCATCATGGTCGCCGGCACCACCGCAAGCGCGCTGACCGGCTCCAAGAACCGCCGCATGCCTGCCGGCAAGGCCATCAACGCCACGAGCACCATGGTCGCCGCCATGTGCGCTATGCTCATCTTGGCCGTTACCCAGACGAGTGCCAAGATCGACGGCGCCGATGTCTCGGTGTTCTTTACCGACAACATGGGCACCAAGGGCCTGCTGAGCTCCTTTGTCGCCGCATTTGCCACGGTCAACATCTATGCCTTCTGCATTAAGCGAGACATCACCATCAAGCTGCCCAAAGAAGTCCCCGGCGCCATCGCCCAGAACTTCCGCGACATCTTCGCCTTCAGCTTCTCCATCCTGTTTGTCGCCGTCATCGACGTTATCTGCCGCACCTGCTTGGCCGTCCCGTTTGCCAACGTCATCTCCACGCTGGTGAGCCCGCTGTTCGCCGCTGCCGATTCCTACGCCGGCCTCGCCCTCATCTGGTTCATGATCCCGCTGTTCTGGTTCATGGGCATCCACGGCCCCTCGGTCGTTAAGCCTGCCCTCAACGCCGCGCTGTTTGGCAACATCACCACCAACCTCGCCACGCTGCAGGCCGGCGGTCACCCCGCCCTCGCCCTGACCGAAAACTTCGGTAACTACATCGGCGAACTCGGCGGCACCGGCGCCACGTTCATTGTCCCGATCATCTTCCTGCTCTTTATGCGCTCCAAGCAGCTCAAGGCCGTCGGCAAAGCCTCTGTCGTGCCCGTGATGTTCGCCGTCAACGAGCCGCTGCTGTTCGCCGCGCCCATCATCCTCAACCCGTACTTCCTGATCCCGTTCCTGTTTGCCCCCGTGGCCAACGTCCTCATTGGTAAGTTCTTCATCGACTTTTTGGGCATGAACGGCTTTATCTATGCCATGCCGTGGGCACTCCCCGGACCGATCGGCACCTTCATCGACACCAACTTCCAGCCGATCTCTCTGGTCCTGGCTGTCGTCCTGCTGGTCGTTGACTTCTTGATCTACTACCCGTTCTGCAAGGCCTACGACAACGTCCTGTGCAAGCAGGAGGCCGAGACCCTGGCCGAAGAAGAGGCCGAGGAGACCAAGGCCGTCAAGACCGCTGCCGCCCCCGCCGTTGAGGCTCCTGTTGTCGAGACCGCTTCTGCCACTGAGGCCTCCGCAGCTCCGTCCGCCCTTAAGGGCAAGGATCTGAGGGTTCTGGTTCTGTGCGCTGGCGCCGGCACCTCTGCACTGCTCGCCAACGCGCTTAAGGAAGGCGCCGACGAGCTGGGCATCGACATTACCGCCAACGCCGGTGCCTACGGCAGCCACTACGCCATCATGGACCAGTACAACGTCATCGTCCTGGCTCCGCAGGTTCGCACCTATTACAACGAGATGAAGGCCGACACCGACCGCCTGGGCATCACGCTGCTGTCGCCCAAGGGCAAACAGTACATCGACCTCACTAAGGATCCCAAGGGTGCCGTCGCCTGGATCGAGGAAAACCTCGAGGCATAAGACGCTGACACCACCTGCCGCTTGCAGACAATAAATGGCCCGTGCATCGATGTGTGATGCGCGGGCCATTTTGTTTAGACCGCACCCGTCCTCCTGTTCATCTCAATCTGTAACATCTAGCCGAGTTTTTCGGTCCTAGCTGTTACAGATCGAGATGAACGCACAGGCCAAGCCGAAAATCTCAATCTGTAACATGTAGACCACTTTTGACCGTCTAGTTGTTACAGATCGAGACAAACGGAATAGGCCGAGCACGTCTACGCCCGCAAGTCCTTTACGCTGGAACGCTCAACCAACACGCCCGAGACGAGCGTACGGCTTCTGGAGCTCGGAGCTTCCAGACCCGCGACGACCTCGTTGAGCGCACGGACGCCCAGCTCGCGGTTGCGAAACTTCACCGACGTCAGAATCGAGTTGGGAATCGTCTTATAGAGCTCATCGTCGAAGCCGATCACGGACACATCATTGGGCACACTGAGCCCTTTGTCACGTAGAGCCATCATCACGCCGTTTGCCATGCAGTCGTTAGCAGCGAGGACCGCCGTGCAATCGGGCTTATCGGCAAGCACAAGGCCCGCGGCATAGCCACTATCCGCATTCCAATCGCCTTGCAGAGGCTCGGGCGGCTCAATGCCACGCGCCTCGAGTGCCGCACGCCAACCTTTCATACGGCACTGGCTCGACAACGACTCTTTCTTACCAGAGACGAAGTACACGTTTTTATGCCCGTGGTTCAAGAAGTACTCGCACGCCATGCGCGCGCCGCCCTCTTGGTCGTCACTGACGGTGGAGCAGGTAGGATGTTCCATCGGTGTGATAATCACCGTCTTGAGGTCTTTCGGTGCCTCAAAAGTATCAAAGTCATCGACCATCTGACGCAGGTTGAAGATCATGCCATCAACAGGCAGCTGCGACATCCTACGCGCCGCTTCGGCAAGGGTCATCTTCTCCCCCGCCCGCTTTTTGATCATCGTGAGCGCAAAGCCGCGTTCTTCGGCGGCATCTGCGATACCGTCAATCATGTCCACGGCACCGCCCGACAAGTGGAACAGCACCACGCCAATGCACCCGTAACGGCCCAACTTGAGCGAACGCGCGGCAAAGTTGGTTCGAAACCCGAGCGCCTCCATTGCGGAATGAACCTTATCGCGTGTCGACTCTCGCACGCTATCGGGCTCGTTGATCACACGCGAAACCGTCTTGAGAGAAACACCCGCAGCAATCGCCACATCGTTCATTGAGACATTTTTCTTGTCCATCGTTGCCACTACTTCTCCAGTCGGTTTTGCATCGCTTGCTTTTTGCGTTCTAGCATACACTACCTGCCCGACTGACAAATCAACCGTTTACCGGACAATATCGACCGCTCACCCGTATATCCTTGTTGCTCTTCCAAAAATGTCTTACGTTGTCATTAACGAAATGACAACGTTGTCATTTCGCAATGCCTTCCTTAAGCAGGAAGGTTTCCGGGCAGTCCTGACCATCCATCGACGACCAGTTCCATCCACATGCATCGCGCATCAAGTAGCAAAGGAGCTCTATGGACGCCATCGTAAAGATGCTCGAAAAGCATCAACCGTTCTTCGAGAAGATCTCGAGAAACATCTACCTCCAGGCCATCAAAGACGGATTCCTTGGGTGCATGCCCATCGTCCTTACCTCTTCGATCTTTCTGCTGATCGCCACCCTTCCCGGCGTAGTTGGAATCACGTTGCCCCAGCCGCTCATCGACTGGTGCAACAAGCTGTACAACTTCACCATGGGCGTCATGGGCATCATGGTTGCCGGCACCACCGCCAAGAACTTTACGGCTTCCATGAACCGTCGCATGCCCGCCGGCAAGGTGCTCAACGACGGCTCCACCATGGTTGCCGCCCAGTGCAGCATGCTGCTGCTCGCTGTTACGCAGTTCACCACCAAGTTCAACGGCTCCGAGCTTTCTGTCTTCGATTGCACCAGCATGGGTACGCGCGGTCTGTTCTCGGCCTATATCGCCGCGTTCATTACCGTGTGGGTCTATAAGTTCTGCGTCTCGCGCGATCTGACCATTAAGCTGCCCAAGGAGGTTCCGGGCGCCATCGCACAGAACTTCCGCGACATCATCCCCTTCGGTGGCGCTGTCATCATTTGCGGCATCATCGATGTGGTTGTGCGCAACCTCATGGGCGTTCCGTTCTCCGAGCTGCTTATCAAACTGCTCTCCCCGCTCTTCACTGCGGCAGAGACCTACCCCGGACTCATCCTTATTCAGGCAGCCACCGCGTTCTTCTGGTTCATCGGTGTCCACGGCCCTTCGATTGTCCAGCCGGGCATCGACCCCATCCGTCTTGCCAACCAGGCCGAGAACCTGCAGGTTCTGCTGGCCGGTGGCCACCCCGCCCACTCCCTCACCTTTAACATGTCGCTCGTGGGTGAGTTCGGCGGCACCGGCGCCACGTTCATCGTTCCGCTTCTGCTGATTCTCTTTATGAAGTCCAAGCAGCTCAAAGCCGTCGGTAAGGCCTCGATTGTTCCTGTTGCCTTCGCCGTCAACGAACCGCTGCTCTTTGGCGCGCCCATGATCCTCAACCCCTACATGCTCATCCCCTTTGTTGCCGCCGGCTGCGTCAACGTAAGTGTTGCCAAGTTCTTTATCGACAACGTGGGCATGAACGGCTTCTCCTTCGTGGTGCCTTGGGCTACCCCTGCCCCCATCGGCATCTTCATCACCACGAACTTCCAGCTTATCGCCCTGGTATTTGTCGCGATCATCATCTTGCTGGACGCCATCATCTACCTGCCGTTCTTGAAGGCATACGATAAGCTGCTCTGCGACCAGGAAGCCGAGCGCGCCGCCGAGCTGGGTCTCGAGTCCGATGGTGCTGCCACCATCGCCGCCAGCACCTCTGCGCCCGCTGTCGAGCAGGCCACCGCTGCCGTCGAGCCGACCGCCGCTGCCGCTGACAGCAAGCCTGTCGCCGATCAGCCCGAGCCCGCTGCCGATGCATCCGCTAAGAAGGATGTCGACGGTCTGAAGGTCCTCGTCCTGTGCGCCGGCGCCGGCACCTCTGCCATGCTTGCCAACGCCATCAAGGAAGGTGCCGCGCAGACCGGAGAGAACATCGCTTCCTCCGCAGGCGCCTATGGCCAGCACACTGCCATCATGGATCAGTACGACGTTATCGTGCTTGCCCCGCAGGTCCGTAGCTACTACAACGACATGAAGGCCGACACCGATCGCCTGGGCATTAAGCTGCTCGCCCCGCGCGGTAAGGAATATATCGACCTTACTCGCGACCCCGCTGGCGCCATCAAGTGGCTCCGCGAGAACCTCGACTAGGTTCCTCCCTCTGTTGGTGCCCGGATCCCCAGTTCGGGCACCTCTCCCTATTCGAATCCCACAGAAAGGATGACTCATGACCAACCCCATGCAGTTCCCCGACGGCTTTGTGTTTGGCGGCGCCACCGCCGCTTACCAGGTTGAGGGCGAGACCCGCACGCACGGCAAGGGCAAAGTGCCCTGGGACGATTTCCTGGCAGCTCAGGGTCGCTTCTCCCCCGATCCCGCAAGCGATTTCTACAACAAGTACCCGGTCGATATCGACCTGTGCCAGCGTTTCGGCATCAACGGCATCCGCGTCTCCATCGCTTGGAGCCGCATCTTCCCCAACGGCACTGGCGAGATCAACCCCGAGGGCGTTGCCTTCTATCACGAGCTCTTTGCCACCTGCAACAATTCCGGCGTTATCCCCTATGTCACGCTCGATCACTTCGATACGCCCGAGGCCTTTTACCAGAACGGCGGCGAGGGCTTCCTGACGCGCACGACGATCGACACCTTTGTCGAGTACGCCAAGTTCTGCTTTTCCGAGTTCACCGAGGTCAAGCACTGGTTCACCTTTAACGAGATTCCCGCGACCGCCGAGGGCAGCTTTATCGTCGGCAACTGGCCGCACGGCGAGAAGTACCGCCTGGACAAGGCCTTCCAGCTCATGCACAACATGATGGTGGCCCACGCCAAGGCTGTCGTCGCCTTCCATGAGGGCGGCTTTGAGGGCGAGATCGGCATTGTCCAGAACCTGGAGCCCAAGTATCCCCTCGACCCCAACAACGCTGCCGACTGCGAGGCCGCCCGCATGGCCGACGTCATCAACAACCGCTGGGTGCTCGACGCCACTTTCCGCGGCCACTATGCAGCCGACACCATGGAAGCCGCAACCAAGCTGGCCCATATCGCCGGCGGCGAGCTCGACGTTCGTGACGAGGACATCGCCGCGTTGACCGCCGCGCTCCCTTACAACGATTGCCTGGGCGTCAATACCTACAAGTGCCAGTTCCTGCGTGCCGCCGAGGGCGAAAACGACATCAACCACAATGGCACCGGCGACAAGGGCTCCTCGCGCTGGTTCCTCAAGGGCGTGGGCGAGTCATGCGTGCGCGAAGGCGTACCCACCACCGATTGGGACTGGATCATCTATCCCGAGGGCCTGTACGACCTGCTGCTGCGCATTAAGAACGATTACCCCAACTACAAGAAGATCTACATCACCGAAAACGGCATGGGCTATAAGGACGACTTCGAGGACGGCTTTATCGACGACGCCCCTCGCATCGACTATATGCGTCAGCATCTCGCGTGGATCCTCAAGGCAATCGACGGCGGCGTAAACGTCGACGGTTACTTTGTGTGGTCGCTGCAGGACCAGTTCTCCTGGACCAACGGCTATAACAAGCGCTATGGCCTGTTCTACATCGACTTTGAGACCCAGAAGCGCTATCCCAAGGCGAGCGCGTACTGGTACAAGAACGTCGCGGAGACCGGCCTGCTCGTGGCCTAACTTTTGCCGCATACCCCCTGTCGGCCGCATACGAATCCCTCCACGGGTTCGCATGCGGCCTTTTTGTTTTTGGCTCGGCCCGAGCTGGCCGTTTGTCTCAATCTGTAACATCTAGCAGGGATTTTCGGCCCTAGCTGTTACAGATCAAGACAAGCAGAACGCCCGAGCAGAAATATCTCAATCTGTAACACATAGCCCGCTTTTAACCGTCTAACTGTTACAGATCGAGACAATAAGATAGTCAAATCCAAACTTTCCAAGCAGTTATGAAGCATGGTTTCTAGTTTTCGGTATCACGAACATACTTTCGGTATCATTTAATGATATTATAATATCGAAAGTATGTTCGTGATACCGAAAGGAGCCGCATGCGCCAGTTCGATTACACCACAGTCCCAGCGGAACTCGAAGCAACTCCAATCACCAACCTCCTCCTCTCGATACGCGAGCATAAAGGCCGTCAGCTTGCTCTGAGTCAAGTCAAACCCGAGCTTCTATCGTCCCTAATGGAGGAGGCTAAGATCCAAAGCACCCGATCCTCCAACGGACTTGAAGGAATTGTTACCACCCAAAAAAGACTCAAAGCGATCATGGCGTATTCCGCCAAGCCAAGCTCCCGCGCAGAGGAAGAAATCGCTGGATACCGAGATGTGCTGTCGCTTATTCACGAGCAACACGATTCCATTCCCGTAACGCCATCGGTCATTCTGCAGTTGCATCGTGACCTCATGGCGCACACGGCAATCTCGTATGGAGGCCATTGGAAAGATGGCGATAACGAAATCGTCTCCATTGACGATCAAGGTAATCGATTTGTGCGCTTTAGGCCCCCTTCGGCTCTAGCAACCCCGGGACTTATTAAAGAAGCCTGCCAGTCCCTCAACGATGCTTTATCTCGCCAAGTTTGCGATCCCCTCCTTATATCGCTCCGCTTTATCTTCGATTTTGTTAGCATTCATCCCTTCAACGATGGCAATGGCAGAATGAGCCGGCTCCTTACAACGCTGCTGCTCGAAAAGACTGGATACGACGTTGCGCGTTACATCAGCATCGAACGACTTATTGAAGACAACAAGGCGCTCTACTACAACGCCCTCGCTGCAAGCTCCACTGGATGGAATGAAAATCAAAACACCGAAGCACCTTTTATCCGTTTCATGCTCGGAACAACCCTAGCCGCCTACCGACAGCTCGAGCAGCGTACCTTAATTGAATCAAGCACTCGTCCCATGTCGAAGCAAGCGCGCATCGCTGTTCTATTTCAACAGAGACCCGGCGTCATTAAGAAATCCGACATCCGGTCCAACTGCCCCGATATCAGCGAGGTAACCGTTAAACGAACCCTCGGTCAGCTTGTTAGTTGCAGCGCAATCGAAAAAACAGGAGCGGGCCGTTCGACGGGCTACATACTCAAAGACGTCCATGCTCTAGAACTATTCTTGCAATCCACAATACCCGATGGCGAGGCCGCAAAAACAAAAGAGGCTCCAAAGGATAAGCTCCTTGAACGTGTAAACCACGCCGAGGATGAAAGCAAAGAGGGACTCTATGAAGACTATGATTCATTCTCAAGGGACATAAAGACGAAATACGGAGTCTAGTCATATCTCAGAATAGCCTCATCCTTGTTGCTCAAAGTTATTTGCGCGTCATTGTAAAGCGGTACCCCTGCGCCGGCAGGGGGCAGAAGTATCGCCTGCCGATCCTGCTGGAGTCGGCAATCAGATAGCGCGCATCGGCCTTGCTAAAGGCGAGCTGCTGGATACGGCCCTCGTCCATGTTGGACGTAGATACGTCACCGTCCAAGATGCCGTTGGCACCGATAAACGCCGCGTCGATGCCCAGCGCACGCAGGGCATCCTCGGCCGTTGGCCCCACAAAAGTGGCAGTGCGGCGACGGTACATACCGCCCACGAGGCACAGGTCGCAGCCCTCGCGCGCCTCGAGCAGGTTAAAGACCGAAAGCGAATTGGTCACATAGATGGAAGGCAGCTTGTCAGTGACTCGGAGAGCGCCAATGCGATCTCACGACGGTTGTGCTCATTGTCTCAATTAGATACTCAACGAAATACGGCCCCGCAGCTCAAATAAGCTGCGGGACCGTACTATACACCGACGAATCAACGACGGAGTGCATCCACTATTTAGCCAGCTCCTGAACGATCCAGTCAATTGCACCTTCGGGATCGTTGGTAAGGTCGATATACTCCTTGCCCCTTGTGGTGAGCAGTTTAATTCCAAGGCGATCGGTATCGGCCTTCATAGCGTCATAGTACATGCGTGCCTGGGGCGCCAGAACAATCACGTTGTACTGATCCATCGTCTCATAGTGGCTTCCGTACGCACCGGACTGAGAAACCAGATCGATACCCTTAGCAGCGGCACCTTCGCGAAGAGCATTTGCCAAGAGAGTCGAAGTGCCGGCACCCTGGCAAAGCACGAGCACGCGGATCTGCTCCGCCTTGTCCTTTACCGCCTCGAGAGCTTTTGCGACATTTTCCTGTGCGGCAATAGTATCTGCATCCGAGTTTCCTGCAGTCTCCTTTGCAGACTCTTCCAAACAAAGCTGATGGTCATACGCCTTGCAGAACGGATAGTAAATCACAAAGTCGACGACCAACAGCACTGCCATCAATACGAGAGAACGCAGATCGAGACCCGTGGTGAGGAACGCACCAATTGGGCCGGGAAGCGCCCACGGCATGGTATACATGGGGGCGTTTATTCCAATGACGTCAATGAAAAATTTACCGATAATGGCGTTGACCATAGGAGCCACTAGGAAGGGCACGAACATATAGGGATTGAGAACAATCGGCATACCGAAGATAACGGGCTCGTTAACTCCAAAAATCACCGGGATAATCGATGCCTTGCCCATGGCTTTAAGCTGCTTGGAGCGCATAAACATGATCAGGATAATAGGAACGATGAACGTGCAGCCAGAACCGCCCAGACCGCCGATGAAGCTTGTAAAGTCCTGCGTGAGAGCAATTGACGGGTGTCCACCTGCTTGGAAAACCTCAAGATTGGTAACGGTATTGCCGTAGAGCGCAGCATTGATCGGACTCATGACAACCGAAGCACCGTGGATACCCATAAATTGGAAAAGCGCGACCGCGCCTTCGATAAGCGCCATGCCAGGATAGGTGTCGACCGCGGAGAACAGCGGCGAGATGAGAGCGGATACCAAATTGGCGAACGGCACAGCAAGCAGCTTGCGGCTCGCAAGATCGATAAAAGCGCACGCAAGGATCGAAAACCCAAATGCAAAGATATCGCGAAAACTCTGCGCAATAGAGCCAGGGACCTCTTTGGGAAGCTTGATCGTCACATTATGGCTAATGCACACCTTATAGATATTAACGGTCAAGAATGCGGCTACGAACGCAGCGAGAAAACCCTTGGTTCCCATATAGCCGGTTTCAAAAACAGATGTATCTGCTCCGCCAATCGAGACAACATCGTTCGTCACCGATAGCAAGAGCATGCCGCACATGGCACAAACCATGCACGAGGTGGGGTTGAGAGATTTACCCGAAGGCATGCGACGGTTCATCGACATGGCAAGTGAGCTCGCCGTGGTGCCGGCCACCATAATGCCAAGAAGTCCCATGGTATATGCATAGATTTTATTGAAGAAATCCAGCACCTCAGACGGAAGCGTGATGCCTACATAGGCAGGGAGCGTCGAAAGAAGAAGGAACAGGCTCGAGAACAGCACAATTGGCATATTCGAGAGAAAGCCATCCTTGATCGCCACCAGATAAATGTTCCTCGAGATTTTGTCGAAGAGGGGCTGGTGTTTTTCAAGGAATTTGACGATAGCGTCCATAACACATCCTTTCATGATTCCCGGGCACGTAACGATTTATCCGGACTCAACCGTCGTCGTCCCCGTTTGTATCCACTTATGTAAGTGAATACGTTCTTGTGCGAAATGTAATATCATTTGCGCGATTTGTCATAACCAATTCTTTTTCCGCTTTGTCGATATGTCAAGAATTCAAATACTTATTCGGTGAACGGTAGTTGATTAATATAAGGTTTTCCCAGCTAAAGGCTATTTTTTCTGAGCAGTACAATAAGCTTGCAACCGTTCACCGATTGGATATAACATATTGAATATATTGTTGTAACAATATTAGAGACAATGTCACAAGCCTGTCGTTCTAGTCAAAGGAAGTAACAATGCCCAAACGATTACTGAACATGTCCGCATCCGATTTTGCCGCCACGTCACCCATGGATCTAAAGCAGGCAATTCTGGCTTCCGAGGGACGTACCATCATGGCGGAAAACGTACCCTCTTCCCAATTTCTCGGCGGCGTTACTAATGCAGAAATCGAACGTGCCGCAGGTGCCGACCTGCTTTTGTTTAACGCGCTCGATGTGTTCGATCCAGTTATTGCCGGTATTCCAGATGATCTCAATGAAAACCCGGTCACTTGGGTGAAGCGAGCATGCGGAAGGCCCATTGGCGTCAATCTGGAGCCAGTTGATAACGAGGCAGAGATGTCTGAATCCCGAACGGAAATCCCCATGGGTCGTCGCGTCTCTCCCAAGACCTTAGAAAAGGCTAACGAACTCGGATTTGATTTTATCTGCCTGACGGGCAACCCTGGAACCGGCGTCTCCAACGATGCAATCGCCCATTCGATTAAACTCTCCAAAGAGCATTTCAATGGCCTGGTCATAGCCGGAAAAATGCATGGAGCGGGCGTTGCGGAACCTGTCATGACGCTCGAAATTGCGCGCAAGTTTGTTGACCTCGGCGTCGATATCCTTCTCGTGCCAGCCCCCTACACCGTCCCTTGCTTCCAAGAAGCAGACCTGCGTGCCATCGTAGACTTTGTACGATCCCACAACGTTGGCAAGTCAATTGAAGAGAAGGTTCTCGTCATGGCGGCGAACGGGACGAGTCAAGACTCCTGCGACAGCGAGACCATTAAGAAAATAGGCCTTGCAGCAAAAGCAGCCGGCGCCGACCTCCAACATATCGGGGACTCCATGAACGGGATTTGCCTGCCCCAGAATATCTTCACGCTCGGACAAGCCCTTCGTGGATACAGGCATCAGATCGTCATGCTGAGCCGCTCTGTGATACGTTAAGGTTACCTTGCCCACGTTACATCCCGACTGAGGCAACCATCAGGTATAACCAACATGCAAACTGAGGCTCTAATGCTCGATACACACGAAAAACGACCACTCTATTTACAGCTCACCGACGCGCTGCTCAAGCAGATCGTCGATGAATATCAAGCAGACGATAAACTTCCAACAGAAATGGAACTCTGCGACGAATACGCCGTAAGCAGAACAACCGTCCGACTTGCCATGAGTGAGCTGGAGCGTCGTGGAAGTATCTATCGAATCCAAGGTAAGGGATCGTTTGTTGCACCGAAACGCGTTAGCGAGCTCAATTCACTTTTAGACTTTGACTTTGCAAGCCATTGCGATGGCGTTGATCCGGATGCCATCACCAAACATTTCGGCGGCCTCACATCAGGTCGTCCAATTTCCGTAATGATGCTCCAACAATTTGGATGTCAAAGTCGCGATGAAATTCAGCGTCTTGAATTGACCTACGAACTTGAAGGCAGCTTCATAGGCGCTGATACGTTCTTCATTTCAAAGTCGCGCGTTCCGAATAACCAGTTAGATTATCAGGCATTTAGCAGAATCATGGACGACTTGTCCAAGTCTATCCAATCTGTTAGGGAAAGCTATAGAGCACGTCAGCTTAGCGATTCCGAAGCCAGTAATTATGGTGTTGCAAAACTTCCGGTCATCGAACTGACTCATTATGCTTACGACTCCGGAGGCAAACTAATCTCAATTGTCTGCCGCACCGTCTTAACTGGGCGAGTCCCTTATCAAAACTTTATTTTCAAGTCCTAATGTTCTTTTTCTTTTGTCTCAATCTGTAACACGTAGACCGGTTTTGGACGTCTAGATGTTACAGGTTGAGACGATTTGATTATGGGGTCCTCATTTGCGCGTCATATTGCGTAGCGCTGACGCGCTGGTTTCCACAATGACAGGAGGTAAAATTCCTCCCGCATCGCCTGTTGGCAATCCCGTAGCGTTAGCTAGCAGATGACCTGCGTGTGCTCCTCGATGGCGACACGGTCCTCGGCGGCGATACCCGGCTCGCACACCACAGCGTCCAAATTGTCCAGGCGGCAGAAGGTGTAGAAGTCGCGCTTGCCGATCTTGCTGGAGTCGGCGATGAGGTAGCGTGAATCGGCCTTGCTAAAGGCGAGCTGCTGGATGCGGCCCTCTTCCATGTTGGACGTGGACACGTCGCCGTCCAGAATGCCGTTGGCGCCGACAAACGCCGTGTCAATCCCTAGTGCGCGCAGGGTATCCTCGGCCGTGGGCCCCACAAAGGCGGCGGTGCGGCGGCGGTACATGCCGCCTACCAGGCACAGGTCACAGTCCTCGCGCGGCTCGAGCAGGTTAAAGACCGAAAGCGAGTTAGTCACGATGCGCAGGCGGCACGCCGGCAGCATCGAGGCCATCTGCTCAACCGTAGTGCCCGTACCCAAAAAGATGGTCGAGCCCTCCTCGATGAGCTCAACGGCGCGGCGCGCGATCTGCAGCTTTTCCTCGGCATGCTTCGTGCGCTTTTCGCTGTGCGAATACTCATGGCGCAACATAGTGTGGGGACGTCCCTGTGCACTACGGGCGCCGCCGTGCACGCGCTCGATCTCGCCCAGGCTCGCAAGTTCCTCAAGGTCGCGGCGAATCGTCATATCCGAGACACCCAGCGCATCCGAAATCTCCTTGACCGAGACCGTGCCCTGCTCTTCGAGCAGCTGACGAACCTTATCCTGTCGCTCTGCCTTAATCACGATGAATCCTCGCCGTTCTTTGCGCGCATATCATTCAAACAGTAACGAACAAATTGTATCAGACTCGTGCGCGTCAAAAATGAACGCCCGCACAGCTCCAATCATCACTTTTTTGAGAAAAATACCCCCTGCTTTAGTGGGGTGTAGTGATAATCTCGCCTGTTCGCGCTACAGTTTGTCCGAAATACCTCGATGTTAGGAACCAAATGATCACTTCCGAGCTTTACGGCACCGCGCCGTGCGGTACCCCCGTTCATCGCTACACCCTCAACGGGCCCGAGATCTGCGTTCGCATTATGGACTATGGCGCCACCGTGCTTGGCATCGATGTGCCCGACATCCCCGGCAACGTGCGCGATGTGGTGCTGGGCTTCGATAAGCTCGAGGATTACTTTGACAACCCCGCATGCTTTGGCGCGACCATCGGCCCCGTGGCAAACCGCACCGCGGGCGCCACGATCACCATCGACGGCACGGACTGGCACATGCCGGCCAACGAAGGCGTCAACAACCTGCACAGCGATCTTGAGCATGGTCTGCACAAGCGCGTATGGGACGTTGAGCTCGACGAGACTCACAACGCCGTGCGCATGACCACCTCGCTTAAGGATGGCGAGCTGGGCCTGCCCGGCAACCGAACCTTTACGGCTGTGTTTACCGTTACGCGCACCGGCGTCTTCCGCATCGAGTATGGTTGCGAGAGCGACCGCGCCACCTACGTGTCCATGACCAACCACACGTACTTTAACCTTGCCGGCCATAACGCCGGCATGGACTGTGAGCACTTCTTTATCGCCAACGCTGCCCACTACTTGCCCATTAACGAGCAGAACATCCCCACCGGCGAAATCGCTCCGGTCGAGGGAACACCGTTTGACTTTCGCGAGCTGCGCCCCGTCGCACCCGGCATGGAGGCCGACGACCCGCAGATTAAGCAGGCCCGTGGCTACGATCACTGCCTGTGCATCGATGGCTATCAGTACGGCCGCAACCTGCGTCGCGCCCTACATGTCGAGGAGATGTGGACCGGTCGTGAGCTGGACTACTACACCACCGCCCCGGGCGTGCAGCTCTACACCGGCAACTGGCTGGGCGACGAGCACGCCAAGGACGATGCCAACTATGGCTGGGGCGCCGGCTTTGCCCTCGAGGCCGAGATGTACCCCGACACGCCGCACCAGCCGCTGTTCCCGCAGGGCATTGTGGGTCCGGGTCACCCCTACAGCAATATGATCGAATACCACTTTATGAGGCACTAAACGCACGGCGCAACATATCGCACAGTAGCGCCCGCCGGCACCGCCGCCGACGGGCGTTTTGCTGCCTAGTCATTGGGGACGTTCTTAAATGACCAGTTGGATGGGGTCGGGATTGGAACTGGGGAGATAGCGGATTTCTAGCTCTATGCCGAGCGCCTGCAGTTCTTTGAGGGCAGCAACGTCTGCGTCGCTCACGGCAACGGCAGGCGTAACGGGACACTTGCCCTCCTCTGCCTGCATATGGCCGATGCTGATCTTGGTGATCGGCACACCACCCTTAACCAGCGCGAGCACATCGGCGGGTGAGGCCACCATGATCAGAATCCATTGACGCGGCGTTGCGGTATGAATGATGTCGATGGCCTTTTGTACCGAGAAAAACCGCGTCCAAACGCCTTCTGGCGCCGCCACCCTCATGGGTGCCCATTGGCGCGAATCTGCCGCGATCTCATCGTTGACGATTAGGACAAGGTTGGAACCCACGGCTTCGTTCCACAGATCAACGTCTTGTCCGTAAATGAAACGGTCGTCGATGCGTGCGAGAAGAATCTTGGGTTGAGTCATCGCTGCCCCATTCTACTTGAGAACCGTAAGAGCAAGACATCACGCCTCTAATATTAGTGCATTTAAAGTGAGAAAAGCCCTCAGAACACTTGCGCGGATGTGCGATGTCCCGTATCATAGACAGCCGTTGACGCCTCAGTTGCGTCACCACATGGCCGCCAGCGTAGCTCAGTTGGTAGAGCACCGCTCTCGTAAAGCGGGGGTCACCGGTTCGAGCCCGGTCGCTGGCTCCATTGCACAAGATAGCCGCCTTCGGGCGGCTTTTTTGTTGCCGATTTCGGGCGCGCATCCGCCAATCCAAGCACAACGCCGCCGGAAACTCCCCTACTCAACAAAAGCCCCGCCAACCGCAATCCCCAAAGGAACCGCGATCAGCGGGGCCCAAGCGCGTTCCTCCAAGGGATAACGCTCGCAAAACGAGCAGCTCAGCCGAGCGGCTCGTTACTCCTCCCAGTAAGCGTCTGCAAGCAGCTTAAAGCAGATCTTCTTGACCGGCTGTGCGCCATCGCCCGGGAACTCGAGCGTGGGCATGTGAGGCTCGCCGGCAACAAACAGCGCAAACTTGTCGTCAGTAAGATCGCCGGCGATCGAGGCGTCGGAATCGACCAGATCGTAGTCGTCCTTCTCGTCAAACTCCTGAACCAGCGTCAGGCTGCCCGTGGCAACCTTAAAGGCCTCGCGACCCTCGACGTCGATCTGCAGGTCGTGATAGCGCTGATGCGTCTCATAGTGAGCCTCGGCTTCGGGACGCGTCGTGGGAGCCATGACGTTCGCAAAGACCTTGTCGCCCAGAATCGGATGGCTGCCGACCTCGAGCTTCGCCGGATCGTTTTCCTCGAGCCAATCGATCAGCACGTCGAGGCCCTTGAGCATTCCACGGTACTCCTCGATATCGCCCAATGCACCGTAAATCATCTAAATCCCCTCTCGGATCGTTTCTTTGGCGGCTACTCGGCAAACGCATTACCGACGCTGTTGCCACCCACATGCGTCTCGACCAGGGTAAGGTCGGGATTGAACATGACAGTGTCGGCGTCGCGCCCCGGCATAATGCTACTGCACTTGTCGTCGACATGAGCTAGCAACCGATGCCGGGACCGCAGCACAAGCTCCTACAGCTCGGTCACGACAACGCCGTTGTAAACCTCGTCCCAACGATCCATAACCAAGTGGCCAGTCATGGGATCCATGGCATTGAGCTTGCCGCAGGTGTTGGCGGTACGCAGCACCGTCTCGTCGTCGGCTCCGGCAGCAATCGCATGTGCGAAGCCGGCAATGGTCGAATCGCCAGAGCCCGTGGCGTTAACGGCGGGGATATCGGGCGTCTTTGCGCGGAACGCACGCCCGTTATGGAAGCCCACGGAACCGGCAGCACCCATGGACACGACGACCCAGGGGATATCGGAGAAGCGGGCATCAGAGGCGAGCGCGGAGCGGAGCTCGTCCACATCGTCGGTGGTAAAGCTCGTGCCCAGAAGACCGTTAATTTCGGTCAGGTTAGGCTTAACCAGCTCGGGCTTGACCTCGGACTTGAGCGCAGCCTCGAGCGAGGCGCCCGAGGTATCGAGCAGCACCTTGGCGCCGGCGTTCTCTGCAATGCCCGTGATCTTGGCGTAGTAGTCCGCCTCGACGCCGCGGGGCAGCGAACCCGAGATGGTAACGACATCGGCCTTGCTCGCAAGCTCGGCGAACTTGGCGGTAAAGGCATCGAGCTCCTCGGGGGCAATCGTCGGGCCGCTCTCGAGCAGCTCGGTCTGGTTGCCAGCATGAAGGATATTGAGGCAAATGCGGGTCTCGCCCTTGATGGGCACAAAATCATTCTTAATGCCGTTGGCATCCATGAGCTCGGCCATATAGGCGCCCATATGACCACCAAGCAAGCCGGTTGCCACGACATCGTCGCCCAGCTGGCCCAGGACGCGGGCCACGTTGAGGCCCTTACCGCCGGCGGTCTTTTCGGGCGTCACGCGGTTGACGTCGTCGATAATGAGCTCATCGAGCTGATAGCGCGTATCGACGGACGGGTTCATCGTAACGGTGAGGATCATTTCTAGCTCCTTATCTCGCAGGCTCCTTATGCCTTGCAAAACGAATTGGCTACATGCGACTACAGAATCTCGATTGTGAACGAGCGCACGATGGTTTCTTTGGGCTTGGCGATAAGGCAGCCGCGCTTGTGCTCAAGCACGTCATCCTCATCGGAACAGGTCGAGAGGCCGCCCCAGGGCTCAACTGCCACAAAATCACCCTCGGGCTTGCTCCACACAATAAGGTACGGGAAGCCCTCGAAGCTCAGGCGAATGCCCTTGTCCTCGCCCTTTTTGGAAAGCGTGACCTGACGGCTCTCGAGCACGTCAAAGATGGTCTCCGCAAAATCGAAGAGCTCATGCGACAAAGGCAGCGTCTTTCCCACCATGGGGTTCTTGGAGCGCCTGTCCACATCGATCAATCCAGTCGAGGGGACGGCAGTGCAAAGCTCAGCAGCTTCGTCCTTCTCAAAGCGCAGCTCGTAGTCCGTATAGGCCTCGCCCTCATCGAGCGGGCACCTAAAGCCGGGATGGCCGCCGATAAAGAACGGCATGTCCTCGGTGCCCTCGTTGGTAACCTCATAGGAGACGCGCACGGCGGCGTCCTCGAGCGTATAGCGGGCGACAAGTTTAAACGGATACGGATAATCGCTCAGCAGCGCGGCGTTATCCTCGGATGCCAGGCACATCGCCAGCTCGTTTGCGCTTTGGCTCAACAGCTTCCACTCCTGCTTGCGCGCAAAGCCGTGGCGGGCGAGCTTCACATGATGTCCAGCAAACGTCATGGCGCTGTTATCGCGCAAACCTCCGCAAATCGGGAAGCAAATCGGTGCCTGGCCGGACCACACGGCGGGATCGCCCTGCCACAAGTACTCGCGACCTCCAGCCTCAATCGAGGTAAACGAGCCGCCGGCCGTGGAGACCTTGATAGAAATCGAATCGTTAGAGAGAGCGTATTCCATTGTCCATCCTTTCGAACAACTGCTTTTTGCTCGCAAGAACCCGTCTCGGCCCTGACCAAAGGACAAACCCGCACGTTCATCGATGCGTCCGGTTTCCCAGGCATGCAACGGGGTACCATACAGACATTGATGCAATTACAGCTGAAAGGCCTTCTTATGCGAACCATCATCCTTTATGCCTCACGACACCACGGCAATACGAAAAAGCTCGTGGACGCCATCGTCGAGGCGCACCCCGAAATCGATACCCTCGACGTGAAGTCACTCGGTAAAAACGAGTACCCCGACCTGCACGAATACCATCTAATCGGCGTCGCCACGGGCATTTATTACTCCGAGATCGACAAAGATATGGCGCGCGTGCTCACGAACGTGCTGCAGCCGCAGGACAAGGTGTTTGGCCTTATGACCTACGGTGGCAAAAACAAGTGGTACGGCAAGGATATCGATGGCATCTGCCGCATGAGGCAGGCCATCTTTATGGGTGTCTACGGCTGTCCCGGCTTTGATACGTGGGGGCCGTTCAAACTCACCGGCGGCGTCCAGAAGGGACACCCGACCGCTGAGGAAATTAAGGGCGCCGTCGACTTCTTCGACAAGATCGAAGACGAGTATGGCGACATCATCGTCGAAGAGTACACCAAGCGCGAGAAGCGTCTAGCATACGAAAAGGAGCATCCCGCGGGGGGCCTTGTGGCCGGCGTCAAGCGCACGGCAAAGAAGATCGCTAACAAGCTGTAACTGTTAAGGTGCTTTTGAGCGTTTAACCCATACGGCGGGTCCGAGCAGATTCGGGCCCGCCGTCTTTTTCTATCGTTACTCGGTAAAGGCGTTGCCGACGCTCTGGCCGCCAACATACGTCTCGACGAGGGTGAGCTCATGGTCGAACACGACAAAGTCGGCGTCGCGACCCGGCATGATGCTGCCGCACTTATCCTCGATGTGCGCGGAGCGTGCCGGCACCTCAGTTGCCATGCGAATGGCGATATCGGCGCTGGCGATGCCCCAGTCGACGATGTTCTTGACGCCCTGGGCAAGCGTGAGCACCGAGCCGGCAATGCTCTTGCCGTCGGCGAGCCAGCACAGGTTGTCCTTCATGATGACGTCCATGCCGCCACTGGTGTAGCTGCCCTCGGGCATGCCGCCGCAACCCAGGCAGTCGGTGATGAACACCGTGTGCTGCCAGCCCTTGGCCTGTAGCAGCGCCTTGATGGCGGCAGGGTTTACGTGCTTACCGTCACAGATGATCTCGGCGTAGGTCTCGGGCGTGGACATAGCGGCACCCACGACACCGGGCTCACGGTGATGCAGCCCGCGCTGGCCGTTATAGGTATGCGTAAAGCAGCTGGCACCGGCGTTGATAGCGGCAATGCACTCATCGTAGGTGGCGTCGGAGTGACCGATGCTGGTCACCACACCCTTGGCGTTCAGAGCAGCCGCATAAGCAGCGGCACCGTCGCGCTCGGCCGCCATGGCGCTCTTGACGATGCGACCACCCGCAGCCTCCTGCCACTGATCGAAGACCTCCTCGGAGGGATCGATAAGATAAGCGGGGTTCTGCGCGCCCACGTGCTTCATGGTAAAGAAGGGGCCCTCCAGGTAGATGCCCTGAATGCGAGCACCGCAGAAGTCGGGGCCGCGACCCTCGTCTGCCTGAGCGATGGCGGCGCAGGCGTCCTTGATCTGCTCGACGCCATCGGTGAACGTCGTGGGCAGCCAGCTGGTGGTACCGCGACGGGCGAGCTCGGTCGAGCTGATATCGATGCCCTCGGGATCGTTATCGGTAGTTGAGTGGTTGTAGAAGCCATGGATGTGAGTATCGACCATACCCGGTGCGATCCACGACCCCGTGTAGTCCTTAATCTCGCAAGAGGGCTCGTCGACCTGCCAGGCGCCAAAGACGCCATCCTCGACCATAAGATAGCCGCCCAGTTGCGGACCTGCCGGCAAGAAGAACTTGTCGGCCTTAATTGCGTACGTGCTCATATGCACTCCTTGCTTTAAAGCAGTTGACTGTGGTGATGCTATACCCAGCTCAGGTAAAACAAAAAGCGCCCGCCCGCCGTTATGAGCGGACGGGCGCCCTTACAGAGGGACGCGACTAAGCGGTGAAGGGGTGAATCGTCACGCCCTTAACCACGCGGTTGACCGTGCCGGTGGGGCTCGGCGTATCGGGCGTGTTGCCCACGCGCACGGAGTTGAGCAGGCTGATAGCCTGGGCAAACATCACGAACGGCAGAGCAAGGTAGCCCTCGGGAAGTGCCTCGTAGCCCTTAAAGGTGAAGGACTCACCCTCATAGACGGTGGCACCTTCCTGCTGAACGGCGACGGTGTGCTGAGCGATCTCGTCGCCACCGATCTCGTTGAGGATGTCGATATCGTACTGACGGGTGTAGGCGTCGTTGTTGACGAACACGAAGACGAGCGTCTTATCGTCGACGAAGGACTTGGGTCCGTGACGATAGCCCATGGAGGTGTCGTAAGAAGTGGCAACCAGACCGTGAGCGAGCTCGAGGATCTTGAGCTGGCTCTCCTGGGCAAGGCCACCAAAGGAGCCAGAACCCAAGTAGGTCACGCGGTTGAAGTCGCCAGCCAGGTAATCGGCGATCTCAGACTCACGAGAGATAACCTCCTCGCCCATCTTGGCAATCGTCTCGACCCGCTCGGCTTTCTGCTCGTCAGAGGCAGTGTCGAAAATAAGGGTTGAGAGCAGGGTCATGCAGGTGTAGGAACCGGTCATGGCGAAGCCCTTGTCGTTGGCGCGCGGGATGAGCAGCGTCAGCGCGTTGGGATCATCGGCAGACTCGACAGCAAGCTTGCCCTCGGGAGCGCAGGTGATGTTGAGGAACTTGACGTTGTGGACGAGCTCCTTGGCAACGGCAACGGCGGCAAGGCTCTCGGGGCTGTTGCCAGAGCGGGCAAAGGAAACCACGAGCGTGGGATCCTCGGCGCGCAGGAAGTCGCGCGGGGCGCTCACGATGTCGGTCGTGGCGATGGGCTTAAAGTCGTAGAGATCAGTGTTGCCAGCGTGACGCAGGTACGGGGCGCAGGTATCGCCAACGTAGTCGGACGTACCGGCACCGGTGAAGACAACGGACAGACGGCCCTCGCCCATAGCGCGAGCCTCGGCCAGAAAGGCCTCGATGGCCTCCTTGTTCTCGCGATAGATGTTGAGCGTATCACGCCAAAGCTCGGGCTGCTGAGCAATCTCGGCCGTGGTGATCTGGGCGCCGAGCTCGGTGAGCTCCTCGACACTCTTCTTGAACATTTCTAATACCTCTCTCTAGAAGTAATCCTCTGACGTGCAATTATACACTTCGGTTGGTTATCTGGTAGTAACCAGTTAAATGCAAAGAATCACCATATGGAAACGATGCGAGCACTAGTTACTGCGCTGGTGGTAAACCTTGTATTTAAACTGATCGGCACGAGCAACCGAGAGTGTGTACTCCACTACCTCGTTTGACTCGTTATACGTAGTCCTGACCAAATCGAGCACAGGCGAGCCCTCGACAATTCCCAAAAGGTGGGCATCGGTGGGACGGGCTATGCTCGCATAGAACTCCTCTTCGGCCACGCGAATCTTTTGCTGAAAGTCCTGCTCAATCACATCGTAAAGCGGCTTACGCTCCAGCAGCGGTCGCTTTAGGGACAGAAATTGACGAACCGGTAGATAGCTGCGTTCGACCATCATGGGCATGTTGTCGGCAGAACGAAGGCGCTTGAGCTTAAAAATGCGATCACCGATGCGCAATCCCATATGCTCGGCCAGATTCTTATCGGCCTCCATCTCGCAAAACTCGAGAATCGTGGTCTCGGGTTCTCGACCCATCGCGCGCATCTGCTCGGTAAAGCTGTAGGACTGCATAAGATTGGTTGCTTTTGCCGAACGGTCGGTCACAAAGGTACCGCGACCGTGCTGCCGAACCACCAGTCCTAAACGCTCCAGTTCCTGCAGAGCCAGGCGTACCGTAGTGCGCGAGAGACCATAGCGCTCCGAAAGTTCGCGCTCGGAAGGAATCATGTCACCGGCGCGATATTCATGGTCAATCTTTTCGGTCAGAATATCGACCAGCTGATCGTACAGCGGTTGCTTACGCGCTCCGATCGCCATCCTATCCTCCCTTTTGCTCGAATTCGGCTAACTACCTAGGGTGTTTAGCATTATCTGTCTGCCACACCCGAATCAACAAGAAAACAAAAGCCGCGCGCTCTTTCGAGCACGCGGCTTTTAACATACACATGGCTTAAGGGGTCGGGGTGTGAGCCGCGTAGGGACACACCCCTCAAGCTAGAGCCTTACCAGATGCTCGGCCAGAGACCAAGCGGGCCAGCGCCCAGGATGCCAAGGACGAAGAGCAGGAGAATGCCCTTGGTCGGGGTCCAGCTGTGCTTAGCGAACATGTAGTAAAGCAGCAGCGTAAGCATAAGCGGGACGAGCTTCGGGACGATGGTGTTGAGGGTGTCGGCAACAGAGAAGTTGACCGGATCCTCGGTAACGGTGCCGTAGGTCACGGACTCCATGCCGTTACCCAGATCGGTGACGCCGCACTCGACAGCGTTGCCGTCGGCATCGGAAGCGGTAAGGGCGTTGCCGTCCTTATCGGTCATGGCGATGGTACCGGCCTCAGCGGTCTCGGTATCGATGCCCTCCATACCGGTGAAGTTCTCGGCCTCCTTCTCGGAGACGATCACGGTAGTAGCGGAGAGACCACGGGTGGTGCCGTTGGGGATCTGGAGGTTGATCTGGGTGCCACCCATGGTGACGACCAGGCAACCGACGACGAAGACGCCCATGATGGAAGCGGCACGCGTGAAGGCCTGCATGTTGGCGGTCAGAGCGTCAATAGCGCTGGTGCCAAGCTTGTAGGACCAGTTCATGAGCCAGAAGCGCAGAGCGAACTGGACGACGTTGAAGATCACCAGGAAGATGATCGGTGCAGCGGCGTTGCCGTTGATGGCCATGTTGGAGGTGATGCCGGCCGTGATAGGCACGAGCGTCAGCCAGAACAGGGCGTCACCGATACCACCGAGCGGGCCCATTGCGGCGACGCGGACGGCGCGGATCGTGGGGATGTCAACCTTGTTCTGCTCGAGCGAAAGCACGATGCCCATAACAAAGGTGACAAGGAACGGGTGGGTGTTGAAGAACTCCAGGTTGTGGCTCATGGAAGCCGCGAGGTCGTTCTTGTTGGTGTGGATCTTCTCCAGACCGGGGATGATGGAGTAGAGCCAGCCAGCGGCCTGCATGCGCTCGTAGTTGAACGATGCCTGCAGGAAGCAGGAGCGCCAAGCCATCTTGTTGAGGGTCTTCTGGTCGAGCTGCGGAGCAGGAGTGAGATCCTCGTAGTGCTCCGGGATCACATACTCATTAGATGCCATCTTCGAAGTCACCTCCGTCAGAAACAGCTGCACCCTTCAGCTCGGTCTGCTGCTGGAAGTCCCAGAAAGCGATGCCGAAGCCGATGAGAGCGAGGATGAGCAGAGCAGGGGTTGCCAGCGAATCGTTGGCAACGGTGATGAGCGCGAGGCCAAAGCCCATGAGGAAGAAGCCCCACATATCGCGGTTCATCATAACCTTGAGCAGGACGGCGAAGCCGACGAAGCGCATCATGCCACCTGCAGCGGACAGACCGGTCTGCAGCCAAGTCGGGATGGCGGAAGCGATGGTCTGACCAATGGTAGCGCCAGCGATGAAGAACAGGGTGACGACGACAGCGAAGATCAGGCCGAGCAGAGCCATGGCGAAGTAGTTCAGGCGCTCGATGCCCTTGGTGTCCGCGTTGTGAGCCATGTTATCGGCCGTGGACATAAGCGGGGACATAAGCGTGAAGACCAGGGTAACGCCAAGCTGGCCAAGCAGAGCGAACGGAATGGCGAGGCCGACTGCCGCGTTGGGCTCGAGGCCCGTGGCGATAGCGAGAATGGCTGCCATGATGCCGCCAATGACGGCGTTAGGCGGCTGAGCGCCTCCGATCGGCATATTGCCGATCGTCATGAGCTGATAGGTACCACCCACGAGAAGACCGGTGTTGAGGTCGCCAAGGATAAGACCGATGACGGCGCCGGTGACGATGGGCTGATAGAGAGACTCGAGGAAGTCAAACTGGTCGATTGCCGCGATGAACGTGACGACGAAGACCAGAGCGATCTGGATGATCGAGTATTCCATCTTGCTCCTCCTTTCAAAATGTATGTACGCACTTTGGATTTCACGTACAGAACGTCAGGGTTTCACTCCTGACAACGTGGATCACGAGGATTACGAGAAGAGCTTGCTCGTGTCCTCAACAGGCGTGCTCGGAACGCGCCTGATCTCCAACTCCACCCCCAATTCCTGCAGCTCTTTAAACGCAGCGACATCCTCGTCGTTAACTGCGACGGAGGTGGCGACTTGGCGCTTTCCTTCCGACATGTGCATGTTGCCGATGTTTACCTTCTTTATAGGCACACCGCCCTTGACGAGCGTAAGCACGTCTTCCGGTGTTTCGGCCACGATGAAGATCTTCTGGCGCGGGCTCGCCTTGCCAATGACGTCGATGGTCTTCTGCAGAGAGAAGAAACGCGTAGCGACGCCGGCGGGAGCGGCCATCTTCATGAGGTTCTGGCGCATGGTGTTGGACGCCACGTCGTCGTTGGCGACGAGGATGAGGTTGGAGCCCAGAGTGGAGTTCCACTGGGTGGCAACCTGACCATGAACCAGTCGGTTATCGATGCGGGTAAGAAGAATGTTGGGTTCTGCCATGTTGATCAGCTTCCTTTCGATATTTGCTGACGACAGTTACTTGATCTCCTGAATCGCATAACGCGAAACATCTACGACGGCTCCGGATCGGACTTTGATCTGGACCTTCTCGCCTTCGATGCCTTTGACGGTTCCGTAGATACCGCCGGCGAAAAGAACCTCCTGACCCGGCTTGAGCTCGGTGTGCAGCTCCTTGAAGTACTTCTGCTTCTTCTTCATGTTGATTTGCGACCAGATGGTGTAAATCAAGCCCATGATGACAAGCAGACCTAAAAGGGCGACCGAGGAGCTCAGGACGTTGGCTCCGAAATCGGCCATTAGATGCCGTCCTCGTCGCCGAAGATATCCTCTTCCTCGGAGCCGGCAACGGATGCGACCGTCTGGGCGGTAACGCCCGTCTGGCCAACGGTCACGGCCTGCTCGCCAAGCTCGGCGAGCGTGGCATTGCCGCGGAGGAACAGAAGCTCAATAACCATGGGAAGGTTGGTGCCAGTCAGAACCTCGACATTGTCGACATCCTGGGCAATCATCATCGACTGGTTGAACGGGGTGCCGCCAAGCAGGTCGGTAAAGACGAGCACGCCATCGCACTCCTCGCGCATGGCGGTAATAGCGGCGCGGAGATCCTCACCGTAGGAAGCAGCCTGGTCGCCCTCAAAAGGAACGACGGTAAAAGCGGGCTGGTCGCCGGCAACCATAGCGATAGCGCTAGCTAGGCCGGGTGCGAACTGTCCATGACCGGTAAGAATAAAGCCAACCATTCAAATTTCCCTTCCGAAGGTGTGTACAATCTGAGTCCGATGATTTTCGGAAGCCAGCGGGCGCTCGCCCTTAAAGCTTCTTAGAAAGCGTTCTTTGAAGACCAGTGGTTTCTAAACTGGTAGTAACCACGTGACGTGTTGTTGTCACTATATCACCCCAGAAGAGGTCGCTTTCGTTGATTCATACGGTAAAACGTTTTTGCACCGCTCACGGTGATAAATCGACCGTTTACCGGTCATTAACACTTCTACCTGCGGTTTTGAAACCGTTCCGAAATGCTTTGGCAAAAGATCGGATCTTTTCCTGTGTCTAAACAACGCAGGGCGGCTAAAAATAGCGTGTAGAAAAATTGCAGGTCATTGTAAAGATATGTGAATTGGTCTTTTTGACTTAATACCAGTTAGAACCAGTTTTGAGATTATCGGTGAACGGTAGTTTTCGACCGTTCACCGGTTACTTGCAATCGTTTGCAGTCGTTTTCCCAGATGAATTAGGGAAACACAATGGAGCGCTTGCGCGATCAAGGGAAGTTTTGACATTTGTCCTCATCCCCCGCGCGCCAAACTCCGACACCCAAAATGAGCCATAGCTCTCGCTATTCGTCTCACAAACATTACTTACTCTAATCTGTAATTGTTTATCGTTTATCATTAAATATGATATAAGATACAAGTATCATCCAAGACATTGGTTGGAGGAGCTATGATCCGCCGGAACGTATCCGCATCGAATGAAGCCATCGGTCGCGAACAGACAATAGCCGAGCTGAGGAGGCTCACCCGCATCTGCAAATGGGCCACAATCTGCGCCACTGCGGCACTCGCTCTGGGACTCTTCGCAGTCATTGCAATCGACCTTCTACTCATATTGCCCAGTCTCTCCCAAGGATTCTGTCTCCACTCCGTAGAACTTCAAGCCGGCGAAGGACCGTGCCTCGCTCTCGTCGGTGCCAATGCACAGACCCCACTTATGCTCATCGCGCACGACGGTCACACCGCCATGGGGAGCGTCATGATGACATTCCTCGCGCTCGCTATCGCACTGAGCGCATACAAGCTTTTCTCCATCATTGAAAAGGCGGGCAGGCCCTTTGACCTTGAATGCAGCCGTATGCTACATCGAGTTGGGCTTTTGTTCCTTATCGGCGGCGCTGCCGTGAGACTCCTTGGTGCCATAGTCACGGGATTGATGCTTTCGGGATTTGGCGGCAGCTTTACAGATGCCTTCGGCGGCCAGCTGTTCGAGCCCTCTATGCTCTTTGCGGGCCTGATTATTATCCTGATTGCCAGCATCTTCCGCTACGGGTGTATCCTGCAAAAACAAGATGACGAGTTGCTCTAGGGGGAATCCATGATCATTCTGCGGCTCGACCGCATGCTCGCCGAACGCAAGATCTCATCCAAAGAGCTTGCGGGACGCGTGGGCATCTCCCAGGTCAATATGTCACGCATTAAGACGGGCAAGGTTTCTGCCATACGTTTTTCAACTCTTGACGCGATATGCCGGGCACTCGACTGCCAACCGGGCGATGTACTGGAATATATGCCTGACGATGAAGCCGATAACCTTTTTGGACTTAAAGATTGATAGGCATAATTTAGCCACCAGCGCCTAAACGCAAATAGCCCGCTAGAACAACATCCGTTCTAGCGGGCTTATTCAGATATTTCGGTTACGCGCTCGGCGGCTCAGACAGATCTTTATGCAAACAGACCATAGATGCTGATGTTGGCCTTGGCATACAGGCCGTTAGCATACTCGGTCCACTTGGAGCTGGCGCTCGAAGCCTGCGAAGAGTACTGCTGGTAGGCGGTGTAATAGGCGGTCATGGCCTGCTTGTAGGTAGCGCTATCGGCCGTAAAGGCATCATCGGCAAAGGCCTTGGCATAGGTGCTATCGGCATCCTTCCAAGTGCCCTTTGAGCTATCCCACTCATCGCCGGCAAGGTTGATGATGTAGTCGGCGTAGTCCTTGCTCGCGGTCTCCTCGTTGCCGTCAGCAGGCTCGGTCGGGGCGGTCGGCATGCTTGCGGAGGTGTCGCCGACCTTCTTCTTGTAGAGCTTCTGCAGTGTCGCGGACTGACGGACGATCTGCTTGGCCTGGTCCTTGGACACGCCGTACTGCGTGGCCATGGTCTTGTAGTCGGAGGTGCCGATGGAATCCTCGGCGTACTGCTTCATTTCCTTGGAAGAGACGGTAATGCCCTCGTCCTCGGCAGCGTCCAGCAGAATCTGGTTGCGCACGTAGGACAGGATAACGTCGGCAGACGGAGCGGTGTAGTTGCCGTCGTCGTCCTTGACGGTGTCGAGGCTGTACTGGCTCTCGATGGCCTCACGCGCGGTGATGTCGCTCTTCTTGCCGTTGTAGCTATAGCTTGCCACGGTCGAATCGAGCTGGTCCTCGGTCAGGGTCGCCGAGCCGACGCCCTTGCCGCCAAAACCACCGTTGCCGATAAAGAAGCCGACCACGGCAGCGATCACGACGGCGACCACAAAGGCGGCAATCATCGTCTTCTTGTGCTTGCAAGCGTGGTCGTCCACGTCGGAGTCGTCGTCCTCGTCCTGTTCCTCGGGCATGAGGTTCTCGTCAGCTGCATCCGCGGCGATCTTTGCCTCCAGGCGAGCGTCCTCCTCCTCGGCGGACGTGCCGGCGGCAATATGTTCGGCAGACGTGCCGGCGACCAGGTCGATCTTTTCGTCCTCATCACCGTCGGGGCCTTCGCCGCGCTCGATGATCTGGATGCCGTCGATCTCGTCCTTCTCGTCCTTCTTTTGAATCAGACCCATATCAGTTACTCCTTGTTAGGAAACATAGTCCCCAATAGAATACGCCCGGCAGAGCGCCGGGCGTATTGATTCTTAGGTTATACGCAAACACTTAAGTACTATTTAGGCGTTTGCAGCGTGCATACCTTAGACCAGGTGCGCGATAACGGCATCGGCAAAGGCCTGCGTGCCCACAGCGCCCTCAACGGAGCCGGTCTGGGCACGACGCACGTCACCGGTAACCTGCTCGCCCTCGTCGAGCGTGGCAGATACGGCGGCGCGAATACGATTGGCGGCATCGTTCTCGCCCAGGTGATCGAGCATCATCGCAGCAGAGAGGATCTCGGCCGTGGGGTTGGCGATATCCTTGCCCGCGATATCGGGCGCGGAGCCGTGCGTAGCCTCAAAGATGGCGCAGTCGGCACCGATGTTGGAGCCGGGGGCCATACCCAAGCCGCCCACCAGGCCGGCGCACAGGTCACTCACGATGTCGCCGTACAGGTTGGGCAGCACCAGGACATCGAAGTCGTTGGGGTTCTGGACCAGGCCCATGCAGGTGGCGTCGACGATCTTGTCGTTGAACTCGATATCGGGATAGTTGGCGGCCACCTCGCGCGCCACGCGCAGGAACAGGCCGTCGGTCGCCTTCATGATGTTGGCCTTGTGCACGGCCGTCACCTTTTTGCGGCCGCAGCGACGGGCATACTCAAAGGCATACTCCACAATGCGGCGGCTCTTGGCAATGGAGATGGGCTTAATCGAGATGGCGGAATCCGCGGCGAAGGTCTTCTGACCAGAACGCTCGACGAGCTGCGAGAGCTCCTCGACCTCGGCAGCGCCCTCATCGAACTCGATGCCGGCGTAGAGGTCCTCGGTGTTCTCGCGCACGATAACCAGGTCGACGTCGCAGAAGCGCGAGCCGTCGCCCGGCTGCGACAGGCAGGGTCGCACGCAGGCGTACAGGTCGAAGTGCTTGCGCAGGGCCACGTTGACGCTGCGGAAACCCGTGCCGACCGGCGTGGTGATAGGGCCCTTGATGGCAACCTTGGTCTCGGCGACCGCATCGAGCACGTGCTGGGGCAGCGGCGTGCCAAACTCGTCCATGACGCCGGCACCGGCCTCCTGGACGTTCCAATTGATCTGGACACCGGCGGCCTCGACCACGCGGCGCATGGCCTGCGTAATCTCGGGACCGATACCGTCACCGGGAATCAGGACTACATCGTGCGCCATAATCTGTTACTCCTCGTCTTCGGCGTCGTCAGATTTTTTAACGCTAGCGCGCTTCTTCTTTTTGGAGAGATCCAGGCCAAAACGTTTAACAAGCATTTCGCAAATCTCGCTCGAACGGGCCTTGAGATAGCTGCCCTTACCGTTCTCGGCATCGAACTTAAGGCGCAGCGCAAGCTTCTCGGCGACGCCGGCGGCGATCTCGCCCTGGCAAAACTCGTACAGGCAACCGAGCATGTCGCGATACTCAAGGTCGCCGTGGTAGCACTGGATGGCCTCGTCCAGGATGGGCCAAGCCTCGCGCGAACGCTCGACGCTCGTGGCACCCCACACGCACAGCAGGCGGAAGGCGGCATAGCGCAGCGTGGAGGAGATCTCGTCGAACAGCGCGGTCTCGGCGCCCTCAAAGGCATCGCCCAGCTGCTCGGGACAGGTGGTGGCGAGCGCCGTCAGGGCATCGAGGGCCTCCCAGCGGGTCTGCGCCTCGGGGCGGTCGAGCGCCTCGATCAGCGCGGGCACGCAGGGCACGACACGCTGCGGATCGCGCTCGGCAAGCAGGTGCAGCACGCGGGCGGCAAACTGGCGGATGCGGCGCGTGGGGCAGCCGAGCTCCTTGACCAGACGGTCGACGGCGTTCTCGTTCTCCTCTGCCAGCTGAAGCTGTGCCAGCTCCTCGTCGGTGAGCTGTTCGTCTTTGTTTTCTGCCATAGTTACCTCTTCTTACTATTTCTTAGCGTGCTTGCCAGCACCCTTGCTGTCATCGGTGACCGAGATGAGCTGTCGGTCGGCTGCACCATTGTGACGCGCACGGCGACGCTCCTCGGCGTCGCCCGCGTCGGCGGCGGCGCGATGAGCCTTGTTGACGTTAAAAACCTCGTCGTGCTTGCGCCATGGACCGACGGACTCGCCAAAGCTCATCTTAAGACCGGCGATAAAGCCGCCGAGCCAGCCGATCGGCGCAAACTGCACCAGCGGGAACAGCGAAAACACCCAGGTCAGCAAGACGACTGCCGCCGCTCCTGCAAAGTTGGCGATCCAGTAATCGCGCTTGGTGATCACGCGCTTTTCGCACGCCCACTGGCCGCACAAAAAGCCAATGTAAATCGCAAAGAGAAAGAGCACCAGCGCTAACACCACGAACGTCCAGCTCATGGGTGCTACTCCCCGTGATGGTGGCCGCAGCAGCACTCGTGGCCGTCGTCATGGCCGTGACCGCCGCAGCACTCGTGGTCCTCGCCGTGATGGTGGCCGCAACCGCACTCGTGGTCGTCGCCATGCTCGCCGCAACCGCAACCGTCCTCGTGAGCACCGTGCTCCTCGGGACGATACTGCGACCAGTCCAGACCGGCGGCGATGGCGTCGGCCTCCTCCTTGTAGAGGACCGTGATGGCCTGGGTGCCCAGCTTGGCGCCACCGATGGCGTTGAGCATGTCGTAGAGCGTAAAGGCCACGTCGGCGCCGGGCAGCGCAAGCTCACGATCGTCGGCATAGGCGAGCGCCAAGCGCAGGTCCTTGATGAAGTGCTCGACCATAAAGCCGGGCTTGTAATCGCCGTCGAGCGCCTTGGGCGCCAGGCTCTCCATAGCACCGGACTTGCCGGTGCCGCCCAGGATCATCTGACGGGTCTTTTCCAGATCGAGGCCGCTCAGCTCGGCAAATGCCATGGCGTCTGCCATGCCGACCATGCAAGCACCCAACGACACCTGGTTAGCGAGCTTGGCAGCCTGGCCCTTGCCGGCGCCGTCGAAGCAGCAGATGGTTGCCGCAAAGGTGGAAAGGATGTCGCGGACCGGCGCGATGTCGTTCTCGGTAGCGCCCACGATAGCCGTGAGCGTGCCGGCGATAGCACCCGACTCGCCGCCGGTGACGGGGCAGTCAAACGCCATGCGACCAGAAACCTGGGCGGCCTCGGCAATGTCACGGGCGAGCTCGGGCGAGCTCGTGGTGAGATCGATCAAGACCGCGCCCGGCTTGGTGCACGCAAGCAGGCCGTTGCCCGCCAGATAGAGCTCCTCGACCTCGGAGGGATAGCCCACCATGGTAAAGACGACATCGGCGTTCGCCACGGCCTCGGCCGGCGTATCGGCCCAGACGGCGCCGCGCTCGATAAGCGCGGCGGCCTTGGACTTGGTGCGGTTGTTGACCGTGACGGGGTAGCCGGCGTCCAGGATGTGGCCGGCGATGGGGGCACCCATGATTCCGGTGCCGATGAATGCGACGGAGAGCTTGTTTGCCATGAAACCTTTCCTTTTGGGTTGGGTGTTGTTACCAGGTTAAAATACTCGGTGCCAGCGTTTGGGCTGTGAGTCGAGGGCGATTACGGACGCAGCGCTTGCCTACTGACCGCGCACGCGGCGGGCGATACGGTCGGAAAGCGACGCCTTGTCGGCGCGGTTCTTACCCCAAAACGCGCAGCCCACCATGCCGGGGCCCACGTGCGAGCCGATGGTGGGACCCACGGAGCCGCGAATGATCGTGACGTCGGCGCAACCCTCCTCCTTGCGGATGGCGGCTTCGAGCCAGTCACCATCCTTTTCGGCATCGGCCGTCATGATGGCGATGGGCATGGTGCGATCGGGCACGTAGTTCTCGCGGAACGACTTGAGGATGGACTTGAGCGCCTTCTTGCGGCCGCGGTTGATGCCGATCAGCGACAGCGAGCCGGCCAGGTCGTAGGAGAGCTCAGGCTTGACATCGAGCTTTGCCGTGAGCTGCGCTGCCGCGGGCGGAATGCGACCGCCGGCAGCCAGTGCGTCGAAGCTCTCAAGCGTAAAGTAGCCGTGGACGTAGGTCTTTGCCTCGTTTGCCCAATCGACCAGCTGCTTGGCGGTCAGTCCCGCCGAACGCTGGCGCACGGCCTCGAGCGCCAAGAGCGCGCCTGTCGCACAGGGCAGAGCGTTGTCGACCACGTAGAGCTCAAAGTTGGGATACTCGGCGCGCACGGCGTCCGCCGCCTGGCACGCGGAGTTGTAGCTCGACGACAGCGCCGAGGTAAAGCACAGGTAGACCGTGGGCGTGCCCTCTTTGGCGCACTCGGTAAAGAACTCGATATAGCGACCGAGCGACACAGCCGAGGTGGACACACGGGCACCGGCGCGCATGCGGTCGTAGAACTCCTTGGGTGTGATGCTCGACCAGATGTCATCCGTGCGCTCCTCGCCATCGATAATGAAGGGGAAACCCAGGATATCGACATCGAGGTTCGCGGCGACCTCGGGGCTAAAGTCGCAGCAGGTATCGACGACGATGCGGCAACGGTCCGAATGACCGGTAGATGCAGCCTTGTCCATCAAAGCGACTCCTTACGTAAAAAGGCGACCACCCGCATGGGATGGCCGCCAACCGTTAACTCATGCAAGTTAACGTATTTTACTCGTCAAGTGTTTCGATGCGGGGCTTGATGATGCCATATCCACCATTCTTACGGTGATACACCACATTGATGAGGCCAGTCGTCGCGTTCTCGAACACGTAGAAGTCGTGGCCCAGCAGATCGGTCTGCACCAGCGCCTGCTCCTCAGTCATCGGGGTGACGTCGATAACCTTCTCGCGGACGAGCAGGTCGTCCTCTTCCTCGGGCAGCAGCAGGTCGGCCAGATCCTCAACGCGCTCGACCGGTGCAACATCCGCGGCGCTGGCACCGCCCTGGCGGTTGTCCACGACCTTGGTCTTGAACTTGCGCAGCTGGCGGGTGACCTTATCGGCTGAGAGGTCGATGGCGGCGTACATATCTGCACCGTGCTCGGCAACGCGAATCACCGAACCGCGGGCACGAACCGTAACCTCGACGATTGCCGGGTTGGGGTTCGAGGGGTTCTTCTCATAGCGAAGTACAACGTCGACCGTCATGGGCTCGATATCGAAAACCTTGAGCGCCTCGCCGATCTTCTCATCCACATGCGCACGCAGAGCATCGGTTACCGTCGTCTTGCGTCCAGAAACCTTGATATCCATACGTGGCTCCAATCTGCCTCGGGGACTTACTGTACTGGCTATGTACCCATTGCCGTGCATTTAATCACGCGGATTCCTAAAGACCCGAATAACGATTGCTTGATACCGCATACCGAAGTCTCGCACTTTTCTGTGGCAAAGTGCGCTATAGGAGATGGCCGGCGGCTTTGTATTTGGTCCCGAAAATTGGCTTTGACCTGCTGATTTTATTGGGATGAAAAAGCCGGGCTCCCCCATCGGGGAAGCCCGGCAGTGCGTGTTGAAACCGTGAAGAGGTGTCCTTTCCAACGTATAGGAGACACCACCCCTAGCAATAACTAGCTATTGAGTTTGTTAATGTCGTCGTCGGTGATGGCGCCTTCCTGGCTGGACGATTTGTCCTCGGAGGATGCGGTCTCATTGTTGGAATCGGAGGACTCGCTGCCGGAGGACGTGGTCTCACTGGACTCAGAGTCGCCCGGCTGCACGTTAGCGCCCGAAACCGTCTTAGTGGTGAGGTCGTAGGGCATACTGCCATACCAGACAGAGTGGACCGCCTCGAGCGTGCCGTCGGCCGTAATACCGTCGAGGGCATCGCTCACGGCACGGCACAGTTCGTCATTGGACGAGAGGCCCGCAACATCAAGCGTCGAGGGTGCCTCGAGCGAACCGACATAGGAGACCTCGCTCATCAGGCGTGCAAGGTAGCCGCCGGCCGTGGAGTCGCAGATCACATAGTCGACCTCGCCGGACTCGAGCGCCTCAAAGCACTCGTTGATGTTGGAGTAGGTCTTTTGGTTGGCGGTGATGCTCTGCTTAGCAAGCGCCTCCTGCGAGGCCGAGGACATCTGAACGCCCAGGGTGGACGTGTTAAGGGTCTCGGTGGAAACGCTTAGCGACCCACCATCGTTAGTTTTACCGAACACGGAAGTGGCATCGTACAGGCAGGTGCCGAGCGAGCTAATGTCCCCGTCCGTGGAGTTGATCTTGCCGATAAAGATATCGGCCTTTTTGTCGCCGAGCGCGGAACCTGCCGAGGACGCATCGACAAAGGCGACCTTAAGGCCCATGCGGCTTGCGAGGGCGCGGGCGGCGTCGACCGCATACCCCGTGAGCTCGCCGTCGGCGTCCTGCATGGCCTGCGGTGCATCGGAAGTATCGAGGGCAACCGTCAGGGTTCCGGAAGTGACCAGGGCATCGTCCGACACCGCCGGCGTGACCGTCTCGTACTCGATCTGGTCGATCGTGGGAGTCGTGAACGTAGACAGCGGGTTGAACGCGCATCCGCTCAGGCCCAAAACGGCGATGACCGCTGCGGTCCCAGCACCTAACCGAGCCGCGTGCATCAAGCTGCCCCTCACCATGTCCACTACCCTGCCTTCTGTGTCGTATACGATCCGTGCGTTGCGCGGAATATCGGGTTGTTCCCACCAGCTGACCTGGTATTTGACCCCACACTTGCGCACCGGGGTGTTTGCTCGGGAGGCCGCAGCCACCTTCACGACTGACCCGCTCGCCCGCGAGGCGGTATTGCCCCAAAGAAAGTAGAACGGACGGTGCGGCTTACATCTAGGACGCGCCATGATCGCGCCGCGCGCACGCGGTCGCTTACGTGGATCCCTTTGACCGCGTCTGTCTTGGACTAGGACGGGCATTTCGTCCGTCCGCAACCACAGCCTGGTAGGAACGAAGCGCATTATAACTAAGTTCAAGCTAAAGTTTAAGGTTAGGGGCGTTATTCGCATCGCGAGTACAGATTTCGCAGGTCAGGACGGGCCGCACGCGCTCTGATTGAGCCCGTCGCTCCCCTATGGAAAGCCCCAACACACCCGTCTTAGGGCGCCGTGGCCAAAAAATAGCAAATATGAGTACTGTTACCAATTTAGTAGCAGGAGTTTTTGGCTCTGCAAGCTGTTTTCACGCTCTATAACGTCAGATTGATGCCAGGATATTCCACATTTGTTTAATAACTTTCTAATTTACCCCATCTTCCAGTCCCAAAATCCCTGATTTTGCTGTTACTGAATTTGTAGCAGTACTCATATTTGCTATATTTTGGCCAGAGCATATATCCAACCCCCTGTTTCAGAGCATTGTTAGGCGGGTTTAAGCCCAAAACACGCCCGCAGCGTGTTAAGCAGCGCCTCTTGCTTTTTCCTGCGGGCATCGACACGATTCCGGTACCGCTTTCGCATACGCTGGTGCATGCGCCATGCGAGCGCCTCCATTGCTTCCATGTCGCAGAGTATCTCGTTATTGACCGTCGCGACCTCGATTCCCATAGTAATCAAGCCCGTGTTGCGTTTTTCATCATGGATACGTCCCCTCCGGGAGGAATGGCCCAGCTCACCGTTGTATTCCAGGTCAAACTGGGCTGCTTCCTGATACGCATCGCAAACTGCATGCGGCATCCCCGAGATTGCCTGCGCACGGTCATCGAACTCGATCTTGTAGTCGGTCTTAAAGGGACCGCAGGCAAATCCGCCATAGGAAAACGGAAGCGAAAACAGAGCGAGCATGATGCACTCCATGGGCGAGCGCAGGTTTTCCGAAAGATAGGGGCACAGACGCCGCAGCTGCTTGGCCGCGTTCCCCTTGCATGCCGCGAGGTAATCTACCAGGCGATCGGGTGTCAGCACGGACTCGACCTCAAAGTAACCGACATCTGGCGGCTGGTCTTTGTCCTTTGCCAATTTGTTCACGACAGGCGAGGTGTAGGGAGGCAGATACTTCCCGCGGTCGCTCAGTGAAATCTTAGAGCACAGTTCCTGGGCCAGGGCAAACGCCTGGATGCAGCCGACCTCGCGCGCGATGGCAACACAAAGGGCCTCGGGAGATAGACTGTACACCCCCGGTTCCACCTCTAGAATCGAGCCGGCGGGCAACCCGGAACACACGGACCAGCTCACGCCAGGGATGCGGCGGCGCTGCGCCGCAGATCCCACCAGCAAGCACAGATCTTCTTGCACCTCGCCGCTTGCGGCCCCAATCCGCACCAAATCGGGAAGATAGATGTCCTCGGTCGAGGGCGACGATGCGCGCAGCACACGGCGCTCTTCATCGGGATTAAGGTCCTTCCAGCTTATGTAGCCCATCTGCCGGCGCTCGGCGCGCATCATGCGCAGCGCCGAGGCACCCGTCAGAATTACGGAAGCAGCCAGCTGCTCGCTTGCAGGCTTGCCACGCTGCCCGATCTTTATTGCCATCTGAACCACCCCTACCAAACGCGTGCGATAGCGAGGCCATCAACGGCCGCGGCACCGGCGCGCTTGAGTTCCGCCGAAGCCGCTGCCATCGTCGCACCCGTGGTGATAACGTCGTCGATAAGCAGCAGGCGCTTGCCCCGCACATCCTCAACCGTCTCGTACATGCCTTGGGCACGCTCGCGGCGCTCCTCACGACCGAGTTCGCGCTGGTCGCCATGCCCGTACTTGACGAGAGCATCGAGCAGGGGAACACCCGACAGCTCGCAAAATGGGCGCGCAATAGCCTCCATATGATCAAAACCACGCCGCCGAAACGCTGCCGCCGTCGCAGGCACAAACACCACCGCATCCGCGCCGGACAGCACACCTCCATAGCGATCGGGCGCTACGACCTGGGCATGCAGGGCGGTGTCGTAGAGCAGCTCCGCCAGATACGGAGCCAGACGTCGCTCGCCCGCGTCCTTGTACGCTTTAATGATGCGCGGCAGCGGATGCGCATAGACGGCGCACGCCAGGCAGCGGTCGAGCGCCTCCGCCATTGCCGAGGACGTGCCCTCGACCGAACACTCAGTGCACAGCAAATCCCCAAACGGGGCGCCGCATCGGGTGCAGCTATGACGTGGGTCGATGAGCGTGAGCGCGGCCAGGCAGTCTTGGCAAATAAGCGCACCGGCGCGCTCGCAGCCGGTACATCGTGTTGGCGACAATGCCTCGAGCGCCTCGTACGTCGCGTGCTCGGCAAACGGTAGCAATTCGTCCGCAAACGGTAGGGCACCGGCTCCCTGCAGACGGCTCAATATGTTCAGATGGCTCTTCAAGACACAACCCTCCCTACGTTCGGTCGCGGGGAGGGTTGTTGATTCGGCGCTATGATACCCCGATGCGCTCGGGGCAAGGCGGGCTAAATCCGCTCGCGGGCGTTATTCGCCGGCGGGCGGTTGCGGTGCGGACGAAGACGGAGTCGAGCCCTCGCCGCCATCCTGGCGCGGCTTGCGGGAACGGCGACGGCGACGGCGCTTTTGACCCTGGTCGGTCGAGCCCTCGCCACCGCGCGGCTCGCGTTCGTCGCGAGCGGCGCCATGCGAAGCCTTGGCAGCCGCTCCCCCGCCATCTCCGGGACGACGGCGCGTGACCTTGACCTCGCCATCCGAGACCTGATCGGCCACGGAGGGCACTGAAGGCTTCTGCTGCGCGCCCGAGGAATGGCGACGGCGCGGACGCGGCGCGCGCTCCTCCTCGCCACGTGACTTGCCGCCCTTGTCGACAGGTGCATCGGAGGCCGAGGCGCCCTTGGAAGCGGCACCGGCCTCGCGAGCAGCTGCGGCGCGGAAGGCGTCCTCGCGCTCCTCGCTCGACAGATGACGGCGGCGGCGACGTGTGGGGTTCATGCCGCCGCCGCGATTCTGCTGCTGGGGCTGCTGAACCTCGCGCTCGCGAGAGGCGTTCTTGCCCGCGGCTGCAACCTCGGTAGCATCGCCCGAGCCCGCGCGCTTGCGACGGCGACGGCCATCGGCCGCCCCCTCGGCCTCGGGTGTCTCGGCCTTACCGCGGCCTTTTCCGCGGCCACGGCCCTCGCCCTGACCCTGACCGGCGCGAGCATCGGATTCAGCATCGCGACGACGGCGCTTGGGCATCGACGTGCCGGCCAGACGGTCGGCACTCGACAGGCCATCGCCCACATCGACGCCGTTTTCGCGATCGAGCTCCATGAGCGCCAGGCGCATCTCGGGCGACTCGATGCGCTCGAGCACGTCGCGCGTCACGCAGTCGGGGCGGCAGTTGCAGCCCTGCTCGGCGGCCTTCTTTTTGCAGCCCTCCGAGCACGTCATATCGGCTAGGTTGACCTTAAAGACTTTGCCGTTCTCCAGGCGCAGCACCAGCTGCTCACGCGGCGTGTCATACTCCTGGATACGCGCCTTGCCAAGCGGCGTATCGATGAGCGTCTTCTTTTTGGGCGCACGGCTCTTAAAGTCCTTGTAGGCCTCGAACTCGTAGCGCAGGCAGCACATCAGACGACCGCACACGCCGCTGATCTTGGAGGAATTGAGCGGCAGGTCTTGCTCTTTTGCCATGCGAATCGAGACGGGCTCAAACTGTCCGCCAAAGCGCGTGCAGCAGAGTTCCTGTCCGCACTGGGCATAGCCGCCCACCAGGCGGGTCTCGTCGCGCACGCCGATCTGGCGCATGTCGACGCGAATGTGCAGCGTCGAGGACAGATCCTTGACGAGCTGGCGAAAATCGACGCGCTCCTCGGCCGCAAAGTAGAACACGGCCTTCTCGCCGCCAAACAGGTACTCGACGCCCACCGGCTTCATCTCGAGGTCGAGCTCCTTGACCAGGCGGCGGAAGTCGACCATGGCCTCGTCGCCCTGGATGGCCAGGTCGTCGGCAAGCTGGAGGTCGATGTCGCTCGCCACGCGCAGCACGGGCTTGAGCGGCTGACCGATCTCGTCTTGCGGCACCTCAAAGGGATCGGCCGTGACCAGGCCAATCTCGGTTCCGCGCTCGGTGGAGCAAATGGCATAATCGGCCTCGAGGATATCCAGATCCTGCGGATCGAACCACAGGTCGCGCGAGGCGTAGGTAAACTTAACGGGTACGACTAACGGCATTTCAGTGCCTTCCTGATATCGAACAGCATGACCTCGATGGCCAGCTGGGGAGTAACGTTTCTGGCGATGTTGCGCTCGGCGGTTGCGACTGCCTCGAGCGCCCGGGTGGCACCCGCAACATTGGTCGCGGCGGCAAGCCGACCGATCGTGTCGCGCACGTCTTCGTTCACCACGTCGGCTGCCTCGTCCTGAAGCGTCAGTAGCACATCGCGCATGAGCGTCCGCGCGCTCGCCAGCGCTTCCATGATACCCGAACGCTCGCGCGCGTTGAGCTCGCGCTTGTTGCGGTCCTCAAGCTGCTTCAATGCTCCACGCGACAGGTAATCAGCGTTTTGCTCGAGCACCTTTTCCTGCGTGGACTTGACCTCGGCGAGCGGCGCCTTAACGGCGACGATGAGCGACTTGGCGCGGCTGAGCACGTCGGCCTCGTCGGCGGCGATGAGCGAATCGATGGCGCGAACCATCTGACGGCGGGCGTCCTGGCGCTCGGCGCTCTTGAGAAACTCGATGCCACGCGTGGGGCTGCCCGCCACGGCGACGGCCATGCGACAACGCGCAGGATCCTGACCGGTGGCGCGGCTCACGGCCTGCGCGGCAACGGCGGGCGACACCAGCCGAAACGGCACGCACTGGCAGCGGCTCACGATGGTGGGCAACATCACGTCTGCCGAGGTGCCCAGCAAGATAAACATAACGCCCTCGGGCGGCTCCTCGAGTGTTTTGAGCAGCGCGTTGGCGGTGTTGGCGCGCAGCTGCTCGGCACGGTCGATGATGTAGACCTTGGCCTTGGCGCGGATGGGCGCCAGGGGCACGTCGTCGAGTAGCTCGCGCGTCTGGGCGATGAGGTAGCCCGTGGCGCTCTCGGGCGTGTAATAGTGCACGTCGGGGTGCGTATGGCGGGCGACGCGCACGCAGCTATCGCATGAGCCGCAGCCATCCTGCTCGCACAGGAAGGCTTGGGCGAGCGCCCACGCGGCGTCGAGCTTGCCCGCGCCGGGCGCGCCCAAAAACAGGTAGGCGTGCGATGCACGACCGCTGGCGACGGCATTGGTCAAAAAGTCGCGCACGCGCTCTTGGGTGTCGAGCTTGGCCAGCAGGCTTGCCTGAGCGGGGGCCATGTTACTCGGCCTCCTTGGCAAGCGCGGCGGCGACGGCATCTTGCGGAATGTCGAGGCCGTAGGCGCGAACCTGCTCGACCGTCTTCTCGAAGACTTCCTCGATGGTCGCGGTCGCGTCGATGAGCTTTACGCGGTTTGGTTCCTCGGCGGCAATGGCGCAAAATCCCTGGTAGACGCGCTCTTGGAAGGCCATGCCCTTGGCCTCCATGCGGTCGGCCGCACCGCGATCGGCCATGCGCAGCGCCGCCTGCTCGGGCGTGATGTGATAGACGAGCGTGAGCGCCGGGTGCGTACCCGCGACGGCCAGGTTATTGGCATCGCGCACCATCTGACGATCGAGGCCATCGGCAAACGCCTGGTAGCAGGTCGTGGAATCGTAGAAGCGATCGCACAGGACCACCTTGCCGGCAGCAAGGGCGGGCGCGATGACCTCGTGCACCAACTGAGCGCGTGCCGCCTCGTAGAGCAGCAACTCGCAGGTGTCGCCCATCGCCGTATTGGCAGGGTCGAGCAGCAGAGCACGGATCTTTTCGCTGATGGCGGTACCGCCCGGCTCGCGCAGGCTCACAACCTGGTAGCCAGCGAGTTCGAGCGCACGGGCAAGCAGGCGCGCCTGCGTAGATTTACCGGCGCCATCGACACCCTCGAGCGTAATGAAGCTATGTTGAGCGGGCTCAAAAGCCATGGGCGCAGTCCCTTCCTACAAGGCGCGTAAATGCAGATATATCAACCAAGCCATGATACCCCAGTGCTCGGTGCGTCCCCAATGGCTAAAGGTGCCTTTCCGAAGTTGCGGTGAAATAGGGACTGATTGAAGCTCTGAGACCGCCAAACAGTCCCTATTTCACCGCAACTTATGATGGGGAATTTTGGACGCTGGGTATAATCGTCGTATTGCATTGAAATGTGGCGAAAGGAGTGGCAATGTCTCGGTATTGCGCCTCGTGCGGCAAGCTTCTTGCAGATAATGCCAAGTTCTGCACCTCGTGCGGTGCACCCGTTGAGCAAACAGTCGCGAGCGATAGCCAGCCCGCTTTTGAGCAGACCGGTTCCCTCGATACGCCGCAAGCCAAGGCGGACGACCCCCTCGCCTATCGACCCGACCCCGCCGCAAGCCCCGCGGCCGTCGAGACCACGCAGCGCATACCCGTCGCGAGCGGCTCGCCCCAACAGCAGCCGGCTCCCGCATACGCGCCCGCTTCGCCACAGACCCCCGCTCCCAAAAAGAGCGGCACCGGGCCGCTTATCGCCGTTATCGTTGTGCTGGTGGCGATCATCATCGCCCTGGTCATCTTCTTTGCAATCAGACCTTTCGACAACGCCGCCACGCAGACGGCTGCCGAGGTAGCTAAGCTGCACCATGACGTCGACGAAGATGACCTAAAGCCTCTCGGCGATCCCAACAGCCTGTACGACGATGACGACGATGACGACGAGGATGGCGGCGAAGCAACGCTCTCCGAGCAGAACCTCTACCGTCGTCTGAGCGAATACTACGACTTGCTCGAAGACCTCGACAACTACGTCCGTGGCTGCGCGCAGAACTTCAACGGCAGCTATCTGGAAGAGGATCGAACCACCCGTCAAAATCTCGCCGACGTCGCCGAGCGCACGGAGGACACCATCGAGCAGTATTACGACATCGTCGAGAACCTGGACGTCCCGACGAGCTCTAAGAACTACAGCTCCTGGAAGGACATCATCGCCCTGTACGATGACCTGGATCACCGCATTGACGCAATCTGTGATGCCTGGGAGATCAGCCTGAAATACACCAAGCCTGCGGATCACAAGAATGAGATCGTGGCGCCGCTGTCGCGCGACAACGTGGCGGGCACCAATGACAATAAGTACCGCCTAGACTTTGAGGAGCGCTACCCCGGCGCCAAACCCGTCGAAGTGAACTAGCGCTTTGTCGTTCCCGAGCCGGCAGTTAGGGACGTTCCTAAACTGCCGGCAGAAAAGGAACGTCCCTAACTGCCGGATAAAAAACGAGCGAGGATTTTGAGGTCCTCGCTCGTTTTTGTTTTAGGTGATGCTTCGACCGTGCGGCTACTTGTCGGCAGCGGTCTTTTTGGTAGTCGACTTCTTGGCCGTCGTCTTTTTGGCGGTCGTCTTCTTGGCAGCAGTCTTCTTTGCCGCCGTCGTCTTCTTGGCCGTGCTCGCCTTAGTCGTGGTCTTGCGGCCGCGGGCGGGCTTCTTCTCCTTGGTCGGGCAGTCCATGTTCACGCAGATGCGCCACGGACCGCGCGCCGTGTTGACCACCACGATGGGGGCGCCGCACTCGGGGCAGGTCTCACCCGTCGCCTCGAGCTTACCGCGCGCCGGCAGAGGATAGCTCACGCCGCAGTCATCGTAGTTGGTGCAGCGGATAAAGCGCTTGCCGCTCTTCTCGCTCTTGTGCGCGATCAGGTCGCCATGGCATCCGGCCTCGGCGCACACCTTGCACTCGCCCACCTTAAGGTCAGGCTCGTAGTTGGTGGGGCACGTGGGGTTCACGCAAATCTCGAAGGCCTTCTGGCGGAACGGCTGGCACTTAATGCGCGGCGCGCCGCACTCGGGGCACACGGCCGCCTCGCCCTCGAGCGGGCTTACCTTGACGCCGCTCGGCACCGGATAGGTCACATCACAGTCGGGCCAGCCCATGCAGCCGATAAAGCTGCCGCGGGTCTTGGCGCTCGTCTTCATAACCAGGTCCTTGCCGCACTTGGGGCAGGCGCCCACGCGCGCATCGGCCGTGACGGCGTCGCTGATGGCGTCGCCCAGCTCCTGCGTATGCTTGAGCAGCTCGTCGAGCACGCCGGCCAGCAGCGCGCGCGAGTGCGTCACGACATGCTCTTCGGTATCCTCGCCGCGCTCCACGCGGGTCATGTCGCCGTCGAGCTCACTGGTCATATCGGGGCTCGTGATGCGCGGGGCAAACTGCGACAGTGCATCGATAATGGCGATGCCCAGCTGGCTCGGCTCAACGGGATCGTTTTTGAGATAGCGCACGGCATACAGGCGCTCGATGATGCTCGCGCGCGTGGACTTGGTGCCCAGGCCGCGCTTTTCCATCTCCTGCACGAGCTTGCCCTGGCTGTAGCGCGCGGGCGGCTCGGTCTGCTTTGCCTCGAGCTTAATGTCGAATACGTCGACCGTGTCGCCCTGCTCCAGCGGCGGCATCTGCTCATCGCGCTTAAGTCCATACGGATACGCCTCGCGGAAGCCCGGAGTCACGAGCACATCGCCCGAAGCCACGAACGGCTCGCCGTTGACGTCGAGCTCGAGCTTGGTGTTCTCGATGGTCGCAGGACCCATAAGCGTCGCCAGGAAGCGGCGGGCGATGAGGTCGTAGAGCTTGCGTTGGCCGCCATCGAGCGTGGACGGATCGCCCTCGCCCGTGGGGTAGATAGGCGGGTGGTCGGTGGTCTCGACTTTGCCGCGCGTGGGCTTCATGGGGCCGGCGAGCACCTTTTTGCACACGGGCGCCAGCGCCGGGTTGATCTTTGCAAGGTCACTCACCACAGCGCCCAAATCGAGCGTCGCGGGGTACACGGTGTTGTCGACACGCGGGTAGCTGATGAGACCGGCCATGTAGAGGGACTCGGCGATGCGCATGGTACGCGCAGGCGAGATGCCCTCGGCCGCGGCGGCAGCCTGCAGCGAGGTCGTCGCAAACGGCGTGGGCGGCTGCTGCTTGCGGGAGCGCTTGGTCACTGCGGCGACGGTTGCCGTCGTAGCGCCGTCAACATGGCCGTACGCCGTCTCAGCAGCATCCTTGTCGGTAAAGCGTGCCGTCTTGTGCGCAATCTTAAAGCGATCGTCCTCGGCAGCGCCCTGCGCGGCACCCATGCCGCGAATCTGCCAATAGTCCTCGGGCACAAACGCCATGCGCTCACGCTCGCGCTCGACCACCAGGGCAAGCGTCGGCGTCTGCACGCGGCCGGCGGAACGCACGTTGCCAAAGCCGCCAAACTTGGCGAGCGTCAGGTAGCGCGTGAGCACCGCACCCCAAATGAGGTCGATGTGCTGACGGCTCTCGCCGGCGTCGGCCAGATTCTGGTCGAGCGTGACGAGATTATCGAAGGCGTGCGTGATCTCGGCCTTGGTAAACGAAGAGTACTGGGCGCGGGCAACCGGCAAGTCCGGCGCAACCTCACGCACCTTGTTGAGAGCGTCCGAGCCGATCAGCTCGCCCTCGCGGTCGAAGTCCGTGGCGATGATGACGCTGTCGGACTTCTTAGCCAGGTTCTTGAGCGAGCGAATGAGTTCCTTCTCGGCCGGCAGCTTAATGACGGGCGCCCAGGTGAGGTAAGGCAGGCTCTCGAGCTTCCAGCCCTTGATGGAGATACCGTCGGCAAGAAACGGCTTGCGCTTGGTGTCGTAAGGCGGACGAGCCAGGCCATCGGGCATGTCGGCCGGCAGCATCTCGCCGTCCTCAGTAACCGAATACCAGCCCAGCTTTTTATCGAACAGCACGCTGTCGCAAAAATCGGGCGCAAGGATGTGACCGGCCAGGCCGATGGTCACGCACTCCTCGCCCTTCCACTCAAAACGGTAGATGGCGGTGTTGTACACCTTATCCTTTTTGGGTTTACCCGTGGACAGACGCTCGGCGATCTGACGCGCAGCGTCGTTTTTCTCGGCGATGATGAGCTTCAAAAGAGGCTCCTATCTCGTGTCTCTGCGGCTACGCCCGCCCGTATGGCGGCCGATTTACGCCCTTGCTTGCTCGATCTGCCCGATGAGCCAATCGCACCAGGCATCCATGCCCTCGCCCTTGCGCGCGCTCACGGCAAACCGCGGCGCCTGCGGATTGAGGTCATCGAGTGTCTTAGTATACCTATCCATGTCAAAATCGAAAGCCGGGGCCACGTCGACCTTATTGAGCAGCTGCGCGCCGGCGTGCTGGAAGATGCCCGGGTACTTGATGGGCTTGTCGTCGCCCTCGGGCACCGAGAGAATCATGATGGACAGGTTCTCACCCAGGTCAAAGTCGACCGGGCAGACCAAGTTGCCCACGTTTTCGATAAAGATGACGTCGATGTTTTCCAGACCCACCGCCCGGTCGAAGGCGTCGACGGCCTCCATGATCATGTTGCCCTCAAGATGGCACAGGCCGCCCGTGTTGATCTGGATGGCGGGCATGCCGGCTTCCTTCATGGTGATGGCGTCGACGTCCGAGGCGATGTCGCCCTCGATGACGGCGCAGCGCAGGCCAGCCTTGTCGCGCAGGCGCTCGTTGGTGCCCAGGATCGTGGTGGTCTTGCCCGAACCGGGGCTCGACAAGACGTTGATCACATAGGTGTTTGTCTCATTAAATCGCTGACGCAGCTGATCTGCCAGGCGCTCGTTGCGCGACAGAATCGGCGACGCGATATCAATCGTTTTCTCGGCCATACTTAGCGCTCCTTACTTTGGCCCCTTTATACCCCATCACTAGATGGCTAGCGGGCTAATCGTCGGGGGTTTCGATTTCGATACTCGCGATATCGAGCTCGCGGCCGTGCAGTAGGCGCACGTTGGCGCCACCACACTGGGGACAGCGACAGTGGAAGCGATCGTGGTCGAAAACCTCGCCGCAGTCCAAGCATTCACTTTGCGGATGGACCTCCTCCACGGCAAGCTCGCAGCCTCGCGTGAGCGGGTCCTCATCGCGAAATGTCTCCCACGCAAAGTCGAGCGCCTCGCGCACAACTTCGGTCATATCCCCGATACGCAGCGTTACCAAAACGGCGCGCGAGGCCCCCGCCCCACGCGCCGCGCGAATCACTGTATCGAGTATGCCGTTGACAATGCCAACCTCGTGCATACCGATTTACTCCTCGTCGTCCTCATCGTCCGAGAACAGGTCCAGACGGCTCACAAACAAGCCTTCCTTGCCCTCGCGCGCGGTAATGACCACGCGGGCGATGGCGAGCGAAATCTCGTAGAGCGAGAGCAGGGCACCATACATGAGGCCCAGCGTAACGGGCGAGCCGTCGGGCGTAATCACAGCCGAGCCCACAAGCAGGCCCACGTACACGTAGCGCCAGGCGCCGCGGAAGGCCGCGTAGGACACGATGTGGAAGACGGACAGGTAGAAGATGATGAGCGGCAGCTCAAACGCCACGCCAAAGCCGATCATAAAGAGCAGCTCCATGTTGACGTAGTTCTCCAGATCGGGCAGCGCCGTAGCGACGGCCGAGGTCTCGCCGATGAGCCACTCAAAGCCCGCAGGAATGATGATGAAATAGCAGAAGATTGCGCCCAGGAAGAACAGCACCGTCGAGGCGAGCACCGTGGGCACGACCCATTTGCGCTCGTTGGGACGCAGTGCCGGCAGGAAAAATGCCAGAATCTGCCAGATGATCATGGGCGTGCACATGACCACGGCCATCTTGATGGCCAGCGAGAAGCGCAGGCCAAAGCCGCCGAGCGTGGTAGTGATGTAGAACTTACCGTCCGGCACAAAGGAGCGGATGGGGTCTTCCAGGATGTCGAGCACCACGGGCGTGGCGAAATACAGCACGATGGCGGCGGCAAACACCGACACGACCACGATAGTCAGGCGGCGACGGAGCTCTCCCAGGTGATCGAAGAGCGGCATGCGCGCAGGTCCGATAGGCATTACTCATCGCCTCCCTTCGAGGCGTCGGCGGCAGCGGCGTCGTCCTCGGCCTCGAGCTCGCGGGCGAGCTGGTCGACGACGGCCTTGCGCTTGCGGGGACGACGGGCGTAGAGGTCGGCCGTCGTGGGCTCTGCCGGCTCGGGCTCGGGTTCCGGCTCTGCAGCGGAAGCGGGCTCGGCGACGGCATCGGCGGACCCGGCGTCGGCGCCCTCGGTCGCAGGCTCCTCGTCAGCATTCTCGCCCTCGGCGGCACCCTCGCTCGCGGCCTTCTCGGCAGCAAGACGAGCACGGCGCTCGGCAAAGGTCTCCTTCTTGGCGGGCGCTGCCGTCTCGGCGGCATCCTCGTCCGCATCGGAATCGTCATCGACGGCAGTCTTCTTGGGCTTGACCGGTGCCGAAGCGGCCTCGCTTACCGGATCGATGATCTCGGACTGAACAACGGCCGTCATCTTTTCCTGCGTCTCGCGGAACTGACGGATGGCACGGCCGATCGTACGGCCCATCTGCGGGAGCTTATCCGGGCCAAACAGCAAAAAGCCGAAGACCACGATGATCGCGAGCTCACCCTCTCCAATACCAAACACACATACCTCCAAGGCTCGATGTGAGTCGAGCCCGCACCGCGCCATTCGGCCGGAACTCGTCTATTCATTCGGTCAAGTATAGCGCCCGGACGCCAAAACGTCCGAGCGCATCACAAACATATGCCAAACGGCACGCCCTTTTGGGGGCAAAGATTATGCAGCGGTGATCGAAATCTCCTGGTCGACACCCAACAGCTGAACCACACGCATCACCGGGGGCTGCACATTGGTGCAGCTAAAGCGCTTGCCGTGGTCGACCGCGTGGTGTGCGGCGCCCACGAGCACGCCAATGCCCGTCGAATCGATGTAGCTCACCTGGGCAAAATCGAGCTCAACGGCCTCAGTGGGCTGCTCGAGCGCCAGGTCGATGGCATTGCGCAGGCTATCGGCGTTAGAGATATCGATCTCGCCGGTTACCTTAATGGTGTAGAGCTCTGGCGTGGGGTTGGTGGAAATACCCAAATCCATGTATACGCTCCTTTGTGTATCGAAAGTGCGGATAGTACGGGAAGCCGCGCGTTAGGCGCGCTCGGCACGCGCAAGCTCGGCAGCGACAAGCTTAACGGCCAGCACCAGCACATCGAGCGCGGCCTCCAGGTCCTCGACCGTGGGATAGCTCGGCGCGATGCGGATGTTGGTGTCGCGCGGGTCCTTGCCATAGGGCCAGGTGGCACCGGCCGGCGTGAGCTTGACGCCCAGGTCGGCGCAGAGCGCAGCGACCTTTTGGGCCGAGCCCTCGGGACCATCGAAGCTCACAAAGTAGCCGCCGCGGGGATGCGTCCAAGCAGCGCAACCCGTATCGCCCAGGCCCTCGGTGAGCTTGCGCTCAACGGCCTCAAAGCGCGGACGCAGGAACTCGGCGTGCTTTTTCATGTGCTCCCTGACCGCCTCGATGGTGGGAAGGAAACGCACGTGACGCAGCTGGTTGAGCTTGTCGGCGCTGATAAGGCCTGCCTTCAGGCGCTTGGAGAACTCGGCGATGACCGCGGGGCTCGCACCGATAAAGCCGATACCGGCGCCCGGGAAGGTGATCTTGGACGTCGAGGCAAATGCCACCACGCGGTCCTCGGTGCCCGCCGCGCGAGCGAGGTCAAAGATGTTTGCGAGCTCGTCGGTCTCGTCGTACAGGTCGTGCACGCAGTAGGCGTTGTCCCAGAAGATGCGGAAATCGGGTGCGGCCGTGGGCATCTCAACCAGGCGGCGCACAGTGTCCTCGCTAAAGGTGATGCCCGTGGGGTTGGAATACTTGGGCACGCACCAGATGCCCTTGATGGAATCGTCGGCGGCGACGAGGCGCTCGACCTCGTCCATGTCGGGGCCGTTGTCGGTCATCGCGACGGGGACGTTCTCGATACCCAGATCGGCGGTGATGCCAAAGTGGCGGTCGTAGCCGGGAACAGGGCACAGGAACTTGACCTTCTTGCCGTCGTGGGCAGCCTCGTAGGCATCCCAGGGCTCGCTGCCGCACGAGCCGCAGCGCCAGAACATACCGGCGATGTCGTGCTCGATCAGCAGGCTCGACGAACCCAGCACGAGCGTCTGCTCGGCGGGGCAGCCCAGGAACTCCCCCGCCAGCTTGCGTGCCGAAGGAATGCCCTCAAAGCAGCCGTAGTTGGAACAGTCGACGTTGCCGTCGTGCAGGTCGGCATCGGCATTGAGGATATCGAGCATGGGTCGAGAGATGTCCACCTGGGAGGGCGACGGCTTGCCGCGGGCCATGTCGAGCGCCAGGCCCTTGGCCTTGACCTCGGCGACCTCGGCTTTGAGCGCCTCGATGGCGGCATCGAGTTCGGTGGTTTCCATCTTCTGGTAGATCGTCTGCATGGGTGCGACCTTTCACGAAGCGGTACGTTGCAATTCTTCTAAGTATAGACCGCCACCGCCGCAAGGGTATGAAGCCGTGATAGATTAAGTCCATCGCAATAAATTACGAAACGCCGCGCATGCCGGCGTGGGGCGCCCAAGGAGGCACTATGGAGTACGGATCGTTCCAGGCCGAGGAATTCGGCGACCTTCAGCGCCTGGTCGACGGACTGTTTTACGACCGCCACGCCATCGACCGCCTGGATCTGATCGTACAGGCCGAAATCTTGGACCTGGCGCCCGATCTCATGGAAATCGTGAACCTGCTACCGCCCGGCTATTACGACCGCCAGTCACTTTGCGACCAGCTCAACTCCGCCTTGGCCGCCCACGGCTGGGGCGCCATCTACGGCACCGTGGAATAAACCTAGTCATTAAGAACGTCCCGAATGACTAAAACGCCGCCTGTGATGGTGTTCACAGGCGGCGTTTTCAAACTTGTATGTGCTCTTACTCGTCCTTGGGCGCGGGGTGCTTGCAGATCACGCTCATGTAGATCATGCCAAGTACGGCCGCGGTGACAGAGCCGGCGAGAATAGCGGCCTTGGCGGCCAGGACCTCAAACTCAGCCGTCGGGAAGGCGAGACCGCTGATGAGAATCGACATGGTAAAGCCGATGCCGCCCAGAATGCCCACGCCGGCAATCATGTGCCAGTTGACGTTGCGCGGTAGCTCGCAGGCCTTGAGCTTGACCAGGGCGAACGTCATGCCAAAGATGCCGATCGGCTTGCCCAGCAGCATGCCAAAGTACACGCCGAGCGTCACCGGGTCGGTGAGCAGCGTGCTCATGTCCACGCCCACCAGGCGAACCTGTGCGTTGACGAACGCAAAGATCGGCAGGATCACAAAGTTGACCGGCGTGGAGATCAGGCGCTCCATGCGGATGAGCGGCGGGGTCACGCGGTGCATGACGCGCTCGACTTTGGTGGTCGAGACGGTAAAGTCATGCTGGCCCAGGATGTGCGCCTCGTCGTCGTAGCGGTCATCGAGCAGCGGCAAGCACTCGCCCAGCCAATCGGTGAGGCTATCAAGCTTAACACCGCACTTGGCCGGGATGGTGAAGGCCAGGATGACGCCAGCAAGCGTAGCGTGCACGCCGCTCTTGAACATGCAGAACCACAACAGCAGGCCCAGTACCGAATACGGGGCAAGGCGGTAATGCTGCGTCTTGTTGAGCCACACGAGCGCACAGGTCACAAGCGCGGCGGCGCCCAACCAAAACGGATTGGGGCTCTGACCGTAGAAGATGGCGATGGCGGCGATGGAGATGAGGTCGTCGGCGATGGCGAGCGTCGAGAAGAACACGCGCACGCCGTTGGGCACGCGGTTGCCCAAAAGCGACAGCACGCCCAGCGCAAAGGCAATATCGGTTGCCATGGGAATGGCCCAGCCGTTGTGCGCGCCGGCATGGTTAAAGATCAGATAGATGCAGGCGGGAACGACGACGCCGCCCACGGCCGCCAGCATGGGAAGCATGGCCTGACGCGGATTCTTGAGCTCGCCGACCGTCATCTCGTACTTAAGCTCAATGCCCACCAGCAAAAAGAAAATCGCCATGAGGAAGTCGTTGACGAATAGCTCAACGGTGAGACCGGCCGTAAGGTTGCCCAGACCCACATACAGCGGGGTCTCCAAAAAGTGATGGATGACCTCGTAGGCATCGGTGTTGGCGCAAACGACGGCGGCGATGGCGGCGAAGACCATGACGGCGGCGGAAATCGTGCCGTTCTCGGCGATGCGCTCCCAAATGTCGTGGCGCTCAAAACGCTTGCGCTCACGAACGTTGAACAGCTGCTCGGGTGCTGCCATGGGCGGCTCCTTTCACGGGAAGGCTCCCGTCTTAAAAAAGCACGGCCCGCCCAAGTGGCGGCGCCGCGCTCTAACGTATTACGCTTGCATCTAGCCTACCCTGCACGACAAGCGCACAAGCACGGCCGAAAAGCGGAACCACAGGTTGAACATTATTTGCTCAACGGCACGGGCACGCCCGTCCAAGAGACGACGCGGCGCCGTGCACAAAAAACGACCGGAGCGCGGGGTGTCCGCGATCCGATCGTGGCATTTGGTCAACTAAACCTAGCAGGCGGCCATAATGGGGGCAGCGACCTGCTTCTTACGGGAGAGGACGCCCGGCATCCAGACGCCGTCGTGCTCGTCGGCAATGCCCAGGCCCTTCTGAGCGGCCTCGGTCTCGCCCTCGAGCAGGACCTGCGAGCCCTCCTCCATAATGTCGGTGATGCACAGAACAATGCCGTCAGCACCCTTCTCGGCGGCGTAGGCGCGCATGGCCTCGCGAATCTCGTCGATCATGCCGAGCGCGCGGCTCTTGTCGACGGTCTCGTACTGGCCGATGAGTAGCTTCTTGCCGGCGGGCTCAAACATCTTGATGTCGTTGCCGACCATCTCGGCTGCGGTGAAGGAGCCGGACGGACGGGTAAGGAAGACCTCCATGCCAAACTTGACCGGGTCGACGCCCACCTGCTCGCCGAGCTTGGCGGCGACGGCGCGGTCGACATCGGTGGTGGTGGGGCTCTTGAGCATGAGCGTGTCGGTCATCATGGCCGAGAGCAGCAGCTTGGCCTGGACGTCGGAAAGCTCAACGCCGAGCACGCCGGCGAGCTTGGTGACGATGGTGCAGCTGGAGCCCCAGGGCAGGCAGATGTAGTGCAGCGGGCCGGCGGTCTCGAAGTCGCCGATGCGGTGATGATCGACAACGCCAAAGACCGTGGCGTCCTTAAGGCCGGCGACGGACTGGGCAGACTCGTTGTGGTCGGTGAGGACGACGAGCTGACCAGCCTCGACGGACTCGATCACGCGGGGCTCGGCGATGCCGGCGTCGGCGAGCAGCTTGGCGGACTCGGCCGGAAGCTGACCAAGGGCGCAGGCCTCGTAGGTGTTGCCGGCATACTCAACCTGGTTGAGCAGCTGGGACAGGACGACGGCGCTCATGATGGCGTCGTTATCGGGGTTCTGGTGACCAAAGACAAGAACGTTTGCCATGGATATCCTCCACTTGATATGTGTACTTGGACGTAGCTATGGTAGCACGCCGATGCCGAGCCTTCGCAGACGGAAGGGCCACGGCATATTTTGGGGCGCAGGCACGGGGGCCAAGGCTGTCCCTTTTGCACCATGTTGGTGCAATGTAACCTGTCCCCCTTGCACCAGCTATTTACCGGCAGCGCGCAGGGCTACGTAGGCAGCACCGATGATGCCGGCGTCGTTTCCGAGCGAAGCGACCTTAATGGGCGTCTCGCGCGAGGCGGAAAGCGCGTACTGCTTAAAGTGCTCGCGAACCTTGTCGAGGTAGACATCGGCCGAGGCGGAGGCGCCGCCGCCGATGAGGAACATCTCGGGATCAACCACGTTGGCAATAAGCGCCAGTGCGCGGCCGAGATAGTCGGCCATGGTATCGGCCGCGGCCAGCGCGAGCTTGTCGCCCTCGCGGCAGGCCTGGAACACGTCCTTGGAATCGGAGGGGCCGGTCAGCTCGATGGGCTCGATGCCCGCCTTCTCGCACTCGGCAAGGTAGTTGCTCACCACGCCGGTGGCGCTGGAATACTGCTCCAGGTGGCCATGGCCGCCGCAGCCGCAGGTGCGCTCCTCGGCCGGGTTCAGGCACATGTGGCCAATCTCGCCGCCAGCACCCACAACGCCCGATACCACGTCGCCGTTAACGATAACGCCGCCGCCCACGCCGGTACCAATGGTGACCATCACCACGTTCTGTACGCCCTTGGCAGAGCCGAGCCAGGCCTCGCCCATAGCAGCAGCGTTGGCGTCGTTCTCGTACTTAACGACCGCGTCGGGGCAGTGCTCCTGGATCGCGATCTTGAGCTCGGGCAGGTTGATGGCGATGTTCGCCTTGACCTTGGCATCGCCCGATGCCGGGATGGGGCACGGAACGGCCAGGCCAATGCCCGACACAAAGGCACGCGGAATCTGGGCCTTGGCGACCACCTGGTCGATAGCCTCGGTCACCGCGGCAAAGCCCGCAGCGTCAACGATGGGAGGCGTGGGCACGCTGGCCTTGGCAAGCAGGTTTCCGTCCTCATCGAACAGACCCTCCTTGACCGAGGTGCCGCCGACGTCGATGCCGATGTAATACTGCTTAGGTTCCATGGGAGCCCGCCTTTCTCGTTTAAACATTGCCTGTATGGTACCGCTCCCAAGGCAAAAACCTACCAAAAAGGGACAGGTTTGTTTTGGCAGGTTTTATCTGGGGAAACGCAAATGGCCGCTCAACAGGCCGCACAAGACCATCCCCAAAAATAGAGGCGCCGGGAGGCGGAGACTCCCGGCGCCCGTCAAAGGGACTATGTTGTCTGTTGGACCGCACGGTCCTTCGCGGCGATAACGCCGACTAGGCCTTAAGTGCCTGCAGCTGCTTGTGGATCTCGATGAGCTCCGTCGCCATGACGCGCATGGTCTCGGTACCGGCCATCTGGTCCTCGGCATGCAGCAGAATCAACGGGGCCTCGCCGTTACGCTCGCCGTTGGCCTCTTTCTTCAGAAGCCCCATGTGAACATCGTGGCCACCGTTATAGGCCTCGTCGCCCTGCTTGATAAGCTCCTCGGCGGCGTCAAAATCGCCCTCCTTGGCCTTTTGCACGGCATTGATGTACATGCTCTTGGCGGTACCGACGTAGCTGATGATCTCGAAGCAGGTCATCTGCAGTTCGTTCATATCCTCCATACAGAGCACCTAGCCCATCACGCTGACGCAGTGGTCGATGATGCCGGCAGCGTTCATGCGGCCGTAGTCGACCATGTTGATGACCTCGACCGGAAAACGACCGGCGGCCTCCTTCTCAAAGTCGCCCTTGGTGTAGCCGATCTGCGGGCCAAGCAGCAACATGTCGCACTCGTCCAGGTGATCGTGGGCCTCATTCATGGGACGAGCCTCGACCTCGATATCCAGACCACGGTTTGCAACCTCGGCCTGCATCTTCTGGACCAGCAGGCTCGTGGACATACCGGCATTGCAGCAGAGCATGATCTTCTTCATGGTTTCCTCCTTATAACTGCGCGGCGCGCAGACGACAACTGGTTTTATTCCTTGCGGCTATTGTGCCCACCCCCCTGCATCTTTACACAAGGGAGAGAGCCGCGGGCACCGGCACCGCGTACCGGCGCCCGCAAAGGTGAAAGGGACGAACGTTAGGCGTTCTACTCGGCGAGAGCCTCCTGCTTGGCGATTGCCTTCTCGGAAATCTTCATAAAGGGCAGGTAGACGGCCATGCCAATGACAATCTCGAGAGCCTGCCACACGCCGGCGCGCCAATCAAAGCCCGTAGCGAGCAGGGCATTGATGACGGGAGGCATGGTCCAGGGCACCTGGGCGATGCAGGGGCTGATGATGCCTGCGCAGGTAAGGCCATAGGTGATGCCGATGAACAGATCGGGGAGGAGGACAAACGGAATCATGAGCGGCAGGTTGTACACGATGGGGTAACCGTAGATAACCGGCTCGTTGATGTTGAACAGACCAGGCAGGATAGCCATCTTGGAAACGGTCTCGGAAGCCTTGTTCTTGGAGAACAGGAGCGTGTCGAGCAGAAGCATGAGGGTGCAGCCCGAGCCGCCGATGAGGGCAAAGCTGTTAACGATCTGCATGTTCATGTAGTGATCGGGCTGGATGGTGCCACCGGCGGCAAAGGTAGCCATGTTGTCGACGATGAGCATGGTCAGGATCGGCTCGACGGTAGCGCCAGAGATGGTGGACTGGTGAATACCGACGCAGAACAGCAGGTTGGCAAGGGTGTAGATGAGGATAACAGCCCACGGACCGGCGTTCATGATGCTCTTGAGCGGGTTGGAGATGCACGTGGAGATGATGGTGCACAGATCGGTGCCGGCGCACACGGCGAGCAGGGCCGCGGCAAGAGCGAAGATCGCGAGGTTGAGCAGCATCGGGATCATGACGTTGAAGGAGTTGGAGACCGCGGGGGGCACGCCCTCGCCCAGCTTAACCTTGAGCTTCTCGACGCCAGAAATCTTGATGAAGAGCGAGACGGAGAGCAGAGCGATGATAATGGCCGAGAACAGACCGTTAGTGCCGGTGTTGGCAGTCGAAAGGGCGCCCGTGACCTCGGCGGAGGTGATCTTGTCGGTGAGCAGCGGGCTCGTGGCGGCAAGCGAGGCGGTGATCTGCTGCGGCATCATGATGACGAAGGCAGAGATGGCGACGACCACGCAAGCGAGCGGGTTATCGAAACGCTTGTTCTTGGCGAGGCTGTAGCCAATCAATCCGGCCAAGATAATGGCAGAGACGTTGAGGGTGCCCAGCGTAATTGCCGAACCCCACGTCTGAAGGTTGGCAAGGCCCGCCGCATCGAGCGGGAACAGAGGGAACACGACGTTATTAATAAGAACCGCGATACCCGCAAGGATATAGAGCGGCGTGATGGTCGCGAAGGCGTCACGCAGGGAACGCAGGTGAACCTGGTTTCCCACCTTCGCAGAGACCTCGGCAAACTTGTCGAGGAAGCTCTTTCCGTTGTCACTGGCCATGATTGCTCCTAACTTTCAAATCCGGCCTTTTCCTATGCGCACGGTGGTCTGTCGCCCTCTGCCACCAGATGTGCCATGTGTTGCGCGCGGCGGCGCGCGGTCTGGGCGTTCGCCCGGTCGCTAATCAACCACGTGGGTCGTGGCGACCTGTTTGAGCCAGGCTGCCGACTTCTTAAGGCGGCGCTTGTAGCCGTCCATGAGATCGACCTCGACAAAGCCATAGCGATTCTTAAAGGCATTGGCCCAAGACCAGTTATCGATGACGGCCCAATAGTGATAGCCCCGGCATTTGGCGCCCTCGGAGATTGCCTTGGCAACCCACTCCAGGTGTTGGCGCACAAAGTCGACTCGGTAGTCATCCTGGATGGTTCCTTCGGCGTCACGGTTCTTGTATTCGTCCATGATGCCGATGCCGTTCTCGGAAACGAACCACTCAAGATCGGGGTAGTTCTTAGCGCAGTCCATGCCAAAGTCGTAGAGGCCTTGCGGGTAGATCTCCCAGCCGCGGCTCTCGTTCATAACGGCGTCGGGCCACACGTACTCGTCGGCAAAGTGCGGCAGACCGTACTGGTCGATCTTGCTCGCCGGCGCCTGAACGCGCGTGGGGTGGTAGTAGTTGCAGCCGAGCCAGTCGACAACACCCTGCTTGAGAATCTCTTGGTCGCCGGCACGGAACGGGAGCTTAACGCCGCCCTCGGCCAGGCTATCGAGCACGTCGGCAGGAAGCTCGCCCTTGGTAATAAGGTCGAGCCACCAGCGATTGTTGATGCCGCTGGTCATACGCACGGCCTCGAGGTCTGCCTCGCTGGGGTTCTCCTTGGTGTAGACCGGAGTAAAGCAGTTGATCATGCCGATCTTGGCATCGGCGCGAATAGCGCCCTCGTCATAGGCGCGACGGTAGTTGGCCACGGCCAGCGCATGTGCCAGCGAGATGTGATACTGCACGGTGCGGGCGCGGTTGAAGTCGTGGAGCTGCGGGAACCACACGCCCTCCTGATAGCGCTGCTCGGGCTCGACGATGGGCTCGTTAAAGGTGAACCAGTACTTAATCTCCTGGCCAAACTCGCGGAAGGCGACGTCGGCGTAATGCGCGTAAGCCTCGACGACCTCACGGCTCTCCCAGCCGCCACGGTTAAAAAGGTAGGTGGGCATATCAAAGTGGTACAAGTTGACAAACGGCTCCAGGCCGGCTTCGCGAGAGGCGCGGAACAACTCGTGATACCACGCGGCACCTTCCTCGTTGAGGTTGCCGTCGGCATCGAGCAGACGGCTCCACTGGATGGAAGTGCGATAGGTATCCAGGCCCAAGTCCTTCAAAATGCGAAAGTCTTCCTGGTACTTGGCCATAAAGTCATTGCCGGCGTAAGAGCCAACGCGGTTGTAGAACGAACCCAGATCCTGGATGGACCAGGTGTCCCACAGGTTCTCGAGCTTGCCGCCCTGGTTCCACTGACCCTCAGTCTGCGGGCCGGACATAGCAGCGCCAAAGAAGAAGTCGTTGGGCAGCTGATACTGTGCCATCAAAGTCCTCGCTTTCGTGTTCTAGAGCTTCCGGTTGGAGACGGGTTTGCTTTGGCAGGTTATCCGGCGCGGGCGCGCACCGGTCATACCGATATCCAACCTGCCAAAACAAAACCGTCCCCAAACGGTCGATCCTGTTGTGCGGAAGGATTCCGTTCGTTGCTTAAACTATAGCGCTCTAATTTTAAAAGTAAAGCGTCTTTTTCTTTTTTCTTTCTCGAACTTCTTAGATAAAAGTAATATGGGTGCCCTGTTGAGGGTTATACTTACTTTTGTATTCATATATGTCGGAAAGGAGGTTCCATGATTCCCAAATACGAGGCGATAGCTGCAGATATTCGTCGGAGTATTGAGGATGGCGCTCTTAAACCGGGCGACAAGCTTCCCACCGTCGTTGAGTTCTGCGAGCTCTATAGCGTTTCCAAAATCACCGTCAAACGAGCTATTGAACAAATCACCGAGGAAGGTCTTATTACCAGCCGACGCGGATCGGGTACCTACGTTAAGGACACGGCGGGGCTTCCCGGCCAGGCGTTTTTCCAGGGCAAAAACGACCGTGCCCAGGGCTTTTCGTATGAGCACCGCGGGGAGAAGGTGACCTCGGTGGTCTACGATTTCTCGATTGTTAATCCACCAGCGGACATCGCAGCCCAGCTGGGAATTGCCGAGGATGACTTTGCCTATCACGTCGTGCGCGTGCGTCAGGCCGATGAAAAGCCCATCGTTATCGAGTACACCTACATGCCCCTCGAGCTGATTCCGGGGCTGAAAAAGAAGGACCTGTACGGATCGGTCTACGGCTTCATCCGCGAGCAATGTGGGCTGAAGATTTCGAGCTTTCACCGTACCATTCGCGCCGTGGCAGCAACCGAGGAAGAAGCCGAGCGTCTGGACACCAAACCTGGCTCTCCCCTGCTCGAGCTCACCCAGATTGGCTACTTGGATAGCGGTGCCGCCTTTGAGTATTCGGTCTCGCGCAACGTCGGCGACCGCTTTGAGCTGCACAACGTAACGTTGGCATAGGTTTTTGTAGTCATGCGGGCGCTCGTTTTGAGCAGTTTTACGCGGCGCCCGCACAACCTTATGGGAGTATGCACATGTCCGATTTGATTAAACTCACGCCGATCTTCCACGAGAAGATCTGGGGCGGCCGCCAGTTGGAGACCGTGTTTGGCTACGACATTCCCGAGGGTCCCATCGGTGAGTGCTGGGCCATCTCGGCCCATCCCAACGGCGACTGCCAGATTGCGGAGGGACCGTACGCCGGCCACACGCTGTCGTGGCTGTGGGCCGAGCACCGCGAGCTCTTTGGCAACTGCGAGGGCAAGGAGTTCCCGCTGCTCATCAAGATTCTGGACGCCAAGGACGACCTTTCGATCCAGATTCATCCCAACGACGAGTACGCCGCCAAGCACGAGAACGGCAGCCTGGGCAAAACCGAGTGCTGGTATGTGCTGGACTGCGAACCCGGTGCCACGATTATCGTCGGCCAGCGCGCACACGACCGCGCCGAGGCTGCACAGATGATCGAGGAGGGCCGTTGGGACGACATGCTCAACGTGCTGCCGATTCACAAGGGAGACTTTTTCCAGATCGACTCCGGCACCGTTCACGCCATCAAGACCGGCACGCTGATTCTGGAGACGCAGCAGTCGAGCGACGTGACATATCGCCTGTACGACTACGACCGCCCCGGCACCGACGGAAAGCTGCGCCCGCTGCACATTAAGCAGAGCCTCGACTGCATCGACTTTGATGTTCAGGCTCCGACCGACGGCACGGTGACCGCGCCCGAGGTCGACGGTGTGACCGAGCTCGAGTCCAACCCCTGCTACACCGTCGATCGCGTGCGCGTCGACGGCAGCAAGACCTTGGAGCAGCGCTGGCCCTTCATGTGCCTGTCGGTCATCGACGGCGAAGGCACCGTCTGCGGCGACCCCGTCCACAAGGGAAGCCATCTGCTGGCCCCCAGCACCGTCAGCTCCATCGACCTCGAAGGCAAGATGGAACTGATCATCAGCCACCTCTAGTTCGCACCAACAACCCAAACGCAACAAGGGGCTCCCCCGTTCACCAACGGGGGAGCCCCTTGTCCATATATATCAGCCCACCCGGCTCTCCAGACCAAAAAGCGAACGAGCAGAGCGACGTTCGCAAGCTGCAGGCCAAAACGCCACAAGGAAGAGGGCGCGCCGGGGGCTTTGGTCGATCGCGAGTTCCGCACGAGCCGGAGAGCACTTAATGTGCTCTCCGTGCGA
>URZI01000001.1 GCA_900552385.1 uncultured Collinsella sp. | reverse complement strand
CAGAGCGTGCAGCCGCAGAGCGTGCAGCCGCAGAGCGTGCAGCCGCAGAGCGTGCAGCCGCAGAGCGTGCAGCCGCAGAGCGTTTCGCGCTTTCGCCGCGCGAGCGCGATGTGATCGCGTCGCTTGGCTAGCGCGAAACTAATCAGGAAGGAGGCCGCAGGTGCCCAAGAAGGACAAGCCGCTCACGGCGAAGCAGGAGGCGTTCGCCCGCGAGATGGCCAAGCCCCGCGCCAAGCAGCAGGACGCGTACCGCGCGGCCTACGACTGCAAGCGCATGAACTACAACTCGATAAGCTGCGCCGCCTCCAAGCTGATGCGCGACCCACGAATCGCGCACAGAATCCAGGAAATCCGCGACGCGGCCGCCAGGGACTGCCGCTGGGAGCTGCAGGACGCGGCCGCCCCGCTGTTCGAGGTGCTGGACGGCGCGCTGCCCATCTTCCGCCGCCAGGCTGCCGAGGGCAGCATCAACGGCGACGCGCGCCTGGCCATAACCGAGAGCGTGAAGCTGCTCAACGACATGTTCGGCGTGGACGGCGCGAAGGCCGCCATGGCGGAGGCGGGGGTGACCATCGTTGACGACCTCGGTTAGGCTCTCGGACGTCGTGGCCTCCGTGTTCGCCGGCGTGTGGCGCTCCATCAAGGCGCACGAGTTCACGCACTACTGGTTCAAGGGCGGGCGCAACTCCACCAAGTCGTCGTTCATATCCATCGCCATCGTGCTGCTGATCATGCTCAACCCGGAGGCCAACGCCGTCGTGCTGCGCAAGGTCGGCAACACGCTGCGCACGTCCGTGTACGAGCAGATAGGCTGGGCGTGCGACGTGCTGGGCGTGGCGCACCTGTTCGACTTCGGCCTGTCCCCCATGGAGGTGACGTACCGCCCCACCGGGCAGGTCATACGCTTTGTGGGATGCGACAAGCCGAAGAAGCTGAAGTCCGCGAAGTTCCGCACCGGCTACTGCGCCGTGGTGTGGTTCGAGGAGGTAGACGAGTTCGACGGCATGGACGAGGTGCGCAGCGTGCTGGCCACGTTCCTGCGCGGCGGCGACATGTTCTGGGTGTTCTACAGCTACAACCCTCCCCGCTCGGCTCGCAACTGGGTGAACAAGGAGGCGCGCGACCTGGAGGCCCACCCGGGCGAGGACGGGCGCTTCATATGCCACACCACGTACCTGGACGTCATAGACGAGCACCCCGAGTGGATAAGCGCCGCGGCGCTGGCGGAGGCCGAGCGCAGCCGCCGCAAGACGCCCGACTCCTACCGCTGGCAATGGCTCGGCGAGGTCATCGGCACGGGCTCCGAGGTGTTCCCCGACGAGCTGCTGGACATACGCCCCATAACGGACGAGGAGCGCGCGTCCATCTCGCTGCGCTCGTTCGGCGTGGACGCAGGCAGCGTGCACCCCTGGGTGTTCATGGAGGCGGGCTACGACGAGAACGAGCGCGTGCTGTACCTGCTGGACGAGGAGAGCCGCCAGGGCACCGACGCCATCGACGTCAAGACCGCCGAGCTGGTGGCGGCCAAGCTGCAGGCGGCCGAGGACCCCGCCGCCGACGTGTGGTGCGACAGCGCGGCGCGCGGCATGATCCTCTACTACCAGGAGCAGGGCATCGGCGCGCAGAAGTCGCTCAAGCAGGGCCTGAACGCGCCCAAGAGCCGCATCAGGTGGATGCAGAACCTTACGCGCATAGTAATCGACCCCGACCGCTGCCCGCTCGCCGCCAAGGAGTTCCCCGAGTTCGAGTACGTGTCGAACGGGCAGGGCGACATAACCGAGACACTGCCGAAGGTGAACGACGACGCGATAGACGCGGCGGGCTACGCCGCAGGACTGTGGATAAGGAGCAACCTCTGATGGAGAAGCGAGGCAACACGGGCTACGCCGAGGCGTGGCTGCGCCGCATGGGATACCAGCCGGACACCCGCATGCAGGGCATGGTGGGCGTCTGGTTCGGCTGGTTCGCGGCGAACAACGGCTGGTACCACTACAGCGAGCGGCGCGGCTTCCGCGTGTACAAGCGCGAGCGCGCCAGCCTGCACCCGGCGGCGCTCGTGGCCGACGAGTGGGCCAGTCTGCTCATGAACGAGAGCACGATCATCTCCAGCACGAGCGACGAGCGCCGCGCCTGGATGGCGCGCTACTTCGCCAACCCCAAGGCGACGGGCGGCGTCGGCGACGAGGGGCACGAGGACGGCCAGGCCGCGCCGCAGCCGACAGAGGACGGCGACGCGCCCACATCGTTCGCCATGGACAACGCCGACTTCATAGCCCGCGCGTTCGCCATGGGCACGGGCGCGTGGGTCATCGAGCCGCGAGGCGTGACCGACAGCGCCTACACGCCCGACGCCGAGCTGCGCATCGTGCGCTACGACGCCACGCAGATAGTCCCGCTCACGTGGAGCGCCGACGACTGCACGCAGTGCGCGTTCGTGGGCCGCGTGGAGGTCGCCGGGCGCGACTACGACCAGTGCCAGGCCCACGTGCTCAAGGGCGGCACCTACCACATCCTCACGCAGCTGTTCGACACCAAGACGCACAAGCAGGTGACGGTCGAGGGCATCAGCGCCGACATGGACACGCGCTGCACCCGCCCGCTTTTCGCGCTGGTGCGCCCCGCCGTGTCGAACCGCTTCTACGACTACTGCGCGATGGGCGCGAGCGTGTACTGCAACGCCGTGGGGGCCATGAAGGTGGTCGACGAGGCCGCCACCTCCCTGCTCGACCACATTCGCGTGGGCCGCCCGCGCACGTTCGTGGACAAGACCCTCATAGAGTCCAAGACCGACAAGGGGCCGGACGGCAGCCTCACGAAGACCTACTACGCCTTCGGCGAGGCCGACGACACCATCTTCAGCATGAACCCCGGCGACGAGGGGTCGGCCAAGATTCAGACCGTTCAGAGCGACCTCAAGGCCGACGAGAACGCCAGCGCCATCAACACGGGCCTGCGCCTGCTGTCGGTGGCGTGCGGCTTCGGCAACGGCTACTTCTCCTGGGAGTCGCACACGGGCCTGAAGACCGCCAAGGAGGTGGCGGCCGACAACTCGCAGCTGATGCGATCCATCCACCGGCACGAGAACGCCCTGCGCAAGTCCATCGTGCGCCTCGTGAACGGCATGGCCGACGCGTGCCGCAGCATCAAGGGCGAGGCTGTGCCCTACGGCGACGTCACCGTGGACTTCGACGACTCCATCATCAGCGACACGCAGAGCGCGCGCGAGATGGCCATGAGCGAGGTCGGCGCGGGCATCATGGCCCCGTGGGAGTACCGCCGCCGCTTCTACGGCGAGACCAGCAACGAGGCCAAGGCCAACGTGCCCGAGCAGCAGGGCGGCGCGTTCGACATGCTGGGCGACGGGCTCGCCTGATGCTGGGGCCGGACTACATAGAGCACTTCACCGACGCAGCGCAGGGGGCCATGGACGAATACACCCTGCGCCTGGTGTGCATCTACGCCGCGCTCATAGGCTCCATCGACTTCGAGGGCGACAGCGCCTACTCGCAGGCCGCCCGCAAGGCGGCGCTTGCCGCCAAGGACGTGCAGAAGGCCATGAACGAGGAGGGCCGCAGAGCCGCGCGCGAGGCTGCCAAGGCTGCGGCCGAGGCCGTGGCCAAGAGCGCCGAGGCCGACCTGGCCACGCTGGGCACGGCCATGGGCGCGCTGTCCAAGACGATGCAGTGGAGGCTGCACAACTCAGCGCGGGCCACGGCGGCGGGAGTGCAGGACGTCGTGAGCCGCGACAACCTGAAGATGCCCGCCAACGTGCAGCGCGCCTACCTCGAAGTCGTGGCGCAGGCCGTGGCTCGGGTGAACTCGGGCATGGCAGGCTACGAGCAGGCCACCCGCGAGGCCGTGCTGAAGCTGGCGCGGCGCGGCGTGTCCGTCGTGGACTACAAGAGCGGGGCGTGGGCGCAGGCGGACGTGGCCATGCGCCGCCACATTCGCACGCAGGCGGTGCAGGCCGGCAGCCGCAACACGCTGGAGCTGCTTGAAGAGACCGGGCACGACCTCGTGCAGACCTCCTCGCACGGCGGGGCGCGCGAGAGCCACGCCAAGTGGCAGGGCCGCGTGTTCAGTCTGTCGGGCAAGTCCAAGAAGTACCCGCCGTTCTACCGCGAGACGGGCTACGGCTCTGTCGATGGCCTGTGCGGCGCGAACTGCAAGCACGACTTCGGCATCTACGTGGAGGGCCAGCAGCTGCGGTACGAGCGCGATCCAGATGGCGGCGACGAGAAGCGCGAGGAGCGATACCAGGCAGAGCAGAAGCAGCGCGAGCTTGAGCGCGGCATACGCGCCGCCAAGCGCGAGGCAACGGCCCTGGAGGCCGCCGGGCTCGACAACACCAAGGAGCGCCTGCGCCTGGGCAAGCTGCAGAAGCGCCAGCGCGAGCACATAGCCGCCCATCCCTACCTGTCCCGCGAGCGCACGCGCGAGGCCGCCGTGGAATCGAAGGAGCGCATCTACCCGCTTGCCACGGACAAGACCTGGGTGCGCGAGAAGTTCATGCCGGGCAAGGGCGCGGGCACCGCCGCAGACGTGAGCCGCCGCGCCGTGAACGGCAGGGCCTACCACGACAAGGTGGCGTCCCTTCCCATCCCGAAGCGCGCAAGCGAGGCCGTGTACGCCGAAAGCCGCCGCATCCTGCGCGACCGCGACGGCACGGGCTACGAACGCATGTCCGTCGTGTCGTGGAAGAAGGGCGAGCGCGTCACCGACACCTTCGGGCACGGCCTGAAGAGCCAGGCGTGCGGCCTGACCGCCAAGCAGGTGGAGGCGTGCAGGCGCACCAAGGGCGGCGTGGTGCTGATCCACAACCACCCCATGAGCTCGCCGCCGTCGTGGACCGACATTCGAACGGTGGCGGAAAACGACTGGGTGCGCAGCTCAGTGGTGGCGTGCCACGATGGTACAATCTACGAAATCAAGGTGAACGACCCCGGCGTGGTGAAGGCGTACGAGAGAATACGCCAGCAGATGAAGGCGCTTTACCCGAACGCGGGCGGCGCTGCCATCGACCACTACACGACGGAAATGCTCTACAAGCAGAACGAGGAGGCGAAATGGTTCAGGCTGACAAAAAAGAAGTGACCCCCGAGGACTGGGTTCTAGTCATCGACGACCACGTGCCCGAGTTGAGCGAGGACGAGAAGCTGAGCGAAAAAGAACGCGAGGAACTTTTCGCCAAGTGCCGCAAGGTTCTACGCGACGAGGGCCTGATGCACTAGGCATCACCGACAACCGAACAGCGACACGGCATCAAGGCCGCCCACGAACGGGCGGCCTTTTCTTTTGCCTGGCGACACCTCGGGGAAGATGCGGCCACGCGATGGGGCGGCGACAACGGCCCCGCACGCGACCACGGCGACAACGGTGGGCCATCCAAGCGCGCAGGGAAGCGCGACAACCAAACACGGAAGGAGCAAGCGATGGCTGAAGACAACAAGCCCAAGGGAAACGAGGGCGGCGAAGGCCAGGGCACCGAGCCCCAGAAGGAGGTCGTGTCCTACGCGAAGTACAAGCGCGAGACCGACGAGTACCAGGAGCAGGTGAAGGCCCTCAAGGCCGAACTGGAGCAGCGCGACAAGCAGATCGAGGAGTTCACCTCCAAGGCGGGCAACGCCGAGGAGCTGCAGGCCGCGCTCGACAAGGCCAAGGCCGACAACGAGGCGTACAAGGCCGACGCCGAGAAGCGCGAGGCCGACATGCGCCGCGACTTCGCCATCGACACCAAGCTGGCGCAGATGGGGGTGCGCAACGCCAAGGCGGCGCGCGCGATCATCCCGAACATCGCCGACGCGAAGCTGGACGAGCAGGGCAACCTCACGGGCATCGACTTCGAGGCCCTGAAGAAGGACAACGCCTACATGTTCACCGACCAGCCCCGCGAGAGCGCGGGCGGCGACCCCAAGGGTGGCGCAGGCCCCGACGGCCTGGCCGACTTCCGCGCAGCTTTCGGACTCACCGACGAATCTTCAAAGGAGTAAATCATGCCAAACAGCATCGAACTGCCCAAGGGCTACGAGAACGTGCTCATGGAGGCGTACCGCAAGGAATCCCTGACCGCCGTGCTGGAGAGTGCCGCGCCGCAGGGCAACATCGCGCAGATGGAGCAGCTGGGCGAGTTCTACTACCCCGTCTACTCCATGGGCGGCCTGGGAGACGTGCAGGCAAACGGGCGACTGCCCCAGAACAGCGGCGCGTCCCTGACCTGGAAGCCCATCAGCGCCAACTACGACCGCGGCACCATCCTGGAAATCGACCAGAAGGTGGACGCCCAGTCCTTCAACCTGGCGTTCGGCAACGCCGCCGCGCACTTCAACCGCACCAAGGTGGTGCCCGAGGGAGACGCGTTCGTGTTCTCCACGCTGTGCGCGGGCACAGGCATCACCAAGGAGCAGAAGACCTACGCCGACGGCGCGGACATGCTCAAGGGCCTGAACGCCGCCATGTGCGACATGGACGAGAAGGAGGTGCCGGAAGAGGGCCGCGTGCTGTTCATCACCCCCACCCTGCTGGGTATGGTGAAGGACCTGGACACCACCAAGTCCCGCGAGGCGCTGGACGGCTTCTCCTCCATCGTGAAGGTGCCGCAGTCCCGCTTCTACAGCGCCATCGACCTTTTGGACGGTACCACCAAGGACGAGGAGATCGGCCACTACAAGAAGGGCACCGGCGCGGTGGACATGAACTTCCTTATCGTCCACAAGGACGCCGTGGTGCTGCGCTGGAACTTCGCGCACGGCAAGGTCATCGACGCCGAAGACAACCAGCAGGGCTTCGGCCACCTGTTCAAGTACCGCAAGTACGGCGTGTGCGGCGTGCGCGAGAACCTGGCGCACTACATCACCGCAGGCATGAAGGCTGCGTAGGAAGGAGGCACGACATGCGCACCGTTGGACTGGCCTTCGAGAAGGAGGCCCCGAAGAAGGCCAAGCCCGCCAAGGGCAAGGCGGAAAAGCCCGAGGCGAAGGCCGCAGACGAGCAGCCCGCCAAGGGCAAGGCGGAAAAGCCCGAGGCGGCCGAGGATGATGGAAACTAGAGCCCCGACCTACGAGGACTACCTGGCAGCCGGGCGCGGGGAGCTGTCCGCCGAGGAGTTCAAGGCGGCGCTCCCCCACGCCACGGCAGCCGTGCGCGACCTGATCTTCCCCAACGAGCCGGACGGCTCCGAGGAGTGGGCGCGCGCGGTCATGGCGGCCTGCGAGGTCGACGCCGCGTACGGATGCTCGGACGGCATCATGGAGGGCGGCGGCTTTACCGTCGGCTCGTTCTCGTGGAACCCCGGTACCGAAGGGGCCAGCACCTACCGCAGCGACATGGAGGCCGCCGTCCGCCGCGAGCTGCTTGGAACGCCGCTGCTCTACGCGGGCATCGGGGGTACCAGATGATGCGGGTGCCGCGCTCGGCGCGGCCCTCCACCATGTCCGTCAAGGTGCCCAGGGAGGGCGGCTACGGCGGCGAGTTCGAGCAGCCCGTCGAGGTGCGCCGCGTGCGCTTCGAGCCCGTCTCGGCGTGGCTCGTGCGCGAGTACGGCCTGGGCGACGGCGCGCAGGGCCTCGTGATAGCAGACGGCGCGGACAGCCCCGGCATGTTCGACGTGCCCGTGGGCAGCCGCGTGAGCATCGACGGGGGCGAGTGGATGAACGTGGCGAGGTGCACGCCCCGCCGCGCGTTCGGCACCCGTCCCCACCACTGGGAACTGGAGGTGAGGTAGCCATGCCCGCAGCAGTTACGGTCGACCTGACCAAGCTCATGAAGCGTTTCAGCGCGAAGGAGCTGGAGGCCAAGCAGGTGAAGTTCGCCATGAGCGTGGCCGAGGACATGAACGCGTTCACGCCAGAGGACACCAAGCGCATGCACAACTCCATGCAGGCCGCCTCCGACTTCAGGCAGGGCCTCGTCATATGGGACGCCGACTACGCCGCCTACGTGCGCGACCTGCCCGACAGCTCCATCAAGCACGGCAAGAACCCGAGGGCCAAGGCCGACTGGCCGAAGGCCGCGAAGGAAGCGCACGGCGAGGACTGGGAGCGCCTGGCCGTCGACCTCCTGACCGAGGGGGCGTGACATGGCCCCGGACGTGATGGAGGCGGCGAAGGCCGCCATAGAGGCCCTGGGCTACGGCCCGGTGCTCCTCACCCGCCTGGCAGCATCGCGCGGCCACGACGACGCGGTGGTGCTGAGGCCCATGCCCACGGCCGACGCGGTGCGCCACATGGACGGCACCCGCCGTGTCGGATACGTGCTGCAGGTCATCGTGAAGGACACCTCCGAGGCCAAGGCCATGGGCGACGCCTACGACCTGGCCGACGCGCTGGACGGGGCCGACCTGTCCTCGCCCACCGGCTCCTACGGCTTCACCAGCGCGGCGCTGTACACAGAGCCGCAGGAGATAACGCCGCCGGAGGGCGGGCCGTACCTGTGGGAGTTCCGAATCAAAGCGACCATAACCATAGAGAAGGGATAACGATGGCAAAGAACCAAGACCTGGGCTTCGCGCCCAACTACATGAGCGCGCTGGAGATCGACACCACGCCAGACGCGGCCAGCCCCACGTGGGCCATCTTCTCGCGCGGCATCACCGAGGTGAAGCCGACCACCAACGAGGCCACCGAGACCAAGGACTACTACGACGGCTACGGCACTCCCACCGACAAGGTGAAGAGCGTGCAGCCGCAGTACGAGGTCACAGGCGACCGCTGCTACGGCGACCCCGCGCAGGACTTCGTTGCCAGCCTGGCGCTTGAGACCGGCGAGGGCCGCACGGGCCACTTCCGCCACACCGACCCCAACGGCGACGTGGTGGAGGGCGACTGCACCTACCTGGGCCTGACCGTCGGCTCGCAGCAGGGCGCGGCGTCCGACCCCGGCGCGTTCTCCTGCACAATCTCGGGCGCCGGCGCTATGCGCTACATCCCCGCCAACAAGCTCAAGCAGCCCACGGGCGTCACCTGCACCGCGCCGACCGGCCCGGCCGTGGGCAAGTCCATGAAGCTCGCGCCGACCGTCACGCCCGCCGAGGCGAACGCCAAGTGCTTCTTCGCATCGGGCAACACCGACGTGGCCACCGTCGACAGCGACGGCAACGTGACGGGCGTGGCCGCAGGCGAGGCGGTCATCACCGTGCGCTGCGCGTCCAAGCCGAGCATCTGCACGCAGGTGAAGGTCACCGTGGCGGCGAAGTAGCCGCAGGCGACACCAGACATAACCTCCTGGACATGGGGGCGCGGGCTAGTGAGCGGCCCGCGCCCCTTTTCTATGCCCGACGCTCACCGCTCACGAAAGGGGCAACAAATGGAACTTCTGAAAAACATCCGCGCGTACGAGGACGTGTTCTTCGAGGACCCCGAGGAGAACCCCGACACGCCGCGCTTCCGCGTGTGGTTCGACGACAAGCACATCGAGGAGTACCTGGCCAAGGTCGGCAACGCCATCGACCGCGCGCAGGCCAACGAGCAGATGGCCCGCGAGGCCGACACCCCCGAGAAGGCGGCCGAGGCCAACGCCGCGCAGGCCCGCCTCATGAAGCGCACCATCTCGGCGTTCATCGGCACCGAGGGCTGGGAGCAGCTGCTCGCGTGGATGGGCGGCGACGAGGGCCCCATCGCGCCCGAGGAGAACATCCGCATCCTGGGCGAGGTCTTCGCCACGTTCCTCAACATGTTGGCGCGCCACGCGACCAGCGAGCAGCTGATGGCGTGCGGCCTTGCATACAGCGAGCGCGCCGATCAGGTCCAGGCGCTCAACCGCGCCCAGCGCCGCGCCAAGGCCAAGCGCAAGAAGAAGGGCGGCAAGTAATGCTGCCAGCCGCGCTCACGGCCGAGCGGGTGCGGCTGCCCGACGGCACGAGCGCCACGCGCTACCCGTGGAACGGCGAGGAGGTGCTGGTGCGCGACGACGCGCTCACGATCATCCGCGTCATCGAGGTGCTGACCGACGAGGGCAAGTCCGACGACCAGCGCCGGGACGAGTTCCTGGCGCTGTTCTTCGTGGACTGGGCGGACGCGTGGTGCGCATGCGACTACGATGCCGCCGAGTTCGTGCGGATGCGCGACGCGGCGGTATGGGACATGTGCGGACTCGACCTGACCGGCGACCGCCCGCACGAGACCCCGCTGTGGGACTTGGAGGAGGACGCGGCGCGCATACGCACCAGCTTCCGCCAGGCCTACGGCATCGAGTGGGACGAGGTGCGCGGTCGCATCAGCTTTGCCGAGTTCGTGGCACTCGTGGGCGGCTGCCCGCAGGACACGCCGCTCGGCGCAGCCATCCACTACCGCAACCCGGCGACCAAGCCGAAGCCAACCAAATACAACAGGCAGGAGGTCGAGGCCTGGAACGCCGCCCACAAGGCGTTCGAACTCGGCAAAGGCCGCAGCTCACACGGCTCTGAGGAAGGAAGCGACGCGGCGATGCGCGATGTGTTCGCCGCGCTCAAGAGAGCGACGAGGTGAGCATGGACGGCAACGTCATCATCAAAGCGGTGCTCGACACCGTTGACGTATCCAAGAACATCAAGGCCCTGGAGCGCGACCTCCAGGGCATCTCCTGGAAGAACATAACCGAGGGCGACGAGAAGGCCGCGAAGCTGTCGTCCTCGTTCAAGAAGGCCGGCACGGCCGCCACGGTGACGCTGACCGCGCCCGTGGTGGCCGCCGGCAAGGCCGTATTCGGCGTGGCCAGCGACTACGAGCAGGCCAACGCCCGCATAGCCGCCGCGTTCGGCGTGTCCGGCGAGGAGGCCGAGCGTTTCAGCGGCATAGGCAAGCGCATATACGAGGGTGGCTGGGGCCAGTCCCTGGACGAGGTCAACGATGCGCTGATCCAGTGCAAGTCCACCCTTCGCGACGTGTCCGACGAGGACCTGCAGACCGTCACCACCAACGCACTCATGCTGTCGGACACCTTCGGCGCAGACGTGAACGAGTCCATACGCGGCACCAACGCCCTCATGGAGGGCTTCGGGCTGTCCGCCACCGAGGCCAGCGACCTGCTGACGGCGGGCATGCAGCGCGGCCTGAACTACACCGACGAGCTGGGCGACAACCTGAGCGAATACTCCGTGCGATGGGGCGAGGCGGGAATGAGCGCCAGCGAGTACTTCTCGCTGCTCGAAGCGGGCACGTCCAACGGCGCGTACAACCTGGACAAGGTGGGCGACTATCTCAACGAGTTCCTGACGGCGCTGTCCGACGGCCGCATGGAGGAATCCATCGGCTCGTTCAGCGAGGGCACGCAGGAGGTCTTCGAGAACTTCAAGAACGGCAGCGCCACCGCCGAGGACATGCTGCAGGCGGTGCTGGGCGACCTCACGCAGATGCCAAACGAGTACGACAAGGCCGCGCTGGCCTCCACCCTGTGGTCCTCGCTGGGCGAGGACAATGCCATGGGCATGATCGAGTCCCTGGCGGGCGTGCAGGACAGCTTCGGCGACGTGGCGGGCGCTGCGCAGCAGGCCCAGGAGGCCGCCTCCGACAGCTTCGCCGTGAAATCGCAGGAGGCCATGCGCGAGCTGCAGGGCTCCATCGAGCCGCTTGGCGAGCCGCTGCTCAACATCGCCACCAACGTGGCGGGTGTCGTCAAGTCGTTCTCCGAGTGGTTCGCCGGCATCGGCGAGGGCGGCCAGACCGCCGTGCTGGCGATCGCCACGATAGCGGCCGCCATAGGCCCCGTGCTGTCGACGGTCGGCACCGTCGTGGACACCGTGCCGAAAATCGGAGCGGCCTTCCAGGTGGTCGGCAAGCTGGGCACCGGCGCGCTGGGGCTCATAGCCGCGCACCCCGTGGTAGCGGCCATAGCGGCCATCATCGCCGCCGTGGTGCTGCTGTGGAACAACTGCGAGGAGTTCCGCGACGCGGTGACCGCCGTGTGGGATGCCGTGTGCGCCGCGTTCGAGGTGGCCATCCAGGTGGCGGGCGACGTGGCCCAAAGCGTCGGCGAATTCTTCTCGCAGCTCGGCGAGAAGCTGGGCGGCGTGTGGGACGGCATCTGCTCCACGGTGCAGGGGGCCATCGACGCCATAGCCGGGTTCTTCCAAGGCCTGGCCGATACCGCCTCGTCCATCTGGGACGGCATCTGCAACGTGGTGCAGGTCGCCGTGATGCTGCTGGGCGAGATTCTGAACCTGGCCATCGAGACGCTGCTCATACCCTGGAACTTCATCTGGGAGAACTTCGGCGAGCAGCTGACGGCGGCATGGGACGCAATCTGCGGCGCGGTGGGAGGCTACATCGACGCGGTGAGCCAGGTCATCACCGACGTGGTGACGGCGCTCTCCGAATGGTGGGGCGCGACGTGGGAAGGCATCAGCGGCACCGCCAGCGCCATATGGGAGGCCATCTACGGCGCGGTGAGCGCGTACATCCAGTACGTCAGCGACGTGATAGGCGCGGCCCTTGGGGTCATCCAGGGCGTGTGGGACACGGTGTGGGGCGCGGTGAGCTCCACCGCCTCCAGCATATGGGATGCCATCAGCTCGGCGATAGGCGCGGCCATCAATGCCATCAGCTTCACCATATCGGCGGTGCTGTCGGCAATTCAGGCGGTGTGGGACTCCATATGGGGGGCCGTGAGCAGCACGGCGTCGAGCGTGTGGGGCGGCATCAGCTCCACCATATCCAGCATCGTGAACGGCATCCGCGACACGATCTCCAGTGTGTTCAACGCCGCCAAGGACACCGTGAGCAGCGTGTGGAACTCCATCAAGAGCGCCATCGAGACGCCGATACAGAACGCCCGCGACACCGTGCGCAACGTCATCGACTCCATCAAGGGGTTCTTCAACTTCTCGTGGTCGCTGCCCCACCTGAAGCTGCCGCACCTGTCCATCTCCGGCAGCTTCAGCATCGCCCCGCCGAGCGTGCCGCACTTCGGCATCGACTGGTACGCCAAGGGCGGCGTGTTCAACGGCCCCAGCGTCATCGGCGTCGGCGAGGCGGGCCCCGAGGGCGTGGTGCCGTTCAACGAGCGCGGCGCGCGCCCGCTGGCCGAGGGCATCGCCAAGCTGCTCGACGGCAAGGGCGGCGCGGCCCATGGCGACACGAACGTGACAATCAACCTGTACGCGACCGTGCGGGAGGAGGCCGACATCGAGAAAATCTCCCGCCAGATAGCCAAGGAAATCAAACGGCAGGAGTGCTTCGCATGATATACAACGGCTTCGACTTCGCGCCGTGGTTCGACACCCGGCTCGTGACCCGCTCGCTGCTGCCCGAGTACGAAATCGCCACGCGCGACGTGCCCGGGCAGCCCGGCTCGCGCTTCATGCGCGCAGAGCTGAAACCCCTGACGATAGACGTGGCGGCGGCCTGGAGGGCGCGCCCCGCCGACGACATGGCGGCCCTTCGCCGCCTCATGGCCTCGCGCCTGCTGTGCCTCAAGGAGGCCGAGCTGTGGCTGGACGACGAGAGGCACCTGGGCCTGCGCTACATGGCCGTGCTGACCTCGCCGGGCGCGCTCGACACGTTGTGGCACACCGGCGAGGCCACGCTGACGTTCACGGCATACGACCCCGTGGCCTACGGGGCCGAGGGGCGCGCAACCGTGTCGGGCACCTCGGGCGTGCAGGTGGGCGGGACGTTCCGCACCTACCCCACCGTGACCGTCAGGCCCGGCGGCAGCACGTCGGCGCTGCGGCTGACGAACATGGGCACGGGCGAGTTCGTGCAGATCGACAAGGCGGTGACGGCATCGAGCGCGGTGGTCATCGACATGGCCGCCCCGCAGGCCACGGTGGACGGCAGCCCCGCGCCCGTGACCTTCGAGAGTGACTTCTTCCCGCTGGAGCCGGGGGCCAACAGCCTCAAGCTGTCCAGCGGCACCGCGACGGTACAGTGGACGGAAAGGTACGTGGGCTGATGATTCTGTGGGCATGCGACCGCTGGGAGGCGTACAAGGGACCCATCAAGACGCTGTTCGAGTGCGAGGACACGCGCGAGGTCAACGGCGAGAACGCCCTGAGCATCACAACGCTGGCGCGCCTCGACAAGGGCGACCGCCTGGTGTGGCGCGACCTCAAGGGCCGCTGGCACGAGAACATCGTGGACGGCGTGGAGGAGGAGCGCGCAAGCGCGGGCATCCTCTACACGTACTACTGCCCGACCTCGGCGCAAATCGAGCTCCTGGGCGACTACCTGGAGGACAAGCGCCCCTACGACGTGAGCGCCTACGCCGCGCTGGCCTCGGCGCTGTCCTCCTCGCGCTGGCAGGTCGGAACCGTGACCGACCTCGGGCAGGCCGGCACGAACTTCTACCACACCAACGCATGGGCGGCCATCCACGACGTGGCAGACACTTGGGGCGGCGAGCTGTCGTTCGAAATCCAGGTGAGCGGCACCAAGGTGACCGCACGCCGCGTATGCATGGCCAAGCAGATCGGCGAGGACAACGGCAAGCGTTTCACCTACGCCAAGGACCTCGTGAGCGTCAAGCGCAGCGTGGACGAGGGCAACGTGTGCACCGCCCTGTACGGCTACGGCAAGTCCCTGCAGACCGCCGACGAGGACGGCAACCTGACGGGCGGCTACGACCGCAAGCTGACCTTCGGCGACGTGAACGGCGGGCAGAACTGGGTGGGGTCGGCCGACGCGCTGGCGCGCTGGGGACGGCCCGACGGCAAGGGCGGCAAGGCGCACGTGTTCGGCGACGTGGAGTTCTCCGACTGCGAGGACGCCGCCGAGCTGAAGAAACTCACCGAGGCACAGCTGGCGCAGTCGTGCGTGCCCACCGTGTCCTACACCGTGGACGCCACGGCGCTTGCGCGCGCCGGCGAGGGCTTCGAGGGCGCGGACGAGGGCGACCTGGTGACCGTGGTGGACAAGGTGTACGACCCGCCGCTGCGCGTGCGCACCCGCATCACCAAGGTGGTGGAGGATCAGCTGCGCCCCGGCGAGGTCACCTACACGTTCGGCAACTACCAGACCGTGGCCGAGCTGATGGCCGCCCAGAAGTCCAGCGCAAAGAGAACGGCTTCGAGCATCCGCGCCACCGTGGCCGACGCGGTAAACGCGTCCAACAAGGCATCGACCGGCAAATGGGGCGAGAGCCTGGCGGCCTCCGAGAAGCGCCAGGAGGCGTTCGCCAGGGAGCAGGGCGGCGCGGCCAAGGACTACACCGACGAGGTGAAGGACGCGCTTGACAAAGCCCTCAAGGAGTATGCCGACAAGGGCGACACCACGCTGGAAGAGGCGCTGAAGAAGTACTCCGACGACGGCAACCTGTCCCTTGAGGAAGTGCTCAAGCTCTACACCGACACCACGGTGGAGCAGAGCGAGAGCGTGCTCAAGCAGATAGACGAGGCCAACAAGGAGTACCTGGAAGGCGTCACCGGCTCGCTGGACGAGCGCCTGACGAGCGCCGAGAGCGAGGTTGATGGGCTGCAGAACCAGCTCGATCAGCTGCCGACGGATATCCGCAAGAAGATCGTGGAAATGCTCAACAGCGAGATAAACACCACGGGCGGTTGGGTGTACGAGGAGCCCGGCCAGGGCATCCTCGTGTATGACAAGAAGCCGGAGAACGCGACCAAGTGCGTGAAGATAGGCGGCGGCGTCATCGGCGTGGCCAACTCAAAGTACTCCAGCGGCGCGTGGAAGTGGCGCACGGCCATCACCGGCGACGGCGTGACCGCCGACGAGCTGACCACGGGCCGCATCAAAGGCGGGAACTCGTATTGGGACCTCGACAGCGGGGCCTTCTACCTGCGCGACGGCTCCATCTTCATGACCGACAGCAACGGCAACAGGGTCTATATCAACGCCACCAACGGCTTCCAGATATACGACAAGAACGGCTCCATCATCGCGGGCACCGTGCTGGTGGGCAGCACCTCCATGTTCCGCTGCAACATGGTCGGCACGTCGTCAACCAACTACATCACCACCGGCACGACGACGAACGACCACCCGGGAGCGTCGTTCGTGAACGGCTCGACCGAGTACTGCACCATCGAGGCCGTCCACGCGAAGGACAGCCCCACGGCGAGCTCGACCGACGGCGTGGGCATGTCCACCTGCGGCTACGGCTTCCTAGCAGTCAACCGCTACTACCGCCAGACGTGGCTGACGACCCCCTACTACGCGGGCTACATGAGCCATCCCGACGAGCAGCTGTACATGAGGAGCGGCAACAGCAACGCGGGCGGCTCGGCGTACGTGAAGCTGCAGGAGAACTCCAACAACTACGTGTACCTGGATAGCAGCCGCGCAGACATTGGGTCGTCGGGCACCGCCAGGATACTCGCCCCGAAGTTCGCCATAGGAACCAGTCCGAGCAGCGGCGGCACCTACGGGTACACGGGCTCCACGCAGTTCATCGGGTGCATCACCAACAACGGCAACAACTGGACGTGGGGCACCATCAACGTGGTGAACGGAATCATCACCGGCATGAGCAGCATCACGGGAAACTAGACCAGCGAGAGGGGAAACGGAATGTTCTACCACCTTGTGCAGCAGCCCGAAGCGCCGCAGGCGCTCGACGGCGCGCCGAAGCCGCCCGAGGCGCTTCCGGTGTTCGAGTGCATCAGCGACCCGGCCACGGCGCGGGCCATCGTGGAATCGGAAGACGTGTTCGAGTTCGACGGCAAGGGCGGCTTCACGCTCGTGTCCAGCCCCGTGGCCGTCATGGACGCGGAAGGCGGCGAGGCCAACGCCGTGGACTTCTCGGCGCTCACCGACGAGGAGATATGCGGGGTCCACAGAGCGCAGCCCGGCGACATATCGCGGACACTTGCGGCCGAAGGAAAGGAGTGAGGCATGGCAACGCACGAGCTTACGCTCAACCTCAAGAAGACCAACATAGCGCCGCCCGTCATCACCGTGCACCAGGGCGACAGCGCCGAGGTCCTGAAGGCCGCCATCTACGACGGCGACAAGAAGGCGGCCCTGACGGGCTGCAAGGTGCACCTCATGGCTGCGAAGCCCGACCACACCTACGTGGAGCAGCAGTTCACTGGCATCAGCGACAACGTGGCCACCGTGACGGTCGACCCCGCCGTCTTCGGCGTGGCCGGGCTGCTCAAGGTGTGCTACGTGCGCGTGCGGAACGCGGCAGGGCTGGACGCCACCACCGAGAACGTCCTGGTGAACGTGCTGCCCTCGGCGAGCGCGTCGGGCGAGATATCCGGCCCGTACGTCGATGCGGTGGAGGCGATCATCGCGAACCTCGAAGGGCAGCTAGCCGACGTGAGCGCGCTGAACGCGCAGATGCAGAAGGCCGAGGCCTCCCGCGCGAGCGCGGAAAACCAGCGCGCCACGAACGAGAAGGCACGCCAGACCGCCGAAACCAAGCGCGCAGAGGCAGAGAAGAAGCGAGCCACGGCGGAAAGCGACCGCGTGACCGAGGCGTCGCAGCTGAAGACGGCCTCGCAAGCCGCCACGGCTGCGGCAAACGGCGCGGCCTCGAACGCCGACGCGGCGGCCAACACCGCCCTGCAGATAGCCAACAGCGTGGCGCAGGGCAGCGCAGGCAGCTCGGACATGGCCAAGCAGAAGCAGCAGATAGCCGACCTGTACGGCAAGCTGGCCGACGCCACGGACGCGTTCATCTACGACGACGGCACCGTGTACTGCCCCGCCTCCAAGGCCAGTGCATCTGGCAGCACCATCACGTTCGGGAGCACCTGCACGGCGTCCGGCACAACCCTCAACCTCAAGTAGAAAGGCAACGAAATGGCACAAGCGAAAACCCTGTCGGTGGGCGGCATCGGCTACGAGGTCATCGACGATACCGCGCGCAGCAACGCGCAGACGGCGCTCAACAACGCCGAGTACAACCGCCAGGGCCAAATCGGCAAGTACGGCGGGCAGAACATCGCCACCATCCTGGCGGGAGAGATCGGCAGCGGCAGCGTGTACGACGCGCTGCATAAGCGCATCGCCGCCGCGAACTTCGCAGGCCTGCGCGTGGGCGACTACCTGGACGTGCCGCTCGTGAGCGCATCCGCCGTCACCACACAGCAATCTGTGCGGTTCCTGCTTGCCCACATCGACCCGTACCTTTACTGCGGCGACAACAGCAAGGGACACCATATCGCGTTCGTGGCCTCCGCGCCCATCGCCGTGGCCAAGACCGTGACCGGCGTTGCCAACGACAGCTTCCTGATGTGGAACACGACCAACACGAACCAGGGCACCGCCGACCAGAAATGCCCCTACCCCAACAGCAACCTCAAGGCGTGGGAGACGGCCTTCGAGGCGTGCCTGCCCGAAAGCCTGACCAAGTACCTGCTGACCCAGCGCGTCCTGCTTGAGGAGCGTTACAGCGCCAGCGGCGCGCTCAACGACTCCAACTCGTGGAGCTGGCAGGATATCGGCAAGGTGTTCTCGCTGTCCGAGATGGAGGTGTACGGCTGCCCCGTGTGGGGGACGAAGGGCTACAGCGTGGGCTTCGACTGCCAGTGGGACCTGTTCAGGGACACGGCGCACCGAGTCAACGGAAATCGGTGCAGTTGGTGGTTGCGTTCCGTCATGGGTGGCTCCTCGTCCGACGTGTGCTACGTCAGCGGCAACGGCAATGCCAACTGCTATTCGGCGACGTACGTCTGGGTTCGCCCCCGCCCCGGCTTCCTCGTCGGCTAGCCAGCCGAGTGCTCTATACTCTGCTTTTAGGCGACCGCCTTGCGCGGTCGCCTCTCGCCCGCGAAGCGGGCCGTTTTTTCCGCCAGTTTTCCCAGGAGGTGCACGTGAGCGGCGTCTACCAGCGCAACCGCGAGGTTTCCGAGTACAAGTTCTTCACTCAAGCAATCGCCATCCGCGTGGAGGTCAACAAGCTGATGGCGTCGTCCTCCGTAGTTCCGAAGACCTATCGTCTGCTGAACGCGGTGCCCACGGTGGAGACGGCGCGCAGCATCGTGTACAACGTCAACCGCGCCGACTGCTTCTACCCCAACACCTCGTTCAACGCGCTGGAGAGGAAACGCTACCTGACGCTGGCCATAGCTGACTGCGAGCAGCTGATGCTGGACATGCAGTGCCTCATGGATATCGGCCTGCCCGTGAACGCCAACCGCTTCGAGGAGCTGGCGGCCATGGTCGAGGAGGAGATCAGGCTGCTGAAGGGCGCACGCAAGAACGTGCGCGTGACGGGCAAGAAGTCCACCGAGGAGCGCATAGCCGAGGCCGAGGCCGAGCTAGAGCGCCTGCGTTCGCTATAATGGGCGGCGGTCGCGCCCTGTTTATCGGTACAATTGGTGGTTGCGTTCCGTCATGGGTGGCTCCTCGTCCAACGTGTGCTACGTCAACAACAACGGCAATGCCAACTACAATTCGGCGACGAACGTCTGGGTTCGCCCCCGCCCCGGATTCCCTTATTGCCAGACCGAGTAGGCCCCAGGGCCGAAAGCAGAGCGCGGAGAGGAAGGAAGGCGCGACCGTCGGGCTCACGCCCGTAAATACGCACCCCGCGAGGGTGGCCGGACGCTGCTTGCATGGCGCGGCGCTCCGTGGCTTCGCCGCGTTTCATGGCCATACCTCAAGCGGCTGTCAGAGCCACATTGCAAGCCGTGCGGGGTGCCTTCTGTGAACTCCGAGCAAAGGCGGGCGGCGCGCCGGAAGCGCCGCGAGGAGAAGCGGGCCAAGGCCAAGGCCGAGCGCGTCAAGGCGTGCACGCTTGAGACCGTGGCCGACCTCAACAGCCTGTGCAAGGCTTCCAAGCAGGCCGCACGCGGCGTGATGTGGAAGGCGTCCACGCAGCGGTACATGAAGGACTACCTGCGCAACGCCGTCCTGTCCCGCCGCGACCTTTTGGAGGGCCGCGACATATGCCGGGGCTTCATCCGCTTCGACCTATGGGAGCGCGGCAAGCTGCGCCACATCAGCGCCGTGCACTTCCCCGAGCGCGTGGTGCAGAAGTCGCTGTCGCAGAACGCGCTCGTGCCCGCGATCGTGCCCACCCTCATAGCCGCGAACTCAGCGAACATAAAGGGGCGCGGCACCGACTACGCCCTGAAGCTGCTCAAGCGCCACCTGGCCGACCACTGGAGGCGGCACGGCCGCGAGGGCTACATACTGCTCGGCGACTTCTCCGACTACTTCGCGCGCATAGCGCACCAACCCGTCAAAGACCAGGTGGCCTCCGCGCTGCTAGATCCGCGCGTGGTCGCCTTGGAGCACCGCCTGATAGACGCGCAGGGCGATGTGGGCCTGGGGCTGGGCAGCGAGCCGAACCAGATATGCGCCGTCGCGCACCCCAACCGCATCGACCACTACGTAATCGAGATGCTGCGCCCCGAGGCCTACGGTCGATATATGGACGACTTCTACCTGATACACGAGTCCAAGGACTACCTGCAGGTGTGCCTGCTGCTCATAGAGCGCAAATGCGCCGAGCTGGGCATCGAGCTGAACCCGCGCAAGACCCGCGTGGTGAAGCTCACGCGCGGGTTCACGTGGCTGAAGAAACGCATCTTCTACACGGACACGGGCCGCATAGTCGTGAAGCCGTGCCGAGACTCCATAACGCGGGAGCGCCGCAAGCTCAAGAAGATGGCCCGCATGGTCGCCGATGGCATCATGACCCCCGAGCAGGTGGAGCAGAGCTACCAGAGCTGGCGCGGAGGCATGAAGCGGCTGGACGCGCACCGCAGCGTGCGGGCCATGGACGCGCTGTACCGCAGCCTGTTCGGAAATCCCGCGGGGGGGGTGGTTGCTCAATGCAATCCAAACCTGGAGGCGACACGGATGGGAACATGCCCCTACCCTAGCAACGGAAGGAGCGACCCATGACGGAACAGGAGATCGCCGGGGAGATCAACGGCTACAAACAGCAGCTTGAGCAGAGCGACTACAAGGTCATGAAGGCGGTGGAGCGCATCTTCTCCGCATCGTCCATCACCGACCTGCTCTCGGCCATCGCCGCAGCTGCCAAGGAGGTGGCCGAGATCATCTCGCAGCGCCAGACGTGGCGCGACCGCATCAACGAGCTGGAAGCCATGGAGCCCGACCAGCCGGAAGCGCCGCAGGAGTAGCGAGCGCCCCTTCGGGGACGCTTTTCTTTTGCCCGGCGACACCTCGCGGACAATCGCGGCAGCGATTCGAGGAGGTGAGAAAACGAATGACCGACGTGCTGGAAATCTTCGCGCCGTACGGCCCCGGGTCGCTTTTCGGCGCGCTGCTCGTCCTAGTGGTCCTGTACTTCGGCAAGCAGTTCCTCGAAGAGTTCAAGGCCCAGAACGAGCGCAAGGCGAACATCGACCTCAAGCGCGAAGAGCGAAAGCAGGACGAGGTGAACGAGCGGGCGCAGCGCGACCGCGAGCGCAGCCAGATGGAGGGCCGCATCGCCGCGCAGATGGAGCGCAGCAACGCGCTGATGGAGGCTATGAAGGCGCTCATGGAGTCCGTCGTGACCTCCAACGAGGTGCTGCACGCCGACCTGGCGAACAGCCAGGCGCGCAGCCAGGGCATGGCGGCGAAGGTCGACCACATCGCCGACCGCGTTGACCTGCTCTACAAGGAATCGGCTCGATAGAAAGGAATCCGAAATGACAGAAATGCAAGCAATCGCAGCCATCGTGCTGTCTTTCGCCGTGCCGTTCGCGGTGCAGCTGATCAAGACCGAGGCCATGACCGGCAAGGCCGCGCGCATCCTGGCGCTGGGCTGCTCGCTCCTGGCGGGCGTCGTGACCGGCTTCGTGGGCGGCGTGCCCGCAGACCCGGGCGCATGGGTCACGTGCGCCTTCGCCGTGGTAGGCGGCGTGCAGGCGGCCTACACGCTGTTCAAGTCGGTAGGCATCACATCCAAGTGGCTCGACGCCCTGTTGGGCGTGACCGTAGGCGGGAAGGAGTAGGCAATGGCTAAACTGTTCATCATCTGCGGCCACGGCGCTGGCGACCCCGGCTGCTGCGCAGGCGGCTGCACCGAGGCCGAGCGCGTTCGCGCCCTGGGCCAGCGCATCAAGGAACTGGGCGGTTCCGAGGTCGAGCTGGGCGATACGTCCCGCAACTGGTACGCCGACGGCGGGCTTAACCGCCTGAGCACCGACGCGCCAGTGGTGGAGCTGCACATGGACGCCAGCGGCATCGCCACGGCCCACGGCGCGCACGTCATCATCAAGGAGGGCTTTGAGCCTGACGAGTACGACAATGCGCTGGCCGACAAGCTGGCGGCGTTCATGCCCGGGCGCTCCGAGAAGCTGGTGCGCCATTCCGACCTCGCGAACCCGAACCGAGCCGCCGCGCGCGGCATCAACTACCGCCTGTGCGAGAACGGCTTCATCGACAACGACGGCGACCGCGAGAAGTTCAACGGCAACCTGGACGAGCTGGCGCGCATCTACCTGGAATGCTTCGGCATCACTGCTGGAAGCGCCCCCGCAGCCGTCCCGCAGCCGCAGCCTGCGCAGCAGGAAACGGCCGAGAACTTCGGCGGCACCTACCGCTGCACTGTGGACTACCTGCGCGTGCGCGACGCCCCCGGCCTGGGCGGCACCGAGGTGGCGCACTATTCCAGCGGCGAGACCGTGACGCTGGATAACTGGTACAAGATCGCCGACGGCTACGTGTGGGGCCGATACACGGGCTACAGCGGCGCAACGCGCTACATCGCCGTGGGCAAGGCCACGGGCAAGCCAGAGGCCGACGACTATCTGGTGAAGGTGGGATAGGCCATGCCGTACCCGAGCCCCGCAGACGAGGAGCGCAACGGCGGGTGCGGCCCCATCCTCGCGGCGGTCGTCCTGCTGTTCATCGTCCTGGCCGCCGCCAGCTGCGCGTCGCAGGCCATGGGAGCGCAAGACGTGACCGTGAGGCAAGCCCGCACGGACGGCCCCATATACGACCTGCCCGAGGGCATCGGCCAGGAAATCGTGTGCGACGAGCACAACCGCGAGTACCTGCTGCTTACCACCGAGCAGGGCGGCGTGTTCCTCATGCCGTACATGGACGAGGACGGCGAGCAGGAGATCATGCCGCAGGCCTAGAACGCAAAGAAGCCGCCCCGTATGGAGCGGCTTCTTTCTATCTGACGAGCAATACGAACGCCCGCCTAACGACGAGCACGCGTATGTGTTCGCCTACTGAACAGTTGGTGGAGGCGCGGAGAATCGAACTCCGGTCCGCGAAAGCCCCCTGATTGGCATCTCCAAGCTCAGTCGCTGGTTTAGTCTCGGACGCTTTGCGCGCAGCGACACGCTCGCGGCGTCCTAACCGGTTCGGTCTTAGCCTGCGCCATACCGATTACGTGCGCAGGAGCATTCCCCTAAAATGACGTCGCACCGGTGGCGGGGAAATCACCGGGTTGACGCGCCGCTATAAATTAAGCAGCGAGAGCCATAGGCTCAAAAGAAGAGTTGTTGTCAATTCAATTTGACGGTACCCCTGTTTAACGAGGCGAGGAGACCTCGGCTTGCTTCCTCTCTCAGAGCTATCGTGTCGAAACCAGTCGCCCCCGAATGTCGGGAAAGTCTGGATGGCATTGGGCACGAGCACCCAACACCCGTCGACTTTTCAAGGAACATGCGGGGCGAGCCCCGCTTGTGGAGTGTTATCTTACCACGTTCTGAAAGCGGACAGCTGTTCTATGCACGAGCTGTGAAGACCCCAATGTGCGCCGCACTTCGCACTTTTGTTACCGATCGCGTCACGTATATTTTCGCCAAGCAAAATTGACCCGTCGAAAGGACCGTTATGGATACTAAGCAGCAACTCGTCAATGCCCTCGCAGGCCTGGGCTCAACCATTACCGAAGCTATGGATGTCATCGAAGGCTTTGTCCCCTGCGTACATCCCGCCCTCACGGTATCGAACGCCCTTGTTGCGCTGGACGCTGACGATGATGCAGCCCTCGCCCAGCAGCTCGAGACCGTCGAGGGCTTTATCGACCACGTGAGCGAGAACCGCGGCGTGGCCGCCTACCACGGCATCGAGGTCGAGCTCGCGGGTCCCAAAGCCGATCTGTTTGCAGCAATCCGCGAGGCAGGCGCCCTTATGCAGACCGCAGGCGTCAAGAACACCCAGGTCAACGAGTGGGTCTACCGCAGCCTGGCAGCACTAAACGGTTCCGACGAAAAGGCAGCCGAGCAGCTCGCAGAAAGTCCCGCCATTAAGGCCGAGCTTTTGTAAATAGCAGACGCGGGTCCCTTGGCGCATCGTCGTCCAAGAGGCCTGCAAACAGTTCGCGTCAACCGATAGCCGCGCCGCCGTGTTCGGCTAAAGCAAGAATCGGCATCATTTGGCGCGGGGTCTTTGCTGCAAGATCGGCATGTTCGAGCAGCTTGGGATCGTTGGTCACCAAGTAATCGACCTGTGCGCGCTTGCACGCGGCGAGCACCAAGTTGTCCTCGTAATCGCGATGGAGCGTCAGATATTTGTCGGCTAGCCACAGATCGGATGCATCCGCGCCCACGGCCGTGGCGTTTTCGGTCATGTTCCGAACAAACGCCAACGCCGCATCGCCAATTGCGCGGGCAGATGCCTCGTCGAGCGCTCCCCCACTGGCAAGAACGCTACGCTTCAGCTCGTGTTGGACAACGTACAGCACGTCCTTGGCGATATGCACCGGAAAGAACAGCAATGCCCCCGCCTCCGTCGCCTGCCCAATAAACGCACGTGCGGCAAGCGACTCGGCATGGTCGGCGCAAAACGAATCGACCCATACGTTGGCGTCCACCATTATTTTGAGGGGAGACCCGCTCACAGGATCATCCCCTTTTGGCGGTAGCGCTCGTCCATGGCTTCGGAATAGATTGCGTCCCAATCACGATCGTCGGACACGGACGACGTAGCGATGCCCAGGTCCGCGTAAAGCTGATCCGCCGCCGCCCATGATGCGGCGAACGGAGTATCGTGCGCGACGGTCTGCTGCCGGTCGTCGACGGCCGCAAGCACTTCCTCGCACTGACCGCCACCCTGCGCGACCTTGGCCACCACCTTTTTGATAAGCTCGGGCAGTGATCTGCCCGAAAGCCGCAACACTTCCTCCGCATGATCCTTGACCTGGCGATCCACGCGAACGTTCACCTGCGCCATGCCGCTAACAGCACCCACGTCGATCTTGCTCCCTTCAATTGCTAGCCTTGCTAGCAACACTATATAGAGAAGTTAGCAAATGTTCAAATGCAAAAGGCCTGCGCCCGGACGACACCGATGCCGTCTGGGCGCAGGCCAGATAACGTGGGCGAACACGTCTGCTAGCGCAGATACGCCTTCGCGTTGCTCAGGCTGTAGGCAATCGTCGAGCCGTTGTGCAGTAGTGACGACGTCTGCGGAGTGATCATGCCGGTAATACCCAATGCCAACAGCGCCGAGTTGGTGAGCATCACCTTGGAATACGAACTCGTCAGACGGTCGATAAGCCCCTGGCTCATGCGGCGCAGGCGCACGATTGCGGCCAGATCCGTATCGGTCAGGATGATATCGGCGACCTCCTTGGCGATGTCGCTTCCGCCACCCATCGCCAGGCCCACGTCGGCTAAACCGAGCGCCGGCGAATCGTTGACGCCGTCGCCCACCATGGCAACGTGGCGCCCCTCACGCTTAATCCGCTCCACATAAGCGTACTTGTCCTCAGGCAGCAGTTCGGCCTTGAACTCGTCGACTCCCGCCTCGCGAGCAATGCGCTCGGCCGTGCGCTCCGAGTCGCCCGTGAGCATGACCACGTGCTTAACGCCCAACGCATGCAGGTCGGCGATGGCCTCACGGACCCCGGGCTTAAGCGGGTCCTCGATACCGAGCACGCCCACAACGGTACCGTCGACCGCCAGATATAGCGGCGACAGGCCCTGCATCTGGAGCTCGATTTGCTCCTTGATGTCGGACTCGAGCTGCGCACCCTCATCCTCAAACACAAAGTGCGCCGAGCCGATAATCGCGCGACGTCCCTCGATGGACGAAGCGATGCCGTGTGCCACGATATACTCGACCGCAGCATGGCGCTCGCGGTGCTCGAGCCCGCGCTCGCGGGCGGCGTTGACCACGGCACGCGCCACCGGATGCGGGAAATGCTCCTCCAAGCAGGCAGAAAGGCGCAGGATCTCGTCCTCGCTCCAGCCATCGGTGGTGAGCACGCAGGCAAGACGCGGCTGTGCCTCGGTGAGCGTGCCGGTCTTATCAAACACAATGGTGTCGGCCTTGGCAAACGACTCAAAGTACTTCGCGCCCTTGACCATGACGCCCATCTTGGCAGCGTCGCTCATGGCAGTCATGACGGCGACGGAACCCGTGAGTTTGAGTGCGCACGAGTAGTCGACCATCAGCGCCGCCGAGGTCTTGATGAGGCTGCGGGTGGTAAGCGCAACCAGGCCCGCGAGCAGGAAGTTCCACGGGACGATCTTGTTGGCAAGGTCCTCCATGTGCGACTGGCCCTCGGACTTGAGCGAATCGGCCGTCTGCACGAGTGAGACGATCGAGCGCAGCTTGGTTTGCGCCGTATTGGCGCGCACACGCACCAAGATGCTGCCATCTTCCACGACGGTGCCGGCGAACACGTCGTCGCCCACGCTGCGCTCGACGGCCAGCGGCTCGCCAGTCAGGGTCGCCTGGTTGACCATAGCGCTCCCCTGCTCGACAACACCGTCGATGCAGATGGACATGCCAGTGCGTACGGCGACCAGATCGCCGGGCTCGAGCTCGGTGGCGGCAACGCTTACCTCAGTGTCGCCGACCACTTTTTGTGCCTTATCGGGCACGTCGAGCAGCGAGTTGATGAGCTCGTTTTCGCTCATGGCGCGCGTGTAGTCCTCAAGCAGCTCGCCCACGTTGAGCAGGAACATCGTCTGGCCCGCGGTGTCGACGTCGCGTTTGACAAACGAGATGCCGATGGCCGAAGCGTCGAGCACAGGAACGGTCAGGCGTGGCTGCGCCAGCTCATGAAGGGCAGCGCGCAAAAAGGTCACGTAACCGGCCACGACAAACACCGCACGCAGGGGCGTGGGCAAGAACCAGCGACGTGCGTAATGGGCACCGACGAGTGTCGCCAGATCCATGACGAGCTTGTGCTTGCGCGGCTCAAGTTGCATCACGTAGCCCGACTTGGCATCGGCGATAGCTTGAGCATCGAGTGCGCCCAAGGCGTCGAGCACGCTTACGCGGCGCGGCTCGTCGTATTCCAGCGCCATCTGGCCAATACGGCCATACACGCGCACTTTGCGCACGCCATCGATTTCGCTGCTGAGCTTAAGAAGTGCGTCGAGATCGCTCTCTGGCACAGGACCCGCCAATTGAAGACGGGTCCTGCCGGGGATCTCGCTAATAATCGAGAATCTCATAGTTTGTGCCTGGGAGTGTTACTCGGCTGCCTCATCAGCAGCGGCCTCGCTCTGGGTGATGTAGGCCGCCTCGGCAACCATGTCATCGACATTGGCCTTGGCCTGCTCGACCATGTCCTGGTAGCAGTTCTTGACGCGCATACCGCACGCGATGCCCTGCACGCAGGCGTTCTTTACCGGAGCGCTGGTGAGCAGCTTGATGCCGGCCGTGCCAAGCAGAAAACCGCCACCGACAAGCAAGGTGTTAAACGTCGACTTCTTCATGTTGCTTCTCCCTTTTGCCGCATTGGACGCGGCACGGTGCCTCAGCACCCGAGTAAACAAGTTTGCTCGAGCACACTTTTGGAAAATAGTTTAGTTTATCTAACTATTAAGGTCAACAAAGGTTAACTTTTTGGAAACTATGGGGGTGAACTCAATGTGACAAAGGGACTGTCCCTTTGTCACATTCCTACAGCTGCCAGGCAGCCGCTTCCTTTTGCAGCGCTACCATGCGGGCGAATTCTCCACCTGCCGCCTTGAGCTGCGCCGGGGTGCCCTGTTCGGCAACCACTCCATCCTTGAGCACAACGATTTTGTCGGCATTTTCCACCGTACGCATACGGTGGGCAATAACGATAACCGTCTTACCTGCAAGCAGACGGGAGAGCGCCTGCTGTACCACGGTCTCGTTCTCCACATCCAAGCTCGCCGTCGCCTCGTCCAACAGCACGATAGGCGCGTCTTTGAGCAGCGCACGGGCGATAGAGATGCGCTGGCGCTCGCCGCCGGACAGCTTGGAGCCGTTCTCGCCGATCATGGTGTCGTAGCCCTGCGGCATGCGGCTCACAAACTCGTCACAGTTGGCGGCACGCGCGGCCGCAAGCACTTCCTCATCGGTGGCATCACGACGCCCGAGGCGGATGTTTCCCATCACCGTGTCGTCAAATAGCAGCACGTCTTGGAACACAATGGCGTAGTCGCGCAGCAGCACCTCGGGATCCACACACGCAACATCCACACCGCCCACGGTAACCTTGCCCGCAGTGGCATCCCAAAAGCGCGCGGCCAGGCGGCTCACCGTAGACTTACCGGAACCCGAAGGACCGACCAGTGCCGTGACCTCGCCTTCCTTGGCGGTGAAGCTCACATCGGTAAGAACTTTCTCGCCGGCGCGTCCGTCCTCGCCCGCACCATAGCCAAATGCCACGTGATCGAACACCACATCGTGACCCGCGGGCTCAAATTTCTCGCTGCCCCGCGCCACAGGCTCTTCCATGATGGAACGCATGCGCTTGGCAGACGACTCGGCGGCAAACAGCTCGGACATTAACATTAACGCCTGGTCAAAGGGCGCATAGATACGGCTCACCATAAGCAGGAAGGCAAACATCACCAAAAAGTCGACCTGCCCGGAGGCGACCACCGCGGCACCCGTAACCAGCGTGGTGGCAATGCCCAGACGCAGGATGACAAAGGCGGAGTTGACCAAAAGCCCGTTAGCGAGCTCGCCCTTGGTGGTCTCGCGCTCCTCGGCATCGATCACGGCGTTGAGACTCTCAAGATAATGGGCCTCCTGGTTGGTGGCGCGGATCTCGCGAACGCAGTCGAGCGTCTCTTGAATCGCCTCGGTAACCTTGACCTTCTCGGCGCGCACGCGATCGAACACCGGGGTCATGGGGCCGCGTGTTAGATACAGCACGGCAAAGGCCACGGGAACGCTCCAAAACGCCGCGATCGCCAGCTGCCAGCAAAAGAACAGCGACGCCACGAACACAATGGCGCTTGCGATGATGGCACCCCAAAGCTCTCCCAGCACGTGGCTGTAGGCGTGCTCCATGGCCTGGACGTCGCCCATGATAGTCTCGGTTAAATCGGCCAGATCACGACGACCAAAAAACGACAGCGGCAGTTTGCGCAAGCGCTCGGCGATCTCCATACGCTGCTTGCCGCACTCCTCGTAAAAGATGCAGTAGGTGTAGTAATACTGCTGCCAGTTAGAGGCAAAGAGCAACACGAAAAAGACCAGGAGGCCACCCACGATCGGCAGGGCATCCGGCAGGTCAGCCCCGCTGGCGAGATGCTCGACAAAGCCGGCCATAACCAGGAATAAAAAGCCCATGCCGGCCATGGTAATGAGATTGGTGAGCGTGGTCCAGAAAATGCCGCGTTTTACGCCGGCGACGCCTTTATCGGATAGGAAATACTTCTTTTGGAATGAGGCGAACATTTAGGCCTCGCCTCCCTTCGTGACGGCGGCATCCGCGGTCGCTGCAGTGATTTTCCAGCTCGCGGCCTGTTCGTATTCGGCCCACATCTTGGCATACAGACCCTCTTGGGACAGCAACTCGGCATGGGTACCCGACTCCTGCACGCTGCCCTGGTTGAGCACCACGATTTGGTCTGCGCCCACCACAGTCGAGAGTCGGTGCGCAATCATAATGACTGTGCGACCAGCCGCCAGCTTGCTAAAGACGCGCTGGATGAGCGCCTCGTTCTCGGGATCGGCAAACGCCGTGGCCTCATCGAGCACCACGATAGGCGCGTCTTTAAGGATCGCGCGGGCGAGTGCCACGCGCTGGACCTCGCCGCCCGAAAGATATGCTCCGCCGGCACCGAGCATGGTATTGATGCCCTGTGGGAGCTTGGCCACAATGTCGTCGCACTGAGCTGCGGAGAGGGCCGCACGCACTTCGTCGTCAGTGGCCGTAGGCTTGGAGGCGCGCACGTTATCGGCAAGTGTTTGCCGGAACAGCTGGTTGGTCTGGAACACAAAGGCGACCTGGTCCATAAGCTCGTGCGGATCCATATCGCGAACGTCCACACCGCCTACGAGCACTCGACCCGAGGAGACATCCCAAAAACGCGGGATCAGGCTTGCGCAGGTTGACTTACCGCCACCCGAGGGACCCACCAGGGCGAGGGTGCTACCCGCGGAAACGCTAAAACTCACATGGCTAACGGCAGGTGCTTCGGCACCCTCGTACGTAAAGCTCACGTCCTCAAATCGCACGTCGCCGCCGGCAGGGTGCTTGGGTTGGGCGGACACGGAGAGCTGCTTGGAATCCATGACGCTTCGAATACGAGCCAGCGAATCGGCACTCATCTGAGAGGCCTCGCCCACAAACATGAGCTTGGTCATGGCCGTCGGTACCACGGCCGAAAATATCGCGTAAAACGTGAAGTTGGCCATAAAATGCGCGAAGTCCGTCTCGCCCGGCGCCAACAGCAACGCCACGGGCAACAGGAATGCCACGAGGCCGTTGAGCGTGGTAAGGTTGAGTACCTGCGGACCTCGGCAGAACGTGCCCGCATAGTTTTGTGCCATGTCGGCGTATTCGGCGATCGCATCGTGGAAGGCCTTAAAGGAGTAGACCGTCTGCTGAAACACCTTGACCACGGGGATGCCTCGTACGTATTCGGTGCCGGTCTTGTTCATCTTGACCAGCGCTCCCATGTAGGCCTTCATGAACTCGGCGCCTTTGCCGCTCATCATGGTGGCCATGGCGCCAAACGAAATGGCCACCGAGATGAGGCATGCCGCGCCCAAGCGCCAATCGAGGGCGAAAAGCAGCACGAGCAAGCCCACGACCATGGCGACGGCGCCTGCGATATCGGGCAGCATGTGTGCGAGCAAAGTCTCGGTGGAGGCGGCACACCCGTCTACAACACGACGCAGCTCACCGGTGGCGTGCGTGTCAAAGTAGCCAAGCGGCAGTTTAAGCAGGTGCTCGCTCGCAGTCTTGCGGATATTGGACGCGCAGCGAAACGCAGACAGGTGCGTGCACATGAGGCCTGCGAAATAAGCTACGATGCTTGCCAGGGCAAACCCCACGGCCCACCAACCGTACATCGCGATGTTAGTGGCTTCGCTCCAGTTAGGTGCCACGGCAATCAGATCGCGCGCGACAAGCCAAATGCACACGTACGGGCCAAAGCTCAGCAGCTGCGAGAGCGCCGAGAGCGCCATGCCCAAATACGTTAGGAATTTACGGTCGCCGGCATATGCAAGCAGCTCGCCGATACCGCCGCCTTCCCTTTTTGATCCCTTTGCCATGAGATTCCTTTCTAACGGCTTGAGAGTTAACCGTATTCAACTTATCATTGATGTGTTAGCCATGGCTCAAAATCAAGCCAGGCGTGGACGTTTCTGCAAAGGAAAGGGACGCTTTTGCAAATACGGCGGGCAGCGACCGACATAACCGAGCTCTACGCACCGCAATTTGAGCAGTTTGGCCTGGAGCTTACCGGCAAGGGCGCCGTCTTTACCGGCGAGGTGGCAAACGACCGGGCGCACGGCCGCGCATGGATCATGCCCCTCTCCCCCACCTGCATCGTCATGGAGCATTTCATCACCCCGACGCACGATATGTACCTGGCCGAATACACACCCGAGCCATACGCCTGCGTGAGCGAAGTCAGCGCGCCCACACTTACATGCATGCCCGAGGCTGGCATAACGCCCGCGAACCTCAAACCATTGCATGGACCGTGGCCAAACAATGCCGTTTGCAGCTTTATCCAAGATAGCTGTGGCGAGGAGTTAAGCCCGCTGGTTGCGGGGGAGCTCTATCACTCGCGCTCGGTGCTCTTTTTGCCTGGATATTTTGACGAACTGGAGCACCGCTATCCCACCGAGTTCGCGGGAATCTTTGAAGCGTTTGCCGAGCCATGGCACGAGGAAGCGACGTCTGCCATCTGCCACACGCTGCGCCGGATTAACGAGGAACGCGCCCGCACCGTAGGCGGACACGTCTATATGCAGGGCATCGTGGAGACCATGGTCGCGGAGCTCGCCTGTTCGCGCGCGGCCCACAAGCAGGCACGGCAGGCGGCGGACACACGCGTCAGCATAACCATTGCCGAAGAAGCAACGGCAATGATTGAGCGCGCGCTCGACACAGGCAGACGTGTGGGTATCAACGAGGTGGCCGAGAGGCTCTACACAAGCCGCTCCAAACTATGCGCCACCTTTAAGGCCCAAACAGGCGAGTCGATGGGCGCCTACATTCGCAGACGCCGTATGGAGCGAGCACAGGACCTTTTGGCCGATAGCGGGCTCACGATAGCGCAGGTAGCAGAGCGGCTCGACTACCCTCAGCAAGCCGCCTTCGCCCAAGCCTTCAAACAATACACCGGCACCACCCCCACCGCTTGGCGAAGCAAGCATCGCTAAGGCCCAAGCTCCCTGGCCGTAACGGAGCGATTAATTAGCCACCGCCCGTCAGCTCACCCAGGATCTAAACGTCAAGATGCGCACAATCAAGCGCCTTTTTGATAAGAGGGACAGATCGATCAGCCAAATACAACGGAATGTTGAGCACCCCGTCGTCGAGCTTTAGGTTCTTAAGTGAGTAGCGGACCCTCAATGGAGTCGTCTCCGCATGCTTGTCGGCATAGTACTTAAGGCTCTTGGAGTGAACGACCTCTCCCGATTTGACCTCGACGGGAACGATTTCGTTTCCGACTTGAATCAAAAAATCGACTTCGTGCTTCGGCTTCTCGTTTGTCCAGTAACGCGGAGCAGCATCTAACTGTGAAAGTAATGCCTGAAGCACATAGTTCTCGGCGAACGAACCTTTGAACTCCGAAAATAGCGCATCCGAGATGGCAAAAGCGGACGCATCCAGCCTTGCCATGCGGCGCAGCAAGCCGACATCAAGACAGTAGACTTTAAATGCCTTGAGGTCATCGTACGCAGAGAGCGGCACACCACCGGCAGCATTAAGGCGAACCGCCGTGATGAGCCCAGCATCGGCAAGCCATTCCAGAGCATCCTCGTATTCTCGAGCACGAGCCCCCTCGCGCACCGCACCCCAAACGAACTTTTTGTTCTCGCGCGCCAACTGAGCTGGAATCGAGTTCCATATTTGCGAAAGCTTGGCGAACTGCGCACGGCCACCATGCTTGGCAAAATCGCGCTCGTAGGAATCCAAGAGATCAGACAACACCTTATCGACCTGAACGATATCGCCCGTCTCCACCCACCGGCCAAGAGCCTCTGGCATGCCGCCGCATGCAAAATAACGACGAAGATGCTCGACGAGACGGACATGAAAGAAATCGGGCACTGTTTCGATCTGATCCAGGCCGCCAAGGTATTCGTCGTAGTTTGCAGCGCCCTCGGCTTTCAGAAACTCGGAAAAGCTCATGGGGCGCATCTCCATGAACTCGACCTTTCCCACCGGAAAAGCGCTGGTCTCACGGGACAAGCGAACGCCCAACAAAGACCCTGCGCATGCGACGTGATACTCGGGGGCCTCGTCACAGAAGTATTTAAGGGCGCCGACTGCAGAAGGACAATCCTGGATCTCATCAATAATAAGCAGCGTTTTGCCGGGATCGATAGGCTGTCCAAGTGCCAGGGAAAGATTTGAGATGATCCGTCGAGGATCGCGCGTACCTTCGAAAAACTGAGCGTACTCGCTCTGTACCCCAGGTGACGGCTCCTCGAGCGTCAGATACACAAAATTGATGTACGAGGTTCGGCCGAACTCCTTAAGCGCCCACGTCTTTCCAACCTGGCGCGCCCCCTTAAGGATAAGCGGCTTACGATATTCTGACGCTTTCCAAGCGTTAAGCTTGGCAATGATATCTCGCTGCATGGACGAACCTCCCGCAAAGAAACTTCCGTAAACGTGATATTTCCCACATTTTACCCTAGGTAAAACGTGACATTTATCACATTTACGGAAGTTTTAAGCTCATTTCGACACACTTTCATCACATTTATTGCAATGTGACAAAGGGACAGTCCCTTTGTCACCCGCACAAAAATGGACGCGCCAACGGCGCGCCCATTCACTCTATTCCATTCAGCCCCGCCTAACCCGAACGGCCGAGTCGTCACAGAACCCGGGAGCCCCGGCAGGGCGGGTGCTTGCTCAAAATGAGTTCCGCACGCAAAGAAGGCCACTTAATGTGGCCTTCGTCTTGCGCAGGACTGTTCGAAATTTTGAGGAAGCACCCGCCCTGCCGGGGCTCCCGGGTTCCCGTTTACGAGAGCGACGTTCTCAGCAACTCGTTGAAGAGCTTCGGGTTGCCCTTGCCGCAGCTCGCCTTCATGCACTGGCCCACCAAAAAGCCGATGACCTTCTGGTTGCCGTCACGATACTGCTGCGCCTGATCGGCACAGCTTGCCAGCACCTCGTCCACGATCGGCTGCAGCGCGCCGGCATCGCTCACCTGGCGCATGCCGCGCTCGTCGACGATCTTGTTGGGGTCGTCGCCGGTCTGAGCCATGGCCTCAAAGACCTCGTGCGCCTGGTTGGAGCTAATGGCATCGGTCGCCAGCAGCTTGGCCAGCGCCGCCACCTGAGCCGGTGCAATACCGGACTCGGTCAGCGAGACACCCGCGCCCTTAAGGTAGGCGATCATCTCGTTCACCAGCAGGTTTGCGACCGTCTGAGCCTCCTTGCCAGCCATTCCGGCAGCAGCGGCCTCAAAGAAGTCAGCAAACTCGGGGTCGCCGGCGATCTGCTCGGCATCGGCCGTCTTAATACCAAAGTCGGCCTCAAAACGGACGCGCTTGGCATCGGGCAGCTCGGGAATCTCGCTACGGCAGCGGTCGATGAACTCGTCGTCCAGATCGAACGGCGCCAGGTCGGGATCGGGGAACAGGCGATAGTCGTCGGCCGTTTCCTTCACACGCATGACTACGGTGCGCTTGCGACTGGGCTCCCAGTGGCGGGTCTCCTGATAGATGATGCCGCCCTCCTCGAGCACCTCGGCCTGACGGCAGATCTCGTAGGCAAGGCCATCATGCAGGCTCTTAAACGAGTTGAGGTTCTTAAGCTCGGTCTTGGTGCCCAGCTTGGTCTCGCCGCGGCGACGCAGCGACACGTTGCCGTCGCAGCGCATGGAACCCTTCTCCATGGAGCAGTCCGAAATGCCCAGCGTCACAAAGATGCGACGGAGCTTCTCCATAAACAGGCGCGCTTCCTCGGGCGTACGCAAGTCGGGCTCGGTGACGAGCTCAATCAGCGGCGTGCCGCAGCGGTTGTAGTCGACGAGCGACTCGGCCGCGGCGGTAATGCGGCCTTCGGCACCGCCCACGTGGACCATCTTGGCGGCGTCCTCCTCCATATGGATGCGCAGGATGCGGATGGGCACCGTGTAGGAACCGTCCTCGCGGCGCTCGGGCATCTGCAGGTTGGACGCATCGTAGCTGGCCAGGTGACCGGCGCGCTGATTGCCCTCGCGCATGGTCGACGTCATGGACGTGGACAGGCCCTCGGCGTTGGCCGAGGCGCTCGCCAAGCTCTGGGCCTCTGCCTCACCAAACGCGCAGTCGGGGCGCTCGGCGGCACCGCGACCGGTCACGTCCAGGTCCAGGTGGCCGTACATGGCAAAGGCGACCGGACCCTGCGTGGTCTGGAAGTTCTTGGCCATATCGGGATAGAAGTAGTGCTTGCGGTAGAACATCGAGTGGCGCTGGATCTCGCAGTTGGTGGCGAGGCCGGCCTTGACGATGCTCTCGATGGCGCGCTTGTTGGGCACCGGCAGGGCGCCGGGCAGGCCCAGGCACACCGGGCACACGTTGGCGTTGGGCTCGTCATCGTGGCTGAGCTTGCAGTTGCAGAACATCTTGGTATCGAGTGCGGTGAGCTCGGTATGGATCTCCAGGCCGATCACGGCCTCCCAATCCTGCAAGACCTCGGAAAGCTCCTTCATTACAGCTCGCCTCCCTTCCCGGCAAAATCGGGCGCGACGGAAAGCGCGGGCGCACCCGTGGCGGCATCGGCAAAGCCGCGCTCCAGGGCGCGGGCAAACGTGAGCAGCTGGCGGTCCTTAAACGCCGGACCAACCAGCTGGGCAGAAACGGGCAGCTGAGTGTCCTCGCCCAGGCCCAGCGGCACCGAGATACCACCGTTGCCGCAAATGTTGAGCGAGATGGTGTACAAGTCGGAGAGGTACATCTGCGTGGGGTCGCTGATCTCGCCAAACTTAAAGGCCGTGCGCGGCGAGGCGGGCATGAGGATGGTGTCCACCTTGGCATACGCGGCGTCGTAGTCCTGCGTGATGAGCGTGCGGGCCTTTTGCGCAGCGTAGTAGTACTTGTCGTACACGCCCGAGCTCAGCAGGTAGGCGCCGAGCATCTGACGGCGCTTGGCCTCGGCGCCAAAGCCGTGGGCGCGCGAAAGCGAGCTCTGGTCGGACAGGTTGGCGCAGCCCTCCTCCTGGTAGCCGTAGCGAATGCCGTCGAAGCGGGCCAGGTTGGAGAACGCCTCGGCCGGGCCGATGACGTAGTAGGCGGCGATAGCGGCGTCCAGGTGCGGCAAGTCCACCTCGACCAGCTCGGCGCCCTGGTTCTGCAGCTCCTGGGCGGCGCGCTGAACAGCGGCCTTGACCTCGGGCGTCAGGCCCTCGGCCTCCATAAACGCGGGGATGATACCCACGCGCTTGCCCTCGATGCTGTCGTTGAGATGCTCGGTAAAGTCGACGGCGCAATCCTGGCTGGTGCAGTCGTACGGATCGTGGCCCGCGCCGGTAAGCGCGTTCATGGCCAGCGCGACATCCTCGACCGTGCGGCCAAAGGGGCCCACCTGGTCGAGCGACGAGCCAAAGGCAACCACGCCGTAACGGCTCACGGCGCCATACGTGGGCTTAAAGCCCACCACGCCGCACAGCGACGCCGGCTGGCGAATGGAGCCGCCGGTGTCCGAGCCCAGCGAGAGCGCGACCTCGCCCGCAGCGACGGCTGCAGCGGAGCCACCCGAGGAGCCGCCGGGCACGCGCTCGGTATCCCAAGGGTTGTTAGTGCGGTGGAACGCCGAGCTCTCGGTGGAGCTGCCAAAGGCAAACTCGTCCATGTTGGCCTTGCCCATGGGCAGGCAGCCGGCATCGAGCATGCGCTGGACGCAGGTAGCGGTGTAGACGCTCTGGTAGTCCCCGAGCATGCGGGAGGCGCAGGTGGTGCGTGTGCCCACGAGGTTCATGTTGTCCTTGATGGCCAGCGGCACGCCCGCGAGCGGGGGCAGCGGCTTGCCTGCGGCACGGTCGGCATCCACGCGCGCGGCGGCCTCGAGCGCCAGCTCGGGCGCCACCTGCAGGAATGCCTGGACCCCGCCCTCGCGCGCCTCGATGGCGGCAAGGGAGGCCTGGGCCACCTCGGTAGCAGTAAAGTCGCCTGCAGCAACGCCCGCGGCGATCTGGGCGGCGGTAAGGGAATCGAAGCTCTGAGCCATTACTCGCTCTCCCCCTCTCCCAAAATGGACGGCACGCGGAAGTAGCGGTCGCGCGCGCTGCCGGCGTTCTCGAGCGCAACGTCAAGCGGCAGGTCGCGCTCGGGCTCGCGCAGGTCATCGCCCATCACGTTGGACAGGCTTCCGATGGGATGGAACGTGGGCTCCACGTTGGGCAAGTCATATTGCAAGACGGGTTCGAGCATCTGGACGGCGTCGTTCATGTAGGACGTCATCTGGGTGAGCTCGTCATCGGTCAGTGCGATCTTTGCGTACTCGGCGATGCCGCGCACGTCTTTCTCGCTGAGTGCCATAGGCGCTCCCTTCCGCATAACAGATAAACCGTTCTAGTATACAAGGCAACGCCGGCTTGGAGCAGGCGCTTTACCCAAATGCAGCGAAAACGTAACGTGGGCGGCGGGCTGGCAGACGGCGGGCTGGCGGTTCTGCAGCGAAATCGCACCGTCCATAACGAAAGCCGTCCCGCCCGCAACGAAAACCATCACAACATTCGACGCTTTTCGCCAAAATCGCGATTTTCATCGAATGTTGTGATGGTTTGGAAGCCCCCGACCACCACAAAGGTGCCTGTCCCCATTGCGGTGGTTCTGGAGAATGTCTTATGCCGAGGCCTTGGCCTTGCGGCGCTTGCGGACCGCGTGAATCACGATGTCCAGCAGCAACAGCACAATGGCGACGACCACGATGAGCACGGCAAACTCGCGCTTGCCCCAGTGGCGGCCGGCCAGCGACTTTTGCTTGTCGACGTCCTTCTTGTTGTACTTGGTACGCACGCAATGCACCAGCAGGCGATGGTCGTTCACGCCGTAGGGCGTGCAGGTGACGAGCGTCACCTTGTCGGCGCTGGGCTCGATGGTCAGCGACTCCATCTCCTCGGGCAGCACCACCTCAGAGTCCACCATCTTGTAGGCGAGCGTCTTATTCATGGTGTGCAGCAGCACCAGGTCGCCGGGCTCCAGCGAGTGGATGTCGTCGAACATGCTCAAGTTGCGCATGCCCGAGTGCGCGGTGAGCACGCAATGCGTCGAGGTGCCGCCCACCGGCAGGCTCGTGCCCTCCAGGTGGCCGACGCCCGCCATGAGGACCTCCTCGCTCGTGCCGTGGTAGATGGGCATGCTCACGTCGATGGAGGGAATCTCGACCCAGCTCATCATGGGGTCGCGGTCAAAGATGAGCTGCTGGGCGTAGGGCTCGATCTGGTCGGCGGGGAGCTCGGTGGCCTCGCCCGCCAGTTGCTCGTTAAAGGAGCGCGCCTGGAGCAGGATGCGCTCGCGCTCCTCGGCAGACAGCGCGTCCACGGTGCTGGACACCGTGCTGATCTGGTTGAACACGCCCGAGGCCTCGAGCCGGTCCAAGATCCACGGCCAGGTCATAAGGCCCACGCCAATGAGGATGATGACGATGGTGATGAGCCGGTCGGCCCAGCGCGGCAGTCGCTTGCGGCGGCGCTTGGGCTTGGGCTGAGGCTTGGGCTGAGGGCTCGAGCCACCGTTGGCCGCAGCGTTATTGCTCTTCATATGTTTGGCGCCCTGCACCATCGCCGGTCACTCCTCTTCAACTCAAGTTGTCTAAACAAATAATAGCCGATTAGCGAGCTTCCACGCCGGACAACGCAGCTTGGCAGCATTGCGCAGTGCGAGTATGGGCCCGCATTTGAGTTTTCAAAATGTCCCGAATCGGCTGAGCGATTCGGGATACAATGTCAATAGAAAACGACGCACCCCGCGTAAGTGTACGAGAGCGCGGGCGGCCTAGTTTTCAGCTTTTGTTAAATGCCCGGGATCCGACCCCCGGGCATTCTTATTTGCGCTTTCGACGCAAATGCCGTCCACCGTCCGCACCGCGCGTGCGCCTACGGACCTTAAACCGAACCTCATACGAGTCAAAAAACGCGATGACGAACGTGCCCACCGCCGCGAGGGCGGCGAGCGCGTTAAGGAATTTCAGCATATGGTGACCTCCGATCGAGTCGTCGGCCGCCCACGCACGGGATGCGTCGCAAGGGTATTTTACTGCGAGTGTATGCACCCACGCCTGGTAAACGCGATTTTGACAAACATTTGTTCGATAGTTACAAACACGGTTCCCCGTCCAGAGGAGCTTGGCCGCATTGTCCGCGTTTGCCCGACGTGTTTGCGTTTTCAAAATGTCCCGAATCGGCGGGGCAATTCGGGATACAATAACTACAGGAAACGACGCACCCCGCGTAAGTACTTAGGAGCGCGGGCGACCAGTTTCCGACGTTGTTAAATGTCCGGGCTCCGAACCCCGGGCATTCTTATTTGCGCTTGTTACGGCGCAAATGCCTTCTACCGTCCGCACCGCGCGTGCGCCTACGGACCTTAAACCGAACTTCATACGAGTCAAGAAACGCGATGACGAACGAGCCCACCGCCGCGAGGGCGGCGAGCGCGTTAAGGAATTTCAGCATTTGGGGACCTCCGATCGAGTCGTCGGCCGCCCGCGCACGGGATGCGTCGCAAGGGTATTTTACTGCGAGCACTCGCACTTACAGCTGGTAAACGCAATATTTGCAAACATCTGTTCGATATTCATACGCTTGATCCATCGGGCAATGAATCCTGGCCGCGTTGTCCAAAAAGAACGGGGCAGACTCCAGTGCGGAGTCTGCCCCGAAAAAAGAATGGCAAAGCAAGAACGTGGATGGGCGAGAAAAGTGTCCGCAAGTCTCATGGCCATCACATCCCACCTGCCAAAGGGATGGGTGAGCGAGCGTTACTCCTGCTCGGACTCCTCAGCCTGCTTACGGCTGCGGATGAGGTGCGCCACGCCGATGACGAGCACCGCGCCGCCAGCGATCCAAGTGAAGGTCACACCGTTAAGGCCGGTGAGCGGGAGGCCGGAGCCCTTCTTATCGGTAACGGTGAGGTGCACCATGCCGTCAGTGGAGTTTTCGGCTTTAACGAGGCCCGTATTGTCTCCGTCAGTTACCGCAACCGCAGGATTTACCACGGTGGCGTCGCTCTCGGAAAGCGTACCACGCGTAATGGTGAACGTGATGCCCTTGTTGCCGTGAGAGTTATCGTAGCCAGGCGCGGGCGTGACCTCCGTGAGGACGTAAGTGCCCTCATCGAGACCGATGACGCTAATCTTGCCGTCCTCGGTCGTGGTGAGCTTGGCATTCTCGGCGTTCGCCTGCTTTACTCCGTTAGCATCAATGTACTCGTCCTCGACAGTGCCGCCGTTCTTCTCCTGCAGCTTAAACACAACACCAGAGAGCTTCTTAGGGGTTTCTTCATCACCAACCTTGGTGACGTCAATGCCGTAGGTGTAATCATAAGCGGGATGTACGACTGTTGTGCCCGTTTCGGTAGAGTGAGGGTTATTGGAATAGGTCAGAGTAACGGTGTTCTTCTGGCCTTTACCGAGCATATCGGCCTTAACTTTAGTAGGGTCGAGCTTCGCCTTATAGTTCACATAGATTTTGGAGCTACCGCTAACGGTAATAACCTCATCCTTGTCGGATTTAATTTCTTTCTTAAGGTTGCCAAAAGAAACAACAAGCTCGTTCTTGGCAGTGTTGTACTGTGCATCATAGTATTTCGGCTCAACCGTTTTGTCGCCAATCTTTACCTTAACAACGGGCTTATCATTAACGAGCTCGGGCACCATCGTAGAAGGCAGAACATCGGTGAAGGTATAGCTATACTCTTTATAAGTATTGATATTGCTGGCCACGGTACCTGCAAGCTGGTATTCAATCAGCTGGTCGGATGCAGAGTCCGCAACCCTATTGGGCGCCTCGAAGACATTTTTACTCTCATCAGTCACAAAGCTGCCATTATTGTCGTCCTTGACGGCCTTGGTCACGTTGGGGACGCTCTTCTTGGGGGCTACATTAACGTCAGAGCCACCGACAATGGTGAAAATCGGCGAAGTGTACGCGTCAGTATTGCCGGTCTTACTGGGCACATCGGTCACGAAAAGCCAGTAGCCTTGGTCCAGACTCTCAAAGTTACCCTTGCTGGAATCGCTCGGTTTTGTCCAGGTTAGATTCGAGCCCTCAAGTGCGGCAGCAATCTTATCCAACGTGGAGTCAGCGTCAACCTTGGCAGTCTGACCAACTTTATCACCGGCATGATCATTAATGTACTTGGCCCAAGCCTGAGCGCTTGTATCCGTACGAGGAGCTCCATCGACGCGAGTTCCATCGGCGCGAGTAAATGCACCGATCACAGCTTTTTGAACTTCAAGCGATGCCCAATCGATATCGGAAAGCGTCTTATCACCTGACCAGGTATTTCCATCCTTATTCTGTGTGACCGTCGCCTTGAAAATCTGGATGCCCTTGAAAGATGTGTCGGTATATTCAGTGTCAGGGTCAGTGATAAACACCTTGCCATTCTCCGCAGCCACCGTTGGCACGCACTCAGCAAACGCCATGGTCACCGGGGCCATAACTCCGCCGAAGCTCAGCGCTGCTGTGAGGCCAGCGGTTACTGCCAGGCGTGCGATGTTCTTGTTCATGTGCATCTTCTTTCCTCTGCTTTCTACTTCGTAACTCATTCGATCGGTCATCATCTGTCTGTGTCTTAGCATCTACTTCGCTACGTCTCGCCCCGCTCTCTGTGGGGCTGCCAGCTACTCTTTATGGCTGCCACCTCCCCGCTTGACCAGGAGCGCGACCACAATGAGCGCGGCTCCGGCGACCGCTGCGGCGGCCGCGGCGTACATTGCCATATCGCCAGTCGAGGGCATAAAGCCTCCGGTGGTAATGCTAGGGGGTGTGCCGGTGGGCGTGTTGATGAGCGACGCCTCCAGGCTGCCCGTCGACCCGTCCGCGCTGTCGGCGCGCAGGGGCGACTCGGCCGTGATGGTGAGCTTGGGCTTGGCGGCGGCCACCTGGTCGACGTCCAGGCCCTCGGCCTTAACCGTCACGGAGCGCGTGCCCTCAAAGGCGGTGTAGCCCTTGGGCGCCTTGAGCTCGCGGACCTCCAGCTTGCCCGAGTCCACGCCCGAGACGGTCACGCGGCCGTCCTCGCCCGTGGTGACGGTGGCCTTGCCCTCCGCATCCCACGTGCCGTCGGCCGCCAGTGTGCGACCGCGGTCGTCAGCGATGCTCAGGACCGCCCCGGCAAGCGGCTTGTCGCCGTCGCTGCCGCGCTTGGTGAGCGCGAGATCCCAGGTGTAGGCGCACGCGTCGTCGCTCGGCGTGCGGGTAAAGCCGGCGTCGCCGGACTGGTCGGCAAAGGGAGAGCGCGGGTAGCGCAGGTAGACCTCGTTGGGGTTGCCCTTCGCGATGCCGTGGTTGCATGCGCTGTTGAGCGGCGCATTGTACACGGCGACCACGCGGGCGCCCGCGGTGAAGGCGTCGACCCCGCCGAGCGCGGCGATGAGGTCGCCGGTGCGCACGGTGAAGGTCTTACCGTCGACCGCCACCTTGGTGGCGCACTGGGCCGTGATGTCGGTCCAGCCCTTCGCGGGGTCGGTGCCGGCGCGACCGTCCTTGTCGGTCTGGACCGCGTCGAAGCCGCCGTCCGCGCCCGCCGCCGCGTACACGCGCATGCTCGCGGCCACCTTGGAGGGGTCGAGCCCCGCGCTCATGGTGTCGACGAACCGCACCGTATAGGTGTCGTAGGCAGTGAGCCCGGCCGGGACCGTGGCAGAGAGGCGCCAGTACAGGTCGTCGGCGACCGTGGCGTCGGCGGCCTTCTGCCAGGCGGCGGCGCTGTCCTCCAGCACATGCTTTTTGACCTTGGGCGTCGCGGTCTTGGGCTTGACGGTGACGGCGCTGCCGCCCACCAGGGCCATGATCGGCGCGGTGCCGGCCTCGCCCTGGGAAATGGCGTCGTCGTCGGCGACGATGAGCCAGTAGCCGCAGGGCAGCTCGGCCGTCGTGCCCGCGTTAAGGGCCACGGGCACGGCGCCAGAGCTCTGGAGGGAACGAGCGAGCTGTGCGCTCAGCGCGCTCGTAAGGTGGGAATCGGTGTTGAGCCACTCGGCAGCTTCCTGCGCGGTAGTCTGGGAATTGGGCATGCCGGCGCTGTGCAGCACAGGCAGCGCGGCGTCGCTTGCCCAGGCGAGGTCGGTGGCGATCTCGGCGTCGCTGTCGCCGTCGACGACGTTGGCGCTAAAGATCTGGTAGGCGTCGTATCTGCTCGCCACGGTGCCGCTCACCGTGATGGAACCGGTCGAGGTCGGCGCGGCCTGCGCGGAAGCGGGGAACACAACCGCGCAGGTGCCGATCAGGAGGGTAAGCAGCGCAAACAAGATCGGGAAGGAGCAAACTTTCTTATTCACGACGCTTACCTCCCTTCACATTCGCCTTGCGACGAATGTGCATCCAGGCCGCAGCAGCGCAAAGCACCGCCGCGCCGGCAAGGTACGTCAGAGTGACGCCCGACATACCAGAAAGGGGCAGAGTGGTGGAGTAGGTGTTGGTAAAGGTGGAGACGGGAATGATGGTTGAGTCCGCACCGGCGGAGGTTTGAACCGCGACGCCCTGCCCGTTCTCGCCAAGGGTGTTGCCCATGTCATCCTTCATCTGCGTAACGGTGGTAGAGGTGGTAAGACCGGTGTACTTGCCAGTGGTCTCATTCATGACGGCCTTCACCGTGACGGCAACCTGGTACTCGGCCTTGGAGTAGCGGAGCTTATCGATGACACCGGTGGTAGGCGCGATCTCCTTCACCGTGTAGGTGTAGGTCCTGGCGTAGTCATCCGCCGTACCGGGGGTATCGGACAGGTGCGACTTGTTGAACGTCATGGCGCCAAAGGTCGCCGTGATGTTGTTGAGCTTGGCGGCATCGGTCTCCCCTGCCTCTGGGGCAACAGAAATCTTGGACGCTTCGGGCATGGGGGCTGTGGCTGCATAGTCACCGGTAGCCTCAATGCTGAACTCGAACGGCACATATTTGCCTTTATCGTCCTTCGGCCAGTCCGTATTGCGAACGGATTTGGTCACCGGGATCTTCACGGACGTAGCACTGCACTTGTCGGAGATGTACGTAGTGCCACTAACGATGCTCAGCTGCTCGTTCTCTTTCCACGCAATGGAGCCGTTTGTGCTGTCCACCGTGAACTTGTAGGTGTTCTTGTTCAGTTCGTAGCCAAACGGAGCCTGGGTCTCCGTGAGCGTGTACGTGCCCGGCAGCAGACCGGCCAATGTGAACTTGCCATTCGTGTCGTCGGTATCGGCCCAAGTGGTTTCGCTCGAAGCCGACTGATCGCTCACGGTCCAGGACTTCTCCTCAGTCAAGCCATTGGCACCCAGTTTCGCTAGCTTCCACTCGGAACCAGCCAAAGGAGTGTGATCTGCGTCGCCCTCCACCACCTTGGTCCAAGACACCGTACCGGTGATGATCTTGGTGTTGGGAATGGTACCTGTGGGGTTATTCTCGAACGGAACCTGGTTCCCGTTCTTATCCACATAACCCTGGACATAGTTCGGCATCTCGCCAGTATTGTTCATAGTGGCGTAGTAGATGGTGTCTGACTTCTGGTAGCCCTCCGGCGCCTTGACCTCGCGAATGTAGTACGTGAAGTAGTTCGTGTCGCCAATGGTGGCCTTTTGGTTCAGGTAGTCGTACTGAATGGTGCCAACGGTAGAATCGGAGTCATTCGTGCCGTTATCCACAATAGAGACGATGCGGTCCCAATCGTTTTCCGCATCATTTTTGTTCGCGTAAATCGCCCACTCAGAACCTGCGAGCGGTGTGGTGTCGTCTGCAGCGTCAACCTTGCCCCACGCAACCGCGGACCCGTCGGGCGTGTAAGTACCGGACCATGGGAAGTTGTGGCGCTCCTGATCCATATCGATGACGGAAGCCGAGTTACCCTCACCAAATGCTGCGGCAACCTTCGGGCTGTTCATTGAGAAATCGACGCCCACATAAACGCGACCGTTGGTAGTCACATGGTCGTCGAAACTTCCGTTGGGAACGAGAATCGATCCGATCATAGCCGCCGCAGGATCGTCGTCAGTCCACTTAGCACCGCTGACTGTGCCACTGTATCCCCAGTCCGCGCGGTCCTCTCCCGCGATGCCGCCTCGAATGGTAAGGCTGGTGGTATCGACGAAGTTCCACATGATGGACTGGGAGGCCAGCGAGTATTTCGCGTCAAGGTCTTTCTTGGCGTACTGACTCTCGTAACCGCGAGATATTTCTGTATCTCCCCACCAGAAGCGCCAGCCGTTGTGGAACTCGACAGGATTAGTACCTGTAACGTTCACGACAATGGATGCGCCTTCGGGGATATTGGTGAACTTAAAGTCGACGCCGCGGTAGTAGACGCCATCCTTCCAGTTGGAGAGCTCGGAACCGGCGATGGTGAAGACCTGTTGCATAGAAGTTCCATCGCCGGTAAAGGTGATGAGTCGCTCGGTGTTGCGAATCTTATTGCCCGGGATTCCGGTATCGAGCGCACCGGAAACAGACTTGCCGCTACCATCGTCGCTACCATCGAATTTGAGTGTATAGCTTGTTCCGTCGTTATTGTACTTGTTGATGACGTAGTTGCTATTAGGCTCTGCAAAGCCGTTGACATCCACCTCGCCGGTATCTTCAAACGAGTCGAGCTGTTTCGATAGCTTCGAGAGGTATCCATTTGTACCGTTATAGCTCGAATAATCGCTACCGTTGACATTAGTCAAATCAACAGCTTTATTGAACAGGGTGCTTTCCAGAGCAGACAAGCCCTCGTACCAATTACCCTGCATTGTCACCACAGACTGGCGTTTATAGTCGCTATCGCGCCAGTATGTGATGGGGCCTGCGATTTGCGCGGTGTAGGCAAAGCCGGAAGGAGTCGCGCCCTCAGAAGGTCTCTGCTGTCCGACCCAAGCGCCTTTGTTCCAAGCGCCAACGGTAGTCGCCCCCGGCAAGTTGCCGTTGTAACCAACGCTCATTTTGGTGATCGCACTGTCGATTCCGGCGACCGCAAGCACGGTGCTGCCGTAGACAGGACGGAACTGGGAACCAAAACCAACGGTGCCAAAGCGGAAACCAGCGCCGCCACTATTATTATAGGGCCAGCTCTCTTTGAGTGGATTCATGGCAAGCTTGCCACGGACCACGGTAAGGCCCTCCGCCTCAGCGGCATATGAGCCGGTGGGGGCGTTGTCCGCATCAAGATCGATAGTGCCGTCGCTCGGCTTATCGCTCGGCTTACCACCGATGTACATGTCGCGGCCGACGTAGGTGGCCACGCCGGGATCAGGGGTTGAGACATTGATATTCGTACCGATACCGATAGACGTGGGAACGTAAATTCCCGGCTTCACGGTGGCCGTCGCTCCCGCTGAAGCCGCATTCGCACTCTGAGCCTGCTCAACACTATTTGAAGAGCCAGACTCGCCGCCATCGGTCTCGTCGCTATTCTGGTTTTCGGCATCCTCGCTGGTGTTACCTACAGCAGCGGACTCACTTGAGGAACCCCCCCCCATTACAGTTTCCGCGGTAGAAACTGTCTGGGCATCGTTGGCGATGGCCTGCGAGATCGGAGGCATGACGAGCGACAGTACCAGGCTCAACACGGAGGCTCCGCACAAAACGCCTGCCAGTACGCGGCGCGTCGCTTTTTTACTCTGCTTAGTTTTTTCTGAATTCGCTTTCATCGATGTCTCCTCCCCAAGAGACCGCGATCTTGCTCTTTCACTATCAAACGTATCTGCGCAATCTGTAATTGCGCTCGTGTAGTAATACTATTGTAATTATTGTTTAAACATCTGAGCGGCTAAATCGACATTTTTGTAGCAAGTTCTCAATTCTCTTGACATTTACTCAGATTTGCCTTCGTTTATTCGCTATGAAATACCTATTTCTACTGGTAATTAAGCTAGTTATCAGTTTTTTAATAGCATTTTATTTATTTGCACAACATTTTGTTCAAGAGCATGCATCCTGCGAACGGTCGAAAATCGACCGTGAACGGTAGGTCATTAACCGGGAGGAATAGACTACCAAATTGATGGGAATATCTTTATTTCATCGGTAGTTAGAAGCGTAATGTTCAGACAACCATATCTGAATTTTCGCGCAGATTTTAGGTATCAATTCGCCCAAATCGCCTGAGGCCACCGCAAAGGCGCCTGTCCCTTCGTGGTGGTTCTCCCCCGGCGCTACAGCAGATGCTCCTCGATAAAGATCGCGATGCCATCTTTGTCGTTGCTCGCGGTTACAAAGTCGGCGGCGGCACGGGTGGCGTCGCTGCCATTTGCCATGGCCACGCCCACGCCGGCGTCGGCCACCATGCAGGTGTCGTTGTCGGCATCGCCAAACACGCAGATGTCCTGGAGCTCCATGTCGTTGAGCTCCGCCACGCGCACAAGGCCGCGCGTCTTGGACACGCGCGGATCCATGAACTCGTAGAGCCGCTGCGTGGTTTGCAGAGCCGCCGCCTTAACAGTGTCATCGGCAAACGTCGATGCTCGCTCGACGACCTGCGGCATCACCTCGGGCGCCATGGTAAACATCACCTTGGGCTGCGGCTCGCGCAAAAACTCGGCAAAATCGACCACCTGGTAGGGCACGCCGTCGACGCGCGACAGGTGCTCGACGCAAGCGTTGCTCTCGGGCACGTAGAACACGCCGTCTCGGGGGCAGACGGGCGTTGCCGGAAGGTCCGCCATGTGCTTGCAGATGCGCGCGATGGTCTCGCCCGGCAGCGGATAGCTCAGCTCGTTGATGTCGTGCGCGCGGTCGATGACCTCGGCGCCACCGCAGCCCACGAGCACGTCTACCAGGCCTTCGATGCCCCAGAGCTCGTACATGGCCTCGGTCGCGTGGGCGTCGCGCCCGGTGCACAGGCCGAAGAGCACGCCGCGCTCGCGCAGGGCGCGGATCGCCGCCACGGTGCGCGGTGACACCGTGTGCTGGCTCGTGAGCAGCGTGCCGTCGATATCGCAGAACACGGCTTTGATGTGGCTGAAGGTGGTGTCCATGGGGGCCTTTCTGGGTTGTGCGGCGATGTGGAGTGTATTCGTGAACGGCGTACATGGTATACCAAGGCACAGGCGCGGCCTGTCAAAGCAAAAACCACCACAAAGGTGCCTGGCCCCTTTGTGGCGGCTGGACCCGAAGGGTGGCCTGGCCGGAGCGCAAACCATCACAACATTCGACATTTTTCTGCAAAATCGCGATTTTCATCGAATGTTGTGATGGTTTTTACTGCTTTGCGGCACGATCCAAATGCCGGCGACCAAATAGCAGCAACGCCGCGGGGACTGCCGTCACGACCATGCCCGCTCCGATGAGCGTCTGCTGCATGCCAAACGTCGCCGCCAGCCATGGAGCAATTGCCAGCGGGGCCACGCCGGCGAACATATTGCCAAAGCCCATGACCGAGTTGACGCGGCCGAGCTGCTCGAGCGGGGCCGTCGTTTGCACGATCGTGTTGTGGAGCGGGTTGACGATGCCCCAGGCCACGCCCAGGGCAATCTGGCCGACGAGGGCCACGCCTACGTACGGCGTCCCCACGTAGAGCAGGCTTCCCAGGCCCACGGACATAAGCGCCACAAGCAGCGTTTTAAGGCTGACCAGGTGCGGCGGCAAGCGGAGCGCGAGGACGGCGCCCAGCACCGCGCCCACACCGCTGGCCGACGAGAGCCAGCCCATCCACTCAACGCCGACGTGCAGAACATCGCGGTAGAAGAACGACTCCAGCGGGTCGAAGGCGCCATAGCCAAAATTCGAAAGAAAAATGATGCAAAAAAGTAGCGCGAGGACGCTGTTGGTGAAGACTGTCTTGATGCTGGCTGCGAAGGTGGCGCGGGCGGACGTGCTGGGGTTGGAGCTTTGTCCCGCACGCTCCCCTTCCTCTGCCGAATCGGCATCCGCATCCCCGGCGACATGGCTGGTCTGCGGCCTAAAGTCCCAACCGGCGACGAGCGCCAGCACGGTAAAGAGCATCATGAGCACGAACACCGCGCGCGACGACGCAGCCGCCGCGACAAAGCCGCCCAGCGTGGGGCCAACGATAATGCTCACGTTGGAGAACATGCTTATGGCGGAGTTGATGTCTTTGAGCTCGACGGGGTCGTCAGCGAGATACGCCGGATAGGATGTGGCGATGGGCTGGGCAAACCCCATCACGAAGCCCAGGAGCACCGCGCCGAGCAGGACGATGCCGGTCGCGCTGCCAAAAATGAGAATCGCCGCGCCGGTTGTCAGCGTGCCCACGATGCTCAGCAAGAAATGACGGCGCGGGCCCCAAGCGTCGAGCGCAGCGCCACCCGCAAAGGATCCCAAGATCACGAAAACGTTCATAAACAGAACGGCCAGCGATGTCGCCACGACCGAGGCATCGTCTGCATAGGTGAGCGATCCGATGACGCCGATAAAGTAGCTGGTCTGAAAACCGGTGTAGATGAGAAAGCGCATCGCCACCAGGCGTTTGGCCTGTACGGACAGCGATGGTTGAGGCTTTAAGAAAAGAGAGGCGAGCATGGAGACTCCTTGTTTCATACGAATGCGGACGGCGGGCATTCGCCACCGTCTGTCAAATCAATCTATCCGCATGAAACATTAAGGACGCATCAAGCCCCTTCTCTCCGTTTTTCGCCCGTCATGAACTACTTGGTAGATTGTAAGGCATGTCCCACACACCTACTAAAGCAAAATCCACCACAAAGGTGCCTGACCCCTTTGTGGTGGAAATGGCGTTTGCCCAGATAAAACCTACCAAAATAAACCTGTTCCTATTTGGCAGGTTTTAGGCCAGATGGTCTTGGATGAGGTCGCAGATGGCTCGGGCGTCGTTGATGTTGATGGCTCGGGTCGCGAAGCCGGCGTCGAATGCCTGGCGCGCCAGGGCCTCGTTGCAGGCAAGGGCCAGCGTGTGACCGTCGACCAGGTCGAGCGAGCTCTTGCCGCGCAGACGGTCGACACCGGAGCGCGCGACCACGATGTTGTCGAAGCCCTCGGTCTTGTAGCCCTCGATGATCACCACGTCGACATCGTTGTAGCGCGACAGCAGCTCGCGCGCGGGCATCTCGTACTCCTCGCGCGTGTCGGCGTACTCCGCCCAGCGCGTGGCGCAGATGAGGCCTACGTGCTTGGATCCGGCTTGGTGATGGCGCCAGGTGTCCTTAGCGGGCACATCGATATCAAAGCCGTGATGCCCATGATGCTTGAGCGAGCCCACGCGCAGGCCGCGGCGGGTGAGCTCGGCAATGACCTTCTCGACGAGCGTGGTCTTGCCCGAGTTCTGGTAGCCGATAAACGCAATCGCGGGGACGGCCGGTGTCGGAGCTACGGGCGCGGCGGCGACGGGTGCGCTCGCGGATGCTGCACCGTCAGCGGCCACGGACTCAACGGCAGCGGCCTGACGCTCTGCGCGATCCCACACGCCCGAACGGCCGCCCTCCTTGTGCAGCAGGCGCACGTCGACAATCTCCATGCCGCGATCGACCGCCTTGCACATGTCATAGATGGTCAGACACGCGGCACTCACTCCGGTCAGGGCCTCCATCTCGATACCCGTCTTGCCCGTCACGCCGGCCGTAACCAGTACGTGAAAGCCAACCTGCCCGTCCGTGCGCGCCGGCGCCCAGCCCTCGGGCACGTCCCCAGCCGGCGTCCCCGCCGCAGCAATGGGCGCAATGTCGCACTTGCTCTTAGTAATGAGCAGCGGATGGCACATGGGGATGATGTCGCTCGTGCGCTTGATAGCCATGATGCCCGCCACGCGCGCGCAGGCAAGCACGTCGCCCTTTTTGGCGCGGTCCTGCAGCACCATGGCCTGCGTCTCGGGGTGCATGAGGATGGTGCCCTCGGCGATGGCAATGCGATGGGTCTCGGCCTTGTCGGACACGTCGACCATGCGCACCTCGCCCTTGGCGTCCACGTGCGTCAGCTCGTCGCGACGGGCGTCGCGGGCGGACTCGGTGGCAGTGCTGACAGACGGCTGCGCGTCTGCAACGGCATCGGTGGCCGCAGCCGTGACTTTGTGGGCAGACATCGCGGCCCTGCGAGCGGCCTTGGTGGCATCGGCGTACCTGCTCTTGGCCATATGATCATCCTCCGATTTGGGACATAAATCGTTGCGTGCCCTCAATTATCGCGTGTTCCTGCGGTTTGTGGGCCACGGCATCGCGCCAAATCGAAAGTACCTGCATATCATCACCACGGCGCAGGGCGTCGCGCACCGAATACTCGGCATCGCTGAACAGGCACGGACGCACGTTGCCATCGGCCGTCAGGCGTAGACGGTTGCAATTCGCACAAAAATGATTGGACATGGCGCTGATAAAGCCAACCGTTCCCGCCGCGCCCGGAAAGTGCCAGTAGCGCGCAGGGCCCGCGCCGGCAGGAGCGTCGTTGATGTCGAGCGACTCGAGCTCGCCCAGACCCGCCGCGGCGACCCCGGCATTGATGCGCGCCCGCAGCTCGTCGCTCGGCACGGTATCGCTCGCATCCCACAGCTCGGGATTGAGCGCGGGAGCATGCGGATCCACAGCGCAATGCGAACTCGTGTGCTCGTCGCCGATGGGCATATATTCGATAAATCGCAGATGAATAGGGCGGTCGACGGTCAGCCGTGCGAGGGCCGCCACATCCTGGTTGAGCCGGCGCACAACAACGCAGTTGACCTTAACGGGCTCAAAGCCCCAAGCCAGCGCCGCGTCGATGCCAGCCATGGTCTGCTCGAGTCGACCTAGACGCGTGATCTTTCCAAAGAGCGTAGGGTCGAGCGTGTCGAGCGAGATGTTGACGCGGTTAAGTCCCGCGTCTTTGAGCTGCGGCGCCAGCTTGGGCAGCAGTGCGCCATTGGTGGTAAGCGAGATGTCCTCGATCTGCGGAATCGCGCGGATGTCACGAATGAGCGGGATGATACGGCGGCTGACCAGCGGCTCGCCGCCCGTCAGGCGCACGCGGCGAATGCCCTCCCCCGCCACCAAGCGCACAAAGCGGGCGATTTCCTCGGCGCTGAGCAGCTCGTCGTGCGCGCGGGGTGCCACGCCATCGGCCGGCATGCAATAGATGCAGCGGAAATTGCACTTGTCGGTAACGGCAATGCGCAGGTAGTTGATATCGCGGCCAAAGCCGTCATGTTGCACGAGCCCGTCCACGCAGCCCTCCCCTCGCGCTGGCCTTTATTCTTCGGGGAATATAGTACCGCACGGGAAGAATGGGTCGACATGCGTACGACACGAAAGGCCTTTGCGAGCAAGACCGGCTTCCCAAGCCCATCCTCAACACACAAACCATCACAACATTCGATGCTTTTCCCGATTTTGGCGAAAAACGTCGAATGTTGTGATGGTTTGCCTGCCCATGGCGCCCCGTAGAAAGGCCGGAACGCCCCTAAAGGCCGCCGTCCCAGTGCCGAATCACGAATTCTCGCAGATCGTTCTGCCGTTTCTGGAACGCTTCGCTTCGGTCGCACTTAAGGCCCATCGCAAGTGCGATGGCGTTCATCGCCCGGTGCAATTGCAGCTGATGGGCAAACTGAGTCCCGGTGAGGACGATCATTCTAAAGCCCAGCGCGCTCAGCACGGTCATACGCTCCGCATCCGACGCGCTGCGCTGTTTATCAAGATGGTCCGAGCCGTTGTATTCAATCCCCGTACCGCTCGCAGGCGCATATACGTCGATCTCGAAATACCCGGCCTTTGCGAGATACTTGAACTCGTTGGGAACATCGACCCGATGGTTGAGCTCGATCTTGGCGTATCCCAGCCCTCCCTGGGAACGCTTTGCTACGACCATGATTGCGGTGGCCGTCTCCATGGGCGACCGCGCGCCATCGTGCACGCGCTTGAGCACGGCGGCCGCGCGTATAGCCCCCTGACGAGATCGGTTCTCATTGCAATAGGCAATCATGTCGGCAACGGTATACCTCTGCCCCATCTCGATATAATCGCCTGTCGACAGATGATTCAAATGGTATCGGGCACAGATTTCATAGCCATATTCCAGCTGCTCGGGCTCGCTCATCCACGAACCCGCTTGGACAAAGCACATGGCCTCATCAACCACCAGAAGGCCCTCTGCCACCTCGATAAGATGACCTGGAGGTACCGGCGCTCCAAACACGTGGCACCTAAATCCAGCCGGCGTCGAGCGCTCAAAATCGAAGTTGACGAGCGTGTCGATATGATCGAGCTCTTCTCGTGGAATACCGAGCGAAACCAGATAGTCGGTAACGATCCCAACTGCCGTTGAAGCCCTCAGGCCTTTGGCATCGAGTCCCAATTTGGGCAGGCTCGCGGTCGGCTCCGCCTCGTTAGCAAGCGAGTCCTCATCGTATAGGCTGCTTGCTCGCGAGAGCGGCTCGGACGGGCGCGCCACGTTGTGGTACAGCCAGGCAGTCTTATGGGACAGGACGATCGGCAGGTCCATGAGCCCTCCAATGGAGTCGGATAACCAACCTTATTCCCCTGCCCACGGGTCCGCACACCTTCGTGCTCAAGAAAGCGATTCCACCCGGTCGAGTGGCAGAAAAACCATCACAACATTCGATGCTTTTCCCGTTTTTGGCAAAAAGCGTCGAATGTTGTGATGGTTTGAGGCGAGGTAAGCGGCACGGAGGGGTCAAAGCATCATGCTCGAACGGGTTAATCCAACTCTTTTAAACCATGGGAAATGAATACAGGCTCACTTTTTCGCCCGGCACCCGACACAAACCTTGACTCTACAATCGTTGTAGGGTTTTCACTACACTGGTAGCTAAACGAACCCAGCCAGAAAGCCCCGCCCATGGAACACGACCTCACACGCGGCAATGTCCTCAAGACCATCGCGGTCTTTGCCCTGCCCTATATGCTCTCGTACTTTTTGCAGATGCTCTACGGCATGGCCGACCTGTACATGATGGGGCAGTTTAGCGGCGCCGCCGGCATCACCGCCGTGGGCAATGGCGCGCAGACGCTCTATATCATTACCGTGACGCTCGTGGGCCTGGCCATGGGAACGACGGTCATCGTCGGCCACGCCGTGGGCTCGCGCCGCTTCGACCGTGCCGAGACCGCCATCGGCAACACCATCACGCTCTTTATGGGTGTCTCGGTGGTGCTGGCCGCTGTCCTGCTCGCACTGTGCCCACAGATCGTGGCGCTCATTGGCACGCCGGCCGAGGCGGTCGAAGGCACCGCCGCCTACCTGCGCATCTGCTTTGTCGGCATTCCGTTTATCGCCGCATACAACATCCTCTCGGCCATTTTTCGCGGCCTGGGCGATTCGCGCTCGCCCATGTACGTGATTGGCGTGGCGTGCATCATCAACATCGCGCTCGATTTTCTGTTTATCGGCCACATGGGGCTCGGCCCCGTGGGCGCGGCGCTCGGCACGGTAACCGCGCAGACGGCCAGCGTTGCCCTCGCGCTCGTCTGGCTCAAGAGCCGCCGCACGAACATCCACGTTAGGCGCAGCGACCTGCGCCCCCAGCCCGAGGTGCTCGGCAGCATTCTTAAGATCGGCGTGCCCGTGGCCGTGCAGGACGGCTGCATCCAGGTAGCGTTTATGTTTATCACCGTCATCGCCAACCACCGCGGCCTGGTCGACGCCGCCGCCGTGGGCCTGGTCGAGAAGATGATCAGCTTTTTGTTCATTGTGCCGAGTTCCATGGGCGCCACCGTCAGCGCACTCACGGCGCAAAACGCCGGCGCGGGCAAGGGCGACCGCGCGCGTCAGGTGCTCAAGGACGCCATGACGATCTCGGTGGTGTACGGCTGCCTGATCACGGCGCTGATGTGGCTGGTGGCGCCGGCGTTTATCGGCTTTTTTGCCAAGGACCCCGCGGTGGTCGCGGCCGGTACCGGCTATATGTGCAGCTACATTTTCGATGCGATTTTTGCCGGCATCCACATTTGCTTTAGTGGCTTTTTCGCTGCGTATGGCAAGAGCTACATCGGCTTTGCGCACAACGTACTGGCCGTGGCGCTCATTCGCGTGCCGGGCGCGTGGCTGCTGTCGAACGCCTATTCCGATACGTTGTTTCCCATGGGCATCGCTTCGCCGTGCGGATCGATTTTGTCGGCAGTCATCTGTGTTGTCGCGTTTACCGTGCTCAACCGGCGCGGGGCTTTTGACAAGCTGGTGGCGTAGCGGGGCAACGCAGGCCTGGCGCCCCTTCCCTGTTTTTTACCGAAAGGAGCGGTCCTGTGACCGACTCGCCAACTGAACATACCGAGGGCCTGCTCCGCATTGGCGAGGTGGCGCACCTGTTTAACCTGAGCGTGGGGACGCTACGTCATTACGAGCAGATGGGCTTGCTGGACCCGGCGCACATCGATCCGGCAAGTGGGTACCGCTACTACGGATCGCGGCAGCTCTCCACCCTCAACACCATCAGCCACCTGCGCGTTCTCAACTTGCCGTTAGCACAAATCCGCGAGTTTGTGACCACGCGCGATGTGGACCTTATGCAGCGGCAGCTGGCTCAGCAACAGGAGCTCATCGAGCGCAAGCGCCGTGAGTTGGAACGCGTGTCGCGCAAGATTGATAACCGGCTTGCCCTGCTCCGCGATGCCTTGAACACCAAGCTCGATACCATTTGCACAATCGATACGCCCGAGCTTCGCTGCGCCGTGCTGCGCGAACGCGTTAAGCCTACCGACGCCTATGCGCTGGAGTGGCAGATTCGTCAGCTGCAGAAGGGGCAACACGAGACCTTTGTCTTTCTGGGCAACCTGGGCGTTGGGATTAGCGCCGAGCGCCTGGCCGCCGGCGACTTTGACGGCTACGACGAGGTCTTTCTGCTGCTCGACGATACCGATGAATACCTGGGCGATGTCGAGGTGCGACCCGCCGCGCTCTGCCTGACCATTAGCTTTCGCGGCACGCACGGGCAAGCGGGCCCGCGCTATAAGCAGCTGCTCGGCTATATGCGCGAGCACGGACTGACACCCGCCGGTCCATCACGCGAGATCGCCCTGATCGATGACATCATCAGCGACGACCCCGCGACCTACGTGACGCAGATCACGGTGCCGGTTGCCCCGTCCAAATAAGATCCGCCCGGAAGGCAGTTCAATCATGCTTTCCGGGCGGATCTTCAATTTGGTTATCGATGCACTAAGCCTGGGGCACCTCACCGGTCGCAAGAATCTGCTCGAGTGCGTCCTCGTCCAGCACGGGTACGCCCAGCTGCTCGGCCTTGGTGAGCTTGGAGCCCGCTTTGGGACCGGCGACCAGATAGCTCGTCTTCTTCGACACGCTGCCCGAAACCTTGGCGCCGAGCACCTTGAGCGCCGCGCCCGCCTCGTCGCGCGTGCGGTTGACGAGTGTACCAGTGAGCACGAAGGTTAAACCCGCAAGCGGCTGTGCGTCGGCGAGCTCGCCCGCCACGCCAGCGTCGGCTGCGGCTTGCGCGTGCGCGGCGCCCAGGTCGACCTCGAGCGACAGGCCCGCCTGACGCAGGCGCTCCAGCACGGCAAGGTTTTCGGGCACGGCCAGGAACTGCTTGACGCTCGCCGCGATCTTGGGACCGATGCCCTCGCACTCGGCGATGTCCTCTTCGCTCGCCAAGATAAGTTTGTCAATCGACAGGAATCGTTCAGCGATGACCTCGCCCACGCTCTTGCCCACGTGGCGTATACCCAGGGCAAACAGCACGCGACCGAGCGGCTGACTCTTGGACTTGTTGAGCTCGGCGATGATCTTTTCGGCCGTCTTGAGGCCCACCGGAATGGGATCGCCCTTCTTGACGCCCTTTTTGCTGTTTGAGCTGGCATAGGTGCGCCCCGTGTCCAGCCCGGCGATGTCGTCAACCGTGAGCTGGTAGAAGTCAGCGACATCGTGAATCAGCCCGGCGGCGATCATCTTGTCGACAATCTCGTCGCCCAGGCCGTCGACGTCCATGCAGCCGCGGCTCACCCAGTGGAGCAGGCGCTCCTTGAGCTGTGCGGGGCAATCGATGGAGACGCAGCGGTAAGCGACCTCGCCATCCTCGTGGACCACGGGGCTGCCGCACACGGGGCAGACCTCGGGCATGTGCCAGTCGACCGAATCGGCCGGACGCTTGTCGAGCACCGGGCCCACGACCTCGGGAATCACGTCGCCCGCCTTGTGCACGATGATAGTGTCGCCCTCGCGCACGTTTTTGCGGCGGATCTCGTCAATGTTGTGCAGTGTGGCGCGCGCGATGGTGGAGCCGGCGACCGTCACCGGATCGAACTCGGCGACCGGCGTGAGCACACCGGTGCGGCCCACCTGGATGCGAATCTCGCGCAGGACGGTCTGCTTTTCCTCGGGCGGGAACTTAAAGGCAATGGCCCAGCGCGGCGCGCGGGCGGTAAAGCCCAGGTCGAGCTGCTGCTGGAAGCTGTCCACCTTTACGACCACGCCGTCGATGTCGTAATCCAGGTCACCGCGGTGCTCGAGCGCCTGGGCACAGAACTCGTGGACCTCGGCCGGCGTGGCGCAACGAGCCACGTTGGGGTTGACGCTAAAGCCGGCACTGCGCAGCCAATCCAGAAACTCGCGCTGGCTGTGGACGTGCAGCGGGTCGGTATCGGCGATGGCATAGATAAAGGTGGCAAGGTCGCGGCGCGCCGTGACCTTTGGATCCTTTTGGCGTAAGGATCCTGCGGCGGCGTTGCGCGGGTTGGCAAAGGGGTCGCGGCCCTCGGCATCGGCCTCGTCGTTCAGGCGAACAAAGCTGCCCTTAGGCATGTAGACCTCACCGCGCACTTCGATGGTACGCTCGCGGTCAGCGCCCATGTGAGCGAGCGCCGGCTCGGACAGGTGCATGGGCACGTCCTTGATGGTTCGCACGTTGAGCGACACGTCCTCGCCCGTGGTGCCGTCGCCGCGCGTGGCCGCGCGCACGAAAGTTCCGTTTTGGTAGGTAAGCGCCACGCCCAGGCCGTCGATCTTGAGCTCGCAGGTATAGGTGACGCTACCGGCACCGAGCGCATCCTCGACGCGCTGGAGCCACGCGTCGAGTTCGTCCAGGTCCATGGCATCATCCATGGAATACATGCGTGCCATGTGCGTTACCGGCGTAAACTGCTCGCTCACGTATCCGCCCACACGCTGGGTATAGCTGTCGGGTGTCACCAGGTCGGGATAGGCCGCCTCGATCTCCTGCAGCTCAACGAGCATTTTGTCGAAGGCGGCATCCGTGATCTCGGGTGCATCGAGCATGTAGTAGCGGTACGCGTGGTAATCGAGCTCGTGGCGCAGCTCGGCCGCGCGCGCGGCGGCTTGGGCACGGGCATCGGCCGGTGCAGCGGTATCCGTGCTCGCTGGCGTTTCGGTATCGATGTCCACGCCGTCACCAAACAGGCTCGATTGCTCCATAGCGGCACTCCTTCGCTCGATTTCAAACGGATACAAGAGTACCACCGGTCGCAACGGGGCCGAATAGCGGTCTCAAACCGCACTGAATCGGCAGCCGCCAGACTGAGGTGGACAGTTAGTTCAGATACGTATAAATCCTAGAGCTGGATCAGGCACGAACACCTCTGTTTCGACTAATTTGGGCTCCTCGAGGCCATGTAAACGTCCCATCCTCCCTTCCAAACGCCCATCCGAGCCCCATCCCAATCAGAAATTGCTCAAAACGCATCCCAAGCTGCCCAAGATTTATACGTATCTGAACCAACTGTCCAGACCATTACGAACCAGGCCTCTTGTCAGCTCCATGTGATCCGTTTTCCTCCGTCCCCAACGGATCAATAAGAAAAGAGGGGCTGTCCCACACTTGGCGGGACAGCCCCCTCTGGCATCGGCATGTGCAAAACGGCTCGTTAGTAACCCTGACCGTAGCCTTGACCCTGGCCTTGCTGGCCCAGCAGCTCCTCCAGATACTGGCGCAGCTGCTCGTCGGTAATACCGCCGTTGCCGGTGTCGGTCGAACTGTCGTCCTGCTGCTGGTTCTGCAGTTCCTCGTCAGAGCCCAGCACGACGGTGACCTTCTTCTCTTCCTTGCCGCGCATAAGCGAGATCTCGACCTTCTCGCCCACCTCGTGGCTGCGCAGCGCGATGATCAGGCCATCGGCGCTCGTGATTTCGTCGTCGCCCAGCTTGGTGATGACGTCGCCCTCCTGGATGCCGGCCTTGGCAGCAGGACCGTCCTCGACGACGCTCGCCACATACGCGCCGCTATCGGTGCTCAGCTTGTTGGTGCGGGCGTTGAGCGCATTGACGCTCGAAAGCGTAGCGCCCATGTACGGATGCACCGGCGTCTTGCCGTCGATAATCTGGTCGGCAATGTTCTTGGCGTAGTTAACGGGAATAGCAAAGCCCACGCCTGAGCTGGAGCCCGAGTAGCTCTCGATGAGCGAGTTGATGCCCACGAGCTCGCCGTTGTCATTGACGAGCGCGCCGCCGGAGTTGCCCGGGTTGATGGCGGCATCGGTCTGAATCATGTTGGCGTAGATAGTGTTGCCGCTGGTAGAGCTCATGGCCGTGGAGCGGTAGAGCGCCGAGACGATACCGGTGGAGACAGACTGCTCGTTGCCGAACGGCGAGCCGATCGCCATAACCCACTCGCCAACGTTGAGCTTGGAGGAGTCGCCAATTTCGATCGGCGTAAGCTTGGAGGCGTCGGCGTCCTTGAGCTTAATGACGGCCAGGTCGCTCGAGGCGTCGTTGCCCACGAACTCGGCCTCATAGGTGGTGCCGTCGTCCATGGTCACCACGTACTGGTCGTAACCATCGACCACGTGGTTGTTGGTGAGGATGTGGCCCTCGGCATCGAGCACCACGCCCGAACCGACGCTGCCCGAACTATCCGACTCGTCGGCAGACTGCGAAAGCGAGCCATTCTGACTACCGCTCGAAGTGGCGGTGATGGAAACCACGGAGGGCAATGCCTTGGCAGAAACGGCCTCGGCCAGCGTGGTGTCCTCGGAGTCGATGGTGATCTTTTGCGTCGACGAACCCGAAGCACCCGCCGTCACGGCATTCTTTCCGCCGCCAATGTTGAGCGTGCCACTCATAATGAGCGCGATGACCAGCAGGGCGCCGCAGGCGCAGCCGGCAAGCGCCGTAATAAAGATCGGCAGCTTTTTGGTCTTGGTCTTGACCACCGTGTGCTTGTTCACGACCTGCGCACCGCCCAGCGGCTGGCCGGTCTGCGTGTCGTAAGCCTGCACGTAGGGAATGTTGCTGCCGGCAGGCGTCGACTCCACCTGCACACGCGGCTGCTGCTGTGTCTCGCCGGCGTGACCCGCATCCTGGGGGCGCTGGGAATCGTTCTCGCTCATGGCTGCGATCCTTTCGTCAAATAACCAAAGGCCCGCCAAACATGTGGCGGGCCATCATTGTTCACGTTGAGTTGTACCCCAATATGCGGGCGAACGTGTATGAGAACGCAATCTTTTAGGAAGGCTTAAGTTCTGCTGCAGATTCGAGAGGAACCCGCACCTGCGTCAAGACCACCACAAAGGTGCCTGTCCCCTTTGTGGTGGAAATCTAGTCCTTAAACAGATAGCCCACGCCGCGGACGGTGGTGATGTGTGCCGCGATCTGCGGGCCCACCTTGGAGCGGATGCGTCGGATGTGCACGTCGACGGTGCGCGTGCCGCCGCAGTACTCAAAGCCCCACACGCGGTGCAGCAGCACCTCGCGGCTGTAAGCACGGTTGGGGTGCGTTGCCAAAAAGCTCAGCAGCGAGTACTCCATCAGCGTCAGGTCGATAGGCTCGTTATCGAGTGTCACCTGGTAGGTGGCCAGGTTGATCTCGAGGTTATCGATGTTGAGCACATCGTCGGCGGCGACGGTCTCCTCCTCGCCCATCAGGCGCTGCGCACGAGCCTTGAGCTCGTTGGGCGTCGCCGTGGGGCATACAAAGTCGGCATGCGCGTGATTCGGCAGGCGCAGGGTGCCAAGGGCCTCATCGTCGACGATCACCAGCATGGGGACGCCGCCACGATCGTCAAGCCACTTGGCAATCTGATCGATGCGGTCGCTGCGAATGCCGTCGGAATCGAGGATCAGCAGGTCAAAGTCGTGCGCCGCAGTCGGCGAATCGGGGGTTGCCAGGCTCACCTCGACACCCAGGGTGGTCGTCAAGCTGCGGGCAAACTCGTGGAAGCGCGTCGTGCGCGCCATGAACAGGGCACTCTTTTTGGACATATCGGCCTCCAAAGAAATGAGCTCAATCGTACTGGAACAAGCCAGCGCGATTAGGAGTTCGCCAGGTAGTGCTTGATCTCCCACTCGGTGATCGTAGACTCAAACTTATGCCACTCGTTGCGCTTCTTTTTGAGGAAGAAGCTGTGGATGTGCTCGCCGAGGGCATCCTTCATAAACTGCGAGTCCTCAAACACGTCGAGCGCCTCTTTGAGCGAGCGCGGCAGCGGCGTGTAGCCGGCCTCGAGCATCTGACGGTCGGTAAGCTTGAGCGTCTCGGCCGTTGCCTCGGGCGGGAGTTCTAGCTTGCGCTCGATGCCGTCCAGACCAGCCGCCAGCGTGACGGCGTTGACCAGGTACGGGTTGGCCATGGGGTCGGGACTGCGCAGCTCGATGCGCGTAGACAGCTGCTTGCCGGGCTTGTAGACCGGGATGCGGACCATGCTCGCGCGGTTGCGCAGGCCCCACGTGGCGTACTGCGGCACGGAGTCGCCGCCCGTGGTGATGCGCTTGTACGAGTTTACCGTGGGGTTGGTGATGGCGCTGATCTCGCGCGCGTGCGCCAGGATGCCGGCCATGTAGTGCTTGGCGATATCGGAGAGGTGATACTTCTCGTCGTCCTCGCCCCAAAAGACGTTGTTGCCGTCGTGGTCGAATAGCGACTGGCACAGGAACATAGCGCTGCCGTCCTCGCCCGCCAACGGCTTGGGCATAAAGGAGGCGTGGCACCCGCTCTCGTAAGCTTGCTGCTTAATGATGAGTTTGGCCGTGGTGATGGCGTCGGACATGCTCAGGGCCTCGGCGTGGCGCAGGCTCATGCCGTGCTGCGAGCGGCCGGCGGCGTGGAAGGTGTACTCCACGGGCACGGACATCTTCTCGAGCGTGAGGACCGTGTTGCGGCGCAGGTCGCGAGCGGCATCGCTCACCGAAAGATCGAAGTAGCCCACGTTGTCGAGCGGCTCGGGGGTGTGCTCGTCGGGGAAGTAGTAATACTCCAGCTCGGCGCCCACGTTGAGCAGATAGCCAGCCTTCTCGGCCTTGCGGAACATGCGGCGCAGGGCATCGCGCGGGTCGCCGGCAAACGGCTTGCGATCGGGAGTGCATACGTCGCAGAACACGCGGGCGACGCCGTTGTGGCTCGGGCGCCACGGCAGAATCTGGAAGGTCGAAGCATCGGGAAACGCCAGCATGTCGGCTTCCTCGGGCGTGGCAAAGCCCTCGATGGCGGAGCCGTCAAAGCCAATACCCTCCTCAAAAGCGACCTCGAGGTCCTCGGGGCTAATGGCAAAGTTCTTGAGGCGGCCGAGAATGTCGACAAACCACAGACGCACAAAGCGGATGTCACGCTGCTCTACAGAGCGAAGTACGTAATCGATGTTCTGCTGGTTCATGTCGCTCCCCTTTCTTTCGGGCGGGTTTCGACTGGTCTATATCGCAGATACTATCGCAGAAAAATGTTTCCGCAGGGTTAAAGCGTATCAAGCGCTCAAAAAACGTGCGCGAACAGGCTGTCTGACTTACGCGCGATCATAAAGGATCACTCCTTCGCGCTCGATTACCGCGGCAAGATCGTCATCAAGATGATCACTAGAGACGAGATCAACCTGCCTCCCGGTTTCTTTGCGCACCGCCTCACCAAATGCCGACAGCGCGAAAAGACCAAAGCCCTGCTCGCGATCGACTTCGAGACGCAAGTCAATATCGCTATCGACATGTGCCTCGCCCCGGGCATACGAACCAAAAAGAATCACGGTTTTGATGGCGGGAATCGAGCTGGCTGCCTCGCGGACGGCGGACTCAATCTGGGCAGTATCCAAAATGCCCGTCGCGGCGCTTTCGCTCGCAGAGCTTTTACCAAGTGAAGGAACAAACGGCAGAGAGCGCTCGCGCAGCATCTGCCTCATAAACATATTGACCGCAACAGACGAAGTCATGCCAAGCTCTTCGCACAGCTCGGCAAATGAGTCTTTAATTGACGAGTCCACTCGCACACTCAGCACAGACGCAGCCATGGATACCTCCTGTATGACATTGTCTATATATTATCACACAGGCTAGCGCGAGGTTGATGCGCGGTGTTCGATGTGACCGGGGATCTCGATGCGTTTGGGCGCCAGCTTTGCGGCCTCGCCCACGGTGGTGGTAACAACATCGATGCGCTCGGACAGGCGCTCGACTACGCGCTCGGCAATGGTAAGGGTGTCTTGCGCTGCCGTGGTCACACCGCCAAAGAGCACATGGTTCCAGGGATAGTCGTCAAACGTCGCGATCTTGAGCCCCGCCGGCAGCGAGGGACCAAGCTGCGCCAGCGCCTCGGTCAGGCGCAGGAAGACCAGGCCGTTGACAGCGATAAGGCCGAGCCTTTTGCCCGCATAGCCGCGGATGGTCTCGTCCAAGCGACCGACACCCGTGGCGCCACCGTCGGCCAAGGTGACGACCTCGCCCGCAAGGCCGCGTCGCGAAAGCTCGTCGGCAAAGGCCTCGGCGCGCTCGCGACGGACGGGGCTGTCGTCGCTTGCCTCGGTGAGCAGGCACAGGCGCTCGCTGCCTGCAGCGGCCAAGGCGTCTACCAGACCGGCGACCAGCTCACGGTTGTTAGATGTCACTAGATCGACACCGCCGTCGGCAACGTCGCGGTCGAGCAGCACAACAGGCAGACGTCCCGCTGCCGCGGCGATCGCCTCGTCATTGCCTCCGCAGGTGTTGACGACCAGGCCGTCCACGCCGGCATCGATAAGCCTGGTGAGCGACTCCGCTTCCTTAGCGGGGTCGTTGCCGCTAATGGCCGTCATGAGCGAGCAGCCGCGCGCGGCGGCGCTGACGGAAAGCCCTTCGAGCATGGCGCTGGAGAACGGGTTGGCGATGTCGGCCAGGATCACGCCGATGAGGTTGGCGCGCGAGCTGCGTAGATTGCGCGCGGCGGCACGCGGGCGATAGCCGGTGCGCTCGATAACCGCCGCGATGCGAGCACGGGTTTCCTCGGTCATTTGCCCGGGGCGGTTGTTGAGATAGCGCGAGACCGTGGCCGGGCTCACGCCCGCCTCGGCGGCAATGTCCTTGATTCTCATCTGCGCCATAACGCACCCCGTTTCCCAATTGTCGGCGGTCTGAGCCATTTTAGGCATTTTTTTAAAAATCTCGGTTGCAAAACGCTGTAGGTGAGTATACTACAACTCGAAACGAAACCGATTTCGTAAACCGATTTCGGTGAGCGTTGGCACGCAGGTGCAAAGACGCGCCCTACCGTCTTGGCACCTGCGTGCCAACGCCATATCAAAGGTGTACGCACGAGCAAGAAGGAGCTACGCGACCATGGGTAAAACGGTTCTTACCTTCGGCGAGATCATGATGAGACTCTCGCCCAAAGACCACCTGCGTATTGAGCAGGCAACCGAGTTTGACGTCCGCTACGGCGGCGCCGAGGCCAACACTGCGCTTTCCCTGGCCTACCAGGGCGACAAGGCCGCTTACGTCTCCGTTGTTCCGGCCAACCGCCTAGGCGAGTGCGCGCTGCGCTCGCTGAAGGCCTACGGCGTCGACACAACGCGCGTCGTGCGTCAGGGCGACCGTCTTGGCTCCTATGTGTTTGAGGTCGGCGCCTCGCAGCGCGGCAACGGCTGCGTCTACGACCGCAAGTTCTCTGCCATCAACATGGCCAAGCGCGATGTTTTTGACTGGGACGAGATCCTCAAGGGCATCGATGTCTTCTACTTCTCCGGCGTGACCCCCGCCGTCTCCGACGAGATGGCCGCCGCCTGCAAGGAGGCGCTCGCCGTCTGCCGCGCCAAGGGCATCACCACCGTGTGCGACGTGAACTATCGCGGCAAGATGTGGTCGCCCGAGAAATCGCAGGCCACCATGAAGGAACTCCTGCCGCTCGTCGACATCTGCATCGCCAACGACGAGGATGCGCCTGCCGGCCTTGGCATGACCTGCGTCTCTGGCTCCCTTGCCCACGGCATCGAGGAGCGCGACACCTACGTCGAGATGGCCCGCCAGATCTGCGCCGAGTACGGCTGCAAAAAGGTTGCCTCGGTCGTTCGCAACATCTCCTGCGTCGAGCGCTCCATCTGGATGGGCATGCTCTTTGACGCCGAGAGTGGCGAGCACTGGTTCTCCCCTGCTCACGACGTGCACGTACTCGAGGGCGTTGCCGCCGGCGACGCTTTCAACGCCGGCCTCGTCCATGCCCTCATCAACGACTTTGACCCGCAGGACGCTGTCAACTACGCGATTGCAGCCTCGATCCTCAAGCTCACTATCAAGGGCGATTCCAACTTGGTGACCGCAGACGAGATCGCAGCCGCGGCATCCGCCGCCGACGGTGGCACCCGCGTCGCCCGTTAATTCGTTCCCCATTCCGCGGGCCGCAGCTTTCCAATCCCATACCCCTGCGGCCCGCTCCCCGATTCCTCCGGCCGGGCAAAACCACCAGTCCCATTCCGGTTTTGCCTGGCATTCCCTACATGACTGGTCGAGCAGCCGGTTTTGGAATTGCTTGAACCCCAAGCAGTGCCTCCGATAACCAATCCAAAATCGGCTCCTGACCAGCACATTTGGCAATCACGCGCCCATGCGCGCCACACATCGAAAGGAACATCATGTTCGATCAGTTCTACACCACGCTTGAGTCCCTGGGCATCGTGCCGGTCGTTGTGCTCGACAAGGTCGAGGACGCCGCTCCGCTCGCCCACGCCCTTATGGCAGCTGGCATGAAGTCCGCCGAGGTCACCTTCCGCACCGCCTGCGCCGCCGAGTGCATCGCCGCTATGGCCGAGGCCGAGCCCGAGATGTGCGTTGGCGCCGGCACTGTCCTGACCGTCGAGCAGGTTGAGCGGGCCCGCGCCGCCGGTGCCAAGTTCATCGTCTCCCCGGGTTACAACGAGGACGTCGTGAAGCATTGCATCGACATCGAGCTGCCCGTCCTTCCCGGCACCGTGACCCCCTCCGAGGTCACCGCAGCCGAGAACCTGGGCCTCAAGGTCACCAAGTTCTTCCCCGCGTCCCAGTATGGCGGCCTGAACACCATCAAGGCCCTCGCCGCTCCGTTTGTCGGTCACCGCTTTATGCCTACCGGCGGCGTGAGCACCGCCAACGTCGAGGAGTACCTGAGCTCCTCCGCCATCATCGCCTGCGGTGGCACCTGGATGGTCAAGCCGGCCCTGTTTGCCGACGGCGACTTCTCCAAGGTCGAGCAGATCGCCCACGAGGCCATGGACGTCGTCAAGAAGGTCCGCGGCTAGGTTTAGCTCTCTATCGTGAAAGGGGGCGTGCCCTAGACCTCGCCCCCTTTCTTTTAAAGCGGCTCGGAAGCGCGCCGTTTCCGTCACGAACAAGAACCAAAACCGTCTTGTATGCTGATAGAACGTGACGGAAGCGACACGCCCCCGAGCCGCTTTGCCTACTCGGCTGGCAGTCGCGCTCAACTAAGCCACTTCGACAAAAGCCGAACCATCAAAACAGCTGCGGCGCCGTCTGGAGGAATGGACCCTTGCTTCCGGTCTTTTCCTCCAAGCGGCGCCGCAGCGTTTTCGTGCCCCGATTACGCCCCAACGCAGTTGCGGTGAAATAGGGACTGTTTGCGCCACCTAGGCCGCAAAACAATCCCTATTTCACCGCAACTTATATGGGGATTGATTAGATGAACGAGTCTTTGGACAGCTCAAAATAGTCGGGATGCAAGGCGATAACCGGGCCCTGCTCCTCGGGCATCAGGTGCAAGTGCGTCTCCGCCAGATAACTCGCCGCATCGGTATCGCCCCTCTTAATGGCCTCGAGAATCCGGCGATGCTGCCGACGAATCGGCTCCCAATCCAGATCCTGCGACACCATACGCAACCAGTTATATCGCTCAAAATGCGTGTTGATGCTCTTCATCCAATCCCACAACATGTGACGACCGGCAATCTCAAAACATGTCTCATGGAACAGGTTATCCAGGTCAAAGAAACGGCGCGTTTCGCCATGGTCGAGCGACTCGGACTCGGTAAGAATCTGCTCAAGCCGCTGCTTTTGCTCGGGCGAGGCGGCCGAACAGCATTTAATTAGCACGCTTCTCTCGAGCTTCTCGCGCAAGAAACAGGCGTTCTCGGCGCGTTCCATGCTGATCTTAGAGACGTAGGTGCCGCTTTTGGGACGCGTTTCCACCAGCTCCTGCTCACGCAGGCGCACAAAGGATTCGCGAATGGGCGTGCGCCCGATTCCCGTCTCCTTTTCCAGACCAATCGCCGAAAGACGCGTGCCGGGCTTGAGCTCGGCATAGATGATCTTGGAGCGCAATGCGTTGTATGCCTGATCTTGCAGGCTCTGATAATGCTGGTGCTGTTCCATAAAGCCCTCGGATGAAGCCTCGGTTAATCGAATACCACCATGCAATACTATCGCATCCCCCGCCCCATCATAAGTTGCGGTGGAATAGTTCCTGTTCAAGGCCTTCAGCAGCAAAAACAGGAACTATTCCACCGCAACTACAGCCAACGAGTTGTTGCGATTAGGTGAACGTTCACCTTTTTATTGTTTTTCTCTTCGCAAATAAAATCCCGTGCGTATACTTAGACTCAAACGAAACCGATTTCGTTGAGCGTGGGCAATAGGATGCTAAGACGTACCCTACCATCTTGGCATCTTATCGCCCACGCAATACCATTTGCTTTCTTCCCGTCTCGTTGGACCTTTAGTCCCATTCCGGCACAGCGAGACACTTCCTAGACGACTGACCGTGGGGCCGGCTTTTCTGCTTTTGCAGCAGTGCCTCCGATAACCCTCTTTTGCCGGCCCGGGTCAGCTTTTTCACACAACCGAAAGGACGGGTAGCAACATGCGACCGCTCATCATCATGCATGGCGAGAACATCGACTGGCGCCATACCGTCATCAGAACGCTGATGTATCTGGTGGGCGTTGCAGTACTGGCACTCGGTATGAGTCTCCAGACGGCATCCGGCCTGGGCGTCGCCGCGCTCACGTGCTTTGCCACAACCCTATCCATGCTCACTGGCAAGACGCTCGGCTTTTGGATCACCGCAACCTACGTCGCCTACATCGTGGCGCAATTAGCCATCTTGCGAAGCGAGTTCCAGCCGCGCATCCTGCTCGAGTTGTTCTTCTCAACGCTGATTGGCGGCTTGACCGACCTCTTCATGGCGGTCAACCCACTGCATCCCACGGCACTCCCCACACAGATTGCGACCATGCTGCTCTCCCTCGCTGTCACCGCATTTGGCGTAAGTCTCGTCGTCAACATGGGCGTTGTCCCCAACGCGCCCGACGGCTTGGTGCAAGTCATTGCCGAAAAGCTTAAACGCCGCTTTGGTGACGTAAAAGTCGTGTTTGACTGCTCACATGTCGCCGCCTCGCTCGCGTTGTCGCTGATCTTTATGTACAACCTGGGCGGCTTTGGCGTCACGACCGCCATCTCGGCACTGTTCCTGGGCCATGTCATCAACGTCGCCAACAAGCTGTTCGCCCAGCGCTTTATCCGCGCGGCATTCGGAAAATAGCACCACCGCAAAACCCGCAAAACCCGCGAGTAGCGCTTACTTTGCTATATCTCACTATACTTTGCTATATCTTGCTATACTTTGCTATATCTTGCTATATCTTGCTATATCTTGAGCAAAGGTGGCTCACATGCAAACAAACCCTTTTAAGCCCACAGCAGGTAAAACACCTCCCACGATTATCGGCCGCGAAGATGTGATCGAAGAATTCAATGAGGGCCTCGTCAACGGGCCTGGTGCCCCGGGGCGCCTAATGCGCATAGCCGGCGTCCGTGGAACGGGCAAGACGGTCCTCCTTGACGAGTGCTCACGTTTGGCGCAAAGCCGTGGCTGGACGGTCATAAAAGAGGTCGCAACCGAGGGACTTTGCCAGCGCATTCTCGAACAGCTGCAGCCCAAATTCCAGGCCAAACACGCCAGATTTGAGCCCACCGTAGCTGGCATATCCATCGGCAGCATAGACATTGAGCGAATCGGTCCATCGTTACGCGACGCCATGAGACAGACAATATCCAAGAATGAAAATGGCCTGCTCATCACTCTCGACGAGGTTCAAGACGCAGAGCTCGATGAGGTCCGAACGCTCTCCATTGCGATTCAGCAGGTTATCGGCGAAGACCTTGATATAGCCTTTGTTTTTGCGGGGCTGCCTTCGATGATTGAAAGCATCATCAACGGAAAGACACTTACGTTTTTGCGCCGTGCCCTCCCCTTTGACCTGAAGGCTGTGGCAGTAACCGAAGTGTCGTACTCCCTCGAGGAAACCATTGAAGCGTCTGGCATGGAGTTGCAGCCAGGTATTGCCGGCCAACTTGCCGAGGCAACGCAAGGTTATCCTTTCATGATCCAACTCGTTGGATACTACGCATGGCAGTTGGCAAGACGCGCACATACACCGATTATTGGAGAAGAAGAAGCCGAGCGTGGCATTGCAACGGCACGCGAACGCTTCTGCGCCATGGTGATTGAGCCCGCGCTGCGGCGCATTCCGCCCACGTGCATCGCTTATCTGCTGAGCATGGCGTCTTTGGGGCAGACGAGCTCGACCAGCATGGTTGCCGATGCCCTAAACAAAACGCCTCAACAGGTGAGCTCCGTCCGCAGCCGCCTGTTAAGAGAATCGATTATCGAGGCTCCTTCGTACGGCAAGGTCTCATTTGCCATCCCCTACATGCGCGACTACCTCTACGAACACAAAGCCGAACTGGAAGTTGAACTGTAGAAACGGCAACTGCCCTGCAAGACGAAAACCGTTTTCGTACGGATTTAAAGCAGACGTAAACGGTTTTCGTCTTGATTTGCGTACGGAATTAAGACGTAAATTGCGCTTTCGTACGCTTATTACCAGACGCAAATTGTTTTCGTCCGGCTATGCGTCCCCAATCTAGACGCAAAGAGCCCCGAGCTCGTATGAACTCGGGGCTCTTTGCGCCACGCATCTATGAGAGGGAATCGATGCGCATGGGCGCTACTCCATGTAGCCACCCTGAATGGCGGAAACTGCATGCTCGGTAAAGAACTTGAGCGTGCCGGAGGTATAGCGATTAGCCTTGGGCTTCCAAGCGGCTCGGCGCTCGGCCAGGACGGCGTCGACCTCGGCCGGCTCCATCTCCTTACCGGCGATGCCCACGATGGACAGCGAGCGCTCGGGGATGTTGATCTGGATCAGGTCGCCCTCCTCGATCAGGGCAATCGGGCCGCCCACGGCAGCCTCGGGCGAAACGTGACCGATAGCCGGGCCCTTGGAGGCGCCGGAGAAGCGGCCGTCAGTGATCAGGGCAATGCTCGCGCCCAGCTCGGGGTCGCTGGCGATAGCCTCGGTGGTGTAGAACATCTCGGGCATGCCGGAGCCCTTGGGGCCCTCGTAGCGAATGATGACGGCGTCGCCGGGCTTGACCTCATGCGTCAGGACGGCGTGAATGGCGTCCTCCTCGCAGTCGAACGGACGGGCCTTGAGCGTAGCCTGGAACATCTCACGCGGAACGACGGTGTGCTTGACGACGGCACCCTCGGGGGCAAGGTTGCCGTGAAGGATGGCGATAGAGCCATCGGTACCAAAAGCCTGGTCGAACGGACGGATGATGTCCTCGCGCTTGAGGTTCCACTTCTCCAGATAGCGGCCGCACTTCTCGTAGTAGCCGTTGTTCTTAAGGTCCTCGAGGTTCTCGCCGAGAGTCTTGCCAGTGATGGTCATGACATCGAGGTGGAGCATCGACTTGATCTCCTCCATGATGCGCGGCACGCCGCCCGCATAGTAGAAGAACTGCGCCGGCCACTCGCCTGCGGGACGAACGTTGAGCAGGTAGTGGGCGCCACGGTGCAGACGATCGAAGTCGTCGGCGGACATCTCGATGCCAAACTCGCGGGCGATCGCGGGGATATGCAGCAGCGAGTTGGTGGAGCCGGAAATGGCGCCGTGGACCATGATGAGGTTCTCGAAGGACTCCTTGGTCACGATGTCGCGGGGGCACAGGTTTTGCTCGGAGAGCCACACGGACTGACGGCCAGCCTCGCGCGCAAACTCACGCAGATCGGAGCTGGTTGCGGGCAGCAGAGCCGTGCCGGGGAGCATAAGGCCCAGGGCCTCGGCGGTAACCTGCATGGTCGAGGCGGTACCCATAAAGGAGCAGGCGCCGCAGCTGGGGCATGCGTTGTGCTTGGCAAACTCGAGCTCCTCGCGGGAAATCTCGCCGCGCTCGTAGCGGGCAGAAATCGCGCCGAGCTGCTCCAGGGTCAGCAGGTCGGGACCGGCATCCATGACACCGCCGGTAACGACGATGGAGGGGATGTTAATGCGACCCATGGCCATGAGGTTCGCAGGCAGGCCCTTATCGCAGCTGGCGACAAAGACGCCGGCGTCGAACGGGGTGGCCTTGGCATGGATCTCGATCATGTTGGCGATCATGTCGCGACTGGGCAGCGAGTAGTTAATGCCGTCGTGGCCCTGGGCCTCGCCGTCGCAGATATCGGTGCAGAAGTAACGAGCGCCGTGACCACCAGCCTCGGCAACGCCAGCACGAACCTCCTCGACCAACTCAAACAGGCCGGCAGAACCCGGGTGCGAGTCGCCGAACGTCGACTCGATAATGACCTGCGGCTTGTCCAGATCCTCGATAGTCCAGCCAGAGCCCAGACGCAGCGGGTCCATCTCGGGGCTGATGGTGCGGAACTTGCCAGAACGCGGCTGCAGCTTGGCAACCAGGTCGGCTGCCTCCTGCTGAATCTGTACCTTGGTCTTCTCGTCCATGATGCTCTCCTCTTTTGATTTGAACGGTTGTACCAATCGTTGGTTAATGAATCAGGTGGAAATGGGTACCGAGCGATGCACTCGGCGGAAGATGCTTAGCTACGCGAACTGGGCGAAGAACGAAATCACCAGGGCGCAGGCAAGACCCGAAAGGCCGATGAGCGTCTCCATAATGGTCCAGGACTTGAGGGTGGTTTTCTCGTCAATCTCCAGGAACGAGGAGCACATCCAAAAACCGGCATCGTTGACGTGCGAGAGGGCCGTGGCACCGCCGCAGATAGCACGCATGGCGGCCGAGCACGCAACCAACGACCGGGTCGTCTGTACCAAAGAGCTCTGCGACGAATCCGAGCGCCTGGCCGAGGCCGGTGAGGATTACTCCGCCGCCGACACCGCGTTCCACAATGCCATTGCCGAGAGCTCCGGAAACCTCGTCGTTCCCCGCCTGATGGGCGTGCTCAAGGCGTCGGTTCCCCTGTTTATTGACGTGACCGGCAAAAAGCTGGTTGAGGAGACCATCCGCACCCACCGTGGCGTGGCCGACGCCATCGCCTCGCGCAATCCCACCGCCGCGCACGACGCGATGTATCTGCACCTGGTGTATAACCGCAACATGATTGCAGAGGGCGCGCAGGCAAAAAAGCGAGTAGAGGTCCGCACGGCAGGGGCTTTTCTGCCGTTCACCTTTTAAAAGTGAACGTTCACCTGATTTTAGGAAATAAGGGGTGTCTGTTGCGCCGCCTCTCCTATACTGAGCTTGTACTAAAAGTAAGATAAATATAGATGAACGTTTCTTTTGAAAGGATCGCTATGTCTGATCTTATGGACAGCTTCCGCCTGGATGGCAAGGTCGCGCTGGTAACCGGCGCCACTTACGGTATTGGCATGGCCATCGCCGAGGCGCTCGGAGAGGCCGGCGCCAAAATCGCCTTTAACGCCCGTCACGCCGACAAAGTCGCCGAGGCCGAGAAGCACTACCGTGGGCTGGGCTTTGACGCTCACGGCTATGTTGCCGACGTCACCGACGAGGCCGTCGTTGCCGAGCTCATCGCCAAGATCGAGGCCGACTTTGGCACCACACCCGATATCTTGGTCAACAACGCCGGCGTCATCCAGCGCACCCCGATGCTCGACATGAGCGCCGAGGACTTCCGCCGCGTCGTCGATATTGACCTCAACGCACCGTTTATCGTGTCCAAGGCCTGCCTGCCCGGCATGATCGCCAAGGGCCACGGCAAGATCATCAACATCTGCTCGATGATGAGCGAGCTGGGCCGCGAGACCATCGCCGGCTATGCCGCCGCCAAGGGCGGCCTGAAGATGCTCACCAAGAACATCTGCTCCGAATTTGGCGAGGCCAACATCCAGTGCAACGGCATTGGGCCCGGCTACATCGCCACGCCGCAGACCGCGCCGCTGCGCGAGACGCAGCCCGACGGCAGCCGTCACCCGTTTGACCAGTTCATCATTGCCAAGACGCCGGCCGCCCGCTGGGGCACGCCCGAGGATCTGAAGGGCCCCGCCGTGTTCTTGGCTTCCGACGCGTCGAACTTCGTCAACGGCCACATCCTCTATGTCGACGGCGGCATTCTCGCCTATATCGGCAAACAACCTGCTTAGGCGCTGCGCGGGCTTGAGACGGGCATCTTGCCTTTCAATCGTCGGTCGCGTACCCAAGTACGCTTCCCTCCTCTTTCAAGGCAACCTGCTCCGCCTCAAGCCCGCTCGCTCACCGCACGCCCACATTAAGGCCAATGTAATAGTTGCGGTGAAATAGTTTCTGTATAGGCCATCTATCAGGATAAATAGGAACTATTCCACCGCAAGTTAGAAATAGGAAGGTATTTCGCAATGAAGATCGCTCTGATCAATGAGAACTCTCAGAACTCCAAGAACCCCATGATCGAGGCTGCGCTTAAGAAGGTCGTCGAGCCCATGGGCCACACCGTCTTTAACTATGGCATGTATGCCGACGCCGACTCCAAGCCCCTCACCTATGTGCAGAACGGCATCCTGGCCGCCGTGCTGCTCAACTCCGGCGCTGCCGACTACGTCGTGACCGGCTGTGGCACCGGCGAGGGCGCCATGCTCGCCTGCAACTCCTTCCCCGGCGTGCTGTGCGGCCATGTTGCCGACCCGCTCGATGCCTACACCTTTGCCCAGGTCAACGACGGTAACGCTGTCGCCATGCCCTTCGCCCTCAAGAACGGCTGGGGCCAGGAGCTCAACCTCGAGTACACCTTTGAAAAGCTCTTTGGCTTTGGTTCGGGCAACGGCTATCCTGCCGAGCGTGTTGAGCCCGAGCAGCGCAACAAGAAGATCCTCGACGGCGTCCGCGCTGTGACTATGCGTCCGCTCGTCGACGTTCTGGGCGAGATCGATCAGGACCTGGTGAAGGGCGCACTTGCCGGCGAACACTTCCAGGAGTACTTCTTTGCCAACGCAACCGACGAGGCCATCATCGCCAAGGTCAAGGAGATCCTGGGCCTCTAATCGCACGACTCATTGCAGCTAACGCAAGCGGCGGTCGTCCCACGTACGGGACGACCGCCGCTTTTTGCTATCTACCGACTGACGCCGCGGGGACAGGCCCCATGCACCAAGGGATTAACTAGAGCTCGCAGGCAATCTTGTAGCCGTCGCCGATGGCGTCGCGGATGTTGCCGCACTTGTTGGCATCGCCCAACACGTGGGTGGCAACGCCGGCAGCAGCAAGGTCGTCGGCCAACTTGGTATTGGGACGATAGCCCATGGCAAGTACCAGCGTATCGGCATCGGCGATGGTGTGAATCTCGCCATCCTTCTCGTAGCTGATGGCATCCTCGGTAATCTCGGTCACCTTGGCCTCGGTCAGCACGTGAACGCCCTTGGAGAGCATGCGCGTGATGAGCACCGCGCGACCGGCGCCGCCCTCGTTGGCGGCGAGCGTCTTGGTCATCTCGATGACGGTGACGTCGCGATTGGCCGGCGACAGATCGTTGACCAACGGGGCCAGGTAGTCGGCCGTCTCGCAACCGACGGTGCCGCCGCCCACGATGACAATCTTCTTGCCCGGGAAAGCCTTGCCGCCCAACAGGTCGTCAGCCGTCATGACCTGCTTAAATCCCTGCATGAAGGCCGGGGCGATGGGCTCGGCGCCATAGGCCAGGACGACCTCGTAGCCGGCGTAGTCACGCTGAATGTCCTCGGCAGTAAGCTCGGTGCCAAATACGCACTTCACGCCGACCTCGGCCAGGCGACGGTACTGATACTTGATCACGCGGGTGAGTTCCTGCTTTGCCGGCGGCACGGCCGCGATACGCATCTCGCCACCCGGTTCGTCCTGCTTGTCCACGAGCACCACGTTGTGGCCGCGCTTGGCGGCAATGTAGGCTGCCTCCATGCCCGCAGGACCGGCACCCACAACCAGCACGTTCTTAGCCTCGGCGGCGGGCTCGTAGCCAGCCTCGTCGCGCTCCACGTCCGGGTTGACGGTGCAGGAGATGCGCTTGCCAAACATGATGCCGTTCAGGCAGCGCAGACAGCCGATGCAGGGACGGATGTCATCGGCGTTGCCGGCAGCGGCCTTGTTGCAGAACTCGGCATCGCACAGATTGGCGCGGCCCATCATGCAGATGTCGGCAGCGCCGTCCTCGATCAGCTCTTCGGCGATCCAGGCCTCGTTGATGCGGCCGACGGTGGCGACGGGAATGTTGACGTGCTTTTTGATCTCGCGCGAGCAGGCGGCATGCGAGGCCTGCTGCGTGCCGGCGGCGGGAATTGCGGAGCCGCGCTTGATGGTGGTACCGCCCGACACATGAATCATGTCGACGCCGACCTTCTCCAGGCGACGCGAGACGTAGATCATGTCGTTGAGGGTCAGGCCGCCATCGGTGTACTCATCGCCCGAGATGCGGACGTCAATGATAAAGTCCTTGCCGCAGCGCTCGCGAATCTCGGCGATGACCTCGAGCAGGAAGCGCATGCGGGCGTCGAGCGAGCCGCCGTACTCGTCGGTGCGCTTGTTGTAGAGCGGAGTCAAAAAGCCGCCGAGCATACCGTGGGCGTGCGCCGCATGGACTTCGACGCCATCGACGCCGGCCTTCTGCATGCGAACGGCGGCGTCGCCAAACTGATGCGTGAGCTCGTGAATCTCATCGACCGTGATGGGGCGCGGCGCCTCGCGGGCATAAGACGGGCCCACAAAGGACGGAGCGATCAGGCGCGGCGTGCCCGGAATGTTAAAGGCCATGTAGGCGGGGTGGAAGAGCTGCGGCATGATTTTGCAACCGTACTCGTGGACGGCCGCGGCGAGCTTTTCCCAGCCGGGGATAAACGTGTCATCGTAGCAGCACATGTCACCCGGCAGATAGGTATAGGTGGGCTCGACCGTCACGACCTCGGTGATGATGAGGCCCACGCCGCCCTTGGCGCGGGCACGGTAATGATCGACCAAGTCATCGGTCACATAGCCATGATCGGCCAGGTTGGTAGATACCGGCGGCATAAAGACGCGGTTCTTGACCTCGGTTGTACCGACCTTGATTGGGCTAAAGAGCATCGGATAGGCGGAGGACTCCATACAGGGTTCCTTTCATTTGAGCCGCTCGGCGGCAGTTGCTGACGTACCTATCGTATCAGTATCCGCCGCATTCGTACTCGCTCGCACTCCCCACTTTCAATCCCGATCCTCACAAAAAAGTTGCGGTGGAATACGGAGCAATCGAGGCTTTTGACAGCCAAAACAGTCCGTATTTCACCGCAACTGATGGGTGGGATGGGTTAGAGGCCCAGGTAGCTGGTCATGCCTTCGACGGCGAGTTTGGCGCCTGCCACGGCATGAACCACGGTAAGCGGGCCGTTAACCACGTCGCCGGCGGCAAAGACGCCGGGCACGGTGGTCATGCCGTTCTCGTCGACCGAAAGCAGGCCGCGATGGTCGGTCTCCAGACCACCCGTCGTAAGCACAAGCTTGTCTTTGGGCACCTGCGAAGCCGCAATCACAACTGTGTCGGCAGACGCATGGTCGAGCTCTTCCTCGTACCCCACCACGTTATTCTCCTCGTCGAAGATAGCCGTCTCGAAGACCGGACCGTTATCGTCGATGGCACAGATCGCCTTGCCGCACACAATCTCGGCACCATCGAGCTCGGTCAGCTCGACCTCGTCGTCGATGGCCGAGATATGGCGCGATCGGGCATACACGGTGACCTTGCGAGCGCCCGAGCGCAGGGCTGTGCGGGCAACATCCATGGCAACATTGCCGGCACCGATGACCGCCACGTTCTGCCCGATTGCCACGCTCGCGGGATCGACCAGGTAATCGATACCAAACAGCACGTTGCCGCGCGACTCGCCGGGAATGCCCAGTTTGCGGGCACGCCAGGTACCGGTACCAACAAAGACCGCATCGTAGCCGTCGCGCAGCAGGTCGTCGATATGCAGCGCGCCACCAATGGTGGTCGAGGGGCGCACGCGCACGCCAAGCGAGCACATCACGTGACGGTACTTTTGCACGAGCGCACGGGGCAGGCGGAACTCGGGGATACCGTATTCCAGCACACCGCCGATCTCGGGGCGCTGTTCAAATACCGTGACGGCACAGCCCAGCTGGGCCATCTTAATGGCCACGGTAATACCGGCGGGACCGGAACCGACCACAGCAACCTGTTTGCCGCACGACGGCGCGGGCGTCCACTCCTTACGATCCAAATACGCTGTCGAGATATAGTTCTCGATGCTCGAGAAATGCACGGGTGTACCCTTGCGGCCCTGGATGCAAGCACCCTCGCACTGGCCCGAATGGTTGCACACCATAGAGCAGACCGCGCTCATGGGATTGTTCTGGAACAGCAGCTCGCCCGCCTCTTCTAGACGGCGCTGTTTGAACAAGTCGATGACCTGCGGAATAGGCGTCTGAACCGGGCAGCCCTTAAGCTGACAGAACGCCCTTTTACAACCCAGGCAACGATTCGCCTCTTCGACAATGTGGATAGCCACGCAACTCCCCTTTTTAATGCAATCCAATGGGGCGACGATAAAGACCCTTCACCGCCGCCCCCATACAGGTAATCTCAATCTGCCGACACGGCAAAAGCCAATGCTATAACTCGCGATGCGAAGCCCCGCAGCGAGCGGACATGTGCTTGAGTGTCGCCAGGCAGTCAGCCGCCGTCGCCGGCACGCTGTTCTCGACCACGCAGGGAATCCCAGGGCAGGCGGCAGCCGCCCAGGCCACCACGGGCTCAAAGTCATATCGTCCCGTCTCGCCCACGCCGTGGCACACCAGGCGTGAACCCGTGCCGTCGCACCAACCGGCTTCGTCCTCGTTGTCGACGACCTCAAAATCCTTGGCATGCAGCACGCGGATCTTACTGCCGCATAAGTAGAGCATGCGCGCGGTAATTTCCTGCGCTTCGTCAACAACACTGGGGTGCAGCAGCGATACCGGGTCATAGATCACGCCGAGCGACGGGCTCGAGACGCGCTCCAGCACCTCGCGGCAGCGATCCGGCGTGTTGACCGTCTCATTCCAACCGGGCTCGATCAAAATTTGCCCACCCACGGCCTCGGCCCGATCGCAGACGTGTGCAAGCCCGTCTGCAAACGCATTGAGCGCCCCATCGGTCATGCGGTCGTCAGCAACGCGGTTCTGTGCATTGGGGCGACCGGTCTCGGTACCCACCGGGCAGCCGCCGAGCATCTTGGCAAAGTTCAGGCACGCCTCGTACTCGGCAAAGTTATCCATGAGCTGTTGGCGATCGGGCGTCGCCAAATTCTTATAGCAGCCGAGCACGGCGACCGAAACGCCCGACTCATCGAGCACGGCACGCAAATGGTCGGCAAGCTCGCTGGTCAGGCCGCCTCGATCGATCCCCATCGATGCGTAGAGCACCTTGCTCGGCAGCTGAATGCACGAAAAGCCCAGCTCTCCCGCCATGCGAATGCGTTCCTCGACGGTCCCCTGCGGAAGGTCGTGCAAACGTACACCCGGAGTAATAGCCCCCACGTTATTCACATCCCTTATGAGCGTTGATGCCCGGGGTGTATCCGCCAAACGGGTCCTCGATGGAGCACACGCCCGAGGGGGCGAGCGGATCGCGCTTACCGGCCAGCTTGTCGTGATGCATGGTCTCGATATAGGCAAGCACCAGCGGCGCCACACCCTTTGCATCATTTTTGACCACGGGCTCGCTCATGTAGTAATCAAACGTGCCCTCGCGGTGCGCGGTGTTTCCCAAGCCCGCAACCAGGCAGATGTTGTCGAGCGCCAGCTGCCCGTCATACTCGGACAGGCAGGTCTCGCAGATGCCGTCGAAGGCGCGACGGCCGTACTGGTAGTAACGCTCGCCCAGCACGCCCAGACGCACGCCCTTCATGATGGCGTTGGCAAAGATGGCGCTGCCCGACTCCTCCAGGTAGTTGGGGGCGATATTGGGCAGGTTGATGACCTGATGCCACATGCCGGTCTTCTCGTCCTGATACGGCAGCATGGCGTCGATCAGGTCGTGGAACATCTTGCGAATCTCGTCCTTCTCGGCTGACATCGAAGGCGGCATGAGCTCCCAGGTATCGATGAGCGCCATGGCAAACCAGCCCTCGGCGCGCAGCCAGAAGTTAGCCGAAAGGCCGGTGACCGGGTCGCACCAGAACTGTTTGCGGCTCGCGTCGTAAGCGTGATAGTACAGACCGTTGAGGGGGTTGCGCATCAGGTCATGCACGACCTGGAACATATGGAAGCTGTCCGAGCAGGCACGACGGTTGTGGAAGCTCAGCTCGTACTGCATGTAGAACGGCTGGGCCATATACATGCCATCGAGCCAGATCTGGTTGGGATAGACGGCCTTGTGCCAAAACACGCCTTCTTTGGTGCGCGGCTGGGTCTCGAGCTGGCGGTAGATGGTGTCCATGGCGGCACGGTACTTGGGCTTGCCCACCAGGTCATAGAGCTTGTAGAGGGTCTTGCCCGCATTGACGTTATCGAGGTTGTACTCCTGCGGGTTGTAATGCTTGATGGTACCGTCGTCCTGGACAAAGAAATCGATGTAGTCATCGGCAAAGGTCAGGTAGCGCTGCTCACCCGTGATCTCGTACAGCTCGATGAGCGCCTTGATCATGCAGCCGTCGATATAGTTCCAGGTGTTCTCCTTGCCGGCGCGAATCTTTTCGATATTCCAAGCCGGCGCCTGCGGCGTAGAGGTTTCGATCAACTGCTCGATATAACGGTCCAGGATTTGATTGCAACCCATTGCTGTCCCCTCTGACATAAACGATAGGTGAACGTTACCCCTAGTGTAACGCGAACGGGGAATATAGGGTGAACGTTAACCCTATATTCCCCGCAAACGGCAGACTTTTAGCGGCAAACGGCGGTGAGACCCGCGGCGATGCGATGCGCCAGGCGCTCATAGCCAGCCGGGCTGTAGTGCAGACCGTCCGGCATATAAAGCTCGCGGTGCTCCGGCAAAAACGGGCTGATGCCGCTTTGCGCATACAGGTCAATCACAGGAACGGAGTAGCGGTCACAGACCTCGAGCATCGCCTTTACGTAGGCGACCTGCGTCAACCCCAAGTGGTTGAGCTCGTCGCTTGCCGGGATATCCTTCTCGTGCTTACCGCTCGTCTTGCACGGCGTCATAAACACGAGCTTTGCCCGAGGCGAGCGTGCCGTGATGGTGCGGATCAGGTAATCGAGCGCACCGTAGAACTCATGCACATCGGTACTGCCCAACTCGCCAAGCGGCACGTTGCGGCTAAAGTCGTTGACGCCGCCAAAGACAATGTAGATATCAGCCGCATCGTCGATGCCGCCCAGACGCTCGACAAACGAATCGGTACGGTCGGCCTTGATGGCGATACGCGAACCCTTGATGCCAAAGTTCTCGACGGCCGCGCCGCCCAGCAACGCGCCCAAGTGCGAGGTCCACGAGATGTCGTTGCCTCCCCCGCCGCAGCCGTTGTCGCCCCAGGTGGTCGAATCGCCAAAGCAGCAAATGGTCGATTCACTCAAACTCTTCGTTTCCATAATCTTCTCCTCATCCGCCCATCGGCGGTCATACAGGAACGTACCGTTTATTCGCAGCATGCCGAGGGGCTATGCACGGGCGCATTCCGCAACGTGCGAATCGAGCCATTCGATATCCTCGGCAAGATGCGCCACGCCCAAATGGTGTTCACCCGGACACACCTCGTGCCGCAGGCCATCTCTGCGACCCAGCAACTTGTAGGCATCGCGCACGATCTCGAGCTGCTCGTCAACATTTTTCAGCCCGCGCGAACCGTTCAGATGATCCTCTTCGCAGCTTTGCACCAGCAGCGGATGCGGCGCGATGAGCGAGGCAATATCGCCCATGTCGAGTAAGCGCCAAAGTCCGGGTGTGTAGTTGCAGCTGCAATTGCCATTGAGATGCAGCAGCGAATCGTCGACACCGTACAGATAGCCCGAGACAAACGCCTTGCGCACGCGTGGGTCGAGCGCCGCCAGGTACAACGTCATGTATCCGCCGCCCGAAAAACCAAAGCAGCCCAGGTCGTCCATGGCAATGTCGCCGCGTGTCTCCAAGTAATCAATCAAGCGCATGTTGTCCCAGGCGTTGAGGCCCGCGACTGTAAGACCCAGCGGCTCCGCCATGCGCGCCTGGTTTAGGCAGGTCCCGCGCAGATAACTGTTCTCGTCGTCGCCCTGGCCTTTCCAGTCGCGACGGCTCCCCCAGCCACGTGCATCGGGGCAGACGGTCACATAGCCCATGCGCGCCAGACGCAGGCCGTAGTCGTAGTTAAACTTGCGTACGGCATCGTCGACCGCCGGCACGCCCGTTACGCCCGCAACACTTGCGGCGCCTGCGCCCTGGTGGCCGTGCGGGCAGATATAGCAGCGCTTGCAGCCGTGCGCATCGAGCTTGGGCGCCTGCGGCTCCAGTAGGTAGAACGGCATCCAAACGTCGCGCTCCACCTGCAACATCGCATGGGTGCGCACGATACCGCCAGCAATCTGCACTCGATCGAGCTCGCGCACCTCGATTGGCGCGCGATCCATAATCGATAAGCCCAGCAGGTCAAACAGCCGATCCCTCGTCGCAATTTGCCATGCTTCAAAGTCACCGGGCGTCGCGCCCTTAAACGCGGCGGAACGCCCCTCGCGCTTAAGACGGTCGCGAAGCGCCGGTTCGTCTTCGTAATAGATGTCGATATGCACTGTGCGGCCGCTATCAGAAAGACTGGCGGTCTCCACCGCATCACCATCGCCGCCCTCGGGGTCCCAGCCGTCCGCACCGGCAAGCACCTGCTCGCGAGCGTACCGGGCAGCGGCCGTCGCATCGAGTTCGCGCGTCCACGGCGCCCAGCCAGCAGCATCACCCGCCGGGCCATGCAGACTTGTGCCAACATAGCGCGCCCTCTCGTGCGCCGCCGGCTTATTCCAGTCCCACCAACCTTCGCGCTTGATGTGTTGCCCCAGCCAGCAATCGATCAGCACGGTTTGCGCCCACTCGCGCCAAGGACGGCCCAGGTAGACCGAATCCGGCGCCACGTCATCCGGAGCTGTAAACGAACAGCCGTGGAACACGAAGCCGTACGGCTCTCCCTCGGGCGTCGATGCCGCCGTCACGTAACCGTTCACGTCCATATCGCGGTTGAGTGAGCGAATCTCGCACCCCTCAAAATAGGCACGCGCGCCGCCAAAGATAAAGTCGACATCGCCCTCAATCCGACAGCGTCGGAAATACTGACGGCCCACCCGGCGCGGCGCAAACTGCTTGGGCCCCATAAACCCGCCCGGTTTAACTTCGCGCGGGGGCAACGGGCCCAAAAACAGCGTGTCCTGGCGCCCCGTAATACAACAGGCGTCGACCACCAAACGGTCGCCGTCGGCGTACAGGGCAATCGCCTGTCCCACCTCGCGACCATCCCCGGCGTCGTTGACAATCGTGAGGTTCTCGAGCCGCACGTCGTCGGCATCGACTAAAACGGTATAGGTCCTAAACGTGCCGAGCGTACCGTCGACACCCGAGCCGTCCTCCGAGGGCATCTTGGCACCCAGGCTGCCCACGATGCGCACGCTGTCAGCCGTCTCGCCCGCCAACGTCACATGCGGCCGATGGATCTCGACCCGCTCGCGGTACTCACCCGGATCAATATGGATCGTCACCGCCTGCTCGGCGTCCGGATAGAGTTGATCGGTTGCCGCCAAGGCATCGGAAATCGTTGGATACGCTCCTGCCGCAGCCCTCGAAACGCGCAGCGTATAGATACTTTCGCTCATCGTCCATCACGCTCCCAGGCGGCAAACTGCTCAGGCCAGCCCTGAACCTGTGGCTGAATATGCTCGGCGCAACCCTTAAATGCCGTTTGGGCCGTGGCGAGCGATGCTCCGTGCTTTCCGTGCGGAAAAATATGTAAGCTAAAGCCAATCCCGTGATCGGCAAGCGCCTGCGCAAGCAAAAGGCTATTTTGGACTGGCACCGATGCATCCTCGGCGGTATGCCATAAGAACGTACGGGGAAAGCCTTCGCCCACCATGTTCTCGATCGACAACTTTTGGGCCAAAACGTCATCGGCACCCGTTAGGTGTTCAAACGAGCCACGATGGGCATAGGCCCCCGAGCTTACGACCGGATAGCCCAAGCAAAGTGCGTCAGGCCGAATCGACTCAGGCGATGTCGCAATCGACTCTGCAAGCCAAGGTTTGTCCCAAAGCGCCCCGAGTAAGCCAACCAGGTGTCCACCCGCCGAAAAACCCATGACCGTAATTCGATTGGGATCGACGCAAAACTCCGTCGCATGACTTCGCACGGTATCGACCGCCCGTGCAAGTTCTTGCAATGCAAGCGGATAGGTGGCGGGCGCAACCGAGTAGTCCAGAACAAAAGCCTGATACCCCATCGCAAGTAAGCGTAGCGCCACCGGCTCGCCCTCTCGAGGCGAAATATGATCGTAGCCCCCACCCGGCACAATCAAAACTGCAGGTCGGGGTTCTAGGGCATAAGCATCCTCGGTGGGAGCAAAAATATAGGACGAGATCGCGGCATCCGAGCCATCGACCCCGACACAAATCGTTTTATTGAGCATGTATACCTTCTCGTTATGATGCGTAGCGCGGCAGCATGGTACAAGGGCCGCATAGCCGATTTTTTCGGCAATGCGGCCCCGGTCATCAATTCCAGCTAGGAACGGACAATCTTATCGACGTTCTCGAGCTGCAGCTCATCTCCGTCCTGACCCTCAATCACCACGTTTTGCAGGTCGAGCACGGCAACGTTCTGCGCGATGATGCCCTGGCGCACCATCGGCTCCACGCCACAGGCCATGGCCGGCACAAAGGGCTCGGCATCGGCGGCAAAGGTCACATGGACATCCTGGAATGTCAGGCGCGTCACCTTGCTCTCGGGCAGGCCCGTGATATAGGCCGCGGCCGCGTGGCAGTTGGTGGCCTCGATGTCGCGGAACGTCGTGGCGCCAAACCCGGGCGTGCGGTCGTCGACGGGCAGCGCCTCGCGGCTCTGAACGTAGTCGGTCTTGCCGTCCTTGTCGCAGAAGTAGAACGAATTGACCACGAAAGGCGTGAGCACCTCGTCCATGCGAATGTGCTCAAAGGTGATGCCCTCGTTGACGGCGTCCTTGCCGCGACCGCGGCGGGTCTTGACGCGCAGGCCTCGGTCGGTGCGCTCAAAGAGGCACTTGCTCACGGTGAGGTCCTTGATGCCGCCGGCGGCCTCGGATCCCAGCACCACGGCGCCGTGGCCGTCGTGCATGTAGCAGTGCGAGATCAGCACGTCGTGCGTGGCGGGACGAAGCTCGGGCTCAATGCCCAGTTTGCCGCTCTTGATGGCGATGCAGTCGTCGCCCACCGAGAACTGGCAACCCAGGATACGAACAAAGCCACAGCTCTCGGGATCGAAGCCGTCGGTGTTGTGGGAGTTCTTGGGACCCTCGATGGACAGGCAAAGCGCATCAACGTGCTCACACAGAACGGGATGGATGTTCCATGCCGGGCTGTTGCGGACGGTAAAGCCGGCAAGGCTCACGTTTTGGCACTCGGACAGGAAGATCATGCGCGGGCGGGCGATCTCGCGGCCCTCCTCGGGGCGGAAGATGTTCTTAAAGTCCTTGTTCCACCAGTTGTCCTCGGCAAAATCAGTCTGACCGTCGATCGCGCCGCGACCATAGATGCACACGTCGTGCACGCCCAGACCCGTAAAGGTAGAACAGTAGGTCGAGAAGCTCTCCCCCTCCCAGCGGCCCAGAGGCAGCATATCGGTACCGGCATAACCGGCGCCCTCGTTGCCCGTGACCGTTCCCGGAATGTAGGCAAGCGCGGCACGATCGTGGCGGGCCAGCAGCACCGCTCCCTCGGCGAGCTCGATGTTGATATTGCTCTTAAGGAAGAGAGACTTGATGCGATAACTACCGGCGGGGATCAGCACGCAGCCACCCTTGGGGCAGGCCATGATGGCAGCCTGGATGTTGGTGGTGTCATCATGCTCGGCATCGCCCTTGGCGCCACAGTCGCGAACGTTGATGGTAAAGGGCTCAGCCGGCGTGGTGACACCTACGCTCAGCTCACGCTCGCCACAGACAAAACGGACCAGGTTGCGCTTGCCGGGGGTCAGGCCGTCGACATAGGTCTCGACCGTATTCGTGGTACCGGCGGGCTCGTCGTTGACAAAGATCTCCCACGTATCGGCGCAGGTAAAGTAACCGCCGTCGTCAAGCTCGATAACCGCCGCGCGCGCGTTGCGCCAGATAACGTTCGTCTCCATGGGTTTCTCCCTCAAAAAGATGCTCTAAAGGCAAATTGTACGCTGTTGAAAAAGGGCCGTGCCTGCCGGCGGAATTCCGGTGGCACGGCCCTGTGATTTGGACGATATGTCGGCCTTACTCGGCGGGAGTTACGCTACCGTCCTGGAAGCCAACGTTGTTGTGGGCAAAGCAGTCCTCGTACTTAAAGCCGGAGAGCTCCTCGCAAAGCGCCTTGACCTCGGGCTTGACGTCGGCCATCTTGCCACCCTCCTTGACTCGGTGAATCTCGTCGCAAAGGACGTCGCACTGCTCCTTGTCGATCTTGATGCCGCGGGCAAGGACGGCCGCAAGCAGGAAGAAGCCGGCGCAGCCGATGATCATGTAGCCGCAGATATACAAAGGCACGGTAGCGGGCTGGGTCACGGCGTCGCTATTGCCGGCGGTCTGAATGAAGCCGGAGGCAGCAAGGACGATAGCCCACACGTTGACGGCGATAGCCTGGGCGATCTGCTGGCAGAGCTGCTGCGCGGAGCTGTAGATGCCCTCGCGACGACGCAGGGTGATGAGCTCATCGACATCGGGGATGTAGTTGAGCAGAACATCGGGCAGGTACTGGAAGCCGACGTAGAAGAACTTCCAGATGGCGAAGATGATGGGGTAGGCGATCATGGCGATGGCGACCGTGGAGGTGCCGTTGATCTGACCAAAGGCGAAGTAGTTGTAGGCAATGATGCACGCAGCGCAACCGACATTTGCGAGGTACCAAGACTTGTGGAAGCCCTTCTTGGCCATGAGGGCGACCCAGATGGCGGTGCAGACGATAGCGACGACCTTGCCAGGCATCTCCATCACGGACTCGTAGGACTTAGGAATCTGCAGGCAGTAGACGATGAAGAAGGACAGGCAGGCAGACCAGCAGGCAGCAGCGAGCTTCGTGGAGACCTGTGCGTACAGGACCTTGCGGAAGGACTTGTTGCGGAAGGTGGAGATAACGTCGATGAAGAACTTCTTGATACCCTCGCCGACGCTCTCGATCTTCTCCTGAGCGACCTCCTCGGGGGTGTGCTCCCACGTGGACAGGTACACACAAAGCAGCGAGATTGCCATGACCGAAGCGTTGACCGTAGCGATGATGAAGTAGCTGAACGGGTTGGTCTCGCCGAAGGTGCCAAAGCCGAAGCCCACAAGTGCAGCCATCAGGAAGCCGGCGGCGTTACCAAAGAGATGCTTGTAGCCGGTGAGGTACGTACGCTCCTTAAAGTCGTCGGTCATCTCGATGGTAAGCGGCGACAGGTTGGCGGTGCAGAACGTGTACGCGACGTTGTAGATCAGGTACAGCACAAAGTAGTAGGGGAAGCCAAACGGCGTAGCCACGAAGATGAGCGGCTCGGCGATCATCATCGGGATGGCCAGCAAGATCCAGAAACGACGACGACCAAAGATGCGGCCAATCTTGGTGGCATAGAAGTTATCGGCCACAAAGCCCATCAGCGGGCAAAGAATGGCGTTGACATAGATGGCAAACGAGCTGATCAGTGCAGCCTCGCCTGCGGACAGGCCACACTCCGTGGACAGGAACAGCACCATGTAGCTGTGCGTAAAGGTCAGGGCACCGGAATTGAGCATACCGCCCATACCAAAGCCCAAGCGCGTCCAGAATGTGATCTTACGCTTTTTTCCGATCTTATTAGTCATCGAGCTCCCTCTCTTTTCTCGATTGTCTTGCAGCAAGACATTGGAGTCCACACTGACATCTGTCTGCCCAGCGTTCAGGGTGAACGTTTAGTTAGATTATGCGCGATTGCTTACGACAGGTGAACGTTCACTTGAATAATATCCTTGAACGGTCGATTTTTACCGCTGAACGGACACAATTGAGATCCTCACACCTATTTTCTGCTGGTAAGGGTGCCATGCTGGACAGCCATGAGATAGGTGAACGTTTATCGGATTTTCCAACATATTCACTTAACCACGAAACGAAAAAGCCCCGCCGGGAACACTCCCGACGGGGCCGATGACATCGCGCTATGCTTGGGCGCACTTGCCGCTACAAGCAGACGCCGTCCTTCCAGATACTGATCTCGTGACAGCCACGGCGCTCGGCACTCGTGAGCTTACCGCTCGCCGTCTGTAGCACCAGCTGGTACAAATCGCGGGCGGCCTCGTCGAGCGTGCGCTCACCCGTGGCAATCACGCCGGCGTTAAAGTCCATCCAATTGGCCTTGTGGTCGCACAAACGCTGGTTGGTGAACACTTTGAGCGTAGGCGCCGGCGCGCCAAACGGTGTGCCGCGGCCGGTCGAGAACAGAATCACGTGGCAGCCGGCAGCCGTCAACGCCGTGGTGGATACCATGTCGTTGCCCGGACCGCACAGCATGTTCAGGCCGTGTTTAGTTGCCTGGCCGGCATACGGCAGCACATCGACGATGGGGGCAGATCCGCCCTTTTGCACGCAGCCGCAGCTCTTGTCCTCGAGCGTGGTAATACCTCCGTCCTTGTTGCCGGGGCTCGGGTTCTCGTAGACAACCTCGCCGTGGCTAATAAAGTAGCCCTTAAAGTCGTTGAGCATGTCGGAGGCGGCGCTAAAGACCTGCTCGTTCTCACAGCGATCGAGCAGAATACTCTCGGCGCCAAACATCTCGGGCACCTCGGTAAGCACCGACGTGCCGCCACGGGCGACGACCATATCGCTCACGCGACCGATCGTGGGGTTGGCGGTAATGCCCGAAAGACCGTCGGAGCCGCCGCACTTAAGACCAATAACCAGCTCGGAGGCCAAAATGGGCTCACGCTTGGACTGCTTTGCCAGGTCTGCCAGCTCGGCCAGAATCTTGTGGCCCTCGACCTGCTCGTCGGCAACGTCCTGGCAGGTGAGGAAGCGGACGCGCTCGTGATCGAAGTCACCGAGCTCGTCGAGCACCTGCTGGTGTGTGCAGTTCTCGCAACCAAGCGACAGGAACAGCACGCCGGCCGCATTTGGGTGACGCGAGAGCGCCACCAGCAGACGACGCGTCTGGACATGGTCGGCGCCGGTCTGCGAGCAGCCAAAGGGATGCGGGAAGTAGTAAACACCCTCGAGCGAGCCATCGACCAGATCCTGGGCCTGCTCACACATGGCACGGGCGACTTCATTGACACAGCCGACCGTGGGGATGATCCACAGCTCATTACGCGTCGCGGCACGACCGTCGGCGCGGCGGAACCCCATAAAGGTCTCAGGCTCAACGGGATCCACGACCGGATGCGTGGGGTTGTAGGCGTACTCGACCTCGCCCGAAAGGTTGGTCTTCACATTGTGCGTGTGGAGCCACTGACCGGGCTGGACATCGCCCGTCACATGGCCGATAGGAAGGCCGTACTTGATGACGTCCTCCCCTGCGGCAATCGCGCGCACCGCCATCTTATGGCCCTGCGGAATATCCTCCACGGCCACGACCTCGCCCACCCCGGGAACCGCGACGGCAGTGCCCTTGGCAAGCGGCGACAGCGCAACGATCACGTTATCGGCCGGATTGATCTGGATAGTATTCATTACAAATGGTCCTAACCCTACAGGTTGAGCAGAAGTCGAGACGCGGGCACGCCGTCCCGCGCCCGCGTCTGCGCCGGAAATTTACGCCTGAGCGTTGGCGAAGGCCTGCTTGGCGCCCTCGGCACGCACGACAGCGAGCGCGCTGACGACAAACTCCTCAAGACCTGCGATCTGCGTAAGGTCCTCGCCCCACATCTGCTCGTTGGTGAGCACGTCGTGCACCAGCTGGGCATCGTCGGCGCCGGCATGGGCGGCGTAGAAGTCGAGCACGAAGGCGTCGTCCTGAGCGGTGTACTCGGTGCCGTCGGAGCGACGCAGGTGCAGGCCGTCGCCCTCGCGGGACACGAGCTCCTGCGTGTAGAAGGAGATGAGCGTAGCGAGGCTCGTCGCCAGGCACTTGGGCAGGTTGCCGGTCTCGGCAACGTAGTCCTTGAGCGTGGGCAGGTCGCGAGCGCGCCACTTAGCCGTGGAGTTGAGGCAGATGGAGAGCAGCGCATGATCAATAAACGGGTTGTCGAAGCGGTTTTCGACGGCGGCGGCAAAGGCCTTGCAGTCCTCGACATCCAAGTCGGCGGCAAGCGTCGGAATGACCTCGTCGTAGAGCATGGTGTTCATGAAGCCGCGAATGGTCTCGTCATGCATGCAGTCGCGCACGATATCAAAGCCGGCAACCCAGGAACCCGGAACGAAGGCGGTGTGGGCACCGTTGAGGATGCGGACCTTGCGCTTTTTGTACGGGGTGACGTCGGGAGTCACAAAGACACCCGGAAGACCAGCCTTCACAAAGGGAAGCTTCTCGGCAAGCGACTCGTCGCCCTGGATGCCCCACATCTGGAAGGGCTCGCGCACGGCCAGGAAGGGATCCTCGTAGCCCAGACGCTCAGCCACCGCGGCGGCCTCGGATGCGTCGCGGATACGGCCCGGTACGATGGTGTCGACGAGCGTGGTGCAGACGGTGCAGTCGTTGGCCATCCACTGCGCAAACTCGTCCTCCCAGCCCCAGTCGCTCACATACTGGTTCATGATGCGCAGCAACTCCTCGCCGTTGTGATCGATGAGCTCGCAGGCGAGGACGATGACGCCCGGCTTACCGGCAGCCCAGCGGGTGTGGAGCACCTGGGCAAGCTTGGCGGGGAAGCTCGCGGGTGGCATGTCGTCGGCCTTGCAGGACGGGTCATAGGCGATACCGGCCTCGGTGGTGTTGGAGACGATGATCTCTAGGTCGTCGGAGACAGCGACCTCCATCATGGCACGGTAGTCGTCCTCACGATACGGGTTAAGGCAGCGGCTGCAGGCGCTGATCACGCGGGACTCGTCAACCGTGTTGCCGTTCTCCTTGCCGCGCACCAGCACGGTGTACAGATCGTCCTGGGCATTGATACCGTCGGCAAAGCCAAAGGCACCGCTGATGGGCTGCACCATGACGACCTTGCCGTTCCAGCCGGTGGCCTCGTTGCCCATGTCAAAGAAGCGGTCGACGAAGGCGCGCAGGAAATTGCCCTCGCCAAACTGCAGAACCTTCTCGGGAGCATCCTTGGGCAGCAAATAGCCCTTGTAGCCGATCTTCTCGAGCGCATCGTAGCTGATGTTCTCCATCTATATGTCTCCTTAGATGTTTGTTAGCGTGCAAGCAAAACGGGGCTCCGCGTGTGGCAACGGCGCCCAGGGTTCGATGTGATTCGATGCGGGCTTAGGCCTCGTCGGTGTCCAGGTCAAAGCCAAAGTAGCGGACCGCATTGTTGTAGCTGATGTCACGCACAACCTCGCCCAGCAGCTCCATGTCGGCCGGGTACTTGCCCTGCTCGACCCACTCGCCGATCACGCTGCACAGCACGCGACGGAAGTACTCGTGGCGCGGATAGGACAGGAAGGAGCGGGAATCGGTAAGCATGCCCACAAAGTTGCCCAACACGCCCTCGTTAGCCAGAGCCGTAAGCTGCTCGCGCATGCCGACCTCGTTGTCGTTGAACCACCAGGCGGAGCCGTTCTGGATCTTACCGGCAGTCGGAGCCTCCTGGAAGCAACCCATGACGGTATCGATCATGGTGTTATCGATGGGGTTCAGGCTGTACAGGATGGTCTTGGGCAGGCCGCAGGTCTCCTGGATGGAGTTGAGGAAATCGGCGAGCTGGTCGGACGGCGTGTAGTTGGAGATGCAGTCGTAGCCGGTGTCGGGACCGAGTTTGGCGAACATGGCGCGGTTGTTGTCGCGCTTGCAGCCAAAGTGCAGCTGCATGGCCCAGCCCAGACGGACATACTCGCCGGCAACGAACTGCATAAAGGCAGTCTTGTACTTGAGGACCTCTTCCTCGGTAAGCGGCTCGGCAGCCAGACCCTTGGCAAAGATAGCCTCGATCTCGTCGGCGGTAGCCGGGACGTACATAACGTAGTCGAGTGCGTGGTCGGAGGCGCGGCAGCCCAGCTCGTGAGCAACGTCGTAGCGCTTGGAAATGGCAGCCTTCATGCCCTCAAAGTCGCTGACCTCAACGCCGGCAACCTCGGAAAGGTGCTTGCAGTAGTCGGCAAACTCCTGGCCGCGCTCGATGCGCAAAGCGGCATCGGGGCGCATGGCGGGAACGACCTGAACGTCAAAGCTGTCGTCGGCGGCAATCTTCTTGTGCCACTCAAAGCTGTCGGCGGGGTCGTCGGTAGTGCAGATCATGCGGACGTTGGACTGCTTGATCAGGTTACGGCAGGTAAAGCTAGCCTCAGCGAGCTTGGCGTTGGCAAGGTCCCAGACCTCCTGGGCAGTCTTGCCGTTGAGGACGCCCTCGTAGCCAAAGTAGCGCTTAAGCTCCAGGTGGCTCCACTCAAAGACGGGGTTGCCAACGCAGCGACCCAGGGTCTCGGCCCACTTTTGGAACTTCTCGCGAGCAGGGGCGTCGCCAGTGATAAAACGCTCGTCGACGCCGTTGGCACGCATCAGGCGCCACTTGTAGTGGTCGCCGCCCAGCCAAACCTCGGTGATGTTCTCGAAACGCTTGTCCTCCCAAATCTCCTTAGGAGAAATGTGGCAGTGATAGTCGACGATGGGCATGCCCTCGGCAAAGTTGTGGAACAGCTCCTCGCCGGTCTTAGTGCTCAGCAGGAAATCCTGATCATCCATAAAGTTTTTCATCAAACAGCCCCTTTGCTGGCAACGCGGGCGCACGGCGCGCTCGTTATCCTTTAGGTGAACGTTCACTATACTAATCCATTGCACCTCAAAAGGTGAACGTTCACCTAACCACCACGGGGTGAACGGTAGATTTTGCCCGTTCAACGGTTGCTGGGGATGTGACTTGCATGTATTGCGGACTGTTTGGCGTCCCCGAACACCGAACTTGAGCGCTTTTGCTCAGGTGGGTCATGTCCCGACGTACATTTTTGGGAGTATTCAGCATTGGAGCGCGCCGTGCGCCATCCTCAGCGTCCTATTTGGAACGCAGATAGTGCCCGATCGGCATAAAAAGTGCCCCCGATGGCAAATTACGCCATCGGGGGCACTTAAAACAGTCGTTCTGCACCTCATTCAGGGCATGCCAATGCTGAATACTCCCAAAAATGCACGTCGCAAGAGGGGGTACCTGCTCAATCGGCTAAATACCCGCAAGTTCGCAGTAGCGGTCGACATTGCTGGCAAATACCATCTCGACGGCACCCTTCTGGACGGGCATCGTCGGTGTCCTTCCCCACAGCAGATAATCGCCCAGCGTCTTAGCGCCGCGATACGCCAGGCTCGTCGGGTCCTTATAGACAATATTGGTAAAGATACCGCGGCGCAAGGCCAGAGCACTTTCGGGAAACAGGTCGTTGCCGATCACCATGACCTGACCGGCCTTGCCGGTCGAGACGAGCGCGTCGGCAACCACTTCGGAACCAACGGCAAAAACGCTACAGATAAGTTCGGGGGCGTCCGGCGCACTCAAGCGCTTTTCGAGCTCATGCTCGAGTTGTTTGACTTGCGCATGGGCACCTGCAAGATCCTCAACCTGCCATGGAATATCACGTTCGCGCAGGTAATTGTGGAAGGCGCGGGCGGTTAGATAGTGCGAATCGGTATATGGGTCGCCTGTCAAAAGGAGCACGCGGGCGTCGGCCCCAGAAGCATGGACCAGGTTTGCCGCCTGCTCGGCCATAAGGCTGCCTGCCGTCGAATAATCGGCCAAGCTCGCACCCAAACGATTCAAATGCGGACGGTCGCCGTCGACAAGCTCAATCGTCACGCCCGCCTCGGCGATCTGCCCCAAAAGCTCAGTCGCACGATCGTCGCCCGGCGCATAGGCGAGCAAGCCATCAATCTTCTCGCCCACCTGCAGACGCTCGTCGATTTGCTCGAGTGCATCAGCGTAGCCGCCCACGCCAAATTCAACGCGCTCAACCGTAATGCCCCGGTCGATGACCTCCTGTTCAAAGCGATTGCAGCCTTCCCACAGGTAACGGAAAAAGTACGCTCCCTCGCGCGATGCGCGGGGCAGGCAAAACACCAGATTGATATCCTTGCGGCGCAGGCTTGAGGCACTTGTGTTGCGGTGATAGCCCATGGCCTCGGCCTTAGTGTTCACCTTGGCGCGCACGGATTCGCTCACGCCGACCTTTCCCGTCAGGGCCTTGTGCACGGTATTGATGGAAACGCCAAGCTCGGCGGCTATGTCCTTCATGGTTACGCGAGCGCTCATGCGGTTACTCCGTTATAGATAAGTTGCCAATTAATAGTCCAGTTAACGATACCCCAAAAATACTCTTCGACTCGCCGTGCTCTCCCTCAAATGCGCAAAGCGCCCCGCGAACGGATGCTCGCGAGGCGCTTGGATGTCTGGACCTTATTTGATACCGCGACCCAAGTCTTCGGCGATTTTGTCTACGCCCTTAAGTGCAGCGCACGTCTTTTTGTTGGAGCAATGCCCCGTGCAAACGCCACCCTGAGCGCAGTCGGCGCAGGTGCCCTTGCGGTAGATGCGCACGCATACCGCGACAAACGCAATGCCGATAACAGCCAGCACAACAATATCGATAGGTGCCATAGCAAGCCTCCTCTAGTTAACCATCACTTACTTTACCCCATTCTCCACCTACCAAAAAGGGACAGGTTTATTTTGGTCGGGTTTATCTGCGGAAACGCCACATCTTAACTTCTGGAGCAAAGCAATCTGTCCCCCATTGCACCAAAAAGCCCGAGTGTCGCTGGGACACCCGGGCTCATGGAAAGGGGTTAATCCTTATTCGGACTTACGCGGAAACTGCGGCGGAAGCAGCGTTGGTCTCGTCCTCGTCGGTCCATGCATGCTTGGGCATGGGACGGAAGATCTGGAAGAGCATCGCAACCAGCAGCACGATAGCCACAACCGTCCAGAAGCCAAACTGGCCCAGAACAAGCAGGTTGTAGAACTGGTTGATGAACAGGCCGATCACCCAAGCAAAGGCGCACTCGTAACCGATGGCAATCGCGAACCACTTGCCGGAATCCATCTGGTTGCGGATGGTGCCAATGGCGGCAAAGCACGGAGCGCACAGCAGGTTGAACGCGCCAAAGGCAACGCAAGCGCCCATGGTGGGGAACATGCCGGCAAACGCGGTCCACAGGCTCGGGTCGGTCTCGCCCGCGTCAGCGACGGACAGCAGCGATCCGGCGGTGGCGACGACGTTCTCCTTAGCGACAAGGCCAGAGACAGTCAGCGCGGTTGCCTGCCAGGTGCTAAAGCCGAGCGGGGCGAAGATCCAAGCGACCAGGTTGCCGAGCATGGCAAGCACGGAGTAGTCCATGAACTCCTCGGGGATGCCGTCCATCGCGGGCAGGAAGCCAAAGGAACCGTTGTAGCTACCAAAGTTGGACAGGAACCAAACCACGACAGTGGACGCAAAGATGACCGTACCGGCCTTCTTGATAAAGGCCCAGCAGCGCTCCCACACGTGCAGCGCCCAAGAGCGGATCGCCGGGAAGTGGTAGGCAGGAAGCTCCATAACGAACGGCGTCGGGCGGCCGGCGAAGAGCTTGGTCTTCTTGAGCATCAGGCCCGAAGCGATGACGGCAAAGACGCCCAGGAAGTAAAAGAGCGGGCTGATCCACGCGGCGGTGGTGGAAGAGTCGCCGATGATGGAACCCATGAGCAGGGCGATGATCGGCAACTTGGCGCCGCAGGGGATGAACGTGGTGGTCATGACCGTCATGCGACGGTCCTTCTCGTTCTCGATGGTCTTGGTGGCCATGACGCCGGGGACGCCGCAGCCCGAGGACACGAGCATGGGGATGAAGGACTTACCGGACAGGCCAAAGCGGCGGAACACGCGGTCCATGATGAAGGCGACGCGAGCCATGTAGCCGCAGTCCTCCAGGAAGGACAGCATGACGAACAGCAGGAACATCTGCGGCACAAAGCCGAAGATGGCGCCCAGACCGCCGACGATGCCGTCGCAGACCAGCGAATCGACCAGGCCACCGTCCTCGGTGCCACCCGCCACAAGCGCGTCGTGGACCATGGTGGTAATACCCGGAACATACGGGCCATACTGCGCCGGGTCGACCGAGTCGGCGTCGTCACCCGCGGCCTCGACAGCCTCATCGTAGGCGTCGCGGCCCTGACCGAGCACATACCAACCGTCGGTACCAAAGAGCTGGTCGTTGGTGAAGTCGGTCACCGTGCCGCCCAGGGTGGAAACGGCGATGTAGTACACGCAGAACATGATGACCACAAAGATCGGCAGGCCCAGGATACGGTTGGTAACCACGCGGTCGATCTTCTCGGAAGTGCTCATCTTGGCCGGAGCCTTGGTGAGGCACTCGTCAATGATGTGCGCGATGACGCCATAGCGCTCACCGGTGATGATGGACTCGGCGTCGTCGTCGCAATCCTGCTCGCACTGGGCGACCAGTTGCTCAACGCGAGCGGCCTTCTCCTTGGTGAGGTTGATGAGCTTACAGGCGTCCGCATCACGCTCAAACAGCTTGACAGCGTAGTAGCGACGCTTGTTGGCGGGAACGCTCGCCGGCAGGTTGTTCTCGATGTGGTCCAGAACGTCCTCGATGGAGGAATCGAACTTGTGCTCCGGCACCTGGCCCTTGGAAGCAGCAGACTTCTTTACCTGCTCGAAGAGCTCCTTGATGCCCTTGTTCTTAAGAGCCGAGATCATCATGACCGGACAACCGAGCTTCTTGGAGAGCTTGTCCGTGTCGATCTTGTCGCCGTTCTTCTCGACCAAGTCGGCCATGTTGAGGGCAACGACCACGGGCAGACCAGTCTCGATAACCTGAAGCGCCAGGTACAGGTTGCGCTCGAGGTTGGTGGCGTCGACCACCTGGACGACAACATCGGGCTCTCCGCTCATGAGGTAATCGCGCGAGCATTGTTCCTCGGGACTGTAGGGGGAAAGCGAGTAGATGCCGGGGAGGTCCGTAATGGTAACGTTCTTGTCGCTTAGGAGCTTGGCTTCCTTTTTCTCAACCGTGACGCCGGGCCAGTTGCCAACGTAGCCGTTGGCGCCGGTGATCAGGTTGAAAAGCGTGGTCTTGCCGCAGTTGGGGTTACCCGCCAACGCGACATGGATCTGAGAATCCGCCATTCAATCCTTCTTCCTTGTGTGCCCGCGCTGCTTTCTCCGCGCAGGCTGGATAATGTGCTTCAAAGTTGCAGCATTAAGTTAGAAATACCTAACTTTACCTGCAGAAATATGCGCCGCCGGCCCTTACTGGACCTCGACGACGGCCGCCTCCTCCTTGCGGATGGAAAGCTCGTAGCCGCGCACGTTGATCTCGACCGGATCACCGAGCGGTGCAACCTTCACGACCTTAAACGACGTGCCCTTGATGAGCCCCAGGTCCATAAGGTGGCGGCGAAGCGCACCCTCACCGTGAAGCTTGACGATGGTGGAGCTCTCGCCCACCTTAACGTCACCCAACGTCTTCATCCTCTTGTCCCCCTTTCGGTTTTTATGAAATGCTGCGGACTAACCGACGGTCATGATGTGCATGGCAACCTTGGAATCGATGCCAAAGCGTGCGCCCAGCACCGTGACGATGATATTGGCGCCACTCGAGCTCACCACGTGGATTTCGTTGCCCTCGACAAAGCCGAGGTCCTTGAGGTGGTGTTTCATGTCCTCATTGCCCTTTACACGAGACACGCGCACGGTTTCGCCCGCTTTTACCATCGAAAGCGGCATGGCCGGCATCTGCGGTCCGCAAGACATGAGTGGCTCCTAACGTCAGTTCGTCCTCAACATCGACGCGGTAAAAGTTAACCACGCCTATGTTCGCTTTAGTAAACTAACACGTGGTTAACTTTTTGGAAAGGGTCCCCATTCAGATTTCGAAAAAGTTTCCTATACGAAACAAAAGGGCACGGCAAAGGACCATCCTTTACCACGCCCTATCATGCTTAGAGTGAGAGATTTCTGATCGACGTAACGCAGGAAGCCTCGTCTACGCCCGAAACGCGGAAGATGATGTCCTCGCCGCACTCGCCGTAGAGAGCCATGAGTCCCATGACATCGCGGCCATTCGTGTGGCGATCGCCGATACTGACTGACACGTCGCAACGATGCTTGGCAATGATGTCATAGAGCAGCGCAACCGGGCGGGCATGTAATCCCAACGGATCTTTAATCGTCTTTGTAAACTCGACCATGTCCCCTCCCACGACATCGTACATTCGGCTGGCAAACCCAGCCATGTGGTAGTTATTGTAGCGTTAGATGCTTGTCGAGGACCCTTTCGGACACCCCGTGGACAAAAAGTGGCAAATATGAGTACTGTCACAAATTTAGTAGCAGCAGAATTGAGAGCAAATTGGCCGATTTGGCCGATTTTAATGTTTTGGAAGCCATCGAATCGCGTCTATAGGGGGTTAGATAAATTGATTTTGAGCCCATTTTCGCTCAGAACAGGCCGAAAAATATGACACCTCTTTTGCAACAGTACTCATATTTGGCATTTTTTGCCCACAGGGTCCAAAACCATGCTCCAAAACACAAAAGGAGGGGCCTCGTAAGGCCCCTCCTTAGGAAAGGGAATCGATTTATTCCACAGCCGTAGATTAATCCTAGCCGCTACTCCATCATGTCGAGGACGGAGGGGCGAAGCTCGTTCTCAGCAGCCTCGGGATCGGTTTCGCGCAGGCGGTTGATGTAGCGGTTGTACCACATCACGGCAAGGCCCAGGAAGACAACCACGCCGCCGACGTTGTAGACCAGCGTCAGCCACAGAGGCTGATCGAGCGGAATGGTGCCGCAGATAAGCACGAAGCAGAAGACCACAAGCAGGAATGCAGCAATGACCAGGCCAAAGGTGCGCGAACCCATGCGGAAGCCACGGGGAGCAGCGTCGAAGTTCTTGCGCAACATAAAGTAGGCAAGCAGGATCAGCAGCGGCGGGAGCAGAGCGGTGGCAGCCGTCATGTTGGTGACGATCATGAGCAGGTCGTCGAGGTTACCGGAGCCCAGGGCCGGGATGATCAGGATGGGGACGACGATGGCGAACTGCAGCCAAGCAGCGCGGGCAGGAATGCCATGCTCGTTGAGCTCGACGATCTTGCTACCAAAGACGCCCTTGGGGATCTCGGTGAAGAAAACCTTGATGGGAGCAGAGGTCCACATCATGAGGGAGCCCAGCGTGGCGGCGAGAAGGATCAAGCCGATGGCGCGCGTAGACACTTCCATGGGAATGCCAAAGTGGGCAAAGACAGCGCCGAATACGTCGAAGATACCGGTGGAGATGGCAACGCCGCCCTCGGGGATGAATAGGTTGACCAGCAGCGAAGCGCCTGCATACAGAAGGCCGATGGTCAGGCCGGCGATAACGACGGTGCGCACGAAGGCCTTGACGCCACCCTTAAGGTCGTTAAGGAACACGCCGACAGACTCAGCGCCGCCAACGCCCTGGATGATCCAGGCAAGCGTACCGAAGAAGCCCCACGCAGTTGCGAAGTTGCTCATGTCGGGAGCCATGTTAGCGGGAGTAGGAGCCGTAGCGAACTCAACGCCGCCAAAGGCAGCAGCCAGGGACAGCGGGATGAACACGGCGGTCAGGCCGAGAGCCGCGGTCGAACCGAAGGAGGAAATGGAGCCGATCCACTTAGCGCCCTTGGTCGAAACCCACGTGGCGATAGCAAAGACGACGATCTCGATAATGGTGATTCACAGCTGCGAAAGCTCGGCGTTGGCACCAAAGAACACGTAGCTCGCGTAGATGATGACGTTGGGCAGGACGGACGCAAAGAAGAACAGGTTAACGAACCAGTAGCTAAATGCCGTCAGGAACGCCCAGCGACCACCCATCGAGGTCTTAACCCATGCGTACACGCCAGACTCTGAGTCCTTGTTGAGGCCGACGAACTCGGCGGTAACCAGGGTATAGGGGACAAAGTACAAAAGCGTGGCGAAGAAGAACGACGGCGCAGCTGCCAAGCCGATGGCCGCGTTGTTGTTGATGATGTTCTTGATACCGAACACGGCGGCGACCGTCATGCCCAGCAGAGCGAACGAACCAATCGTTCCTCGTTTTTCAGAGCTCATAAGCCCTCCCAATCATCTGTTAAATGTCATCTAAAACCGTCCGAGCTGCAAGTGCAAACACGGATGGCGCACCTGCTAAGGGGAATGGGGAAAAGGGAGTCAACAAAGCCATCCCCCTTAACGGCGCGAAGCAAACGTCCAGGCGGACGAATACTACTTGTTGGGGAAGGAATAACCTTCGACTGTCACGTGCAGTACCACGACGCGGGGATCCGTGGCATCGGCCACGACACGGTAGGCCTCGTCAATTTCGACGACGGCAACGCCGCCGGCGGGAATCGTCACGGTCTCCCCCGTACCCTCAAAGCGCTCGCGATCATCGATATCGCTGTAGGCGCGCGTACAGGTAAGATCGGCCTTGGAAGCCACCTCAACGGTCAGATTGCCGTCGAGCGGGGCGAGCACGGCATGGTAGCGACGGTGACCGACCAGATCGGCAGTAGCCGCCTCGTGGGCGTTCACCCACCAATACACCAGCGAGTCGCCGATAGAGTACGCCACATCGTGCTGCAGTTCAGAAACGCCGTCGAGTGCCTGACCGGTACGCATCCACTTCTTGACGGACTTCATCTGGGCGTCGAAATCGGCACGCGAGTTAAAGATATGCATGACTTATGCCTCCTTAATGGGTGCCAGCGCCTGAGCCAGATCGGCAGACGTCAGCGGTCGCAGGGACACCTCAAAGCTGAAGCTCTCAAAACGGGTGCGATAGGAATCGAGCACCTCGGAGCCCCAAGAGTTCGAGCCAAGGCCGAGCAGCTGGTCGTTGATGTTGACCGTAACCGTGTCGCCCGGGACAAGATCGTAGACATGCTTGGCGCTATCGATAGCCTCGCAGCTATAGGGCCATGCGGAGAACGAGAACGGATTGGAAGCGGCGTCGCTCGGACGCGTCACGACCAGACCGTCACCGTGGCTGGAGCGCAGGGCGACCCAGCGGGTACCCTCGCGGTTGGCGCAGTCCTGGGGCATAACGTAGGGCGTGAACATGTCGTCGACCGTAGTGCGGTAATGACCGACCGGGTTGGCGCGCAGCGAGTCCGGATAGTTCTCGCCCGGGCCGTGGCCATACCACTCGACGGCACGATCGCAACCGGGGACCTCAAAGGAGATGCCGATGCGCGGGATGATATCCGAGTAATCGCCGTAGGGCTCGCCGGAAACCTTGAGGTCGACGCGACCGCTCGGAAGCACGGTGTAGACAAGCTCGACGCGCATGCCGAACGCACGGACGGGAGGAGCAATGCGTTGGCTCACGGTAACGGCGACCGCATTGCCGTCCTGCTTCCAAGAAACCTTGCGGGTGGACGTCTGCATTACATCGATGAAGTTGTCCTTCCACAGGGAGTCGTACTCCTGGGCGTGGTTGTCGACGAGCGGATGCCAAAAACCAACCTGGGGGCCAGAGGCCATGACGTCGCGGCCGGATGCCTTCCACTCGCTCACGGTGCCGTTTACCTTGCTGAAGGTCAGCTCGCCGTTGAGGGAGTGAATGCGGATCTCCTGCTCGGTCTCCTCGACCGTAAGCTCAGGACGAGCGGGGGCGGCGATGGCCGGCGCCGGATGGTTTGCGATGGCAAACTGGCTTACACCCAGTTGGAACATCGGCTCGCACCAGACGTGAGCCGCCATAGTGTAGGCGTGCACGGTCAGCAGGGTCTCGCCCACTGCGGCCTCGCGAATTACCAGTGGCAGATGGACGGACTCGCCGGGGGCAACCGCACCGGGCACGAGCGTCTTGCGGCTGACCACGTCGCCGTCCACCAGGGTCTCGGCCGACAGGCAAACATCCTCGAGAGTGGTGAACCAACGCTTGTTGGTGACGGTCAGCTCGCCCGCCTCGGCATCGTAGGCCATGCGAACCGGGCAGATGACCTGGCCATACTCAGTGAGGCCCGGGCTCGGCTGCTGCCAAGGGAACACCATGCCATCGATGCAGAAGTTGCTGTTGTTGGGGTAATCGCCGTTGTCGCCACCATACATATCGTAGGCAACGCCGTCCTCGGTCACAGCAGCCAGACCGTGGTCGCACCATTCCCAAATAAACTGGCCCTGGATGCAATCCCAGCGATCGAAGACCTCCTGGTACTCGGACAGGCCCCCGGGACCGTTGCCCATGGAGTGACCGTACTCGCAGTTGATGCGCGGCTTGGGGAACGGATGCTCGCCAAAGTCGTTCATCTGCGAAACACGGGAGTACATCGTGGAAATGACATCAACGGTATCGGCGTTGCGGTCCTCCTCGTAATGGACCGGACGACCATCGAGCTCGTGAGCCTTGGCATACATTGCACGGATGTTGCAGCCATAGCCGCTCTCGTTGCCCATCGACCACATAATGATGCAGGCGTGGTTGCGCTCCTGCATCACCAGGCGCCCAATACGGTCGACGTAGGCCGGCTCCCATGCCGGGTCGTCGGTGACCAGGGCGATATTGCCGATATTCTCGAAGCCGTGGCTCTCCATATCGGTCTCGGCGACCAGCATGATGCCATACTCGTCGCACAGCTCGTAAAAGCGCGGGTCGTTGGCGTAGTGGGACGTGCGCACCGCGTTGATGTTGTGCTGCTTCATGAGCTCCAGGTCGCGGCGCATGCGATCGAGGCCCACGGCGCGACCCTTGTGATCGTCGTGATCGTGGCGGTTGACGCCATGCATCTTAAAGTAAGTGCCGTTGAGGTAGATATGATTGCCCTCGACCGTCACCTCGGCAAGACCCTGGCGATGCGGAACGTACTCGCTGACCTCGTCACCGTCGTAGACCTCAAACGTAAGGTCATAGAGGAAGGGGTCCTCGGGGTTCCAGAAGTGGGCATCGGTCACGCTGCATTCGGCATGGCCGTCGACACACTCACCCGTAGCCACCACGTTCTCGCCATCGCTGAGCGTATACACGACGTGGCTTGCACCCTCGGCAACCGTATCGAGCGTGATCAGAGCGGCATCGCCCTCGCGGTGCGTGCGGAACCTAAAGTCTACCAGATGCGCGGCGGGACGCTGCATAAGGTACACGTCGCGGAAGATGCCCGAGGCCCACCACATATCCTGGTCCTCGATGTAGCTGCCATCGCTGTACTGCAAGACCTTAACCGCAAAAAGGTTGTCGCCCTCGACAAGTGCGTCGGTCACGTCGAACTCGGCGGACAGGCGCGAGCCCTTGGTCATGCCGATAAACTGACCGTTGACGTACAGCTCGCCATAGCTCTCGATGCCGTCGAAGCGAATGATCTCGCGAGCGCCGGCAGGAACAGCGGGAAGGTTGACGATGCGCTGGTAGACGCCCGTGGGGTCATCGGAGGGAACAAACGGCTGATCCACCGGGAACGGGAAGCCCTCGTCGGTATAGGCAAGGTTGCCATAGCCGTCCACCTGCCACAGGTGCGGAACCTCCACGTGATCCCACTCGGGCTTGTACGTGGAGAGTTCCTCGTTGGAGACGGCAGCTGGGCCCTCAAAGAGGCGGAACTGCCACGAGCCGGACAGTTGGACAAACCCGCGCGACAGCTCGCGGCTATACGTTGCAGCGAGATCGGCGGTCTCGTAACCCATAAAGTACGCATGGGGTGCCAGGCGGTTCCTGTGGGTGAGCGCTTGGTTTTCCCAATCGTTAATGGCGTCCATGGTGATGCTCCTTCATCATCGTAGTGATTCTTGTGCAACCGGTTGTCCTTATCTTACGGGCGATGCAAAAAGCTGTGCAACCGGTTGTCCGCTGAACGGTCGATTTGGCCGGATTAACGGTGCAACCGGTTGTACAACCGCGGCACTTATGTCACCCTGAGTATCGAAACTCGGCGCAAAACATCGTTCTCAAGCTCGTAGGCAACCGCCACGCCCGCTAACGTCTCACCCACACGAGACGTATTCGATTTCGGCTTGGTTGCAAAACGACACCGGTCACCGGATATCATGAACGCTGTTCAGGCGCACTATAGTAAGCTGTATCCGCACTAGCCCGTATCAGTGACAACATCGACCGCATTTTCCAGGAGGCGCCATGACCCAACCAGTTCGCACCGCACCTACGCTTGCCGAGGTTGCCGCAGCTGCCGGCGTGTCGCGCTCCACGGCATCGCGCGCCCTCAACGATTCGCCCCGCATTAGCGAGGAAACCAAAAAGCGCGTCCGGGCGGCGGCCAAGGAAGTCAATTTTGTCCCCAACGCTCGTGGCCGAGCGCTCGCTGTCGGGCGCACGGAAATCATCGCCGTGCTCGTGACCGAGCCCCTGAGTGAACTCTTCAGCGACCCCACCTATAGCGAGTTTTTGAGCGGCATTACCGAGGAACTGTCGGAGTCGTCCTATCTGCCCGTTATCTTGCAGGCGTCTTCTACGCATGAGCGCAACCGCGCACGCGAGCACTTTGAGCGCCGCTCGTTCGACGCCGTGATCGACGTCTCCCCCTACAAGGGCAGCGAGCTGCTCGAGGTGCTGCGCGAGCTGGGCGTGCCCACCGTGTTGTGCGGCCAGCTCGAGGGTCATCCCTATCGCGATGTGTTCTCGACGGTCTACTCTGACGACGAAGAGGGCGGACATTTTGCGGCACTCGCCATGAAGGATCGCGGGCGCAAAGATATCGTCGCCGTGTTGGGACCGCAAGACAACCCCGCTGTTGTCGACCGCCTGCGCGGCTACCGCGCCGTCTTGGGCGAAGACCTCCCAGACGCAAACGTTATCTATACCGGCTGGAACAGCGGAGACGGCTATCAGGCCATGCACCAGATCCTCGCGCGCGAGATGGCTTTCGATGGCGTGCTCTGCGGATCGGACCGTATCGCGGCTGGCGTCATCACCGCACTCAACGAGGCAGGCCTATCCGTTCCGGCGGACGTTTCTGTCGTCGGCTTCGACGATCACGAGATTGCGACGCGCTGCGTCCCCGCGCTCACGACCGTCCGCCAGCCCCTGCGCGAAGAAGGCCACATGGCCGCCAACATTGCGCTCGACATGATCAAGGGCGCCGAGCCCACCACCTCCGTGATGCGCATGCAGCTAATCCAGAGAGACTCGCTATAAGAAACTGGGCCGGGCTTTCCGCCAGACAGTTGTTGCGGAAAGTCTATCCCGTTTTGAGCGCTCATTCTGGGGCACAGTTTCCGTTAGACAGCTCAACCGGAAACTGTGCCCCATTATTTTGCCGAATTCTGGGTCGCGCTTTCCCAGAGGACCCCCTTTGGGAAAGCGCGACCCGTTCTGGACCCAGATTCCGGGACGCACTTTCCGCGACGCCCGGTCACCCTATATACCCTCACAATCTCGGCGCATAAAAAACGAGGGAAGGCACACGTCCTTCCCTCGTTGCAAGCAATATGTAGCCGCTTGCCTACATCAGGCGCAGGCTGACGTCCTTGAGCTGGGCGCCGGAAACGGCACTCGGAGCACCCGACATAAGGTCGGAGCCACTGGCCGTCTTGGGGAACGCCATGACGTCGCGGATGGAGTCGGAACCGGTGAGCAGCATGCACACGCGGTCCAGACCCAGAGCGAAACCGCCCATCGGGGGCGCACCAAACTTGAGGGCCTCCATGAGGAAGCCAAACTGAGACTCGGCGCGCTCCTCGGTAAAGCCCAGGAGCTTGAGCATGGACATCTGCATCTCGGCGTTGTGGATACGCATACCGCCGCCGCCGGCCTCAAAGCCGTCCATGACAAAGTCGTAGGTGCACGAACCGGCTGCCAGCGGATCGGCCTCGATCTTGGCGATGTCGGTCTCGGTCGGCAGGGTAAAGGGCTGATGCTCGGCAGCATAGGCCTTGCGATCCTCGTCCCAATGGAACAGCGGGAAGTTGACGACCCACAGGAAGTCGTGGCCCTCGCGCTTGATCTCGAGCGCGTTGGCCATGTGGGAACGCATGCCGCCCAGGATCTCGTCGGAGAGCAGGCGCGGGCCGGCGGCGAACATCACAAGGTCGCCGGGCTCGACGTCCATGCGCTCGCGCAGAGCCGCCATCTCCTCGTCCGAGAAGAACTTGACGATGGGGCTGTTGATGGAGCCGTCCTCGCGGAAGGCGATCCATGCCAGGCCCTTGGCGCCAAACGTGGAAGCCACGCCGGCAAGCTTATCGATCTTGGCACGTGCCCAGGCACCGGCGCCCTTGGCGTTGATGGCCTTGACGACAGAACCCTCCTCGTTTGCGGCAGTCGCAAAGACCTTGAACTTGGAGTTGGCAAAGATGTCGGTCAGGTCGACCAGGTGCATACCATAGCGGGTATCGGGCTTGTCGGAGCCATAGGTGTCCATGGCCTCCCAGTAGTTCATGCGACGCAGCGGCGTGGGCATCTCGACACCCATGCGGCCGAAGGCATCGGCCAGGACCTCTTCGAGCGAGCTCATAACGTCGTTCTGGTCCACGAAGGACATCTCGATATCGACCTGGGTGAACTCGGGCTGACGGTCGGCACGCAGGTCCTCGTCGCGGAAGCACTTGGCAACCTGGTAGTAGCGCTCGACGCCACCGACCATGAGCAGCTGCTTCAGAAGCTGCGGGGACTGCGGCAGGGCGTAGAAGTTGCCCGGCTGGATGCGGCTGGGGACGATGAAGTCGCGGGCGCCCTCGGGCGTAGACTTGAACAGGGAGGGCGTCTCGACCTCCATGAACTCACGGTTGTGCAGCGCCTCGCGAATGGCAAAGGTAAAGTCGGAGCGCAGCTTGAGGTTGGCCATCATCTCGGGACGACGGAGGTCCAGATAGCGATAGCGCAGACGGGTGTCTTCGCTGGTCTCGATGCCGTCCTCGATCTGGAACGGCGGGGTGACGGAAGTGTTGAGCACCTCGGCGTGGTCGGTCAGGACCTCGATCTCGCCGGTCGCGAGCTTGGCGTTGGTGGTCTCCTCACCACGGGAACGCACGACGCCGTGGATCTTGATGGGCCACTCGGGACGCATGGTCTCGGCGATCTTAAAGGCGTCGCCGTCGGAATGCTCGGGGTCGAAGGTGAGCTGCGTGATGCCCTCGCGGTCGCGAAGGTCGCAGAAGATAAGGCCGCCGTGGTCGCGGCGACGGCTCACCCAACCGGTGAGGGTGACCTCTTCGCCCACGTTCTCGCGGCGAAGCTCGCCGCAGGTACGGGTGTGCATGGAATGCTCGTCGATGGGACGGGTCTGGCTCATACCAGTGATCCTCCTTTATGGATCTGTGCCGCCCCGTGTCGTTCCGGGCGGCGTCGTACAGATTTGCCCAGCCTGCGTAAACCGCGCAGCCAGACATGGCGTTCTATCTTATCGCACCTGTGTCGATGTGCCACGGAAAAGTGACTCCTGCCCAAAGACTTGACGGAGACGAAACAATTGACGCACCGCGGCACCCGCCCGCGCTCGTCACGTGCGACAATGTGCCCCAATACAACTGCACTCGGAAAGGCCCCTCATGACCGCACGCCTCATTGTTATGGATATCGACTCCACCCTCATCAACCAGGAGGTCATCGACCTGTTGGGCGAGGAGGCAGGCGTGGGCGAGCAAGTTGCGCAAATCACCGAGCGCGCTATGCGCGGCGAGCTGGACTTTAAGCAAGCGCTCGAGAAGCGCGTGGGACTGCTCGCCGGCCTGGACGAGAGCGTGTTCGAGCGCACCTTTGAGCGTGTGACATTTACCCCCGGCGCACTGGAGCTTGTGCGCTCGGCGCACAGCAAGGGCTGGAAGGTCGGCGTGGTAAGCGGCGGCTTTCACGAGGTCGCCGATAAGATCGTAGCCGCCGCGGGTATCGATTTTTGCCTGGCCAACCGCCTGGAAGTCATGGACGGCAAGCTCACCGGTAAGTTGGCTGCCGACATTGTGACCAAGGAGTCCAAGCTCATCCAGCTGCTGGACTGGGCAGTTGAGTGCGGCGTCGACATGGCCCACACGGTCGCTATTGGCGACGGGGCAAACGACATCCCCATGATCCAGGCCGCGGGCACGGGCATCGCGTTTTGCGCCAAGCCCAAGACGCGCGAGGCAGCCCCGTTTACCATCGACGAGCGCAACCTGATGCTCGCCATGGACATCATCCTGCGCGACTAGCCGATCCGTCCAACAATTGAATCAGTCTGTCCTATAGTTTCCGAACAATTTTGTCTTAGTGTTCGGAAACACACCCTTTGAGTGCTAGACTTTGCGCCGTCGAAGGGAACATATATGGATAAGCGAGATCTTGAGCAGCTGCTGAGCGATGTTGCCGGCGGATCAGTCACCCCTGCCGATGCCCTTACGCGCATCCAGACGGCTCCGACCGCCGATTTGGGCTTTGCGCAGCTCGATCTTTCGCGCGGAGTGCGCCAGGGAGCCGGCGAGGTTGTCTACGGTGCCGGTAAAACCGCCGAGCAAATTGCCGCCATTATCAAAGCATTACTCGATGCAGGCCAGGAGCGCATCCTGGTCACACGCTTAGATGCCGAAAAAGCCGCGCACACCGCTGAGCTTCTTGGCAACGACATCGACCTGGGATATGCCCCGGACGCCCAGCTCGCCTTGGTTGGTGGCAAGCCCTCCCCCACCGGCAACGGACGCGTTGTCGTCGCCTGCGCCGGCACGAGCGACCTGCCCGTCGCCGAGGAAGCCGCGTTGACGGCCGAATTCTATGGCAACGAGGTCGACCGCCTCTACGACGTGGGTGTTGCCGGCCTGCACCGCCTGCTCGCGCATGCCGAGGAACTTGCACAGGCGCAGGTGGTCATCGCCATCGCCGGCATGGAGGGCGCGTTGGCGAGCGTTGTCGGCGGCCTGGTGAGCTGTCCGGTCATCGCCGTCCCCACCAGTGTGGGCTATGGCGCAAGCTTTGGCGGCGTAGCCGCGCTGCTCGCCATGCTCAACTCCTGCGCCAGCGGCGTTTCGGTTGTCAACATCGACAACGGCTTTGGTGCCGCCTACCAGGCAAGTCTTATCAATCATCTGAGCGCCGGCACGCCCTGCGCCCGCTAAGGAGCATTTCATGTCCAACCATCAGCACACGCTTATCATCGACGGCACCTCGGGCATCAGCGGCGACATGACCGTCGCGGCCTTGCTCGACCTGGGCGCCAGCAAGGAGCACCTGCGCGAACAGCTCGCCACGCTGCCGGTCGACGGCTTTGAGATTGCCGTTACACGCGTAAACAAGCATGGCATCGACGCCTGCGACTTTGACGTTCAGCTGGCAGAGGAGCTCGAGAACCATGATCACGACATGGCCTGGCTCTACAGCAACGAAGCAGCTGGCGAGCACACGCACGAGCATGAGCATCACCATCATGATCATGGCGGACACGAACACGAGCACTGCCACGAGCATGACCATGAGGGCCACGGTCATGGCCACGAGGACCATCACCACACCCACCACCATCATCACCGCTCGCTAGCCGACGTCACGGAAATTATCGAGAATTCGCAGCTAAGCGATGGCGCCAAGCGACGCGCGCTCACCATCTTCACCGCGCTCGCCGCCGCCGAGGCCAAGGCTCACGGCAAAACGCCCGAGACCGTCATGTTCCACGAGGTGGGCGCCGTCGACTCCGTCGTTGACATCTGCTCGGTCGCCATCTGCCTCGATGACCTGGACATCGAGGATATTGTCGTCGAGTCGCTCTCCGAGGGTCACGGCACCATCCACTGTGCCCACGGCCTCATGCCCATTCCCGTCCCCGCTGTCGTCAACCTATGCCAAGCAGGCAATATTGCCCTTACGCCCGCACCGGTCGCCGGCGAGCTTGTGACGCCCACGGGCGCCGCCATCGTCGCCGCGCTGCGCACGTCCGATCAACTGCCCCCACGCTACCGCATCGAGGCCGTCGGCTACGGCGCCGGTAAGCGCCCCTACGAGGGTTGCTCCGGTACGCTTCGCTGCCTGCTTGTTCACGTGGATGCATAGCCATGGATGCCCGCAAAACCAAAAGCCGCGCCGCCATCGTCGCAGCATTCTCCGAGCTCCTTCGCGAGGAGGACTACGGCAAGATCACCGTCGGCGACATCATCGCTCGCGCCCATGTAGGTCGGGCCACGTTCTACGGCCTCTTCAAGAGCAAAGATGACCTGCTGTCCGAGCTCGTGAGCGACATCTGCACCCATGCCCTCGACGACGATGGCACACCCCTCGACGACCCGCTCGTACAGGTCGAGCATATCCTCAACAACCTCTGGGAACGCCGTCAGGGCGTACGAGCTCTCGTAGCCGGCGCCGGCTCACGCGTCTTCGCCGACTGTCTCCGCAAGACCATCATGTCGCGCGCAGCCGAAACAGTCCCCGTCGACCCCGCAGGCCCCGCCGGCACCATGGACCGCAGTTTCTTACTACACCACATAGCCTCAAGCTTCGTAGCCACCGTCCAATGGTGGGCCTGGCACAACTTCCAAGCAGAAAAAACCGACGTAGCCAAAGACTACCTATCAGCCATAAAACCCCTCTTCAACTAAGTAAACCCCTCATCCCAAAGTTCCGCCCTCATCTCAAAGCCCCGCCCCAACCCAAAGCACAATCCATCCCAAAGTATCGACTACAGCCCAACGCCCCTACCAGCAACAAGCCCCTCCCATCCAAATTCAGATATATATGTTGGGTTGCTTGTACGAACGCAACAAAGACCCCGTAGCTGGCCGCATGGGGTAACTTCCCAGCGCATTCCGCAGGACGCAAAAAGGCTCGCCGCACGAAGTGCGCAGCGAGCCTTTTTGCATGTCCGAGGACGCGCTGGGAAGTTACCCCATGCGGGCGGCGGACAACTATGTAGCCTTGGACTAGAACATGCCCAAGAAACCATGCACAAACAGTGCAGCCAGAGCGGCACCGACAAACGGAGCGATGCCAGGAACGAGCAGGCCGTACTTCCAGTTGTTGTCAGCCTTGTTCTTAATCGGCAGCACCTGATAGGCCATGCGAGGACCAAGGTCACGAGCCTGGTTCATGGCGAAGCCAGTGATGCCGCCCATGCCCATACCAACGGCCCAAACGATCAGACCGACGCAGATAGCGAGCATCAAAACGTTCTCGCCGGCACGGTTAGCGGCAGCAAGGATGGCGCTGATGAACACGAAGGTGCAGATAGCCTCGCAGAAGAAGTTACGGGCATAGTTCGTGCCCTCGGTGGTGGGGTTGGTCGAGAAGATGTTGCGCTGAGCAACGGGATCGATGACACCATCGGAAGCCTTGAACTCATCGGCATACATCAACCACGCGATCACGGCGCCCGCAAAGCCGCCGAGCATATCGGCAACCATGAAGGGGATGCAGCTGCTCCACGGCACCAGGCCGACGATGCACTGGGCAAGCACCATGGCGGGGTTCATGCACACGGCGCCGCCAAAGACAAACAGGCAGACCGAGATGCCAAAAGACCAGGTGGTGATGGCAAACATATGGCCGGAGCCCTGATACTTGGTGCCCTTGAGCACGGTATCGCAGTGCACGCCCACGCCAAAGATGATCATGAGGGCCGTTGCGCCGAATTCGCAGAGGAGTTTGGTAAGCATAAAACCTTATCTTTCTTGTCGGTTATAAACGATTCGTTTAGGCCGCGCACTAGTGCTGCGCGACGACAACGCCCAGGCCATCGGGAATGACGGCAACCTTGGCATCGGCACCCTTCATCTCAAAGGCGAGCTTGAGCGCCTCCTCGATAGTGTTGACCGGCGTCATGTGCATATCCTTGAGCATCTGGTGATCGCACAGGTCGGTAACCATGATCACGGGATGATGTGCCAGGATGCGAGCGAAGATCTGACTCGTCCACTGATCGGGCAGGGTCTCGTCCTTAGGACGATCGATGCAGGCGCGCTCAAACTCCGCCGGGTCGTTGTCGGCGATGTTGTGATAGAAGCCCTCGCCGCCGTGACCGTCGGCACAACCGGCGACGTCGATGATCACGCCACCCTCGGGAAGTGTGGCCTCGGCAGCGCACATGCCCTTCACGGCCTGGTAGATGTTCTGATCGAGCGGGTAGCCGCCGTTGGTGGTGATGGCGATCTCGCACTCGACGGGCTCAACGCCGGCAAGGCTCTTCACGAACTCGCAGCCAGCCTCGTGTGCCTTGTGAATGTCGCCGGCAAAGGAGCCGATGACCTCGTGCTTGCCGTTGAGCACCACGTTCAGCACAAAGGCAAGGTGAGCCATCTCGGCAGCGGCAAACATGTCCTCGCTCACGTGGTTGTGGCACAGGTTGCCGGCACGCGAATGAGAATCGTTCACAAACTGACCGTTGTGGTTGTACATGATGGTCTTGTAGCTGGCGATGCCAGGCAGGACGGACTTGCGGCTGCCAGAGAAACCGGCAAAGAAGTGCGGCTCAATAAAGCCCTCGGCAAGCAGCAGATCGCAATCGGCGGCAATCTTGTTGATGATGCACTCGCCACCAGAAGGCAGGGTGCCGATCTTTTTCATCATGCTGTCATCAGTCGCGACGTGCATAACGATTTCCTCGTTGGCAACGATCTCCTCGCCGTACTTGTTGACGAGCTCCTCGTGCGTCGACGGACGATGCATACCCGTAGCAACCAGAATGCGAACGCGCGCTTCAGGCGCAGCAGAATGGATGTGATGCAGCAGAATAGGCATCGTCACACGCGAAGGAACGGGACGCGTATGGTCGGAGCTAATGATGACAATATCCTTCTTGCCAGCACAAAGCTCCTCGAGCGAAGGCGAGCCATAAGGGTTGGCAAGCGACTCCTCTACCAGCTCTTCCTGCGATTTCGTGGTCTTAAACTCGTTTTGATGACCCTCCATCACACCCGCGAAGTTCTTATCCTCGAGCTCCAGATGCAACGTCTTGTGGTCAAACGGCAGTTCACATTCAAACAATGACGAGCGCCCTCTTCCTTTCAACTGACACACTAGATAAACCGTTGGAAGGATACGCCGCTCACCGAAAAACGCCACCGTCCACCGAGTCATTAACACAACGTTCATATTTGACCCACAACAAAACGGCCGCGATCCCAAACGGGACCGCGACCGCTACAGTCGCAAGGCGAGAAGTGCCAAATGTATCTCAATCCCGATCGATAAGACGCGAGGCGCGAAGCGCCAAACGCGCCGCCGGGACAGACCCCATCCAAAACGCGCAAAGCGCGCCATTCTTCTCCTCAGCTTTAATCCCTGAAGACCGAGGACGAAGGGACCCGATGGGTTTCCCTCTGAATGCATTCCGCAGCACGAAGCCCCCTTATCCGCAGCTCCGAAGGAGCAGGATAAGGGGGCTTCAAGTGCGAGGACGCATTCAGAGGGAAACCCATCGGGTCCCGGTGAGAGCCACAGGGCTATCGATTACCCCGTGTTCTGCAGTCCTGCCGAGACGCCGGTCACAGTCGAAAGAATCAGGCTCATGTACTCGGCCTTCTTCTCCTCGGCCATCTCGTCCTGGTTCATACGCACCTCGCGAAGGGCGCGGACCTGGGCGATGGACAGAGCGTCGACGTAGGGGTTACGCACGCGAACGGCGCAGCCGAGCACGCGGCGGCGCTGCAGCGGCCATTCGTCACCGACGATGGCAAGGACCCACTTACGCGTGAGCTGCATCTCGGTGAAGACCTTCTCGGACAGATCCTGGCGATCGCCCAGGTGCAGATACATCTTGGCGATGCGCTGGTCGGTCTTGGCGATCGACATCTCAATGTTGTCGATAAAGGTGCGGAAGAACGGCCACTCCTGGTAGGCAGCCTTAAGCTGGTCCAGGTCGCCAAACTGCTCGCAGGCGGTACCCAGGCCGTACCAAGCAGCCAGATTGATGCGCGCCTGGCTCCAGCTGAAGATCCACGGAATGGTACGCAGGTCGTCGAGCGACTTGGCACCCAGACCGCGCTTGGCAGGACGCGAGCCGATCGGCAGCAGACCGACCTCGGTCAGCGGCGTCACGGTCGAGAACCACGGTGTAAAGTCCTCGGTGTTCAGCAGGTCCAGATAGCGCTCGTGGCTTACGGCGTTGAGCTTCTCGGCCATATCCCAGAACTTCTGCGTGGTCTCGGTGTTGGTCTTCTCGACACTCGGGGCCGACTGCAAAAGCGTTGCGGCGGCAACGGACTCAACATGGCGCTGAGCCAGCGTGCGGTTGCCGTAACGGGCAAAGATGACCTCGCCCTGCTCGGTAAGCTTAAAGAAGCAATTGACCGAACCCTTGGGCTGCGCCAGCACGGCCTTGTTGGCCGGGCCGCCGCCACGGCCCACGGCACCGCCGCGACCGTGCATGAGCACCAGGTCGATATCGTTCTTCTCTGCCCACTTGGCAATGCGCTCCTGCGCGGAGTGCAGCGCAAGCATGGCCGTGGTAGGACCGGCATCCTTGGAGGAGTCGGAATAGCCCAGCATGACCTCCATGCGGCGGTTGGTCTGGGCAAGGCGCTTTTGCACCACAGGCAGCGTAAGCATCTGGTCGAGCACGTCGACGCAGCCCTCGAGGTCCTCGAGCTGCTCGAACAGCGGGATCACGTCGAGCTCGGGGACATCCTCCTCGTGTGCAAAGGACAGGTGGGCAAGCTCAAAGACGTCGGCCACATGCTGGGCGCTCTTGGTGAACGAGATGATGTAGCGGTGCGCCATCTTCTTGCCGTAGCGCTTTTGGATGGAGCCGATAGCGCGGAAGGTATCGATGACCTCGCGCGTCATGGGCTGCAGGTCGCCATGGATACCGTTCTCGTGGATATCCTTGAGGGCGCGGGCGTGCACCACGGAGTGCTGACGGAACTCCATCTCGACCATGTGGAAGCCGAAGGACTCGACCTGCCAGATGATGGTTTGGACCGGGCCGTAGGCAGCACGGACGGCACCGCAGGCGGCCAGCGAACGCTGGACGACGCGCAGGTCATCCAGGAACTCGTCGGCGCTGTGGTACATGGTGTCGGTGATACGACGGACGGTGGCGTTCAGGCGGTCGGCCATGACGAGCATGACGGCGCGATGCGGCTCGTGCTCGGAGATCAGCTCGGCGCGGGCCGTGTAACGAGGGCTCATCTCGACCTGATGGTTCCACAGGTTAATGAGCTCGGCCGACGGCTTGCTGTAGGTAGCCTCGAGCGTGAGGTTGCGGCCGATGTGGCGGCACTTGTCCTCGAGCTTGAGCACCATGTGCGTAAAGTACTTGGCGGCGACCTCACGGCTCACCTTGGCGGTGACGTTGGGGTTACCGTCGCGGTCGGAACCGATCCAGCTGCCGGGATGGAAGAACGCCGGGCACAGCGGCGGCACAGTACCGGCCTTGTCGCCCAGCACCCAATCGTCAAAACGACGATAGATAACGGGGATAACGTCGAACAGCGTGTTATCGAAGATGTCGATGATGGTATCGGCTTCCTCGACCGGCGTGGGCTTCTTGAGCGCGATGGGACTCGTACGCACCAGGGCGTCGATCTCCTGCAGCATATGGCGCTCGTTCTCCACCAGGTCGGAGCCGCCCAGACGCGGACGCTCCTCCAGCAGGTTGGAGATACGGCGGATCTTGCCCTCGACGGCCTTACGACGGGCCTCGGTGGGATGTGCGGTAAAGACAGGGTGGAACTCGAGCTTGTCGAGCAGCTCGTTGGCACCCTCGACACCCAGCTCATTCACCAGCTGGTGATAGGCAACGGTAAGCTCGTTGGCAGGATCGACCTCGGTATCGGTCGACGCACCGGCCTCGCGCTCGCGCAGCTGCGCCACACGGTAGTTCTCCTCCGACAGGTTTGCCAGATGGAAAAAGCTCGTAAAGGCGCGAACGATGACCTGCTGCTTATCGAGCGGCAGGCTGTCGATCAAATCGACGACCTCACGAAATGCCACGGCAGTGGGCTCGTCGGCGGTGGGCACGCCCTGCTCGTCGACGGCTTCGTCGGCAGCGCAGGTACCGGGGTTGCCGGCATTGACCACAATCTCGGCTGTCAAAATCTTGTCGAACAGGTCCGCGATCTCGGGATCATACTCGCTAAGCACACGGCGCTCCAGGCGCAAGAACAGCGCCAGATTGTCGCGCAGCTCCTCGGGGATCTCGATCTCGGCGAGACGCTCCCTGGACTCGGCATTCGAGCCGATTCGGTTAACGAGGCGGTTGACCACGGCAGCGACGCGCGCCGCGGCTTCGGGTACAGACTGGTTGCTTAGGTTCTCAGCCACGTTTCCTCCCATTCCTCCTTCTATGCACGTAACATGCGGTATTCATTATAGGCGCTTGAGAAATACTTTCGACACTGATTGCGCTTTACCACACAAAAGTATTTTCTGCATTGCAAAGGTTTTTGCCCTAAATGGTCGTATTTCTCGGTGGGCGGCATACGTAAACGGGGGCATTCCGCATAAAAGCGAAACACCCCCGTAACAATCGCTCTCCATGAGCAAGGCACGTTAGCAGGCCCGAAGCTCAAAAAGATGCGCTACAGGCGCTCGCGAACCGCCTCGACGACGTTGTCCAGATCGACCAGTACCTCGTCGTGGCTCTGCATGTCGCGCACCTTGACCTTGCCGGCGGCAAGCTCGTCGCCACCCAGGACTAGGATGAGCTTAGCGCCCACCTTGTCGGCCTGCTTAAACTGGGCCTTAAGGGAACGGCCCTGATAGTCGGCCTCGGTCACGATACCTGCGGCGCGAAGCTCCTGCGTAATGGCAAAGACGTTCTGGCGCAGCTCCTTGCCGGCATTGGCGACGTAGACGCACGGGACCTCCTCGGCACCCAGGTCGCTGCCAAAGGCCTGCAAGGCCAGCAGGGCGCGTTCAAAACCGACAGCGAAGCCGACGCCTGCCGTGGGCTTGCCACCCTCGAGCTCGACCAGGCCGTCATAACGACCGCCGCCACCGATGGAGCCGACACCGGCGCCGGGAGCCTCGACCTCAAAGACAGTACGGGTGTAGTAGTCCAGGCCGCGCACCAAGGTGGGATCCTCGACATACTCGATACCCGCCGCATCCAAATAGCGCTTGACCTGCTCGTAGTGCTCACGGCACTCGTCGCACAGGTTGTCGCCCATCAGCGGGGCGTCGGCCATGATCTCGCGGCAGTGGTCGTTCTTGCAGTCGAAGGCGCGCAGCGGGTTGAGCTCGGCGCGCTCGCGGCACTCATCGCACATCTCGTCGGCGTGATCGAGGATAAACTGCTTGACCTGCTCGCGGTAAGCCGGACGGCACTGCGCATCGCCCATCGAGTTAATAAGCAGGCGAAGCTTGGAAAGGTCGAAGCCCAGGCGCTTGTAGAACTCCATGAGCATGATGATGCACTCGGCGTCTGCCGCCGGATCGGGAGCGCCGAGCCACTCGATGCCCACCTGATGGAACTGGCGCAGGCGGCCCTTCTGGGGACGCTCGCCGCGGAACATGGCCTCGGCGTAGTAGGCCTTAAACGGCGTGGAGCCCTGGGGCACCAGGTTGTTCTCCACGACGGCGCGCACCACACCGGCTGTGCCCTCGGGACGAAGGGCCAGGCGCTGCTTGGGCTTGAGCTTGGTATCGGTGCCCTCGGTAAAGACGCGCTCCAGGTTGGCGCCGCTAAACACGCGGAACATCTCCTTGCGCACGACGTCGGTCGACTGGCCGATACCGTGGACAAACACGTCCACCTGCTCGATCGCGGGCGTCTCGATGGGCTTAAAACCAAACGGCTCGAACACGCCGGCCGCAATCTGCTGCATCTTTTGCCAGGCGCGCATCTCGGCGCCGATAAGGTCGCGGGTTCCCTCCGCCTTCTGTGCCTGCATGGGCAAACACCTTTCTTTTGTATCGCGTCATAGGTAGTGGTCATTATACGGCACAAAAACAAAACGCGGCGGCGCGTCTGACCGAACGAGGGTATGGGGACTCGTTCGGCCAGACGCACCGCCGCGTTTTGTGATCCGTTTTCCTCCGTCCCCTTCGGATTACGTGATCTGTTGGGGACGGAGGAAAACAGATCATTTCGTAGGCCCGTGGCCGCCTTGGAAACCGAATGATGGTACGAGCATCCATTCGGCTTCCAAGGCGGCCACGGACAGAACGGGACGAACAGAAAAGAGCGACGGACGCCTACTCCCCCGCCACGCTCGCGCACAGCTTGGCGGCGATGGGCTCGGATGCCAGCAGGAACACGAGCATGACAACAGAACACACCAGGCACACGATCCAGGCGCTCGCAAAGGAGCCCGAAACGGCAAAGAGCACGTAGACCTGCCACAGCTCACCGACAAAGCTCATGCCGGCAAGCACCGCCGAGGTAGCGATAACGGTAAGCGAGCCCAATACGCGGCCACTCACCTTATCGGCAACATGACCGATAACGAGCGAACCCACGACGCTCGCCACGGTAGAGATCGCATTGGAGACGTTGTACTGCGCAAGGGAAATACCCAGGTCGCTGACGATCAGCGGCTGGAACAGGCTCATGCAATTGACAAAAATCGTGTAACACGTGGCCATGATCACGAAGCCGGAGGCCACCACGAGCCAGCCGGGGAAGAACTTACGCTGCTGGGGCATACTGCTCCTTATTTAACAAACGAATAGCCGGCGCCGGGCGCCGGTAGTGCCCAAGATTGCCTTGAAAGACAAGGGCATAGGCCTTACGGCCATGCCCGCAGGCTTGAAAGGCAAGGTTGGATGCTACCGGTGGTCGGCGATATAGCCCAAAGCGACGGCGGTATAGGCCGCGGCGCCGAGAGGAAGCTCGGCATCGTTAAAACGTGCCTTGGGATGGTGCTGGGCAAAGTGTTCGTCCGTGTCGGTTACGGCCGCGCCCACGGTAAAGTACGCACTCGGAATCTCGCTCGAGATAAGCGCAAAGTCCTCACTCGCCATGGCATGGAAAAGCGGCAAGAAAGCCGCCTTGGGCAGCACTGCGCCCACGTAGCCAAGCGACGCCTGAGTCATATCGCTGTCGAGTACAAGCGGCGGAACATCCGAAAGCGTCTCGATGGTCGCCGACGTACGATATGTTGCAGCAACGCCGTTTACGACCTCCGCGATGCGGGTCTTTAGGTGAGCCATGAGCTCAACATCAAAGCCGCGCAGCGTTCCCTCGAGCACGCAGGTGTCAGGGATGACGTTGGCCGCCAAGCCGCCAGCAAACTTACCAACGGTCAGTGCGACCTCCTTGGCCGCCGGCACTTCGCGAGCAATGAGCTCCTGGAGCGCCAGGTGCACATGGACGCCGGCCGTGATGGGGTCGATGCAAATCTCGGGGCTCGAGCCATGGCCGCCCTTGCCCTGAAGCGTGATGCGAAAACCGTACACGCCCGAAAGCGCCGGGCTGCCGTAGAGCACCAGACCAAGCGGCGACTGGCTGTTGACATGCATGGCAAAGGCCGCCTGAGGGCGCGGGTTCTCGAGCAAGCCGTCGGCGATGGCAGCGCGTGCTCCCTCAAAGGTCTCCTCGCCCGGCTGGAACAGCAACTTAACCGTAGCGTTGGCATCAACAAGCTCTGCCTCGCGCGCTTTGAGCATACGAGCCGCACCAAGCAGCGCCGTCGCGTGCATATCGTGACCGCAAGCGTGCATGCAGCCGTTGGTGGATGCAAAGGGCTCGCCGGATTCCTCGGCAACGGGCAGGGCGTCCATGTCGCCACGAAGCATGATGACCGTACCGGCCTGCTCATTCGTGCAGACGCCATTGCCTTGGGCCGCGGCGGCACCGGCGCCGACAAGGCCCACAACGCAGGAACCATCGACGAGCGTAGCAAATGGGATGTCCATCTCGGTCAGGCGCGCTTGGATATACGTAGAGGTCTGCGGGAGGCTATTACCCAGCTCGGGCATCTGATGTAAATCGTGTCGCCACGCAGCGAGCTCGTCTGCAAAAGCCTGAGCTTCTGCAACAAGACCGTCACCGATAGCGGTCTGCGCCGCCGCGGTGGCCTTGGGCGCTGATTGCGGTTGAAGATCGGACAGTGCTGGTGCCATAGATGCCCTCCAGTAACGTTTTTGCAGCAAGCACTTTGATAGCGTAAAGTGCAAGGTACTACTTTAAGGGCGACGCATAAAAAATGCCGCCCCGGGAGGCGGCGCAACAAATTGTTTACAATTGCGGACGCGGCTTTCGACGCAAAAAATCGAAGTGAGTCTCACTCAAAATAATCGACAGGAAGATGAGCGCAAAGCCGGCAAGCAGGCGCGAGGTGAGCGCCTCCCCCATCAGCAGCACCGAAAACAACACGCCCGAAGGCGACTCCATCGAAAGGAGCAGTGAACCCGTCGAGGCCGGGACATGCGCCAGGCCGACGTTTTGGATGAGCAGGGCCACACATGTGCAGCCCACCGAGAGAAACGCCATCACACTGATAAAGCTCGGCGTCCAAACGGACAGAGGCGCTTGGGTCTCGAATAGCAGCGACGAGATCAGGCTCAGCACGCCGTTGCCCACAAACATCCAAAACGTGATGACGTTGATGTCCATTTTGCGACCGTACTTGGCGGTCACCGCCATCTGGACGGCGAAGAAGACCGCGCCCGCCAGCGTAATGACGTCACCGATGTTGAATTCAACGCTATCGAGGGCCACCAAGCCAATGCCCGCCAAGCACAGCAGTGCCGCGCCCAGGTTATAGCGGGTGAGTTTTTCGCCGCTCAGAAAATAGCTCGCGAATGGCACGAGGATGCAATACGTGCCCGTCAAAAAAGCATTCTTGCCCGCCGTGGTGTGCGCCAGGCCGACTGTCTGCAGGACGTAGGCGGCCCACATTAGTGTGCCCATTCCAAGTCCGACGATAAGGTTGCGGGTATTGAGGTGCGCGATAATGCGCTTGTGGAAGATGACAAACATGACCAACGCCGCAGGCAGAAAGCGCACGTAGAGCAGTTCAAACACCGGAATGGTGTCGAGCGCGTCCTTCATGGTCGTAAAGGAGTAGCCCCAGACGACTGCCACCGAAAGTAGCAGAACCTTCCAGAACAGCGGAGAGCGTGCGCCGGCGCCCCGGGGAATACCGCCCGCGCCCAAATCCTCACGGGCCACAGGGCTATCGGGCAAGTTTTCGATTTCGCTGGCAGCGTATTGGGCCATGGAACATCCTCACACTCAATCTGGGCGTGGTGTCCGCACGCGTATGGCTGCGTGCCGCCTCATGGTCAAATAAAAACGGGGCGCACCGGACCCCCGGCACGCCCCGCTACTGTAGCAACAACCAAGCAGCCCACGCAATTCACCGCACTAAAGTACCGACTTGAATAACCTCAATGTTTCGTCAACGTCAGCGAAAACGACCCTAAGCGAGCAAGGTGACGTGAAATGAAAGGGCGCTGACCTTCTGGTCGCGCCCTTGAAATTGAACGTCAGATTGCCGCTTAGGGTCGTTTGCAGCGTCGAGCCGTTACGCGGTTTGGTAAAACCGCGTAACTAGATTAATTTAGTACTCTCAAGCTTTTCGATAATCCAGTCGTTGGCTTTGATGACTGGGCGGCGGAAGACGACGCCCAGGGCCAGCGACGGAATCAGATAGCTCGCCAGAATGCCCAGCTCAACCCAGTACTCCATATGGTAGGCACCGGCCATGGCGGCGTGCATGGCGTTGATACCGTGAGTAAACGGCAGGAACGGATAAATCGCCTGGAACACGGGGCCGGTCATCTCGATGGGGAACGTGCCGCCCGAACCGCCGACCTGCATGACCAACAGCACGACCGCGAGCGCCTTGCCGATATCACCAAACGACACCGTAAGCGTGTAGACGATATTGGAGAACACGAGACTCGCGACCCAGCCCGCCAGCACAAACTGCAGCGGGTTGTCGCACTGAATGCCAAAGAACAGAATGTCGCCCGCGCACACGAGCGTTGCCTGCAGCAGAGCCAAACCGCCAAAGAACAGGTAACGACCCAGATAGATCTCGTGCAGGCGTACGGGGATGAGCTCGTTGATAAGCTCATCGTCAACCGAGACCTTCATCATGGCCGCTAGTACGATCGAGCCGACCCATAGCGACAGAATCGTGTAGAACGGCGCCATGGCCGAACCGTAGTTGCGGATTGGATAGACCGGCTTGCGGTCGAGTGCGACAGGGCCGGAAAGCGACACGGCCAGACCCTCGGGATCATTGCCGATCATCGTCTTGATCGTAGCGAGGTCATCCGACATCAAGGCGCCGTCGAGCTCGTCCTTAAACGCACTGATCTTGTCCGACGCCTCACCCAGCTGATCGGAAGCCTTGTTGACCAGCTTTGCAGCCTTGGAGAGACCCTTTGCCAGCGAACCGGATGCGTCGGTCAGGCCGGCAACAGCACTATCCAGGTCGCCCGAGATACCCTTGAGCGAATCCAAAACGCCCGAAATAGTCTTCTTGAGCTCCTTGGCCTTGACCGAGAACGTAGAGTCGTAGTCAATCTTGGCGCCCGAGATACCAGCCTTGGCATCCGCGATTGCCTGATCGACCTCGGCACGCGATTTGTTAACCTCTGCCATACTCTTCGTGAGCGACGTCGCGATATTCGTCAGCTCATTGGCATTGTTGCGGTACTCCGTCGCGGTTTTATCAAGCTCGGCAGCCGCGTCCTCAAGCCCTGCCTTGAGCTTATCGTTACTCACCTGGCCAGCAAGACTACGGAGCTCATTCGCCGTGCCATCAATCTCGTCGGCACGTTTATTGAGTGACGCTGCGCCATCGTTGAGCTGAGACACCGTAAGATCGACGTGCTTGTTTGCAGCGTCGAATGCCTTTGCGAGCTCGGTAGAAACGTTATCGAACGAACCTGCGCTCCCATCAATAGCAGCATCGATCGCATCGCTGGCGGACTTGAGCGCTTGCTCGGAATCGGCAATACCGCTCTCAGCATGCTCCATGAGCTGCTTTGTCGACTCATCGACGGCACCGGTCTGCTTGAGCATGCCGCTCGCCGACGTCAGCGAATCGGACGTGGAGCTCAAAATGCCCGCAAGCGATGTTGCGCTGGCCTGAACGTCTCGCAGGTCCTGGACCGAATCGCCAAGCGTCGAGGACAGGTTGGCGATAAAGTTGCTGACCTGGTCGGTGCTCATGTAATCGAGCAGGCTGGACACCGTCTTAAGACCGATGGTCGTGATGGTCTCGGTAAAAGTTTCGTTAACCTGACTCTGAACGGCGCTCGAGCCCTTCTCGGTCACGATCTGCGCGATGGCGTTGGCCTTCTGATTCTCGTAAAACTCGATATCGGCGTGTTTCACGTCGGTCGAGAAAAGCGTCATCATGTCAGCGCTAAACGTCTTGGGGATAACGACGGCGGCGTAGTATGCGCCCGACTTGACGCCCTCGATAGCCTTTTCGCGATTGTTGAGCACGACCCAGTCGAAGTTCTCGTTGCCGCGCAGGGTGGCGGTTACGTTTTCACCCACGTTGACCTCGACGGGAATCAGATCGCTCTCGTAGCCCTCGTCGGTGTTGACCACGGCGATCTTAAGGTTGCCGGTATTGCCGTAGGGATCCCAGCTTCCGGCGATGTTAAACCACGCGTACAGGCACGGCACGATAATGAGGCCCATCACGACAACCATGCCGATCACGGAGCGAGACACGTTTTGGACATCACGCTTAAACAGATGCAGGATGTTCTTCATTTATGCCTCACCTCCTTTGGAGTGCTTGCCAAGCGGAGCATTCTTTTCATTCATCACAAACGTGTCATCCCCGTTCTCGGGCACATGGACCGCATTGCGATGACCACATTGGCTGACAGCCTGAGTCTTGGGTTCAGACCCCCGCTCGCTGGCGTTGAGGCCAAACATGTGGCGGGCGGCAGGAATGGCGGCCGTGTGTTCGCGCATCTCGCGACGCAGGTCCTCATCCGAAAGCGCCGAGATGCGCATCTGGGTATTGAGGCTCGCGCGGATATATTCGATATTGATAAGCCAGCCGCAGATGGCAATAACCGAGATGATCCAAATGACAAGCAAGATGATCTTGCCGTTATTGTCGATATCGAGAACCGTCGACAGGACAAAGAGCAGGACCTGAACGCCCACCACGGCGGCAAAACCGCCCTTGATGTAGTACGGGTAGCGATGTTCAAAGGCGACCGCATGATCGAGCAGTTCGCGACGGTACGAATCAGAATCGAGCATGACACGCATGGCCGTGCGCAGCGAGTAGCGCTGGCGCGGCAGGTCGTTGGACTCGCAAATCATCATACCGGTCGTGGAAAGCTGTTTATCAAAGAGCAGGTTAAGGTTGAGCAGCAGCGGACGCAGCTGCAGGCCGATAAAGAGCGCCACGATCAAGAACACGCCCAGAATGCACAGGTTAAACAGGTAGTTGAACGAATACATACCGCCGACCGTCTCGCGCAGCAGATTGATGCCGTAGGTAAAGGGCAGCAGCGGGTGCAGCCACTGGAAGAAGCCGGGCATCATCTCGATGGGGTACATGCCCGACGAACCCGGGATCTGCACGATGACGAGAATGACGCCGATAGCCTTGCCGATATGCTTAAACGTGGTGGACAGCGCATAGATGATATTGACGTAGGTGAACGAAATGGCGATGCCGCCCAGCACGAATAGCAGCGGGCTGACGCACTGCACGCCAATCACCAGATCGCCTACCGTAACGATGATGGCCTGCAACGCGCCCAGGATCACCAGTAGCAACCAGCGGCCAAAGTAGCCCTGACGCGCGGTAAAGCTGCCGATGCCTTCGCGGTCGACCTCGAGCTTGTAGATGGCGATAAGCACGTAGCCGCCCACCCAAAGCGCCAGATTGGTGTAGAAGGGAGCGATGCCCGAGCCAAAGCTCTTGACCGGATAGATCGACTTGGACGTCAGCTCGACCGGAGAGGCCATGAAATCTGCCACGTCATTGACATCGACGCCCATAAGGTCGGCGAGCTCGCCCATAGACTCAGAGGTCTGCAGCGCCGCGATGTCATTGGCTGCGGTCGCAAGCTTGTCCTGGACCTTGGCAAGCGAGGAATCGGTCTGGGACAGCGTGGTCTTGGCCTGGCCGAGCGTAGCGCTAAGCTGCGCCAACGTGCCGCGCGCATTTGCAAGTGTAGGTGACATACCCGAGACGATACCGGTCAGGTCGCCCGAAACGGCGGCAAAGGAATCGAGCGCGCTCGAGGCCTTCGGCAGCGCGTTTTGGCCCAGGCTTGTTTGGGCCTGGCCAAGGTTGGTCGCACCGGTCTGGATTGCGTTATTGATAGCGTCGCTGGCGCCCGAAACAGCCGCAGCGTCATTCGCCATGGCGCTCGACTGCGCGGACAGACCGTCCTTGATGCTCTGCAACTTCTCGTTCTGCTCACGGAGCGTATTGATGGTCGATACAATGCGCGCGTCAATTTCCTCGGAACCTGTCGACGTGTCATTGGCGAGAATCTCCAAGTGCCCGATAACGGCCTTATTGTGGTCGATCGTCGCTTGGAGAGACTCGAGCGAGTTGTCGATACGGGTGGTCGTAGATGTGACCGTGCCCGTCAGCTTGCCGATGGCAGCGTTCGCGGAGGCCGACGTCTTGGTGAGCGCAAGGCTGCCTTCCGAGAGCGCCTTGGAGAGCGAGGCGATAGAGTTGCCCGCCGTGGTGCGAGCTTCACCCAGCAGGTCGTTGCCCTGAGAGATCGCTTGCGTCAGTGACGGCGCCTGACCCTGCATGCCGGCAAGTGCCGCATCAGCCGAGGCGATAGCGCCACTCGTCTTATCGATGGCGGCATTCATGTCGCCAATCGAATCGCGCACCTCGCCCAAGGTATCGGATGCCTCGGAGACAGAACTTGCCAACGAATCCCGAGTCTGGGTTGCCTTGTCCTTTAAATCGACTCCGGCATCCTTGGCAATGCTGGCAACGGTCTCGCCCACCGTGGAGACAAATTCCGAGTTGATCTGCTCCTCGATGGTGCTTGCGCCGGTGTCGGTAACCTTGGGCGCAATAGCGCTCTTCTTCTCATTGACGTAGTACGTAAGCTTGGGCTGATGGTAGTTGCCGTCGAGCATCGAAACCAGGTTATCCGAGAAGTTCTTGGGGATTACGATGGCCGCATAGTACTCACCGCTCTCGACGCCCTCCTTGGCATCGGCCGCCGAGTCAACGAAGGTCCAGCCCAGCTGATCGTTCTCCTTGAGCTGATCGACGACCTGGTCGCCCGCGTTGAGCTCGCCCACCAAGTCGTTTTGGGTGCCCCGATCGTTGTTGGCGATGGCGATCTTGATACCCTGGGTGTTTCCGTACGGATCCCAGTTAGCCACGATGTTGTACCAGGCATACAGCGAGGGAATAACGCACACGCCAAGGGTAACCACCAAGGCGACGGGGTTCACGAGCAGTCGCTTAATGTCGCGCTTAAATATCGCAAAGGAGACCTTTGCATTGGATAGTTTGCTGCCGAGACTCACGCTTGGACCATCCATCCTGTCGTTGAATCGAATCGTACTATCGATAACCATTGTACGTAGGCGCTTTAGCGTCTCAGAGCACAATGGTATTGAGTTTTGCGGGTAGCAATATACTACGAAGACGAATTAACGTACAGTTGTACAGTATCTTTAATTTCAGCAGGTCACAAAACCACAACCCCGACAAATAATTGATCCCTTGGGGACGGAGGAAAACGGATCACCGGATCAGACCGACCCCCTCGGTGATCCGTTTTCCTACGTCCCCAAGGGATCATTCCCAAGGGATCATTCAAAAGGAAACGAGAGTGGAAAATCTCCCACTTCAAGCCCGCATTCGAGCCAAAAGTGGGAGATTATCCACTCTCGTTCTAATCTAGTTACGGTGCCGTATCCCCGAACTACATCAAGTTGCAGACAGCTGCCGCGAAGGCCACGGGGTCCTCGGGCAAAATGCCCTCGACCAGCAGGGCCTGGTCATAGAGCAGACCGGAGTACTGCTTGATCTTGTCGGTATCGCCCGCCTTCTGAGCAGCGACGAGCTTGGCAAAGACCGGGTGCTTGGCGTTGAGCTCGAGCACGCGCTGGCTCTTGGGCATACCGTCGGGCGCGCCCTCGGGGCCCTTCTGGAGCACCTTCTCCATCTCGAGCGAAAGCGGACCCTCGGTGGTGATGCACGCGGGAGCATCGGTCAGACGCGCAGAGACGGCAACCTTCTCGACCTTGTCGCCGAGCGCCTCCTTCATGGCGTTAAAGAGGTCCTCGTTCTCCTTGGTGGCGTCCTCGGCCTCCTTCTTCTCGTCCTCGGTCGCCAGGTCAAGATCACCGGTCGCGACGTTCTTGAGCTCCAGGTGACAATCCTCAACCTCGGGCTCGGCACCATCGGCCACGGCCTTCTCGGCAGCCTCGCGGGCAGCATCGTCCTCGTAGATCTTGGGCATATCGGCAGCCACGTACTCACGCATGGCCTGGAACGTGAACTCATCCACATCCTGCGTCAGCAGCAGCACGTCATAGCCGCGGTCGAGTACGCCCTTTACCACGGGCATCTTGGCCAAGCGCTCACGCGAGTCGCCGGCGGCGTAGTAGATGGCCTTCTGATCATCGGGCATACCCTTGGCATACTCGGCCAGGGTAATCATCTTCTGCTCCTTGGCAGACCAGAACAGCAGCAAGTCGGCGAGTTCGTCGGCCTTCATGCCGTAGCTCGAGTAGATACCGTACTTAAGGCCGCGACCAAAGTTCTCAAAGAACTTCTCATAGGCCTCGCGGTCGTTGTCACGCATATCCTCAAGGTCGGCGGTGATCTTCTTCTCGACACGCTTGGCAATGGCCTTGAGCTGACGGTTCTGCTGCAGCGTCTCGCGCGAGATGTTGAGCGACACGTCGGCGGAATCCACGACGCCTCGGACAAAGTTGTAGTAGTCGGGCAGCAGGTCGTCGCACTTCTCCATGATCAGGACGTTGGAGCTGTAGAGCGCCAGACCCTTCTCGTAGTCCTTGCTGTACAGATCGAACGGCGCGCGTCCCGGCACAAACAGCAGGGCGTCATACTCGAGCGCGCCCTCGGCGTGGAAGCTGATGGTGCGCGCAGGATCGTCAAAGTCGTGGAACGTGGACTTGTAGAACTCGTCGTAGTCCTTCTGCTCGACATCGGAGCTGCGCTTTTTCCAGATCGGCGTCATGGAGTTGACGGTCTCGAGCTCCTGGTAGTCCTCGTACTCGGGCGTGTAGTCATCGCCAGCATCCTCGGGCTTGGGCTTCTGGCGGCTCTTGGACACCATCATCTGGATCGGGTAACGCACATAGTTACTGTACTGCTGAATTAGGCTCTTGAGGCCCCACTCGGTCAGGAAGCGATCGTAGGTCTCGGCCTCGCCGTCGGCATCGAGCTTCTCGTTCTCGCGCAGCGTCAGGATGACATCGGTACCGTGCTCGGCACGCTCGCCGTCCTCGATGGTGTAGCCCTCAAGACCGTCGGATTCCCACACATGGGCGACATCCTCGCCGTAGGCGCGGCTGACGACCTTCACATGGCTAGCGACCATAAAAGCCGAGTAGAAGCCCACGCCAAACTGGCCGATGATGTCGACATCCGAACCCTGCTGCTCGGCGTTCTCGGTCTTAAACTCCTCGGAGCCGGAATGGGCGATGGTGCCCAGATTGCGCTCGAGCTCCTCGGCGGTCATGCCAATGCCGTTATCCGAGATCGTGATGGTGCGGGCATCCTTGTCGAAAGAGACGCGGATGGCCAGGTCGCTCTGGTCGATCTTGACGCTCGGGTCCTGCAGGCTCTTAAAGTTGAGCTTGTCGACGGCGTCGCTCGCGTTAGAGATAAGCTCGCGCAGGAAGATTTCCTTATTGGTGTAGATGGAGTTGATCATGAGGTCGAGCAGTTTTTTGCTCTCGGTCTTAAATTGACGCATGTGCAGTCCTTTCGCGCTACCCCCGTCCGCAAAAACGGCCCGGTCGCCCGAGCCGAATCGCAGACCTGCTATGTTCAGACTTAGATTTTATAACCCATTAGCGCGCATATATACATACGGAATCGAAAAACTGTATGTCTAAGCGCTCCAATGCGTCAATTGCCAAGGAGTGTCCCCAACCGCCGGCAGAAAAGGAACGTCCCTATCTGCCATCTACGCGCTTGGCCATCCAGACATGGGGCTGGCCCTCGTCTTCGTAATCTACCGGGGCAATTTGCGTGTAGCCCGCCTTTGCATAGAGCGGCAGCACGTATTCCTGCGCATGCAGCTTAATAAGCTTTGCGCCGGCATCGCGTGCACACAAAGCACTGGCATCGACGATCGCACTCGCCAGACCGCGACGGCGCATGCTCGGCAGCACAGCCACGCGCCCCATAATATAGGTCTCCCCCGCTGCGACGCCTTCGTCCAACTCGCACGACGGCGAAACCGGAGCCTCTGAATCTGCCGCGCGCTCAAGCTCTTCGGGAAACACGCGCGAGCAACCGGCAAGCTCGCCGTCTACATAGAGCGTCACATGAATGCAGCTCTGATCCTCGTCGATAGCGTCGAACTCATTCTCGTAGCCCTGCTCGTCTATAAAAACGACGCGGCGCACCAACGCCGCGTCATCAAAGCATCCCGTCTTAAGTTGGATATCCATGGCTGCCCTTTCATTCAATGCGAACGTTAGGGACAGATATTAGCGAAAATGAGCTCCGCGCACGCTAAACTTCGCGCGAGCCTTCGCCAGGCAGTCGTAATGACCCACGTTATGGGCATCGCTCGCGATGAAGCTGTACAGGTTCTGATCGAACAGACGCTGTGCCGGCTTTTTCTCGCGACCAAAGCGACCGCCGGCAATAAAGTCCGCCGAAGCCTGCAGCTTGCAGCCCATATCGACCAGGCGCTCCGCCACGCTTACATCCTTTTGAACCGCACGATAGCGCTCAGGATGAGCGATGATCACCTGGTAGCCACGGCACTGCAAATCGTAAATCGTGTTCTCGTACTCTCTAAACGCATACGCATCGGCATGCGTCGAAAGCTCGAGCAGAAACTCGTTGGTCCCATCGAAATGCAAGTGCTCCGCGGCATCGATACCAAGCTCAACGAGCTTTCGATGGTTGACCTCGAAGCCCATCTGGAGCGGAAAACCGTCAGCGTTATCACGCAGCAGCTCAAAGGCATCCCACATCTTGTCGTAATCAAAATAGGGATCACGGCAGTGAGGAGTGCAAACGATTCTGGTTACACCGACCCGCTTGGCAGCCTCGAGCATCGCCAAGCTCTCATCGAGATCGGCGGCGCCGTCGTCTACACCCGGCAAGATATGGCAATGAATGTCACGCATAGGTCAGCCTTAATCAACTAAACGTTTGCTCGGTTGGTGAAGATGCCCTTTTTGGAAGTCCCCTGATCGTCGGAGCCCTTCTTCACCTTCTTACCGTCCTTGGTGTAGTAGGAGTAGTAGTACTCGCTGGTCTCGGTCTCGCAGTAGTTCATAACGGTACCGATGAGCTTGACCTTTTCGGACTTCTTAAGCTGGCCGATAGCGTTGAGTGCCTCCTCGCGCTTGGTGAAGTCCTCGCGCACCACGAACAGCGTGCCGTCGGTCAGGCTGGCAATCTCGGCAGCATCGATGAAGGTGCCGACCGGGGGAGCATCAAAGATGACGTACTGGAACTTGGCGGACAGTGCCTTTACCAACTTGGCAAAGCGGTGAGAGACGATGATGTCGGCAGGATTGGGAATATGCGGCTCGGCATCGAGGAAGTAGAAGTTCTTCTGACCCGTCTCGACAATTGCCTGGTCAATGGAGATCTGCTCGGAAAGGACCGCATAGAGTCCGCCGCGCGAACGAACGCCGAGCATATCGGAAAGGGACCTGCGGCGCATATCGGCCTCGACCAGGAGCACGGACTTGCCGCTCGTGGCGATAGCCTGGGCAAGGTTGATGGAAACCGTAGACTTGCCCTCGTTGGGAATCGAGGACGTGACGGTAATGGTGCGAATGGGGTCGTCCACGCTCGCAAAGCGGATGTTGGCCAGAAGGGTCTTGGCGGCATTCTGTACAACGAGCTTATCGGTGTTCTTTGCCTTAGCCATGCCTATTTACCACCTTTCATAGCCGGAATTCGGCCAACAACGGGAATGCCCAGGAGCTCTTCCGCCTCTTCGGCACCGCGGATGCGGGTATTGAGCATGTCTGCCAAAACGACATAGGCAACTGCGATAAAGATGCCCGCGAGGAACGCGACAGCAACGTACAGCATACGCTTGGGACCGCTGGGGGCTTCGGGGGTCTTAGCCTCGTCGATAACGTTGATGCTCTGGGCAGCGCCGACGTTCTGAGCGACCGTACTCACCGAGCTGGCTATGGCCTTTGCGACCTTAGCCGTCTCCTTGGCATCGGTGCCGGTAACCGAAAGCGTAATGACACGCGTGGTGGTCTCGGAGGAAACAGACACCTTGTAGTCATCCAGATCGGTGAGGCCCAGTTCATTGGCTGCGCCGCTCTTAACGCTATCGCTATCCAGCAGCGTGGCGATATCGTTGGAAAGCATCTGGCTCGCCGAGAGATCGTTATAGCTCATCTGACCGCTATCGTCGGTCTTGGCGAGAATGTACATGCTCGTCGTCGCGGTGTAGGTGTTGTCCATCGCAACAAAGGACACGATGCCCATGGCGATCGCGCAGACCACCGGAAGGGTGATGACCAGCTTAAGGTGCTTCTTCAGCAGCTGGAACAGTTCGAGAAGGGTCATGCAGCTTGCCTTTCATTTCCCCAGTTCGGATTGACAAAACTGTCCGTATGTTATCGCATCTTTTTACCGAGACCAAACTCTATACATAAGAAACAGGCTCTCCTGTAAAAATGTCGGAAGCAATCGTAAAATTGCACAACAACGCCGCACCCGAAAGTCAAATGCGGCGTCTGCATCAATATCTATGTTGTATCGCTATGCGAATGGCTCGTCCTGCTGTATGGGAAACGTCACCGTAATGGTGGTTCCCACGCCCAACTCGCTCGACAGATCGAGCGTGGCGTGATGATACAGGGCCGCATGCTTGACAATGGCAAGCCCCAGACCGGTTCCGCCGCGTGCCTTGGACCTACTCTTGTCCACGCGATAGAACCGCTCAAATACCTTGCCCTGTTCTTCAGGCGCGATACCGATTCCCGTGTCGGCGACCGCAAGGAACGGATGGCCTTCGTCGTTGGTGCCGCACTGCAGCGTAACCGTACCGCCGGGTCGATTGTAGCGGATGGCGTTGCTTGCCAGATTATAGATGAGCTCGTCAATCAAGCGCGACACGCCCTCGATGACCACAGGCTTGGTCTCATGACTTATCGTCACATTCGCCTGACGGGCGACCTGTTCAAGACGCTGCTCGACCGCGTAGATGGCACGCGAGAGCTCAATAGGCTCCGTGGACCCAATGGGCACCGCCTCGCCCTCAGCTGCACGCTCGGCCTCGTCCAAGTTAGACAGCGTAAGGATATCGTTGACAAGCGCTGCCAAGCGGCCCGCCTCACGATAGATGCGACCGCCAAAGTTGCGCAGGTCGCCCTCGCCCTCGACCATGCCGTTTGCGATGAGCTCGGCATAGCCCGAAATCGCCGTAAGCGGCGTCTTGAGCTCATGGGTGATATTCGCCGTGAACTCGCGGCGCATACGGTCGTTGTCCGCCAGCACCGCCATTTGGCGCTTGAGCTCCTGGCGCTGCGACTCAATACGCTCAAGCATGGGGACCATCTCGGCATAGGCGTGCTCATAGCTACGGCGTGGGTGGTCCAAATCCACCTCTTGCAAAGGCGCGATGATGGCACGGGACTCGCGGCGCGCCATAAAAAACGAGAGTACCGCACCCGCTGCTGCGATAAGCAGCATCGGCGCCACCATCGACAGCAAAATCGCCGCAACGCCAGGCTGGGCCTGCGCCAAGCGGACAACCTGGCCGTTATCAAGGGCGACGGCGCGATACAGCATAATCTCGTCGAGCGTAGAGCTTGCGCGCTCCGCGGAACCCAAACCACTCTCAAAGGCCTCGATGACCTCGGGGCGATCGCCATGGTTGGGCAGTGTGGAAGGCGGCGCCTCGTTGTCGTAGGCAACCGATCCATCCTTGTTAATCAGCGTGATGCGCAAGTCCTCTCGATCGAGGCTACGCAAGAACGGGATGGGCTCCTGCTGCTCGTCGAGGGCGGCAGCAATGAGCTCGGTTTCTTGCGCCAGGTTGGCACTCGTGGCATCCGCCAAGGTGTTTTGCACAAAGAACGCACCCAGCACCGTAAACGCCACGATAACCGCCATGGCGCAGACAAAGATCGTCACAAAAACGCGGTGCGACAGCGTATGTTTTCCCTGGGGGGCGAAGACCACGGGTTACTCCTCCGATGCGGTGGCCGCGGTGTCGTCACCTTCGGCACCATCACCGGCAGAAGGCTCGGCCAAGCGGTAGCCCACGCCGCGCACGGTCTCGATGGCGCTGGCATGCTCGCCCAGTTTTTGGCGAAGCGTCTGCACGTGCACGTCAACGGTGCGCGAACCGCCGTCGAAGTCCCAGCCCCACACGCTCTGCAGCAACGACTCGCGGGTAAAGACCACGCCGGGCTTGCGCATGAGGTACTCGAGCAGGTCGAACTCGCGCAGGGTGAGCTTAAGCGACTCGCCGGCAACAGTCACCTCACGATGGCTGGGCGAGAGCACAATGTCGCCCACGCTGAGCACATCGCTTGCCTGTTTGACCATGCCGCCGCGACGCAGCAGTGCGCGGCAGCGGCTGGCGAGCTCCATGAGCGAAAACGGCTTAGTCAGGTAATCGTCGGCACCGCCATCGAGCGCCATCACCTTGTCGAGCTCGGTATCCTTGGCGGTAAGCATCATGATGGGCACCGTCGCCGTCAGGCGATCGGCACGCAGTCGACGCATAATCGCCAAGCCATCGGTATCGGGCAGCATGATGTCGAGCAGGACGGCATCGGGTACCCGTCGCGCCACGGCAGCCTTAAACTCACCGTCGCACGAAAAGCCTTCGGCCTCAATCCCCTGCTTGCGCAGCGCATAGACCGTCAAATCCCTGATGTTGTCATCGTCCTCGACGTAATAGATCATGTTGAACCCCTTTGCGGCCGGCATGACCGCATCTTAACCCTAAAGGTACCTTTACTAGATGGTATCAGCCAAAACGCCCCGTCAAATAATCCGCCGTGCGCGGATCGGTCGGATTCTTGAAGAGTTGCGCGGTGGGCGCGTGCTCCACCAGCTCACCCAGCAAAAAGAATGCGACCGAATCGGAGATACGCGCCGCCTGCTGCATATTGTGCGTAACGACCACGAGCGTGCAGGTCTCTTTGAGCTCGCAGGCCAGCTGCTCCACCACCAGCGTCGACACAGGGTCGAGTGCCGAGGTCGGCTCGTCCATCAGCAGAATGTCGGGCTGCACGGCAAGTGCGCGGGCGATGCACAGACGCTGCTGCTGGCCGCCCGAAAGACCCAGACCCGACTCTTTGAGCTTGTCCTTGGCCTCGTCCCACAGGGCGGCGCGTCGCAGGGAATCCTCGACCAGCCCATCCAGCACAGCGCGATCGCGCACGCCCATGCCGCGCGGCCCATAGGCGACGTTGTCGTAGATGCTCATGGGAAACGGGTTGGGGCGCTGGAACACCATGCCCACGCGCTGGCGCAAACGGCAGATGTCGTAATCGCCCAGGATATCTTGACCATCGAGCGCAATCTTGCCCTCGATGCGGCAATCCTTGATGCCGTCGTTCATGCGGTTAAAGCAGCGCAGCAACGTGGACTTTCCGCAGCCCGAAGGCCCGATGAACGAGGTGATCTGCTTGTCGCGGATCTTGATATTCACGTCCTTGAGCGCATGATGGTCGCCATAGAACAGGTCGAGGCCCTCGACATCGATGCGCGTCGGCGAGGCGGCAAGATCCTCTGCCGTGGGGCGAGTCGCATCCCCAACCTCGCGCTCGTGCGCGGCCTCGGCCTGCGCTTTCATGAGTTCTTCAAGCTCCGTGGGCTCCACAGCCGCAGCAGCCGTCATACCGCATACCTCCACATCGATATCAATTCAGCAGTATCGATAGTAGGAATCGCGGCTCATATGCACGTGAGCGCATTGTCAAGTGTTTGTAAGGGCACACTGGCTATGCGGCGGGCAGCTCGATGGTGAATATCGTGTGTTCGGGCGTCGATTCACATGCAACGGTACCGCCGTGCGCGCATACGATCTCCTTGGCGATGGCAAGCCCCAGTCCAGCGCCGCCGCGATTGGTCGCACGCGCCGCATCCAGGCGATAGAACTTCTCAAAGATCACCTTGAGCTTTGCCTCAGGGATGGGATCGCCCTGATTGATAAAGCGCACGCGCACGCCACCGCCGTCCCGGCGTCTGGCCTCGATCGTGATGGTCGAGCCCTCATAGCTATAGGCAACGGCGTTTTTCATGATGTTGTTGAACACGCGAGCCATCTTGTCGCCATCCACGAGCACCGTCAGGTCCTCGCGAATATCAACTTGGGCTTCCTTATGCTGCTCGTTGAGGATGGGATAGAACTCGTCAGCCACCTGAGCCAGCAGCAACCCCAGATCAACATAGCCGCGCGTGAGCACGATATCGTGGAAGTCAAAGCGCGTGATATCGAAGAACTCTTCGATGAGTGCATCGAGCCGGTGCGCCTTGTCGAGAGCCACGCCCGTAAAGTGCGCACGTTGCTCAACCGGCAGCTCAGGAGCCTCTTGCAGCAGCGAAAGATAGCCCACCACACTGGCAAGCGGGGTGCGTAGGTCATGTGCCAAGTACGTGACCAAATCGTCCTTGCGATGCGACTCGTCACGCAGAGCTTGCTGCACCTTGCGCTCACGGTCACGCACGCGGTTAAGGGCGCCCTCGACCTCCAAGAAGTCGCCGTCAATGTTGTCCCAGATGTCCTCGGCGATCAGGCGATCTTGAATACGAGCGGCCAGCACACAATCGGCATGCTGCTCGCCCTGTTCGTAGCCCTGGTAGTACAGGGCGCGGCCGCACAAGAACAGCACGCACGCGGCAAGCGCCAGCACAAAGCCAAGCATGTTGAATACAAAGCCGGCATCGAACAGCACCGGCCCTTCAATGCCGCCGAGCGCCATGGCGCCAATCGCCAACGTCATGGCCCACGCGGCGCCGCCAATCACCACGCAGCGGCGCACGATCTCAAATCGATCGATCAGCAAAAAGCCAACAAGCAGCACCGCCAAGATTCCGACGATGTTGTCGATGCCAATCAGCAGCAGGCTCAGCAAAAAGAGCAGCACCGTTGCAAGCGCACGGTTGTCGACGACCGACCTCACGTAATCAAAGAGCCGATCGGGTACCTCGAATGCCTGCCTATCGTCTTTTGTCATATCAAGATCCTCACAAGCGAAAAGCGTTATTCGATGATGTAGCCGACGCCCCAGACGTTTTTGATAAAGCGCGGCTTTTGTGCGTCGTCGCCGATCTTTTCGCGCAAGTGGCGAATGTGCACCATCACCGTATTGTTGGAGCCGGGCATAAAGTCCTCGTTCCATACCGCGCGGAACAGGTCCTCCACGCCCACCACGCTGCCGCGATGCTCGACCAGATACAGCAAGATTGAATACTCGGTGGGTGTGAGGCGTACCGGTGCACCGTCCACCGTTACGGAACGAGCATCGCGGTTGATCTCCAAGCCGTCGAGCTGGAGGGTCGGCGACTCGGCCGCCTGTGCGCGGCTACCGTAGCTGGTGTAGCGGCGAAGCTGAGCGTGCACGCGCGCGATGAGCTCCAGAGGACGAAACGGCTTAACCACGTAATCGTCCGCGCCAAGCGAAAGGCCCTCGATCTTGTCTTGCTGGGCATCGCGCGCCGTCAGCATGATCACGGGATAGGTATGGCTGGAACGGATCGTACGCAGCAGCTCAAAGCCATCGATATCGGGCAGCATGACATCCAGCAGCGCCAGATCGAACTCCTGCTCCAAGATTGCCTTGGCAGCATCGGCCCCGCTATAGGCAATCTGGACATCAAAGCCCTCTTTTGTAAGGTAGATACCAACCAAGTCGGCGATGGCCTTTTCGTCATCAACTACCAAAATGCGCTCGTTCATGCGTGCTCCTCTCGCGCTCCATTATGCCCGAGGGGGCGCCCGTCACACACAACAAGCGTGGGTGATTAAGTCGGCCTTAAGCACCCTTGTGCCCGTTCGGGCGCGGATGTGGGCCACGCACGCACGCGATGATCGCCGACGCCGGCAAACGATATACTCTTGTTCCAGAAGAGACCATCCCGTCGAAAGCGAAATCCGTGAAGTCCCTCACCTCTTTTGCAAAGCGCTCAGCCCAGCTTGCCGCCGGCTTTGTCTGCGCTATCGCCCTTGCCGCTGGCGTGCCCACCGTCGCCGGCGCCCAAGTGCTTACGACCGACAATGTTTGCGGCAAAACCGCCGATGCGCGCGGCATCACGGCCGAAAACCTGCCCGATATCGATGCGACCAATGCCCTCGTCATGGGCAAAGACGGCACCGTCTACTATGCCCGCGGCGCCGATGAGCAGGTCAAGATTGCCTCGATCACCAAGGTCATGACCGCAATCCTAACCGTCGAGAATTGCAAGATGGACGAGAAGGTCACGGTGAGCAACGCCGCAGCCACCGTGGGTAATTCGACCGCCGGCTTGCTCGAAGGCGACGAGCTTACCGTGGAGCAGGCACTACGCGGTCTGATGGTTCCCTCGGGCAACGACGCCGCCATCGTGCTCGCCGAATATGTGGGCAAGAAGATCGACCCCAAGACCAAAGACGCCGAGGCCACATTTGTGAAGGCCATGAACGAGCGCGCTAAGAAGCTCGGCTGCACCGGTACGCTTTTTGAAAACCCGCATGGTCTGGACTTTGATGAGTGGGCTGGCAATATGCACTCAACCGCACACGACGTAGCGCTGATGATGCAGGAGGCCATGAAAAACGACACGATCCGCGAGGTCGTAGCGAGCGAGGATTCCTGGATCGAGGTCACGGGCGCCGACGGCACCGACCATTCGCATTCCATGGACACGCATAACTATTTGCTGGGCCAAGATGGCAACATCGGCGGCAAGACCGGCACCACCGACGACGCGGGCTATTGCTTTACGAGCGCCTACAACCGCGACGGCGACGAGATCTACACCGTTATTTTGAACTCCACCACCACCGATCAGCGCTTTACCGATACCGCCACCCTTGCCAACTGGTACTACGGCCACAAGGTGACGGTCGCGATCGCCAACACGCAGGAAAAGACCGCCAACGGCAACCCGCTTATGGCGCGCATTAGCCAGACAGATTGGACGGACAAGACGATCGACGCCACGCTCGCCGACCCCGCCGCACAGGCAACGGTGTTCTCACTCGCCGGCGAAGTGACCGAAAAAGTTAGCTACGATGACCTTTCGGGCACGGTGCATGTTGGCGACAAGGTGGGCAGCGTTACGCTCAAGCAGGACGGCACCAAGGTCGCCGTCATGGACCTGGTTGCCGACGAGGAAGGCACAGGGCCGAATCCCATTGAATGGCTGCTCGTGAAGCTCGATCGCTTGGGCCGCCGCATCGACAACCGCCCGCTCACAGCCGAGAGCGAGACCGTAGCCAAGGCACCCGAGGTGTAAGGTCGAAGAACAATACACTCGCTGAAAGGAGGTGTCCGAAAGGATGCCTCCTTTTTTTGAGGGCTCGAATCCCCAGCGCCCTTTCTCGATAATAAAAAAGGGCCCCCGATGGGACCCTTCTTTAAAGTTAAACTGGCGGAGAGCTGGGGATGTCCGGGCATGCTACGCATGCCCTCCGGCTTCAAAGCCTGGCGGCTTTTCGCCCACGGGCTACAAACGCTTTCGCGTTTGCTTAACGCCCGTGCCCTCTCGGGTTCGAATCCCCAGCCTCCTTTCTCCGCACAAAAAAGGCCCCAAATGGGACCCTTCTTCAAATTCATACTGGCGGAGAGCTGGGGATTCGAACCCCAGATGCCCTTTTGGGGCATACTCGCTTAGCAGGCGAGCACCTTCGGCCTCTCGGTCAGCTCTCCGTAACAGCCGTTCTATAGTAACCAAACAGCCAAGGATGGGCAAGAGGAAATTTTCTAATTGCCTAGCATCCTTTCCTCCTTGGAAGCTTCGCCTACCCCAGCGAGCGGTTGAGGGAGCCGAGCTCGTCGTTGCCCATGGTACGCCACATTTGGAAGATGCAACCGCGTGCCAGGAAAAAGAAGCCGTTGTCGACCAGTTGCACAGCGGCATCTGCCAGCTGATTCGTCACGGCGGACACTGGCGGCAACTCAAGTCCAGCCTTGCGGATAGTCTCGACCGCTTCCTCGAACGTCGGAGGCTCGCTGACGCCCATCTCGTTCATAAGGCCCTGCATTTCTTCCAGCGCGCTGCTGCCCGACTCCTCACCGCGCGGCACCAGACGGTAACAAGCCAGCGCCAGGTCGAGCTGATCGCAATTCCAATAGGCAAACGCCAAGCGATAGAACAGGTAGCCGATTGCAGAGCGATCGCTGGCAATACGTAGGCCGTGGCGTGCCACCTCGATAATCTCGTCAAAGCGCTCCAGACGCGCAAGCACGTTGATGAGCGCAAAGTGCGATTGCATGGACGAGCGCGCCAGATCGTAAAGATGGCGCACCTCGGGCAGCGCTCGTTCAAAGTCCTCTTGCTCGGCGTAAAAGCTGCAGATCTCGTGCTGGGCAAAGTACAGCGCATCGGGCGCACGAAGGATTCGCACAGAGCGGTCTTCTTCCAACACCGGTAGCACCATGCGCACCAGCTGGTTATCGCAAAACTGTGTTTGAACCGGACCTGTCGCCAAAAGCTCGGCGACGGCGCACTTAGCCTCCAACTCCTCGACAAGACGGGAAAAGCCTTCAAAAGCACCTGTACGGTCGACTTTTGCCTGCTCGCGCAATTCAACAACACGGGCCACGTATGGGTCGTCGTCCTCTTCCATGACCTCCAACTCGTCAGCCGTATCGGCAAGCAGCAGATCGCGCAGCGCCGGCGGCAGCGTGCGATGGTCATCACGCGGACGAGCATGAACCTCCGCAGGCTCAATCGTCTCCGGAGCGGTTGACTCATACGCCTCAAGCACACGCTTGCACGGCATATCGTCCATGTCCATGCTCTCAAGATCCTTGGCGACAGGCACGCAATCGGCCAGATAGGCCGCGCGCCCAAAGAAATACGTTGCGACAACGCGCTCGCCCTGCTCACCGTCGGGAGCAGCAATCTGCACGTAGCAGCGCGTGATGCAGGTGCCCGCGGCAAAACACGCTGCCGCAAGCGTGAGTGCCACGCGCGCATCGTGCTCCGCGGCCCAGATCGCGCGCGTGTCCTCGTCCAGCTCGCGCCAGGCGTCATCTTGAGCGTCGTATTCACGTTGCGGCATGGCGTCCACGACAGACCGCCCAAACCGAACGAGCATAATCCCCTCGGCAACGTTTACTCGATAGGTATAGTCGAGCCGCGTGACCACGTTGAGCGCCTCGACAATACGCGCGAAGCGGGTACGCACATCCCACTCACCGCCCGGCTGGCAAGCCACCGTACCCGGTTTGCCCCATGGGTTATCGCTCGAGGCAGTATCGAGCAGTCGGGGAACATCGTTGGTCGTCTTGGCGATATGCCACGCATCAAAGAGCGCGCAGCCCTCAAGGCTCGGCGAGGATGCCGCAGGGGCCAATCCGGCCCCGATGCGCTCAAGGATGCCGGAGAGGCGGTTGAGACGGCACTCGATGGCGAGCAGCGTGTCAATCTCGTCCTGGTCTAGCAGACTACGATCAAAATTGAGATAGAACAGCTTTGATCGATCGATGCGAGCCAGGCTCATCTCGGACTTGGCGGCGATGGTGCGCAGGCGGGGCAAGTCAATTTCGCTCATAAGGGCGGCGGCATAGCGCTCAATGCCACTTGGATTATCCGTATGGTCAATGCGGTAGAGCAACGTTTCGATTGCATCGGGCAGCGGCGTGGAATCAAAACCCAGCAGTACCTCAACCGGCTCGGGGAGTTTTACAAGTTTGATTTTGTCGACGGCATTTTTCATACCCTCGTCGAGGCCGTCGCCGCCTGCCGTGTCTGAGACAGCGTTTTCAGAATCGGCGAATATCACGTAACGCAAGAACATCGAGGCCATGAACTCGCCGTAGCGAAGGCTGCGCGTCGAATTCCACGTCTCGCGATCGGATTGTTCGCGCATGGTGCCTTCGGGAGAGCCGATGACTCGCGCTCGGGAGCGCATCGTCCCATCGGTACCCCTGACTGCAATCTCACCGATGTTGGAATCGGACTCGTCAAGAATCAGCTGCATGTCGGGATCGTCGGGCAGCGATACTTCGTTAACGGGACGGTCCACCTTATAGACCTCACCCGAAACGCTCACGTAGCCCAAAAGCGACACATGGCTTTTGCCGACGAATTCGACGACATAGCATGATTCATGCGGGTCCTCGCCAAAGAGCTTCCAAACCACGCCATACGAGCGTCCCGCAGGCTGCTCGGGCATGGCCGGAAAGCGCTTTTTGGGATCAAGAAACCTGAGCTTGTATGTCGGACGCTCTGCCACGAAATATCACCCTGATCGGTCGTCTAAAGAAAGAGCGCGCCACGGGCTCACCGAGGCGCATACTCGAAATCTTACACGAGTCGATGAGAAATAGCCCCCTTTGACCGAGGTTCGAATCCATGCAGTGCTTACGTAAAAGAAAAGCCCCCGTTGCCGGGAGCTTTAATCTCAAATGGTGCGGCGTATAGGATTCGAACCTATGACGTTCTGATTCGTAGTCAGACCCTCTATCCAGCTGAGGTAACGCCGCAGCGCAAGACATATAAAACCACTTTAGCTTATTGGAGTCAAGCTCAATCTCAAACTTTTTTGTGAAACGCAGTTTTGTCATGCTGCTCCGCATATACCGCCGTTCCCCGTACGATCGATTGGCTTTTCGATCACGTCAAACTTGGCATCAAGTTCCCTCAGGAGCGATCTCACCCGCTGGGCACAATCATAATCGGCAAACGAGATGCTCAGCATGCGCGCGACCTGGTTGGAAGTCCCAACTCCATAGAAGTGCTCCAGCGCCACAAGCCCCACGTGCGTCACAAAGGTCTCGACCACATGAGGCGACTCCTCAAAACACCATTGTGTCAACGGACCCTCACTCGTCTGTCGAACCACCAGGCCACCCATGCCAGACGGCTCACACGTTACAAGCAGGTACTCCCCACCCTCGTCGCTCTCAAACAAAACCACCCGATCATCAAACAGCTCCATCGCGTCCCCTTTCTCTCGCTCTTATTTAGCAAAAGCATAACAGGTAGATAGCTGTATACAGAACAGTTGTTCGTGTGTTTTCTATTGAGCTGTCCGCACGGCATGGTATGGACCTGCGCACGAAATAGGGCGCCCCCGAAGGAGCGCCCTTGCATATCCCCTATGCAGCCAACTTATGCGACCGGCTCGATCTTCTCGAGACCACCCATGTAAGGACGCAGAACCTCGGGGATCGTGATGGTGCCGTCGGCGTTCTGGTAGTTCTCCAGAATGGCGGCCATGGTGCGGCCGGCCGGCAGGCCGGAACCATTGAGGGTGTGCAGGTAGCGCGAGCCCTTGAAGTTCTCGGGGTCGCGATACTTGATGTTGGCGCGGCGAGCCTGGAAGTCACCGCAGTTGGAGCAGGAGCTGATCTCCTTGTAGGCGTTGTAGCTCGGCAGCCAGACCTCGACGTCGTAGGTCTGACGGGCAGAGAAGCCCAAGTCGCCGGTGCACAGGCTAATCACGCGATACGGAAGGCCCAGCTGCTGCAGCAGGTACTCGGCCTCGGCGGTCATGCTCTCGAGCTCCTCATCGGACTCCTCCGGCTTAGCGAACTTGACCATCTCGACCTTGTCGAACTCGTGCTGACGGATGATGCCGCGGGTGTCGCGACCGGCGGAACCGGCCTCCTCGCGGAAGCAGGGGGTAAAGGCGGTGTAGCGGCGCGGCAGGGTATCGGCGTCGAGGACCTCGCCGGCGTGCAGGTTAGTGAGCACGACCTCGGCGGTAGGGATCAGGAAGTTGTCGCCCGAGACGTGATAGGCGTCATCCTCGAACTTGGGCAGCTGACCCGTGCCAAACATGGTCTGACGCTTGACGACGATAGGCGGCCACCACTCCTTAAAGCCACGGCTGGTGTGCGTATCGAGGAAGAAGTTGATGAGGGCGCGCTCCAGGCGGGCGCCGGCGCCACCGAGAACGGTGAAGCGGCTGCCGGAGAGCTTGTTGCCGCGCTCGAAGTCGAGGATGTCCAGATCGGTGCCCAGATCCCAGTGCGGCTTAAAGTCGAAGTCGAACTCGCGCGGGGTGCCCCAGCGGCGACGCTCGATGTTCTCGTCCTCGTCCTTACCGTACGGGGTGGCATCGCACGGAATGTTGGGCAGGTGAGCCATGAAGTCGTACTGCTCCTGCTCGAGAGCGGTGCGGCGCTCGGCCAGACCGTCAATCTTCTCGTTGACGGCGCGCACGGCCTCCTTGGCGGCCTCGGCCTCCTCCTTCTTGCCCTCCTTCATCAGGGCGCCGATCTTCTTGGACTCGGCATTGCGCGTAGCCTGGAGTTCCTCGACCTCGGTGATGACGGCACGGCGCTCGTCGTCGAGCTCAAAGAACTTCTCGCGATCCCAAGACGTCTGGCGGTTAGCCATGGCGACATCGATGGCATCGGGGTTCTCGCGAACAAACTTGATATCAAGCATTAGATCCTCCGGCGATATACATTCCATTTAGGTTGCAACCTTGTACATGTATGGGCAAGTATATACTTATGAGCGTTTACGACCCAACTCAACTACGCAAGAAGGCACCCAATGGACGCAGTTTTTTCCTTTTTGTTTGGCACCCGCACCGGTTTTGCCATCCTTTTCGCCGGCGGCATCCTGTTATTTGCGATTCTTGCCTTTGTAATGGAGAAGCGCACCCATAAGATGTACGTCGACCGCGGGCCCAAGTCCGAGGATGAGGAAGACAGCTTCTGGGACTAACCTGCCAAAAAGGGGCAGGTTTATTTTGGTCGGTTTTATCTGGGCAAATGCAAGCGCCTCGCAACTGGAATTGAGCCAGTTGCGGGGCGCTTTTCGTACATGTGACAAAACCGCAGGAAAAACCTGCCAAAATAAACCTGTCCCTAAATGGCAGGTTTTACTGGAGAGTTGCGTCGATTGCCTTGACCAGGGCACTGCGCATGCCGGCATCCTCGAGCGCAACGACGCCCTTGATGGTGGCGCCACCGGGCGAGCATACGGCATCCTTCATCGCCGCAGGATGCTGACCAGTTGAAAGCTGCAACTTTGCCGTACCTAGCACCATCTGGCTCACAATGCGATAGGCATCGGCACGCGGGATACCGTGCTTGACCGCCGCATCGCCCAGGGCCTCGATTGCCATAGCGACAAATGCCGGAGCGCAACCACCCACCGTGCCGCCCACGAACAGCAGGCTCGTATCAAGCTCGACCACCGCACCGAGCTTGCCAAGCAGATCAAGCACCACGGCGCTCTGCTCATCACTAAGCGTGGAAGCCTTCTCGCAAGCGATGACGCCCTCGCCCACCGAAACCGGTGTGTTGGGCACCGTCGAGATATGCGCGACGCCCGGCAGGACCTGCTCCCACTTGGCACTGTCCCAGGTCCAGGCAACCGACAGAACGACCTTTTTGGCAAGAGCATCCTTGAGCGGGGCGAATACCTTCTCGATCATGTACGGTTTGACCGCAGCGACCACGATATCGGATGCGGCGACAACCTCGGCGGCATCGTGGCAGGCGACCATGCCGCGCGCCTCGCAGCGCTCAACCAGTGCGTCGTAGCGACCCGCGCAGGCGCACATGTCGCTCGCGGCTACACCGGCAGCGATCCAGCCATCGGCCATAGCGCTCGCCATATTGCCAAAACCGACAAACCCAATCTTCATATCTCATAGTCCTCTCAGACACGCTCTTCAAAACGAAAGCTATTGTCCCACGCCATTGTTTCGTATTGCCGACCTATTTGTGATACGGCTCGCCACGACTGATCTTGCAGGCACGGTAGATCTGCTCTAGCAGCACCACGCGTGCCAGGTTATGCGGCAAGGTAATGCGTCCAAAGCTGAGCATCTCGTCGGCGCGGGCGCGCACCTCATCACTCACGCCGTCCGATCCGCCGATTACAAAGGCGATGTCGCTGTTGCCTCGCAGCATAAGATCGTCGAGCCGCGCCGAGAGCTCCTCACTCGAACGCTCCTTGCCCTCGATAGCCAGCAGGATCACATGCGCTCGAGACGGCAGGGCAGCAAGAATCGCCGCCCCCTCCTTGTCACGTGCGGTATCCACACCGCCCGCCTTGGCCGGGTCGATATCGGCCACCTCGCGGATATCGACCTTGGCATAGGCACCCAGGCGCTTGGTGTACTCAGCGCACGCGTCCTTCCAAAAGCGCTCCTTAAGCTTACCGACGCAAACGACGGTGTATTTCACGCGCGTCTACTCCTTCGAATCGTTTTGAACTTTTCCGGCGGTCAGCATCTGCTCGAACATAGAGGCCGACTGCGAGAAGTCGCTCGGCAGCACGACCGTCGAGGTTTTACCCGTGCGAGCGAACTCCGTCATCATCTCGGACCACTGCGTAAACATGAACAGTTGGTTGGCCTCGTCATTGCCGACACCCGTCTCCTGGATGATCTCGAGCGAATCTTTGATACCCAGCGCGATGGCCTTGCGCTGGTTAGCGATACCCTCGCCCGCCTTTTCCATTGCCTCGGCCTCGGCGGTCGCCTCGGTGACGCGCTTGATGCGGTCGGCCTCGGCGAGCTCCTGTGCCGCAGCGCGCTTGCGCTGGGCGGCGTTGATGTCGTTCATGGAGTTCTCGACCTCGGTCGGCAGTGCGATTTTGGTGATGGACGTCGACACGAGGGTGAAGCCGTAGGCGGCCATCTGCTCGGAAACGGTAGCGTTGACATCCTTGGCGATGTCATCCTTCTTGGCAAAGACCTCATCGAGTGTGTAGACGGGAATCGAAGAGCGCAGGGCGTCGGTGATGAAGTCACGCATCTGGTCGACGGGCTCCTGCAGCATATAGTAGCTCTTGTAGATGCCCGAATCCGCCGGGCCAGCACCCATGTCATAGCTCACGTGATATTGAGCCGAGACCTCGAGGCCGATGGTCACATTGTCCTGAGTCTTAACGTCGATACCAAAACCGTTTTTCATGGTGCGCAGACTCACCGTGGCAGCCTTGCGGTCGATCACGGGCACTTTCATGTGGAAGCCCGCGTTGACGATGCGGTTGAACTTGCCCAGACGCTCGATGATCACGGCATGCTGCTGTTCAACGACATAGCAGGCGCTGGGAAGCAGCAGCAACAGGATGATGATGGGAATCAAAAGGCTGGTAAGGGCGGCAATGATACCGGAAAACAGCATGGTCTCTCCTCTGATAGGCACACGTTGGCATTAGGATACCCGTCCAAGGAGATCGTGCATATCAAAAAAGCCCCCATTGCTGGGAGCTCTTTCATGTAATGGTGCGGGCGAAAGGACGTCCGCGTATCCGCTTCGCGGATCCGCACCGGCTTCGGCCGCCTGCCGGCGCCCTCGCCAGCTCGCTAAAAACGCTCCGCGTTTTCTTTACGCTCGCTCCTTCACAGGTTCAAGTCCCCGCGATGGGCCTATAACAAAAAAGCTCCCATTGCTGGGAGCTCTTTCATTTAATGGTGCGGGCGAAAGGACTTGAACCTTCATGGGGTTGCCCCCATACGGACCTGAACCGTACGCGTCTGCCAATTCCGCCACGCCCGCGTGCAGAAATTAGAATAACGGAGCGCCACCGCGAACGCAAGAACTATTTTTGAAAAAGTTGGCGAGCATTTTCCCAAGCGGCCTGCGCAATCGCCTCAGCATCCTCACCGGTACGATCGACACGGTCGTTGACCAGCGTGTTTGCCGTGATAGAAATCATTGCCGGCTCGCACTCAAGACCACGAATGGGCTCCGGCGCCATATACGGACAATCCGTCTCGAACAAAATGCGATCGAGCGGGGTCGCCGCAAATGCCTCGCGCACGTCGTCGTTGCGCTTAAAGGTGACCGCGCCGCCATAGGCGATATAGCAGCCCAAACCCACAAAGCGCTCCATCGTGGCTCGATCCTCGCCAAAGCAGTGCAGCACGCAACCGGCCTGAGGTACGCCCACCTCGCGCAGCACGTTGTAGGCATCAGCGTGCGAGGTACGCTCCCCATCCGAGTCCTCGTGCCGCAAGTGCAGCTCTACCGGCACGTTACGGCGCACGGCAACTTCGAGCTGACGCGCCATGCAGTCAATCTGCACGTCATGAGGCGCCGGCGCGACATCGTCGTCATAGTCCATGTGGTAGTCCAGGCCAATTTCGCCGATGCCAACACACAACGGATCGTCGAGCGCGGTCACAATCTGGGCATGGATATCATCGGTGTAGTCCGGCGCGCCATAGGGGTGAACGCCAGCGAGATACTTGATCTGCGGAATATCCCGCATCGGCAGAATTTCGCGCACGAGCCAGTCACTATAGTCCGTCACGCTGCGCTTGTCGGCGATGGGGTCGAGCATCGTCACCAACAGGTCGACGCCCGCGGCTTTGGCGCGCACGAGCGTCTCGGGCACTTCTTTGCCCCAAAACGAAAGCAGATGCGCATGAGTATCGGCAAGCGGTGCCAAGGGCACGGGGCAGGCGACCGTCTTCTTTTTCTTGGTAAACGTCACGCGTTCGGCATTAGGCGTCATGGATTAGCCCCTGGGCCAGGCGGACAAAGTCGGCAACATCGAGCGTCTCGGCGCGCGTGGTGGGTGCGATACCGCAAGCCTCAAAGGCGGCATCGAGCACGTCCTTGGCAAAACCGTTGGCGCTCATGGAATTTCGGATGGTCTTGCGCCGCTGAGCAAATGCAGCGTCGATCACACGAGCCACGAACTCGCGATCGAGCCCCTCGGGCACCACGCCGTCAACACGGTCGATACGCACGACGGCCGAGTCCACGTGCGGCGCTGGCATAAAGCAACGCGGCGGCACCTCAAAGCGACCCGTCACCTGCGCATACAGGCCGAGCTTTGCCGTATAGCCGCCATAGGTCTTGTTGCCCGGCACTGCGGCAATGCGATCGGCAACCTCCTTTTGCACCATGACCACGGCACGCTTGAGCGCGGGCATCGTCTGAAAAAACTGCAAGATGATCGTCGCCGCCACGTTATAGGGCAAGTTCGCGACAAATACCGTCGGCTCACCGCCGGCGGCCTGCTCAATCTGCTCCGGGCCCACCTTAAGCGCGTCGCCCATGATAAAGCGGAAGTTGGCGTTGTCGGCGGCGTGAGCATCGAGCACCGGCTCGAGCTCGGGATCGGCCTCGATCGACGTGACGCACGCCGCCTCCTGCAACAGCGCAAGCGTGAGCGTACCAACGCCCGGACCAACCTCGAGCACGCGCTCATCGCCTGCAAGCTCGGCAAGCTCGCAAATGCGCTCAATTACATGGTTGTCGATCAGGAAGTTCTGGCCCAGGCGATGCTTGGTCGCAAGGCCAAACTCCTCCAGCAGCTCCCTGGTGGCCGTGGGGTTTGCCAAAGGCGAAGTTGTCATGGTTGCCTCCTCAGCATGATGGCGGCGTCTTGAAACAAAAGGGCATGGACCGTGGCGGCCATGCCCTTACAGCTAAACAGCAAATTGCCGATATGGCGCGCTGCGTCTTAGCCCAGACGCGGGAACAGCGGATCGCCCTTCTCGACAGGCTGACCACCGGCAAGCAGGCCCCAAACGCAAATGCCCTTGAGGTCGTCGGTCGCGGCCTCGTCCTCGCAGGACAGGCGGCGCAGGGCCTCGGCAGAAGTCTGGGGCATGAGCGGCATCAGCAGGTGGGCGGCAATGCGGATGGCCTCGAGCAGGTTGTAGATCACAAACGCCAGCTCGTCAGCCTTGGCCTCGTCCTTGGCAAGTGCCCAAGGCTCGGAGTCCTCGATGTAGTGGTTGGCGGCGTGGATGAGCTCCATGACCTCGTCCTTGGCTCCACCGTAATCGAGCACGTCCATCTTGGCCATGTAGCGGTCGACCAGACCATCGGCGATCTTTGCCAGCGGGTTGTCGAACGCATCGAACGATGCGGGCTTGGCGGGCGCGCAACCGTCAAAGTACTTGCCGCTCATGTTGAGCGAACGCGAGATAAGGTTGCCCCAGCTGTTGGCCAGGTCGGCGTTGTAGACCTGCTCCATGCGATCGAAGCTGATGGCACCGTCGGTGCCGGGGACGACGTCGGTCATGAAGTAGTAGCGATAGCCCTCGACGCCCAGCATGTCGATAACGTCCTGCGGAGCGATGGCGTTGCCGCGGCTCTTGGACATCTTCTCGGCCTTGCCGGTCTCGGCATTGCGCACGGTCAGGAAGCCATGGGCAAAGACGTGCTCGGGCAGGGCCTCGCCAATGGCCATGAGCATGGCCGGCCAAATGACGCAGTGGAAACGGATGATGTCCTTGCCCACGATGTGGAACTGCGCGGGCCAGCGATAGGCCAGCTCGGCACGGGCCTCGTCGGTATCGACACCGTAGCCGACAGCCGTCATATAGTTGAGCAGCGCGTCGAACCACACATAGGTCACGTGGCCCTCGTCAAACGGAACTTGGATGCCCCAGTCAAAGCTCGTACGGCTCACGGAAAGGTCGTTGAGGCCGCCCTCGACAAAGCTGCGCACCTCGTTCATACGGAACGCGGGCTCGACAAAGTCGGGGTGCTCGTCATAGAGCTTGAGCAGCTTGTCCTGGAAGGCGGAAAGCTTAAAGAAGTAGGACTCCTCCTGCACGCGCTCAAGCGGACGGTGGCAGTCGGGGCACAGGTGCTGGCCGACGCTGCCGTACTCCTCGTCGCCCTTCTGGACCTGCGTATCAGTGAAGTAGGTCTCGTCAGGCACGCAATACCAACCGTCGTAGCTGCCCTTATACAGGTAGCCGGACTCCTTCATGCGCTCCCACAGGTACTGCACGGCATGATGCTGGCGCGGCTCGGTGGTGCGGATGAAGTCGTCGTTGGAGATCTCGAGCTTGCTCCAAAGCTCCTTGAAGTGCGGAGCCTGGCTGTCGGTCCACTCCTGCGGCGTCATGTTGTGCTTGGCTGCGGCCTCGGCGACCTTCTCGCCGTGCTCGTCCATGCCGGTCAGGAACTTGACGTTATAGCCGGCGGAGCGGCGATAGCGAGCCTGAACATCGGCGATGATGGTGGAATAAGCCGTGCCCAGGTGCGGATCGGCGTTGACGTAGTAGATGGGCGTCGTGATAAAGAACGAAGGCTTGCTTTGATCCATGGGGTTTGTCCTCCAGAAAAACGTTGCATACAGAGGATGATTCTAGCGCAAGGGCTGGATATCCTCCATCTATTGCGTATCGAGCACCATGGCATAGACATCGCGCTTGCGGCGCGAATACTTCTGAGACAGGCGCTTGGCCACCGCAGAGGCGGGCTCCCCCTCCTCGAGCGCGGCGCGGATATCCGCGCGCAGGGCCTCATCGGGATCTACTGCCGCGGCGCCAACCGGCGCGATACCGGCCTCTTCGTCCTCGCTCGGCGGCGCGATGAGCAGCGCAATCTCGCCCTTTACCTCGCCGCGGGCACGTAGCTCCTCGGCAAGCTGGGCGGCAGATCCGCGCAGGACCTCCTCGTGCAACTTGGTGAGTTCGCGGCAGACGGCAACCTCACGCTGGGGAAAAACCTCGGCCACGGCTTCGAGTGTCGCCACGATGCGATGTGGAGACTCGTAGAAGATGAGCGCGCCGGGCACCACGGCAAGGCGCTGCAAACGGCGCACGCGGTCACCGTGCTTTCGGCCCAAAAAGCCCTCGAAGAAAAAATGCTCGCAGGGAATGCCGGACGAAACAAGCGCCGTGACGCAAGCAGAGGGCCCGGGAATAACTTCGACGGGCACATCGGCCTCACGCGCCGCCTCAACTAGCGCCTGGCCGGGATCGGACACGCTCGGCATGCCGGCGTCCGAGGCAAAGGCGAGGGTCTCCCCCGCCAGCAGACGGTCGACTAGGCCGGCGGCGCGGCTGGCGATCACATTCTCGTCGCAACGGACAAGCGGCTTGGAAATGCCCAGGTGCATCAGCAGCTTTGACGTCACACGCGTGTCTTCGCAGCAGATGGCATCGGCGGCGGCAAACGCCTCGCCAACGCGCGGGGACAGGTCGCCCAGGTTGCCGATGGGCGTGCCGACCACATAGAGTTTGCCCGTATGGGCGCTGTTTTGCGTCATATCAACCTATTCAATCATGCCGCGCTCGAGCGTACCGAGCGCCGCGCGGGCGTCCCATGCTGCAATGCGCTTCTCGGTCTTCCACGTTTGGAAGAACCAACCGGCAGCCGGCGCAAACGAAGCCAGCTGATTGGCGATAAACACGCGCTCGTAGGCATTGCGGCCCTCGGGCGTAACCGACGAGTTGGCAAAGATCGCCGCGCCCGACCATTCGCCCACCAGCACGGGGAACCCAGTCGAAATCGCCTCTTTAAGCTCGCGCTTGTTACGCGAAATCGCCGTCGTCAGCCCGCGGGGGCTCGTGATGTCGAGCGCATACTCGTCACGGTAATGGTACAGGTGAAGGTCCATGTAGACGTTCTTGTACTTGGCGCCGCGCATAAAATGCTTCCACTCGTTGGGATGCCCCGACGACGAGAAGACGACGATCTTATCCTCGGGCATATACGAACGGACGAGCTCGTAGGCGTCGCGATAGAAGTTGCGCAGGTAGTGCGCCGGAATGCCATCCGTCATGGTGAAGAGGCTCTTGCGGACACTCATCTGCGGCGTGTCCAGCAGCTCAATGCCCAGCAGGCTCTCGGCCTCGCCGTAGCGATCGGCCAGGCGCTCGAGCACGTCGAGCGCGACATGACGGCCGTTGGTGGACGAATGCCACTCGGCGACAGCCTCCGGCGTGGCGGGCGAATCGTTGGAATCGCCCTGGCCACCGGGCACAGTTGCCAGATCAAGCAGCACGCGGATGTCGTACTTGGCAGCCCACTCAATTGCACGGTCGATGTAGTCGACAACCGAGATGTAGGACGCATCGGACTCCTGCGAGCCAAAGGCATACCAGGGCACCGGCAGACGCACGGCATTGAGACCGATCTGCGCCATGCGACGGAAATCGTCCTCGCTCACAAACGTCTCGTAATGACGGCGCATGCGCTCGTTATAGGCGGCGGTGCCCATGGCCTCCTGCAGCTCGGCCGCGTTGGATGCACCGGTCGCCGCGTACAGCGACGGGGTCACCCAAGGCTCGGGAATAAACCAGCCAGAGAGATTAACGCCGAGTATCCTCTCCATCACTGCCCCCTTCGGATCGTGCAGGCCGAGCCTGCATCGTATTGCATAGGAAAAGTATCGTTTTGAGTATACCCGCGCGTGCGGACAGACGACCGAACGGTCTGTAAAGTGGCGCAAAAGCGGGAGGAATGTCTGAGCGGGCGGGCCCGAGATGGCGCGATGAGGCGTGTACGCGCGCCGGAGGCAGGCACCGGAAAGCACGTCCCGTTTTTCGCAAAAGACTGGGATGCATTTTCCGTTCGAGGCCTCAACCGGAAAATGCATCCCGTTCTGAGCGCGGGATCTGGGACGCAGTTTCCGCCAAAGACCGCAAAAGGAAAGCACATCCCATTCTGACGCCGGATTCCGGGTCGCGCTTTCCCAAGCGGCCTCAAAGCGGAAAACGCATCCCACTCTGAAGCCAAATTCCGGGACGCAATTTCCGCAGAGTCCTCGATAAAAGAAAAGGACCCCTTTGCAGAGGTCCTAGTCAATTCAAGGTGGCGGGGAAGGGAATCGAACCCCTGACACGAGGATTTTCAGTCCTCTGCTCTACCAACTGAGCTACCCAGCCATTTGAGGTGTGCCTTGTTTCAAGGCTTGATTAGTATAACCAAGGACGCGTTCCGGTCAACCGAGAATTTTAAAAAAGTTTTTGAGCACAGCCTCGGTTCTATAAATCGGCACGTCAGAGGCATCAGCCGGCAGCAAGAAGTTTTTCACTCAGAGCCGCACGGGCAAACTCACTTGGCGTCATCCCCTCGGCAGCCGCCCGTCGACGAATGGCCTCCTTCATTCCCAGAGGAATCTTGACCGACAGCGTTGCCGTCCCCTCACCTGAGAGCGGGGGCCGTCCATGCACGATCCCACCAACGGTGTGTTCGCCATCCGGAAACTCTCCGCGCTCGTACGACTCGCACCACGCGTCAATCATTTCATCCGTTACAACCTGACCATTAGCGGCCGTATACGTCTTGCCCATCATCGACCCCTTTGCCGAGCCTGTTCAATCTCCTGCCAAAATTTCTTCTGGACTGGAGACAAGGCATGAATGATAAGCCACCCACGGACAAGCTCGACCGCGACAAGCTCCATGCTTCGTCCGTCTGGGAGCCATCCAATCGCAAGCCATCTCGGCGGCTCGTCCTTCGACTCGCGACGAATGCACTCAGTAACCGCAAGCCAAGCGCTAAGCACCTGCTTTTCCGTCAGGTGCTTTTTAGCGTTGGGATGGATCTCAACATCCATGCATCTTCTCCTCCATCTTACCCAATTTCGTATGACGAAAGTCCACTGTCGCCAATTCTTAAGCCGGCACGCGTTGGAGAGCAGGGGTCGAAACAATGATTGAAGGACGCTCTAGTACGGCCCAGGCGCCGGGGCAGGAGCACATACACCAGGGACGTACGTTTTCGTAGCGCGCGAGGATATTGCCGTCGCGATTGATGAAGGCGATGTCGATGGGATAGGCCATAAAACACGTATGGACCGAAGAGCAGCGTGGAAACGCCATGACGAGCGGCAGGCCGTTGGCGGCAACCGGACGCCGTCCCAGCATGCCGCGCAGGCGCACGACAAACGACTCCGCCACCACAAACTCGGCCGGCGTCCAACCCAGCCTGTTGAGTGCCCGCGCGTAGGCGATGTAGGACGAGACCGCGGTCACATGACCACCCCCGGACGCCATGGATCGACCGTCACCGCGCGCTCGTGCGACAACGTTGTCGGCGCCCCCAGCAAAACGCCAGCGATGCTGAGAGAAGTCGGCCACGGCTCATAGTGCATGGTGCAGGTGTAGGTCCTAAACGTACCGGATAGGGAGAGCAGGCCACCATCCAATGCCTTCGCGCCTTGCTCGCTCGACACTTCGATCTGCAAGTCATAGCCTTCCATGGCATTCAGAATTTGAGTCTGAACCGTCGCCGAGGCATCGGCAGAGCTTTCGTCGCCCTCCCCCTCCGACGCCACGGCGTGCGCCAACACGATGTCGGGCACCACGCGGTCGAAGCGCGCGACAGCGCTGGCAAAGATCATGACGTTGTACACGACGAGTGCCAGCACCAGCAAAACGGGCGTAACCACTGCCATCTCAACCGTCGCTTGGGCGCGCTCCTCGCGCAGACGCATGCGGATACTCATTACGACCCACCGCCCAGAGCGCCAACCAGCGTGGCGACATCGACGGTGAGCGGGATGGAGCCGCCGCCGGGCAGAGGAATCTCCGCAAGTGTGAACACCGTACCGCTAATGGTGCGTTCGACTTGATATTCCAACGCCTCGCAAAGCGCCTTGGGATCGGTCACGCCCAACGGAATACTTCGCAGTTTGTCTTGCGCTTGAGAGAGACCCGCAATGTCAGACCCCGGGCTCTTAATGATATTGGCGGAATCGGTCAGCACCGGCTTTCGCAGGCGCAAGTCGCACGGCTCCAGGCCCAACGCCGCCACGGACGCCGAAACGGTATCGCCGAGCCACGATGCGATGGAGCCCAACGCGCCGCTGCCCCCTCCTAGGCCCTTAATCATCTCGTCCATAAGTTCGTCGGCCGAACCTTGGATATCACCGTATCCTACGAGCAGCCGTCCCCAAACATCCATGACGCCATCGAGTACGCCGGCAACGCCGCCCGAGCGTTCCTTCAATGTCGAGAAAAATCGCGAAAGCACGTTGTTTTGCGCCGCCGCCTCATCGGGCGCCAGCACCGCGGCAGAGATAGCACCGCGATCGCCAAGCCTGACTGCCGTGTTAAACGAAGAGTTGAGCTCATCGGGGCTCGAGATGGCACCCGAAACCGCAAGGGCAACCACGCCGTTGCGACCGGGCGGGGCGATACGCGGGCGCTCGCCGGAAAGCTCCTTGATGGCCTGGTCAAACGCATTGCCCGCACGGTCGGCCTCATCCTCGGTCTGACGCTCGAGCTCGAGCTCTTTGTTGCGGCATTCGACGTAGTCTTCCAGGGCCTCTTTGAACTTATCGAAGTGGTACTCAAAGCCGTTTTCGATAGAAGTCGAAGGCGCTGCAACGGCACCGAGCGACGAAACGCCAAAATGGCATCTGTTGCATCTGTCCTGTCCGTCATAATCAGCAACCGAGGCTAACCCGCCTGGCGACCCCTTCTTATAGTTGGGGCAACTCGTTCCGTAATGCAGATACGTCTTGCCATCGATGGCGCTGGTTGGCCACGCCGCATCGGTATAGAGTTCCGTCGCTCGCACCTCGTCAGCGTTGCGCGGCAACAGCGGGATATGGGAAGTAACTTCATCTCCGTCCTCGGTTACATATGCACGATTGACCTCTGTACTCGCATAGGTGTAAAACGCCTTGCGCGCCGCCGACTCCGCCTTCATCTCGACGCTCGATCCCTGAGGCTTTTCATTCGCCAAGCGCTGCCGGTAATAGATTTTCGCGCGATCGAGCGCTATTTGCGGCTCCCATGTGATGCTCGACTTTTCATGACGGTTCTGACTGTCAGATAGTTCTGCTAGTTTTTTCGCACGCTCCCACATACACGAGTACTTGCCAATCGAACTCTCGTCCGACCCGCCACAATCCGCCAGCCAAGCGCGCTCTTTAGCCTTCGCCGTGTCCTCAGAAGCCTTCCGCAGCTCCTCGGCCGCACGCTCTAAATCATCTGATGTGCCTTTAATGGCATCGGTCGAGATCTCGGACCCCTCGAGCGCAGCGAAGTCCGACTCGGATGTCTTGGGCACGGCAAGCGCCGTACCGGTATAGGTCACACTATCGGTATCCTGCGCCGACACCGCCTGCGTGGCACGCGCGGCGATCAGATACGGCAGAGCCGTCTCGATTTTCTGTAAGCCTTCCGATGCGCTTTTGGCAAACTTGTTGCGCGTTTTAATGATCTCAATCCCGGTGTCGACCATATTGCCGGCAACTGGTTCGGCACCCGGGATGAGGATGGCGACCAGGCCCGTCCCGATTGTGGCAAACCCCGCTAGGCCCAAACTCAAGATGCTCGCATCCACCACCGTGGCAGCCGTGTGATAGGACGACACCACATTGGCGCCTGCCAGCGCGCCGCTATCGGCAGCCACCTGGGTGTCCCCCGCGCGCGACATGCTCCATATCGCCGCCGTCGACGAAAACAGCAGCGTGAGCACCACCAAGATGACCACCGCAGAGGAAAGCGTGGTGTAGGCACCGTCTTCGATAAACAGGTCGATACCGGCTCGACCCATAAAGCCGCCTCGCTTGCGATGGCAGCTCGGACGGCGCGTCAAAACGCGTCTAGACCAGAAACGCTTAATCCCATGCAGCAATCCACGAATCATAATCTCCCTCCAGCCATTCGGGACGTGATTGATACGAGACATCGACCTTGAGCTCAACGTAGCCGCCCTCGGCGGTACCACCCATAGCCTGCGCAAACGCACCGATCACAGGCAACGGCTTGACCTCGCCGGAAACAGACACGGACGAGACGCCGCCCGCATCGGCCCGGCTAAGCTCGACATCCCACGACAACGGCCCGCCGGCATGAAAGATCGAAACGTTGGGCACTGCGGCAAGCCGGCGGCGGGTGAACTCCTTAAGATCGTCGTCCTCCGCCGTCGTCGTGGTCATGAGCCGCGCGGTCTCGGCGGCGGCAGACTCCATGACCGCGCGCGTATAGAGCAAACACACCGGTTGCAGTGCGAGAAGAATGAGCATCAGAAACGTCGGCAGCAAAAAAGCAGCCTCGACCGTAGACTGCGCCCGGTCCTCGCGCGCGATATCAATACAACGCGATGTCCTTAGCGCCCGCAGCGGCGTCGATAACCGACGTCGAGGCAACGCCATGGGATGCCGCCCGCTCAACCAGCGCCGCCAAGTGCCCATCGGTGCCAGCACGCCAAAGCCCCGCAATCGCCAGCACGATCGATAACAGCGCCACCGTGACGATGGCGTATTCGACCGTCGCCTGGGCAGATTCCTCGCGCAGGACGTCATGCATTTCACGACCCCTCCTTTGAGCTTATTGTTTGCGGGGCCAGGCGCACCGCGCGCAGACGACACGAAGCATCGCCAGTATCCGCGGCAACCGTCACCATATCGACCCAGCCGCGCCCATCGCGCACAATGGCGCCCCATACGTTACCCTTAATATCGAGATAGCCGCTCAGGGCGAGCTGGGCCGTTGACACCTCGCGGTAGGCGCGTAACATATCCGCCGCTGCCTCGGTCATCGGTCGGTCCTCGGACCATGCAAGCCGGACCGCAATCGCGTTGTCCTCAGGCGAATCCGTCGCAGTGCCAGACCGCTTGTCGAGCATCCGCAGAAAGGTTTGCGCCGTGACAGCGACATCCGAATCGTCCGCATCTCGCATCTCATCTTTTTGAGACGCCACCGCCGAATCTGAGCCCGAATCGAAGGCGGCCCCAGGACGCTGCTGCCGCGCGGCGTTTAGCCCCCAAACCGCCACTGCCACCGCCACAACCACACAGGCAAACACCAGCAGTGCGCCGACAGGCCGCCTACCCTCTACAGGCTGTTGATGCCCTCGCTGATAGCGCTCCATAGATCTTGGACCTTGCCCTTAAATGCGACAATGGCAATGATGGCGATCACCACGAGCACGCCGACCAAGATGGCGTATTCGGTGGTGCCCTGCGCACTCTCCTCCTGCAGTAGCTCCCCGGCATGCTGGCGAGCGCGAATTGACTGGCAAACAGCCCAGCTCCAGACCTTGCCAGCAACGTCAGTCATCGTGTTCATGTATTCCTCCCTACATCATCCCGCCTGCTCCCAACAGCGGGCCCAATATGGACAGAAGCAACGCCGGCAAGATGAGCGTGCCGGTGGGAATCAGCAGCTTGACGGGCGCACGCTCGATCTCGCGCTCGACCGCGGCGCGATGAGCCGCACGGATCTCGCGACTTTGAGCGGCCAGTGTCTCGGCAAGTGGGGCACCCAGAGCGAGCGCCTGCCCCACCGTGATGGCAAAGGTCTCGAGCGCTCGCACGTCCAGGTCGCGTGCGGCGGCCAACAACTCGTCCTCACGCGTGCCCACGCCCACCTGCCACGCCATGCAGGCCCGCTCAAGTCGAAGAGCCAGCACTGACCGGCGGTTGGCGCAGAAAATCTCAAGCGCAGCATCAAACGAAAGACCGGCCGAAAGACCCAAGCGCACAACATCGATCATCTCGGACACTTCGCCGAGCGATACTCGCGCCGGGCCGCCCGCTCCAACCGCGCCCTTCATTCGCGCGGCCAGAGCATCGACCACCGAGCGACCCGCGGCAGCGACCAGCACCGCCTCGCGCTTGCAGGCCTCTGCGATCTTGCGTGCATCCGCCCGATCCAAACCCGTCGCGACAAATACACTCAGAGCGCACAGGCAAGCCGCAACTGCAACCGGGGCGCTCATAGCTTCACCCGCATAATGCGCCGGATAACCACCAGGGCAACGGCGTTGAGGGCAAGACCCAGCACCACAGCGCCCGCGCCGGCAGGCGTCGCAAGACCGCGACGAAAATCTGCCGAAAGCAGCGCCAACACCGCGCACATGCCCGTCGGCATCGCCGCGACCATATGCGCAGACATGCGAGCCTGCGACGTCTTAACATCCAGGCGGCGCTTGAGCTCAATGCGCTCCCCCACCATGCTCGACGCCTCGGACAGTAAGTCGGCAAGCGGAGCACCGGTGCGCTGAGACACCTTAAGCGCCAAGGTCACAAGCGAAAGGCCAGGGGCGTCGATGCGCACGAGCAAGTCATCGAGCGCGTCGGTCGCCGAGATGCCGCAATCGATTGCCGCCGCCACCCGCAAAAACTCGGTATGCACCGGTTCTTGCGCATGAGCGCCCACAAAGCGCATGCCCTGGGCCAGTGAATGTCCCGAGGCAAGCGACATGGAAAGTGCGGTAAACGCCTCGGGCATGGCCTCTTCTGCATCGTGTTGCTCGCGCCGGCTCTCAAAGCCATCCCGAGCGGCGCCAACGGCAAACGGAGCAACAAGTCCCAAGGCAAATCCGAGAGGCGATAACGACACCATCGTTAGCAAAACGCAGCAGACACTGCTCGATAGCAGCAGAAACGCCAAACGCCCCGAAGCATCCTCGATCGCGAGGCCAAGGCGACGCGCCGGAGCCAGCGATGCCCACGAACGGGCGATCTTTTTCAGCAGATCGTTTTCCACCAGCTCACGCGGCAGCTTCTCTGCCACCGTCTCGAGCGCCTGACGCGCCAGCTCCGCCGGCGGTACCTGCGGCACACGAGGTTCCGCCCCGCACGCCGTCGCAACAGAAAACCCTGCCAAACCCCCTACGACGAGGGGCACAGCAACCTCCATTCGTCCACCTCCTCTTGTGTGAGCGTCCCCGACCGCAGGCCTTCTGCGATAAACGGCGGCTCGCGGTCAAGCTTCCAGGTGCGCTCGGCGGCATCGAAAGTCACATAGCGCTCGAGCTCTACGCCGCCCGACGCGGCGCGACGCACCCCCGAATACGAGGAGACGAAACGCCTGCCATCGGCGTGGCGCTCGGACATCACGATGCCGTCGAGCGCCATGGCAATCTGCTCCTCGATGAGCTCGCTCGGCAGATCGATGCCATAACGTGCAAGCAACGTCAGACGCACCACGGTCTCCTGCTCGGAACCCGCATGAAGCGTGGTGAGCGACCCGTCGTGGCCCGTGTTCATGGCCTGCAACATGTCGCAGCACTCGGCACCGCGCACCTCGCCCACCACGATGCGGTCGGGGCGCATGCGCAGGGCATTGGTCACCAGGTCGCGGATCGTCACCGCGCCCTCGCCCTCAATTGAAGCCTCGCGCGCCTCTAGGCGCACCACGTGCGGATGATGCGCAAACTTGAGCTCGGCAGAGTCCTCGATCGTCACGATGCGCTCGCCGGTGGAGATCTCGCATGACAACGCGTTGAGCAGGGTGGTCTTACCAGATCCCGTGCCTCCCGCAACCGCCAGGTCCTGTCGCAGCGACACCGCGCACGACAGCAGCTGCGCATACCAAAGCGGCAGCGACCCCAGCCCCACAAGCTCGTCCAGCGAGCAGATACGGTCCGAGAACTTTCGGATGGTGAGAATCGGTCCGTCAATCGCCACAGGCGGAATCACCGCGTTGACGCGATAGCCAGTTTTGAGGCGGGCGTTGACGATGGGGCTGCGCTCGTCGATACGGCGGCCAAGTGGCGAGATGATGCGGTCGATAAGCACCCGGATCTGCTCATCATCCTCAAACGCATGCTCGATGGGGTACAAGACGCCGCCGCGTTCAAAGAAAGCCGAGCGGCAGCCGTTGATCATGATTTCGGTAACGGTGTCGTCCTCGATGAGCGGCTGCAACGGCCCCAAGCCCACCACGTCATCCAAAATCTCGTCGATGATAGTCTCGCGCTCGGGCGTCGCGAGATCGGTCGGCTCCTCAACATTGAGCGCCGCCTCCACCGCAGGACGCAATTCCGAGCGGGCAAGTGCCGGGTCGATATAGGCGCTGATACGCGCCACTTCGTCGTAACCCATGCGGTCCATCACGGCGCGCTTGGTGCGTCGTTTCACCGCGCGGCGACGCCCCGCATCTACAGGCGCTGCCGCCGCTGCAGCGCCAGCAGCCTTAATCCTCGTTTGCAGGCTCATCGCTGATCACCCCCGCGCGACCAGGGAAGGCGAATACGCGGGCGTTCGGTGCGCATTGCACGGTCGGCGACCATATCGCTCCAAGGGCCGACGGCGCACCCCAGTTCCACGAGCATCTCGCGCGTGGCCTCGCGCACGCTGGTCGCAAAAGCGCTGGTCTGCCCCACTGCCTCGTCAGCGCGCCCAAACGCCATGAGCGCGGCGAGATCCTGCCCGCCATCGGCGATACGAATCTTGGAGCTCAACGCACAGGCAATCTCAAAGCGCATGGCGACGTCCTCGTCTGCCCCGCGCGCACCGAACCGGTTGAACACGGCGCTCATGCGCGTGCGCGGCACACCTACTCGACTTGCCAGTTCAATGACGCGCGACGCCGATGTCGCGGACGACACCGCCGCATCGCCAACGACCAGGCAACGGTCGCTCGCCGCCACCGCAGCCGCCACGGCATCGCCCCAAAAGACCGAGGTATCGATAAAGACCACGTCGGATTCGCGACGCAGGACATCAAGCAATAGCTCCACCGGACGTGCCATGAGCTCGGCTTGCTCGGGTGCCGCGACGGGACCCCAGAGCGTAACGCCCGGCGCCACGCGCATCGATGTGGCTACGATATCCGGCTCGGTGAGCGCGCCCGCCGCCGACGGCTCGATAAGTGCCGCCATATCGCGCGGAGCATCGACGCCTAACAAGTCGTAAAGGTTTCCAAACATCAGGTCCAGGTCGAGCACGGCGGCACGCAAGCCCAACAGCGACGATGTGTGTGCCATGGTGGCAACGATCGTCGACTTGCCGCAACCGCCCGAACCCGAAATGGCGCAGATGACCGGAGCTCGATGCTGCGGAGCGGCAGCGTCTGCCGGCGGCATCGGAGGCGGCGGGGCGGGCGTCGGCGACAGCGTCCCCGTCTCCCCCGCCGCAACCACACGCTGCGTCCAAGCCGGCATGGCGGCTTGTTCGGTCTGCAAGGCAGGCTCGTTCTGTGCAATCTGCTCATGCTGCATCAGCGACAACTCGCCGCACCCGGCAAAGCCCTCAACTTCGTCGAGTTCATCCGCCAGATTCACGCCGTGCACGTATCCCATATCTACAGCCGGGGAGTCGCCAGCATGCTGTGCCGGCCCTCCAGCGTCATCGTATACAAGGGGGTTCCGGGGGCGCCGACCATGCTCGGCTTCCGCTTTTCCATAATCATCAACACGCGGGCCTCTTGTAGCGCGAGGCGCCCCGGGTTCCCTATCAACAAAAGCATCGGGCTCAATCGTCATGCGCCGATCGGAATCAACCGCTCCCTCGCCCGCGCGCCCGTTGCCGCATATACTGTGCGCAGCGATGACCTCGGTCGCCCCCGCGCGAAACAGTCCCTCGATATCCGACGGATCGAGCACTTCTATCAACACGACCACGCGACTCACGCGGCCTTCGGCCGTCAGGCGCGCAACAGTCTTGCGCACATCTTCGATATCAAACAGAGACGCCGCGATGATGGCAGCCCCGCGGCGCGACGGAAACGCCCGCGCCATGGAAACCAGCCCGTCCAGGTCACCCACGCGAAGCACCTGTGCACCCGCATCACGGCCCTCGACTTCCTGCTGCAACAGCCTGTAATCGCCGCACGCGCAGCACGCAAGCCAGATCGCCTTCATCACTCGTCGCCTCCGCTCTTTTTGCCGCGCGCCGTGGCGGGAATCGTCAAGCTGACCGTTCCCTTGCCCGAGGCTCCCAGCAGTTCCTTGACGTCTTCGGGGTCAGCCGCCAGCGTCACCCATTCGATCTTGCCCTCGCGCGTGGCACCGGAATTCTCACTGGTATCGATCACGTGCGCGCCGCACAGTCGATCGGTTACGCCATCTTTTTGCACGTACACGTCCACATAGCTGCCCACGCCCGTGGCACCGCCGACCGAGTGCTCGGCATCGACCGCCACCGAAACGGCGACCTTGCCCTTAGGCACCTCGAGCTTGTGGCTCTCGGCCTTGGTGTAGACATTGCAGATCACGGCGTTTTTGGGAATACGCGAAGTCGTCACGTCGCCGCGCACCTGGCGCAGCTCGGTCGCCGCGTCACGCGGCAGCAGACTCGTCAGCCATTCCTGGGTTATGACATTGGTCTCATCGAGGGTCTCGCCCACATCGATATCGCGCGCCGCGACGCATACCTCGACGCGATCGCCACCGTACTTGGCCAAGGTCTCAGCCTGGACCTGTTCGGCTTGCGAGCGGATCGACGAGCCGTAAACCATGCAGAGCAGAGCAGCGAGCACGCCCGCGACCAGACTGATGGCGATGCGCTTGCTCTTGTTCACGGCCGCTCCTCTCATGGCAGTGCCGGGCGAATGCCCGTACCACCATTGTCTGGGCGGTCAGAGCGCAAAGCGGCGCAATCGCGATCTTGGTTTTCGATGTCAAACCAATCACTGACCAAAAGCTGACCAGCCCGTCAAGCTCGTGGCAAGGTTTTGGCCAGCACGTCAGCAAACTGCATGTTTCGAGGCTTTTCCGCAGCAAAAAAGCCGTCTCCCGAACAGTTGGGAGACGGCTGTCATAGGAAAAATCAATTACAGATGGACATCGGGATCGAGCATTTGAGCACTCACGCGCATGGATGACGCCAGGTTTTGGAACGTTTCCAAACGCAGACTGTCGATCTGCCCGGCGTCCTCGGCCTCGCGAACGGCACAACCCGGCTCATGGGTATGCGTGCAATCGCCAAACCGGCACGCGCGCGATGCCTCGACAATCTCGGGGAAGGCGCGCGCCAGACCCCGCTCGTGACCCACGAGCGGTAGGCTGCGCAGGCCCGGGGCATCGGCGATCACGCCGGCGTCGCCCGGCAGTGCCACCATCACGCGCGCGACGGTAGTGTGACGGCCCTGGTCGTCGCGTTCGCGCACACCGCCAGTCGCCAACGTATCGTGGCCCAGCAGCGCATTGAGCAGCGTCGACTTGCCGGCACCCGACTCGCCCAGAATCATGGCGCAGCTCCCGGCAGGCACGCAGGAACGAACCTCGTCCAGGCCGCGCCCCTCGGCAGAGGACGTCACGATCACGCGCACGTCCGGACCCACCAGGCGGCGCACGCGGTCCAGATCGCGCTCGAGCTCCTCGGCATCGCAGCGGTCAGCTTTGGTGAGCACCACCACCGGCTCGGCATCGCAGTCGAGCGCCAACACCAGCGAGCGCGCCACGCGGTCGAGCAGCACCTCGCCGGCACCGAGCGCCTGCACGATTAGCACGCTATCCACGTTGGAGCAGAGCACCTGACGCTCTCCGCGGGCACGGCCGCGCCAACGCTCAAAGCTCGTACGGCGCGGCAGCACGCACTCAATCACACCCATATCGTGCCCGGGAGCGCGGCGCACCGCCACACGATCGCCCACAGCGGGCAGCAGGACCTCGTCCTCGCCGCGCGACTTGGCAAACCCCACGGCATGCTCGGCACGAAACGTGTCATCGGCAGTCGCCACCAGTGGAAACCCGCGATCCAAGCGCACCACGGCGCCAAGCTGCATCTGCTCGGGTTCCTCGGCATGTGCGCAAAAATCGTCAAAGGCAGTCTGCTGGGCTTCATCGACCGGCAGGTCATCAAACGCCGGAACGTCCTGCAGCGCGTCGAGTCCCGGCACGCTTGCCAGCAGCTCCTCGGCAGACGCGGGGGCCTCGGTCGCAAGCTTCCGACGACGATCGCGCTTAGCCCGCGCCCCCGTCGTCTTTTTCTTCGCCTTAGCCTTCGCCTTGCCCACAAGCGCCTCCCAGCACCATAAATCACAACTGAGCAGGTATTTTAAATCAAAAAGAGCTGGCCGGGCAAAGCCCTAAATCAAAAAGAGCCGGTCGAGCAAACGCTCGATCGGCTCACAAACTTTCCCTCAGCTTACGGTCCCGAGAGGTTGTCCGAAGGCCCGACCGCCGAGAGGGGTTTCTTCTGAGCGATCCCGCAGCGCGAAGCGCGAGGACCAGCGAAGAAGAAACCCCGCAGGCGGTCGGGCCGGTGGGAGGGATGGCCTTTCGACCTACTCTTTTTCGACCGCGCGCATGATCGCCTTGTAGATCTCCATCAGCGGGATGATCAGGAAGGCCAGGCCCAGCGCGGCAAGAACGCCCTTGAGCTCAAGCGTCACGGGGCCAAAGAACATCTCGGCAAGCGTCGGCTGCACGGTCACGATCACCGTCAGCACCAGTGCCAACGCGGCAGAAGCCCACAGCCACTTGTTCTGCTTCTTCATGGTGAACAGCGACGCACGACGGCTGCGCATATTGAAGCAGTGGAAAATCTCGACCATGTTGAGCGTGATGAACGCCATCATCACGCCTTCCTCGTCGGCATTGCCGGCGATCATATCGGCGATGTGGATGTAGCCCATGTCAAAGTACACGCCCACAAAGAAGCTCGCCAGCACCAGCACGGTGATGATCAGACCCTGGACCACGCAGTCCAGACCCATATGTCCGGCAAAGACGCCGTCCTTGGCGTTGCGCGGCTTGCGCTTCATGATGTCGCCCTCGGCGTCCTCCATGCCCAGCGCGAGCGCGGGGAAACAGTCGGTGACCAGGTTCACCCACAGCAGCTGCACCGGCTGGAAGATGGTAAAGCCGATGAGCGTGGCGATGAACACCGAGAAGACCTCGGCAAGGTTAGCCGAAAGCAGGAACTGGATGACCTTGCGGATGTTGTCGTAGATGCGACGGCCCTCTTCGCAGGCACCGATGATGGTAGCGAAATTGTCGTCGGCGAGCACCATGTCGGCGACGTTCTTGGTGACGTCGGTACCAGTAATGCCCATGCCCACGCCGATGTCGGCGCGCTTGATGGACGGGGCGTCGTTGACGCCGTCGCCCGTCATGGCCACGATCTGGTCGCGCGACTTCCAGGCCTCGACGATGCGTGTCTTGTGCTCGGGCTGGACGCGGGCGTACACGCCGTAGTCCTCGATGTGCGCGTCGAGTTCCTCGTCGCTCATGCGATCGAGGTCGGCACCGGTGATGGCATGGCTGCGATCGGTGACGATGCCCAGCTGCTTGGCGATGGCCACGGCGGTGTCGATGTGGTCGCCCGTGATCATGACGGTGCGGATACCGGCATCGTGGGCCTCGCGGATGGCGTCGGCGACCTCGGGGCGGACCGGGTCAATCATGCCGGACAGGCCGCAGAAGACCAGGTCGTGCTCGAGCGCAGCGGGGCTGCAGTCGCTCGGGACCTCGGTGTAGGTGCGGCTTGCCAGCGCCAGCACGCGCAGGGCCTCGTCGGCCATGGCCTTGTTGGCGGCCACGAGCTCGGCGCGACGCTCCTCGGTCAGCGGAACGACCCTGTCGCCGTCGTAGATATGGGTGCACAGGCCGATCACCACGTCGGGCGCGCCCTTGGTGTACTGCTCATACTCGCCGTCCAGGGTCTCGACGACCACGGACATCATCTTACGGCCCGAGTCGAACGGGGCCTCGCCCACGCGCGGGTGCTCGGCAGTCAGGCCAGTAAGACCAGCCTTGCCGGCATCGTTGACGAGCGCGCACTCAGTCGGCTCACCAACGGCCTCGCCCAGGTCCTCGTCCCACTGGGCATCGGAGCACAGCGCCATACCGGCCAGGAACTTCTCCTTAGGCGCAGCGAGCTCGTGCTTGACGACGGTCATCTTGTTTTGGGTAAGGGTACCGGTCTTGTCGGAGCAGATGGTCTGCGTGCAGCCAAGGGTCTCGACGGCAGAGAGCTTGCGGATAATCGCCTGGCGCTTGGCCATTTTGGTCACGCCGAGCGAAAGCACGATAGTCACGACGGCAACCAGACCCTCAGGGATGGCGGCGACGGCAAGCGAGACAGCGACCATAAAGGTATCGAGCAGCGCGGTCGGGTCGGTGAGAACGTTGCCCACGCCGTGGCGGATGATGTCGACGCCAAAGATAACGACGCAGATGACGATAACCATGATAGTGAGGATGCGGCTGAGCTCGGCAAGCTTCACCTGCAGCGGCGTGAGCTCTTCCTTGGCCTCGGCCAGGGCGCCGGCGATCTTACCCATCTCGGTGTTCATACCGGTACCGACTACGACGGCGCGGCCACGGCCGTACACCACGGTGGAGCCCATGTAGCACATGTTCTTGCGGTCGCCGAGCGGCACGTCGTCGGTGCCGGCGGCGAGCTCGATCACGTTGGCATGCTTCTCGACGGGCACGGACTCGCCGGTAAGGGCGGCCTCCTCGATCTTCATCGTGGCGCTCTCGAGCACGCGGCAGTCGGCCGGGACGGAGTCGCCCGCCTCGAGCATGATCACGTCACCGGGCACGAGCTCGGCGCTCGGCAGGTGCACGAGCTTGCCGTCGCGCAGCACCTTGGACTGCGCCGCGCTCATCTCCTGCAGGGCCTCGAGAGCCTCCTCGCTTTTAGCCTCCTGGACCACGCCCAGCACCGAGTTGACGATAACGACGAACATGATGATGGCGACATCGGCAAAGTCCGCCTCGCCCTTGACCATGCCCGTGAGCGCGCTGATGACGGCGGCAACGATCAGCATGATGACCATGGGGTCGGCCATCTGCTCAAAGAAGCGCTTCCACAGCGGCGTCTTCTCGGCTTCCTCGAGCTTGTTAGGGCCTGTCTTAGCGAGGCGCGACGACGCCTCGTCGTCGCTCAGGCCGAGATTCTCATCGACACCTTGGTCGCTGAGCACCTCCGCCGCGGCGGACAGGTATTCCTTTTGCATATAGAGTCCCCTCCTGGGATTCGGGCCACTCAGCAGATTGATGCCCGATCATAATTCCCAGGAGAAGGGCAAGGGCTCATCAAGGCTGCCGTGCTGAGCGGCAGTTGATAGTGGAGCTATGGTACCCCAAAGCAACGCGTCTAGCCAAAACAATCCATTTGGAAATATGGTCCATAAGCAACGGTGCAGACCGTGTGATGCTCAATACTGATAAAACGTTTTTTCTTCGGCGCATCATCAAATTGAAATATCGCCCAGATAGCAGCGGTTAGAACGGTTGGTAAAGTTTTTGCATATACCGTTTTTCCGCAAAAAATGAACTTCTAATTCGGCATACGGTCGATTTTTTGGGGTATTCGGACGCCATTTCGTTATAATCAACTCGGTTTTATTTCTTATGGTTTATCTATCAGCGCAAGACGATGTCAGATGGAGGTCTGAATGTACAAGCGCACCAAGATTGTATGCACCATGGGTCCCGCCTGCGATAGCGACGAGACCATCCGCGAGATGATCAAGGCGGGCATGAACGTCGCCCGTTTTAACTTCTCGCACGGCTCCTACGACGAGCACCACGGTCGCATCGAGCGCGTCCGTCGTATTTCCAAGGAGCTCGGTATGCCCGTCGGCATCCTGCTCGACACCAAGGGCCCCGAGGTCCGCACCGGCCTTCTGGTCGACGGCAAGAAGGTTGCCGTCAAGACCGGCGACAAGATCGTCGTCACCGCTCAGCCCACGACCGAGGATTTCCACGGCACCTCTGAGCACATCTCCCTCGACTACCTGGCTCTGCCCTCCGAGGTCGAGAAGGGCTCCCTCATCCTGATCGATGACGGCCTGGTTGCCCTCGAGGTCGAGTCCGTCGACGGCCAGGACATGACCTGCGTCGTTAAGAACGACGGCCTGATCGGCGAGCGCAAGGGCGTCAACATGCCCAACGTCAACATCTCGCTGCCCGCCATCACCGAGCGCGATCGTCAGGACATCCTCTTTGGCCTGACCGAGAACATCGACTACATCGCCGCTTCCTTCATCCGCGACGGCGAGTCCGTCCGCGGCATCCGCGAGCTTTGCCGCGAGAACGGCGGCGAGCACGTGACGATCTTCCCGAAGATCGAGTGCGCCCTGGGCGTCGAGAACTTCGACGAGATCCTCGAGGCTTCCGACGGCATCATGGTCGCCCGTGGCGACCTGGGCATCGAGATCAAGCCCGAGCTCGTTCCGCACATCCAGAAGGAGATCATCGCCAAGTGCAACGCGGCCTACAAGCCCGTTATCACCGCTACGCAGATGCTCGACTCCATGCAGCAGAACCCGCGCCCGACGCGCGCCGAGGTTGCCGACGTTGCTAACGCCATTTACGACGGCACCGACGCCGTTATGCTGTCCGGCGAGTCCGCTGCCGGTAAGTACCCGGTCGAGGCCGTCAAGATGCAGGCCAGCATTGCTCTCGAGACCGAGAAGTACCTCCCGGCTCACGCTCCGCTCGAGGTTCCGGCTGACGCTCACGGCACCCGCGTTGTCAACAACGTTGTGGGTATGTCCGCTGTGAACATGGCCACCACCGTTGGCGCCAAGTGCATCACCGTGCCGACGACCACCGGCCGTACTGCTCGCCTGATCTCGCACTTCCGTCCCAACATGCCGATCTGCGCGTTCTCCCGCCACGAGTGGGCCGTCCAGCAGATGATCATGTACTGGGGCGTTATCCCGCACCAGGCCGAGATTACCCAGGGCACCGTCAACGGCACGATCGTCAAGGCGATCGAGACCGCTAAGGAGCTCGGCTACGTCGAGGCCGGCGACCTGACCGTCGCCACCGCTGGCGATCCCCGCATGAGCGTCCAGCTCGAGGACAAGGTCTCCTCGACCAACGTCGCTTACGTCGCTCAGGTGCGCTAAGTCGTACTTGCAAGCACACTTGCATCGCAAAGGGCCCGGAAGGCGAAGCCTTCCGGGCCCTTTTTCTGTGCCAATGCCGGCGCACGGCAAAACACACACTCATTTCTTTACCAAAAGCGCGAAATCCACCCTTCGAGACCCAATGAATAAAGTCCCAAGCGCTAAAAGTGTTCGCCCGGTGGCAAACCCACACCTTAACCGACGCTGCTAAATCGTTTTAGCAAGAGCCGGATTGACCTGCTTTTCGGAAGTATGCGGCAAATTCTGATACCTCCGAGCACACCCCGTTTTTTCGCAACAAAATGCCTGATAAACTAGCCTCAAAAGCCAGGTCTGCTCACAAGGTTTAGATTTTGCCGCATACTTCCGAATTGACACTGGCATCGCACGGTCCAAAAGCATATTTCGACCAGGAGGACGTCATGGACCTGACGCTATGCGGTCAATCCGCTTTTTACTATCACCGTATCCCGCCACAGATATTAGGCCTTTACCCTGCCATTAGCCTTGGCAATATGGATCGCAGATGTTGCGGCCTCGGAAGTCATGCAGTTGTAAAAGACCTGCTTCACGCACCGCTTCACAGGATTGTATTCACTCGGGCACAATCCGGGTCGCGAAGCCTGTTTAAATCGCACCTCCTGACCCAAGAGCCGCCTCCCGGGTCGTTTAGGCAAACCGAGCATGGGTTTGATGTCACATCGCCCGAGTTCACACTGCTCAACCTTGCTACGCAGGTCTCACGCAACCAGCTGCTTATGGCGTGTTATGAGATGTGCAGCTCGTTTGCTGTGTATACACCCTGCAAACGAGCGCAACGGCAACTTGATGAAGCTATTTCGCTTAAGCTCATTCCACCCAACTGCGGCTGGGAGCGGGTTATCGACGTCAACGGCAAGGATACCAACCTGTGGAAGCGCACGCCGCTTCTTTCCGCAGCGGATATCGCCGCGTTCGCCAAGCAGGCCGCAGGCCTGCGCGGTGTTAAGCAGCTCCGCTGGGCCGCCGAACGCATGACAGGACAGACCGCCTCGCCCTTCGAAGTACAGACCTCCATGCTTATCTCGCTCCCCCGCGACGAGGGCGGCATGGGCATCAACATCGCAAACAACGTGCGCATCCCACTCAGCGACGCCGCGCGCTCGCTGTATGACAAAACCTGCTGCTACGCCGATATCCTCATCGAAAGCGCCACCGACAGCATGGGTGTCATCCTTGAATGCCAAGGCCGCTCCGCCCACGACAGCGAAGCCGCGAGCCTCTCCGATGCCGAGCGCGCCACCGCGCTCACAAGCATGGGCTACGACGTCATCCAAATTACCTTTGGCCAGATTAAGGATAAGAAGAGCTTCGACCACATAGCCGAGCTCATCCATAAAAAGGCTGGACTTTCCTACACCCCAAAGACCAAACAGGAGCGCGCCGCCGAAGTCACCCTGCGGCAAGAGCTACTTGTCAATTGGGTTGAGCTATTCACCGCCAAGCCGGCCAGCTAGCAGCTAGCAATCAGGGGAAGCGCAGGCATATCGGGCGATTCGACGCGAGCCGCAAATCCCGCCTCGGTTAGCTCGATGACCTCGGTAAACGTTGTATCGAAAAACTCCTCGGTTAGCAGGCGATACGGCGGATGATCGAACTCGCCGGGGTTTTCGCGTACAATCTCGTGCATAACGCCGATGGTCTTGAGCACATACTCCTTATGGATGGGATACTGACCAAAACGGGTCGCCGCAGTATACAGGCGATCGGTCGCGCGCGGTATCGAAACGATGCCGAGTGTCTTGCCAAACCAGTCAAAGTCGCCTTGCTTTTTAATGCGGAATTCCTCGCACGGCTTGCCGCCGTGCGCCTCCAGGTACTGATTCACACGCGTATTCCATACGGTATCGGCCACCAGATGCGACCAAACGCCCAGCGTCAGATCGAGCAGCGACTGCGCCACGTCATCGGGCGCGAGCGAAAGCTCGCTAGCACCGGGACCGGCGACCGGCTCGGCGTCCTTGTAACGTTGGGGATAATGCACCCGATTGAGTCGCTCGCGCTCCTCGACAATCGAGGTCGCGGCAGCTGGCGCACCGGTGGGCGAACTTTTAAGCAACGGTGCCACATAGGTATCCCAGAACTCATGCTCACGAGGCTTAGGGATAGGCTCGGGCTTTGCAAAGTGCGTAATGCGGTACGGGATGGGATCGGCGATGCCAGGGACCATATAGCCCACGAAGATATCCGGAACCACGCAGCCAAACAAAAAGGCATTGCGGTCGCGCACGCTATTGGCAAGCGCACCGGTGCGCTCCAGCAAACGCTCCGTCTGAGCGATATGAATGTTCCAGCTTGGCATAGCCACCCCCATAAAAACCTGGATAACTATACCATCACGGCAAAGCCGCGCGGGCGGCTACGCACGCTCCACGCAGCAACTATTCCACAACGCCGCTCTCGGTTCCATACGACGATACCGGCGCCTCGACCACATGGTGATATCGATCGATAAAGATTGCACGGGCACCCAGGCGTCGTACCAAATCCTGATGGTGCGTGCTCATCAAGACCGTCTTACCGGCAGCAACATAGGCCAGTAGAAAGTTGACTACGATGTCGCAAGAGTCCTCGTCAAGTCCGTTGGTAGGCTCGTCGAGCACCAGGATATCCGGGTTCATCGACACGACGGCAGCCAGCGCCACGCGCTTCTTTTGCCCGCCCGAAAGCTGATAGGGCGAGGCATCGACCAGATCGGCAACCTGGAACAGCTCCATGGCGTCGCGGACGCGACGCTCGAGCTCGTCTGCCGGCAGCCCCATTTGAGTCGGGCCAAACGCGACCTCCTCGCCCACCGTGGCGCAAAAGAGCTGCGCATCGGCATTCTGGAACACAAAGCCCACGCGCTGATGGAACCGCTGGGCCGTCGCGGAATCCTTGAGATATGCCGCATCGACCGCATGCCCGTCAAACAGATACGCACCCGCGTCCACAAGTTCAAGGCCGTTGATAAGGCGCATGATCGTCGTCTTGCCGCAGCCGTTGGGACCGAGCAGAGCAACGAGCTCCCCACGGTTCACCTGCAATGAAATGCCGTCGATCACCGTATGACCCGCATAGGAAAACAGCACGTCGCGAAACTCGATGATCGGCGTGACCTCGGTGCCGGCAGCACCGCTCGCACCCATCGCGTTATTCGTATCGTTTGCCAAAACGTCGCCCTTCCCTACTCACATCGACGGTTCGACCGTCCGCGCTACAGCACCGCGCACAACACGGCGAGCAACGCAACGCCGGCCGCGTAAACCGCATCGCGCCAGCCAAAGCCGCTCCGTGCAGGCGCAGGATACACGCCGGCGAAGCCGCGGCACAGCATGGCCTCGTCCATCGCGCGGCTGCATTCCATCGCCTTGATAAACGTCATGCCCATGATACCCGCCAGCGAGTCGGTACGCGAAAAACCCGCGGGCGCGGAACCGACGCTGCGCAGCATGACCGATTCGCACAGATCGTGCGCCGTGCGTCCCAGCACCTCGATATGCTTGAGTGCCATATCAAACGTAAAGATAACCTCGTCGGGCAGGTGCAGCATTTTGAGCGCCGCCGACATGCGGCTCCAGGTAAGCGTCCACGAAACACCCAGCACCAGCGACACATTAATAAACGTCTTGAGCGCGATCTTGAGCATGGCGCCCGTGGCAGACGCGCCCAGCAGCAGGGCAGGCAGTGCCAGAACCACGGCAAGCCCCGTGGCGCCGAGCGCCGGTACAAAGGTCGCACGCAGCCCGCGTGCGGGGCGCACCGCGACCAGCACCAACGCGATTGCCGCCATCAGCATCAGGTACAGCGGACTCTGCGTCAGGCACACGCACAGGACGCAGACGAACATCCCCACCAGGCGCACCGGAGCCGAAACGCAAGAAAGGGCGCGGTCGACCATCGACCCGCCCTCGTGCGCGCCTCCACCCAGGCGAACCCGCTCAAGCAGGCTCGCCAGGTGCAGGACATTCTGTTGCATTACGCGATGCCGAGCGCCCGTGGGCTCGTAACGCTGCTCGTCCGCAAGCCAGCTAGGCAGCTCGGCTATTGCCATGAGCACCGCTTTCCTTAACCGTCAGCGAAATCAGACGGAATGCGATGGTGAGCACCGCCACGCCAATCACGCCGGACAGGATATACATGGCAGCCTGACCGGCAAAGCCAAGACCCTGCTCCTCGGAATAGGCCTGCAGGTAATCGCCCGTGGGCAGGGCATCGGCAAAAGTCGGGGTGTCGAGGCCGACCGAAGCCTGCAGGCTGTCGTCGCCAGCCTCCTGAACGGCGGTCGCGGCGCCCTCGGCATCCCACTCACCCCAGGCGTCACCGGTGGCAAGCAAGCCGAGCGGCGTAGCCACGACAAGCACGGCGACCAGAATGAGCGTGGGGACCAGCGAGGTCTTCTTGGCAGCAGCGCCCTCGGCAGCAAGCTGGCCATCGACGGCCTCGGGCCCGACGATAATGCTCGGCGCCGTCTTCTTAATGAAACCGTAGATGGCGGCCGTCGCCACGCCCTCGATCACACCGGCAACCAGCATATGCGGGATCAACATGGCCGGAATAGCCACGGACAGCGGGAAGGGGCAGTACAGCGGAGCGCCCGAAGCGTTGGTGAAGAGCATCGGCTGAATACCGAACTCGACCGCCGCGCACAGGGCCGCCAGGCACAGGCCAACCCAGCCGCTCACGATGGCAGAAACCGAGGTGCCCCAACTCTTGTCGTGCAGACGGCTGTTGAGCGCACGAAACACGATAGCAGCGACAAACGGCAGCACAAAGGCCATGTTAAAGCAGTTGGCGCCAAACGACAGAACGCCGCCGTCGCCAAATAGCAGCGCCTGCAGCGCCAGCGCGACCGAGACAGCGATAGCCGCGGCCTCGGGGCCCAGCAGCAGCGCGATGAGCGCGCCGCCGACGGCGTGACCTGTGGTGCCGCCGGGCAGCGGCACGTTGAACATCATGAGCAAGAAGGAGAATGCGGCGCAGATGCCCAGGAACGCCATATGCTCGCGATCGAGCGTGGCACGCACCTTCTTGATGCAGTGAACCCAAACGGGCACCATCGCCACCGCCATGACGGCATCGGTCTGCGGGGACAGATAGTTATCTGGAATGTGCATGTACGCCTCCCGGTTGTCGGCGCACAGAATTGCAACGCCGCTTAAATCACCTTGACAGTGTTACGTATTGTCAAATTCGTAACACGACGCGGGCTATCATAGCAAAACGGCGCACTGCCGACAAAGCAGCACGCCGTTATGTAATGCGCGTGTCATATATACAGGCTCAACGGTGCCTCATACCGAGCATAGCGGTCACGTAGGACTCGGCGGCAGCCACCGCCGACCCATATCCCAGTGCAGGACCTATCCGCGGACCTCGCCGTTTACGCCCTTGCACACCTTGGTGACGATCTTCTGGTGTGCTTTTTCGACCTCTTCGCTGGTGAGTGTGTGGTCGTCGGAGCGATACGTAAGCGCAAAGGCCATGGACTTCTTGCCCACGCCCACGCGGACCGGGTCGCGGTAGACGTCGAACAGGCGCACGCCCTCGAGCAGCTTGCCACCGGCGCTGGTAATGCGGCGCTCAAGATCCTCGCAGGTCACGGAGTTATCGACCACGATAGCCAGGTCGTGCTCAACAGCCGGATACTGCGAGAACTCGCGGTAGTTCTCCTGGTTGCGAGCGCCCTTGATCAGCTTGTCCAGATCGAGCTCAAAGGCAACGACGACCTCATCGATGCCCATCGCCTCGCGCGCCTCGGGGTGAATCTCGCCGACCCAGCCCAGCACGGTGCCGCCGGACAGGACCTCGGCGGCGCGACCCGGCTGCAGGAAGGCATAGCCCTCGCCCTCGACGGGACGGAAGCGAACCTTCTCGATGCGCAGCTGGGCGAGCAGCTCCTCGACGATGCCCTTGCCAAAGAAGAAACGCAGCTTACGGTACTTCATGCTCCAAGACTGCTCGCTCCACTGGCCCGAGAGCACACCCGCCACGGACTTGGTCTCCTTGGGTAGGCTGGCGTTCTCGCGGCCGTGGAACAGGCTGCCGACCTCGTACAGGTGCACGTTGGGCGTGCCGTGGGCCTCGTTATAGGCCACAGACTGCAGCAGGCCCGGCAGCAGCGAGCGGCGCATCTCGGTCTGCTCGGCCACCAGCGGGTTCATGAGCACCACGGGGCAGCCGCGGCCCTCGGTGGACATGCCGATCTTCTCCAGGTCGCCCGGGGCGGCAAAGCCAAAGGTCGTGGTCTCGTTGAGGCCACAGGCGCGCAGGATCTCGCCGACCTTGCGGGTAAGCTTCTGCTCGCGCGTCAGACCGCCGATGTGGTTCTTGGCAGCCGGGATGGTCGCCGTGACGCGACCCATGCCCCACAGGCGCAGGACCTCCTCGATCAGGTCAATCTCGCGCGGCAGGTCGGGACGGAAGCTCGGCGGGGTGACCATAAAGTCCTCGCCGTCGCGCTCGACGGTGCAGCCCAGGCGGGTGAGCGAGCGCTCGATAAAGTCGGGCTCGATGTCGGCGCCGCAGATGGCGTGCACGCGGGCCAAGCGCAGCTTGATGCTGTCGATGGTCTTGGGCGCGGGGAACACGTCCACATAGCCGGGGGCGACCTCGCCGCCGGCGATCTGCTCGATGAGCGCGCAGGTAACGTTGGCGACATCCACGCAGCCGGTCTCGTCGACCTGGCGCTCAAAGCGAATGGAGGCGTCGGAGATCAGCGACAGGTCGCGGCTGGTGTGCGAGGTGCGACCGGCGTTGAAGCAGGCGCTCTCGACCATCACGTCGACGGTGTCGTCCTCGATCTCGGAATCCATGCCGCCCATAACGCCGGCCAACGCCACGGGACGCTCGCCGTCGGTGATAAGGCCCATGCCGGCGTCGAGCGTGCGCTCCTCGCCGTCAAGGGTCGTGAACTTCTCGTCCTGCTGGGCGGCGCGAACCACCACGCGGCGATGACCATCGCGCTCGGCAAAGGTAGACAGGTCAAAGGCGTGCAGCGGCTGACCGGTGAGCATCATCACATAGTTGGTGATGTCGACGATGTTGTTGTGCGGGCGCACGCCCAGGGCGTTGAGGCGCTTGACCATCCAGTCGGGCGACGGGCCGACCTTCACGTTGCGCACGATGCGGGCGACGTAGCGGTCGCACAGGCCTTCGTCGGCAATCTCGACCGAAAGCTCGTCGTCAGTCGCGCGGCCGGTCTCGGCCTTGATGGCGGGCAGCTCAACGTGGAAATCGCGATCGAAGATGGCACCGGTCTCGCGGGCCATGCCGATCATGGACAGGCAGTCGGGGCGGTTGGGCGTGATCTCGCAGTCGAGCACGGTGTCGCTCGAGCCCACATACTCGGCAAACGGCATGCCGCAGGGCGTATCCTCGGGCAGGATCATAATGCCGGAGTGGTCGCCGCCCAGACCGAGCTCGCGCGCGGAGCAGTTCATGCCCATGGACACGACACCGCGAAGCTTGCTCTTCTTGATCTTGACGTCGCCGGGCAGAACTGCGCCGATCATGGCCGTGACGATGTGGTCGCCGGCCTCGAAGTTCTGCGCGCCGCAGACGATCTGCAGCGGAGCGGGGTTGCCGTCGGCGTCGAGATTCTTGTCGCCCACATCGACCGAGCACACATACATGTGGTCACTATCGGGGTGCAGGGTCTTGGTGAGCACCTTGGCGGTCACCACGTGGTCGAAGGACTCGCCCACGGTGTCGATCGCCTCGACCTCGGTGCCGGTACGGATATATTCGTCCGAAAGAGTCTTGGGATCCTCCGGAATATCGATCATGGTCTTGAGCCAGTCGTAAGAAACACGCATCTAGCTCTCCTTTCATACTGAAAGCCTGCGAAGAAATGCAGGTGGAAACTTCAACTTTGTGAACATTCCTTACAAAGCGAGGGTTGTCCAAGTGCGGCAGATCGGCCCGAAAGAGGAGCGCCGCGTACTTTGGTACGCAAGCGACGAATGAGCGCCGAGGTGCCGTGCTTGGGCAAGCCGCAGCCTAGAACTGATTCAAGAAGCGCATATCGCCCGTCATGAGAGTTCTGAGGTCGGGCAGGTCGTAGCGCAGGGCCGCGACGCGCTCGGCGCCAATACCAAAGGCGAAGCCGGTGTACTTCTCGGGATCGATGCCGCAGTTGATCAGGACGTTGGGGTCGACCATGCCGCAGCCCAGGATCTCGATCCAGCCGCTGTGCTTGCAGAAGTTGCAGCCCTTGCCGCCGCACACGTGGCAGCTCACGTCCACCTCGCAGCTAGGCTCGGTGAAGGGGAAGAAATGCGGGCGGTAACGCGTCTTGCGGTCCTCGCCAAACATGCATTTAACAAAGTAGTCGAGCGTACCCTTAAGGTCGCCAAAGGTGATACCTTCGTCGACGACCAGGCCCTCGATCTGGTTGAACTGAGGCAGGTGGCAGGCATCGGCCGTGTCGGGACGGTAGACGGTGCCCGGGCAGATCATGTAGATGGGCGGCTTCTGCGACTCCATGGTGTGGATCTGCACGCCCGAGGTCTGGGTGCGCAGCAGCACATCGGACTCGCCGTGGGCGTGAGCCTCAGGGTGCGCGACGCTGCCGGGGTTGTTGTCGACCACGTAGAAGGTATCGCGGGCCGAGCGGCTCGGGTGATCCATGGGAGCATTGAGCGCAGTGAAGTTGTAATAGGAGGTGTCGACCATGGGGCCGGACTCGACGGTGTAGCCGATGCCGCAGAAGATGTCCTCGGCCTCCTCGATGATCTGCTTGATCAGGTGCTGGTGACCGATCTGCGGACGGATGCCCGGCAGCGTGATGTCGACGGCCTCGTGCTCAAGTGCGTGCTTGAGGGCGGCGGCCTTCATCTCGGTGGTGCGCTCGTCGAGCATGCCCTCGATCAGCTGGCGCATCTCGTTGGCGCGCTTGCCCATCACGGGACGATCCTCGGGGGCGAGCTTGCCCATCATACGCATCAGGCCGGTAATACGACCCTTGCGGCCGAGCAGCTCAACGCGCGCAGCCTCGAGCTTGGCGGCGTCGTCGGCGCCTGCGACGAGCTCCTTGGCCTCTTCCTCGAGTTTGACCAGATCATCAATCAGACTCATGTCTTCCCTTTCGTCTCTCGCGCATTCGCCTGCCGGGACGACCGATGCCGCTTGGCGCTGCGAAAACGCGGCCCGGTTCGGTAACAAAAAACCGCCCTCGGGCATGTGCATTGCCCAAGGACGGTTGAATTCCGCGGTACCACCTTGTTTGACCCGGCGGATGTCTGGCCCGCCGCGCCCACTCTGCGCCCCTTGTCGCGAGGCTCACGGCTTCCCTACTGGGGCTTCGCCGCCGCTGGCCGCGCGCCCGTTGAGGTCGCTGCTCGGGAGTGAACGCTTGGCCCTTGCCACCGCAGGAAGGCTTGCAGCCCATGACCTTCCCTCTCTTGCCGGCGACGCGGCGGGCAAACCCTCTCCGTCAACGCATTGGGCTATAGGATAACACATTCTGCGAGCATATCGCCGCGTTCCGTTTTGTTCGCACTGGGTACAAGACGGGTAGCTGTGCAAACTGGCCGCACGCCTACCCGTGGCGTCCGGTCTGCGAGATCAAGGATATAGGTATGGGAAAGAAACTCGATAAGAAGGCCAAGGCCGCCGTGGCCAAGGCCTCTAAGAGCGCCAAGGCGGGCAAGGGCATCAAGAAGCTCCGCAAGCTCGAAGGCAAACTGTGGACCCGCGAGTACCTGCTCAAGATTGCCGAGTTCGATGGCGCGACGATTGCCCCCGCCAACGGCGCCGCGGCCCGCGCCGATGCTATGGGCACCCTTGCCGGCGAACATCACAAGCTCCTGACCAGCAAAAAGTCCGTTGAGCTCGTGCGCTCTCTCGCGCGTGAGACGGTTGCAGGCGGCAAGATCGACGACCCGCAGCTGCTCGACGAGATTCGCGTGCTCGGCCGCGACCAGCGCGAGGCAAGCGCCATTCCCACCGAAGAAGCCGAGGCCTGGACCAGGCTCACCTGCGAGGCCGACGCCGTGTGGCACAAGGCCAAAACGGCCAATGACTGGGCGAGCTTTGAGCCCTATGTGGACAAGATCGTCAGCCAGCTCAAGCATCAGGCCGAGCTCATGGACCCCAAGCGCGACCCATACGACGTTTGGCTCGACCAGTACGAGCGCGGCCTTTCCGCCAAGAGCTTCGACGCGTTTTGCGAGGAGGTCAAGGCCACGGTCGTGCCGCTCGTGCACGCCATCGGCGAGCGCGGCCAGCAGCCCGATGCCGACTTTTTGCACGCCCGTGTGCCCGAGGCCGCCCAGCGCGCCATGAGCTTCGACCTGATGAAGCTCGTCGGCCTGAACCTGGACGACACCACGCTTGCCTTTACCGAGCACCCGTTTAGCGAGGGCTTTGCCGTGGGTGACGCGCGCATCGCGACACACATCTACGAGGACGATTGCATCTCCAACGTCTACAGCATCATCCACGAGGCGGGGCACACCATGTACGAGCTGGGCGTCAATCCCGCCTATGCGCGCACCTGTCTTGAGGGTGGCACCTCCATGGGCATCCACGAGAGCCAGAGCCGCTTTTTCGAGAACACCGTGGGTCGCAGCCGCGCCTTTATGGGACCGCTGCTCGAGGTACTGCGCCGCCACGCACCCGAGGTCTACGGCGACGTCGACGAGGACACGCTCTACCACGCCGTGAACATCGCGCAGCCTTCGCTGATCCGCACCGAGGCCGACGAGCTCACCTATCCGCTGCACGTTATGGTGCGCTACGAGATCGAGCGCATGCTGTTTGCCGGCGAGGCCACGGCCAAGGACATCCCCGCGCTTTGGAACCGCTTCATGGATGAGTACCTGGGCATTCCGGTTCCCGACGACACGCGTGGTTGCCTGCAGGATACGCACTGGAGCGGCGGCTCGTTTGGCTACTTCCCCACCTATGCGCTGGGCGGCGCCTACGACGCCATGTTCGTGCCGGCCATGTGCCGCGACGGCATCGACCTTACCGGTGCCTGCGCGAGCGGCGATCTGGCGCCCGTCCGGGCCTGGCTGGGCGAACACATTTGGCAGTGGGGCCGCGCCAAGGACGCGCCGGAGCTCATCAAGGGCGCGTGCGGCATGGCGTTCGATGCCCGCTACTACTGCAGCTACCTGCAGGACAAGTTCACCACACTCTACGAGCTGTAAGGCATAACCGACACGCCAACGCAAAGGGGACGCCGCGGAACCAATCCGCAGCGCCCCCTTTCCACCTAGTCGTTTAAGAACGTCCCCAATGACTACCTTACAGAGCTTCCAGCGCGGCGGCGATGCGCTTCATGGCGGCATCGGCAGATGCTTGGTCGGGCGCCTCGGCCAGCACGCGGATAACCGACTCGGTTCCGCTCTTGCGCACGAGCACGCGGCCCTCGCCTGCCAGCGCAGCCTCGGCCTCGGCGATGGCGTTCTGCACGCCCATGTTCTCGAGCGCGGCGTCCTTGTCCGCCACGTGCACGGCCACCTGCGCCTGCGGCAGCAGCTTGCACGGAGCCGTGAGCTGCGAGAGCATCTCGCGCTCGGCACGAATCACTTCCATCACGCGCAGCGAGGTCATAATGCCGTCGCCCGTGCGCTCGATATCGCCAAAGATCGTATGGCCCGTCTGCTCGCCGCCCAGGCTGTAGCCGCCCTCGCGCATCTTGGCATACACGTGACGGTCGCCCACGCCGCTGGTCACGGCGCTCAGTCCGGCAAGCTCCAGCGACTTGAGCAGACCAAAGTTGCTGGCGATCGTCGGCACCACGGTACCGCCCGAGAGACGCCCGTGCTTGTTCAGGTACACGCCGCACACGTACAGGATCTGGTCGCCGTCGACCACGCGGCCGCGCTCGTCCACGGCCAGGCAGCGGTCGGCATCGCCGTCGTAGGCAAAGCCCACGTCCAGAACCTGCTCCACCACGTGGCGCTGCAGGCGCTCCATATGCGTGGAGCCGCAGTCGACATTGATGTTAAAGCCGTCGGGCGCGGCGTTGATCACGCGCACGTCGGCACCGAGCGCGTCAAACACCGGCTTGGCCACCGAGGAAGCCGAGCCGTTGGCGCAGTCGATACCGATCTTGACGCCCTGCAGCGAAAAGTTCGCACTTGCAATGAGCGAAGCAATGTAGCGGTTGCGACCCTGCATGTAGTCCACCGTGGCGCCGATGTGGTTACCCGTGGCCAGCGGCACCTCGCTCTTGCCATCGATATAGTCCTCGATGAGCTCCAGCACGTCCTCGTCCATCTTAAAGCCGTCGCTGTTGACGAGCTTAATGCCGTTATCGCAAAACGGGTTGTGGCTCGCGCTGATCATGATGCCGCAATCGAAGCAGCCTTCCACGGTCTGATGCGCTACGCCCGGCGTGGGGATCACGTGCAGCATATAGGCGTCCGCACCGCTCGCGACCAGGCCGCTCACCAGCGCCGCCTCGAACATGTAGCTCGAACGACGCGTGTCCTTGCCCACGATCACGCGTGCCTTGCGCTCGCGGTTGGCGCCGTAATACCAGCCCACAAAACGGCCAATCTTATAAGCGTGCTCTACCGTCAGCCCAACGTTGGCCTCACCGCGAAAGCCGTCGGTGCCAAAGTACTTCATGCGCTCTCCTTACAAAATAGGGGCGAACAGATTGCCTGTCCGCCCCAAAATGGTACTCGATTATCTGCGCTACCAGAAAAACCCTACGCCGACGCGCTGTCGCGAGCCGCCTGGCATGTAGGAGTCTGACGCAGCGTAAGCGGCTTGTCCCCCGCCTCGGCCGACGTGGTCAGCGTATACGTGATCGTCGTCGTCTCGCCAGCATGCAGGTCAACGGTGCCCGAATAGAAGGGGATTCCATGCCACGTGGCGGCGCCAAGACCAAACTGGGTGCCCTCGACGGTCAGATCAGTAATGTTGCCGCCCGTCGGGGCAAACAACGAGACATTCAGACGCTCGTCGTCACGCGCGGCATCGGGTGCGCTCGCCGCAACGTAGTCGGGCAGCTTGCCAGCCTCCTCCTGCGTCATGATGTTCGTCAGGGTAACGGTGATGCGATAGGAGCACGTGCCGTCACCGTTCTTGATGCCCTGGCCAATCTGCGTATCGGCGTTCAGGTACCAGTCGAGCTTGGAGAAGCTCAGGTTGTTAAAGTAAACGCCGGCAACAGGATCGGCACTCGGGTCATCCGGATCGGGCAGCGAAGCGTCAATGCCCGTCTCTTTGATGGCATTCTGCTCATCATCGTTTCTCATCCACGCGATCAGACGGCCCTCTTCGGCACCGCGCTCAACGGCGCTGACAAGCTTCGTAACATCGACATCGCCGATACCGCCAAGGATCTTGTCGAAGGCAGCGCTGGCGACGGATGCAAAGATGCCGTCCGACTCCTCGACCGGATAGTTCCAGTACACATCGTGCATGAGGACCTTTGCGGCGTTGGTGCCGTCGACAACCGTTCCGTCGGGCAGCGAGACATTACCGACCAGGCCCAGCAGATACTGCAGGAACACCGGGTCGATACCGATGACGCCATCAACGTCCTGTCCATACTGGGACTTCCACAGCGCGGCGACACGCTGCGAGTTGCGGGGCCAATCAGGCGAATAGGTATTGCCCGAGTTGTACAGGTTACTGTGGTTGCCGAACAGCGCCTCATCCTCTTCGTCGACGCTCTCGACTGCCTCATCCTCGCTGAGTCCAATGCGGGGAACAAACTCGCCAATCGACATCTGGCCGTCAGTGACCGAAATCAGGCCCTGCGAACCGCCAAAGCCGCCGCAAGCACGAATCTCGACGTTGTTCATGGCGTACATAAGGTAGTTGCGCGTCTGGCCGTTGGCGCCGAGCATCTGGGGAAGGATGGGGGCGACCTTCTCCGCCGCGTCAACCGCGCCGTTGAGGGTGGCAAAGCCGTCCTTGGCCTTATCGACCAGCTCGGTCACCTGGGAAATATGAGTATCGCCAATGCCCTGGATCTTCTCGTTGGCGCTCTTGAACACCTTCGAGCTGCTGGAAAGCGAATCGGCGACCGCCTGCAGCGCGGACACGTTAATCATGCCGTCCTGGAACAGTTTGCCGGGCGTAGCCTGCGAAAGGTTATCGGCCATGGGAACCAGCGCATTGCTCGAGACATCGGACAGGGCGTCAATCATGGTGCGGGCCGCATTGATATCGCCGCCATACACCGGGATAAACGAAGCCGCCGCCCACAGCGGGCTCGAGGTCTCCGCCTTCATGCTGTTGCAGAGCTCATCGATCTTCTTCGCGTCGTCAGGCAGCGTCGAAAAATCGCCCGACGTGACCTTGTCCTTAAGGCCACCGACGATCTCGACAGCCTCCTTCGCTTCGCTCTTTACGGTCTTTGCCGAGTTAAGCAGCATAAAGCCGCTTGCGCCAAGCGCAACGAGAAGCACCGCGACTACAGCGGCAATAATGGCGCCGGTGTGACGCTTTTTGCGCTCGCCCTTGCGATGGCGATGACGGACCAGACCGTCAGAGGTCGAACTCGACGAAGCGTCGCTACCGTAGTTCAAGCCAAAATCGTAATAATCTTCCTTGGAACCCGAGCCCGCAAACTCGGCACCGCTATCATCCAGGCGGGCGAACGTGCCAGTCTCGGAGGCGCCGGTGTAGATCGTGCCAAGGTTGCCCGTAAGCCCCGCGCCACCGGCAGAGGGAGTATTGTTGGCGGCCTTGCCGGCATTAACGTTGCCGGCGCCATTCGCGGCGTTGGCAGCACCCGCGTTGTTCGCGGGTACCGAAGGAGCCCCGCTCGGCTGCGACGTGGAGGTTGCACCGTCCGCAAAGACATTTCCTCTTGCACGGCCGGTCTTTTTTGCCTTTTGAGACTGCTCGTACAGAGCGGTAAACATCGCCGTCTCGCCCGGGGACACGCGCTTACCGGAACCGCCCTGTCCAGCGCCGCCCGGCGTGCCGGCCTTACCAGCCCCGTTCGAACGCGGCGGAACTGCAGGACGGCCGCTATCGCCGCCCTTAAAGTGATTACCAGCCATAAAGAAATCCTCGCAATTGAGTCGCAATGAAAAAGTCCATGACGTTACTAGTTTATGGCATTTTGAGCATCGACAGCTAAACTCCAGACACGGACATCAATTGGCGAAAATGCGGCACAACACCTTTTCTGTCTTGGCGGCGGCGTCAACTACACCGTGAGGAACATCATCACGATGATCATGGCAAAGCCGATAAGGTCGGTCGGCAAAAACACCGTGCCCAGCATAACGGCGCTGGTGATGGTCGCCGAAACCGGCTCCACAGTTCCGATGAGGCTCGCACGCACCGAGCCGATGTCCTTAACGCCCTGCATATAGAGCATGTAAGCAAAAAACGAGCCGATAACCACGAACACCGCGAGCGCCTCGATACCGGCGGCATCGAGCGCCGGCATATGCGCCCAGGGCTGCACGAAGACACATGAGGCCACGCCCGCCGTGAGCATTGCCGAGCCCGTGACGATGGGGCTACCGTATTCGGGCAGGATCTTGGCGGGAATCACCGCCATACACGCGGCGCTGACCGCACACATAAGACCTGCTGCCAGGCCAAGCGTCGAGATATTCAGGCTGGTGGGGTCGCCGCCGGTGGCGATTAAAAAGGTTCCACCCAGAGCCAGGCCAATGCCGACGACTTCGCGAGTACGCGGCATGCGGCGATCGGTCACGCAGGCGTAGCCCATGATGATAACGAGCTGCAGGCACTGGAGCACCGTCGCGGTTCCGGCGTTCGTCAGGCGCACGGCCGAAAGATAGCAAAACTGGTTGAACAGCAGGCCAAAGGCGGTAAAGAGCAGCAGCTGCTTGCGATCGGCGGGTGTGGTCCAGAGCTTAATCAGGCGCTCGCGGTCGCGCGTAACAACCACGGCCATAAAGAGTAGACCGGCGAGAATCTGACGCACGCTCATAAGCCACAAGGTGTCGACGTGGTAGATATCGAACAGAAAGCTCGCGCTGGTGCCCGAGAAGCCCCAAAACGAACCGCCCACCAGCGTAGCCAAGACGCCCGTGATCATCTTGCGCGACGACGCATCGTTAAGGCGCTCGCGCCAGGCGCGACGGGTGTTGCGGCTGAGCTCGTCGGTGCCCTCGGGCACATCAATGTTCGATATATCGGTCATCGGCACCGAAGCCCCTGTGCCTTCGACCTGCTCGACACACTCTTTGCTCATTCCACTCCCCCGAAACAGCCTAGAAACAATTCGGCTTACCTTACCACGGCGAAGTCACCAGCTGGAGGCTTGTCCGCTTATCGGTAGGACAATTCCGCAGGCGTCTTTCCATAGCTCGATACCGCAATGGCCTTGCATTATGCGACAGCCAAATCGCGGCAGCAGGCTCTTTTGAAATGGATATGACAAAGCCCCCGAATTCCACAATGTAAGCGATTTTTAAAAATGTTCTTGCCACCGAGTTCAGGCTCCGTTATATTATCCCTTGCGCGCTTGCGCACCCTTGATCGGGCGTTTAGCTCAGGGGGAGAGCGCTTCCCTGACACGGAAGAGGTCAGAAGTTCAAATCTTCTAACGCCCACCAAATGTTCGCAGCTCAGAGGCTATGTCTTCTGGGCTGTTTTGTTTTTGCCGCCAATTGTGCCAACAAATATGCCAGCAAACTTCATGTCAGCGCTCCTTCGCGTTGCTCCACAAGAATCATTTAAGATGATTCTGGATTTCTCTTTATACCTATCAAGATCCTTGTTTAGATCAATGGGATGGGCAGGCATGGTAAGAGATGACCGCAACATGTTGGTCAAGGACAATCTTTTGGATTCTTTTGGCGCGAGCAGCTTGGTTTTGGTAAGATTTGTCGGCGGCTCAGTTGAGGGGGTTTCAAAACTGCTGCGCAGGTAGTCGAGTTGATAACGTTTTAGCAATCTGCCAAGAGGCCTTCGTTTTTAATGCGTCTGCAAAATGACTAATTGCCTTGACCTGCTAAAACACTATATGTTGTGTTTGACCTAAAAAAAGAATACAGGATATAGATGCCTCTTTGTCGTATGATAGATGGCGGACAGAGAGCGAGAACCTTATTCGCCCCATTTGGATGGATCTTTGAGCCCCTTGATCAGCTGCGAGGATTGTCCGCATGAGGGCCTATGGTTATCGAGAACACAGATTGCGTGACGGCGCCGCAAGACAGGGGCAAACCCTGCCGGGCATCGTTTGGCCCTGAAGCGCAATGAGGCTACGATGCGAAAGAGGCAAGAGGATGAAGATCATCAAGCGCAGCGGCACCGAGGTTACCTTTGACATCGATAAGATCGTCAATGCGATCCGCGCCGCAAACTTGGAGGTCGAGGAAGGCTCTCGCCTTACCGACCGCCAGGTGATCTATGCGGCGCAAAACGTCGCCGAGGCATGTGAGAAGGCCGGCCACACCGTATCGGTCGAGGAGATCCAGGATCTGGTCGAGGACGAGATCATGCGTCTCGACTGCTACGAGGTCGCTCGCCACTACATCATCTATCGCTATGTTCAGAGCCTGAAGCGTCAGAAGAACACGACCGATGACAAGATCCTGTCGCTGATTGAGTGCAATAACGAAGAGGTCAAGCAGGAGAACTCCAACAAGAACCCGACCGTCAACTCCGTTCAGCGCGACTACATGGCCGGCGAGATTTCCAAGGACCTGACGCAGCGCGTGCTGCTGCCCCAGGAGATCGTGGATGCCCACAACGAGGGCCTGATTCACTTCCATGATTCGGACTACTTCGCCCAGCACATGCATAACTGTGACCTGGTGAACCTGGAGGATATGCTCCAGAACGGCACCGTTATCTCGGGCACGCTGATCGAGAAGCCGCACAGCTTCTCGACTGCTTGCAATATCGCGACGCAGATTATCGCCCAGGTCGCCTCTTCCCAGTACGGCGGTCAGTCGATTTCGCTGACCCACCTGGCTCCGTTTGTCGAGGTGAGCCGCCAGAAGATTCGTGTCGAGGTTGCCCGCGAGCTCGAGGAGCTTGGCGTCTCTGCGCCTGCCGAGAAGGTCCGTGAGGTCGTTGAGGACCGTTTGCGTGACGAGATCCGTCGCGGCGTCCAGACGATTCAGTATCAGGTCGTGACGCTTATGACCACGAATGGCCAGGCGCCGTTCGTGACGGTCTTTATGTATCTTAACGAGGCCCGTACGCCTCAGGAGAAGCACGACCTTGCCATGATCGTGGAGGAGACGCTTCGCCAGCGCTACGAGGGCGTTAAGAACGAGGCCGGCGTGTGGATTACCCCGGCATTCCCCAAGCTTATCTATGTGCTCGAGGACGATAACGTTTACGAGGATTCCCCGTACTTCTACCTGACTCAGCTGGCTGCGAAGTGCACCGCCAAGCGCATGGTGCCCGACTACATCTCCGAGAAGAAGATGCGCGAGCTGAAGCTGTCGAAGGGCGAGACCGCCGGCAATGGCGATTGCTACACCTGCATGGGTTGCCGTAGTTTCCTGACGCCCGACCGTTCGGGCAACGGCTTTAACAATGTCGCCAACGCGCTGAACTATGACCCGACCAAGCCTAAGTACTATGGCCGCTTTAACCAGGGCGTTGTGACCATTAACCTGCCTGATGTCGCGCTGAGCTCGCACCAGGACATGGACAAGTTCTGGAAGATCTTCGACGAGCGCCTTGAGCTGTGCCACCGCGCCCTGCTGTGCCGTCATGAGCGCCTGATGGGTACGCTTTCTGACGCCGCACCGATTCTTTGGCAGTACGGTGCCCTCGCCCGTCTGAAGAAGGGCGAGACGATCGATAAGCTGCTCGTGGGCGGTTACTCCACCATTAGTCTGGGTTATGCCGGCCTGTATGAGTGCGTCAAGTACATGACGGGCCACAGCCACACCGAGAAGGAAGGCACGCCCTTTGCCATGGCCGTCATGCAGCGCATGAACGACAAGTGCGCCGAGTGGAAGGCTGCGAGCGACATCGATTTCTCGCTGTACGGCACGCCGTTGGAGTCGACGACCTACAAGTTCGCCAAGTGCCTGCAACGTCGTTTTGGCATTATCCCGGGCGTGACGGACAAGGGCTACATCACCAACAGCTACCACGTCCACGTGTCCGAGGAGATCGACGCCTTCGATAAGCTTAAGTTTGAGGGCATGTTCCAGCAGCTTTCGCCGGGCGGTGCCATCTCCTACGTCGAGGTTCCCAACATGCAGGACAACCTCAAGGCTGTCATTCGCGTGATGCAGTACATCTACGACAACATCATGTACGCCGAGCTCAACACCAAGAGCGACTACTGCCAGGTGTGCGGCTACGACGGTGAGATCAAGATTGTCGAGGATGACGGCAAGCTGGTGTGGGAGTGCCCCAATTGCGGCAACCGCGATCAGGAGAAGATGAACGTCGCCCGTCGTACGTGCGGCTACATCGGTACCCAGTTCTGGAACCAGGGTCGAACCGAGGAGATCCGCGACCGCGTGCTGCATCTCTAATAACCATTCCAGGCCGCCTCGCTACGGGGCGGCCAAGTTGACGTAGCTGAGATGCAGCATGCGGCCTGCTCACCCCTCGAAGTTCTTAGCGGAAATAATTCGAGCTGCAGCTGCGATTTACTTGCGATAGCGGTTGAGCCGCAACCCAGTTTTTATTGGACCTCGAACCCTATACTCGATGTTCGCTTTGTTCATCGAGTATTGCTCGCGAGGGGTCTGGAGCATATCGTTCCGCCCGCAGTTTCGCAGGCCGAAGGCCGAGAATGTTTGAGGACGGGATGATATGCTCCAGACCCCCAGGAAGGTTACTTATGAACTACGCGAACATTAAGTATTTCGACATTGCTGATGGGGAAGGTGTTCGTACTTCTCTGTTTGTGAGCGGGTGCCGTCGTGGGTGCAAGAATTGCTTCAACTCCGTCGCGTGGGACTTTGCCGCGGGTGAGCCGTTCGATCGTGCCGTCGAGGACAAGATTATCGAGAGTCTCGATCATCCCTTTATTGATGGCCTGACGATTCTGGGCGGGGAGCCTATGGAGCCCGAGAATCAGGCGGGTCTCGTTGACTTTATCGAACGCGTGCGTGCGACCTATCCTGTGGAGTCGGGGAAGACCATTTGGTGCTTTACTGGCGACGTGCTCGAGGAGCTTATGCCGGGCGGTCGTCATCATACCGAGGTGACGGACCGTATCCTTGCCTGCCTCGACATGTTGGTGGACGGCCCGTTCGTTCAAGATCTGTACGATATTTCCTTGCGTTTTAGGGGATCGAGTAATCAGCGCGTGATTGATATGAACGCCACGCGTGCCCGTGCCGAGCGTGAGAACGTTACGCTTTGCGACGCCGTGGAGCTTTGGCGGGACGATCCGGTCTATTCGACCCATACTATGTAGCTTGTGGCCGATGCCGGAGGGCGTGGTACCATAGCGCGAACGCAAAATCGGAAAAGTGAGGCCCAGATGGTCGATCAGGAAAAAGTCGAGACCGCCATTAAGCTGTTGCTTGAGGGCATAGGCGAGGACCCAACTCGTGAGGGCCTGCTGGAGACCCCGGCTCGCGTTGCCCGTATGTATGGTGAGATTGCCGGCGGTATGGACCAGAGTGCCGAGGAGCACCTGTCCAAAACCTTTGCCGTCGCTTCAAACGATTTGGTTATCGAGCGCGACATTACGTTTTACTCGCTGTGCGAGCATCATCTGCTGCCGTTTTACGGCAAGGCTGCCATTGGCTATATCCCCAACGGCCGTGTCGCAGGGCTTTCCAAGCTCGCCCGCACGGTTGAGGTCTATGCCCGCCGTCTGCAGCTGCAGGAGCAGCTGTGTGCGCAGGTTGCCGATGCTCTCATGGAGTATCTTGCTCCCCAAGGAGCGATTGTACTGATGGAAGCCGAGCATATGTGCATGACCATGCGCGGCGTGCAAAAGCCCGGTGCCAAGACCGTAACGCTTGCTCGTCGCGGTGTCTTTGAGACCGATCCATCGCTCGAGGAGCGATTCTTTCGGATGCTGGACCGCTAACCATGAGAGTCGTCAACGACTTTGCATCGAAGACCGATGAGGGGACGCCGCGTCGCGGCTTTATGGCTTCGGGCCTGACTCCCTTTGGTGCCATGCCTCGCATTGATTACATCTGTGCCAACGGGCTGTTCCGGCGGCACCTGGGCAACATTGCGCAGTTGGAATCGGGGCGCATCTTTTGCCGTCACGGTATTGACCATCTGCTGGATGTCGCGCGTATTATGTGGATTAAGAATCTTGAGGAGCAGCTCGGATTTGACCGCGAGGTCATCTACGCCACGGCACTTCTTCACGATATCGGCAAAGATGAACAGTACGAATCGGGTATATCCCATGATGTTGCAAGCGAACGGGTCGCTGATGCGATTCTCGGCGGCATGCCCGATGACGTGGCGTTTGAGCCGGCCGATGCCGCAGCCATTAAGACGGCCATTCTGGGCCATCGAAAGCTGCGCGTGAATAGCCAACCGCTTGAGCGTCTGCTCTATGCAGCCGACAAAGCGTCGCGCGCCTGCTTTGCATGCCCCGCGCGCAATGCTTGCAACTGGAGCGATGATAAAAAGAACCTGTCGATTCGCGTGTAGTTAGTTTGCGCGGTCGGGGTTCTAAACGAAGGAGACGATCGCGATGAGTAACAAAAAACTGCCCGAGAACGCAACCAAGACTGAAGGCGCCGAGCTCGCTCGCCGTGGAAGGGGCGAAATATCCACCGCAACGGCGGTGCCCCACGTGAGCTATGACGATCTGCGCCATGCCGACCGTATTGTCATTGATGGGCTTGAGGTTTTTGCCAACCATGGCGTGTATCCCGAGGAGAACGCGCTGGGCCAGAAGTTCATCGTGTCCTTGGTGCTCTATGCCGACCTGCGTGCAGCGGGGGAGCACGATAACCTGGACGCCTCGATTGACTACGGCTCGGTGTGTCACGATGTCGACGGCTATCTGCGCGAACATACGTTTAAACTCATCGAGGCGGCAGCCGAGGGGACAGCCCAGATGCTGCTGCGTCGTTATCCCTCGCTGCTTGGTGTGCGCATCAAGCTCGATAAGCCGTGGGCTCCTGTTGGCCTGCCCCTGGCAAGCTGCGGCGTCGAGATCGAGCGCGTGCGCTAACCGGTTCTAATGCGTCTCTATGGGTGGCTGCTTGAGCCGCTGCGACAGCGCTCTATTGTTGGGGCAGTACGTGTCGAGCAGGGCGTGAAACCGATGATTGTGGCTTGGCTCGAGCAAGTGGACGAGCTCGTGGGCGACAACCATGTCGAGGCATTCGACAGGGTAAGCGGCAAGTTCTCGTGCGATGCGAACGGCACCGGATTTGGGCGTGCATGAGCCCCAACGCGTTTTCATGCTACGTACGGAAACGCGGGCCACGGTGACGCCCATTGTGATTTCGTACGTGTGCACGATGTCGCGTAGCGCTGCGGTGACCTCGGATGCATAGAGCTGGTCGATGCGGGTCTGGAGCTCATCGGACGTCAGGCCGTCGAGGATTGCGCACCGCTTGGCCTGTGGGCGTTCGTTCGATTTGTCGGCACCCATAAAACTTGCGAAGGTGGCCTGCTTGGGCCGCGGCGCGGGTGATGCAAAGTTGTGATTGAGCGCATCCTGTACCGTGATGGGCTTGCCCCAAAGCGCAATGATGGACGAGGGGCTGAGCGGCTCTCGCGCCGTCGCCTGACGTTGCTCGCGCTGGGCAAGTCGGCTGATAACCCAGGCGCTGTTGCGCTTCACAAACGCTTCGATACGCTCGCGGCTGGCGCCGAGCGGTGCGCTGGCGTGGACCTTGCCGCTCGATGTGACGCGTAGGTTGAAGTTCTTGACGCGCTTTTTGGTAACGACGACGGGGATGGGCGTCCCATCCGGTCGGGATACGGAAATCGTAAACTGCTGCGTCAAAAGCGGTCCTTCAGATTGGGGACGGGCCGGCATGCCGACCGTTCGGCATGCCGGCCCGCTCAAGGGATGTGAAATTAATAACGCTCAAAGAAGGCAAGCGCGTTGTCGCTGCAGAGCTTTTGCATCACGGTCTTGCCAAAGTGCTTGGAGAGCATGTTCTGGAACTCGGGCATCATGCTGGCATCGGAGAGGAAGGCGGGCACCGTGGCACCGTCCCAGTCGCCGCCGAGCGCGATGACGTCCTCGCCGCCCAGGTCGAGCCAGTGCTCGATATGTGCCGCCAGCTGGTCGAAGGTGACGTCTGCGGCGGTCTTGTCGGTTGCGTCGTTGGAAAGGAACTCGCTGCAGTAGTTGAGGCCGACGATACCGCCCATGTCGCGAATGGTGCGGAACTGGTCGTCGGTGAGGTTGCGCTTGGCGCCGCAAACCGCACGGGAGTTGGAGTGGCTGGCGACGAAGGGACGCGTGGCGTGGGCGACAACCTCGTCAAAGCACTCGTCGTTGAGGTGGGAGACATCGAGTACCATGCCGGCGTGCTCCATCTGCGTAAGTGCCTCGATGCCGGCGGCGGTGAGGCCGGCGTGGGTATCGTGTCCGCTCGCGAGCGGTCCCTGCGCATTCCAGCTGAGCGATGACATGAGTACGCCCAAGCTCTTGAGCACCTCGATCAGCGCGGGGTCCTCGGCAAAGAACGTGGCGTTTTCGATGGTGTGGATGCAGGCGACCTTGCCGTCCTTGAGCGCGGGGCGAATGTCTGCGGCGCTGCGCACGTTGACCATGCGGTCGTGGTTGAGCATTGCCTGGCCGCTCATATGCGCCATGATCTGCGCCTGGAAGCGCGCGGCGTGGGCGGTGGGAATCTCGTCGGGGACAAACGTGGCGAAGCACTGTGCCCATGGCGTGTTGCCGATCTTTGCGAGCGAGATGGCGCAGGCGTTGCCCTCGATGAGGTCGAAATCTTGCGGATGCGTTTCGTCGCCGGGGAAATAACCGTCGGTGCCGGCGGTAAAGCGCAGGTCGAGATCGAGCGTGGCCCAGCCGATGCGGTCGGCGGTGTCGCAATGTAGGTCAAATACGGGATATGCCATGGTTCCTCCGGATGCAGCGTTTCTTTGCAAACTGTCCTTGAATTGTATGACTAGGGTATAGTTAGCGCCATATGTTCACGGCGGCCCGCGTTGTGCGCCGCCCTTATCACGGAGGTTACCATGTCCAACCAGGGCAAGAAGGTCAAGACCCATTATCGCGGCACGCTCGATGACGGCACGCAGTTCGATAGCTCCTACGATCGCGGCGAGCCGCTGGAGTTCACCTGCGGCGCCGGTCAGATGATCAAGGGCTTCGACGCCGCTGTTGTCGACATGCAGGTGGGCGAGAAGAAGACCGTGCACATTCCTGCTGCCGATGCCTACGGCGAGCACAATCCCGAGATGGTTATTACCTTCCCGGCCGAACAGGTTCCCAACATCGAGCAGATCGAGAAGGGCATGAAGCTTTTCCTGTCCACGCCGAGCGGTATGCCCGTTCCCGCCGTGGTCATCGACGTAACGCCCGAGGCTGTGACACTCGACGCCAACCACGAGCTGGCCGGCAAGGACCTCAACTTTGATATCGAGCTCGTCGAGGTCGAGGGTTAGAGTATGCCTGAACGCTTGGTTTCGACGACATGCTTGGGAAATCTCAACGATCCGTCCTATGAACTCCTGCTTCGCCGGAAGCTGGGCGGCGTCTTTGAAGTTGACGATCTGCTGCTCGATTGGGACCAGGCTGATGTATGCGCGTTTGTGGGCGTGACGGAGCTGGGGCGCACGGTCGATGTTCGGCTGGATACTGCCGACGGCGGTCGTCTTGTCGACGGCAACGTGCTCGCCATTGACCGTTCGGGCGTGGTGCCCGTGGCGGTTGTCGTGCGCCTGCGCAGCGCCGAGGTTTATTTGGTCGAAGTTGACCGCATGGACCCGATTGCGCTCGCGCATGCGTGCTGGGAGATCGGCAATATGCATGCGCCGCTTTTTCGAGGCGATTCGGACGAGTATACCGTGCGCATGTATACGCCGGTGCAGCCTGTTTTGGGCCGCATGCTCCGGGGCGTCGAGGGCGTTCGGCTCTCGACGGTTACCCGTGAACTCGATGCGGACCGGCGCTTTGCGTCGAGTGCGGCGGATGCCGTTGTGAGTATGGCTCCCGACTTTACCATCGTAAAAAAGACGCGCGGCTAAGCGCGTGTATACGCAAGGCGGGCTTTGAGGGGCGACCAATCAAGGTCCGTCTTGCTGTTGATAGGAGGCTTTGGGGAAGCATATGGGTCTTGAGGGAATCAAGCTGATTGCATGCGATTTGGACGGCACGTTGCTGCATCCGGGGGAGCGCGAGCCGCGTTCCGGGGCCTTTGAGCTCATCGATGAACTGCATCGTCGCGGTATCGTGTTTATGCCGGCGAGCGGCCGTCAATATGCGAGCTTGCGCTACCTGTTTGCCCCGGTGGCCGATGAGCTCGCCTATGTATGCGAAAACGGAGCCCTGGTGATGAGCGAGGGGCGTGCCGTTGTCAAGCGTTCCATGGAGCGTGGCCTTGCTATGGATATCGCGAATGCCGTGGTTGCGTATCCCCATGCCGACGTGACTCTTTCGTGTGAGGGACACCTCTACACCATGAGCGGCAACGATGCGTTCGTCGATCATTTGCGCTATGAGGTCCACTGCGATGTGGCGGTGGTCGACCGCCCTGAGGACATCGACGAGGACGTCATTAAGATTGCCTTCCAGACGCCCGAGGTGGATCAGCCGGCGGCCCTGGAGTATTTCGAGCGCCTCTTTAGCGACCGTGTTGACGTGATGACGTCGGGAACCGAATGGACGGACTTTATCGGTTTCGGTTCGGGCAAGGGCTCCGCGCTTGCCGATTACGGTCGTGCCCTGGGTATTTCGCCCGATGAGATGATGGCGTTTGGCGATAACGAAAACGACCGCGACATGCTCAACGTAGTGGGCCATCCTTATCTAATGGAGAGCTGCAATCCCTCTATGCGTGGCATCAACGACCGCGTCCGTTACGTGCGCACGGTCGAAGAGGAATTGCATCGCCTGCTTGCTGAGTAGATATTTGGGACATGCCTAGAAATCTATTTTTTGCTGCAAAGCGCGGAAAGGTGGATTTTAAGGCATGTCCCAAACATCTACCGACAGTCGGGGCAGAGACCCTCGAAGATGGTGTAGTGCGACGTGACGTGCCAGCCGATTTGCTCGGACGCCTTGGCGTCGAGCTGGGCATCGAAGGGGAGCGGTACGTCGATGACGCGGCTGCACGAGGTGCAGATGATATGCGCATGCGGCTCGATCGTGCGATCGAAGCGGCTGCCGCCCGGCGTCTTGATGGAGAGGATTTCGCCTGCGTCGGCCAAGAGATTGAGATTGCGGTAGACCGTACCGCGGCTGATTTTGTCATCCTGCGCGCGCACGACGTTGTAGATTTCGTCGGCGGTGGGATGGTTATAGCTTTGGCGCACGGCGTCAAGAACCAGCTTTCGCTGCCTGGTATTCCTTCTTTGCACCGCCATGCGCCTCGCCTCTTTTCTATTAACGGTCGTAGGTAAATGATACCGTATTTAGCACACAATACTAATAATGAGGACTGAAACCGTCTTCATTGGCAAGTGGGGCTCGGGCCTGGGCGTCTACGAGGCGAAAACGCGTTCCCATGCGCTCGTAGGAGGCATGAAGCGCCTCGAGATGAGATAGGACGTTTGCCGGAGCTCCCTGTATCTCCATCTCGACTGAGCCGTCTTCCATGTTACGCACCCAGCCGGTGAGTGATCGTGCCTGTGCGAGGTTGGTGTTGGTGAAGCGAAAACCAACGCCTTGGACTTGCCCCGCCCAGCGCAGGAAATAGCGCAGGGGAGTGTCTTGAGTGGCCTCGTCGCTTGCGAGCACGGTAAGCCTGCGGCGCAGCTCGAGCTCGACGTTTGATGGTTTTTGAGGCTCTCGACTGCCGCCGGTGACGCTGGAGAAGAACGTATCGAAGAGGCCCATCGCTATGCCTGCTTGCCTGCGTCGGCCGGGAAGGTAATGCCGGCCTGCTGGCGCACGGCATCCATGATGCGCAGTGAGACGAGCGTGACATCGCGGTAGTGGCCAAGCTCGTGACGTCCCGCCGGGGTCTCCCAAATCTCTTCCTTGACGTTATCGATGCCGCCGATGGCGGTGATAAAGTCTGCGAGTTCGTATTCCATAGTGTTGCTCGATTTGGGCAGGTCGAGCACGCGGCCGTTGTCGCCCTGTTCGCGCGGTGCCTCGGTCGCCGAGCCGCGTACGACTTCGCCGCGATAGTCGATGCGGACGTTGCGGGGCGTGGACAGATGGTCGATCTGGATAGTGCCGTGCTCGCCTTCGATCTGCGAGGGCAGCAGGTCATTCGTAATTTTGGAGTGCGCGAGCTCGACGGAGATGCGGCCTCCGCCATAGCTGGCGAGGATGGAACCGCAGCCGTCGATGGGGCCGTGCGTGAGCTGTCGCGTGGTGGGGTCGAGCAGAGTAGTCATGCTCGTAAGGCCGGAAGGCATGCCGAAAATCTCGACCATGGGCTCGACGGCGTAGACGCCAATGTCCATGAGGGAACCCGATGCCATATTGCAGTCGAAGATATTGGTGGCGCGTCCCGCGAGAATCTCGTTGTAGCGCGAGGAATACTTGCCAAAGCGCAATGAGGCGCGGCGGATGGGGGCGATCTCGTCCAGGGCGTCCTCGATGGCGTGGAAGGCGGGATCGTGGAGGGGACGCATGGCCTCGAGGGCCACGACACCTGCTGCCTCGGCAGCGCGGAAGACTTCCAGCGCATGCGCTTCGGTGGCGCAGAAGGGTTTCTCGACGATGACGTGCTTGCCGCCGGCGATGCAGGCAAGGGCCTGCTCGTAGTGAAGTGCGTTAGGGCTGCCGATATAGACGGCGTCGACGTCGGCGGCTGCCGCGAGCTCATCGAGCGACGTAAAGTTTCGCTCACCACCGCGCTCGGCGGTAAAGGTAGTACCGCGATTGGCGTCGCGTGAAAGCGTGCCCACAAACGCGGCTTGGTCGTTGGCGTTGACGACTTGGATAAAGTCGTCGGTGATCATGGATGTGCCGATGGTCGCGATGCGCAGCATACGTCCCCCTTGCGTTGTTTGGTCTACAAGATGAGTGTAGCGCGTGGGGATATAAAGCTGCGCGAAAACGCTATTACAGGTCGCTCTCGTTAAAGCCGGTGTCGATATCGAGGTTGCTGCCGTCGGCCGCCGTGGTGGCGAGCTCGTCGCAGCGCTCGTTGAGCTCGTGGCCGGCATGTCCCTTAACCCAGATGAACTCCACCTTATGCTTGCTTTTGGCGGCAAGCAGACGCTCCCACAGGTCGCGGTTCTTAACGGGCTGCTTGTTGGCGGTTTTCCATCCGCGCTTTTTCCAGCCGTCGATCCAGTGCTTGTTAAAGGCGTTGACGACGTACTGCGAATCGGAATGGACCTCGACCTCGCAGGGGCGGTTAAGTGCCTCGAGCGCCACGATGACCGCCATGAGCTCCATGCGGTTGTTGGTGGTCTTGGCGTAGCCGCGCGAAAGCTCGGAGGTGAAGGTCTTGCCGGCGGGGTTGGTGTATTTGAGCACGGCGCCGTAGCCGCCGCGTCCCGGATTTGATCGGGCCGAGCCGTCGGTATAGATGATGACCTTCACATGGTTCCTTTCGTTGGGTACGTTTCGTGTGAGTGACCATTGTAGCGCCATGTCCGCCGGGGGCTAGCAATCTACGATTTCTACCCCGTCTTCCGACAGTTAGTTGGCACGGATGATGCGGTTGAGCTCGTCGAGGTATTGCTGCAAGAGGGGAGAGGGCTTGCGCTCGTCGTGCATGATATAGCCTACGTGCATCGTTGGGGCGTCTGCTAACGGGATCGATGCCATACCCCATTGCATTTCATTGGAGAGGACACCGGTCGACAGGGTGTAACCGTTCGACGTGATAAGTAAGTTAGTAAGTGTTCCGCGGTCCGAGATTCGTATGTTGCGGTCGCAAGGGATATAGCTAAAAGGTTCCTCGGCGTAATAGAAGGAGTTTGAGGTTCCCTGCTCAAAGCTGTAGCGCGTATAGGGTGTGAGGTCGGCAAGGGACAGCTGCGGGCGGCGGGCAAGCGGGTGGCGCTCGCTAACGAAGACGTGGACCGTCGCGTCGAATAGGGGATGGAAGCTCGCACGCGAATCGGCAAAAGCCTTCTGCAGAACGCGGGCATTAAAGTCGTCCAGATACAGGATGCCGATGTCGCTGCGAAACGCGCGGACGTCATCGATGATCTGCGACGTGGTGGTCTCGCGCATGATGAACTCGAACTTGCTGTCGCGGCAGCGCTCGACCACGTTGACAAAGGCCTCGACCGAAAAGGCGTAGTGCTGGGCGGAAATGGCGAGGCGGGCTTGCGGGGTGCCGCCGTCCTCGTAGCGGGCCTCGAGCATATCGGCCTGCTCTACGACCTGGCGCGCATAGCCCAAAAGCTCGGTGCCGTCATTGGTGAGCGTGACGCCGCGGCTGGAGCGCGTGAAGATCTCCAGGTGGAGTTCCTGCTCCAGGCTTTTGACGGCGTTTGAGATGTTGGACTGAGCGGTATAGAGGCGCTGAGCTGCGGCGTTGATTGAGCCGGACTCTGCCACGGCGATCAGAAAACGAAGCTGCTGGAGGGTCATCGGCGCCGTCCTTTCGAGCGTTATCTACAAAACCGATAACAGGTTAGCGCTTTTAAGTGATTGACCGAGCGAAACAATGCTCGTACTATTCAAAACACACAAAGGCGGTAGGTAATTAAACCGACCACGGAACCGGGATGCGAAAGGAGGCCCGCATATGAAATGCTTACCAAGACGAATGCCGGGCTCCTGTTTGCGCCCGTCGGCGTGATCAGGAGACAGCGACTTACTTCTCTCTAATTTATTAACTTTTGTTCGATCAAGGAGATCATCATGAGCCAGTTCATCAACAACCCCGAGCACACCTTTGGTTTCGATACCCTGCAGCTTCACGTTGGCCAGGAGAGCGCCGATCCCGCATCCGACTCCCGCGCCGTGCCTATCTACCAGACCACGAGCTATGTGTTCCGCAACTCCCAGCACGCCGCCGATCGCTTTGGTCTTGCCGACGCCGGTAACATCTACGGCCGTCTGACCAACTCCACCCAGGGCGTCTTCGAGGACCGTATCGCCGCACTCGAGGGTGGTGTGGCAGGTCTTGCCGTCGCCTCCGGTGCTGCTGCCATCACCTATACCCTGCAGGCTCTTGCCCAGGCCGGTGACCACGTGGTGGCTCAGAAGACCATCTACGGTGGCTCCTACAACCTGCTGGAGCATACGCTCTCCCAGTTTGGCGTCGAGACCACCTTCGTCGATGCCCACAACCTGGACGAGGTCGAGGGCGCCATCAAGGACAACACCACGGTCATCTACCTCGAGACGCTCGGCAACCCCAATTCTGACATCCCCAATATCGACGCCATCTCCGAGATCGCCAAGAAGCACGGTTTACCGGTTGTCGTCGACAACACCTTCGGCACCCCGTATCTGTTCCGTCCGCTGGAGCATGGCGCCAACATCGTCGTCCACTCCGCAACCAAGTTTATCGGCGGCCACGGCACCTCGCTGGGCGGTGTGATCGTCGACGGCGGTAACTTCGATTGGAAGGCGAGCGGCAAGTACGCCCAGATCGCTGAGCCCAACCCCTCCTACCACGGCGTCTCGTTTGCCGAGGCTGCCGGTCCCGCCGCCTTCGCAACCTATGTCCGCGCTATCCTGCTGCGTGACGAGGGCGCCTGCATCAGCCCGTTCAACGCCTGGGTCCTGCTCCAGGGCACCGAGACTCTGTCGCTGCGCGTTGACCGTCATGTCGAGAACACCAAGAAGGTCGTTGAGTTCCTGACCGGTGACAGCCATGTTGCCAAGGTGAACCACCCGAGCCTGCCTGAGCACCCCGACCATGAGCTCTACAAGCAATATTTCCCCAACGGCGGTGCCTCGATCTTTACCTTTGAGATTAAGGGTGGCCAGGAGGCAGCTTGGAAGTTCATCGATCATCTGCAGGTGTTCTCGCTGCTCGCCAACGTGGCCGACGTCAAGTCGCTCGTCGTGCACCCGGCTACCACCACGCACTCCCAGCTCTCTGCCGAGGAGCTCGCCGAGCAGAACATCACGCCCTCCACGATCCGTCTTTCCATCGGTACCGAGAACGCCGAGGATATCATTTGGGATCTGAAGCAGGCCTTCGCCGCGCTGGACGAGTAAGGCGACTTGTGCAAGGACCCCTTGCGACTCGATAGGTATAACTGCATAAAATGCCTGCTCAAGGCGCCTGTGCGAACAATGGTTGCACAGGTGCCTTTTTTGCATAGTGAGGGTGCAAAAACAGGGTTTTTGACACGTTTTATGCATTCGAGTTGTGGAAAACTCCTGTTGAGAGGATGTGAGTTTTACGCAATTGACGTGCGCCTTTTGAGTAAAACCGCAGGTCGCGATTTGCTCGGGGTACTATGCAGCGCGATCGAATCACACGCAGCTCAAACGCAGCAAAAACGCACTACGGAGGTTTCCAGCTACATGAGGATTGATTCACGAAAACCGAAAGCCGCCGCCCTTTCCGCCGCTCTGACCGTGGCACTTTTGGCGGGCGCCGGTGCAACTGATGCCCACGCCGCAACACTGTCCGATACGGTTGGATCTACGCCGTCCGAGACGACGCTGGTGCAGCCCGTTGACTATCGCGGCGATGGTTATGGTTCCATGCAGGAGTGGAACGCCTCGATGGAGGCCAAGCGCGATTCCCTGGAGATGCGCGCTCAGATCATCATGAACATGTACGGTGACTATGCCACCGATGACGAGCGCGCTGTGCTGCAGGGCTGTATCGATGGCGCGGGCAGCCTGTTGACGATGGGGGAGGTCGACGCGAAGTCGACCGAGCTCGATGAGCTGCGCACTGCGCTTGAGGATGCCAAGCGCGAAGCGCTCGAGGCCGCTGCCGCCGAGGCGGAGGCTGCCGAGGCCGCCCAGGCTTCGTACTACAACGCCGGTTACACTTCGTCCTACGCGTCTGCTGCGTCCTGCGCGAACGGATCGGGCCTGACGCGCTCTGCGGGTGTCAATAACTACAACGGGCGCCGCGAGACCTATTACAGCAGCAATGTGTTGTATCACCACCGCACGGGCGAGTGGACTCAGGATTCTGAGGGCTTTTGGCGCGATTCCGACGGCTATTACGTTGTTGCCGCGGGCGATATGGCCCAGGGCTCGACCTTTACGGGCTCCAAGGGTGATTGCAAGGTCTATGACTCCGGCTGCGCTGCCGGAACCACCGACTACTACACCGGTTGGTAATCTGCCATAAGCAAAATAGGCACATGATGGGCGGACGTCTTTACTGAGCTTTTAGGCAACGTAAAGCCGCCCGTTCTTTATGCGCGTTTGAGTTAACAGAGCCCTTACCGTGGCGGTACGCTGGGCGTATGGATGCGGGGCACACTAGTTCATGAGAAATAAGGTCTTTCTCTTGGAAGAAGTGGTCTTGTGAATGCTCGAGATATTGCCGTTGCCGCCGTCGCGTTGATGCTCGGCTGCCTTGGTCCCACGGTCGCGCTCGTCGCGGGCATGCAGGGGACATGCGGGACTGCTCCTATCGTGGTCGGCGCGCTGATCGCGGCCGCACTGCTGGGAAGCGCGGGCGTGGTTCTTTGCCGCGACGATGAGGACGAGGTGCCGGGGTCGCAACGTTAACTGTTGTGAGATCGGCCGCCGGTCGTAGACGAAGATGAAGGCCGCCGCAGGGGAAAGGTTCCCTTGCGGCGGTTTTGCTGTTAAGGCTGTTGAATGCGGCGCGTTGGCGCTACCAGCTTTTCTCGATATCGCGGATGCGCCGATAGAGCCACTCGTTTTGCGATGCCTGGATATCGTGTTTGGCTGCGAGGCGGCAGATGGTGCCCGCGAACTCATCAACCTCGGTTTTGCGCCTTGCGATGCGGTCTTGAGCCATCGAGGGCATACCGGCGGGGTCGATTCCCTCGATGAGGTGCACCATTTGCGTCAGGTCTGCCTCGGTCAGTTCAACGCCCTCGGCGTTGGCGACCGCAAGCGTTTCGCACATGGCGGAAACAAAGCAGCGACGCTGCTCGGAGCCCGGCTCCGTGGCGCTTCCGTAGGTCCCGCCGTAGGCCATGCAGGTCTGGTTGATGCCGTCGTTGAGCATGAGTTTGGCCCACATGCGGTGGGCGATGTCGTCCTCGACGGTATGGGCGATGCCGCAGCGCGTATAGAGCTCGTCGATCGCGGTGATGGTTGCGGGGTTCGTGCCGGCCGCCGCGCCAAAGCGGATTTCGCCCGCATTGGTAAAGGTGAGCGCGCCGTTGAGAAACACGGCGTCCATGCCCTGGCAGATACCAAGAACGGTATGCTCCCAGCCAAAGCGTTCGGCAATCTTTTGCTCGCTCGTAATGCCGTTGCACAGCGAGGCGATGAGCGTGTTGGGTCCCACGACGCGCTCCATAGTCTTGAGTGCTTGGTCGAGACCGGTGGTCTTGACTGTCAGGATGACCAGATCGGCGGGCGTCGCCTCGCTGGCACGGACGGACGTGAGATCGCAGGGCTTGCCGTTGACGGTGAGCGCGTCGTTCGCATGACGCTCAAAACGGGCATCATCCATGACGTATTCGACGGCGTCGTTGCCGAGCGCCCGGGCGATCATGCTGCCGTAGAGCAGGCCGACGCCGCCCTTGCCGATAAAGGCGACCTTGTTGATCTGCATGTGAATCATCTCCCCATGTAAAAGGCGCCCGCGTAAGGGGCGCCTGATGGATTGTATGCTGCCAGGGTGATTGGTGGGTGCGCGGGGCGGCTGTTATGAAAAAGAAACTATTGCGCTGTGCGCTTATGCCGCGGGGCAGACCGCAAAGACATGCGCGTGGTCATGCCCGGCCCCTTTCATCGGGCTTTTTGCTGATGTTAAAGCGGTGCCGTGACAGCTCGATTTCTGCTGCGTTACGATACGTTCTCGATTGCGATTCCACGATGTTTCGGCTGCGTGACCATTGTGTTTCGCCTTGTCGGGGCGCTGATGGCGAAGGGAGGGGCCGTGCAATACCGCGTTGACCCCAAAAGTGGTAACCGAATATCCGCTCTGGGTCTGGGCTGCATGAGGTTTCCCGGTGCGCCGGGACGTCCGGATGCGAAGACAGCCGATGCCATCATTTCCCGTGCGGTGGAGCAGGGGATTAATTATCTGGACACCGCGTATCTCTATCCCGGTAACGAGGCGTGCGTGGGCGCCTCGCTTGAGCGCTTGGGGCTGCGTGACCGGGTGTTGCTGGCGACCAAGTTGCCGCATGCTTCGTGCAAGTGCGCGGAGGATTTCGACCGGTTCTTCGATGAGCAACTGCGGCGCCTGCGGACCGACCATATCGACTATTACCTCATGCATAACATTACCTCGCCCGCCCAGTGGGAACGTGTGGTGGCGTTGGGCATTGAGGACTGGATCGCTCGTCAAAAGGCGGTGGGGCGCATTCGCCAGATCGGTTTTTCGTACCACGGCAGCGCGGCGGACTTCCTCACGATGCTCGATGCGTATGAGTGGGACTTTTGCCAGATCCAGTACAATTACGCTGGAGAGCGATATCAGGCGGGAACAGCGGGGCTCATGGCCGCCGCCGAGCGAGGCCTCGCGGTGTTTGTGATGGAGCCGCTTTTGGGCGGACGCTTGGCAGGCAAATTGCCTCCGCGGGCGCGCGCTGTTCTCGACGGTGCATGCGACCGGCATTTGCATACGCCTGCCGCTTGGGGGCTCTCGTGGGTGTGGAATCATCCCCAGGTGACCATGTTGCTTTCTGGTATGACCGATACCGCGCAGGTGGATGAGAATTCGTCACTGGCAGACCTCGCGTTGCCGAATTCGATGACGGCCAACCAGCTCGACACGATTGCGCGCGTGTTGATGGAGTTTGAGAAATCGAACCGTGTGCCCTGCACGGGATGCGGCTACTGCATGCCATGTCCCAAGGGTATCAACATTCCCGGCTGCTTTGCCGCCTACAACGCGAGCTATGCGCACAGCTGGTTTACGGGGCTGTCGCAATACTTTACGGCGAGTGCGGTGCGCACGAGCGAGCCCAAGCTGGTGAGCAATTGCGTCAAGTGCGGCAAATGCGCGCGTCACTGCCCGCAGCATATCGATATCCCCGAGTGTCTCGATGACGTGCGCCGACGCTTCCAGCCGGGCCCCGTAACGGCCATGCTTAAAGTCTTCGGCAAAACACGCTCCTCATGACCCTTTTATATCTTGTGATGGAATAGTTCCTGTTTGCGGCAGAATAGGGCGGTGGCAGGAACTATTTCGCCGCAACTGATGGGAGGCTATCGTGGGTGACCGAGGTTTACGTAATGATTCGCGTGAGGTTCGTTGGGGCATTTTGGGCGCTGGGCACATTTCTCATCGATTTGCATCGTCTCTCAAGAAGGTCGATGGGGCACGGCTGGTGGCTGCGGCCGGCCGCACTCCTGCACATGTCGAGGAATTTTGCCGAGCGTTTTCGATCGATGCTGCGCATGGCCATGCCTCGGTCGACGATAACGGCGATGCGGCTTATGACGCGCTGATTGCCGACCCCGATGTCGACGCAATCTACTTGGCTCTTCCGCATGGCATGCATACGCGTTGGGCCTGTCGCGCGCTGTGCGCCGGAAAGGCCGTGCTGTGCGAAAAGCCGGCCGTTTTGAGTGAGGAAGAGGCTCTCTCGATTGCCTCCACCTCTCGCGAGCGCGGCGTGCTGTTTATGGAGGCGATGAAGAATCGGTTTTGCCCGATGCACACTCGCGTGAAAGACTTGCTTGCGTCGGGTGAGCTTGGCCGTATTGTCTCGATTGAAAGCGTGCAAAAGCTCGATTACGGCGAGTCTCCTTCGTGCTATCTGCTTGATCCGTTGCAGGGCGGCTGTCTATATGACATGGGCTGTTATGCGGTCGGTTGGTTTGAGGATTTGCTCGCGGGCGCGTGCGAGGTTTCATCCCGTGAAGTTCGCTGGCGTGACGTATCGGGCGGCCGCGTCGATTGGGCCGACGAGATCCATATGAGCGTCGGCGGTATACCCATTCATATGGCGTGCGACGGCAAAGCAACATATGAAAGCCGCTTAACGATTGCCTGTGAGCGGGGCTCGTTGGAAATCGAGCGTCTCCATCGCCCCGAGCTCGCCCATGTGAAGTATTCCGACGGTCGAGTACTCGAAATCGATACACCATTTGAGGTCGATGGTTTTTACGGCGAGGCGTCGCATGCGACGCAGCTCATTCAGACGGGGAAACTCGAAAGCCCCATCATGTCCCTAGCCGCCACACAGCGCTGCGCACGCATCATCGATGCGATTCGTTTGAAACTTTAGGGCGTGGGGGCATGGCACCAGCGCTTGGAATGCCTGGAGGCCTTTGTCCCTGATGCCCCTTTTATAACTTGCGGTGGAATACGGTCTGTTTGCGCCAAAATAGGGCACCAATAGACCGTATTTCACCGCAACTGATGAGGGGGAGTTGGAGATGCTGACGATCGGGTGTCATCTTTCGACGACGAAGGGCTATCGGGCGATGGGGGAGACGGCGCTGTCCATTGGCGCCAATACCTTTGCGTTCTTTACGCGCAACCCGCGCGGTGGCAAGGCAAAAGATCTTGACATGGATGACGTGGCGGCTCTGCGCGAGCTTATGGCGCAAAACGACTTTGGACCGCTGGTGGCGCATGCCCCGTATACCTATAACCCCTGCTCCGCTAAGGAGCGAGCGCGCGAGTTTGCCCTGGAGGCCATGGCCGAGGATCTGCAGCGCATGGAAGCACTGCCCGGCAACTACTACAATTTTCATCCCGGTGCGCATGTGGGACAGGGGGCAGACGTCGGCATTCAGATGATTGTCGACACGCTGTGCCAGGTGATGTTTGAGGGACAGCAGACGACGGTATTGCTTGAGACCATGGCAGGCAAGGGCACCGAGGTGGGCCGTAGCTTTGAAGAACTGGCGTGCATTATCGAGGGCGTTGCCGCCAAGTGCCCAGAGCTGTCCGATAAGCTGGGCGTTTGTTTGGACACCTGCCATGTGAGCGATGCCGGCTACGACATCATCCATGATCTGGACGGCGTACTCGACGAGTTCGACTGCGTGGTGGGTATCGATCGCTTGCATGCCGTACACATCAACGATTCGAAGAACCCTTGTGGCGCCCATAAAGATCGTCACGAGTGCATCGGCAAGGGATACCTTGGCAGCGAGGAATTTGGTGGCGGTATGCAGGTTATGCAGAATATTGTATCGAATGGCCGTTTGTGTTCGCTGCCGTTTATTTTGGAGACTCCGAACGAACTTGCAGGTTATGCAGCTGAAATTAGATTATTAAGGTCATTGCAGCAGTAATGACTGTCACAAAGTAGAGTATTCCATTCACGTTATGGGTTTGTTTCAATCAGTTTTCTCATTGCAGATTCGTAATTCCAGGTGCATAATAGCCAACAGTTTTTGCAGGCCTCTGAATCAAACGAGGTCACCGGAAGGAGACTGATTATGAAGCTCAAGAAGCTTGGCGCATTTGCCGCCACGGGTGCCATGGCGCTCGCCCTCGCACTGACGGGCTGCGGCTCGTCCAACGCCACCTCTGGTTCTGATGCCGGTTCCAGCAGCTCTGACGACGCTAAGGTCGAGAAGGTCGACGGCTCCAAGGAGTACGCGCTCGTCAAGGATGGTACGCTCACCGTCGGCACCTCTGCCGAGTACGCTCCGTTTGAGTACAAGGATGACAACGGCGATTATCAGGGCTTTGACCTTGAGCTCATCAAGGCCATCGGCGACAAGCTGGGCCTGGATGTCGAGTATGTCAACAATGACTTTGACACGCTGGTTCCGGGTGTCGCTTCGGGCGCCAAGTATGACGTTTCCATTGCGGCTATCACCGACACGCCCGAGCGTGAGAAGGAAGTCACTTTCTCTGATTCCTACTACATGGACGATCAGGCTATTGTGACCAAGGTCGATAACACCGACATCACGGCCGACAACTACAGCGAGAAGCTCAACAACGCTGACGCTACCATCATCGTCCAGTCTGGCTCGACCGCCGAGGCCTTTGCCCAGGAGAACTTCCCCAAGGCCAAGATTGTCCCCTACAAGGACGCTACCGAGTGCTTCAGCGCCCTGCAGTCCGATAAGGGCGACGCTGTAGTCACCAACCGCTCCGTTGCCAGCCAGCTGACCGCCGAGCAGTTCAACACCTGCCAGACCATTAAGCAGATTAGCACCGGCGAGGAGTACGCCATTGCCATCAACCAGGGCAACACCAAGCTCAAGGATGACATCAACCAGGCTATCAAGGACCTGACCGACGACGGTACCGTCGATGCCCTCATGGCTAAGTACAACATCAAGTAAAATAGCTACTTGATTGCTCGCGGGCCCTTTCCGCTTTGGCGGAGAGGGCCTTTGCGCTTCTCTTGACGGAGAGCATTTCCGTCTCGTTTTGCCGACAACTTCTACGATAGGAGCCACCTTGTCTCGACTGAACAAAGGGGCTGCGGAGCAGCGTTTTCCACTGCCCGCCTTGCTCCAAAAGCTAGTCTGCGTCATGGCCGTGGCGTTCGCGCTGGTGTGTGTGGGGACATATGCGCCCACGACCGCCCAGGCGCTTGAGACCGCAAAGATTACCGCTCGACCCAACACCGGTTCGGGCAGCGCTGTGGTCGGCGGTACCGAGACGCGCATTACCTGGGAGGTCCAGGCCGATGCCGATGAGGAGCTGAGCGGTCTTTCTTTGACGTTTGTCGACGGCACGACGTTTGGTACCGATGACACGCGATTGACGATGCTCTCGGGCGAGGACCTCATGGATCGTACGCCCATGAAGCCCACGTGCAAGGCTGACGGCCAGACGCTCAAGATTGATTTTGGCGAGACGGCGCCTGCCGGCGGCTTTTTCCGTGTCGAGGTTTATGGTGTGACGTTTCCCGTCGAGGGCGGCGATGAGGTCTTTAGCGGCACCTATACGCTCGCTGACGGGTCGACCAAGAAGATCTCCAAGATTCCGTCGGTGGAGATCAAGGGCGTGACGGCCTTCGATAACTTCCTGGCCGATCTTAAGGAGCAGCCGTGGGTCGAGGCCTGGAACTCCAATATGTTCCTGCGCCTGTTCTTGAACCCGGTCATTTTGGTCCAGAGCCTGCCGATCGTCTTCAAGGGCTTCCTCATGTCGCTCTCGATCGTGCTTGTGGCGTTTCCGCTGGCAATTCCCTTCGGTTTCGCCCTATCGCTCATGCGCATTTCCAAGTCGCGCATCCTGCGCTGCCTTGCCGGTATCTACGTGAATATCATTCGCGGTACGCCGGCGTTCCTGCAGATCTATATCGCGTTCTTCGGTCTGCCGTTGGCCGGCGTCAAGGTTGATGACTACGTGCTCGGCGTCATCGTCATGGCCATGAATTCGTCTGCCTATCTGTGTGAGATCTTCCGTGCCGGTATTCAATCGATCCCCAAGGGCCAAAACGAGGCTGCTCGCTCTCTGGGCATGAATGCCTTCCAGACGCTGCTCTACGTTATGATTCCGCAGACGTTCCGCAATGTTTTGCCTACGCTGACCAGCGAGTTTATCTTGCTTTACAAGGATACGTCGCTGCTTGCGGCCGTGGGTGTGGTCGAGATCGTCATGAACGCCCGTACCATCGTGGCCACGACGGGCTCCATTACACCGTACGTGGTTGCCGCCCTGTTCTATCTGGTCATCACCCTGCCGCTCGCTCGCTTGGTGAGCGGTCTTGAGGCGAGGCTTTTGGGCACGACCGAGACCAAGAAGAAGCGTCCCGCCAAGAGCGCCGGACAGGTTGTCGCGACGCCTGCCGATCACATCGCCGGTCTGTAAGGAGGTCCTATCATGAGCGAAACCAATAACTCGAACGAGGTCGTCGTCAGCATCAAGAACCTCCAGAAGGCCTTTGGCGACAACGTGGTCCTGCGCGATATCGATCTGGATGTGCACAAGGGTGAGGTCGTTGTGGTCTTGGGCCCCTCGGGCTCGGGCAAGTCGACGATGCTTCGCTGCATCAATCGTCTGGAGCATCCCACGAGCGGCTCGATTATCGTCGAGGGTGTGGACGTGTGCGCCAAGGGCGTCGACCTTAACAAGGTGCGCACGCATCTGGGTATGGTGTTCCAGCAGTTCAATTTGTTCCCGCACCTGTCGGTCAAAAAGAACGTCATGCTTGCGCAACAAAAGGTGCTCAAGCGCAGCAAGGAAGAGGCCGAGAAGATCGCCGTCGAGGAGCTGACCAAGGTCGGTCTTGCTGAGCGCATCGATTTTATGCCGAGTCAGCTTTCGGGCGGCCAGCAGCAGCGCGTTGCCATCGCCCGCGCCCTGTCGATGAACCCGCACGTCATGCTCTTTGACGAGGCCACCTCGGCGCTCGACCCTGAGCTCGTGCGCGACGTCCTGGGCGTCATGCGCGACCTGGCGCACGACGGTATGACCATGATCGTCGTGACGCACGAGATGGGCTTTGCCCGCGATGTCGCCGACCGCGTCGTCTTTATGGACGGTGGCGTCATTGTGGAAGAGGGTACGCCGAGCGAGGTCTTCGACCATCCTAAGAGCGAGCGCACCAAGGCGTTCTTGGGCAATATCTCGTAGCCGGTTGATGTAACTGCCGTTACAAAAGAGCGGGGGTTGGACTTGAATCCAGCCCCCGCTCTTTTGTAGGGATGGGGGTGTGCTTTGATGCAGGCTCTTTTGGAAGCCCTGGGTTCGTTACGCGAGCTCGGCTCCGAGGGCCTTGCAAGCGGTCTCGCCCTCGTCGTCGGGCGCGTCGTAGCAGATGGTGGAGTCCACGACGTTGACGCCGGCATCGTCGGCGTCGGCCTTCCAGTTGTCCATCCACTCGCCCTCGGCCCATGAATAGGAGCCAAAGAGGACGACCTTCTTGTCGCCGAGAGTCTCCTTGACCTCGTCCCACATCGGCTGGAACTCATCGTACTCGAGTTCCTCAGAACCCATGGCGGGACAGCCGAAGGCGAAGGCATCATATTCGGCGGCCTTGTCGGCAGAGAAGTCGGCGCAAGGGATGACCTCAGTCTCGGCACCTGTGGACGTGGCGCCTTCGGCGACGAGGTTTGCCATGGCCTCGGTGTTGCCCGTGCCGCTCCAGTAGACGACGGCGATCTTGCTCATGTTGAGTCCTTTCAGTTGTGCGGCAGGTTGCCGCGGCTTCTATGTTCTATCGGGTTGCCTGGGCAAGTTGCGCCAAGCTGCAGCCCTGCTGATAGACAAAGGTGAAGTATTGGGTGCAGGCACGGTAGGCATCAAATGTCGCAAGTGCCTGCTCGACATTTGCGTAGACCTTCCAGGCCCCAAAGACCTTGTAGTTCTCGCCGCGCTGGACGATAAACTCGTGCACGTCGTCGTAGGGATATCCAAGGAAGTAGCCTATTTCGTGCGGAAACTCGCAGGTGCAGTCTTTGCTGCAGCTAGCTTGCTGGGGTAGTGCGCATCGAGTCTGGCTACAGGCGCATTCCGCGACGTTATTGCTCGCGAGCGTGATGCGTGATGCCAAATGCACAAGACATGCCGAAAGGTCTCTCGTGTCGTAGCCTTCCGAGGCGAGCGCCGTTTTGGCGCGAGGGTCCGCGAAATAGGTGGTGAGGCTTTTGGTTCGGTACACGTACACGAGCGCTCCGCAGGGCCGCCAGACCAAAACACTCAGGTGGATGCCAAGCGGGTCAAGCTCGCGGTTGCACTGGGCGATAACGTTGAGCAGGCGTGCTCGGCGTTCTGCGATGGTTTCTGTTGCGGTCGAGCCGTCCTCGTGGGCGTAGATGCCTGGATAGGTAAAGAGCGATGCCGGCTTGATTCCCGCGAGCGTGGGGGAGCAGTTGCGCACGACTGCTGCCTGAAACGTTGGGATGTCTATGGTTCGAGTCACGGTGTTCCTTACGGATCTAAACTGTTAGCCTAGGAAAACCTATACACGAAAGTAAGCCATGGTCAACAAAAAAGTTTGAAGAGGGAAACTAATTGACCGAACAGACATGATTTTGGGTTAAGATGGGGACACCCCATGGGGGTATCTAGATAGGGCTACTTGAAAGGGGAACGCATGAGTGACTTGCTCAACCCTGCGAATCTCATCGTGCTTGCCGTGATTGTCGTTGGCATGTTCTTTGGCCTGCGTCGCATTGTCGCTTCGACACACGGAAAGAGCTGCTGCAGCGATGGCGCGAGCGGTAAGAAGGCCAAGAAGGTAGTGGTTGCGGATACCGATCCGTCCCACTACCCCTATAGCGATGAGTTGCTCATCGGCGGCATGAGCTGCGATGGCTGCGCTCAGAATGTGGCCAATGCCCTCAATGCGCTGAATGGTGTGTGGGCAACGGTAACGTACGCGGACCACACGGCACGCGTACGCTCGAAGCGCCCGGTTGATCGCGACACACTCGAGACGGCGGTGAGGGGTGCGGGCTATTACGTTATGAAAATGTAGGCGTTGCCCTCTCCGGTGGGTACCAGCCTCCTGCCCATTGTGACTATCGGCATCCAAAAATTTGCGCAAAAATAACCTTTAGATGCGGCAAAAGTGGAGTTTGGTGACGGTTTGCGCGGAATTCACTACCAATCGAGCAATCGAGCATCTATTAACCCGTCCAAAAAATTACAGGTGTATACTTATACACTGATTATTGCTGTGCTCAGATTGCAATTAACCGTGGACAGAAATGAAGAATGCTAAAACTGGGCTTTAGGACAGGGGAGGCTATAACCTTATGAGACGAGTGGGAACACTTGGCTTGGTGGCAGCGCTTGCCGCTATCTTGGTATCGCCGCTGCCGGCGCACGCCGAAGACGCATCGGGTGCCGTTACCTACAATGCGGGAAATGGGTATTCCTTTGAGAAGCTCTCGCATCCTACGGTAGGAACGTCGCAGCCGGATGGCATCGTCGACTACCAGGGTAACGGTGCCGTTGCCGTTCCGGGCGCCGATGGTAATACGGCCAACAACGAAGGCGATCGCGGCCAGAGCTACACTTGGGCGGCTGCGAGCTATGGTGACTGGCTTTATGTGGGCACCTGCTATGCGGCGATGGGCAACACGCTGACGCTCATGAACAGCACGCTGGGCGATTCCTTTGATGTCGAAACCATGCGCCTGACGCTGGAGGCCATGTTTAACGGTACCTTCTTCTATGGACAGCAGAAGGAGGACGGCACGGCCGACAAGGACAGCGGCGGCATCTTGGTCAAGATCAATACCTAGACCGGTGAGACCAAGCTGCTACTCTCTGAATCGCTCAACGGCGTCGCTCCTTTGTTCCGCAATGCCGTGAGCTATAAGGGTAAGCTCTATTTCTGCGGCAGCGTCAGGACCAATGGCGGCAAAGGCGGCCTGCCTGCTGTATACGAGATCGATCCTAAGACGGATGAGTACAAAGTTGTCTATCAAGGCCTTTCGAGCATGCAGGATTACGGTGCTGCCTACAAGCAGGGCATTTCTACCGGTATCCGCGGCATGTGCGTCCATGATGGCCAGCTCGTCATCAGTAATGTGGGTAAAGACGCGAACGGTAATTTTGTGTCGACAATCCTGACGTCGTCTGACCCCTCGAAGGGCCAGGACAGCTTCACCGAGATTGCCAACTCGGAGACGCTGTTTGGCTATCCGGCGATTCGCTATAAGGACAGCATCTACGGCGGTGCCATTTGGGATATGGTCTCGTACAATGGCCATCTCTATGCGACCATCTGCACCGGTACGCCCGAGAACGCTCCCGATGATAATTCCATGCAGTCGTTTGCCATGGTCCGTGGCGACAAGAATGCCGACGGCAGCTATTCGTGGACTCCCATTGTCGGCGATCAGAAGACGGACGGTGCAAAGTACTGCTTTGGCATCGATCCTGCCCGTACCCGTTCTGGCGCTGCCAACCTCATCGTCTACAACGACTACCTCTATATCGGTGAATACAACGACGAGGAGATTGCCCTCGAGCGCATCCTGTTCAACAAATCCAACACCGAAGAGGGCGGTAAGAGCAGCATGGGCGGCGTTGACTGCTCGTTTGTGAATGCCAATCTTGAGCAGTCGGTTAACATCTATCGCATGGACAAGGACGAGAACATGGAGCTCGTCGTTGGCGATCGCACCGACATGTTCCCCGAGGGCGGTATTTCCGGCCTGACTTCGGGCTTTGGCCGAAACGAGAACCAGTACATTTGGCGCATGCAGAAGTTCGACGGCAAGCTGTATATCGGTACCTTTGATACCGCGAGCCTGCTTGAGCCGATCGGCCAGTTCTCCAATGGCGACATTATCGATATGACGCCCGAGGAGTGGGACTCTCAGGTTCAGCGCCTTAGGGACCTGCTCGATCACCTGCTCGACAAGAAATCGCCTGACGACCCCATCGTTCCCGTGAACACGCTTGCGGACGATGATTCAAACGAGGCCGTCGAGGTCGATGATTCGAACGAAGCTGCCGAGGTTGATGATTCAAACAAGGCCGTCGATGTCGATGACGAGAAGACCGAGGTTGCTAAGGGCTTTGGCGATCTGAGCGATGCGCTGGAGGATGCCGCGGGCGGTCTTTGCGATCAGGCCGCGACGATGTCCCAGGACTTTGAGGACGACGCCGCTTATGTCCAGAAGATCGATGGCGAGATCGCGTACTTCAAGTCCTTTGCCGACCAGTATCAGGACATGCTCGATAGCTATGAGAGCCTTAAGCAGCAGTACGAGGATGCCTATGGCACCGAGCTGCCGAGCGATATTCAGGATGCGCTCGATAAGCTGCTGAGCGAGGAGAACCTCAAGAAGTTGCAGAGTGTCCTTACGTGCATGTGTTACCTGCGCGATGCCGAGCGCGGCTTTGATATGTATGTGACCGAGGACGGCGTGAACTTTACGACGCTGACGACTAATGGCTTTAACGATCCGTATAACCATGGTCTGCGCACCTTTGCGGTGACCAACCAGGGTCTGTGCCTTGGTACCGCCAACCCGTTCTATGGTTGCCAGGTCTGGATCCAGCGCAAGGAGAATTCGGAGAATCCGGTTGATCCCGGTACTCCGGATCCGACGGAACCCACCGATCCTTCGCAGCCGGGTGGCGGCGATCAGCCTGGCGGCAGCCAGACGGGTGGCAACGACCAGTCGAGCAGCACCACGACCACCGTCACGACGACCGCTAAGAAGACTCCGAAGGACGGCTCGCTGCCTCGCGCTGGCGACTCGACCCTCACGCTGGTCTTGGGATTGCTGGTTGCAGCTGCCGCAGTGCTTGGCATTGCTCTCGTCTTGCGCAAGCGTTCTCGTCGCTAGGCTCGTCCGCGTAGCTCAATGTCTTGGATATCGTCGAAGTCGATGGCGATATCCCTGAGTTTGAGCAGCTTGAACGCGGGAAGCACTTCGTCGAGAATGCCGGTGCGGCTACGATAGCCGTACGTATCGTAATAGGTGACGCGCACCAAGTCGCCACGTTTGAGGCCCTCGAGCTTTTTTGAAAGCTCGAGGGCTTTTTCTTCCGTGAGTTCGCATTTTGGTTCGACGGTGATTTCCTGCTTGCGCACGAGTTCGTAGTATCCCGTGAGGGCGGCAAAGGGCATAAACTGTGCGGCGCGGTTGGCGCGCACGGCACCGTTGGCAGTGAGCTTGGGGTCGGCGGCGCGGCGTCTGCCCTCGGGGTCCGCCAGGCGCTCGAAGGCGGTCGGCGGGCGCACGGGCTGTTGTTTGGGTTTAGGCACGGTGTCCTCCAACTTGGTCGTTGCGTTCGCGTGCGGTGGCGCCGGCGGTAAAACTCAATCCTTTGACCAGGGCGTTCTTGCCGTATTTGCCTTTTACGGCCAACACGGCGCGCGCCAAGTCGCGCTCGCGCTCATCCGCCTCGATATCGCTGAACAGATCGATGGTGGCAAATTCTTCGGGTACCAGATTGCCAAATCCCAGGTTGATGCGCTTTACCGGTCGTTTGGGATCGACGGTCTGCGCCCAAAGCTCATCGAAATAGCCCATGATCTTCTTAAACGAATTGGTGCGCTCGGGCAGCTTTCGCGAAGCGTTGGAGTGCGCAAAGAGTGCGGCATAGCCACCGCGCGGTTTGCCGCCATGCTCTCCCACAAAGATGCCATCGATTGCCTGCGCCTCGCGCACCAGGCGGCGCCGTTCGCCATCTCGCTGGACGGGCTTGGGCGCACGGGGTGCGAGCTCGGGGCCGGCGGTTGCGGCGGGTTCGATGCTCGACGTGCTCGAACGCAAATGTCCGCATCCGTCTACATATTGCGCTGTGCCGCTGGCGTCGAGGCGGCGTATGTCGGCGCGCTCGCTCGCGTAGCCTACAAAGAGCGAGATGCTGTCGCACACCACGTGCTTATCGACTAAGTCCAACATGGCGTTGTCGACCATCTCGCGCAAGACGGTGTAGGCCTGCTCGTAGGCATAACCCTTCGAGAGCACCTGTCCTGTGGTGGTCGAAGTTGCTTGCGGGCGATAGGCTTGGATATCGGCGATGGTTGTCGACTCGCGCCCGAAGGCGTGGTCGATAAGATACTCGGCATTGACGCCGAGCTCGTCGTAGAGCAGGTTTTCGTCGAGCGCCGCGACGCCCATCAGATCGTAGACGCCGTATTTTTCGAGTCGCGCTGCCACGCCGGGCCCGATGCCCCAGATGTCGGTGATGGGGCGATGGGGCCAGATCTCCTTGCGAAAGGTCTCGTCGTCGAGTTTGCCGATGCGACTGGGCACGTGCTTGGCGGTGATATCGAGTGCAACCTTGGCCTGGAATAGGTTGGGGCCGATGCCGACCGTCGCCGTGATGCCGGTGCGTGCCAGGACCTCGTCGCGCAACATGCAGGCGAAGCCTTCCGCATCGGTGTGATAGAGGCCCAGATAGGGTGTCACGTCGATAAAGCATTCGTCAATTGAATAGACGTGAATGTCTTGCGGACTGACGTATTCCAGATAGATGCCGTAGATTTGCGCCGACACTTCCATGTAGTGCTGCATGCGCGGTACGGCCTTGATGTAGTCGATGCCGTCGGGAATCTCGAATAGACGGCAGCGATTGTGTATCCCTAGGTCCTTCATGGCCTGCGTGATGGCAAGGCAGATGGTCGTGCGTCCGCGCGATTCGTCGGCAACGACCAGGTTGGTGGTGAGTGGGTTGAGCCCGCGGTCAACACACTCGACGCTGGCATAAAACGTCTTAAGGTCGATGCAGATATAGGTGTGACGCTCGTGCCCCACGCGTCCTCCCATCAAACACATGTTCTTATCGAATACCTGTTCGATAATACCCGCTCGACCGGACACCGTCAAAACCTGCCAAAAAGGGACAGGTGCGGTCGTGCGGTTGGATCGGGTTTTAACGCAACTCTAAAGAGTGCGAAACAGCTCGGAAAACCTTGCTTCGTAGCATGAGCCTAACGATTGATACCGCCTATGCGCACGGAAGGGTTGTGGGAAAGATGGTCAATTATGGGTTTGGTATGCCGACGCGCCTTGTTGCGGATGGAGACGTGGCTCGCTGGTGTGGACGATTGGTCGCTCACTACGGCGGCACCAAGGCGCTGGTCGTGCTGGGCGGAGACAAGCATACGCGCGATGAGCTTGTCTCGGCGGCACTTGGCTCGCTTGATCGAGCCCTACTCGAGCGTGTACTTTTCCGCTGCGGATCGGTTGAGGGCGATGGGGGAGACGAGCTGATCGACGAAGCCGTGGCCCTGGCGACCGACGAAGGCGTGGACTTTGTCCTGGCGATTGGCGATGCCGATACTGCTGGCTTTGCGCGCGAGCTCGCGCGTCGCATGGCGGCGCTCGATGCCGGCGAAGACGGTTTTGTCCCTTATGGATGCATTCTCTCGGAGGGCAAGGCGCCTGCTGTCGTGGGCACCGGTGAGGTTCCCGTTTTTGCCATTATCGCGCCCGAACTGCTGGAGGGCATTGGGTCTCCTCTGCGCGAGTTGCTCGGCAGCGTGTGTGCCGCGACCTAATATTTGGCATAAAAAGACGGGTTATTTTTGATTGGTAAAGCGTTTGACCTGCCAAAATAAACCTGTCCCTATTTGGTCGGTTGCCGTTTGGGGGCTGATTGGCAACGCTCGCTGATTGTAGTCTTGACCTGCGCTAGAATAGTGGCATCTGAATGTCCGGGCGCATGGAGGCGTGCGCCCGTATGCTGAGGAGGACTCTATGGCAACTGTTGCCGCACCTATCGATGCTACGTCGACTGCCGCTTGGAAGGCGCTCGAGGCTCATCAGGAGAAGCTCGAGGCCGAAGGTATCGACCTCAAGGCCTGGTTCGCTGCTGACGCCGACCGCGTGAACAAGCTGAGCTTTGACGCCGGTGACCTGCACTTCGATCTGTCGAAGAACCTGGTGACCGATGAGACCGTCAAGCTGCTGTGCAATCTTGCCCGCGAGGTGAAGCTCGAGGAGCGCCGCGACGCCATGTTCTCTGGCGAGCACATCAACACTACCGAGGACCGCGCTGTCCTGCACACCGCGCTGCGCCGCCCGGCAAGCGAGAAGGGCCAGCTCATCGTCGACGGCCAGGACGTCGTCGCCGACGTGCACGAGGTCCTCGACCGCATGTATGCCTTCGCCGAGCGCGTGCGCTCCGGTGAGTGGAAGGGCGTTACCGGCAAGAAGATCGAGCATCTGGTGTCCATCGGCATCGGCGGCTCCGACCTGGGCCCGGTCATGGCCTACGAGGCTCTGCGTCCCTATGCCGACGCCGGTATCGACTGCCGCTACATCTCCAACATCGACCCCAACGACCAGGCCGAGAAGCTCAAGGGCCTGGATCCCGAGACCACGCTCGTAATCATCGTCTCCAAAACCTTCACCACGCTCGAGACCCTCACCAACGCCCGCGAGGTCAAGACCTGGATGCTCGAGCAGCTCAGGGCTCAGGGCGCCATCGACGGCTCCGATGAGCAGAACGCCGAGGCCGTGGCAAAGCACTTCGTCGCCGTTTCCACCGCACTCGAGAAGGTCGAGGCCTTCGGTATCGACCCCGCCAACGCCTTCGGTTTCTGGAACTGGGTTGGCGGCCGCTATTCCGTTGACTCCGCCGTGGGCCTGTCGCTAATCGTCGTGCTCGGCCCCGAGCGCTTCCAGCAGTTCCTCGAAGGCTTCCACGCCATCGACGAGTACTTCTGCAACACCCCGCTCGAGAACAACGCCGTCGCGCTGATGGGCCTGCTCAATGTCTGGTACGTCAACTTCTTCGGTTCCAAGAGCCACGCCGTGCTTCCGTACTGCCAGTATCTGCACCGCTTCCCGGCCTACCTGCAGCAGCTCACCATGGAGTCCAACGGCAAGCACGTCCGCTGGGACGGCAGCGCTGTGACCTCCGATACCGGTGAGATCTTCTGGGGCGAGCCCGGCACCAACGGCCAGCATGCCTTCTATCAGCTGCTGCACCAGGGCACTGTGGTGGTCCCGGCCGACTTTATCGCTTTCGCCAACACTGCCAACCCTGCGACCGACAGCGGCCAGGATGTCCACGAGCTGTTCCTGGGCAACTTCCTGGCTCAGACCAAGGCGCTCGCCTTTGGTAAGACGGCCGACGAGGTTCGTGCCGAGGGCACGCCCGAGCAGATCGTCCCGGCCCGCTGCTTTGAGGGTAACCGTCCGACGACCTCGATCTTTGGCGACACGCTGACCCCGTTCGCACTCGGCGAGCTCATCGCACTGTACGAGCACATCACGTTTGTCGAGGGCACGGTCTGGGGCATCGACTCCTACGACCAGTGGGGCGTCGAGCTGGGCAAGCAGCTTGCCAAGCAGATTACCCCGGCCTTCCACGACGACGCCGCCAAGGCCGAGCAGGACGCTTCGACCCAGGCGCTTATCGAGTTCTACCGCGCTCACCGTAAGTAGTCGCTGCTGTTAACGCATCGCGCCTTATAGTCAGGGGCCCGTATCCTATCGGATGCGGGCCCCTTTGCTTTGCCGTGGTCCCGGGGCGCACGGCCTTTGTGGAACATCGCCGGGGCGCCGCGCGCTGCGAGAACCCTGCGCCTAGATCTCGGCCTCCGCATGGCCTCGCTGTGCCTCGGGCAGCTCCCCGTAGAGCGGATGGTCTTCGAGCCTAAAGCGCTCGACCTGTTCGGGAGTGCGACCGCGTACAAAGAGCCACGAGCGATCGATCGGCGTCGCCATGAGCGTGCTGGGTAGCGCGTCGGCGCGGTCGGAAAACACCCGGGCGCTCTCGGGATCCTGGAACGCCAGCACCAGATGCGTGTCGCAGTTGCCCATGATGGAGCGTGCGCGTGCCTCGCCATAGAGCGCATCGAGCTGGTTGGTCGACTGCAGCAGCAGCGTTGCCCAGATGTTGCGGCTTCGGATAATCGAGAGCACGTTGTCGATCTGGGGGATCTGCAGATTTGCGAAGTCATCGAGCATAAAGCGCACGGGCACGGGCAGGCTGCCGTCGGGCTGCCTATCGGCCTCACGAATGAGGCCCATAAACGCCTGCGAAATAAAGAGGCCGGTCAGCGGATCGAGATTGCGGTCAATATCGCTCACGGTTACAAATAGGGCGCAGGGGGTGTGTCCCATGGAAGCGAAGTCCACCTGATGGCACTCACGATAGAGCTGTGCCGCACCGTCGAATCCCAGACACATGACCTTTTCGGCAAGGATGCCGACGATGCTCGCGTGCATGCGCTCGGCATTTTGCGTAATGGCGTAGCGCCGCCATAGCGAGAGGGCATAGCTTTGGGGGTCGATCGTGATCAGGTCGTCAAACAATCGACCCGTGGCACCGTCCTGCAGGTGCTCGATCAGCTTGATGACCGAGCTGATCGTCTGCTCGTCGGCGGGTAGCTGTTCGGTGACGTAGGCGATAAGACACGACAGCAGGTTTGCCGCCGCATGATCCCAAAAAGGCTGGTTGTTGTCCTCGATGGGGCAGATGGCCTTTGCCACCGAGAGGATGTCCTGCTGGTTGGGCCTGCCGTCCGCCTTGCGGCGAATGTGCCTCAGGGGGTTGTAGCCGCAGCGCTCGATGCCGGGCGCAAGGGCCGGGACGGTGTTGAGGTCGGCGAAGTTGAGACATTGCACGCGGTAGCCGTGGGCTGCCAGCACGGGTCCCACTTCGCGACAGAGCGTGCCTTTGGTGTCGAGCACGATGTAGCTTGCGTTCATTTGCAGCAGGTTGGGCTTGAGGACGTTTCGGGTCTTGCCGGCTCCCGAGGGGCCGATCACAAGTGCGTTGTTGTTGAGTCCCGTTTGGCGGGTGTCGCAGGAAAGCGTTCGATCCTTGGCGAGGATGGTGGACGATGCGGACTCAGATGCGGCGAGGCGGCTGGTGAGGTTAGACATGGGCGACCTCCTTGGTGGTCGAGAGGATTTCGTGGGCAAAGCCGAGCTCGACGGCGCGCTCGGCCGAAAGGTAGGTGTCTTTTGCGGTGAGGGACTGGATGCGCTTGGGCGTGAGGCCGCTGCGGTCCGAGAGGATTTGCGTGAGGGTCTTGCGGGTCTGCATGAGACGCCGGCTGGTTTCCTGTAGCGCAAGTGCCGAGCCGCCTGCCCCCTGGGGGATCAGCGGGTCGTGAATCATGAGCTCTGCATGGGGCGCCATGCGGCGATTGTCGCCGCCCATAAAGATCACGGCGCCCATGGACGCGGCGAATTCCAGGCAGACGGTGCGGATGGGGCACGATGCGAGGCGCATGGCGTCATAGATCGCAAGACCCGATCGCACGCTTCCGCCGGCGCTGGCGACAAATATGGTGATGGGGCGGCTGGGGTCGGTGGCATCGAGCAGACGAATCTGCTGGCATAGGTCGTGGGCCATCGGGGTTTCGATGTTTCCCATGACGGAGAGCTCGCGACGGGCGAGCATCTCATCGTAAATGCTGGTGAGCGTGATACCTCGGGCGGATTCACGCATGGTGAGGGGGCTGATGATGGGGGAATGATTGGTGTCCATGAGGACTCCTTTCCGTTGGTTGTGTTGTGGAATAGGATTGTTGCCCGCGGAGGGGCTGGCGGGCTACAGGGTTCGTCCGAGCCTGAGATCGAGCTCGGTTGTGGGGCAGGCTGCCTGTTCGTGCGGCTCGCAAGCGCCAAGGGCTCCAAAGCGATGGAGCGTTGCGACGGGCGTGGTGTAGGCGAGCCGCAGCTGATGCTCGACAGGGGCACATCCGTCATTTTTGTAATGAGCCGCGTAGTACTGCGCGATGCTGGCGTTCATCTCGCTGCCATTGCGATGGCGCTCAAACTGGCGTCTGCAGGTCTCGATGATCTTTGCTACCGACTTGGGTGCCGTCGCGGGAACAAGGGCGAGATAGCCCTCAAATAGCTCGTTGATGCTCAGGAGGCACAGCAGGTCGATCAGCGTCCTTATGGCTGCTCCCTCGGCGGAAAAGTGCGCGGTCATGCGGTTATATCGGTTGCGGTCGACGATGGCCGCATGGGGTCTTGGAGTTTTCTGCCCCGTGGTCCCGGGCTTTTGCCGCGCCTGTGTATTGAGCTCGACGTTGCAGCGCTTGAGGCCGTCCAACGGAAGGAACAGTGCGGTGCGCAGGGTGTTCCGCTTGCTTTCGAGTTCATGACGCTCGTCGGGTTCCCATTCGAGCTTGAGTTTCGTGTCGAGCGCCGTAAGCATATGGGCTAGGCAGCCTACGGTAAGAACGTACGAATCGTTGTCGCGTTTTGGGGCATAGGGGTCTGTCAGCTTGCGAATGTCGGGGTCGCCCATGATCTTTGTGCAGCGCTTCAGCAGTTGAGGGTGGTCGGCCAAGATCGTCGCGAGCGGTAGCGACGCGTAGTTCTTGATGGTCGCGGCGGCAAAGGCGGCGTCATATTCGTTTGCATATGCTCGCTCAATGCGGGCATCCAGAATGCTTTTCTTATCGCCGTCTTCAGCGTGGTGGTTTGTCATAGCTTCTCCAATCGGTTGATGTTCGTGCTGTTTGTTGATGTGTTGGTTGTCGTGAGTGATGTGCTTGCCGTGGGTGATGTGCTGACGTTGGGGTGCTATGCGGTTTTCAATGAGCCCGTGAGGCAGTTGCTGCAGGGGCGGGATGGAACGGCCCATGCAAGGCGGAAGGCATCGTGCTCAAAATCGAGACAGCAATGCCCTAGGTGCCTCACATGTGGCAGTTACCTCATTAAGTTGTCATTACGTTTGGGGTTGTACTTTGCCGATCTTCCTTCTCTTACACGCTAAAACTCAAACTTCATATGCTCGATCTACTTAAAACCGCAACGGCGGTCTTTTATCAACTTATATGTCGGAACGCGTCTTTGCAAGTACTTTTTTGTCTTTGTTTCAAATGGGGTGGTTTTGCAACCGTCACGCGCCACGCTATACGAACGTGTCCCGGCTCGGATAAGATGGTGCGATCGAGTTCTACCGCGCTCACCGCAAGTAGTCTTTGTTGCTGAGATAGGTCATGGCCGAAAGGGGCCCGTATCCGTTGGGATACGGGCCCCTTGCTATTTGAATGGGCATGAGGGTGTATTGAGGGGGGTGCCTGGCTGTCGGCATCCGCATGCGGCGCCATTTGCTGTCCGTAAATATACTTCTACGGCTAATTTCATACCACTTGTCGGAATGCGGACGCTGTCCTTGCGTATCGGGCGTACATTGAACGTGGTTTTTCGCGCGAAGCCACGAATCGGTTGTCGGTCCTGAACAAGGAGGCCCAGCATGACGCTTGCCAAACCCATCAATAAATACATCGACTATATCGATGCCCCCGAGGACACATTTGAGCAGTATGTCGAGAAGGCGCTAAAGTACAACTTCCGTTGTGTATTTGCGAACCTGCAGGAGTACGAGACGGGTCGCGCAATGCTCGAGGGTTCTGACATCATTCTTGCCGGCGCTATCGACTTTCCCCAGGGCACTATGACGCTTGAGGAGAAGCTTGCGAGGTTTGAGGAATACGCTGTGTGCGGCTTTACCGAGATTGACTACGTTTTGAATCAGGAGTCGGTCGAGAACCGCGATTTTGATGCCATCGAGCGCGAGATGACTGCCATTGCTGATTTTTGTCGCGCGCATGGCATCACTGACAAGGTGATCGTCGAGATGTGCAAGCTGGACGGCGACGATGCCGCCAAGCACCGTGTGTGTGAGATTGCGCTGGAGGCTAAGCCGGGATTCCTTAAGACATCGACTGGCAGAAGCTTTGGCGGCGCTAAGCTCGAAGACGTGCGGCTGATGCACGAGGTGCTCGGCGATGCCGTGGCAATTAAGGCGGCGGGCGGTATCCATAATTACGAAGAGGCTTGTGCATTCATCGAGGCCGGCGCCAGCGCGTTGGGTGCATCGGCGGGCATCGCGATCGTCGAGGGTGCACCGACGGAGGAGCGTCGCTAGCAGACGTATTTGACCTGAGCGATAAAGCTTCACGACCACGCACCGTTCATGTTTGGGACAATATGACATTTTTCCCGTTGCAGACAGAGTCGCCGTGGGTGTTCTGTATGATGGCTCAGACAAGGTTGTTCAATGACGGGGAGGCATATATGGCTATCAAAGCCATCGCAATGGATATCGACGGTACGCTCACCAACGACCAAAAGGTCATCAGCCCGCGTACGCGCGAGAAGCTGCTCGCGGCGCAGGAGTCGGGCATTAAGCTCATCTTGGCTTCGGGCCGTCCCGCATGGGGGCTGCACGCCTTGGCGCAGGAGCTCGACCTTCAAAACCATGACGGTCTGCTAGTTGCCTTTAATGGTGCGCATGTGGTCGACGCTCAGACCGATGAGGTCCTTTTTGACCAGGCCATGCCGGCTGACGAGCTGCACCGTCTGATTGATCATCTGCGCAATTTCGACGTGATCCCTATGATTTCGCTCGGTCGCGATCTGCATGTCGAGGATTCGTATCGCTGCATGATTACGCTGCCGGATGGCTCGCAGAAAAACATCGTCAAATACGAGCGCGATGCGTGCGACCTTAAGATCCGCGAGGTCGAGAGCTTGCATGAGGTCGCGGACGCTTATCCCGTGGACAAGCTGCTGACGGCGGGCGATCCGGCCTACCTGCAGGCGCATTACGAGGAGATGTATGCGCCCTTTAGGCAGACGCTTTCGGGCATGTTTACGGCCGACTGGTACTTTGAGTACACGGCGCCTGGTATCGACAAGGCCCGCGCGCTCGAGGGCGCCCTGCCCAAGCTCGGTATCGATGCCAGCGAGGTCGTATCGTTTGGTGACGGCCAGAACGACAAGTCCATGATTGAGTGGGCCGGCACCGGTGTTGCCATGGGCAACGCAGTCGATGAGGTTAAGGCGGTAGCCCAGATGGTGACCGCCAATAACAACGAAGACGGTATTGCGGTGGCGTTGGATAAGCTGCTGGGTTAGAATCGCCGATAATGCATGGTTCGGGCGCCTGCTTACAGGCGCCCTTTTGTTAGGGAGGGTGCCGTGTCCGCATTTCCGTTTGACGCCGTTATCTTTGACATGGACGGCGTTTTAGTCGACACCGAGTTTTACTATCAAAAGGAACTCGAGAAGTTTATCGATTACCTGCAGATTTCTGTGACGCGCGACGAGCTTAATGCGATTGTTGGTTCATCGCACCGTGATTTTCAGCAGGTGCTCGTCGATTGGCATGAGCGTGCGGGTCTGGGCAAGCTCAGCGTCGAGGCTGCCGAGGCACGCTATGAGGTGTGGGCGAGCGCGTATTCCTGCGACTATAGAAAACTGCTCAACCCCGGCGTTGCCGAGACGCTAGCGGGGCTGAAAGAACGTGGGGTTCGCGTTGCGCTGGCATCGTCGTCTCCTCTCAACAATATCGAAGAGGTGCTGGGTACCTGCGGCATTCGTGAATACTTTGAGTTTTTGGTCTCGGGCGAGCAGTTCAAGCGCAGCAAGCCCGATCCTGATATCTATCTGCATGCTATAGATCGTTTGGGATTGCCCGCGGATCGCTGTTGCTGTGTGGAGGACTCTCTGTATGGCATCACCGCTGGCAAGCGAGCCGGCCTGACAGTCATTGCCAAGCGCGAGGAACGCTTTGGCTTTAGCCAGGATGCCGCGGACAAGATTATCGACCAGCTGCCGGAACTGCTCACGCTTTCTTAGGAGCGCGGTAGTTGCGCGTTTTTCGGGTCTGATGAGTAAATAGCCAACATTTTGGTGCGACACCTAGCATACTTTAAGCTAATGCGGGCTTAAGGGCTTGTTGAATGCCCTTAAGCCCGTTTTAGAATTAATTGTGCTGGGAGAGGGTATATGCCACCGACTGAAGGGCCAACTGACGGTAAAGCAGCGATACCGCTGTACCAACAGGTCATTGATATCATTAAAAACGAAATCAACTCCGGCGCCTACAAGGCAGGCGCGCGGATACCCAACGAATTCGAATTGGCTGAGAGCTATAAAGTTGGCCGCGTTACCGTGCGACGCGCTATTGAGAAGCTCGTCCAGCAGGGCTATCTAACGAAGCGACAGGGGAAAGGCACGTTTGTCAATGCCCCCAAGCTCAAGCGCAAGATTCGCCAGAAGGATGACGTCCAGAGTTTTTCGGACGCATGCCGCGTTAACGGAATGGAACCGGGGGCGTGTGTCATTTCGAGAAAGATACTGCCGGCGGATTCCACCGAAGCGCAGTTCTTTGGTGTTCCCGTTGGAACTGACTTGATTTGCGTTGAGCGCGTGCGTACTGCCGATGGCGTCCCTGTCATGCTCGAGAACAACATATACGTTTACGAGGACAACGCCTATCTATCAACGGCACCTCTATCTAACCAATCCATTTTTGAGTTCGTGCGCAACCGGACGGGCCGCACGCCCGCGTTTACCGACCCGTGCACGCTCGAGATCGCGTGCGCGTCGCCCGAGGTCGCTCGACTGTTGGCAGTTCCCGTTGGCGAACCCTTGTTTTATATGGAAGCCTTCTTTTTTGATGAGCAGCGGCGGCCGTTTATCATCGGTCGTCAGTGGATCGTTGGATCTCGCTACGTTTTTGACATCTAGGACATTGCGAATGGAAGCGCCCGGTGGATCATCTCACCGGGCGTTTCCATACCGTTCACGGCGCAAACGCGACCGTTCAACCGCGTTGCGGCAATCAGTTTGAAATTATCTTGATGAAGGAAAAAGCTGCTGGTAATCTATGGGACGTCATAGAACGTTTGCATTGTGCAAACGTTGAAGCGAGATGCGATGCAGTCTCGAGTTCTTTGGAGGTATCTATGTCAGATACGAAGGCGAAGAAGACAAACAGACGTTTTAAGTTCAAATTACCGCATGTCTATACGATCATGTTCTTGCTGATCGTTGTCTTTGCGGTCCTGACTTGGATCGTTCCCTCTGGTCAGTATCAGCGCAAGACGATTTCAACAGCGGCGGGCGAGCGTGAAGTCGCCGTTGCTGGAACCTATGAACAGGTCGATAAGAACTACACCGATTCCGAGACCGGCGAGACCATCAATCTGGGCCAGGATATCTTCGCGGTTCTGCAAGCGCCCACCAAGGGCATCCAAGAGGCTGCCGACGTCGTTGCGTTCGTCTTATTGATTGGCGGATCGTTCGCGATCATCACCAAGACCAACGCTTTGAATGCCGGCATGAGCCGTGTGATTAAAAAGCTCAAGAACAAGGACATCCTCATCATTCCCATCACGATGACATTGCTGTCCATTTGCGGCACTACGTTTGGTATGTCTGAGGAAGCCCTGCCGTTCTATGCCATCTTCATTCCCATCATGATGGGTATCGGTTATGACTCGATGACGGCATTCATCATCTGCTTCCTTGGTCCTAACCTGGGATATTGTGCTTCGACCATCGACCCGTTTAATGTTTTGATCGCCCAGGGCATCATTGGCATCGAGGGCAATCCGCAACTGTGGCTGCGCGCCGTTTCTTGGGTCATCTTCACTGCCGTCGGTATCGCATGGGCCATGCGCTACGCCATGCGCGTCAAGAAAAACCCCGAGTCGTCCATTGTGTACGAGGACGATAAGCTCAAGCGTGTTGAGTTTTCCGTGACCGATGCCTCCATCGAGGAAGAGTTCACTATCCGTCAGAAGCTCGTGCTTATCGATTTTGCTTGCGGTATGGGCATTATCGTCTGGGGTCTTGTTACCCAGGGCTGGTACATGAATCAGATTTCCGCCGTGTTCCTTGGCATGGGCTTGCTTGCCGGTATCCTGGGCGGCCTTGACCAGCAGACGATCGCAGAGGAGTTCGTTAAGGGTCTCGCCGACTTTGCGTACGCTGCCGTCGTTATCGGTATCGCTCGCGGTATTCTGGTCATCGCCGAGGGCGGCATGATCATCGACACCATCCTCCAGGCGCTCGCTACCGCGCTCGCCGGTGCACCCGCCGCCGTCTACACCACGTTTATGTATGTCGTCCTTGGCCTGCTCTCTTTGCTGGTTCCCTCGAGTTCTGGCCTGGCGGCGCTCACCATGCCCGTTATGGGCCCCCTGACCGAGCTCATGGGCCTCAATCCCGAGGCGGCCGTCACCGCGCTCCAGTTTGCCAACCAGACCATCAACACCATCAGCCCCGTGGCGGGCATGACGGTCGCCGGTCTTGCCGTGGCTAGGATTTCGTTTGGCCAATGGTGGAAGACCATTTGGAAGTTCTTCATTTTCATGGTCGTCTTTGGCCTGATCGTAACGGCAATCTCTGGCATGCTTCCGGTGTAGGTGGTTGTGATGTCTGATCGTTTGACGGTCCTGACGACTAAGAGCGTCTTTACCGGTACGGGGGACCTGCCGTTTGAAGGTTTCGTAGCGGTCCGTGGCAATCGAATTGAGGCTGTTGGCACCAAGTGTGAGGTAGCTTCGTATTTGACCCAGGCGGACGAGGTAGTTGACCTGGGCGACCGCACTGTCATGCCTGGCCTGATCGATGTGCATACCTTCTATACAGGTTGGGCGCTGCGGACGTTGGGGTCTGATCTGTCCGGCATCGCTGATGCCAAAGAGGCTGTGTCGCTCTTGCGTGCATGGAAAGAAGATCATCCGGATTGCGCGGCGGCTTTTGGCCACAACCTACCCGAAACGTTGGCATCGGATGTCGAGAACGCAAATACGGCAGCTGTGTTTGACGATTGTTTTGGCGATATCCCCGTCGTCTGCTTTACACCAGGAGCGGGGACCTGCGTTCTCAACGCTGCCGCCAGTGCGCGATATGGCTTTACACCCCAGGCGTGCTATGCCGAGAAGATCTGGCGCATGATGAGCGATTTCCTTGCGCTGCCCGAGGTGCGTGCCGGGTATTCGGACTACATGAGCATGCTTAACGAGCGCGGCGTTACCGCCATCAAGGAAATGGCGTTTGATGACTACTACGGCTTTGCCGACGAAATGGCTCGCCGTGAGGAATCTGGTGAGCTGACGGTTCGCGTCTCTATGATGTCGCAGCCGGTGGGCGCCGGTGCAAATCTGGCATATGCCCGCGAGGCGCGAGAGCGCTTCCGGGGACCGTTCGTTCGTTTTTCTGGCTTCAACCGTATGACCGATCGCGGCGTATGGGCGGGGCTTGCCGAGATGATTGACCCCTATGAGGACACGGCCGATGCGGGCGCTGCCGGCAAGACGGTCGTCGAGGAACCAGAGTGGGATCTGATTGAGAGCGAGCTGCGTGCAATTGATGCTGACGGCTTCCGATATTCCTTGCATTGCCAGGGCGATGGCGCCGTTCGTCGCACCGTGGCGCTCTATGCCTCGCTGCCTCGAGACGAGCATGGACGGATGCTTCGCCGCCATGCGATTACCGATCTCGAGAACTCTGACCCGACCGATCTTGTCGAGTTTGGCAAGTTAGGTGGAATTTGCGAGGTCTATCCGCAGATTCTGACGCTGGACCGGCGCGAGGATTGCCTATCGATGATGCGTCGACAAATTGGCGAGACGCGACTTTTGCACAGCTGGAATCGCCGCGGCATGGAAGATTCCGGATGCACAGTGTGCTGTGGAACGGATTTGCCGCTGCTGATTCCGAGCCTGGGCGAGTCAATCTACAGCGCGTGCGGCGGATTCTTCGCCGACGGACTGCCTGTGAATGAGGTCAACACGCTGACGCTTGTCGAGCTCTTGCGCGCTTGGACTGCCGGGGGCGCGTACGATCTGATGCGCGAAGACGAGCTGGGTACGCTCGAGGTCGGCAAGCTTGCCGATATCTGCGTGCTCGATCGGGATGTGTTTGACCTCGATTATCGCGACGCACGCGATCTTGCGGTTGATATGACGATGTCGGACGGACAAATCGTGTTCGATCGAAATAAGGAGGCATAAGATGTCTGAATCCAAACCGACGCTGCGCCGCGAGCAGATTGCGGGCATGAATATCCACTACATCATGTGGTCGCTCGATTACTTCCTTGATGTGCAGCAGCGTTTGGGCTTTGAGTCCATTGAGCTGTGGTGCGCAGAGCCGCATGTGACGCTCGACCACACGGGCTACTTTGAGGCTGAGGTCCTGGCGAAAAAGGCTGCAGACCGTGGGCTTAGGTATCGTACTCTGTGCCCCGAGAACGTTGTCTATCCTTGGCAGTACTGCGCACGCAAACCGCTGCATGAACAGCGCAGCCTGGCGTACTTTAAGCACGGCATTGAGCTTGCCGAGGTACTTGGGTGCGACCGTATGTCCGTCAACTCGGGCTGGGGCGACTGGGACGAGGACCGCGAGGAAGCCTGGAAGCGCAGCCGCGAGCACTTGTCCATTCTGGCGGAGTATGCCGGCGAGCACGGTCTGGTGCTTACGATGGAAAGCCTGCGTCCCGAGGAGAGCAACCTTGTGACGACGGTTTCCGATGCGAAGCGCATGATTGACGAGGTCGCGAGCCCGTACTTACAGCCCATGGTTGATACAACCGCGATGGGCGTTGCTGGCGAGACGCTCGAGGACTGGTTTGCCACCTTTGGTGATGGGGCAATTCACGAGATGCACTTTATCGACGGTGACCCGTATGGCCATCTGGTGTGGGGCGATGGCAAGCACGATATGGACGCCTTCGTTGCCACACTCAACGCCCATGGTTTCGACGGCATGCTGGGCCAGGAAATCACGGACGGTCGTTACTACGATGATCCGGCGGCGGCAGATGCCAAGAACATGGCCGCATTCGAGAAATATCTGATTGGCTAAAACAACTATCGGCCACGCAGCCAACGTCATTGATTGCGGCCAAACAAGAAAGGAACTGGATATGAACGCACACGATCTGATCAAAGAGGCAATTGCCGAGAAGGGCAAGTTCGACAGCGTCTACTGGATTGCTTGCGGTGGCTCCATGATCGATTTGATCCCGGCCCATGAGCTTCTGCAGCGCGAGGCAACCACCTTCACTTCGTATATCTATACGGCTCGCGAGTTCGATATCATGCGTCCGCGTCGTCTGGGCGAGAAGTCCCTGGTCATCGCTTGTAGCCACAGTGGCAACACCCCTGAGGTCGTCGAGGGCTGCGAGATTGCCCTTGCTGCCGGCGCTACGGTGATCGCCCAGACCGACAACGCTGGATCTAAGATCGACACCGGTAAATGGACCACGTGGGTCTACCCGTGGGGCGAGGGCGTGCCGCAGGCCGAGGTCCCCGCTGGCATTTCGCTGTCGCTTGCGGCAGAGCTGCTCGATCAGCAGGAGGGTTACGCCGATCTTGCCGATATGTATGCCGGTATCGCCGAGATGGATAAGATTCTTCCCTCGGCACGCGAGAAGGTAAATGCCGAGCTGGGCGATCGCTTTGCCAAGCTTTGCCAGGAGCACGAGTTCTTCTATATTCTGGGCAGCGGTCCCAACTTTAGCCAGACCTACGGTTTCGCTATCTGCTCTCTTATGGAGATGCAGTGGCAGCACTGCAGCTACATCCACTCTGCCGAGTACTTCCATGGCCCCTTCGAGGCTACTCAGGATGGCGTTTTTTACTTCCTGCAGATGGGCTCCAGCGAGTGCCGTGCTATGGACGAGCGCGCCCTGGCGTTCCTTAAGACGCATACCGATACGCTGATGGTGCTCGATGCCAAGGAGTACGGTATGGAAGCCGTGCCGGCGAGCGTCCGTGCCTATCTGGACCCGGTGCTGTTCTACGCCATGAACTGCGAGCTGCGTGCCGCACGCGGCAAGGTGTTTGATCACGATCCCGATTTCCGTCGCTATATGGGTGTTGTCGAGTACTAGAAGGAGCAAAGGCCATGGCATTTAACGTTAACGCGCTCGGATTTGGCGACAACGTCGTCGATCGCTACGAGCATATCCACACCATGTATCCTGGCGGCAACGCGGTTAACTTCGCCGTTTATGCCAAGAAATGCGGTGCCGCACGTTCTGCATACATGGGCATTTTTGGCAATGACGCCGCTGCCGAGCATGTCATTGCAAGCCTCGAGGATGAGGGTATCGAGCTTGACAAGTGCGAGCAGATGATTGGCGAGAACGGAGCGGCTCGCGTGACCGTCGTCGACGGTGACCGTGTCTTCCTTGGCTCCAACGAGGGCGGTATCCGTGGCGATGCGCGCTATGTCCTCGATCGCTTTGACCTTGCGTACATGAAGCAGTTCGATGTGGTTCATTCGGGCAACTATTGCTTCACCGAGCGCGAGCTGCCCAAGTTGAAGGCAGCGGGCGTCACGGTCTCTTTTGACTTTTCGGACGACTCCACCGACGAGTACTACGAGCAGATTGCGCCCTACGTCGATTTCGCTTTCTTTAGTGCGGCGGATGCTGCGAGTGAGGACGAGATTCGCGAGCGTCTGGCATGGGTGAAGGGCCTGGGTCCGCGTTTTGTGTCGGCTACGGCGGGCGCCGAGGGCTGCATTGCTTACGACGGCGAGCGTTATTACCGCCAGCTGGCTAAACCGGTAACGGACATGAAGGACACCATGGGGGCGGGCGACTCGTTCCTCACCTCGTTTTTGATGTGCTATCTCGATTCCGTCAAGCGCGGTGAGGATGGCGCCGAGGCCATCGAGCGCGCGCTCGACTTTGCTGCCGGGTTTGCCTCGACCGTGTGCGGTATGGAAGGTTCTTGGGGCCACGGAGCACCAATCGTCGAATAGCTTAAGAAAGCGTACGGCGGTCTGGCTATGAGGCCTTGGACAGCCGATGCAAAACAATAAGCGAAACGCGAAAAGGGGGCTCGCCATGTGGCGGGTCCCCTTTTGAACATTGGAGAAGACCATGGGTATTAAAGCGTGTGCGGCTGGTTTTTGCTGCGCGGACGTCTATCAAAACATCGGCGTGTTCTATCCGACTGGTAATGGCATTGACTGGGGTATCCATCTTGCACGAATGGGCGTTTCGGTATCCGCCATGTCGGTTGTCGGCAAGGACGAGTACGGAGACAAGATGAGAGAGGCGCTGGCCGCTGAGGGGTTCGATATCTCACATCTGCGGGTGGAAGATGGCGACACCTCGGTGATGCTCATGGCATTGAAAGACGGCGTCGATCGTGTGCATCTCGAGGCAATCGATGGCGTAATGGAGACATATCGACCGAATGAAGACGACCGGGCGTTTATCCTAGAGCATGACATCATTCATACCGACCTGTTTGGCAATTGTTTGGACCTCCTGCCCGAATGGCATGATGCGGGCAAGATGGTGGTTATGGACTTCTCGGTGTTCAGCCAGGATCCCGAATATGCCTGCGAGAATCATTTTCCCTACGTTGACTACGCATTTATGTCGTTTGAAGAGGACACTCCGGAGCTACGAGACTGGGTACGCCACGTGCAGGAATTGGGACCGCGCGTTGCGGTTGCCACGCTTGGCGAGAAGGGAAGCATTGCCTATGACGGTGAGCGCTTCTATGAGTGCGGGATCGTACCGGCGGAGAAGGTCGTTAACACCGTGGGTGCCGGCGACTCGTATATTGCCGGGTTTACCAAGGGCGTGATCGATGGCCTTGATATTCCGGCGTGTATGAAGGCGGGCGCTGAGCTGTCGTCCCGAGTGATTGGTTCGTTTGAGCCGTACTAGGGTCAAATGCCTGGAAAGGAGTACGAAATGGTTATCGACATGTTGGTCCATCCTATGCTCTACGGCGAGATCTGTACGCCGGGTGATGAGCCTGATGGATTCGGTTTTTGGTCACGAGAATTTGGTATGGGGCATATGGGTCCCATGGATTGGGATGAGCTTCAAGTCGAGATGGACGTCTGCGACGTGCAGAAGAGCGTGCTCATGCCGCTCGATGTAACCACGGCATGCGGAGGGCACTTTGGCACCAATGACCAGATTGCCATGCTGGTTGCCGCGCATCCCGATCGTCTGTGGGGATTTGCGAGCGTAGATCCGCAGGTGAGCGGTGCCGCAGGCGAATTGGAGCGCGCCTTTACCGAGTTGGGGGCAAAGGGGCTTTGCCTGCATCCGGCAAAGCAGGGTTTTGCCCCCGATGATGCTGTGGCCGAGCCGCTTTACGAGCTGTGCGAGCGCTATAACAAGCCGGTGGTTTTCCATGCCGGTATGTCTTGGGAGCCTGGCGCAGAGCTCTCGCGCAGTAACCCGCTTGCATTTGAGCACACAATCGCAACGCATCCAAATGTGCGCTTTAGTTTGACCCACTTTGGCTGGCCCTGGGTGCGCGAGACCGTGGCGATGCTGCTCAAGTATCCCAACTGCTACGCGGACACCTCTATCACTTACATTGATTCGCCCGAGGAGATGATGCAGCGTCTTTTCACGGTCGATATGGGGCCGCTGTGGTATGAGCGCGCGCTATCGCACCAAGTGATGTTCGCCAGTAATACGCCGCGCTTCCGTGCATTCAAACTCAAGCGGGCGCTCGATACCGTGCCCATGCGCGATGATGCGCGAGAAAGGCTCTACTGGGGTAATGCCCTGCGTTTTCTTGAAGGGGATGAGTGAACATGGTGACGCTCGAGACATTGAGCTATCTATCGACTGCTCCGGACCAGTTCATCGATATTACCGAGGACGTGCACGCTGCCATCGAACGCAGCTCGGTGACCAATGGCTTGGCGGCGATTATTCTGTCGCATACGACCTGCGGGATCGTGGTAAACGAGGGGCTGCCCTGCGTGGAGACGGATCTTATGGAGACGCTTGATCGCATTGCCCCACTCGATGCCCCCTACGCGCATGCGCACTTCCTGCCGAGCTATGGAGCCACCGGCAACAACTCCTGTGGGCATATCAAGAGCATGATTTGTGGAAACAGCTGCTTCTTTCCCGTCCAAGATGGCCACATCGTGTGCGGAGGTGCCCAGAACATCTATCTTGCGGAGTTTGACGGTCCGCAGAAGCGAAAAGTGTACGTCGAGGTGCTGGGGGAGTAACGTCCCTGCAATAACCCTATGAAGGAGCACGTTATGTCGTTTCTAACCTCGATGTTCAAGACCGAAAAGCCGGTTATCGGAATGCTGCACCTGCGTCCTCTGCCGGGCGATCCACTGTATTACCCGGGCGGAAGCGTGTTGCAGGTCGTGGAAGCCGCCAAGCGCGATCTCGAGGCGTTGCAGCAGGGCGGTGTCGATGGCATTTTGATTACCAATGAGCTCTCGATGCCCTATGAGCAGCACGTTTCTCCCTCAACCCTTGCATCGATGGGCTATGTAATCGGGGCTCTATCCCATGATCTGTCGACCCCTTGGGGAGCCGAGGCTATTTACGACGGTGATGCCACAATCGAGTTGTGCGCTGCTGTCGATGCGCAGTTCACGCGCTGCAATTTTTGCGGTGCCTGGGCCGGTGATCTCGGGCTGATTAACCGAGATTTCGCTCACACCATGCGTCGCAAGGCGGCGCTGCGCCTGGACGACCTCAGGCTTTTTCACTTCATCACGAGCGAGGGAGAGGTTTATCTCAACGACCGCACGACTGCGGACATTGCCGATTCACTTCTCTTTAATTGCCTGCCGGATGCGATGGTCATCGGCGGTTCGGCTGCCGGTCGTGGCGCTTCGGGCGAGCTTGCCGATGAAGTCCGCGAGCGTGTTGGCGAAGTACCCGTGGTATGTGGCACCGGTTGTCGCGAAAATACCGTGGCTGACGTATTTGCTCACTACGATGGCGCGTTTGTCGGCACGTGCTTAAAGCGCGACGGAAAGCTGGATGCCCCGGTCGATGTTGAGCGGGTAGCTCGTTTTATGGCTGCCGCTCGTACGGCGCGAGGGGAGTAGGCACCTATGGCGTTCTATCTGGGTATTGATATTGGGACAAGCGCCTCTAAAGGCGTTTTAATCGATGATCGATGCAACATCGTTTGCCAAGCCTCTTGTGGACACGAGACGGACAACCCGCGTGATGGATGGTACCAGCATGATGCGGAGGCAGTTTGGTGGGGCGATTTTTGCTGCTTGTCGCACGAGCTGGTGGCGCGATCGGGAGTTAACGCGGCGCAGATCGGATGCGTGGGGCTTTCCGCATTGGGTTGCGACTGCGTGCCGGTCGATACCGAGTGCAACGCGCTGGCGCCCGCGATTTTGTATGGAGTCGATGCGCGGTCGAAGCCGCAGATTGACGAGCTTCTTTCCGAATATGGGTCAGATCGCGCACGCGAGCTTTTCGGGCATGATCCCTGTTCGTCAGATATTGCTCCCAAGATCTTGTGGTTTAAGGAGAATATGCCCGAGGTGCACGAACGTGCCGCGAAGTTCCTGACGGCGTCATCGTTTCTGTGCGCGAAGTTGACGGGGCGTTTTACGGTGGACCGTTATTTGGCGGAGGATTTTCTTCCCCTATACGACCGCTACACCTGGAAGGTTGATGCTCGGGAATGTGCTCGTTTCTGCCGGCCTGACCAGATGGCGGAGGTAATGTCGGCTACCGATATTGCCGGGGTGATTACGCGGCGTGCGGCTGAGGCGACGGGGCTCGCGGCGGGGACACCTGTCTTAGTGGGAACGGGCGACTCTGGTGCCGAGGCCATTTCGACGGGTGTATTCCGTCCCGGCGATATGATGGTTCAGTTGGGGAGTACGGCGTATTTCATCTACCTAGCTGATCATATGATCGATGATGCCCGCCTGTGGCCGGGGACGTTTATCATTCCCGGAACTTACGGGATCTGCGCGGGGACCAATACGGCGGGCGCACTCACATCGTGGCTGCGCCAAGAGCTGTATCGCAACACCGTAGAGGCCGAGGGCCACGGTGGTCCCGATGCCTATTCGGTTATGGCGCATGATGCCGCCGATGTGGCGCCGGGTGCCGATGGGCTCCTGTGTCTGCCGTACTTTGCGGGGGAGCGTACTCCGCTCAACGATCCCGAGGCGCGTGGCGTCTTCTTTGGCCTGACCGGAAGGCATACGCGAGCCCATATGGTTCGCGCCGCCTTGGAAGGCGTCGCGTATACCGTTGCATCCCATGTCGACATTATCGAGCGAGAGCATGGGCTGCCAATTGGGCGCATTATGCTTGTCGGAGGTGGAACCAAGAATCCAGTTTGGATGCAGGCCATCGCCGACGTATGCGGGCGCGAGGTCTCGGTTGCCAAGGTTACGGTGGGCGCGTGCTTCGGTGATGCCATCATGGCAGCTCTCGCAGGTGGCGCCTATGCATCATGGGATGAGCTTGCCCAAGTCCTTGGCGTTGCACAAACAATCGTGCCCGATATGGCTGCCCACGAGCTATATGCGTCGCGCCGCCATATCTTTGACGAATTGTATGCACGCAACCGTGATCTCATGCACGAATTGGCGTAATGCTGCCGAATTGTACTACCTACCAATAGGGGCTGCGTTGTGCGATTCGCATGTCCCTTGGCATTTTTGCCCACAGGGGTTAGCGAAGGTCAAAAACAGAGCGCGCATTTGCTAAAACTGCCGACTCAATGTGCTGTACATCGCAGTTTTTGAGTGAGGCAATGCGCATCGAGGTCCTTGTGAGCGATCTGATGAGCGACTGTGCGCTTGTTTCTGTGCTTGGCTCGGCTGGCGCATCGGTCTCGAGCAGTAAACGATCGAGTGGAATCTGTCGTGCGTATTCGCAGCCGCGCTTGGTGGCGAGCATGCGATCGTTCACGGAAAAATAGCAGCCCGCATTACGCGCGCGGGCGAGTTCGTCCGAAGTGTCGCTAAACCAGTGGAAGATGATAGCGGGGGAGTCGTGGTTTGGGATGAGTAGCCCATGCGATTCGAGGACGTCCAGTACGGCTCCTGCTGAACGAACGGCGTGAATTGATATCACGCGTCCGGTAAGAGGATGCTGCACGAGTGTATCGCAGAGCCGGTCAAATGCCTGTATTTGTAGCGGCTCACTTCCGGCAAAACGAGCGGAAAAGTCGAGCCCGATCTCACCGATGTAGCGCTCTTGGGCAGCAACTTCGCAAAGCAGATTGACTTCGGCAGGACCACAGTGGCCGTCGGCGAGCCACCAGGGGTGGAGGCCGACGCCGGCGATAATGTTTGGGTAGCGGCTGGCCTGCTTTTTTGCTGCCGTGAAGTCGCGTGGGTCGATGCCACAGTCAAAGAGCCCCAGACCCAATGCCGCCGACTCATTGGCCGTAGCATCGGGGCTGAGCATCAAATCAAGGTGACAATGCGTGTCAAAGAATCGCGGTTCCATCGCAGGGCATCCTGCTAGTCCAGGTGCTGGCCATCGGCGCGCACGCGCTCGGTGCCGCGCCCACTGATCTGGCGGATAACCTCGCCGGCAATCATCTGGCCCATGATGGGCGGCATAAAGCTGGCGGTTCCCAGCTCGGTGCGCTCGTGGATGTTGGAAGGGTCGCGGGGCTGTGTCTTAACCGATTCCTCGCAGCTAAACAGTACATGCAGGCTCTTGATTCCGCGCTTCTTGCATTCTTTGCGCATAATGCGGCTCATGGGGTCACGTACCGTATCGAAAATGTCGGCAAAGCGGAGGCACTCGGGATGGAGCTTGTTGGCCCCGCCCATGGAACTAACCAAACGAATGTCGTGGTCCTGAGCATATTTGGCAATGGTGAGCTTGGCCGAGATAGTGTCGATGGCGTCGACGACGTAGTCGATCTTGCCCTCCGTCTGCTCCAAAACGCTCGCGAAGAAATCATCGATGTTGTCGCTCAGCAGGTATTCGATGCGTTTGATGACGGTAGCGGTAGGGTTGATGTCGTGAATCATAGCCTCCATGACGTCAACCTTGCGCTTGCCGACGGTGCTGTGAAAGGCGATGGCCTGACGGTTGATATTGCTGGGCGCGACGACGTCCTTATCCAGAATGACGAAATGTCCGATGCCGCCGCGGGCGAGTGCCTCGCAGCAGTTGGAGCCCACGCCTCCGCAGCCGAGCACTAGCACCGTAGCATCGGCGAGCTTATCGAGTGCCTCGCGGCCCATGATAATCTCGAGCTTGGTGTCGCGTGTCTCGATGGGAGTTGCGGCCGTGGTTTCGGTCATAAATATCCTCCGATGGGGAAGCAGGTCGTGTTTTAGCTATCGCCATTATAGGTAATCGCCCATAGGTTGCGATGGCGTTTGCTTTGATGTGGTTTGAAGCATTGCGATTAGATAGTTAGACAAACATCTAAATATTGAGTATAGTGTGCACGTCATGAGAGATGATGAGAGGAGGTCTTATGCCGGGAGAGGGTTTTAAGGCGCTTGCCGATCCAACGCGACGGCGCATTTTGGAACTGCTGCGCGAGGGCAATTGCACGGCCGGGGAGCTTGCCGAGCATTTTGACATCAGCAAGCCGTCGTTGAGCCATCACTTGGCGATGCTCAAAAACGCCGGGTTGGTGACCGACGAACGTCATGGCCAAAACATCGTTTACAGCTTAAACACCACCGTCATGCAGGACTTGATCGGTTGGTTTATGGGCTTTACAAACACGGAAGGTGATAAGGATGAATAACGAAAACAAGGGCATTCACGCCACGGGGGTATCGTCGCGCGTGTGGGCCATGCTTGTTGTGGTCTGCGCTATTAATGTTGTAGCGCACCTCATGGTGATGCCGAGCTTGCCTACGCAGATTCCCACGCACTGGGGCGCGAACGGCGCCGTCGACGGTTGGGGTCCTAGCTGGATGGCCTCCGCGCTCGGCGTGCTGCCTCTGGCGCTTCTCGTAATGTTCCGCATGGTGCCGCGCATCGACCCCAAAGGTGAGGCATATCGAACCTCGGGCAAGTTCTACCAGGGCTTCGTAATCGCCTTCACCTTGTTCATGTGCGCCATAAGCTGGCTGGGAGAGCTTACGGTCTGGGGCGTGGTGCCGGCGGTCGGTTCGGTTAACGTGCTGATTTCCGGTGTTGTCGGTTTGCTGTTCATTGGCGCAGGCAACTACTTGCCGCGTGTGAAGCAGAACTATACGCTCGGTATCAAGACACCCTGGGCGCTTGCCGATCCCGAGAACTGGCGCCGTACGCAGCGTTTTGGCGGCGCCTGCTTTATGGTGCTGGGTATTGGCCTGATTGTGATGGGCGTGGCGGGCAGCGTGCTTTCGAATGAAGTCGTCGCCGCGGTGATTGCGGTTCTGGCGTTTGGTTCGGTTGGGGCCGTCTACGTCTACTCGTATCTGTTGTGGCGCAAATCGCAGCGAGCCGCTCGTTAAGGTTGCGGAAAACTAGCGTACGCAGTTCATAGTATGTTCCGGGGGACTTTTCCCAGGTAGTATTAGGGGGTGTGGGCAACCATGCCCCTTTTTCGTTACGTTTCAGAGCTGGTTCCCTCATTTCGTTTCCACTAAAGCGAATCAAGAATAGGGAAACAGCAGGTAGAAAGGATAGAACAGACATATGGCGGAGTTTATCTACCAGATGTATCAGGCTCGCAAGGCCCATGGCGACAAGGTAATCCTTGACGACGTGACCCTGAGCTTCTACCCCGGTGCCAAGATCGGCGTCGTGGGTCCCAACGGCATGGGCAAGTCGACCCTGCTCAAGATCATGGCCGGCATCGAGGAGGTCTCCAACGGCGATGCCAGGCTCACCCCCGGCTACACCGTGGGCATCCTGCAGCAGGAGCCGCCGCTCAACGACGACAAGACCGTCATCGAGAACGTGCGCATGGCATTTGGCGACATGATCGCCAAGGTCGATCGCTTCAACAAGATCGGCGAGGAGATGTGCGACCCGGATTGCGACATGGACGCCCTCATGGCCGAGATGGGCAAGCTCCAGGACGAGATTGACGCCGCCGACGGCTGGGATATCGATTCCAAGCTCGGCCAGGCCATGGACGCCCTGCAGCTGCCCGATTCCGACATGCCGGTCAACGTGCTTTCCGGCGGCGAGCGCCGTCGCGTGGCCCTGTGCAAGCTGCTGCTCGAGGCTCCCGACCTGCTGCTGCTCGACGAGCCCACGAACCACCTGGACGCTGAGTCGATCCTGTGGCTCGAGCACTTCCTGCACAACTACCAGGGCGCCGTTCTGGCTGTCACGCATGATCGCTACTTCCTGGACAACGTTGCCGAGTGGATCTGCGAGGTCGACCGCGGCCACCTCTATCCCTACAAGGGCAACTACTCCACGTATCTGGAGACCAAGGCCGCCCGTATCGAGGCGCAGGGCAACCGCGACGCCAAGCTCGCCAAGCGCATGGAGGCCGAGCTCGAGTGGGTACGCAGCTCGCCCAAGGCTCGCCAGGCCAAGAACAAGGCCCGTCTAGCTCGTTACGAGGAGATGGAGGCCGAGGCCCGCGCAAGCCAGAAGCTCGACTGGACCGACATCCGCATCCCCGTGGGCCCGCGTCTGGGCAACAAGGTGCTCGAGGCTCATCACCTGCACAAGGAGTTCGATGGCCGTGTGCTCATCGACGACCTATCGTTCACCCTGCCGCGCAACGGTATCGTGGGTGTCATCGGCCCCAACGGTGTGGGCAAGACCACGCTGTTCAAGACCATCGTGGGCCTGGAGCCGCTGACTTCGGGCGAGCTCGAGGTGGGCGAGACCGTCAAGATCTCCTATGTCGATCAGAACCGTTCCGGCATCGACCCCGATAAGAACCTGTGGGAGGTCGTCTCGGATGGCCTGGACCACATGATGGTCGGTGAGACCGAGGTTCCGAGCCGTGCTTATGTGGCGAGCTTTGGCTTTAAAGGCCAGGACCAGCAGAAGCGCGCCGGCGTACTCTCCGGTGGCGAGCGCAACCGTCTGAACTTGGCGCTTACGCTCAAGCAGGGCGGCAACCTGCTGCTCCTCGACGAGCCCACGAATGACCTCGACGTCGAGACGCTGTCCTCGCTCGAAGCGGCGCTGCTCGAGTTCCCGGGCTGCTCGGTGGTCATTAGCCACGACCGTATGTTCCTGGACCGCGTCGCCACGCACATTCTGGCGTGGGAGGGCACCGACGAGAATCCGGGCAACTGGTATTGGTTTGAGGGCAACTTCGAGGCCTATCAGGCCAACCGCATCGAGCGCCTTGGCGAGGACGCAGCCCAGCCGCATCGTATTCACCGTAAGCTGACGCGCGACTAGATCGTTACGCGGTTTTCCAAACCGCGTAACTGCTCGACGCTGCGCGGGCCGCAAGCACCCCATCTTGCCGTTCAAGCCGTCGCTCGCGTACCGAAGTACGCGTCGCTCCTCTTTCACGGCAACCTGGGGCACTTGCGGCCCGCTCGCTGTTGGTTACGCAACATCAACAAATAAAAACGGCTCAAATCCTGATTTGGATTTGAGTCGTTTGTCGTTACTGCTCGGGTTCTTCGACTTTATCGATGGCCCAGGTGGATCCGAGGCCACCGGTGGTATTGCGGCGGATGCGCACGGCAACCTCGCGGCGCTCGCCGGCCTGCGTGTAGCGCAGGGGGAAGCTTGCGCGGTTTCGCGCGGCCTCGATGGTACCGCGCTCGCGGGCGATCCAGTAGTACTCGCCGACAATGCCGAGGGTATCGGCGCCGTAGGGGAGATAGGTCGACAGCTGGTGCAGAAGCGGGCCGGGGCAGAAGACCTCGGTTGCGAAATCGACGGGGAAGTCCTCGGGGATGGCGGGCGCTACGGGTGCGGGGGTTGGGGCCTCTGCGAGTACCGAAGCCGGTGCCGGTGCGGGAATTTGGACGCAAGCAGAGGCGGGCACGGATTCGATGACGGGTGCGAACTCCAGCGTCGTCTTCGGCTTGATTGTGGAATCTGCGGGCTTCACGGTGACGGGCGCGTCTGCAGCTTCAGTTTCAACCTCAACCTGCGTCGCGCTCTCATTCTCGACGCTCGACTTTGCCTCGATGGGCGTGGATGCCATGGTGGTGATGCCGGCATTGGCATTCTCGGGGTCATAGACGATCGTGAGCGAGATGGCGGGCTGCGGCGTCTCGGGCTCCGGCGCCGACTCGGTAGCGTCTTGATTTGCGGGCTCGTCGGACTGATCGTCCTCGGCCTCGTCGCCAAAGACATCGCTGTTTTGGAACGCAGACGGCTCGGGTTGGTCAGCGGCTTCTTCGGTTGTCGACTTGGGCGCTTCGTTGAGCTCCACAGTGGCTTCCTGCTCGGATATGACTTCGGAATCGGTCGTGGCGGCGATTTCGGTTTCGGCTTCTGCCGTTACCTCAATAGCGACTTCGATCTCTGTCTCGGGCTCGGGTTCCGGCGCGGCTTCAACCATGGCTTCGGGCTCGGGACGCTTAACGTGCTTGGGGCGCACGGCCTTGAGGTCCTTCTCACCGCGCTTTTTCTTTTTGTAGGACTGCTTGGCGCCCTTGGCGGTCTTGGGCTTGTCCTCGCCCTTGGCAAGCGCAGCATCCCAGGCCTCGTTGGCGATGACCGTGGCATACAGGCGGCCGCCTTTAAAGACGGTCAGCTTAATGCAGTCGTCGAGCTCCTCGAGCAGCTCGCGCGTGGACTCGAAGCCCAGGTCATAAGCGGTCATGTCGCCAGCGGCGAGCGCCTCCTCGACCTGCGTCATAAACGTTTGCTTGCCACATCCAATCGCATCGCGCAGCAGGCGATACAGATAGATGTGGTTGCCCAGCGAAAGCGTGGGCCTAACTATTGTCTTGCTCATGGCAAATCTCCTCTTTACACATGTAAAGCATCTTACCATCGCATGGCGTTCGCCATGGCGGCGCCCAAGGCAAACGGGCGCGAACCGCTTTCGATTCGCGCCCGTTGTATAGGTCGGTTATCTATGAGAGGCAAATGTGCTTAGTTGCCCGATGCCGTGCCTTGGCTCGAGTTGTCAGATGCCGTGCCGGACGCGGTTCCGCTCGAGCTGTTGGTGTTGCTACTGTCTGCTGCACCCGTTCCCGACGTGGTGTCGCTCGTCTGGCCTCCCGTGTTCGGCTGTGAACCGTCAGTCGTTTGGCTTGAGTCGGTCGTGTCGGACGGCGTGCCACTGCTGGCCGTAGAGGAATCGGTGCCCTGCGATTGGTTTTGGGTGTTCGAGGACGAATCGGCAGAGGTAGAACTGTCTTGCGTGCCGTCCGCCTGTGCCTGCTGATCTTGCGACTGGGTGTTGCCATTTGCATCGCTCTCGATCGTGCGCGACGAAAGGATTGACTCGGGACGCTCGCCCAGACCCTCACCGGCAGTGGTGATAAGGATGGCGCCGGCGCAGGCGATGACCGCGACGATGGCGATAGCGATCGAGAAGACGATGACCTTCTTTTGCGTCTGGCTGCGCTCTGCCGCCGCCTTGGCGCGCAGGCTGTTGGGGGCGACGCGCGCCGTGGTCGCGCGTCCCGCAACCTGGCGCATCTCCTGCGTGGTCGCGGCGCCACCTAGGTGCTCCTCGACATCGGGCTCAACGGGCTCGTAGGCGCCGGCAGGGTAGTCGACAGCGGCATGCGTGCCCTTGATTGCTTCGGCGCTGGCGGAGATAAAGTGGCGATAGACCTGCGAGGACACAACAGTGATGACTGAGCTCACAGCGGCACCAATCACCGAGCCGGCAATGCCGATCTTTGAAGCAAGCGCCACGCTCGTGGCGGCAGCTGCGGCGCCGGCGATGATCTGGGGAATGGAAATGTCGTCAAACAGGCCCTTTTTGGGCGCGATGGCCATGGTCTGTCCGATGGAATGGTTCTCGTGCACGCCGTTGTTGAGCGATGCCGGCGTCATGACGCGCGTGCGTGGCGCGTCGGTGTACTTGGTTGTCATACGGGGTCCTCCCGGTGTAAATCTGCTTCGTTTCGTGTAGCCATCAGGGTACCCACCAGATGTGAATCGTACGTGACATTTAACAGATACCATCAACTCATCAATAGCTCACCAAGTTGGTGGGATGCGGTTACACCCGGCGGTTGAACTACAATAGGGCTTGCTAATTGTTGTGAATGGCGTTTACGCACGGGAGCATTCTTATGAATCTTCACCTTTCTCAGTCTGATGGCTTTTTGCGTGTGGCGGCGGCGTCGCCGCAGATTCGCGTGGCCGATGTCGAGGGCAATGCCGAGGTTGCGCTGGCGGCTGTTCGCGATGCTGCCGGGCGTGGCGTTCGCGCGTTGGTGTTGCCCGAGCTTAATCTGACTGGCTATACCGCGGCCGATCTGTTCCATAACCGCACACTGCTGCATGCCTGCGAGGCTGCTCTGGTGCATATCCTCGATGAAACCCGTGAGCTGCCGATCGTCTTTACCATCGGTCTTCCCGTTGCGGTTGCCGAGAATATCTACAACTGTGCCGCCGTGTGCTGCGCGGGCGAGCTTTTGGGCCTCACGGCCAAGAAGTATCTGCCCAACTATGGCGAGTTCTATGAGCGTCGCTGGTTTGCTCCGTCGCCTGCGGATCCCGTGTGGGTTGAATTTGCCGGTCAGGGTCCGGTTCCGCTGGGTTCGGGGCTTGTCTACCGCTGCTGTGATGAGGGTGCCGAGGATATGGTGCTGGGCGTTGAAGTCTGCGAGGACCTGTGGGTGCCGGCGCCCCCTTCGACCGAGATGGCGCTTGCCGGTGCGACGGTGATTCTCAACCCGTCGGCCTCGGACGAGATTATCGGTAAGGCAGATTACCGCCGCAGCCTTATCTCCAATCAGAGCGCGCGCCTGTACTGCGCCTATGCCTACGCGGACGCGAGCGAGGGCGAGTCCACGACCGACATGGTCTTTGCGGGTGAGAACCTCGTCTACGAAAACGGCTCCAAGCTCGCCGCGACCAAACTGCTTACCTGCGATATGGCCATCGCCGACGTTGACCTTGACCGCCTGGTTGTCGAGCGCCGTCGCTCGACGACGTGGACGCGCACCGACGATGCGCCGGAATCCGCGACCGTTGAGTTTTCGTTTGAGGGCTCGCTCGCCGAAGAGCCTGTCCTGCGCGATGCGCTCGGCATAGACCGTGTCTTCCCCCGCGCGCCCTTCGTGCCTGCCGACCACGGCGACTTGGCCGAGCGCTGCGAGACGATCCTCGATCTGCAGACTGCGGGCCTCAAGACCCGCCTTGCCCACACGGGTACCAAGGCTGCGGTTATCGGCCTTTCGGGCGGCTTGGACTCCACGCTAGCGCTGCTTGTGACCGTGCGTGCCTTCGATGCACTGGGGCTGCCGCGCACTGGTATCACAGCCGTGTCCATGCCCGGCTTCGGCACGACGCACCGCACCAAGTCCAATGCCGAGTCGCTCGCTCGCGACCTAGGCGTGAGCTTTCGCGAAGTCTCGATCCATGCAGCCGTGGAGCAGCACTTTAAGGACATCGAGCATGATCCGGCCGTCCAGGACGTGACCTACGAGAACAGCCAGGCGCGCGAGCGCACGCAGATTCTCATGGATTTGGCCAACCAAGCCGGCGGCTTTGTCATCGGCACGGGCGACCTCAGTGAGCTGGCGCTCGGCTGGGCCACGTACAACGGTGACCACATGAGTATGTATGCCGTCAATGCGAGCGTGCCTAAGACGCTCGTGCGCCATCTGGTGCGCTATGCGGCTGATGTCTTTGGCGGGCGCATTGCCGAGGTCTTGCTCGATATCCTCGATACGCCGGTGTCCCCCGAGCTTCTGCCGCCCACGGGCGACGGCGAGATTGCGCAGAAGACCGAGGATTTGGTGGGCCCGTACGAGCTGCACGACTACTTCCTCTACTACCTGTTGCGTTTTGGCTTTGAGCCGGGCAAGATCTACCGCATGGCGCTCAAGAGCTTCGAGGGCGTCTACGACGCCAAGACCGTCCACACGTGGCTACGTACGTTCTACCGTCGCTTCTTTGCCCAGCAGTTTAAGCGCAGCTGCCTGCCCGATGGTCCCAAGGTGGGCTCGGTGACGCTCAGCCCGCGTGGCGATTGGCGTATGCCGAGTGACGCTAGCTCGCGTCTGTGGCTTGCGCAGATCGACACGCTCAATCCAGTTGACTAAGGTTGGCTAAATTGAACCAATACGGGGGTTGTAAGCGTTACACTTTTGCAATCTGATGGCCCGTATCGCGCGGCGCTCTTGTCGGGGCGCCGCGTTTTTATATCGAAAGGTGGCACCATGCAGGCATCGCAGCGTCTCGACCGCTTTGGCGCGGAGGTTTTTGCCTCGCTCAATAACAAGCTTCTTGCGCTTAAGGCCCAGGGCAAGACCATTTACAACATGAGCGTGGGCACACCCGACTTTAAGCCGTACGACCACGTGGTCGAGGCGCTGATCCAGGCCGCCCAGGACCCCGAGATGTGGAAGTATGCCCTGCGCGATCTGCCCGAGCTTAAGCAAGCCGTGTGCGATTACTACGAGCGCCGCTTTGGCGTTTCGGGCATCACACCGTCTATGGTGCAGTCGTGCAACGGCACACAGGAGGGCGTGGGCCATTTGGGCCTGGCCCTGCTCGATCCGGGTGACACCATTCTGGTTCCCGATCCGTGCTACCCGGTCTTTGAGGCGGGTGCCAAGATCGCCGATGCCAAGCTCGAATACTATCCGCTGGTTGCCGAGCATAATTACCTGCCCTATGTGGCGGGTATCGATCCCGAGGTGGCCGACCGTGCCAAGTATATGATCGTGTCGCTGCCCGCGAACCCGGTCGGCTCGGTGGGTACGCCCGAGGTCTACGAGGAGATTATCGCTTTCGCCCGCGAGCACGACCTGCTCATCGTCCATGACAACGCGTACTCCGACATCGTGTTTGACGGCGAGCCGGGCGGAAGCTTTTTGCAGTATCCCGGCGCGCTCGAGGTGGGCGTGGAGTTCTTCTCGCTCTCTAAGTCGTTTAACGTCACCGGCGCGCGCATCGGCTTTTTGGTCGGTCGCGAGGATGTGGTCTCGGCCTTTGCCAAGCTGCGCGGCCAGATCGACTTCGGTATGTTCTTCCCGATCCAGAAGGCTGCTATCGCCTGCTTGAACGGTCCGCGCGATGAGGTCGAGGTGCAGCGTCTGAAGTACCAGGAGCGCCGCGATGCCCTGTGCGACGGTCTTGAGGGCTTGGGCTGGGAGCGACCCAACGCGCATGGCTCTATGTTTGTGTGGGCCAAGCTTCCCGGTGGTCGCACCGATTCCATGGCGTTTTGCGAGGAGCTTATGGAGAAGGCCGGCGTTGTGGTGACGCCGGGCGCGAGCTTTGGCCCTTCGGGCGAGGGGCACGTGCGTATGGCACTGGTCCTGCCGCCCGATCAGATCGCTTTGGCTGTCGAGGCCATTCGCGAGGCGGGCTTGTATTAGAAACTTATTTCGGCTCGTCAATAGCTCGAAACCGATTTCGTGCAGTTATTTTACGAATTCTGCAAACAATTTCGGTAAACGGTCGATTTTTGGCTGCGAATAGGAGCATAATCAAAGTCCCGATTGGATGTATTGGGATCACGGCAAGCCGCTCGGGTCGTTCCCGGGCGGCTTGTTTGTGGAGAGAGATGGGAGTTTCTAATGGTTAACGAGAAGAAGGTCGCTATTGTCGGGTGCGGTTTCGTCGGTTCGTCTTCGGCGTTCGCACTGATGCAGAGCGGTCTGTTCTCCGAGATGGTCCTCATCGACGTGGACAAGAACCGCGCCGAGGGTGAGGCCCTGGATATCGCGCACGGCATGACGTTTGCCGAGCCGATGAAGATCTACGCCGGCGATTATTCCGATGTCGCCGACGCCGCCATGATCGTCGTCACTGCTGGCGCTGCCCAGAAGCCCGGTGAGACCCGCCTGGACCTGGTCAACAAGAACGTCAGCATCTTTAAGTCCATTATCCCCGAGATTAAGAAGTCCGGCTTCGACGGCATTCTGCTCATCGTCTCCAACCCGGTCGATGTTCTGACCTACGCCGCCATCAAGATGTCCGGCCTGCCCGAGGGCCACGTCATCGGTTCCGGCACCGTGCTCGACACCGGTCGCCTGCAGCAGATGCTTGGTGCCCACGTCGAGGTTGACCCGCGCGATGTCCAGGCCTATGTCATGGGCGAGCACGGCGACTCCGAGTTTGTCGCTTGGTCCAGCGCTCAGGTTGCCGGTGTTCCGCTGAACACCTTCTGTGAGCTTCACGGCCACCTGGAGCATGAGGCTGCCGAGAAGCGCATCGCCGAGGACGTCAAGAACTCCGCCTACACCATCATCGAGAAGAAGCACGCCACCTACTATGGCGTCGCCATGGCCGTCAAGCGCATCTGCACCGCCGTTATGCGCGATGAGCAGACCGTTCTGCCTGTCTCCTCGCTCATGGTGGGCGAGTATGGCCTGTCCGATCTTGCCATCTCCATGCCGACCGTCGTTGGCCGCGACGGCGTTGTCTGCCGCGTCCCCGTGCCGCTGAACGACGACGAGCAGCATGAGCTCACCGTCTCCGCCAAGGCCCTCAAGGACATCATCGACAGCGTCGACTTCTCCTGCTAAATCAAGCTTTTTTGGGCAACAGGCTACAATGAAAGGCGTCCGGGCCACACGGTCCGGGCGCCTTTTTGGTGCGAGGGGGTCAGGTTACTTTGCACCACCCCAATGCACCATAGTTGATGGGAGGGCCATGTCGGATTCGCCTAATTTTTTGACCTATGCCCAGACGGCGTTTGATCCGTTTGAGGAACGGCCGTTCTGCGCGGTGGATAGCCTGGTCTTTGCGTGGTTGTCCTATTTGCGTTTGCCGGGTGATATGGCGGAGCTGACGAACTGGCAGGGCCTAGACGTACGCGAGCTGCTGCGCGCCGAGTGCTACCAAGACATGATTGGCGACCTGTGGGATCCGGAGGGGAGCCGTGCCCTGTTGGAGGCTGTGGCAGCAAGCCCTCGCTACCGTGGCGTTCGTGTTTGCGGCTATCGTAGCGTGAGTGATGCCGAGACAACGGAGCAGTTTGCGGCCATGACGTTCCGATTTCCGGCGGGGTTTAGCTATCTTGCCTTCCGGGGGACCGACAGCACGATTGTGGGCTGGAAAGAGGACTTTAACATGGCGTTCCGGTGTCCTGTGCCGGCCCAGGAATCCGCGGCGCGTTATGTAGACGAGGCGGCGGATGCGATTGACGGGCCGCTTTTGTGCGGAGGTCATTCCAAGGGTGGAAACCTTGCGGTGTACGGTGCGGCGATGTGCTCCGATGTCGCCCGTGAGCGAATCGAACGGGCGTATTCCCATGATGGTCCGGGCTTCGTCGAGGAGTTTCTGAACGGCAACGCCTTTGCCGATCTTTCCGGTCGAATCGACAAGACGCTACCTCGGTCGTCGATCTTCGGCATGATGTTCGAGACACAGGAGGACTATGCCATCGTTGAGAGCACCGAGTTCAGCCTGCTGCAGCACAATCCCTTTAGCTGGGTGGTTGATGGTCACGACTTCGTGTACTGTGAGCGCCTGTCCGCCGGTGCTCGATACGTTGATGGCTCCATTCGCGAGATGCTGCTTGCGGTGTCGCCTAGCGAGCGCGAGCGTTTTGTAGATGCGTTGTTCTCCGTGCTTGAGGCTACGGGTGCTGAGCGGTTTGCGGATATCGCTGGGAATCTGCGCGAGAGCCTGCCCGTGATGCTCCAGGCTGCGCAAGGCTTTGACAAGGATACGCGACGCTTTGTCTCGCAGACTATCGTTGCGATTCTTAAGTGTGCGCTTCTGCCCAAACGTCCCCAGATCGACATGCCCGCTGCCGGCAAGAGCTTGGCAGAACAGCTCGAGGCTTGGCAGTCCGAGCTCCTGCGCTAACCATTGGTGCAAAGCAACCTGTCCCCGATGCACCAATCTTCGATGCGCCTGGGGCGGGATCGACCGCTATACTGGTTCGTGCCGAAATCGATCTAGAACGGAATGCCGTATATGAAAATCAATCACGCGATTCTGCATATCCTGGACTTTGACTCTGCCGTCAACGTTATGAGCCAGCGCGAGCTCGATATCGAGAGCCGCACCGTGCGTAATTTCGTAACCACGCACCTGCGGCGCGCTCGTACCTCGGCTGATAACAAGCGTGCCACGTTTGCCGAGAACTCCGCATTCGGCGGCGAGCTCAAGGGCTATTTCTTTGGTGAGCGTGAGTTCGTGGATCTGTCTCAGCAGATTGCGGAGTTCATCTCTTCCGAACTTACCAAGGCCGAGAAAGCCGAGTCCACTGACGTGCTTGTGGCGGACTTTGATGACGATGAGGATGCCCGCTGGTTTGCCGTGATGCTGCTGGGCTCCAAGCAGGCATTCATGCACGAGGTGGGTCGCGAAGAGGGCGAGGTTCGTAACGACATCGCGCGCCACTATGCCATTCTGCCGAACCCTTCGCAAAAGGTGCCGAGCTATGCAATCGTGCGTGCAAGCACCATGGAGATCGGCTATGTGGATAAGAAGCGCAAGATTGCCGGTGAGGATCGCATGCTCATTCCCGACGGCCTGCTGCAATGCGACACGGGCGTTTCGGGTAAGGAGGTCATCGACACCGTCACGCGTGTGGTCGAGGAAGTCGCCGAAGAGCACGGCGCCAACACGGCCGTAGCGCTCGCCAAGGTCAAAGCCGCCGTTGCCGAGAAGGTTGAGGATGACGAGGAGCTACCGCCTTGGGATATCGTCGATGAGGTCTTTGAGGACGAGCCGGCCATCAAAGAAAGCGTGCGCGCGGCACTGACCGAGGAGAAGGTTCCCGAGCGCGTTCCCGTGGAGCGCAAACAGGTCGAGCGCGCGGCGGTGCGCAATCACAAGATTCGTACCGACACGGGCATCGAGATCAGCTTCCCGGCCGAGATGGGTTCGAACTCCGAGTATATCGAGTTCGTCAACGAGCCCAACGGCCTCATTTCCATCGAGCTCAAAAATATCGGTAGCATCGAGAATCGATAAGTTGCGTTGCGCCTACAGCGAGAAAGCAAAGGCCGAAGCTCCTTGGGGCTTCGGCCATTTTGTTTAGGGATGATTTATCCCGCAGGTTGAGCATACGTCAGCGAAAACGCGGTTTGTCAAAACCGCGTAACTATTAAAGTTGACGTAAGCCCTCTTCCAGTCCGGTCTTGCTGTTGGTCTTCTCGTCGCGCATCTTGATGACGCGGGCGGGGACACCGGCCACGACGGCGCCGGCGGGGACATCCTCGACGCACACGGCGCCGGCGGCAACGACAGCGCCCTTGCCTACGTGCACGCCCTCCAGGACCACGGCGTTGGCGCCGATCATGACATCGTCCTCGATGATGACGGGCGTGGCGCTGGCGGGCTCCACAACGCCTGCCAGCACGGTGCCGGCGCCGATGTGGCAGTTCTTGCCCACGGTGGCGCGGCCGCCCAGCACGGCGCCCATATCAATCATGGAGCCTTCGCCAATGACGGAGCCGATGTTGATGATGGCGCCCATCATGATGACGGCGCGATCGCCGATCTCGACGCGGTCACGGATGATCGCGCCCGGCTCGATGCGGGCGTTGATGCCCTTAAGGTCGAGCATGGGCACGGCAGAGTTGCGGCAGTCATTCTCGACATCGTAGTAGTCGATGGAGTCGGCATTGGCATCGAGGATGGCCTTGAGCTCATCCCAGTCGCCAAAGACGGTCTTGCCGCGACGGCCGCCGTAGACATGTGCGTCGCCCCAGGCAACCTTCATGCCGGGCTTCTCGCGCACGTACAGCTTGACAGGTGTCTTTTTGGGCGCGGTGGCGATGTAGTTGATAATCTCCTGGGCATCCATCTCGGCTGCGTTGCTCATTTGCTATCTCTCCTTTGGGTGGATTCGGTTGATACCTGGTTAGGCAAACATGACCTGGTCGAACGTATAGAAGCCGGGTTCGCGGGTGACGAGCTTCTGGGCGGCGGCCAGGGCGCCGTTGACGAAGATCTGACGGCTCGTGGCGCGGTGGGTGAGCGTGACCTCCTCGTCCTGGCCAAAGAAACTCACTTCGTGGACGCCGGCGACAGTGCCACCGCGCAGTGAGTGCATGCCGATCTCCTTGGGATCGCGCGCGCCGCACATGCCCTCGCGTCCGTAGACGGGGTGGTAGCCTGTCTCGGGCTCGGCCTCGACTACGGCGTCGAGCAGCAGCTTGGCGGTACCGCTGGGGGCGTCGACCTTTTGGTTATGGTGCGTCTCGACGATTTCGCAGTCAAAGCCGGGCAACTCGCGCGTGGCCTGGGCCACTAGATGACGCAGGGCTGCGATGCCGATGGAGTAATTGCCCGAGTGCATAACGCGGGTGTTCTGGCCCAGCTCACGCAGACGGTCCATCTGCTCGGGGGTGTAGCCTGTGGTGCCCGAGACCAACGCCGCGCCCGTGCGCTCGACATAGGCGACGACGGCATCGAAGGTCACGACGTTCGAGAAGTCGATAATCACATCGGCAGCCGGTGCGTTCTCGAGCTTGCTCAAATCGAAGCCAATCTGGGCCACGATATCAAAAACGGGTTGACCGGCGGCGTCGACAACGCCCTCGGCGGTGGTGCGGATGAGCGAGCCCATGCGGCCCGTTCCCATAATGACGGTCTTAATCAAGCAGACCAGCCCCCTTCAGAGCATCGGTAAGTGCAGAGCGCGTGTCGTCTGCCATGGGGCACAGCGGCATGCGGTAGTTTGCCTCGATCATACCCATCTGGGCGAGCGCCTCTTTGACGGGGATGGGGTTGACCTCACTAAAGAGGGCATTGATGAGCGGCTGGCCGGCAATTTGGATATCGCGGGCACGCGCCACGTCACCGTCCAAATAGGCGCGGCACATGTCATGCACGAGCTGCGGCTGCACGTCTGCCCACACGCTGATGGTGCCCGAGGCGCCCAGGCTCATGAGCGGCACGGTAAGCGCGTCCTCGCCCGAGTACATGCGGAAGTCGTCTGACAGCAGATGGGCGATCTTGGCCGCGTTGGCGACGTTGCCCGAGGCCTCCTTAATACCCATGATGTTGGGGTGCGCGGCCAGGCGCTCTACGTTGCGCTCGCTGATGCCGCAGCCGCAGCGGCCGGGGATGTTGTACAGGATGCAGGGGATGTCCACAGCATCGGCGACGGTCTTAAAGTGCTGATAGATACCCTCTTCATTGGACTTGTTGTAGTAGGGGGTGATGAGCAGCAGGCCGTCGGCTCCCAAGCCCTGGTAGGTGAGCGACTTGGTGAGCATCGTCTGCGTGGAGTTGGAGCCCGAGCCGGCGATGACGGGGACGCGTCCTGCAACATGCTTGACCACGGCGGCGACGACGGAGTTGTCCTCGTCGTCGGTCATCGTGGCGCTCTCGCCGGTGGTGCCCAGGGTGAGGATGGCGTCGGTGCCGTTTTGCAGGTGGAAATCGATAAGGCGCTCGAGTGCGTCAAAGTCGACACTGCCATCCTTTTTAAACGGCGTGACGAGGGCGACGATTGAGCCCTCGAGATTGCGGATGTCCATGTTCTTCTCCTTCGCGTCCGCGATCTGGATGCGTTTGTTCCATTGGGCGGCGACTGCCAGGCGCTCGTCTTGGGCGCGACGGCGGGCACTTTCGGCGCGCGACTTGGCCAGCAGCTCTCGGCCGCTCGGCAGCACGTCGAGCGTGGCAAAGTAATCGCCCGGGCGCTCGGCGCGGCGGATGAGGTCGGCCGAGCCATCGGGGCGCAACAGGACCTCGGCGGAGCGCAGGCGTCCATTGTAGTTGTAGCCCATGGAGTAGCCATGCGCGCCGGTATCGTGGATCACAAGCAGGTCGCCCATGTCGATATGCGGCAGCTCGCGATCGATGGCGAACTTGTCGTTGTTCTCGCACAGATTGCCCGTGATGTCGTAGGTGTCCGTGACGGGCGCTGTGGTCTTGTCGTCGCCACCCGGCTGGCCCATCACCGTAATGTGGTGGTAAGCGCCATACATGGCAGGACGAATCAGATCGACGGCACTGGCGTCCACGCCGATATAGTCCTTGTAGATCTGCTTCTCGTGGATGGCCTTGGTGACCAGGCATCCGTAGGGGCCCATCATAAAGCGACCCATCTCGGTGCAGATCGCCACATCGCCCATGCCGGCGGGGACCAGAATCTCGTCGTAGGCTGCGTGTACGCCCTCACCGATGGCGTGAATGTCGTTAGCCTGCTGCTCGGGCAGGTAGGGGATACCCACACCGCCGGACAGATTGATAAAGGCGACATGTGCGCCGGTCTCGCGCTCCAGGCGCACGGCAAGTTTAAAGAGGATGCGTGCGAGCTTGGGATAGTAGTCGTTAGTGACGGTGTTGCTGGCAAGGAAGGCATGGATGCCAAAATTCTCGGCGCCCTTGGCCTTGAGCATGCGGAAGGCCTCAAAGAGCTGCTCGGTGGTCATGCCATATTTGGAGTCGCCCGGGTTATCCATGATGCCGTTGGAGAGTTGGAACAGGCCGCCTGGATTAAAGCGGCAGCTGACCGTTTTGGGGATGGGCCCCGCAACACGCTCAAAGAACTCGATGTGGCTGATGTCGTCAAAGTTGACGATGGCACCCAGCTTGTTGGCGAGCTCAAAGTCGGCAGCCGGCGTGTCGTTGGAAGAGAACATGATGTCGTGTCCCGTGATGCCCAGCGAGCGGGCGATCATGAGCTCGGTATAGCTCGAGCAATCGCAGCCGCAGCCGTATTCGTTGAGAATGGAGATGAGCGCCGGGTTGGGGTTGGCCTTGACGGCAAAGTATTCCTTAAAGCCCGGGTTCCATGCAAAGGCGTCGCGCACTTCTTGCATGTTGCGGCGGATGCCCGCCTCGTCGTATAGATGAAACGGCGTGGGGAACTGCTCGACGATATGCTCGAGTGTCTCCTTGTCCACAAACGGCTGCTTGGCCGCATATGCCTCGTTGGGGGTCAATGCCATGTCCCGTAAACCTCGCTATCCAGACGGCGCCATCTGCGCATCGAATCCGCATAGCGTGGACCCAATGTCCGGATAGCGCTCCCGCATTGCTGCAGACAGTCCTGTGGGTGTTTCCCACAGGCCCACCAGGTTGTTCGTGCCCGAAAAACCCAGTTCGGCGGGTTTCGCCTCCCCACGGGGTCAAAGCCTGCCGGCTCGCCCGCGGCTCTTCGTGCCCGCGCCTCTATCAAGTGGTAAAGACCCTATCACGTTGCACTTTACCAAACAAGAGTATTCGTATATAACGTTTAAAAAATGCAGCAATATGCTGGAAACATGTGTGCCGCAATCCTGTATCACAATAAGTTGCAACAGATGTGCCTCACGAAGGGATTCTCTATGACCGAGCTCCAAGAACTCCGTCGCTATCGCCGCGATCTCCATCGCATCCCGGAGCTCGATTTCGATCTTCCGCAGACTATTGCCTATATCGAGGGCGTGTTGGCGCCGCTCGCTTGCGAGGTGACCCATCCGTGTCCCAGCTGCGTCTGCGCTTTCTTCGACGCTGGCGTTGGTGCCGCGCGTGCCACGGCGATTCGCGCCGATATGGATGCGCTGCCCATCGCGGAGGCGACGGGAGCGGCCTTTGCCTCGATCCATCCCGGCAAGATGCACGCTTGCGGACATGACGGACACATGGCCATGGCACTTGCCGCCGCGACGTATGTCGACCGTACGATTCGCGAGCAGCCGGGCGCCATTAGGCGCAACGTTCTCTTTGTGTTCCAGCCGGCCGAGGAAACGACCGGTGGTGCCAAGACGGTATGCGAGAGCGGTGTGTTCGAGCGCTATGGGGCTGACCGCATTTTTGGCTTCCATGTGTGGCCCGATCTGCCTGCCGGCACGTTGGCGAGTTGTTCCGGTCCGCTGCTGGCGCGTTCGAGTGAGACACACATTCATATTCACGGGACGAGCATCCATATCGCTAAGACCTATGGCGTTCCGGTCGAGGAGTCGCACGATGCGGCGCTGGCGGCTGCCAAGTTCTTGGTTGCCGAGCGCGAACTGATGGACGAGCTGGGCACCGACGAGCCCTGTATCGGTAAGTTTGGTCTGCTGCAGGCCGGTACGGTTTGCAACGCGGTGGCGGGGGAGGCCCATGTGGCCGGAAGCCTGCGTGTGTTTACGGACGACATGTTCGACCGGGCGCGCGAAGGCGTGCGCCGCGTGCTGGACGATGCCTGTGCCGCAACGGGCTGCACGTATGATCTCGACTTTGCCGAGGGCTATCCGCCGGTCGACAACGACCCCGAGTTGTTTGTCAGCGTCGCGCCTGCCTTGCCCGGGCTGCAGCTTGTGGAGGAACCGCTGCTGATCGCCGAGGATTTCGCGTTCTATCAACGCCATCTGCCGGGCGTGTTTTTCCTGCTGGGCACGGGTATGCCAGAGGACCAAGACAACCCGAGTGATTCGGATGGCTGTCCCGCCTATGCCACAAGCGCTCTGCATACCGATAGCATGCTCTTCGACGAGGAAATCCTTCTCAAAGGCCTCGATGTCTACAAACGATTGCTTTTGCTTGACTAAGGCGCAAAGGACTATTTGTTCTAGAAAACACGAACAAACGTACGATATAATAGAGATGTAAGTCTATAGAAACGTTTGACGTTACTAACGTAAGGCGATACTATGATTGCATCGTATAAAGATGAGGATACCGAACGCTTTGCCATGGGTGTGCGGGTCAGGAGGTTCGTGCCCTTTGAGCGTGTTGCGTTGAGGAAGATTCGCCAACTGCAGGTTTGTGCTTCGCTTGATGATCTTCGCGTTCCACCGGGCAACCGCCTGGAAGCTTTGAAGGGCGATCGTGCCGGTCAATATAGCATCCGTGTTAACGAGCGCTATCGGGTCTGTTTTGAGTGGAGACAGGAGATGGCTTGGAATGTCGAAATCGTCGATTATCACAAGTGATGAGACTTCGGCCGATTTGCTGTCGCCGGTGACTCCTGGTGAGCTTCTCAAAGAGGAGTTTCTTGTTCCCATGGGCATTTCTCAATATCGCCTTGCGAAAGAGACTGGGATTCCGGCTCAGCGTATCGGGCAGATTGTCTTGGGAAAACGTCGCGTGACGGCCGACACCGACCTCCGTCTTTGCCGTTATTTTGGCCTGACGGATGGTTATTGGCTGCGCGCTCAGGTGGCGTTTGACCTTGAGGCCGAGAAAAGGCGGATCGAACCGGAACTCGACAAGATCGTTCCTGTTCAGCAGGCTATCGCATTATAGTGCTCAAAGATGATGGGGGTGGCGCGGCGATGAGGCGACGCCGACAGTCTGCCGTATATAGTCCGGGTGGATGCGGGTGCGGTTTGCTGCTGCTTCCGGTCATCGCTGTGGGCATTGGCGTGATGTTTGTGCTTGCTGGGCTGGCTACGGCGGCACTCGTACTGTTTATCACTGCTATCGGCGTGACGATTTGGCTTTATCGCAGTCGTGAGCAGCGCCGCGCCGACGGTAAGACCAATGTAGGATGGATTGCCTTTTTGGTCATCGCCTACCTGCTGAGCATCAGCTATTTGGCCTTCTTTATCCTGTTGCTTGTGAGCACCTTTACCGGGGAATCCGTCACGGTGGGTTGATGCACTGCCAGCAGACGGTTGCGCAAAGTGCGTTTGCTCGGCGTTTGGATAACTACATTGGCCGTTTACCGCAGCCTTAGCTCTCAGCTAATGAATTCAAGTTTAATCCTTCCTACGATGTGCTGTGTGCCGGCACGGTAGCCGGATCGTAGGAAGGATGCATGATGAAAAAGCTTGAAAACGAAGTGCTGCTGAGCCGTCGCGCTGCACTGGGCGCATTCGCCACCGTCGCCTTGGGGACTGCCGGTCTTCTTACCGGTTGTGGTAGCGATAAGGCGACCGTCACCGAGGACGCTGGCGATGGCGACAAGAAGGAAGAGGCGAAGAAGGAAGAGCAGTCTACGACTGACCTGGCGGTTGGTGCGACGGTGACCACGGCTGCCGGTCTTTCCGTCGTTGTCGATTCCGTCCAGCCCGGCCTCACAAATTATGACGGTTCGACCATGACGGGCATTCACGTCACGTACGTCAACAATGGTGATGAGGGCGCAGATTACAACATCTACGACTGGAAGGGCGAGGACGCTAACGGCGCTCAGCAGAATCAGGGTTACTACAGCGAGGGCTCCGATGAGCTGCAGTCTGGTACCCTTGCCGCTGGTGGCTCTGTGGCGGGCAATATCTACTTTGATGGCGATATCAAGAAGGCACTGTATTTTGCCAACATGTTTGATAAGTCTGCCACTGCAAGCTGGGTGTTGGCCTAGCATGTCGCTACCGTTGCGCCGTATGGGAGGTGAAGTCGTATGCCCGATAAAAAGCTGACTGACGAGTTACTCAATGAGCTTCTCGACGCGCCAAACATCGATGGCTATATCAAAGAACACGACTTTGCCGCCCCGTCGCTTTCGAACTACCTGAAGCAGCTACTGCAGGAAAAGGGCTTGGAGCGCTCGCGCGTGGTTCGTATGGCCGATCTCAATGAGACCTTTGGCTATCAGATTTTTACCGGTGCGCGGCATCCGAGCCGCAATAAGGTGCTGCAGATTGCCTTTGCGATGGCGCTGACGCTCAAAGAGACTAACCGTGCGCTGACGGCTGCCGGGGTAAGCGTCCTTAACTGCAAGGACCGCCGCGATGCGATTATCATCTTTTGCATCGATCGCGGGTGCAGCCTCCAAAAGGTCAACGAGGAGCTGTATCGCTTTGGCGAGGAGACGGTGAGTTAGCGGCTGATATCTGAGCCGGCGGAGCTGCCGAACAACGATGCAAACGAACGGGGCGCGGATGCCATGGGGTGTCTGCGCCCTGCGCTATGATGGAGGCTATGGATACTCAGACCCCAACATATTCCGATGACGAGCTGACCGCAGCGCTTGCCGAGCACCTGGCGTCGCTCGATTGCGACGACAGCTATCGCGTGGAGCGTGTACTTAAGCGCTCGACCGTTGAAACAACCGAGCTCGTGTACTTTGAAGGAACCGGCGGTGGCTCGCTCGGCCCCTTTGTCCGTAAACGTATCGATGCTTCGGCTCAAATCGGCGGGGCATACGAGCGTCTGTTTGCCGTTCAGCGGGCAGGCAGGCGTTTTGAGCACCTGCCCAGAATCGTCGATTGTCGTCGTGTGGGCGACGAGCTCAACGTGGTTATGGAATACATCGAAGGGGAGACGCTCGGGGCGCTGGTGGACCGTCTGGGAGCCACCCCCGATTATGCGCGTGAATTGTATCCTGTCCTTTGCGACGCCGTGGGCGAGCTCCATGCCGGTTTTGCAATGGCGGGGGAGACGTCGGCGCCGGTGATCCATCGTGACCTCAAGCCGTCGAATATCATCGTGACGGGTGCCAACTATACGCCTGATGACGGCCTGACGTTTTCATCGCTGGTGATTATCGACCTGGGGATCGCGCGCGTATGGCACGATGGCGCCGATGCCGACACCGTCAAGTTTGGCACGCGACCCTATGCGCCGCCCGAGCAGTATGGGTTTGGGCAGACGAGTGTGCGCAGCGATGTCTACGCACTTGGGGCCCTGTTGTTCTTTTGCTTGACGGGAGTCGACCCTAAACCAGGGCTCGACATGCGCGAGCAATGTGAGGCATGCGGCATTCCCACTCCACTTGCCGATGCCGTCTGCATGTCGATGGCGCTCGACCCGGCCAAGCGTTTTGCGAGCGCGGAAGCGTTGGGACGGGCGACGCGCGCGGCATACGATCTAAGTCGCCCCGTGCGGCCTCCTGCGCCTGTGCTTGTCCGTACTCCGGCCTCGGAGACGGTGTTGACGCCCCAAGGACTCCAGAACCCCACAGGGCTTCCTAGGCCTGCCGCCTCCACTGCATGCGGTCTGCTCTCTCGCGTTCCGGAGTCTCTGGGGCGCATTGGGAATACGCTCGTCTTCTTCTCGCTGCTTGTGTTCTTTGCCGGAAGTCACTTTGCCGTCTTTCACCCCACGGGAGCAAACCAAAGCTACCCGACGTGGCTTCTCATAATCGAGTATTTTTTCTTTGTCGATGGCCTTATGGTGCTTATGCATTTTGCGCTGCTCGATAAGCGCCGTCTTCGTCGGCGATTCGCGCTGCTCGACAGCTATCGCGGCAAGAAACTCGCGAAACTCTGGCTCAAGGCATTGGGTGCGCTGCTCCTATGCATGATCGTCATAGTCGCGGTTGCCAATGCGACCGGCGTCGTCGATACCTCCGCTACCTAAAAGAAAAGGGCCCCATTGGGGCCCTTTGCAGTTGCACTTAGATGCGGTTCATCTGAGCGGCGACTTTGTTGTACCAGTCCTGCCACGTGGGCGGGCAGTACTTTTTGGCTGCTGCCGGGGTAAGGGTGGAGCCGTAGTTGGCGCCTAGATAGGCAACGTGAGCGGAGATGCCCTCGCTCCAGCTGCCAAAGCTGCGCCAACCGCCGCCACGTGCACTCCAGCCCCAGGCGTTGAAAGAATTGGCGCAATAAGCACCCTTGGTGCTCTCGATGCAGGCGATGGCGGGGGACCAACGGGGGTCGACGCCGGTATTCCAAGCGGCGACGGCAAAGTTATAGCCCTGGCCTGCCATGGGGGAGCCGGCGAGATAATTGTCGATGCGGCCTGTCCACTCATTAATGAACGAATCGTAATCGGAGCTACCAGTATTGGAGCTGTTCACCGTGGTGTCGATGGTGGTGTTGGTGTTGGTGGCCTGGCTGCTGGAATTGCTGCCGCTTACGCCCTCGCCCGAGAGCTTCTCGGCGGCAGCGGCCTTATCGGCCTCAAGCTTGGCAAGCTCGGCGGCATTTTCCTGCTCGGCTTTTGCCTGTGCCTCGCTGCGGAGCTGCTGGGCCTGCGCCAGCGCATCCTCGGCGTTTTTCTGCTCTGCCTCAAGTTGAGACTTGGCCTGCTGGAGCTCGGCCTTGTTCTGCTCGAGTTCGGTTTGCATGTTATTGAGCTCTTCGATCTCGTCGACGCTCGAGCTCGTGATCTGGTTGGTGTATTTGCAGGTCGTGATGAACTCGCCCAGGCTCTGCGCGTTGACCAGGAAGCTCACGATGGGATTGGTGCCCTTCTGATACTTGTACAGATCGCGCATGGCGGAGCTTGCCTTGGCCTGCTGCTCGGGAAGCTTAGCCTCGATTTCCTCGATGCTTGCCTCATTGGAATCAATCTGCTTTTGCAGGTCATCGAGTTTGGTGCGGGCGTCGTTGTAGGCGCTCGTGGCGGCTTCAATCTTCTGCTGGGCTGCGGAAAGCTGGTCCTGCGTTGCCTGCGAGGCGGCATACGCCGCAACGGGGGAGAGCATCGGCGTGGCCGTTAGCGCAACGGCGAGCACGGCGCTCGTGATGATACGAGCCGGCTTCGACGCAATGAGCACTGCGGTGCGATGATTCGAATGCTGCATCCAGTCCCTCTGCAATCAATCGTAGGTTATGGTTCGAACGGTATTCTACTACTGCTTTCGACCTCAACTTGAACCTTAAAGGTTCCAAAGGGTCAAGTTGAACTTGAGGCTTTGGCTTTGACCTGCAGTTATGACGAATTGTTGAGAAACCATAGAGTTCAACTTTAACGTTACAGAGCCCTGTTTGAGAGGAGTTTTGGGCTGTAAAAGCCATCTCAACGTGGGGTTTTATAACTACAGCGTGCCCTTCTGGCGAGCCTGCTCAATCTCTTCGAGGGCTTCGGCGGGGGTGAACGAACAGGTGCCGTCGCCGAGTTTGATTACCTGGATATCGTCGCCGGCGTAGACCTCTCCGCCCTTTAGTACCACGCCAAAAACGCCCTCGTGGGGAAAGATGCAGTCGCCGGCGAGATAGTAGATGGCACAGCGTGTGTGGCAGACCTTGCCGATTTGGCTGATTTCGACCAGGACATCGTTGCCAATCTTGAGCTGCGTTCCCAGGGGGAGCGAGAGCAGGTTGATGCCCTGGGTTGTGAAGTTCTCGCCAAAGTCGCCCTCGTGCACATCGAGCCCGCGCGTCTGCGCCGTCTGGATGGACTCTGCGGCCAAAAAGGAAACCTGACGGTGCCAATGCCCGGCGTGCGCATCGGAGGCGAGGCCAAACTGCTCGATGACGGTGTCGTGCCCGTCGGCGACGGGTGACTTACGCGTGCCTTTGTGCTCCGACGTGTTGATTGAGACGATACGGGCAGGCCCGTTGTAGGCGTCGTTTGCCGTGCACAGGGGAGCGGTCGCTTTCGCACGTTCCGCCAGCTCGCGCCTCGCGGCATTGAGGATGGGATTATCGGTCGGATGGTCTTGGGGCACGTGTGCGCCTTTCGCTCGAAGATGTCAATACGCTGAATCCTACAACAACGGTAGGTTCATTGCCTATTGTCATACAACGGTGAGCGCCGTCTTCGTGCTGGCCTTCGTGCTGGACGATTGCGTCGATTGCCATAGATACGGTGGAGCTTTGGGCGCCGGCGGCTTGGCACGCTAGAATAAATCAGTTGCGCAAAGACCGCCCGTTGTGTGGGCAGTTCATGATAGGAAGTTTCCATGGCATTGCAATTTACAGAGCGCGAGTTCATTCCCGTGCTGCTCGGTGGCGACATCAACGCCTATTCGGTGGCGCGCGCCTTCTACGAGGAGTACCAGGTCAAGAGTCTGGTCTTTGGCAAGTATCAGACGGGTCCCGCGTACCGCAGCCAGATTATCGACTACACGCCCAACGTGGATATCGACACCATGCCCGTGATGCTCAAAACCGTCAACGGCATTGCCCAAGCGCATACCGATAAGACGATTGTCCTTGTGGGCTGTGGCGACAACTATGTCGCTCTCGTGGCTCAAGCCAAGGATGCTCATGAGCTGGCGGATAACATCGTCGCTCCCTACGCGCCCTACAGCATGCTCGAGCAGTGCCAGAAGAAGGAGATCTTCTACGAGCTGTGCGAGAAGCATGGTGTGCCCTATCCGCATACCTTTACCTTCACCATGGCGATGCTGAACGCCCAAGGCGAGGCACCTGCCGAAGTGCTCGACCAGATCGATTTTCCTTACCCGATGATTCTGAAGCCTTCTGACGGCATCATGTGGTGGCAGCACGAGTTCGAGGGCCAGAAAAAGGCCTATGAGATTGCCGACCGCGCCGAGCTGGAACAGGTCATTCGCGATTCGTATGCCAGCGGCTACACCGACGACCTGATCTTGCAGGATCGCGTGCCCGGCAACGACGAGTACATGCGCGTGCTCACCAGCTATTCCGACCGCAACGGTAAGGTCCGCATGATGTGCCTGGGCCATGTGCTGCTCGAGGAGCATCAGCCCCACGGTGTCGGCAACCATGCCTGTATCATTACCGAGCCCAACGACGAGCTCATGGGCGGCGTGCGCAAGTTGCTCGAGGACCTTCACTTTGTGGGCTATTCCAACTTTGACGTAAAGTACGACGAGCGCGACGGCTCGTTTAAGTTCTTCGATTTCAACACGCGCCAGGGCCGCAGCAACTACTACGTTACCAACAGCGGCTTTAACGTTGCCAAGTATGTGGTGGACGAGTATGTGTTCAACCGTCCGTTTGAGCCGGAGTTTGTGACGGCTCAGGACGAGGCCCTGTGGATGGTCGTCCCCATGGGCGTCGTCGACAAGTACGTCAAGGATCCCGAGCTGCGCGCTAAGGCGCATCGCCTGGACAAGGAAGGCAAGGGCGCCGACCCTTCGTTTATGAAGGGCGACTTTGTCTTTAACCGCTGGCTGCGCATGTGGCACACCAAGCTGCGCCACTTTAAGCTGTTCAAGACGTATTACAAGTAGATGAGCGCGGCGCCCGTCCGGTTTGCATCGGGCGGGCGCGGGTATGATACGCGCAATTGCGCAAGCGTCACCAAGGAGGCGGCGATGGAAAAGCTGGGAGTTATCGGCGGCATGGGCGCCGAGGCCACGTCGTATTACTACGACCAAGTGGTGCGTCATACGGCTGCTGCCTGCGATCAGGAACATATCGACATGGTGGTGCTCTCCAAGTCGACCATGCCCGACCGCACGTTGGCCATTAAGACCGGCGAGCATGCCAAGCTGCTGGCGACCATGAAAGAGTGTGCCCAGGCACTCGAGTCGCTGGGCTGTGCGCACATTGCCATTCCCTGCAACACGTCGCACTACTTCTACGACCAGATCCAGTCGTTTACGAAGGTGCCGATTATCCACATGCCGCGTGAGTCGGTGCGCTATGCTCTGGCCGGTGCGGTGATGGGGGAGTGCGAGTTCGACCCCAACCTGAGTATGCCGGCCGAGCCGGTGCACAAGATTGGCATCATGGGCACCGACGGAACCGTGGGCGCGGGTGTCTACGGCCGCGAATGTAAGGCTGCGGGTGTTGAGGTTGTCTATCCCAGCGAGAAACGTCAGAACGATGTGATGTCGCTTATCTACGATGATGTGAAGGCCGGACGTGAGCCCGATATGGATAAGTTCGACCGCGTGATGTGGGAGTTCGCCCGTAGCGGCTGCGACCGCGTCATTCTGGCCTGCACCGAGCTCTCGGTGTTGCAAAAGTACCGAGAGATGCCCGAGATCACCCTCGACGCCATGGATGTCCTGGTGCGCGAATCCATCATCCGTAGCGGCGCTCCCTACCGCCTCTAGCTTCCGACCTGTCAAAAAGGGACAGGTTAATTTTGGTAGGTTTTATCTGGTGAAACAGTAAGGCCTCGGCTCGTTTGGTGCGAGCCGAGGCCTTTTGCGTTGGGCGGTTGCTGTCAGTGGTGAACTAGAACAGGAAGCCGATGGCGATGAGGGCGATGCTGACGATGAGCACGGCGATGTCTAGGCCCTTGATGGGGTAGCGCTTGTACGAGCTGGCGCGCGTACGCAGATAGAAGCCGCGCTGTTCTGCCGCCAAGGCTGTGGCATCGGTCTTGCCCACGCTCGAGATGAGCAGTGGCACGCACAGTGGCAGCATGAGCTTAAGCTTCTTGATGGGGTTCTTGGTGTCGTACTCGACGCCGCGTGCGGTCTGCGCCTCCATGATGGCGTTCATCTCCTGACCAAATACCGGCACAAAGCGCAGCGCCGTGGTAAAGGTGAAAGCATAGCGATACGGTACGTGCAGCACCTCGACGCAGGCGTTGGCAAGGTCGTTGAGCTTGGTCACCATGAGCATGAGGATGAGTGGTAACGCCACGCCCAGCAGGCGCAGGCAGGCCTTCGATCCCGTGATGAGGCCCGTGTCGGTGATAAAGCCCCACACCACGTTGCCATCGCGCATAAAGGCCAGCTGGAGCACCAGCATGATAAGCGCGAGCGGAATCAGCAACTTGAGCAGCGAGAACAGACGGTCGACGACGCCGGCATAGGCACCCAGCGCAAGGGTGAGTGCCAAAAAGCCCAGCAGCGCCACGTAGGTGTCGGACAAGAAGATGCCGACGATGATGGCGGCGGCGAGGCCCAGTTTGACGACGGGATTCAGGCGATGCAGCAGCGTATCGCCCGGCATGTAGTCGATGACGTTAACCACGGTGGACCATCTCCTTGGTAATTCGAACGACATCGGTGACCTCGCTCACCTGCGCAAAAGCGGGCGAGACGGAAGATGCCAGACGGCGCGAGAGTTCAATAACCTGGGGAGGCTCCACGTAGGCACGCCGCATGAGTTCGATGTTCGAGAACAGCTCGTGCGTGCGGCCGCGGTCGAGGATGCGACCGTCGGCCATTACCACAATGCGCTCGGCAAAATCCGAGACGACTTCCATATCGTGGCAGACCATGATGACGGCGCAACCGCGCTCGGCCATGGTGCGTACCGTTTCCATCACGGTCATGCACTCGCGGTAGTCCAAGCCGCTCGTGGGCTCGTCGAGCACGACGATCTTGGGCTCAACCACTACGACGGAGGCAAGTGCCACCATTTGTCGCTGGCCACGCGAAAGCGAGAACGGTGCCTCGTCGGCGGGCAGACCAAAGCGGTCGATGACCAGCTGGGCGCGACGCAGGGCCTCGGCACGGTCCATGCCGCCCAGCTCCAAGCCAAAGGCGACCTCGTCGAGCACGGTATCCTTGCAGATCTGGCGGTCGGGGTTTTGGAAGAGCGTTGCGACCTCGCGGGCGATACGGCTCGTGGGGACCGCGGCAGTATCCAGGCCCGTAACGCGCACGCTGCCCGAGGCGGGCTTAAGCAGGCCCGTGAGCAGCTTGGTGAGCGTGGTCTTGCCGGCACCGTTCTGGCCGACGATGCCCACGAGCTCGCCAGGATAGAGCGTCAGGCTAAGGTCGTGTACGGCGGCGCCGCCATTGGGATAGGCAAACTCAACATGGTCGAAGGTGAGTACGGGTTCGGCGTCCTTGGCATGAGGACGCAACGACGGTGCATGCGGGGAACCGGTGGGCGCCTGGGCTTCGATGGCCGCGTGTGCGGGGTCGACGATGCCCGAAATCAGGCGCTCAGCCTCATCGACATCCAAGCAGGGGGTACCGCTTACCAGGCCATCGGCCTCGAGGCTATTGAAGATACGCGTGACGCGAGGGCAGTCGACGCCGATGGCACGGAGCTCGTCGGTATGCGCGAAGACCTCGTGTGGCTCGCCCTGCAGCGCAATTTCGCCATGGTTGAGCACGAACACGCGGTTGCAGTACTCCGAGAGCAGAGCGACCTTTTGCTCAACGACGACGATGGTGATTCCAAGTACGCGGTTTGCCTCACGCAGCGTCTCGAAGACCAATGTGGAGCTGGCGGGGTCGAGTGCCGCGGTGGGCTCGTCGAGAACCAAGACGCGCGGACGCATGGCGAGGATGGCGGCGATGGCTACCTTTTGCTTCTGTCCGCCCGAGAGGGTTGCGATCTCGCGGTCGCGCAGGTCGCTGATGCCGACGGTCTCGAGCGTTTCGCTCACGCGCTGCTCGATCAGGTCGTGGGGAACGCCAAAGTTCTCGAGGCCAAAGAGCATCTCGTCCTCGACGACCGAGGCGACCATCTGCGTGTCGATATCCTGCAGCACGCTGCCGACGATCTGTGACACGTCGGTCAGCGAGACCTCGCAGGTGTCATGGCCGTCAACCATGACGGACCCAAAGAACGCGCCGGTGTAGTGGTGGGGCACGGCACCTGACAGGCAGGCGGCAAGCGTGGACTTGCCGGCGCCCGAGGGCCCGATGATGCCGATGAAATCTCCCTTGTTCACGCTGAGCGAGATGTGGCTGAGCGCCTGCTCGGTCTGCGTGCCATAGGAGAACGAGACATCGTCGACGTTGATGATCGTTTCCATGGATACCTTTCATAGTCATTGGGGACGTTCTTTAATGACTAGTCGTTTAAGAACGTCCCCAAAAGCTAGCCGTTTGGGACAGTCTTTGGTGGTGAAGCACGGAGACGGCTTTACGAAGGACCCCAGGTTAGCGCGAAAGAGGAGCGAAGCGTGCTTGGGAGCGCGAGCGACGAATGAACGCCAAGATGGGGTGGCTCGTAAAGCCGGGCAGGTTAGTTGAGCTTAAGGGCCTTCTGGATGGGCAGGTAAAGGGCGCCGACCAGAATTGCGTTAAACACGGCGGTCATGGCGACGACGGGCAGCATGGCTGCGGCGAGCTCGCCCACAACGCCGAGCATGGCCATCTTGATGACCATGAAGATGACGCCCGAGACAAAGGTGGTCACGAATGTTGCGACGATGGCGATGACGGGCTTAACCTGGCCGTCCTTGGCGGTGGCGTTGACAATGACGGCCATGAGCATAGCGGCGATGCCCTCGGCGGCAAAATCGACAAACGGCGAGGTGGTAGTGATCTGGATCACGGCCGCCGAGATGAGACCAATGACGAGCGCCTGGCCAATGTTGGGACGAACGACCAGGATGGTGAGGCAGAAAGCCGAGATGATGAACTCGGGGCTGATCATGCCGCCCGAGATGCCCGAGATTGCCTTGCCGACGGTGAAGTTGAGGATGAAGCCGGCGGCAAGCAGGATGGCGAGCAGGACAAGGGCGCGGATATCGAGTTTGCCGCGGTCGGCGGTCTGGACGGTGCGGGGCTGGGCGGTGGTGTTCTGAGACATGGTGAAAGTCCTTTCGAAAAAGGGAGTGTAAGAGAAAAACGGAGGCGCGTGATGCGAATGCGATCGGGCTCGAGATAGAAAAAGGCCCCCGGTCGAAACCGGAGGCCTTCCAATCACCTAGAGCGCAAAAACAGGCGTGAGGGACTCACTTTCGACCGATCGTATTCGCATCACGCCACCACCAGTTGTTGAGGGACTTCATCGTGTTCATCATCTTGGTGGCTCCTTTCGTGATGCCTTGGCGCGGTTGCACCTCATTGCTGTTGCGCTGCACTATAGCACAGCGAAGTGTGTGCGGGGAAATCTTTTTTAAAAAGATTTCAGGCGGGTTTCCCACCGGTCAAAAGAGCGGGCTGAGCGGGCTGAGCGGGCGAGGCTGCCATTGCTGCCTTGCCCGCTCAGCTAGGACGTTACTCCTTATTGCGACGGTAGAGGAAGTAACCGCCCGCGGAGATGACGGCAACGCCAGCGATGGCGAATGCAGCCACCACGTGGCCATCAAAACGATCACCGGTGGTGGGCAGGCCGCCCTTGGTGTTCGCCTTGTTGGTGGTTACCGTGGTCGTGGTGTCCGACTTGCCAGGCTTCTCGGGCTTGGTGGTGGGCTGCTCGGGCTTAGCGGGCTGCTCGGGGGTACCGGGCTGCTCAGGAGTTCCAGGCTGCTCGGGAGTGCCAGGCTGATCCGGGGTTACCGGGTCGGTGGCAAGAGCGTCCTTGGCGTAGGTGATGGACACCTTGAGGCCGTTGGTCTCGGTGTTCAGGTCGCTCGGGGTGAAGGGCTGGTCGAAGTTCTCAGCCTTCAGATAGACGCGCATCTCCTGGAGCAAGGCCTTGCACTTGACGTAGGTGTTCTCGGTGGCAGCATTGCCGGCCTTGTTTGCCAGGGCGGTACGGGCCTCGGTGCCCTCGGTGGCCTGCATGACCTCGTCGACTTCCAAGTTCTGCTCGACAAGCTCGTTCTGGAGGGCGTCGAGGTAGGTGCGGACGTTGACGCCGAGCAGCTCGGGATGCTCGAAGCAGAGGGAGCTGATGTCCATGAGGACGTAATTGATGGAGTTCTCGGGTTCTTCGTTGTTTACGATGTCCGTCTCTTTGCAGTGATCGTAGGAGATGGTCTGGTCGCTGAAATACGGGCTAACCTCGGTGAGCAGTGCGGAGTAGAAGGGGATGGCGACGGAGTACGCGGCGCGGGAGAGCATTTCCCATTGGATGGTTGCGATCTCGGGATCGAGGCCATCACGAATCTGGAAGAGGTTGATCTCGCTGTTGCTTTCGGTACCGATGGCGTAGGCGCCGTCGGTGTTGGCGTTGAGGCCCGGGGCCTTCTCGCCGCGGTTGCCAAACGCGCGGATCATCTCAAAGGTGTTCCAGTTGGATTTGCCAGGCTGGAAGAACAGGGGCTGTGCCTCGAAGGGCAGAGCGCCGGTCGTGGCGCGGGCGTTTTCGCGTGTGTCCTTTACGATCTTATAGTCGGTGTCCTCGGTGAGCGGCGCATCGAAGTAAGCGCGACCCTGGACATAACGTGCCCAAGAGTGCATGGCATTTTCGCTAATTTCCTCGCCGTAGGTCTGGGCAACGTCGAACTGGCCATCATCGAAGTACTTGGCGAAGCCCTTCTCCTTGGGCATAGATTCGATGCCCTCGGAGTGGAGGCAGTTCTCGGTGTCGTTGAGGTCAACCTTGTAGTTGAGGTTGCCGATGTTGGGGTTAAGCGAGGCGATGTCATCGGTGAGCTTCATGGCGATCCACTGATGGCCGGAAAGTGCGGCGAACAGCCAGGTCTCATTGTTGTCGGAGATGATAATCTGGTCGTTGCCGCAGGCGCCCTGGTCGTCGATGATCTTGCCGAGGAGCTCGACACCCTCACGTGCCGTGGCGCTTTCGCCCAAGATTACGCTGCCGTAGCTATATTCGCCAATGCCAGTATCGGTCAGGGGGTCCGCAGCCTTGGCAGCTGCATTCATGTAGGTGGTCAGCGTGGCGGAGCAGGAGACACCCTTCTCGTTGATGCCAGCCTCGGAGTAGGCATCCCAGCGCTCGTCCCACTGACTGGGGTGGTCACGCACATAGGTGTAGCGATACGAGGTCTTGGTCGAGGTATACACGAATGCAGACTCATCCGAGCTGTAGGTGTGACCAGGGCCAAACGAAGGCTCGATGCCAAAGTGCTTGAGGTAACGCTTGCGGTAGTCCTCAGCACGGCCGTAGTACGTATTACCGTCGGCCGTCAGCTTGTTGCCCATGTACATCTGCGTGCAGGCGAGCGCAGATGTCGGCATGGACATGATGGTTGCAGCTCCAAAGGCGAGGCCTATGCCTAGCTTCTTGAGCGCGTTGACGGGGGTGAGTTTTCCTCATTTTCCCTCCCAGCGTGCGAAAGCCCTCCGTTGCCAGAGGGCTTCAGCCAATAAAGACACTTCATTAGCGTAACGAACTGGAAACAATATTCATCTATGAAAAAAACTTACTCGATAAGCGTGATGAAATATGCGATGAGCGGTTAATTGTACTCAGTTTGTAGCTTTACTTTAATAAAGACGCCCTGTAATTACTGTAGCCGAATAAAGTAACTGGGAATGCCCGAAATGAAAATCCCCCGCTGTTTGGCAAATGCATAAACAGCAGGGGAGACGATAATTGGATGAATACCATACCAATGTGGAATTACTTCTTCCGGCGGTGGATCACGTTGATCGCATAGCCGACGAGCATGGCCAAAACGATGATGATAAAGCCGAGCAGGGGATTGTCGTTCATAGGGTCCTCCTATTTTCCGAGCGGGGAGAATTCGTCGACGATGAGGTCGAGGCATTGTGGAAGTGCGCGGGCACCAAAGACGCCCGAGTTGCTGGAGATGATCTCGCCATCGAACTGCATGCCCAGCGACGGGGTGCAGGTGATCTTGGCTTCCTTGGTCTGGATGATCTTGAACTGCGGGCGCCCGAGTACCTTACCGGCGGGGTCAAGCGCAGCGGTGATCACAGTAGGCAGCAGCTGCACGGTGCGCACGGGTTCGATGACCGCAATGTCGACCATGCCATCGTTCATGCGGCAGTCGGGGAACAGGTTGATGTCGTTTTGGATGACCGAGGTGTTGCCGGCCATGCAGCAGATGCCGTCGAGCTCCTCGACAATGCCGTCATGCTCAATCGTAAAGTGCGCCACCGTGGGATTGGGCGTGGCGAGCGCGGAGAGGAAGTAGGCGATCTCGCCGATGTCGTTTTTGGTGGGGGCGGCCTTCATCATGATCTCGGCGTCGAAGCCCGAGCCGGCGATGATGATAAAGCCGTGGCGCTTCTCGTTGCCGTTCTCGTCGAGCCAAAAGAGCTCGCCCATGTCCACTTTGACCGTGCGACCGGCACGGCAGGCCTTGGCGAGCGCCGCTGCCTCGGGGGCATTGCCGATGTTGTTGAAGAACAGGCAGGCTGTGCCGGAGGGGAAGACGAGCGTGGGGACACCGCATCCGCGCATCTGGTCGAGCACGTTGGAGACGGTGCCGTCGCCGCCCGAAACGACCACGCGATCAAACTCGCGCACGTCTGCCACGGCATCCTCGGGCTCCATGCCATCGCCGATAAAACGCATCACGACCTCGTCGCCGCCCTGCGCGAGGGCGTGCGTGAATGCGTAGATTTCATCTGAGCTGGGGCCCGATGCCGGGTTGTGGATGATAAGGCAGCGCATACTTACGTTCCCGTTCTGTGACTAACCGAGTATAGTTGTAAGGCAATGCCGATATCCTACCCGTGTTTTTCGGGCCTAACCTTATTCGATGGGTTGATATGTACATTTCCACACATCAGGCTCTACTCGACTTTTGCCAGCGCGCCCGTGAGTTCGACGCGATTGCCGTCGATACCGAGTTTTTGCGCGAGCGCACATTCCACCCGCGCCTGTGCTTGGTTCAGATTGCCACCCCTGCCGAGAGCGTAGCGGTCGACCCTCTGGTGATCGACGACCTCTCGCCGCTGGCCGAGCTTATGGCCGACGAGAGCGTGACCAAGGTCTTCCACGCGTGCTCGCAGGATATGGAGGTCATGCTCCATACCGTGGGCGTGCTGCCACGACCGATTTTCGATACGCAGGTCGCCGCCGCCTTTTTGGGCGAGCGCCAGCAGATTTCGTATGGCGCGCTTGTTCAGACGTTCTGCGGCGTATCGCTGCCCAAGACCGAGTCGCTGACCGACTGGTCGCGCCGCCCGCTGACCGATAAGCAGATTGAGTATGCGATCGATGACGTCAAGTACCTGATCGTCGCCTATACCGAGATGATGAGCCGCCTGCGCGAGCTGGGCCGTGTGGGCTGGGTGCTCGACGAGCTGCGCCCGCTGGCTGACGAGTCGCACTATCGCGCCGATCGCCACGAGGCGTTCCGCAAGGTCAAACGCATCAATTCGTGCAGCCGTCACCAGTTGGGCATCGCGCGTGAGCTCGCCGCCTGGCGTGAGGACCGCGCCGAACGCCGTAACATCCCGCGCAAGTGGGTCATGTCCGACGACACGCTGCTTGCGCTCGTTAAGCGCAATCCCGTGCGCGTTGAGGAGTTCCGTAGCATTCGCGGCACCGATCAGTTGGGGGAGCGCGACGTGGACGGTGCGCTCATGGCCATCAAGCGCGGCGCGAGCTGCCCGCACGATCGCCTGCCGCTCATGGTGCGCGGGCACCGTCAGATTTCGCCGGAGTTGGAGAGCGTGACGGACCTGATGTACGCGCTCATCCGCCTGGTTGCCGAGCGCTCGGGCGTGGCGACTTCGGTCATTGCCTCGCGCGATGACCTGGCCGACTATATTGAGCATCCCGAGCAGAGCCCCTTGCGCGAAGGCTGGCGCTTTGAGCTTGTGGGCTCGCGCCTGGACGATCTGCTTTCCGGCAATATGGGGTTGACGGTGAAGGACGGAAAAATCGAATTGCTGTAAGGAAGCCTAGCCGCTTGAGTGGGTAGAATGCCTCCAACGTGTAACTCGATTCGGAGGAATTCGCATGCCTTATTACTATGGATACGGCTTTGGCATCGACCCGCTGTACCTGCTGGTTGTTCTTGTCTGCACGGTGCTTGGCCTTGCCGCACAGAACTATATCAACTCGACGTACAAAACCTGGTCCAAGGTTCGCTCGGACGGCGATACGGGTGCCACGGTCGCTCGCCGCATGCTCGATGCCAACGGTTGTAACGCCGTGGGTATCAAGGGTGTCGCTGGCGAGCTCACCGACCATTACAACCCGCAGGACAACAACCTGTACCTCTCTGATGCCAACCGTTCAGGCGGGTCGGTCGCAAGCGTTGCCGTCGCCTGCCACGAGGCGGGCCATGCCGCCCAGCGTCAAAGTGGTTATGCCATGATGAAGGTACGCACAGCCCTCGTGCCGGTCGTCAACTTTACCCAGAACACTTGGACCATCGTGTTGCTCATGGGTCTGTTTATGAACATCGCGGGACTCACGACCCTCGCGCTGATCTTCTTCTCGTTTAGTGTGTTGTTCCAGTTGGTTACGCTGCCGGTCGAGATTGATGCCAGCCGCCGCGCCGTGGCGTATATCGAGCAGTCGGGTATGAGCTCCAAGCAGGTCAACGGTGCCAAGAAGGTCCTGACGGCAGCCGCGCTTACCTATGTTGCCGCAGCGCTCACTTCGATCATTCAGCTGCTCTATCTTATGGCTCGCTACAACAGAAACTCCAACCGATAACAAATTGGCTTGACAGGCGCCGCGGAGATTTGTGTCCCCGCGGCGCTGTACTATGTGTTGGACTTGAATTTGCGCAGGGCCGGAGCCCATGTGCACGATGACGAAAGGAGGCTGCGTGGCAGGCTGGAATCTGACCGGCAATGCCGTTTCCGCCGAGTTCGACGGTTCGGATGAGCAGGAGCGCAAGGAGCTCAGCGTGAGTCAGGCGGTAGAGATCGCTGCCGGTGCGCTCGATGCCATTCCGCAGCTGAGCGTCCTGGGCGAGGTCACGGGCTTCCGTGGTCCCAATGCCCGAAGCGGCCACTGCTACTTCCAAATCAAGGACGACTCGGCGGCCGTCGACTGCATCATCTGGAAGGGCGCCTATCTCAAGCGCACGTTCGATCTGCGCGACGGCATGCAGGTGAGCTTTAAGGGCAGCTTCAATCTCTATAAGGCCACGGGCCGCATGAGCTTTGTCGCTCGCTCGTTCTCGCTGGCGGGGGAGGGCCTGCTGCGTCAACAAGTGGCGCAACTGGCCGAAAAGCTACGCCGCGAGGGGCTGATGGACGAAGCGCGCAAACGTCGCATTCCGGTGTTCTGCTCACGCGTGGCGGTCGTTACCTCGCTTTCGGGTGCCGTAATCGACGACGTCAAGCGCACATTGCGTCGTCGCAACCCGCTCGTCGAGCTCGTTTGCGTGGGCGCCAGGGTTCAAGGCGAGGGTGCGCCGGCCGAGCTTATCGAGGGCCTGCGCCGTGCCGCCGCCGTCACGCCGGCGCCCGACTGCATCTTGCTGGTGCGCGGCGGCGGCTCCTTTGAGGACCTCATGACCTTTAATGACGAGGAGCTTGCCCGCGCGGTGGCGGCTTGTCCCGTGCCCGTGGTGACCGGCATTGGCCATGAGCCCGATACCTCGATTTGCGACATGGTGAGCGACCGTCGCGCCTCTACGCCTACGGCGGCGGCCGAATCGGTGGCGCCGGCTATGACGGAGTTGGCCGATGTGCTCGAGGCGCGCTATCAGCGTCTGGGTGCCGCGATGGCATCGATGATTGGGTCGGCCCAGGTCGACCTGGAGATGCTCGATCAGCGCGGTCGCCGTGCCTGGAATACCTATACGGCTCGCTTGGGCGATGCGCTCGATGCGGCTGCGTGCCGCCCGTGCCTCAACGACCCAACGTTTATGGTTGAGCGTCGCGAGTCTGAGCTTGCCCTGACGGCCGATCGTTTGTCCGGCGCCATAACGCGTTCGGTTGGGGCATTCCGCTCCAACTTTGAGCGTCTGCCCGAGCGCTTGATCGCAAGCACCTCAGGACTCGATGGCAAGCGCCATGCGCTCACGCTTGCGAGTTCCCGTCTGGAGCATCAGGGGCGCACGATGCTCAGCAAACCCGCCTCCGACCTGGGCCGAGCTGCTGCGTCGCTCGATGCCCTGTCGCCGCTTAAGGTGCTTGCTCGCGGCTATTCCATCGCATACAGCGATGACGGTGTGGCTACGAGCGCCAAGACCTTTAAGCCCGGCGACGCCATCCGCGTGCGCATGGCAGACGGCAACGTGGCGGCAACGGTCAATACGGTCGAGTAGGCCGCGTTTCGCAGCGATAAACCTTTAGGAAAGGAAACAGATATGGCAGAGAAGACCCCGGTCGAGCAGCTTACGTACAAGCAGGCTTCGCAGGAGTTGGAGCTCATCATACGCAGCCTGGAATCGGGCGATATGGAGCTCGAGGAGTCGCTTGAGAGCTATACCCGCGGCGTCGAGCTCCTCAAGAGCCTGCGTACCCGCTTGTCCGATGCCGAGCAGAAGGTCTCGGTGCTCCTGAAGGACGTCGACGGCAACGACGTGCTCGCCGACGGCGAAGCCGCCAACACCGACGACAACCTTTCGTTCTAACCATCCCGACCAAATATAATTACCTTGGTCTGTGAGAAAGGAACCAACCATGTGTGATTGCATCTTCTGCAAAATTGCCAACCACGAGATCCCCTCGACCGTCGTCTACGAGGATGACCAGGTCATCGCGTTCGACGACCTCAATCCCCAGGCGCCGGTCCACACGCTCGTGATCCCCAAGAAGCACTACAGTGACATCGCCGATAACGTGCCCGCCGAGACCATGGGCGCCATGGCCCACGCCATCCAGGAGGTCGCCAAGGCCAAGGGTCTGGAGGACGGTTTCCGCGTCATCTCCAACAAGGGCGTCAACGCCGGTCAGACCGTCATGCACTTCCACATGCACGTCCTCGGCGGCAAAAACCTGGGCGAGAACCTCATCTGAGGACGCCTCTTCCGTGCAATGAAACGGAAGCTCAGGCACCGATAACTTATATATCAACGCAATAAACCCGAGCGCGAGGGCGTTTGGGTTTATTATTGAAACGTATGTAACCTGGCGGCGCCACACCGCCTGTTAGTAGGGAGACACATGAACGTTCTGGTCGTCAACGCAGGATCTTCGACCCTTAAGTATCAGGTCATCGATACCAAGTCCCACAAGGTGTCCGCAAAGGGCTCCTGCGAGCGCGTCTGCTTTACCGGCGGTACCTTCACCCACGCTGCCAAAGGTTCCAAGAAGGTGACCGAGAACATCGAGTTCCCCGACCACAAGGTCGCCATCGAGGTCGTCCTGAAGGACCTCGAGGCCAACGGCGTCAAGATCGAGGGTATTGGCCATCGCATCGTTCAGGGCGGTTGGTACTTTGGCGACTCCTCCCTCGTCGACGAGGACGTTCTCGCCAAGATCCGCGAGGTCGCCCCGCTGGCGCCGCTGCACAACAACCCCGAGGCCAACGTTATCGAGTACTGCCTCGAGCAGTATCCCGACCTGCCCAACGTCACGGTCTACGACACCGCTTTCCACTTCAACATGCCCGAGGTCGCCAAGACTTACGCCCTGCCCAAGGATGTTTGCGACAAGCTGCACATCCGTAAGTACGGCGCCCACGGCACCAGCTACCGTTACATCTCCAAGAAGGTCGCAGAGATGACCAACGGCGAGGCCCGCAAGGTCGTCGTGTGCCATATCGGCTCCGGCGCTTCCCTGTGCGCCATCGAGGACGGCAAGTGCATGGACACCACCATGGGCCTCACCCCGCTCGACGGTGTCATGATGGGCACCCGCTGCGGTTCCATCGACCCCGCTACCGTGTGCTACTTGCAGCGCGAAGGCGGCTACACCTTCGACGAGGTCGACGAGATGATGAACAAGAAGTCTGGCCTTTTGGCTGTGACCGGCGGCAAGACCAATGACTGCCGCAACGTCGAGGAGCTCGCCGCCGCTGGCGACCCCGAGGCTCAGCTCGCCTTCGACATGTTCGTCTACAAGATTGCCGCCAAGGCCGCCGAGATGGCCACCTCCATGTGCGGCATGGACACCCTGGTCTTTACTGCCGGCATCGGCGAGCACGCTCCGGCCGTTCGCGCTGGCGTGGCCGATCGTCTGGCCTTTATGGGCGTCAAGATGGATCATGCCCGCAACGCCCTGCGTGGTGACGGCGCTTGGTGCCTGTCTGCCAAGGATTCCAAGGTCAAGATCTTCGTCATTCCCACGGACGAGGAGTTCATGATCGCTTCCGACGTCGAGCGCATCGTCAACGGCAAGTAATTGCAAGAGGGGAGGGGCTGGACGACCGAGCGCCGTTCGGCCCCTCTTTTGTGCTCGTTGGGCGATATGCCTGATAGCTATTTATCAAGTTGTGATAACTTCTTATTAAAATGCGGCCGCCTTAAGGGGTCTGCGTCGACCGTATTGCACTGCAAAGGAGTCTCATGAACGTACTTGTTGTTAACGCCGGCAGCTCAAGCCTCAAATATCAGCTTTTGGATACCGATACTCGCGAGGTTTTCGCCAAGGGCAACTGCGAACGTATCGGTTCGGACATGGGCATCTTTGGCCACTCCGAGAACGGTGGCGCCAAGCAGACCGAGGAGGTCCCCTTCCCGGATCATCGTTCGGCTATCGCGCGTGTGCTCGAGGAGCTCGAGAAGACCGACTTTACGATCGATGGCATCGGCCACCGTATCGTTCAGGGTGGCTGGCACTTCGATGATTCCGCGGTCGTCGACGACGAGGTCATGGCTAAGATTCTCGAGGTGGCCCCGCTCGCCCCGCTGCACAATTACGGCGAGGCCGCAGCAATCGAGTATTGCCGCGAGAAGTATCCGGAGCTGCCCAACGTCGCCGTCTTCGATACCTCGTTCCACATGACCATGCCCGAGGTCGCCTACACCTACGCGCTGCCCAAGGACGTGTGCGATAAGTACCACGTGCGCAAGTACGGCGCCCACGGCACGAGCCACCGCTATGAGTGGATGATGGCCAAGGAGATCCTGGGTTCGCGCTGCCACCGTCTGCTTTCGTGCCATTTGGGTAACGGTGCTTCGCTTGCTGCTATCGAGGACGGCGTGTGCCGCGACACCACGATGGGCCTCACGCCGCTTGACGGCCTGATGATGGGCACCCGTTGTGGTTCCATTGACCCGGCCACCGTGTGCTATCTTCAGCGCGAGGGCGGCTACAGTTATCAGGAAGTCGATGACATGATGAACAAGCAGTCTGGTCTGCTTGCCATCTCGGGTATCTCCAACGACGCCCGCGACATCCGCACGCGCGCCTCCGAGGGCGACGAGCGCTGCCTGCTCGCCTTCGATATGTTCGCCTACAAGGCCATGCAGCAGGCCGGCTCTATGATTGCTTCCATGGCGGGCGTGGACACCATCACCTTTACCGCCGGCATCGGCGAGAACGACTGGTCGATCCGCAAGGCCTTCTGTGACTGCTTTGAGTGGCTGGGCGTGCGCATCGACAATAACAAGAACCGCGAGGCCGTGGGCAACGGCCCACAGGTCATCAGCGCCGCCGGCTCTTCCGTCACGGTTATGGTCATCCCCACCGACGAGGAATACATGATTGCCCACGACGTCGAGCGCCTGACCAAGAACAACTAACGCGCGCATTTGCAAGTAAACGAAAGGCCTCCAGAGCAACAGCTCCGGAGGCCTTTTTGCTAGCAGGTGGAAATTCCTGTCCCGAGGGGATATGTCCGCTACTCAGCCATCTGAGCCTGGACGGCGGTGATGGCTACGACACCCACGATGTCGTCGGCAGAGCAGCCGCGCGACAGATCGTTGACCGGCTTGGCGATGCCCTGCAGGATGGGGCCGTAGGCGTCGGCGCCGGCGAAGCGCTGGACCAGCTTGTAGCCGATGTTGCCGGCCTCGAGGTCGGGGAACACGAGCACGTTGGCCTTGCCGGCAACGGAGGAGCCGGGAGACTTGAGCTGGGCGACGGTGGGGACAATAGCGGCATCGAGCTGCAGGTCGCCGTCGATGGCGAGCTCGGGAGCCTTCTCCTTGCAGAACTTCACAGCCTCCTGGACCTTCTTGGCGACCTCGCCGCCAGCGGAGCCCATGGTGGAGTAGGAGAGCATGGCCACGTGCGGCTCAACGTTGCCCATGAAGGTGGACCAGGAGTGAGCGGAGGCGATGGCGATCTCGGAGAGCTCGTCGGAGGACGGGTTGATGTTGAGGCCGCAGTCGGCGAAGATCAGCGTGCCGTCAGTGCCGAACTGCGGGGTGTCGGTGCACATCACGAAGAAGGCCGAGACCAGCTTGGTGCCCGGGGCGGTCTTGAGGATCTGAAGCGCGGGGCGCAGGGTGTCGGCGGTGGAGTGGCAGGCGCCGGAGACCAGGCCGTCGGCATCGCCCATCTTGACCATCATGGTGCCAAAGTAGGTGGCGTCCATCACCTGGGCGCGAGCCTGCTCGATGGTAACGCCCTTCTTGGCGCGGAGCTCGGCAAACTTTTGCGCATACTCCTCGTGCTTCTCGGCATTGCGCGGGTCGATGACGGTGGCGCCGGGAACGTTGATCTCGTCGGGGTTGCCCAGGATGACGATCTTTGCCAGGCCCTCCTCGATGATTTTGGTGGCCGCGACGATAGTGCGCGGATCCTCGCCCTCGGGCAGGACGATCGTCTTAAGGTCGGCCTTGGCGGCAGACTTCATACGGTTTAGGAAATCGCTCATGTTACTCCTTACAAGCGTTTCGCTAAGCTCCAGGCGCCCGGCTGTTCACGAATAAACCCGCTGCTAGCGGGTCTACCTTTCAATTATGTTCGCCGCGGTGCTTGAGCTTTCCTTGTGTGGCAAGCTCATTATAGGACGCATTAGCGCTATAATCGCTCTGATAAATATGTCTCGAAGAATGTTCGAGAAAAGCCCAGCTAACGAGCCCGTGGCTTTTGACAAGGAGTATCGATGCAGATTACCTCAGGCCTGCCTGAAGGCTTTAACGCCGGCGCGTACGACATGATTGTCGTCGGTGCTGGATATGCCGGTGCCGTTTGCGCCCGCCGTCTTGCCGAGACCATCGGCTATCGTGTTGCCGTTTTGGAGCGCCGTAGCCACATTGCGGGCAATGCCTATGACTGCACTGACGAGGCCGGAATCCTGATTCACGAGTACGGTCCGCATATCTATCACACCTTTAACGAGCGCGTGCACAATTTCCTGTCGCGCTTTACCAAGTGGACGGATTATCAGCACAAGGTGCTCGCCAACATCAACGGTACCCTTATGCCCGTGCCCTTCAACCACGCGAGTCTCAAGCTCGCCTTTGGTGACGAGCGCGGCGAGGAGCTGTATCAGAAGCTTGTGGAGACCTTTGGCAAGGACGTCAAGGTGCCCATTATGGAGCTGCGTAAGAAGAACGACCCGGATCTTGCCGAGGTCGCCGATTACGTCTACGAGAACGTCTTTTTGCATTACACCATGAAGCAGTGGGGCCAGACGCCCGATCAGATCGATCCCTCGATCACCGGCCGCGTTCCCGTCTTTGTGGGCGATGATGACCGCTACTTCCCGCAAGCTCCCTTCCAGGGCATGCCGCAGGAGGGCTACACGGCGCTCTTTGAGCACATGCTCGACCACGACCTGATTGACGTGTTCTGCGACGTGGACGCCCGCGATCTTTTTGAGATCGATGAGACCACCGTCAAGATCGACGGCAAGGTCTACGGCGGCGAGATTGTCTATACCGGCCCGCTCGACGAGCTGTTCAACCTCGACTTGGGTGCGTTGCCGTACCGCACGCTCGATATGAAGTTCGAGACGCTCGATATGGACCAGTTCCAGCCCGTGGGCACCGTCAACTACACCACGAGCGAGGACTACACGCGCATCACCGAGTTCAAGAACATGACCGGTCAGGTCCTGCCCGGCAAGACCACCATCATGAAGGAGTACTCCAAGGCCTATACGCCCGACTCGGGCGAGACGCCGTACTACGCCATTCTTGAGCCCGAGAACCGTGAGCTCTATGAGCGCTATCTTGAGCGCGTCCAGAACCTGACGAACTTCCACCCGGTGGGTCGTCTGGCCGAGTATCGTTACTACGATATGGACGCTGTGACCAATTCCGCCCTCGATCTTTCGGATGAGATTATCGCCTGCCATGCATAAAGTCATAACATTCGGTATTCCCTCGTATAACGCCGCCAAGGACATGGACCATTGCATCACCTCCATCTTGGAGGGGAGCAATTACGCCACCGATATCGAGATTATCGTGGTGGACGACGGCTCCAAGGACGAGACGGCCGCCAAGGCCGACGAGTGGGAGGCCCGTTATCCTGGAATCATCCGCGCGGTGCACCAGGAGAACGGCGGTCACGGTATTGCCGTCCTTTCGGGTCTGCGCGAGGCGCAGGGCACCTACTACAAGGTTGTTGATTCGGACGACTGGCTTGACGGCGCTGCCCTTTCGACCATGCTGTCGATTCTGCGTGGCTTTGAGGAGCGCGACCAGCGCGTTGACCTGTTTATCTCGAACTACGTGTACGAGAAGGTTTACGAGGGCACGCATACCGCTATTGGCTACAAATTTGCCCTGCCGCGCAAAAAGATCTTTTCCTGGGATCAGATCGGTCATTTTCGCCTGGACCAGAACCTGCTCATGCACAGCCTGTGCTATCGCACGGATGTGCTGCGCGAGTCCAACCTTCCCATGCCGCCGCACACGTTCTATGTGGACAACATCTACGCCTACGGGCCGCTGCCGCGTTGCAAGACCATGTACTACGCCGACATCGACCTCTACCGCTACTTTATCGGTCGCGAAGGTCAGAGCGTCAACGAGGCAACGATGGTCAAGCGTCTGGACCAGCAGTTCCGTGTTACGCGTATCATGATGGAGTCGTACCACTTGTACAGCGATGTTGAGTCGTCGCGTCTGCGTTCGTACATGATGGGCTACTTCACCATGATGATGGCGATCTGCTCGGTTCTCACCAAGCTTTCCGAGGAAGATTGCGCCGACGAGCGCCTAAAGATGCTGTGGAATGATTTGAAGGCCTACGACGAGCGCATGTATCGTCGTGCCCGCTACGGCGTGGTCGGGTTCTTCACCAATCTGCGCGGACGGGCCGGAGACAAAACCACGCTCGGCCTATACCGTCTTGCCTCAAAGATCTTCAAATTCAACTAGCTGCTGAGTAATCGCTGCTGATAGGTTGACTGGGCCCCTTGGCCTTTAGTTTGCTACTGCGAACAGTCCTGCTCGCGCGGGACTTGTATCAAACTAAAGGCCAAGGGGCCTCTGCTATAAGAATCGATTGTCAGGTTATTTGAATTTGAAGATCTTCGAAGCGCGGTACACAGGGGCCTGGGCTGAAAAGAATTAGGTTGGAAGTCGGTCGGAGGCGGGCGGGCATTACGTTTGTCGCGAGTTCCGCATGCAAAGAAGGCCACTTAATGTGGCCTTCGTCTTGCATAGGACTGTAGAGCAGCAAACGTAACGCCCGCCCGTCTCCGACCGACGGTCGAGTGGACTACTTCGCGGCGCCGGGGATGCTGTGGGAGGTTTTGGCGGTTTTGGCTCCGTTTACGATGGCAGTTTCCAGGGCCCTTACTGCGAGCATGCCCAGCAGGTCTAGGGGAACGGCGGCGCTTGCCTGGGCGCCCAGTTTGCCGCTGGCGAGGGTGTAGATGGTGTCGCCGTCGTTGGTGGTGTGCGTGGGACGGATGGCGTGTGCGTAGGCGTCTGCGGCCATCTGGGAGACCTTGGTGGCTTGTGCCTTAGTGAGTTCCACGTTGGTGATGATGCAGCTGATGGTGGTGTTGGTGCGGTCGAGCGGCATCTGCATGGATCCGGCGGCGGCAAAGGCTGCGAGTTCCATGTCGACGATCTGGTCGCTATCGGCTGCGGCGCGCATGCCGGCGACCCACTCGCCGGTGAAGGGGTCGACAACGTTGCCGCAGGCGTTGACTGAGACCACGGCGCCCACCTTGACGGGGCCGAGTGCCACGGCAGCAGCGCCTAAGCCGGCCTTCATGCAGGTGGCGGGGCCCATGAGCTTACCCACGGTGGCGCCCGTGCCGGCGCCTACGTTGCCCTGTTCGAGCTTGGTGGGGGTGTTGTCGAGTGCTTCGCGCACGGCGGCGATGCCGGCCTCAATGTCGGGGCGAACGGTGGGGTTACCAAAGGCGAGGTCGAAGATACAGCTGGAGCACACGATAGGCACCTGCGTGGGGCCGACGGGAAGGCCGATGCCGCGGCTCTCAAGCTCGCGAGCGACGCCGCTTGCAGCCTCGAGGCCAAAGGCCGATCCACCCGAAAGGCAGACGGCGTGGACCTTGTCGACGGTGTTCTCGGGTCGCAGCAGGTCGGTTTCGCGCGATGCTGGAGCACCGCCGCGAACGTCAACGCCGCCGGTGGCGCCCTCGGGTGCCACGATTACGGTGCAACCGGTGCCGGCCTCCTCGTCCGTATAGTTGCCATAGCAAAAGCCATCGACATCGCAGACGTCAATGGCCTCGAGCAGTGTATCCATGTTTAACTCCTATCGGTTTTCCGCCGCGCCTTGTGCCCGGTCGGGATCCGTACGGTACGCCAAAATTGTAGGCGCTGGGGAATACCCAGCGCCAGATGCAATTACGAGAGTTTTTGAATCGCGCGCGCGACGCGGGCGATGGGTAGGCCCACCACGTTATAGAAGTCGCCCGAAATATCGTGCACGAGCATGCGTCCGCCTGTGCCCTGAATGCCGTAGGCGCCGGCCTTGTCCATGGGCTCACCCGAGGCGACGTAGCGCTCGATCTGCTCGTCGGTGAGCTCGTAGAACGTCACGTCGGTCACATCGACAAAGGACAGGCTCTCGGCGGCATGCGGGGCTGTAGCGTCGCCGGCTTTAACGATGCAGACGCCGGTTGCGACCTGGTGCGTGCGGCCCGAAAGCTCACGGAGCATGGTGTGCGCCTCGTCCTCGGTTGCCGGCTTGCCCAGAATCTTGCCGTCAAAGGTGACGATGGTGTCGGCCGCGACCGTCAGCTCATTGGGCTCGGCATGCTCGGCGGCAACGGCGGCGGCTTTTGCGCGTGCTAAACGTTCAACGAGCGTAAGCGGGGCCTCGCCATCAAACGGCGTTTCGTCGATATCGGCAGGAATCACGCGAATGTCATACCCTGCCTCGCGCATCAACTCGATGCGGCGCGGTGATTGCGAAGCCAAAATCATAGTTGGATGCCCTCGGCGACCTTCTCGACAGCCTTGTCGCCGGCGATCGTGCGCAGCAGCTCAAGCGCAAAGGGGAGCGACTGGGCCATGCCGCTGGCGGTGATGATGTTGCCGTCTTGCGTAACCTTCTCGCCGGTATAGGCGCCCTCGGGGAAGCTTTTCTCAAAGCCAGGGAAGCACGTGGCATGGCGCCCCTCGAGCAGGTCGAGCTCGCCCAGGATAAACGGGGCGGCGCAGATGGCGGCGACGTGCTTGGTCGCGGCGAACTCGCAGACCACGTCGCAGACGCGCTGATCTGCGCGCAGGTTGGTGGCACCGGGCAGGCCGCCGGGCAGCACGACGCAGTCGTACTCGTCAAAGTTGATCTCATCAAAGAGTGCATCGCAGGTCACGGGGATCTGCAGCGAGCTTACGACCTCACGCGTGGGCATGATCGAGACGAGTGTGGCGCGCACGCCGCCGCGACGCATGACATCGACCATGGTCAAGCATTCAATAGTTTCAAAGCCATCGGCGGCGAGAACGGCAACGCTGGGCATGAGGGTTCCTTTCATAGGCGGCATACAATTAGCCGTCTTATACCCCGAAGACCTCCGCTTGCCACGCTCGATTTCCCAATGATTTTCTGAGCAATGATTAAGCGGCTAGTTGCGCCTAAGGTGGACGACGGTCTCGCAGTGGAAGGTTTGTGGGAACAGGTCGACTGGCGTGATCTTTACGGGGGAGAAGGTGCCTTCTTCGACAAAGCGTTTGAGATCGCGCGCCAGGGTGGCCGGGTCGCAGCTCACGTAGGCGACATCGCGGGCACTCGTGCTGGCGATAAGGCCGATCGCCTCGGGGGCGAGGCCTGCGCGCGGCGGGTCGACCACCAAGATGTCGGCATCCTGGTCGGGGAACTCGCGCACCGCGTCTCCGCCAATGACGTCGACGTTATCAAGCTTGTTGATTTCCAGGTTACGGCGTAGATCGCGCACGGCGGGGCCGTAGGCCTCGACGGCAGCGACAAAGCCGCAGCGGCGGGCGAGCGGCAGGGTAAAGGTGCCGGCACCGCAGTACAGGTCCACGGCAAGCTCGTCTTCCTGCGGGTCGAGCGCTTCCATGACAAGATCGATCAAAATCTCGGCACCCTTGGTGTTGACCTGGAAAAAAGACGGGGCAGACAAGCGCATCTGATCCTCGGCGATATTCTCGGTCCATGAGCCCTCTCCGGCGAGCATTTCGACCTTGGAGACACGGCGGGCCTTCTTTTCGCCCTTGCTCATCACGCGTACGATGCTCGTAGGATGAGCGGCGTCCGCCAGCACGCGGGAGACCTGCGAGCGCGGAAAAGAGCCTGTGGGCGTCCAGAGTGCGACCTCGAGTGCCTTGGTGCGGCGCGATGCGCGAATGCCCACGCGTTCGAGCCCCAAGTCATGGCTGCCGCTTAGATAGTTGAGTGCGCCGACGACCGATTTGAGTGCCTTCGGGAAGCGCTTATCGAACAGCGGACACATATCGACGGTCACGATTTTGCTGGGGTCGACACCGTGCATGCCAAGGCGCACGCGACCGTTGACGACGGTCGGTTCGAGCTCGATTTTATTGCGGTAGCCCCAGTCGTCCTTGGTGTGGCAGATGGGCTGTACCAACTCATCTGCCAGCTCAGGAGCGAACTTGCCGATGCGCTCGAGCGTGGAGCGCAGGTTTTGCTCCTTGGCGGCGAGCTGTGCCGTGCGTGAGAGATTGCCCCACGAGCAGCCGCCGCAGATGCCCACGAAGGGGCAGGGAGGCTGAATGCGATTGGGGCTTGGCTCCAGAATCTCGGTGGTGCGGGCGCGCATGAATGACTTGCCGTCCTGTACGACCTCGGCCTCGACGGTGTCGCCTGCCACGGCACCCTGCACAAAGACGGCCTTGCCGTTGTCGGCGTGCGCCAGCCCGTCGGCGCCGTAGGTCATCGATTCTATAGTGAGCTTCATATTCCTGCCTGTCATTCGCGTTGTTGTTCGCACCATGGTAGCAGGGAAAAGCGCCCCGCATCCGAGGCTTTCCTCAAATGCGGGGCGCTTCTACAAACTGCTTCTACAAACGACTATTTCGTCTTGCCGGTAATGAGCGTCTTAAGACCCAGGCCGATCAGACCCAGGCCCATGCGCACGCGGCCGGGGCGATGGCGCTCGATGGCCTTGGTCTTGCCAGCGGGCTTATCGCGACGGGCGCTCGTCTCGGGTGCGGGCTTGGTGACCTGCGGATCGGGCTGAGGTGCAGGTGCAGGCTCGGGCTCAATGACGGTCGCCTGGACCTCTTGGACCTTGGGTGCTACTGGCTGCGGCTCGGCCTCGGAGGCAGGTTCCGCCTCAATGACGGGCTCGGGCGCGGCCTCGGCGTTGCGATAGGCGCGCTCCAGCAGGGCTTCCTGTGAGTTGAAGGGTTTCTCACCCTCTGCACGCTCCACGGGGACCCAGGTGCCGTCGCTCGTGAGGCTGCGGGCCTTCACGTTGTCGCGCAGCTGCATGCCCATGTACTCGTGCACCAGGGCGCGGCAGGTGGGGTCGAGCACGGGGAAGGCAATCTCCACGCGGTGCTCGGTGTTGCGCGTCATCATGTCTGCCGAGCTCAGGTAAATCATGTCCGAGTCCACGCCGAAAGCATAGACGCGCGCGTGCTCCAAAAAGCGTCCGACGATGGAGCGGACATGCACGTTCTCGGTCTTGCCCGGAACACCGGGCTTGAGGCACGAGATGCCTCGGATGATCATGTCTACGCGCACGCCGGCACACGATGCCTCGGCGATCTTGTCGATAACCTCGCGGTCGGTCAGCGAGTTGAGCTTAAAGAACACGCGGGCGGGCTCGCCGGCAAGGGCGCGCTGGATCTCGCGGTCAAGCCCGCGCATGATGAGCGGTTTCAGTCCGACGGGCGCCACACCCAGGAAGCGGTAGTCGCCGCGCAGGTTGCCCAGCGACAGGTTGCGGAAGAACAGGTTGGCGTCCTCGCCGATGCCGGGATGGGCTGTCATGAGCATAAAGTCGCTGTAGAGTTTGGCCGTCTTCTCGTTAAAGTTGCCGGTGCCCAAAAGTGTGAGGCGCGTTAGCGCCATGCCCTCGCGATAGGTGAGCTGGCATATCTTTGAGTGGCATTTAAAGCCCTCGGAACCATAGATGACGGTGCAGCCGGCCTCTTCCAGGCGCTCGGCCCACTCGATGTTGTTCTGCTCGTCAAAGCGTGCGCGGAGCTCCATGAGCACCGTGACCTCTTTGCCGTTCTCGGCAGCATCGATCAGCGACTCGCATAGGCGGCTCTGCTTGGCCACGCGGTAGAGCGTGATGCGCAACGAGATGCACTCGGGGTCGTAGGCTGCTTCGTGCACCAGGTCCAAGAACGGGTTCATGGCCTCGTAAGGGTAGAAGAGCAGCTTGTCGTGCTGCAGCACCTGCTCGCGGATGGAGCGGGTCATGTCGATGGTGGGATTGGGCTGCGGCTTAAACGGCGTAAAGAGCAGCTCGTTGCGCAGGTGCTCGGGAATCTTGCCCTCAATGCCAAAGACGTAGCCCAGGTTGAGCGGGATATCGCAGGTAAAGACCGAGCGACGCGAAAGCTCGAGCGCCTTGCGGATGGTCTTGAGCGTCGCCTTCTCGAGCGACCCCGAGACCGCGAGCACAACCGGCTGCAGACGCAGGCGCTTCTTGAGAATGCGCTTCATGTGCTGGCGGTAGTCCTCTTCCTCTTCGACGCCCTCGCCGTCCGGATCGATGTCGGCGTTGCGGGTGACTCGGATGAGCGCGCGGTCGAGTGGCTTGTAGGAGCCAAAGCAGCTGTCCAGGCAGGCGAGGATGACGTCCTCGAGCAAGATGTAGGAGTAGGTGCCGGTGGGCGAGGGGATCTCGACCACGCGGTTCATCGAGGCGGGAATCTCGATAAGGCCCAGCAGGCTCTCCTCGTCGGTGGCGCCGTCCAGACCACAGGCCAGATAGAGTGCGCCATTGCGCAGGTTGGGGAAGGGGTGGCGAGGATCGATGACCAGCGGCGAGATGACCGGCGACACGTAGGCCTGGAAGTAGCGGGTTACAAAGGTGCGCTCCTCGGGCGTAAGCGAATCGATGTGGGCGCGGTGAACGCCCAAGGTGTCGAGCTTGCCCTCGATGCTCTTAAAGATGGACTCCCAACGGGTAAGGAGCCCGGGCATTTCGGCCATGACAGCATCGACCTGTTCGGAGGCGGTCATATTGCTCTTGTTGTCGACAGGTTGTTTTTTGAGCTCCGCCAGATCGGACAGGCCGCCCACGCGCACCATAAGGAACTCGTCGAGGTTGGACTCGAAGATCGAGACGAACTTTAGTCGCTCGAATAACGGAACGGTTTCGTCGAAGGCTTCGTCGAGCACGCGGTTGTCAAAGCGTAGCCAGCTGAGCTCTCGGTTTTGCGTGTACGAGAAGTCGCGCGGCGGTTTGCGCAGCTTTGCGGCGGCTTGCTTCTTTTCGATTTTGCTCGGCATATGCATCTGTCCGTTCAGTCCCCACAAGGGACGGTAGCCTAACACTAATCACTATTGTCTCAATTTAGTCGACCTGTGGTACGGACGCATCGCGCGAACGGTATCTTTACCTACTTCTTACGTTGCCAAGGCATGCAACTAACTGCCCAACTCGTTTAGAAACAATCTATATCCATACTCAACTGGTGAGGATGTATGAATAAGAATGATTGCGAGCTGAATATAATCGAATCCAAATTGAATCATGGACAAACGACATATATATGCAGAAAACCGTTTTAGCTATGCAATTCCTAAACATGAAAATATTTGTGCAATCTAGCTTAATTCCTTAGAAAAAAGAACATTTACCTCTGAAAACCTGCTTTAGAGAACCGAAGTGCATCATGGGGGAATCATATGCGATATACCGTTCATCGCACTTTGCTGACCGTTCGGGGGCGAGGTGGAATTGCAGGTGGTTTTTGGATATAACTAGAGCTGTCAGCAAGCAGCGTCCCATACGGAGGGGCGCTGATACATTCGGCCAGTAAGGCCCGAAAGAAAGGTAGGAGGCCATGACGAAAGGTCTGCACGTGCCTTCCGAGATCGGCAAGCTCAGGAAGGTCTGCCTGCACCGTCCCGGCGACGAGCTCCTCAACCTGCCGCCCGACGAGCTCGAGCGACTCCTGTTCGACGACGTCCCGTTCCTGGAGGTCGCGCAGCAGGAGCACGACACCTTCGCCCAGATCCTGAGGGACCAGGGCGTGGAGGTCCTCTATCTCGAGAACCTCGTCGCCGAGGTGTTCGACCAGGTCCCCGGCGCCCGCGCCGAGTTCACCGACCAGTACATCGCCGAGGCCGGCATCCGCGGCCAGCACATGCCGCAGATCGTCCGCGAGAAGCTGGACTCCATCGAGGACAACCTCGAGTTCGTCAAGAAGACCATGGCCGGCATGACCAAGTCCGAGATCGACATGCCCCTCACGGCGTCCACGACCCTCGACTCCCTGGTCAACTCCGAGTCCGAGTCCGACCTGATCATCGACCCGATGCCCAACCTCTACTTCACCCGCGACCCGTTCGCGGTCGTCGGCGAGGGCGTCAACCTCAACCGCATGTACTCGGTCACCCGCAACCGCGAGACCCTGTACGGCAAGTACGTCTTCAAGTACCACCCCGACTACAAGGACGTCTCGCTGTACTTCCGCCGCGATTGCCAGTTCCACACCGAGGGCGGCGACGTGCTGAACATCAACGAGAAGACCCTCGCCGTCGGCATCTCCCAGCGCACCCAGGCCGCCGCGATCGACGTCATGGCCCAGAACATCTTCTGGAACTCCGACTCCAAGGTCGAGCGCATCCTGGCCTTCGACATCCCGGTCTCGCGCGCCTTCATGCACCTCGACACGGTCTTCACCCAGATCGACGTCGATAAGTTCACGATCCACCCCGCCATCATGGGCACCCTGCGCGTCTACGAGCTGACCGCCGGCAAGAACCCGGGCGACGTGAACATCCGCCTGATCGAGGACACCCTCGAGCACGTCCTGGAGGACGCCACCGGCGTCGACCAGGTCAAGCTGATCCCCTGCGGCGGCGGCGACCCGATCGCGGCCTCCCGCGAGCAGTGGAACGACGGCTCCAACACCCTGTGCGTCGAGCCCGGCAAGATCTGCGTCTACGCCCGCAACACCGTCACCAACGACGTGCTGTACAAGGAGGGCCTGGACCTTCTCGTCGTGCCCTCCGCCGAGCTCTCCCGCGGCCGCGGCGGCCCGCGCTGCATGAGCATGCCCTTCTGGCGCGAGGACCTCTAAGGTCTTCAAGGACCCGTACAGGTCATAATACATACATCTAGCTGCCATTAGATGTCTCCCATTGGGGCGGTGCGGGTTTTCGCACCGCCCCAATCTTGTATGAGGAACGTCAACACGGTTGGATGACTGCTTTTGTAAGGAGCTTGGCCATGGACATCAAGACGATTGGCGTTGAGGAATGGCTCAACGTTTGGGAGAAGAGCGCCACGTGGGACATCGCCCAGTCGACGATCTCGTCGCTCACCATGGGCGAGCTGCGCGCGCTCGATGAACAGGACGGCGCCACGTTCTACGAGCGCCTGGACCGCGAGAAGATGAACTACGGCTGGATCGAGGGCTCGCCGGAATTTAAGGCCGAGGTTGCCACGCTGTATCGTCGCGAGGTCAATCCCGATCACATTCTGCAGACCAATGGCTGCACGGGCACTAACCTCAACGCCATCATGGCTGTGGTCGAGCCCGGCGATCATGTTATCGCCGAGTGGCCCACCTACGCGCCGCTCTACGAGATTCCGCGCACGCTGGGCGCCGAGGTCGAGTATTGGGAGCTTCGCGAGGAACTCGGCTGGAAGCCCGATATCGAGAAACTCAAGCATCTGGTTCGCCCCACCACCAAGCTCATCTGCATTAACAACGCATCGAACCCCATCGGTACGGTGCTCGATGCTGATATGCTCGGTCAGATTGCCGAGATCGCCCGCTCGGTTGGCGCCTATGTGCTGTGCGACGAGGTGTACCTGCCGCTTGAGAACACCGAGGCCTTTATGTCGATGACCGACGTGTACGAGAATGCCATTGTCACCAACTCGTTGTCGAAGACCTATTCGACGCCTGCGGCCCGTGTGGGCTGGGTCGTGGCAGACGAAGAGGTGTCCAACCGCATCCGTACCTATCGCGATTACACCATGATCTGCGGCGGCGTGTTCAACGATGCTCTGGCGACCTATGTGCTTGAGCACAAGGATAAGATTCTCGAGCGCAATCGCAAGATCGTGTTTGGCAACCGCGATATCGCGCAGGCTTGGATCGATACGCAGCATCGCGTTTCCTGGACGGCCCCGCAGGGCGTGTCTACCTCGTTTATCCAGCTGGATATTCCCGAGGACGACGAGGAGTTCTGCAAGCGCCTGCTGTCCGAGAGGGGAGTGCTGCTGGTACCCGGCAGCCGCTTTGAGCTTCCCTGTGGCGCACGCCTGGGCTACTGCGCGAGCGAGGACGTTCTGCGCGAGGGCCTGAGGCTTTTGGGCGAGGCGCTGGCGGAGTTTGATCGCTAGGATTCCGATGATCTTCGAGGGCGTTATCTAAATTGGCCGAAGATAATCGAAAACGGACCCGTTTCCCTAGTGAAGCGGGTCCGTTTTTCTATACCGAGAAGTCAAGTTGTTACAAATGGGGCCGTAAAGCGAGCCGGTATCCGCTGGGCCTTATACTGAGTTTCCGGTGAACGGTATCAAGCGTCTGGTAAACGGTAATTTATTTACCAGAAATGAATAGGACAAACTTTTTTCTGAATAAAAATGAAAATGGTTGAGACACGGTATGAACCGCTAATTCTATTCATAGCTTTATTGGAAATATGCAATATGAGGGTGGTTTAGCAAAGTTTAGTTCCATTTGATTTTAGGATTAAAACGCGTTTAAGCACGTAAATACGCTTTATTAAGATGAAGTGTGCCATGCGTGAAGTATATGTGTATGCCGTTCACCCCCTATAAAAAACCGTTCGGGGGCAAGGTGGAAGTATGAGCTGATTTTGGATATAAATATGTCGTCAGCAATAACGCCTCACACGGAGGGGCGCTAACGAATCGGCCCTGACAAGGGCCCGAAAGAAAGGTAGGAGGCCATGACGAAAGGTCTGCACGTGCCTTCCGAGATCGGCAAGCTCAGGAAGGTCTGCCTGCACCGTCCCGGCGACGAGCTCCTCAACCTGCCGCCCGACGAGCTCGAGCGACTCCTGTTCGACGACGTCCCGTTCCTGGAGGTCGCGCAGCAGGAGCACGACACCTTCGCCCAGATCCTGAGGGACCAGGGCGTGGAGGTCCTCTATCTCGAGAACCTCGTCGCCGAGGTGTTCGACCAGGTCCCCGGCGCCCGCGCCGAGTTCACCGACCAGTACATCGCCGAGGCCGGCATCCGCGGCCAGCACATGCCGCAGATCGTCCGCGAGAAGCTGGACTCCATCGAGGACAACCTCGAGTTCGTCAAGAAGACCATGGCCGGCATGACCAAGTCCGAGATCGACATGCCCCTCACGGCGTCCACGACCCTCGACTCCCTGGTCAACTCCGAGTCCGAGTCCGACCTGATCATCGACCCGATGCCCAACCTCTACTTCACCCGCGACCCGTTCGCGGTCGTCGGCGAGGGCGTCAACCTCAACCGCATGTACTCGGTCACCCGCAACCGCGAGACCCTGTACGGCAAGTACGTCTTCAAGTACCACCCCGACTACAAGGACGTCTCGCTGTACTTCCGCCGCGATTGCCAGTTCCACACCGAGGGCGGCGACGTGCTGAACATCAACGAGAAGACCCTCGCCGTCGGCATCTCCCAGCGCACCCAGGCCGCCGCGATCGACGTCATGGCCCAGAACATCTTCTGGAACTCCGACTCCAAGGTCGAGCGCATCCTGGCCTTCGACATCCCGGTCTCGCGCGCCTTCATGCACCTCGACACGGTCTTCACCCAGATCGACGTCGATAAGTTCACGATCCACCCCGCCATCATGGGCACCCTGCGCGTCTACGAGCTGACCGCCGGCAAGAACCCGGGCGACGTGAACATCCGCCTGATCGAGGACACCCTCGAGCACGTCCTGGAGGACGCCACCGGCGTCGACCAGGTCAAGCTGATCCCCTGCGGCGGCGGCGACCCGATCGCGGCCTCCCGCGAGCAGTGGAACGACGGCTCCAACACCCTGTGCGTCGAGCCCGGCAAGATCTGCGTCTACGCCCGCAACACCGTCACCAACGACGTGCTGTACAAGGAGGGCCTGGACCTTCTCGTCGTGCCCTCCGCCGAGCTCTCCCGCGGCCGCGGCGGCCCGCGCTGCATGAGCATGCCCTTCTGGCGCGAGGACCTCTAAGTCTTTCCGTTTCCGGTGCGGTCCCCCTACAACCGCACCGGCTTCGCCCGTTAAACGGGCACCACTAATACTTACGTAATTCATTTCTTCGAAAGGAATCAAACCATGGGTGTTAACCTTTCCGGCCGTAGCTTCCTCAAGCTTCTCGACCTCACCACCGAGGAGATCGAGTACCTGCTCAAGCTCTCCAAGAACTTCAAGGATATGAAGCGCGCTGGCGTTCCGCACCGCTATCTCGAGGGCAAGAACATCGTTCTGCTCTTCCAGAAGACCTCTACTCGTACCCGCTGCGCCTTCGAGGTCGGCGGCATGGATCTGGGCATGGGCGTCACCTACCTCGATCCGGGTTCGTCGCAGATGGGCAAGAAGGAGTCCATCGAGGACACTGCTCGCGTTCTCGGCCGCATGTATGACGGCATCGAGTTCCGTGGCTTTGCCCAGGACGACGTCGAGGAGCTCGCTGCTAAGTCCGGCGTGCCCGTGTGGAACGGCCTGACCACCGAGTGGCACCCCACCCAGATGCTCGCCGACATCCTGACCGTCCAGGAGAACTTCAACTACGACATCAAGGGCAAGACCCTCGTCTTCATGGGCGACTGCAAGAACAATGTCGCTCGCTCCCTCATGGTCGTCTGCTCCAAGCTCGGCATGAACTTCGTGGCCTGCGGCCCCGAGGAGTGCATGCCCGCTGACGACGTCATCGAGGCCTGCAAGCCCATCGCCGAGGCTAACGGCTGCACCATCAAGCTGACCACCGACGTCAAGGACGGCGTCACCGGTGCCGACGTTATCTACACCGACGTGTGGGTCTCCATGGGCGAGCCCGACGAGGTCTGGGCCGAGCGCATCGCTCAGCTCACCCCGTATCGTGTCACCTCCGAGGTCATGGCTATGGCCAACCCGGGTGCCATCTTCCTGCACTGCCTGCCCAGCTTCCACGACACCAACACCACCATTGGCGCCGAGAAGTGCGAGCAGTTCGGCATCACCGAGCAGGAGGTCACCGACGAGGTCTTCGAGAGCCCCGCTTCCAAGGTCTTCGACGAGGCCGAGAACCGCATGCACACCATCAAGGCTGTCATGTACGCCACGCTCAAGTAAGAGCATCTAGCATCTCGCTCGGGGTGTATTGCTGCACACCCCGAGCGGTTTTATCTGGTAATAATCTCGCATCAAGCGGCAGGCACGGCACGGAAGAGCCGCTTCTGGCGAGATCAGTAAATGATTTATGAAGGGGGGATGAGAACTATGACTGAGACCGCTAAGAAAAAGCGCGGTATGCCTTCATCGTTCACCATTCTTCTTGCTCTGCTGGCAATTGTCGCAGTGATTACCGTTATCGTCTCCGGCACGTCCGGCGGCGCGGTTACTGCCGCCCGTCTGAGCGATTTCTGCACCGCCCCGATTAAGGGCTTCGCTGACGCTCTGCCCGTCTGCCTCTTCGTTATGATCCTGGGCGGCTTCCTCGGTATGATGACCGAGACCGGCGCCCTGGACAACGGCATCGCCGTTCTGGTGCAGAAGCTTAAGGGCAACGAGATTATGCTCATTCCCGTGCTGATGCTCATCTTCTCCCTCGGTGGTACCACCTATGGTATGTGCGAGGAGACCGTTCCCTTCTACGCCCTGCTCGCCGCTACCATGATGGCCGCTGGCTTCGACCCCATGGTCGGTGCCGCTACCGTCCTGCTCGGCGCTGGCTGCGGCTGCCTGGGCTCCACGGTTAACCCGTTCGCCGTCGGCGCTGCCGTCGACGCTCTGACCGGCGTTGGCATTGAGGTCAACCAGTCCATCATCATCGGCCTCGGTGCCGTCCTGTGGATTGTCACTACCGCTATGTCCATCTTCTTCGTGATGAGCTACGCCAAGAAGGTCAAGGCTGACAAGGGTTCCACCATCCTGTCGATGCAGGAGCTCAAGGACGCCGAAGAGGCTCACGGCAAGGCTGCTTCCGAGGTCCACAAGGAGGTCAAGCTCACCGGTCGTCAGAAGGGTGTTCTGATTGCCTTCGCCTTCACCTTCGTCGTCATGATCGTCGGCTTCATTCCGCTGGCCGACCTCAACGAGGGCGTCGCTAACTTCTTCGACGCTGGCGCTGTCTACGACGCCGACGGTAACGCCGTCGTCCAGGGCTGGTCTGCCCTGATCACCGGCCTGCCCATTGGCCAGTGGTACTTCGACGAGGCTTCCACCTGGTTCTTCCTTATGGCCGTCCTGATCGGTATCATCGGTGGCCTGTCCGAGAAGCAGATCGTTAACACCTTTATCACCGGCGCTGCCGACATGATGTCCGTTGTTCTCGTCATCGCCCTCGCCCGTGGTATCTCCGTCCTCATGGCTAACACCGGCCTCGACGTCTTCGTCCTCGACGCTGCCGCCAATGCTCTGGCTGGCCTGTCCGGCGTGATCTTCGCTCCCATGAGCTTCCTGGTCTACTTCGGCCTGTCCTTCCTGATCCCCTCGACCTCCGGTATGGCCACCGTCTCCATGCCCATCATGGGACCGTTGGCTGTTAAGCTCGGCTTCTCGCCTGAGGTCATGGTCATGATCTTCTCCGCCGCCATCGGTGTCGTGAACCTGTTCACCCCGACCTCCGGCGCCATCATGGGCGGTCTCGCCCTGGCCAAGATCGAGTGGACGACCTGGCTCAAGTTCGCCCTTAAGCTCATCGTCGCGCTCTCCGTCGTCTGCGCCATCATCCTGACCGTCGCCTGCGTGTTGATCTAAGTACCCAACGGGTACCCCACGGAAACCTTGACGATCCTGTAGAGGATCACCTGGTCATCGTCTGTCCGGTGGGGTAAACCCACCGGTAGACTCCTACCTTTAGCCCCCTTCCGTTCCGTGCGCAGGAGGGGGCGCACTTATGTTGCGCGGTTCTACGAACCGCGCAACCAGTCGACGCTGCGCGCCGTCCAGAACGACAATTTGTCATTCAAAAGGCAAGGCATGACCAAAAGGTCTATGCCTTGCCTTTTTCATGCCAACTTGTACGTTCTGGACGGCGCTCGCTGTCCGTCCTCTGCCTGCGGCGCTTTCCATTGTTGGTGCAGAGGGCGCTTTGCCTACTCTGGCGGGCTTTCGCTGGCTTATGCTCAACCTGCGGCGCTGCCATTGTTGGTGCAGGGGGTAGCTTGCTCGCTCTGGTGCCCGTTCGCTGGCTTTGGCTTTGCCTGTGACGTTTTCATTGTTGGTGCTGAGTGCCTTGTTTCCCGTCCCAAATGATCTACCCCGGGTCCCCGGTGGTTGCGGTGGGCGTGTTTGGTTGGTGCCTGTTGATGGTCTGGGTATCGGGGAGGGCGGGCTCCGTTATAATCGCCTAGAACATTAAATGGAAACGGGATGGGAGCCATATATGCGCCAGGGTTTCGACAACGCGAAGTATATCGAGCTGCAGGCTGCTCACATTAAGGAGCGCATCTCGCAGTTTGGTGGCAAGCTCTATTTGGAGTTTGGCGGTAAGCTGTTCGATGACTATCATGCGAGCCGCGTGCTGCCGGGTTTTGAACCGGACAGCAAGTTCCGCATGCTCAAGAGCATCGCCGACGATGTCGAGGTTATCATCGCGATCAACGCGAACCACATCGAGAAAAACAAGGCTCGTGGTGACCTCGGCATTACCTATGACGAGGATGTGCTGCGCCTGGTTGACCTGTTCCGCGGCAACGGCTTTGCTGTCGCGGCTGTGGTCATCACCCAGTACGCCGGGCAGCCTGCTGCCGATGTGTTCCGCAACCGCCTGAACGCGCTCGGTATTCCCGCCAAGCTGCACTATCCCATCGAGGGGTATCCGCACGATGTCGATCTGATCGTGTCCGACGATGGCTACGGCAAGAATGAGTTTGCCGAGACCACCCGACCGCTCGTCGTGGTCACTGCCCCCGGTCCTGGCTCGGGCAAGCTTGCCACCTGCCTGTCTCAGCTCTATCACGAGCACAAGCATGGCACGGCCGCCGGCTATGCCAAGTTCGAGACCTTCCCTGTCTGGAATCTTCCTCTGACGCATCCGGTCAATATTGCCTACGAGGCCGCCACGGCTGACCTCGACGATGCCAATATCATCGATTCGTTCCACCTTGAGGCCTACAACAAGACCACGGTCAACTACAACCGCGACGTCGAGGCCTTCCCGGTAGTCCGTGCCCTGATGGAAAAGATCCTGGGCAAGAGCCCCTACCAGAGCCCTACGGACATGGGCGTCAATATGGTCGGCTTTGCCATCACCGATGACGATGCCTGCCGCGACGCTTCCAAGATGGAGATCGTCCGCCGCTACTTTACCGCGGTCGAAAATGTGCGCCGTACCGGCGTGGGCGATGAGCAAGTCGACCGTCTCAAGATTATTATGAAGAAAGCCGGCATCGATAAGAACTACTCACCGGCGCGCTCGGCAGCCCTCACCAGGGAGCAGCTGACGGGTGGTCCCGTGGGTGCCATGGTCATGCCCGATGGCTCCGTGGTGACCGGCAAGACTTCCACGCGCCTGGGCGCCGCGAGCTCGCTCATCATGAATGCACTTAAGCATGTCTCGGGCGTCGACCTTGAGCTCGAGGTCATTAGCGATGAAGCGATCGAGCCCATCAGCAAGCTCAAGACGCATTTCCTGGGCAGCAAAAACCCGCGCCTCCACACCGACGAGACGCTTATGGCGCTGTCGATCACCTCGGCCACGAGTGAGACGGCCGCTCGCGTCCTTTCGGGCCTGGAGCAGCTGCGCGGTTGCGATGCCTTCTTTAGCGTGATTATCTCGCCGACGGACGAGACGGTACTGCGCAAACTGGGTATCAACGTGTGCTGCGAGCCCAAGTTTGAGCGCCGCGGTTTCTTCCATCGCTAAGTTTGAAGCACCGCGGTAATTGCATTGCATTTTGGCCGTATCGGGTTAGCGCCCGGTACGGCTTTTTGATCAATAAAGCGCCTATTTCGGCGAAAAATAGCTGTTTACCTGCCTAGAAACAATTTGAGCGGTATACAATAACCGTAACTGTTTCATCCTTAGCGGGATGCCGCATGATGGATATTACCTGCCATCGTGAGGTGTGTCGGTCGCGCACGGCGCGTTAGATGCTCGTGCTCGGTTTGAGGAGGCTGCTATGGCGGGCAAGGGTCGTGCGAGTGTCAACGATATGAAGCGTGTCGAGGTGCTGGTGTTGATGGAGATCGACCAGCAAACCGAAGACAATGGCGGGCCGTATGGTTTCTCGCGCAAAACGCTTGCCGAGCGCGTGGGGGTTTCGCCGTATCGTGCCCGCGCCGCAATCGATCGCTTGGATTCCGAAGGCATGATTGATGTCGTCTCGCGTTATAGCGACGACGGCGGTCAGCTTGCAAATGGCATTTGCCTCACCGAACGTGGCGAGTGGTATCTTGAGGGCGTCCGTACCGGCATGCTCGTTCAAGAAATGCTTGAGGACGAGGTTGCTGATCGATAGCAGCATGTAACCCTTGCCATAGCGACGCCGCCTGGGAAACCGGGCGGCGTTTTGTTTCAAGATTGAGAAATGCAATCGCACGCGAGAAAAATTGCGAACGGTCCGCGGCGCGAGTATTACAATGAAGACCCGTAAGATGTGGATAAACAACTTCTACGGGAAGCGCAGGTAACTCAATATGACCAAGCATGTGTTCGTAACCGGTGGCGTGGTTTCGTCCCTGGGCAAGGGTATCACCGCGGCCTCGCTGGGCCGTCTGCTCAAGTCGCGTGGCTACAAAGTAACGATGCAGAAGGCCGATCCGTATCTGAACGTCGATCCCGGTACCATGAGCCCCTTCCAGCATGGTGAGGTCTTCGTTACCGAGGATGGTTACGAGTCCGACCTGGACCTGGGTCATTACGAGCGCTTTATTGATGAGAACCTGACCCGCGATTCCAACTTTACGACCGGCGCCATCTATAAGAGCTTGATCGCCCGCGAGCGTCGCGGCGACTTTTTGGGCGGTACCGTGCAGGTGATTCCTCACGTCACCAATGCCATTAAGGACAAGTTCCGCCGCATCGAGGAGCAGACCGGCTCCGATGTAGTCATCACCGAGCTGGGCGGCACGATCGGCGACATCGAGTCCCAACCGTTTGTCGAGGCCATCCGTCAGTACCGCAAGGAGGCCGGCCCCGAGAACGTCTGCTACATCCACGTGTCGCTCGTTCCCTATATCGCCGCCGCCCACGAGGTCAAGACCAAGCCCACGCAGCATTCCGTCAAGGAGCTCCGCAGCTTTGGCATCCAGCCCGATATCATCGTGCTGCGCTCCGACCACCATATCGATGACGCTATCCGCGGAAAGATCGCAAGCTTCTGCGACGTCGACACCGATTGCGTCTTTACCAACGAGGACTGCGCGAGCATTTACGATGTTCCGCAGCTGCTTGCCGAGCAGGACTTTGACCTGCGCATTTGCGAGCGCCTGGGTCTGGACCCGCGTGAGCGCGACATGAGCGAGTGGAACGAGTTCCTGCGCAAACAGAATCACGCCAACCATCACGCCGACAAGGTGAAGATTGCCGTCGTGGGTAAGTACACGCAGCTGCCCGATGCGTACCTGTCGGTTATCGAGGCCCTGCACCATGCGGGCGTCTTCTACGATCGCCATGTGGACGTCCAGCTGGTCGACGGCGAGAGCCTCGACGAGCAGAATGTCTCCGAGGTTTTGGGCGACGCCTCGGGCATCCTGGTCCCCGGCGGCTTTGGCAAGCGCGCCCTGGAGGGCAAGATCCTCGCGGCCGAGTTTGCCCGTGAGCACAAGATTCCGTATCTGGGCATTTGCCTGGGTATGCAGGTGGCCGTGTGCGAATTTGCGCGCAACGTCGTCGGCCTTGCCGGCGCCAGCTCCTCCGAGTTCGATCCGGATGGCCCGTATAGTGTCATCGATCTGATGAGCTCGCAGGAGGACGTGACCGAGAAGGGCGGCACCATGCGCCTGGGCGCCTATCCGTGCAAGCTCGCCGCCGATACCCTCGCTCGCGAGGCATATGGCGAGGAGCTCGTCTACGAGCGTCACCGTCATCGCTTTGAGTTCAACAACGCCTTCCGTGACCAGCTCGAGGACGCCGGTTTTGTTATCTCGGGTCTGTCGCCCGACGAGCGCCTGGTCGAGATGGTCGAGTTGCCGCGCGACGTGCATCCGTGGTATGTGGCAACCCAGGCTCATCCCGAGTTCAAGAGCCGCCCGACCAACCCGCAGCCGCTGTTCCGCGAGTTCGTGCGCGCTTCGATCGGCCAGCACGAGGGTGTCGACCGTCTGCAGGTGACACCCATGAACCTCGCTACGGACTAAGGGTGCCGGCGAATAAGGAACATACCGAAGCTACTCCCTCGTCGCTCGCCGTGGCGGCGGGGGAGTATCTCGATTACCTCGCGGTCGAGCGGGGTTTGGCGCGCAACACGATTGCGGCCTATCGTCGTGACCTGACGACGTACTGCGCCTATCTGGAGCGGGCGGGTATTGTGTCTTTTGAAGAGGTGACCCGTCAGGTCGTGGAGGGCTTTGTCGCCGACCGTCGCGATGGGGGCTATTCCGATGCCTCGGTGGAGCGTGCGCTTGCGGCCGTGAAGGGCCTGCATGCCTTTTTGGTGCGCGATGGGGCTGTGGCCCAAAATCCAACGGCGGCGTTGCGCCTGCCCAAAAAGGCAGATCGCCTGCCGGAATACCTTTCAGTGGAGGATGTCTCGGCGCTGCTCGATCAAGACTTTCCCGAAGGCGAGATGGGACTGCGCGATCATGCCATCTTGGAAGTGCTTTACGGTTGTGGCTTGCGCGTGAGTGAGCTGGTTGGGCTCGATGTGGGCGATATCCATATCGATGACGGGTTTGTCCTGGTGCGCGGTAAGGGCTCCAAGGAGCGTCTGGCCCCGTTGGTGGGAAGCGCGGCGCGTGCCCTGACACACTATATAGGTGATGGGCGCACTCTCCTGGCCGCCCATGCTCACGGGACGGAGACCTCGGCGGTCTTTTTAAATAAGAACGGACGTCGCCTGTCGCGCCAGGCCGTGCATGCGATATGCGAGCGGTATGGGCGCCAGGTGGGGCTGGTGGGGCTCCATCCCCATACCTTGCGCCACTCCTTTGCCACCCACATGCTCGCGGGCGGTGCCGACTTGCGTGTGCTGCAGGAGATTTTGGGCCATGCCGATATCTCGACCACGCAGGTCTACACGCATGTCGACCGCACGCAACTGACCGAGGTCTATCTGGCGGCGCATCCGCTGGCACATCGCTAGCACCTCGCTGACCTGCATATTTATAAATATTAAAGGGGACGGGCCCCAGATTGCTGAGACGCACTTTTGCGCGCATGGGCAATCTGGGGCCCGTTCCATTTTTCGCCAGACACCGACGCGGTGGTGGGCCGTGTGTGTCGTGGGTGGGGGAGTTTGGGGGCGATGTGAACGGCGTGTAAAGGGACGTAAAAATCGCCTCAAGGTCAACTTGAAGGTTGAGGTTCGCGGGCGTGGTTCTACAGGTGGCATCACGCCTTTGCTGCAAACACAACATATTGTGTTTTCGAACATATGCTCGGGGGTGTTTTGCAATATATGGTCTGTCTCTTATACACATCTCCGAGCCCACGAGACTAGGCATGATC